>CAVZZP010000004.1:0-757044 GCA_963779765.1 uncultured Alphaproteobacteria bacterium | reverse complement strand
GTGTTTATGTGCCTGTTGCTTGATTCGTACGTATTGCTGCGAACATCGCCAAGACCGTGACGGTCGAGGTGACGCCCGAGCAGGGCCAGAAGCTGGCGCTGGCCCAGAAGGCCGGGCAGCTTTCGCTGTCGCTGCGGACGCTCGACTCGGTCGTGGACGAGCCGATGGAGTCGATCAAGCTGTCGGACATCATCCGCGAGAAATCTCCGACCGAGGAAGGCCCGAAGATGACCATCAAGGTGCGTCGCGCGGGCGTCAACATCGAGAACGTGGAAGTCGAAGAACGTATCGACTGACCCTGCGGCGGCGGCCCGGATCTGCTCTCCGGGCCCCGCACCGCAGTTTCGCCTGGGGGACATTGGAATGGGACGGCATGTGATGGTACCGAGTGCAAAGCGCTTCGCCAAAGACGAGACCGGCGCCCTTCTGGTGTTCTTCGCCATCTGCTGCGCGGTGATCTTCCTTCTCGCGGCCCTCTCGTTCGACATCGGCCGCCGCGCGGCCACCCACGCCGAGATGCAGTCCTTCGTCGACAACGTGGCGCTCTCGGCCGCGGGCGAGCTGGACGGCCTGCCGGGCGCGATGCAGCGGGCGCGCAATGCCGCCAACGACCTCATCGTGGACAGCTTCGTGATCGGGGAGGGCGACAAGGTCCTCGCCACCGCATCGGACTACAACATCTATTTCTACCAGACGCTGCCCGCCGCCGACACCTCGGCGATGTCGGGCGCTCTGGATCAGGCGGTCGCGGCCAACAACTCCCTCGCGCGCTTCGTGCGCGTGGCGATGAACCAGGATGGCGCGAACGACCGCCGCGTCCAGGTGCCGTGGGTCTTTGCCCAGCTTCTGTCGATCTTCACGACGGACGACCTTCCCGACGACATGATCGATGCCGAGGCCGTGGCCGGCTATACCGGCTTCGCCTGCGACGTGTCGCCCGTGTTCTTCTGCATGCCGCCTGCTGAAGGTGGCGTGCCTTGGAACCCCGACAACAACGTCGGCGACGTCATCAAGCTGGTGGCCGAGCAGGGCAACGGCGGCGGCGGCGGTGGCGGCAACGGCGGTGGCGGCAACGGGGGCAACGGCAACGGAAACGGCAATGGCAACGGCGGCGGAGGCTCCGGCGGCGGCACCGGCAGCGGCGGCCAGTGGTCGCCCGGCAACTTCGCCTGGCTGAACGTGCTGGAGCAGGCCGGGCTGACCGGCGGCAGCAACACTGCAAACCCTATATCGCCGACGGTCCCTGCGCGTCCCTGACCAGCACGCCCGACAAGTACGCCTGCATGGTGGCGGGCCTGGGAGCGGTCACGACCTGCTTCCCGAACGGATTGCTCACCTCCTATACCGGCGGCGCCAACGGTATCCGGCCGACGACGCTGAACATCTTCCTCGACATGTTCGACGCCGCGAACCAGGACAAGGAAGACAATCCGGACTATCCTCCTGCTCCCGTGGTGACAAAAGACTATGTCGCGGGCACGACCTGCGCACCCGGTTCCTCGGCGACGACCACGAACACGACGATGCCGCTGCCGCCTGACGACTGCTTCCTCGGCGGGACGGGCTGCACATCGTACAACGGCGAGCCGCGCTTCGGGAACGGGGACTGGTCGCAGGGCCGGATGCGCTATGTCGAGACGAATTATTCGACGGAGGCCGCCAACGTCGGCACCGTCGCCGCGGGCGAGACCGTGACCGTGACAGGCGCGAACGCCGGCACCTATCACCGCGCCGACCCATTCCGTCCGCTATCGCAATCGGAAGGTGGTGACGGGACGACACCTTGGATCGCGGGAAATCCGATCGTACCGGCAGGCGGAACAAGGTGGGACTACTACCGCGCCGAGGTCGCCTATTCTCTCTACGACAACCCTTCTGCGGTCTACGACGGCGCCGACGACTATTCGGTCGAAGACGGAACGAGACGCACGACGCCGCGTGAGTTGATCCGCGACATCACGAACGCAGGAGGGACAGTCGTCCACGACCGGCGTGGGGCCTCGCTGCCCCAGTGCAGCACTTCGGGCGGCGCGCCGATCTATTCGGTCAACCCGCGCCGCCGCACGATCATCGCGGCCGTGGTGGATTGCGACGCCTGGTCAAGCGAGTTGCGCGGCGGGTCAGGCGCGTTTCAGGCGACCTACTTCGTCGAGCTGTTCCTGCTGAACCCAAGCCGCCCGAACGGCACCACGGTCGAGATCTTCGGCGAGCTGGTCAGCGGCGCTCTGAACCGGGGCGGGGCCAACGTCTCGACCGGCACGTTCCGCGACGTCGTGCAGTTGTACAGGTGATGCGGATGAAGCGCTTCCTCAAGGACGAGAACGGCGTGGCGCTGGTCGAGTTTGCCCTGTTGCTGCCGCTGCTTCTGCTGTCGTTCTTCGTGATCGTCGAGTTCACGCGGCTGTTCTTCTCGTACCAGGGCGCAATCGCCGGGGTTCGGGATGCCGTGCGCTATATGGCGCGGACCCAGCCGATCGAGATCTGCGACACTCACGCCGGGAATTACGCAGAGTATGCGGCGCCCCAGACGACAGCCTCGGGTTACAACTTCTACGCCATCGTGCAGGACAGCATGGACACCGAGACGGCGGGCCTTCTGCCGCGGAACGTGGTCCTCGAACTCGGTGCAGAGCGGGTTCTACTGCGAAGAGAACACGACGCTGCCGTATCGCAAGGCGCTGGTGCCCATGGCCGAGATCGTGGCGACGTTCACCATCACCTTCCCGCTGGTCGGGATCCTCGAGCTGAACGGCCAGCCCGTCATCGCCCCGATCACCCATGTGGTGCGCGACCAGTCGCGCATCTACGGGATCTGATCCGATGCGGTTCCTCTCATATCGCCGGATGCGCCGGTTCCTTGCCGAGCAGAGCGGCACGACGATGGTCGAGTTCGCCGTCTGCATCGCGTTGTTCCTGCTGATCCTTTTCGCGGTCATCGACTTCGCACGTCTTGGCTACACCTGGGTCACGGCCGAGAAGGCCATGCAGCGCGCCGTTCGGATCGCAAGCGTGCGACCCGCAATATGCAACGGGCTGCCTCTCTATCACCGCAGGGACGTAGGCACCGCGGATGAATATCCCGCCGGGACGCTTTGCCGCCAGGACGGCGGCGTGTGTCAGCAAATCAACGTGTCGTGCCTTCTGACCGATACCGCATGGGATACGACCGGCGCCGCCGGGATCGCCGCGCAGGAAATCTGGGACCCGACCGCCGCGACATGGGATGGGTGGCCCGGCATCTCGAACCTGCTTCCGCAGGGAACGACGATGTCCAACGTGCGGATCAGCTACAACTACGACCGCAACCTGGGCTTCGTGGGAGGCCCTTACGTGCCGCTCGTGACGATGAGCCTTCAAGGCACGGCGAATACCTGCGGAACGCAAACCCGTCGTCTTCCCGACGGCACAACCGTGACCGAGAACGCGCTCTGCTTCGAGTTCGTGACGCCGCTCTCGGCGCTCGCGTCCACGGCGGGGGCCGCCAACGCCACGCAAATCAACGGCGACGACGATGTCACCGCAGTCGGCGCGCGTATCCCGTTGCCCGCCATCTCGGTGACGCTGCCCGCTGAAGACCTGAACCAGGGGACCAACGGCTGAGGCCGCGGACCACATCAAGGACCAACCGATGCACAATTCCATCCTCCTCATCTCCTCCGACGGCGCGATCTCGGACCGGGTCGGAGAAGCCCTGTCCAAGATCGAAGGCGCCAGGGTGGCGACCGAGGCGGCGTCGGTCTCGCAGCTGAACGGGGCCGCAGTGAAGATGGCGGCGGATCATGACGTGGTCATCTTTGCGACCGATCCGTCGAACGCGGCCGACCTGACGGCGATCGAGCATCTGACCGAGCAGCGGAAGCCGGGCACGGTCTACCTCGCGCTCACCGACGGCGACCTGCCTCTGTCCAAGGCGCGGGCCCTGACGCGGGCAGGGGTCGATGACGTTCTGCCCTATCCATCGTCGACGGACGAACTGGTCGAGGTCGTAGGCTCGTGGATCGCGCGTCGCCGGGCCGAGACCGAAGAGCGGTATTCAGGCCCCTCTGCGGCGACCGGCAAGCTGATCGCGGTCTCGCAGGCGCGGGGCGGCATCGGGTCGACGACGGTCGCCGTGAACCTCGCCGACCAGCTTCTGCAGCGGAAGGGCACGTTCAAGAAGGAAGCGGGCAACCGTGTCTGCATCGTGGACCTCGACCTTCAGTTCGGAACCGTAGGCGACTTTCTCGACATGGACGAGCAGGAGGGACTTCTGCAACTGGCCTCCGAGCACTTCCTGCCCGACGCGCACTGGATCGAGCAGACGATCGTGCGGCTGCCTTCGGGCCTGAGCGTCCTGGCCGCGCCGCGCAAGTTCGCGCCTCTCGACTCGCTCCAGCCGGAGCAGATCGAGGCCTTGGTGAGGACGCTCAAGCTCATGTTCGACTACGTCGTCGTCGATCTGCCGCGTGCTCTCGTAAGCTGGGTCGAACCCGTGCTGGCCGAGACCGACCGGATGTACATCGTCATGGACATGACGGTGCCCGCCGTGCGCGCCGCGCGCCGTCTGATGGATTTCGTCCTCGCCGACAACGCGCAGCTTCCGATCGAGGCCGTCATCAACCACGAGAAGAAGCCGATGATCCTTCGGGAACATCACCGCGAGGCGCAGAAAGCGCTCGACCTGCAGTTCACGCACTGGATCGCGCACGATCCAAAGGCGGCCCGCGAGGCCGTCGACTATGGCAAGCCGGTGTCCGAGGTGGCGGGCCGGTCCGATCTCACCAAGGGGATCGCCGCGCTCGCGAAGTCCACGATTGCCGAATTGCCGAAGTCCAAGGCTTCGGTACGAGTTTAAGGAGACACGGTCATGTTCAAGTCCTTCGGAAAGTCCGACGCGAAAACCCCAGCCGCGATTGCTGTGAACGGCACGAGCCAGAAGGGGATGGACGCAGCGAACCGTGTCACCTCGTCGGCATTGCGATCGCTCGCGGGCAACGACAAGGAGCTGACCGACCGGCTGTTGCTTAAGAGCCGGCTGCACGAGGCACTGCTCGAACGGCTGAACCTCAGCGTGATCGACAAGGTACAGACCGACGAACTGCGCCGCGAGGTCGCGAACCTGGCGCAGGCAGTGCTGGCCGAGGAAAAGCGGCCGATGCGGACCGAGGACTTCAAGGTCATCGTCGACGAGCTGATGCACGAGGTCCTGGGGTACGGACCTCTCGAGCCGCTCTTGGCCGATCCGACGGTGAACGACATCCTCGTGAACGGGCATGACAGCGTCTACGTCGAACGCTTCGGCGTGCTGGAGGCGACCAACGTGCGTTTCCGGGACGAGCGTCATCTCCTGAGGATCATCGACAAGATCGTGTCCTCCATCGGACGCCGCGTCGATGAAAGCCAGCCCTGGGTCGATGCGCGTCTGCCCGACGGCAGCCGCGTGAACGCGATCATCCGGCCATGCGCCATCGACGGGCCGTCGCTGTCGATCCGGAAATTCTCGAAGAAGCCGATCCTCCTGGACAAGATGATCGAGCTGGGCTCGCTCAGCCGGGATGCGGCCGGGTTGCTTCAGGCGCTGGTCGACGCGCGAATGAACATCCTCATCTCGGGCGGTACGGGCTCGGGGAAGACGACGCTTCTGAACGCCATGTCGCGGTCGATCAGCGAGCACGAACGCATCGTGACGATCGAGGACGCGGCCGAGCTTCAACTCCAGCAGGATCACGTGGTCCGCCTCGAAACCCGTCCGCCCAGCCCGAACGGAACGGGAGCGATCAACCAGCGCGATCTCGTCCGGAACGCGCTTCGCATGCGTCCCGACCGCATCATCGTGGGCGAGGTGCGCGGCTCCGAGACGTTCGACATGCTCCAGGCGATGAACACGGGCCACGACGGCTCGATGACCACGGTTCACGCCAACACCGCGCGCGACGCTCTCAGCCGGATCGAGCAGATGGTCTCGATGATGGGGCTCGACCTGCCCCTGTCGGCCATCCGGTCGCAGATCGCGTCCGGCATCAACTTCATCGTCCAGCTCAACCGTCTGTCGGACGGCAACCGCAAGGTGATGAGCGTGTCCGAGATCACGGGCATGGAGGGCGAGACGATCACCATGCAGGATATCTTCGTCTTCAAGAAGACCGGCAAAGGTGAGAACGGCGAGGTCCAGGGCCAGTTCATGGCGACCGGCATGCGGCCCAAGTGCGCCGAGGCGCTTCTCGCGTCGGGCGTCGATCTCAGCCAGACCTCGTTCCTGGCGCGGGGGAAGTAAGCCATGGACATGAAGACCATCACCGATCTTCTGGCCCAGGTGGATCTGCGCTTCGTCACCTACGTCGGTGCCGTCCTCGGGCTGCTGCTCGTGTTCGAAGGGCTGCGACAGATGCTGTCGCGGACGGCCAACGTCGAGCAGGCCAAGAGCCGCCGGATGCGGCTGATCCAGAAGGGCGCGACGACCGAGGAAATCCTGAAGATCCTCAAGCCGACCGAAAAGCGCAGCTTTGTCGAGAGATTGCCTTTCGTCGGCGATCTGCCGGTGGTGCTGAGGCAGGGCGGAATCACGATGGCGCCGGGCGCCTTCCTCGTGACCTGTTTCGCGGCCGCGGTGGCGATCTTCGTCGTCGGGATGCAGTTCATGGGCTGGCTCAATGCTCTGGCGCTTGGCTTCATCGTCGGTCTGTTCCTTCCAATCCTACAGGTGCGGATGAAGCGGAACGAGCGGATGAACCTTCTCGTCAAGCAGTTGCCCGACGCGCTTGACCTCATGGCGCGCGGTCTCAAGGTCGGCCACCCCCTCAACACCACGCTCGCTGCCGTCGCGAACGACATGCCCGATCCAGTAGGCTCCGAGTTTGGGATAGTGGTCGACCAGGTCAGCTTCGGCGACGACCTGACCGAGGCCTTCCGCGACCTGTCGTCCCGCATCGATCAGGAGGACGTTCACTACCTCGCCACTGCCATCGCGATCCAGCACGGCACCGGCGGCGACCTTGCGCGGGTCCTCAACGTCCTGTCGCGGACGATCCGCGACCGTCTGAACATGCGCAAGAAGGTCAAGGCGCTGACAGCGGAGGGCCGGCTGACCGCCGCTTTCCTGTCGTTCATCCCGGTCCTGATCTTCGTGGCGATGCAGATCCTGACGCCCAGTTACTATGGCTCGATTGCGAACGAGCCCGAGGCGGTTCCCCTTGGCATCGCCATCGTTACGCTTTCGGTCCTGAACGCGCTGATCCTGCGCAAGCTCGTCAACTTCCGGTTCTGAGGAGGGCACAGAGATGCTTGAACAGATTACAGCCTTTTTCAGCAACGTCGGGTCCGCTGGCGGCCTCGTCATCATGGGCATCTTCATCGGTACCCTGTTGATCGTCTACGGCTTCTTCGGCGGCCTTGTCGCGTCGAACCCGGTCGGGCGGCGCTACAACGCCGGCAAGACCGTGACACGGCGGACTGCCTTCGAGGCGGGCCTTCTGAATAACGCCGATGTCGACCCCAAGGGCCTGATGAAGGCGCTGATGCCGCACTCGCGCGAAAAGCGCACCAAGGTCCGGCGCCAGCTCATGAACGCCGGGATGGTCGGACGCGACGCGATCTTCAAGTTCTACACGGTGCGCATCCTGCTCGCCGCGGGTCTGCCCGCGGCCTATCTCGTCGTCCTGGCACTTCGGAAGGCGACGCTTTTGCCGCTGCCGGACGGGGTTGCCGCCCTGATCGACGGCCAGAGCACGATGCTGACCTACTACGTGCTCACATCGCTTCTGGTGATCGGCTACTTCTTTCCCGCGCTCTGGCTTCGCGCCAAGTCGGACGAACGCCAGCTCCAGATCTCCGAGACCTTTCCGAACGCGCTCGACCTGATGGTCGTGGCCGTCGAGGCGGGCCTCGGCTTCGACGCCGCCATGACGCGGGTCTCGAACGAGATGGAGGCTTCGGCTCCGGCCATCGCACAGGAGTTCCGCCTGGTGCAGCTCGAGGTTTCGGCGGGCGGCGACCGCGAGAAGGCACTCATGGACATGGCGCACCGGACCGGCGTGGACGAGGTCATGTCCTTCGCCAGCGTCATCCTCCAGTCGATCCAGTTCGGCACGAGCGTGTCCGGGGCGTTGACGACCTATGCTTCCGAGATGCGGATCACGCGCGAACTGAAGGCGCAAGAAATGGCGAACAAGCTGCCGGTGAAGATGTCGGGTGTCATGGCCTCGCTGATGCTTCCGGCGCTTTTCCTTCTGATCCTCGGACCTATCGCGATTCGCTGGGTCAACACGTTCGGCGGCTGACGAGGTTGGCCGACGGACCTTGTGATGCGCTTTCGAGGTGCGACCAAGCCTGAAGACAGTGGCGTTTGGGCGTCATCACTGTTGCCGAATTGTCGAAATCGGTCGCCGCTCCCTCGCCGCACAACCGGCTGACATCGGGGTTTCCTTGACGTGTTGCGCGCCTTGCGGTCTCATGTCGGTGAGGGGCATTCGACCATAATCTGCGTTCGATGTTTTTGAGCAGTCCACGGGGAACCTCCCGTTTGTGCGTGTATTGGGTTAAAGGACAGAGACGTGGACACTATGGATGGGTCCGCACCTGTTTCCAGCCGGTTAGGGCCGACGCTGAGGGTGCTGGATGGGATCGCAGGCTGGTGCGGTGGATTGCACGGGTCGATGCCGCTCAAGGACGCTCTTGCGACGCTTGCGTCGGGCTTGGGAGCGGACGCCGCAGCGATCACGCGACATCACACGAACGAAGATCGGCCGCGCACCGTCGCGGTCTATGACGCGCGCGAAGGCGACCCCGAGGCACCTCTTCTCCGGCGCGGTCTGTGCCGGGATGCAATGGGGTATCTTTACGCCAAGGCGCGCGCCTCGACGGCTTGGTTCCTGACGGACCTTCTGACGGACCGGGCATGGCACGGAACCGACCTTCTGGAGAACTGGCGCATTGCGCGTGACGTCGCCGAGATCGTCAGTCTGCCCCTCGCCATCGATGTGCGGCACCGCGACTTCATCGAGCTTCACTTCTCGCGTGGCTTCACGCACTTCGAGCGCCTCGAGTTCGAGGCGCTGGTGCCGACGCTCGTCCGGTCCTGGGCAGGCCGGAAGCCGGGCCTCGTCACCGGGGCCAGCATGGACGACCGCCTGATCGCCGCGCGGCGCGTCGCGGCTCAGGTCGGGCAAATCCGTCGAACGATGCCTGTCCTCGACGCTTCCAATCCGGCCGGTTTGAGCCGCGCTGAATTCCGCGTCAGCCTGCTGTTGTCGCGTGGCCTGTCGGTCAGGGCGGTGACCGAGGAACTGGGACTGAGCGAAGCAACGGTGCGGACGCACCTGCGGTCGATCTATTCCAAGACCGAAACGACGGGTATGCCGGAGCTTCTTTACATGCTCCTGTCGCCGGTCACCGAAAAGGCCGCCGAACAGCGCCGCGCCTTCGCGGGCTGACGCTCAAAGATCGATGTCCACGATCCCGTCCGGCTTCGCTGCGCGCGAGCGGCAGAGGATCATCGACACTTTGCGGTCGGCAGCGGACAGCACGAAATCGCGATGCTCGACCTCGCCCGCGACGACGCCGCAGCGGCAGACGCCGCACAGACCGTCGGAACACTTCAGATCGACCCGCACCCCTGCTTCAAGCAGGGCGTCAGCCGCCGAGCGGTCCGCCGGAACCTCGACCTCACGCTGCGACCGGGCGAGGCGGAGGGTGAACGGATGGTTCTCATACTCCGGTTCCTCGGGAAGGGCGAAGTATTCCACATGGAGCGCGTCCTCCGGCCAGCCAGAGGCGCGTACCGCCGCCGTGACGGCGGTGATATAGCGGTCGGGGCCGCAGACATAGGCGTGGGTGCCCTCCACCGGAACTGACAGCAGCCCATCCAAATCGGCGCGCGTGCCTTCGTCGCTGACATGGAGCGTCACGTTGTCGGCCCACGGCATCGCGCCAAGGTCGGGCAGAAAGGCGGCGGCGCTGCGGGACGGCACCGAATAATGCAGCCGGAAGTCGCGGCCGAGCGCGTGCAGGCGGTGCGCCATCGCGATCATCGGGGTCACGCCGATCCCGCCGCCGAACAGAAGCGTCAGGGGCGCGTCCTCGACGAGGGGAAAATGGTTCACGGGCTTCGACAGGAACACGCGCCGCC
Source organism: uncultured Alphaproteobacteria bacterium (assembly GCA_963779765.1). GTDB lineage: Bacteria > Pseudomonadota > Alphaproteobacteria > Rhodobacterales > Rhodobacteraceae > Silicimonas. The sequence continues at coordinate 746,942 of CAVZZP010000004.1, read as the reverse complement.
CCTCGCCGAAGATGCGGTGCATCAAGCTCGACCCGCCGCGCCCCGCATCCTCGCGCAGGACTGCCACCTGGTAGACCGAGCGGTCGGCGGGATCGCCCGACAGAGAGTATTGCCGCAGAAACTCCGGCGCCACGACCACGTCGACATGGCCGCCCGCAGTCCATGCGGGCAAGTCGCTGCCGTCGGCGGCGCGCAGCTCGTATTTCGCGATGGCAGGCGTCATCCGCTCGACCTTCGAGACGACCGCCTCGACCACGGGGCTGTCGGCGAAATCGGGCACCCGGTGCGCCACGTCCTCGCCGCGGGCGACGGCGGCGCGGTGGTCGTCGGGCGACAGGAGGTCGTCATAGGCGCGGATGCCCGCCTCGCGATCCATGGGATAGGGGTAGGGCCAGGGCGGCGGTGTCAGCGGGGCAGGATAGACGGCCAGCGTCTGGTCCTCGCGCCGGATCCTCAGATCGGGCTGAAGGTCGCGCGCGTTTACCGGATGACGCGTCGGGCGATAGCCTCCGTCGTCCTCCAGCTCCAGGTCCCACCACCACTTCTTCACCGGGTTCAGCCCGCCGCGCCCCAGGCGGTCGTCGAGCGCGGCCAGCGCGGGTGCAAGAGACGGCACGTTCGAGGCCATCCAGCGGAAGGGCCGCTCGGCGAAGAGACCTTCCAGGTTCCACGGGCAGGTCTTCATGCAGCGCCCGCACATGGCGCCGCCCTTCGTGGTGATGCGGTAGGTGGCGCACTTCTGGCTGTCGGACTTCCAGATCTCGTAGCCGTTGAACATCTTCTTCGGGCCGGCGGTGATCGCGCCCGACGGGCATTCGCGCGCGCACTTGTTGCAGGCCTCGCAAAAGGACTGGAGCCCGAAGTCGATCGGCTTGTCGAAAGCGAGCGGCATGTCGGTCGTCACCACGCCCGATTTCAGGCGGGGGCCGAGGAAGGGGTTCAGGATCACTTCGCCGATGCGCGAGACCTCTCCCAACCCGGACAACAGGAGAAGCGGCGGTTGCAGGACCTCACCGTCGAGGACCGTGTGCGCCTTCGCGGCATATCCCAGGTGCCGGATGTGCGCCGCGATCACGCCACCCAGAAGCGAGAACCGCAGGTAGGCGCGCATGGATTGCGCGACGCTGATCCAGTCGTCGCCGCTGGCGCCCTCCATGGTCTCGAAGCCCTGGTCGACGATCATGCTGATCGCATTGGGATGCGGCGGGTCGATCGGGTGGCCTGCCGCGTCGTGGCTGTACCAGGCCCAGTCCGGGCAGCGGCTGATGCCGACCGCGTCGATCCCCAGGAAATAGGCGGCGGCCTTTACCGCATCCGCATTCGTCTGCGGCTCGGTGGGGCGGAGGCCTTCGCTCGGAGGGCCGTCCTGCAACAGCACGAAGGCCCCCAGCATGCGACGCTCGGCCGCCGCTGTCGGGGCCTTCTTCGCGTAGTGCCCGCCCTTCGCGCCCTCCTGCACGGCCTTGCCCAGGTCTCCGAACTGGGCGCGCGCGAACATGTCGGTGCGCTTGGGGACGCGCGGGACGCGCGGCTCGTCGATATAGGTCGTGGGTGCATCGACGCGTTTCAGCGTCTCGAAAGGGTGCGGGCCATCGGCGAAGCGGCGTCGCGCGAAGGGATCGCGGTTCAAGGCGCTTTTCGCCGTCCCCCAGCCGAGCCACCAGCGCGGTCCAAGCGAGGGCTGGTATCGGGCGAGGGGGCGGTCGGGCGTCATGGCGAAGGTGGTGGTGAGTGCGGCGACACCGAAGTGCTGGCCAAGGAAGGGGGCCGACACCTCGCCGTGTTCGGCGACGGCGAGCCCCGCTTCGACCGCCAGGCGGTTCAGGTCGACATCGGACGAGGTCTGCGTGTGCGCCTTCGCGTCGAAGCCGAGAAGCCTGAGGTAGTTCGCAAGCACGACCGCGGTTTCCGACGCGCGCAGGGCGGCTGCGGCAGGGCCTGCGCCTTCCAGCCACTCGGTGCCCGCTTCGCCCTCCCAGGGGTCGCGCGGGCGCGCCGACAGGAAGACGATGGCGTGCGTATGTCCGTCGATGGTCGAGGGGGGCGCCTCCATCGAGTCCTTGAGGTCGGCCATGATCATGTCGATGCCGGAGGCGAGCGTCTTCGTCTGCTTCGTCTTCAGATCGTTGGCGAGACGGTCGATGGCCGGGTTGCGCCACGGCTGCGCGAGGTGCGCAGCGGGCGGCAGGCGGCAAATGCCGACCATGTGGGTGTCGTTGAAGTAGCCGAACGACTTCAGGTGGCGGGCGCGTTCGCCTTCATCGTCGGGACAGGCGGCGCGGGCGCGGTTCACGAGGCCGTCGCGGATTGCGTCCATCATCGCCTGGTGGTCCGCCATCGCGGCGGCCAACCCTTGGATCGGTGCCTTCAGGGGTTGCGGCTCGGGAATGCCCCGCAGGTCGGGCGCATTTACCCGCCGGAGACGCTCCAGCGGGTAGGGGCCAAGGTGGACGGGCCGATTGCGGTCGGAGAAGAAGCGGAGAGTCATTGCCGCGAGGCTATGTCCGCGCGCGGACGGCGACAAGGCCGGGGCATGTAGGGAAAGGGCTGACCCTGCGGAAGCCGCGGCGGAAAGCGAGTTGCCTTTATGGGGTGCCGTGTTACGGTTCCTCACCCAGACCGGAGAACCCGATGCGATCCACTCTACTCGGCCTCGCTGCCCTGCTTGCCCTTGCCCTGCCCGCGACGGCGCAGGACACGACGGTCAGCCACGGGATATCTGCCTTCGGCGAGCTGAAGTATTCCCCCGACTTTCAGCATTTCGACTACGTCAACCCGAGTGCCCCGCGCGGCGGGACGATGAGCTTTCGAGGGACGCTGGCCAGCCAGACCTTCGACAGCCTGAACAAGTTCATCCTCGCCGGCGAGGCGGCACAGGGGCTGGAGCTGATCTATGACCAGCTCATGGTGCGGGCCTGGGACGAGCCCGACGCGCTTTACGGCCTTCTGGCCGAGACGATCGAGTACCCCGCAGACAGGTCCTGGGTGATCTTCACGTTGCGGCGCGATGCGCGGTTTTCGGACGGTTTTCCGGTTACGGCAGAGGACGTGGCCTGGACCATCGAAACGCTCAAGACCAAGGCCAATCCGCTGTATCGACTGGCCATAGATGACGTCGAGGGCGCCGAGGTGCTTTCCCCGCGCGAGGTGAAGGTGACGTTCCGCGCGGGCGCGCAGACACGGGACCTGATCGCCACCGTCGCCGAACTCGAGATCCTGCCGAAGCACTACTATCAGGCGAACGACTTCGAGCGCTCGACGATGATCCCGCCCGTGGGGTCCGGGCCCTATGTCGTGTCGAGCGCCGATCCCGGTCGACGCATCACCTATTGCCGCAACCCGCAGTATTGGGGGGCGGGCCTGCCGGTGAACCGGGGCAGCAACAACTTCGACTGCTATCGCTATGAATACTTTTCGGATTCCACCGCTGCCTTCGAAGCGTTGAAGGCAGGGGTGTATCTGTTCCACGAGGAAAATTTCTCGGCGCTCTGGGCGACAGGCTATGACTTCCCGTCGTTGAAGCGGGGCTGGGTCAAGCGCGAGACGCTTCCGGACGGACGGCTCGTCGGGCGCGCAGGGGTTCTGGTTCAACCTGCGCAATCCCAAGTTCCAGGATCGCCGCGTCCGCGAGGCTCTGGGATGATGTTCAACTTCGAATGGTCGAACGAGACGCTGTTCTACGGTCTCTACGACCGCACCGACAGCTTCTGGGAGAACTCGAACCTCCAGGCCGAAGGGCCACTGGAGGGCGAGGAGCTTGCCTTCCTTGAAACGTGGCGCGACCGGCTGCCCGAGACGGTCTTCAGCGAGCCGGCCTTCGTGCCGCCCGTGTCGGAGCCGAACAAGACCGACCGCGCGATGGTTCGACGGGCGAACGCGCTTCTCGAAGACGCGGGCTGGGTCGTCGGAGCGGACGGTGTCCGGCGGAACGAGGCGGGCGAGGTGCTGAGCGTCGAATTCCTGAACGACAGCCCGGCCTTCGAGCGCATCATCCTGCCCTTCATCGAGAACCTGAAGGCCGTGGGCATCGATGCGACGCTGAACATGGTCGATCCGGCCGAGTATGAAGAGCGGCAGGAGCGTTTCGACTATGACATCGTGTCGGGCCGCTATGTGTTGCCGGTGTCGCCCTCGGTCGAGCTGAACGTGCTGTTCGGAAGCAAGAGCGCCGACGATCCGGGCTCGGCGAACCTGTCGGGCATCGCCGATCCGGTAATAGACGAGATCATCCAGCAGGTGCTTGCCGCACAGGACCGCGAGACGCTGGACGCGCGCGTCAGGGCGCTGGACCGCGTGCTGCGCGACCGGATGATCTGGATCCCGAACTGGTTCAAGGGCGAGCACTGGGTCGCCTATTGGGACGTGTTCGACCATCCGGCGATCAAGCCGCCGTACAATCGGGGCGTCGATTTCTGGTGGTGGAACGAAGAGAAGTTCCGGGCCCTGAAATCGGCCGGCGCTCTCCGCTAGGCGCGGGCGAGAAGGGCGTCGATCTCGGCCCGCGACGGCATCGAGGCGGCAGCGCCCGCGCGCGTGACCGACAGCCCCGCGACGGCGCAGCCGAAGCGCACCGCGTCGGCGCCCGTCAGACCCTCCGCCAGCGCCACGGCGAAACCGCCGTTGAAGGCATCGCCAGCGCCCGTGGTTTCGACCACGCGCTCGGCCAAAAAGGCAGGGACGTGAATTTCACCGTCCCGCGTCACCAGAAGCGCTCCGTTTCCGCCGAGTGTCAGAAGTGCAGCACCCACGCCCTTTTCCAGAAGTGCCTCGGCGGCGCGGCGGGCTGAAGGCATGTCGTGGACAGGAACGCCGGTGAGGAGTTCGGCTTCGCTCTCGTTCGGGGTGATGTAGTCGCAAAGCGGAAAGATCGCATCGCGCAGGATGGCGGCGGGGGCCGGGTTCAGGATCGTCACCGCTCCGCCGTCGCGGGCGATTTCGAGCGCGCGCATCGCGGCGTCGACGGGCTGCTCGAGTTGCGTGACGAAAACGTCGGCGCGACGGATGAGGTCGGCCTTCGTGTCGATGTCTGCCGGTGTGATGCCGCCCGCAGCGCCCGGACACACGATGATCGCGTTGTCGCCCGTCTCCTCCTCGACGAAGATGCAGGCCGCGCCTGTGGACTCGCGGTCGACCTGGATCACCGCCGGGTGGACGCCGGCATCGGCCCAAGTCGAAAATGCGAGGTCGGCGAAGGTGTCGCGGCCGAGGCGCGCGATGAAGTGAACCTCGCCGCCGGCACGGGCGGCTGCGACGGACTGGTTCGAGCCCTTGCCGCCTGGACCAAGGGTGAAGCGGTGGCCGAGGATCGTCTCTCCGATCCGCGGCAGGCGGTCGGCCCGGTAGGTGGTGTCGGCGACGAAGATGCCGAGGATGACGATGGGGCCGGTCACGTCACTCTTCCGGAGGAATGACACCGAGGCGGAAGATCACGTTGCCGTAGAACCGCCGCTCGCCGGTCTGGATGATCGCGAAGGCCTCGCGTGCCATGTCGTAGAAGGCGAAGCGCTCGACCGAGATCATCGGCCGCGACCGGCCCTCGGCGGCGTCGATGGCCTTCTGCGTCTCGGCGATGACGGGGGCGATCTTGGCCGGGTCGTCGTCGATCTCCATACGCATCGCGAAGTCGTCGACGAAGGTGTCCAGCGGCAGGACCGACAGGACCGCCTCGGACGCCTCGGCCAGCGTCAGATTCTCGAGCCTGAGAAGCTCGCCCAGAACCGTCTCGCGGGCACAGGCCTCGGAGGGGAAGTTGGTGTCGGTCAGCACCACCGTGTCCCCGTGCCCCATCGAGCGGAGCGCGTAGAGCACGTCTGCGTTCAGTCTGGGGTCGATGCCCTTGAGCATTGGCTGGCCTCCCTGTTTCGCGCAGACATCAGCACGACCGGGGCGGTCAGGGCAAGTCTCAGGCTTCGCCGTTCGTGCGACTGTTCATCACGCGGGCGAAATCCTCGAAGAACTTGGCCGACAGCTTTTTCGCCGTGGCGACGATCAGACGGCTGCCGAGTTGCGCGATCTTGCCGCCGACGTCTGCCTTCGCGGCGTAGGTCAGCACAGTTTCGTCGCCGTCCTCGGTCAGCGTCACGTCGGCGCCGCCCTTGGCAAAGCCGGCAGCACCTCCCTTGCCCTCACCCGTAAGACTGAAGGCATCGGGCGCACCGCTCTGGTCGAGGTGGACTGCGCCCGCGAAGGTCGCCTTCACCGGGCCGATCTTCAGAACGACCTTCGCTTCCAGATCGTCGGGAGAGGTGCGGGTCAGCTCTTCGCAGCCTGGGATGCACTGTTTCAGCACCTCGGGGTCGTTGAGCGCGGCATAGACCTCGGCCTTGGGAGCCCGGATGCGGACCTCGTCGTTCAGTTCCATGCGTCATGCTCCTCGTGGCGTCGGTCATGCTGTGAAGGCGGGCGGCCTTGCGGTCAAGCCCGTCGAGGATCAGGGAGGCGGCAGGCCGACCATCGCGTGAACCTCGGACGCCGGGACGCTTCCCGGATCGGCCCCGTCGCGCACGAGGCGCGCGGCGAGGCGGCACATGGCGGCATTGGCGGGGGCAGGCACGCCGTGGAGTCGGGCGAGAAGCACGATCTCTCCATTCAGATAGTCGGTTTCGATCGACCCCGCGCCGCGCGCGAGGCTCTGGGTCGAGGAACTGCCACTGCGCGTGACGCCCTCGACCTCGGCCGGACGCATCAGGTCGCGGCGGGGATCGTCCTGGCCCACGTCCCGCCAGACGATCCCGGCCGCGTCGAGGACGCGCTTGGCCTCGTCGCGAAGGACCTCGGCCGCGGGTCCGGACTTGGCGCCGCGTCCGACGGCGGCCTCGACCACGTTGCCCAGGTTCAGGATCAGCTTGCCGTACTTGCTGGCCATCACGTCCGGGTCGACATACCCCCGGATGCCGCCCGGCGTCAGCGCCTCGGCCAACATCCTGTCGTGGTCGTCCGCCCCCCCGGCTGCGCGGCCGATGTCGAAGGCGCCGTATTCGGGCGCGCAGCAGGCCACGGCCTCGTCGAGCGCCTCGAACTGCGCGGGCAACATGACGGTGATGGCGTGGACGTTCGGAAACAGGCGCAGGGCGGCGCGTTCGTTGGCGACGCCGTTCTGGCAGCAGAAGATGGGCTGGTCGTCCACGCCCGCGTCGCGCAATGCGGCCAGGGCGGCGGCGGTGTGCTGGCTTTTCATCAGAAGGAGGATCGCGTCGTCAGGACGGAAGTCGATCTCGGACGGGCTGGCGCGCAGGTCTAGCCGATAGCGCCGGTTTCTGTTCGCCGAACGAAAGGCCAGGCCGTTCGCCTGCAACGCTTCGAGCCGCGCGCCGCGTGCGATGCCCACGACCTCGTGCCCGGCCTCGCTCAAAGCGGCCGCGACCACGCCGCCGACCGCGCCCACGCCGTAAAGGATGTATCTCATCGCTCAGCCCCCCATTTGTCCGCCTCCTTGTCGGATGCGGGCGGAGGCATTGTCAAACGGGCGCCCGCATCCATCGACGGACACAGTAACCGCCTGAGAAGCGGAATTTTGCCAGCCGCGCAACAAGCCTCTATGCCGAGCGATCGAGTTCTGCCATGTTCGCCTTCGCCGCGCCTCACGGGGCGGCACAGGGGCTTGGGGGCCAACTGACGACGAGGACCTCAATGAGCCTACTGAGCGACGTTTCTTCCTGGATCTATCATCTGGGCGACGTGAACGCCGACACCGCCGCCGATATCGCGGCGTCCGATGCCGGTCTCGTGGTTATCGATTATTCGACCTACGCCGACGGCGACGCGAGACCCTATTCGCAGGGCGAACTCGATGCCATGCAGGGCGACGGCGACAAGCTGATCGTCAGCTACATCAGCGTCGGCGAGGCCGAGGATTACCGAGATTACTGGCAGTCGAGCTGGGAGACCGATCCGCCCGACTTCCTGTCCGCCTCGAACCCGGAATGGCCCGACAACTTCAAGGTCAAGTACTGGGAGCCGGAGTGGCAGAACATCGTCTTCGACTATGTCCGTGACATCGTCGATGCCGGGTTCAACGGGGTCTACCTCGACATCATCGACGCCTATTATTACTGGCAGGACGTCGCGCCGAACACGGGCATGGATTACGAGGCCGAGATGGCCGATTTCGTGTCCGAAATCCGATCGGTCGCCGAAGCGCGGCTGGCCGAGATCGGGGACGCCTCGCGCGATTTCGTCCTGATCGGCCAGAACGGCGAGGAACTGGTGATGCAGCCCGCCTATCTCGAGGCGATCGATGGCATCGCGAAAGAAGACCTGGCGTTCTACTATCGCAACGGCAGCGAAGGCAGCTTCCGCGAAGTGCCGGACGGATGGCTGGAGGGCTCGAAAGAGCTCCTCGAGATCGCCGAGGCTGCGGGGGTCGAGGTTTTCGTCGTCGAGTACATGACGAAGGCGCGGCAGGAGGAATTCTCGGACGAACTGGACGAGTTGCACGATTACCTCGTGGCCGAGGACATGCCGCTCTACATCGCCGAGGACCGGGACCTGGACGAGCTTTACGATCAGCCCTATGCGCCCGCGCCCGTTCCGGGCGGGGATCCGGAACCCGAGCCAGAACCTGAGCCTGAGCCTGAGCCGGAACCCGAACCTGAGCCGGAGCCGGAGCCGGAACCCGAGCCGGAACCCGAACCTGAGCCCGAACCCGAGCCAGAACCGGAACCCGAGCCAGAGCCGGAGCCACAGCCCGAGCCGGAACCTGAGCCGGAGCCGGAACCTGAGCCTGAACCCGAGCCGGAACCTGAGCCAGAGCCAGAGCCCGAACCCGAGCCAGAGCCGGAGCCCGAGCCGGAGCCCGAGCCCGAGCCGGAGCCGGAGCCACAGCCGGAACCCGAACCCGAGCCGGAGCCGGTAGAGGAGCCGGAGGAGGAGGGCGCATCCATGAGCGGGACGCGCCGTGCCGACGACATCTGCGGGACCGACGGGGCGGATACCATCGCCGGACTCGCCGGGTCGGACTTCCTGTCGGGAGGATTGGGCAACGACCTCCTCCGTGGGGGCGACGGTCTCGACGACCTCTTCGGGGGTGACGGCGAAGACGGCCTTTACGGCGGACGTGGCCACGACTTCCTGTCCGGCGACAAGGGGAACGACTTCCTCTCCGGCGGACGCGGGGACGACGAGCTGACCGGAGGCGAAGGCGACGACGTGATGAGCGGCGGACGCGGCTGGGATCTGTTCTTCTTCGGCGAGGACAGCGGCAACGACGAGATCACCGACTTCGAAGTCGGCCGCGACAAGCTCGTCCTTTCGGATGATCCGCTGGAAATGCTCCAGACCGAATACGGGCTTCTTGTCCGGATCGCCGAGGAGAGCAGCGTTCACCTCAACGGGGTGAGCCTCGACGACCTGGAGGACGAAGACATCTTCTTCTGAACCTCTTCCTGCACGACATAAACCCGGGCGGCACCGCATCGCCCGGGTCTCGAGACCTCAGAAGGGCGCGTCACCGCGCTCTTTTTTTTGCCGCGAGGCGAAGCCACCTCTCCTACGTCGCCCGGATGATAGGCCGATGCGGAGGGGGGCCATCCCGATGCCACGTTGAAATCGCGGCGCTTTTCCCCTGAAATGGACCTCAGTTCATTGAATTTTGGCGCCTGGTTTCGGCACGCGCCACGTTCATTTCATCGAGGTTGCGGATGACGAGTGCGGTTGTGTCGTTGGCGAAAGGGCCAGCCTTCGGGCCGTGCATCCTTGCTGCCGCCGGCCCTGCGCCCTTCGCCCCGGCCGACTGCATCACAACGGGACAGAGAAGGAACGTCGCATGTGCGGAATTGTGGGCGTACTCGCCAACCGGTCAGTGACCCCGCTGATCTACGAGGCGCTCACCCGTCTCGAATACCGGGGCTACGACAGCGCCGGCATCGCGGTTCTGGATCGGGGCCAGCTGACGCGGCGTCGGTCGCAGGGCAAGCTGTCGGTGCTGGGATCGTTGCTGGAAGCGCAGCCGCTGACGGGGACAAGCGGCATCGGCCACACCAGGTGGGCGACCCACGGCCAGCCGAACGAGGCCAATGCGCATCCGCATCGCTGCGAGGGCGTCGCGGTCGTCCATAACGGGATCATCGAGAATTATCTCGAACTGCGCGCCGAACTGGCCAAGGACGGCTGGACCTTCGAATCCGAGACCGACACCGAAGTCATCGCGACCCTCTGCGCCTCGATGATGCGACGGGGTCTCTGCCACGAAGACGCCGCCGCCGCCGCGATCTCGCGGCTTCAGGGCGCCTACGCGATCTGCTTCCTCTTCGAGGGCGCCGACGACCTGATGATCTGCGCCCGGCGCGGATCTCCCCTGGTGCTGGGCTTCGGCGACGGCGAGTGCTTCGTCGGCTCGGACGCCATCGCTCTGGCACCCCTGACCAACCGCATCGCCTTCCTCGAGGAAGGCGACTGGGCCGTCCTCACACGCAAGACGGCCATCGTCCACGACGCACAGGGCAACAGGGTCAAGCGCAAGGTGCAGACGCTGACGCTGGACGACTTCATCGCCGACAAGGGTCCGCATCGGCACTTCATGGCGAAGGAGATCCACGAGCAGCCCACCATCATCGCCCGCGCGATGTCACATTGGGTCCGCCCGAACCGGCGCGAAATCCGAAGCGATTGTGCGCGGCTGGACTGGAACGCCATTCCCCGGCTGACCATCGTGGCTTGCGGCACGGCCTATCTCGCCGCCCATGTGGCGAAGGTCTGGATGGAGAAGCTCGCCCGCCTCCCGGTCGAGATCGAGATCGCCTCGGAATTCCGCTATCGTGAGCCGCCGCTGCCCGCGCGGGGCGCCACCATGGTCATCAGCCAGTCGGGCGAGACCGCCGATACGCTGGCCGCGCTGCGCTTCGCAAACGCCCAGAAGCAGAAGACCATCGCGCTGGTGAACGTGGCGAGTTCGACCATCGCCCGCGAAGCCGACCTGACGCTTGAAACCCACGCCGGACCCGAGATCGGCGTCGCCTCGACCAAGGCATTCACGGCGCAGCTTCTGGCCATGCTGTCGCTGTCTCTCGAGATCGGGCGCATTCGTGGACGCCTGTCTGCCGAGGATGAGGCGGCCCATGTCGAGATGCTGTCGTCGATGCCGCGTCTGATGGCCGAGACGATCGCTCTCGAGCCGCGCTTCCGCGAGATTGCGCGCGAGGTGGTGGACGCGCAGAGCGCCATCTTCCTCGGGAGGGGCCTGATGTATCCGCTTGCGATGGAAGGGGCGCTGAAGCTGAAGGAAATCAGCTACATCCACGCCGAAGGTTACGCAGCCGGCGAGCTGAAGCATGGCCCCATCGCCCTTGTCGACGACGCCATGCCGATCCTGGCGCTTGCCCCCTATGACGACCTTTTTCCCAAGACCGCCTCGAACCTCCGCGAGGTTCTGGCGCGCCGGGGCAAGGTCATCCTTCTGAGCGATGTCGAGGGCTGCCGCGTCATGGGGGACGCACCGAAGATGTCGGTCGCCTTGCCGTCGACGCATCCGCTGCTGGCGCCTTTCGTCTATGCGGTCGCGGTGCAGCTCATCGCCTATCACACCGCCTGCGAGAAGGGGACGGACGTCGACCAGCCCCGCAACCTCGCGAAGTCGGTGACCGTCGAGTAAAAAGTAGGAGGTTCAAGTGACGAAGACGATTCTCGGCGACGGGCGGTGCGGGCTATATCGGCTCGCACGTCACGGTGGAACTGATCCGGGCCGGCTACAGGGTGGTCGTCCTGGACAATTTCGAGAACTCGGATCCGGTCGTGATCGACCGCATCCAGACCCTGACCGGGACAGAGATCGACGTCGTCCAGACGGATGTCGCGTCCACTTCTGCCGTCACTCGGGCGCTGCGGCACTTCGATGTGGACGCGGTGATCCACCTCGCCGGCAAGAAGGCCGTGGGCGAAAGCGTGGCGAACCCCCTGCTGTATCACCGCGACAACCTCGGCGGGATGACGAGCCTTCTCTGGGCGATGGAGGCGGCTGGGGTCGAAAGGCTGGTGTTCTCGTCCTCGGCGACGGTCTACGGCGTGCCGGAGAAGCTGCCGATCGACGAGACGGCAGCGACGGGCGTCACCAGCCCCTATGGCCGGACGAAGCTGATCTGCGAGGAAATCATCGAGGACGTGGCGGCGGCTCGCACGGGCTTCTCCGCGATCTCGTTGCGCTACTTCAACCCCGTGGGCGCTGACCCGAGCGGGCTGATCGGCGAAAGCCCCTCGGGCATTCCGAACAACCTCTTCCCCTACGTCGCGCAGACGGCGGCAGGCCTCCGCCCGCGCGTGCAGGTCTTCGGTGCGGACTACGATACCCGCGACGGGTCGGGACTGCGCGACTATATCCACGTCGCCGACCTGGCTCGCGGACACGTCGCGGCGGTCGAACACCTTCTCGGTCCCGCCACGAGCGACCGGCGTCACCTGCGCATCAACCTCGGCACGGGCGAGGGACACACCGTGCTCGAGGTCATCCGCGCCTTCTCGGAGGCCGCGGGCGTCGAGGTACCCTATGAAATCGTCGCCCGCCGACCGGGCGATGTCGCGGCGTCCGTTGCCGACCCGGCTCTCGCACAAGAGCTTCTGGGCTGGCGCGCGACGCAGACTCTCGACAGGATGTGTCGGGACCACTGGCGATTCCAGCAGGCCGAAGTCGAAAGGTCCCGCATCGGGGGCCATCGGCACAACGGCAGCGTGGTGTCGCTCGATAGAAAAGAGGCGAGGCTCTAGACTGACATCGGGGAGACTGCGCAGCGCCGGCCGTGGGACAGCCGGGACGGTGGATCGCCGGGGGCTCATGGCCCTGTGCGGCGCGTCTCTGGCTGCGTTCACCTTGCCCGCCGCCGTCCAGGCCAGCACGGGCGGGATGTGTTCCGCCTCCTTGGGATCGGCTGACAGCATGGGATCGTCTCGCAGCAGCCTCGTCCGCGCGCTCAAGGGCGGGTTCGGCATTCAGTATTGGGGCGAGACCTATACGGCCTCCCATCTGGCTGCGGCACCGCATGGACTTCTGATCCTGGAGGCGACGCGCGTCGGCACGCATGAGACCAGCGCCGAAGGCGAGATCCTCTTCGATTGCGACGAGGTCTCGGAAATCCGGCAAGGCGGCAAGCGCGTGCTCGGGTATCTGAACCTGACCGAGATAGAGGTCTACCGCGACTACTGGCGCGACCACGCGCGTCAGACCTCGCCTGAGGGTCTGTTCTCTGCAGCCTGGATCGGTCCGCGCACCTCGGACGACGAGCGCTTGGCGCGGTACTGGACGCCGGCCTGGGAAGCGATGCTTCTGGGGCGCGTCGACCGGCTGATGGCACGCGGCTTCGACGGTGTCTTCCTCGACGACCTGCTGCACTACTTCAGCTTCGTTTCAGGCGAGTTTCTGGATTGGGCGGGAACGGGCCCCGGCCAGCGCCGCACCACATTCGCCGCCGCGATGATGGAGCTGGTCTTGAGGCTGACGGACCGCGTGCGCCGGCATCGTCCCGACGCCGTCGTGGTGGTGAACAACGGTGTCTTCCTTCCCGGCGATGCGGCGGCCGAAATAGGCGCGGCGGCCGAAGAACTGACCGAGCGGTATCTCGACGCCATAGACGGCATCCTCGTCGAGAGCGCCTTTGGCGCGGGAGAGAACGCCGTCACGCACCGGGCCCTGTCGGATCGCTATGCGTCGCGCGGTATCTGCGTCCTGACGGTGGACTTCGCCGACCAGGTGGGCGCGGTGACGCAGACACCGTTCCGGGAGTATGTCCGGAGCCGCGCCGCAGGCCTTGGGTTCGCGCCCTACGCCGTCGACGATCCGATGTTCGACCGTCTCTATCCCCCGCTTACCAGCTGAACGCGCTTACTGAGAGAGCGGGGCCACGTTTTGCCGCGCCGCCTCGGCGAGACGCGGCGAGGGAATGAGGCTGGCCGCAAGCTGGCGGTCGAAGCCGGTGCCTCTCAGACGTCCTGCCATGGAAATCCAGATCTCCTGGTCCCACTCGTTGAGATCGCGTCCTGCGGCGTCGATGAGGTTGCGCACGGTGGAGTTGTGGCGGGCCTGATCGATATCGAAGGCGGCGGCGACAAGGGGGGCTTCACGGGTCAGCTCCTCGGTCGCGAGCTGGCGATAAGGCGCCAGCGCTTGCGGTCCGCGGTAGCGCAGCATCTGGAGCAGGGCCTCGGACAACTGTCTTGTGGGGATAGACCCCTCGGGAGCAGTGCCTATGGCTTTCTGAAGCCCACTCACGTCGCCGGTCAGTGCGGCATAGTCGATGAGCGTCTGCCATTCCTCGCGGCTTATGCCATCGCTCTGGGCAAGAACGGTGTCGTGCAGGTGGCGTGCGATCGCGCGGTGTCCGGCCCGTGAGAAGACGCCTACCAGCCTGTGGCCCATGTCGGGAGACCCGGCCATCGCGACCTCGGCGTACCAGCGCGCCTCGTCGATGGCGCCCCGCGCGATGAACACCGGCAGAAGGGCCTCGACCGTCGCGAAGTCGCGCGAGCCGGCGGTGTACCAGTCGGCCGCGAGGATGCGCGCCTCGTCCGAGCGCCCTGCATCGATCAGGAAGACCACGAGCCGTTTGCGGGCCTCGTCCGTAAAAGGGCCGCGTGTCTCGGCGAGATGACGGTAAAGCGTCTCTGCGCCGTCGAGATCGCCAGTCGACACCAGGAGTTGGGCCAGTCGGGCGGCCTCGAACGGCGTCAGGGTCTCGGCCGGGACGGTTGCCAGAAGCGCGATTTCGCCGGCGGTGTCGCGTGACAGACGATGCAGAAGGCCCAGTCGTTCGCGCGACGTGCGGTCTGGCTCGGTGCGCCAGGCGGCTTCGGCGTAGGTCAGCGCGGCCTGGGTGTCGCCCGTCGTCACGGACAGTGCGGCCAACTCGTTGCTGAGAGCGACGTTGTCGGGGCTGTCCGCAAGAAGGCTCTCGAGGATCGCGCGTGCGGGTTGGAAGGCGCCCGTCGCTTCCAGAAGGCTTGCATGAAGTAGGGCGATGTTGCGGTCTTCGGGCGCATAGGCGCCGGGCTGTTCGAGAAGGGCCAGCGCCTCCTCGGGGGGAAGGTGCGACAGGTCCGCTTCGAACCGTGTCCGCGGATCCGGCTGAAGCGCCACGACGGCGACCAGCGCGAGGGTCAGGAAGGCGATCAGTCCGATAAGGTGGGTGCGCATGTCTCAGCCCCTTCCGCAATCGGTGCGGAACGTCACAGGCGTCGCGCCCGCCTCCGGCAGGTCGAGCCGGAAGGTTCCGTCCGCCGCCGCCGCGATGTCGCGCTCTTCCGTGGGCAGGACGACACGTACGGTTTCCAGGGGGCGCGCGACCCCGTCGATGTGGCCCCGGGCGAGGCTCGTGGCGGTCAGGCCGGTGGTGCAGCCGTCGACGGAATAGCCCTCGATCGACAGGTCGCTTCGCGCGACCGCGATGGCGCCGGCGGGAAGGACGACGCCGCTTGGCGCGGGGTCGTTCGACAGGGCGACCACGGGCTCGGGCGTGACGGGATCGAGCGAGACGTAAAGTGCGCCGTTCGTGCGGGTCGCCCCCAGGACGCCCGTGCTGCGCTCCATGTCGAGGGACAGGGAGGCGGCGTCGGGGAAACGGATCGTCTGAAGCCCGCCCCTGTCCCTGACCCGCCACGACAGGTCGCCGACCTGCTCGAACCGCACGCTGTCGAAGCCTTCGACCGTGGCGATGTAGTCGCTTGCGGTGAGAGGGGCGTATAGCCCGCTTCGAGCAAGCTTCGAGATGCGCGCGCACCGCGCTTTGCGTCGGGAAGTGAAGGGCGGCACGGGCGGTATAGGACAACTGAAACGGTGTCAGACGGCGGGGCGTCTCGGTCCAGGCGAGGGTCTGACGCAGGGCATGAAAGCCGTTCAGGTCGCCGGTCCAGTTCGCGGTGTAGGCCGCATCGCCGCCAAGTGCGTCGTAGATCTGGAGGCTGTCGCCGACCCGTGCCGAGAGGGGCGACAGACCTGTGAGTGCAGGAAGGGCAGGGTTCACTGGCTGGGAGCCGCCGCCGAAGGTCCGGACACCGGCAGCACGGGCTTCCTCGAAAGCTTCAAGGGTTGGCTGGGAGTTGCGGATCCAGAAGTAGGTGTCGCCTGTCTTTCCGTCGGGCAGGAGACCCTGCAACTGGCCCATGGCTCCGCCGACCTCTCGCGCCGCGTCGGCCGGCGCGGCGTCGTACTGGCGCACCGCGCCTTCACGGGCACGTCCGTTCCGCGCGAGGAGAAGGCCGTCGAGAAGGCTGGCCGAGGCGGCGTTTCGGCTGGCTGCCCCGCTTGCGGTGGCGAAGCTGACCCAGTCATGCACCATGTCCTGCCCGCTGGTCGCGGCGGTGACCTGGGGCATGGCCAAGATCGACGTCGCCGCGTTCCTGCCACGCTCGGCGTTCGGACCGGCGAGGGTCGCATCGAAGTCGCCGTTCAGCACTGCCACGGTGACCGGCACATCCGGATAGGGCGCAACGAGCGCGCCGAGAAGAAGCTCACCCCCGATGGCCGCGTCCTGGCCGAAGAAACGAAGCGGCTCGGTTTCGAGCCAGCCTTCAGGGGTGACGGTGCTGAAGAAGATGCGCTGGCCCGCCCGCGTCGTCGTGTCGGGCACGGGCCGAACACCATCCGACAGGGCGTCCGTCAGAAAGGTGAAGGGATCGAGGATCCACAGCGGCGTGCCGAGACGGGGGTCGTCGACGACGAGGGCGTCCGAATGAGCGTATCCGCCCATTGGACCGGTCACGACGAGGTCGAGCGCCTCCGACCCTGGCTGCGGGCTGACCGACAGCCGCGAGGTCGCGGGAGCGACGGCCGCAAGCTGGGGATAGGCACCGACACCCACCATGACGTCGGCCTCATATCCGACGATGGACGGATCGGCGGAAGCGATCGTTGACAGGTGACCCACGGCACGTTCAGGCCCGCCGCGGCGCATTCCCAGCCGCGCGACGAGGGCGTCGCCGATGGCGTCTTCTCCGAAGCGGACGCCGAGGTCGCCGAGCACGATCTGGCGGGGCGCATAGCCGCAAGGTGTAGAGGCCCTTACCCGCCAGGCGCTGAACTGGCTGCTGACCTCGTCCGGGGCCACGAACCAGGACAGGATCGCCGCCGTGTCCTCGGGGACCGTGTCGCTGCCTGTCGAATTCGAATCGAAGTAGGAGACGCGATAGCCAAGATGATTCAGCGGGAATTCAATAAAACGGTGAATTCTTCCTGTCCGCACCTCGCCATCGGGATCGTCATTATTGAGGAGAATCACGGTACGGCGAATCTCGGGATTGACGCAATTCTGTGCGTTTGCGTCCGAGGCCAGACCGGACATCACGGCGATGGAAGCCGCCGACACTGCGAGAGCGCGGGCAACCAACGAGAAAAACGCGGTTTTTCTCAGACCTATCCGTAAGGATGATGGCCTATGCCTTTCGGAGTAATCCTGCCTGACTAGCATCGCTCAATACACCCAAACCTTGACCCATCCGAATTGCTTTAACGTTCTTAAGGTAACCTGACGCCTGCACAGATTGTGCGGCAGATATCCCTATACTATCGTATCGATGTTTTGAAGATTTAAAATCTTTGGGGTTTTCTGACTGAAAAGGGGTGGGGCAATGAAAGGGTTCTTTCGCGGGCTCGTGTTCAAGCTTTCTCTGATCGCGGTGGGGTTTGTCGCGATCGTTCTGACCAACGGAACAGAGAAGCGGTTCGAGGGTCTGGTGGGGCAGGAGCTGCTGTCGCAGGCGTCCGGATTCGGGCAAAGCCTGCAGAACATGGTGGAAGGTCTTTCCACCGAGGAAATGGAACTGGTGACGCCGGCGAACGCCGCCGTCGCGCCTGAATTCAAGATCGCGCTGGCCGAGCCGCTGAAGGCACCCGTGGTGCCCGAAGCCTGCCTGAAGGCCGACGCGTCAGGCGACCGGGTCGTCATCGGCGACACGGTCAGGCTGCGGTTCTTCGAGGCCGCTATGGCTCCGGCGACCCAGGGGGCGACGGGACCTGAGACGGTCGCGTCGAAGATCGCTTACGAGCGCCTGGATCTCTCGGGCAACTACGGCGTCAGCCAGGACGGGGCGATCTCGGTGCCGATGATCGGTCGTGTCGACGTCGCGGGTCTGGCCATCGGGTGCCTCGAGCCGATCGTCGCCAAGGCGGCCTTCGACTTCAGTCCCGCCGACATGCGTGTCAGCGCAGGTTTCGCCAGCCGGCCCGCCGTGGTCGCGCAGGGCGATCTTCGCGCCCCCGGTCGCTATGACTACGTCCCCGGAATGACGGTGGCGCAGCTCATGACCATCGCCGGAGCGCCGAACGACGGGGCGACGCGGGTGGCGGCAGCCAACGAGCCCTATCTCGCCGCGAGACAGAACGAACTCGAGCGGGCCGTGATGAGCAACTTCGTCAAGTGGCACCGCGTCAGCGCCGCTATCGACGGGAAGGACAGCCTGGAGTTGAACGACGCGCAGATGCGCGCCGCTCAGGACATCCTCGGCAACAAGCGCATCGAAGCCGAGATGGCCGCGCTTATCGCAGATACCCGCCTTCGCCGCGCGACGACCTCGCAGATGGAGGTCGAGTACCAGAAGGTGAAGCAGCTCATCGAGCAGAAGCAGAAGCACGTCCAGCTCATTCAGTGGCAGGTGCGGAAAGTGGTCGAGCGTCACGCCTATCTTACGAAGATGCAGGAAAAAGGCGTCGTGAAGATGGAGACGGTCAGCGATGTCGACGCCTCGAAGATGGCGGTCGAGCGTCTTCTTCTCGAGACGCAGTCGCAGCTCATCGAGCTTCAGGCGCGCGAAGTCGAACTGGCCTCGGCCGTCGATCTTCAGCGGCTGAAGGACGAGCAGGCTCTCGCGATGGAACTGCGCTCGATCAGCGAGGAGGGCGACGGTCTCGAGGGTCAACTCGTGGCGGTCAACCAGCAGCTTGGCCTCGTCCCCGGCGCAGAAGGTCAGGAGACCTATGTTTCCGTGATGATCGACCGCGCGGACACGCACCAGGCACGCCGCTTCGAGGCGGGTCCGGGCACGCTGATCCTGCCGGGCGACGTGGTGACCTCGACGCTCAAGACCCGCGATGTCAGCGAAGACATGGCGCGCAACCTGCTCGAAGGCGGCATCCTGTCGAAAAGGACCCGCGATGAGTGATGGTGCGGTACGCGGCGTGTTGCCGGGGACGAGTTTGTCCGAAGGTTCGGACGCCGAGTCACTGTTGCGAGCCACATTCGAGAGCGGCCTTCTTCTTCTCGTTCTCAAGTTCGTCGAGCCGGTCCTGTTCGGGGCCGGCTCGTACGCCCAAATGGATTTTCATCCCTACTGGATCGTGATCCTGCTGGCGGCTATGCACTATGGCCTTTTCGGCGGCGTCGCCGCCGCGGGCCTCGCCAGTCTCCTGATGGAGTGGCCGCCGCGCCCCCTTGGGGTCGACATCGCGGAACACTACACCGAGACGGCCATGCAGCCGCTGAGCTGGCTGATCGTGGCGCTTTGCGTCGGAAGCTATAGGTCGCTTCAGATCCACGAGATGCGGCGCGTAAAGACGCGGCTGGCGTCCGTGCTGAAGGTGAACGAGTCCCTTGCGGCCGAGGTTCACCGGGTCGATGCCGCGCTGGCGCAAGCCGAACTCGCCTTTGTTACCGAGCGGGACGAGGTCGTGGAACGAACGCCGGTCTTCGGCTCGCTTCTGGGCCTTCTCCACTCTTCGGCGTCGGCCGAGGATCTTGGCGCGGCCTTTGCCTCGGCCTCGGCGTCGGCCACGCCGCTTCCGGCTGGGCTGCTTCTGCCGGATCGGTCGGGCAGGATCATCGAACTGACGGGCGGGCAGGGAATAACCGACCTGTCCAAGGCGTTCGCCTCGAACGAAAGCCTTTTGCGCCGCGCGGTGGAAGCACCACGCTCGCTCGTGCTACGGCGATCCGAAGTCGGCCTTGGCGACCGCGGCTATCTTGCCGTCGCGGGTATCCACGCGCCCGAGGCTTCGCAGAAGGGCGGCGCCGTGTTCATCGTCGCCGACACCGAAGAAGACGCGCAAGCGGCTGGCGACGTGGCCGAGATGCTGGCCATCGCAACAAGCGTCGCGCTGCACTCGGCGTTGCCGGGACCGGGCTTCGTTTCCGACGACAAGGTCAGGCTGTTCTCGGCCGGACCGGCATGACGGTGGCGTCGGATCTGGACGACCAGCCGGCCAGGCCGAGCTATGACGAGGGCTTCGCTCTCGGGATGATCATTCTTGTCGATGCGGCACTGGTGTCGGTCTGGTTCTCGTCCTCGATGCGGGTGGTCGAGGCCGTCGGCATCCACAGCCTCGCCGTCGTCGGGTGCGGTCTGGCGCTTTGGCTCGGTGGCAAGGCCGATCGCGGCCGCTTCCTGGGCGTTGGCGCCCTGCTTCTGCTGCTCGGACCTCTCGGCGGGCCGACGCTGCTTCTGGCGCGGGTGATGACCGGCTCTCTGGGCGGTCTCGTCCTCGAGCCCGAGGTGGAGCCTGCAGATCCCGACGACGCATCCGAGGCGCTGGCGCTGCACGAGCAGATCGTTCAGGGACGCCGGCACGCCCTTGCACCGGGGCGCCCCGGTCGGTTCGCAACGGCTTTCGCGGGGACGGACAAGGCCGCGCAATACCGCACCATCGCTGCCATCGCTCGCAGCTATTCTCCCCGGATGCGCCCTGCGCTCGACCAGGCGCTGAAGTCGCCGGACGCGGCACTCAGGGTCCAGGCGGCGGCGGTCTTTGCGAAACTCCGCACGACATATGCCGAGCGCGGGACAGAGGTCATGCTTGCGCTTCAGGACAATCCGCGAAGCGCGAACATGGCCGACCTCGCCCGCGAAGCGCGGGACGTGGCGGTGTCCGGCTTCGTGGAGGAGGACGTGAGCCGTCACCTCCTGACCGCCGCGAGTGTTCTGGAAAGCCGTTCTGCCCGACCCGCGCATGCGCCCGTCGAGCGGCCTGTAAGGCCGGACGCCTCGTCCGATGCGACCGTGCCTGTAGAGACGACGATTCGGCGGTATTCCTGCGGAGGCCTGGGTTGATGGACGCCCCGCGGCCGGTCGACGTCTGTATCGTCGTTGAAGGATGCTATCCCTTCGTTGCGGGGGGTGTTTCGTCGTGGCTCGACTGGCTTATCCGGTCGCAGCCCGAGCTGACCTTCGGGGTGGTGGCCATCACCGCCGACGACAAGCCGCGCGAATCGAAGTTCGACATGCCGCCGAACGTGAAATTTCTCCAGACCCTGCCGCTTTCGGTCTCGGGAAGCACGCCGTCGCTCTGGCAGCCCCGTATGGACGCGCGCGCCATGGCGCAGGACCTGAAGGCGCTTCTGGGGTCGGGCGACCGTCAAGCCTTCGAGCGTCTCGTGGACATGGCCGAGACGCCGGTGACTCGCCGCTTCGGGCCTTTTCGCCGCCAGGCCTCTCGACCGACGCGCGCGGACATCCTCGAATTCGATCTCGGGGTGGGACGTCATGACCGAATGCTACCGGGCGTTCACGCCGGAAGCCTCTTTCGTCGATTTCTTCTGGGCGTGGCGCACGCTTCTCGGCGGTTTCGCTTCGGTTCTGACCGCGCCCATCCCCGAGGCGCGAAGCTATCACGCCATCTCGACCGGGTATGCCGGGCTGTTCGGTGCGGTCGCGGCGCGCCGGACGGGTCGTCCCTTCCTGATCACCGAACACGGGATTTACACAAACGAGCGGCGCATCGACCTCATCATGGCGGACTGGATCCCGGACGTCATCGAGAAAGGCCTCGGCCTGCCCGACACCCGGCTCGACGTCCGCGACTTCTGGGTCGAGACCTTCTGCGCCTATGCCCGCGTGTCCTACGACGCGGCGACGAAGATCACGACGCTTTACGGCGAGAACCAGCTTTTCCAGAAGGAACTGGGCGCGGTGGACGACAAACTTGCGGTGATTCCGAACGGGATCGACCTCAAGCGGTTCTCCGGCATCCTTCCCGACACCTCGCGCCGCAGGCCCTGCGTGGCGCTGATCGGGCGGGTCGTGCCGATCAAGGACATCGAGGCCTTCATCCTCGCCACCGCGCGGGTCCGGCGCAAGCATCCCGATGTCGAGGTCCTGATCATGGGCCCGACAAGCGAGGACGCCGCCTATTTCGAGGCTTGCAAGCAGAAGGTCGACGACCTGGGGCTGCGCAACACGATCCGCTTCACCGGCAAGGTGAACATCGTCGAGTACTTCGACAAGATCGACGTCATGGCGCTGACCAGCATCAGCGAGGCGCAGCCGCTCGTCATCCTGGAAGCGGGGGCGGCGGGCATTCCCTGCGTCGCGACCGATGTCGGATCGTGCCGCGAGATCATCGAAGGCGCGCCCGACGAGGCCCCGAACCTTGGTCGAGGCGGTCGGGTGGTTCCGCCGATGGCGCCCGACGCGGTGGCCGAAGCGATCCACGAATTGCTGCGCGACGAGGACGAGCGCAAGCGGTGCGGAGAAGCGCTGCGGCGCCGGGTCGAGACGTACTTCACCTCGGAGGTGTCATCGCAGCGCTATGCTGACCTTTACGACGGGGTGCTTGCGGCATGAACTGGACCCCATCACAGGTCCGGAGGTTCCGGCGAAGGTTGCCTGAGTGGCTTTTCGGCGGCGCGCTGATCGAGCCGGTGCGCACTTTTGTCACCAGCGTCTTCATCGTGGCCGGTCCCTGGATCCTGTCGGTCATTGCGCTCGCCATCATCAGCGCCAGCCTCGAGCCGGTGATGGGCCGTGCCGCGACAGAAGACCTGCGCCTGACCATCATTTATTCGCTCTGCATCGCGCCGATCGCGGCCGGGCCGATCGGAACGGTGGCGGCGCGGCTGATCCGCGCGGTGATCGACCGCGAAGAACCCGAGTTGGTCCCCGAGGTCGTGCTGTCCTCCCTCTGCCTCGCCGGGGCCGCCGCCTTCGTGATGGCGCTGCTGCTCTGCGGCGTTCTCGGCATCCCAAGCAGCGAGATGGCCTTCGCCTTCATCTTCCTTTCGGTGGTGACGGCGCTTCTGTGGGTCTGCCTCGCGGTTCTGTCGGCTTTGCGAGCCTTCGTGTTCCTGACGGGCGCGTTCGCCGCCGGACTGGCCTTCGGGCTGTTCTGCGCCTTCGTGACCGGCAGCACGACGCTCGAGGTGCCGCGACTGATCTGGTCCTTCACCGCCGGCCTCGCCTTTTGCGTGGCGCTTGTTCTTGCACGGCTTGTCGAAGGCCTGCCGCGCGCACCCGGCGCTTCGCTCGATGGTCTGCGTGCGCTTCTGAACGAGATGCGGCGGCAGAAGTACCTGGCGCTCGGCACCGTTCTTGCGATGTGCGGGGTCTGGGTCGACAAGTGGGTGCTGTGGGCCGGGGCCGACAGCGAGCGCTCGCTCTCGGGCTTCTTCCACTTCGGCACCTATGACAGCGTCATGTTCCTTGCGCACCTGTCGATCATTCCGACCTTCGCGGCCATGCAGATCCTCCACGACGGGACCATGACCTCGGCCACGCGCCAGATGCGGCGGACACTGAACCGCCGGGCCAGCCTGCCGACTGTGAGAGCCTCGGTCGAGATGCTGGGGACGCGGGTCTGGAACGGCATCTTCGTCATTTTTTTCGTCCAGGCCACGATCACCGCGACGCTCGTGCTGATCGCCCCGATCGTCAGCCAGCGGATGCACTTCGACTTCGAACAGTTCCTCATGCTGCGCGTAGGCTTGGTGTCAGTGTTCCTGCACTCGATGTTCTACGTCTCCAGCGCGATCCTCGTGCTGTGCGGACGCAGCCGTCTGTTCTTCCTGGTCCAACTTCTGTTTTTCGTCGCCAACGCCCTGTTCAGTCTTGGTTTTTTGGCCGCGATAGGTCCGTCAGCCTTCGGAATTTTCACGGCTTCGCTGATCGCGGCAACAGTTTGTTTCGTGTTCGCGTACAGAGCTCTGCAGACCTACGACTATCTCGTGCTCGTTGGTGAGAATGCCTCGCTCTTCGGCGAGACCTGACCCGACTCAGCGACAATCCTGGGGCCTCCGGAGCCCGATACCGGTCGCGTCGATCCCCGATCTTCGGGCCGGTGTTCGAAAAATCATACTAAACTTGAACGCGTTCGACCCCTGCGACAGTGGCAGCACTCGAATTGCGGTTCGCCCATGTGGACGTGACCCTACGAAACCTATACTATCGGAAGTAGCCGAGGGGGCTGGTTCCATGGGAATCTCTTAGTGCGGTCTGCATGCTCGGTTGGGCGTGCGGGTCTGGTGTTTTTAACTGGGTGGGGAGGGTGATCATGGGTCAGGCGTGCCTTGTGCAGCGTGCGTTCGGATCGCCCGCTGGGAAAAATGGACTCCGATAAAATCATATGGGTGCTGGACGATCATAAACTGCGTCGCGAGGGTACCGTAGGTGTTCTGTCGCCTTGGGCAGCGACGTGTTCCGTAGAATTGAAGCAGGTCGAGCGGCCTGAACACATATATCCATCGGAACTTCTCGTCGGGGACCCGGACATGCAACAGCTTTGCCTGATGGGCATAGGCGGGCGGTCTCTCGAGGAAGACGACATTCAGGACAAGGTCCGGACGCTCTTGAGCATCCTCGACGGTCGTCCCCTGCTCGTCATCCTCGACAACATCGACGGCGACGAGGTGAAGTGCGCGATCCGCCTCGGTCTCCAGGGTCTGGTCTCGACCTACCTGGACGGAGAGATCGCGATCCGCGCCATCCGCTACGTCTTCGCGGGCGGGGTGTATTTTCCGACCGGCATTCCGGGTCACGTCGAGCGCCAGCGTCCCGCCGTCGCAGCGAAGGAGACGCGTGCCGTGCCCGCCAACCGCGCCGACCGTCCGGTCGAGGCGGATGCGCAGGCGAGAGAGACGGGCGAACCGAGACCGCCTTTTCCGGCGCTGTCCGATCGCCAGGTCGAGGTTCTGGGCGCCCTCAAGCGCGGCTATTCGAACAAGCTGATCGCGCGTGAGTTGAATCTCTCGGAAGCGACCGTGAAGATTCACATGCGTACCCTGATCCAGAAGTTCGGGGTCGAGAACCGCACCCAGGTCGCGCTCATGGCCAACGATCCGAACCTCGACACGAGGCTCAGGTCCATGCGCAGCGCGCGAGCCGCGGACGCCGCTCGTACCGCCAAGCCGGCGGCGACACCGACGCCGACCTAGGCGGGAACGACCGCGCAGCGCCTCGCGACGCCGTGGCGCTCGAGGATGTCGGCGATGGCACCGCTTCGCGCGAGGGCGGACAGCATGTCCGTCAGATCCAGGGCTGCCTTCGGGCGGCCCTTGACGATGGCCATGGCCTGTCGGATTTCCATGAAGGGAGGCGACAGGACACGAGCGCCCGGACGAAGCGCGGCCTCTGCGGCCATCACGTCGCCGATGCCCGCTGCGGCCGGAATAGCGCCGCCGTCAAGCGCTGCGAGCATGGCGTGGATGTCGGGGAAGCGCACGAGTTGCTCGGCGCCCGCCTGGCGTTCCAGCGTCAGCGTATAGGCTGATCCCTCCACCGTGCCGACGGGCACGCCCGACGCGACAAGCGCGTCCGCGTCCGCCGCGTCGCACGAGGGACCGGCCAGGTAGCGGCCCTCGATGGCGACATAGGGGTGGGTGAAGTCCAGCGTCTCGGCCCGTTTCGGATCGACCGCGAGGAAGCAGAGGTCCCATGCTCCGCCCGTTGCCGAGCCCGAGACGTCGGCCGCGCGCTCATATTCGACGAAGCGCAACGGCAATCCGAGCCTCTCGGCCACGAGTGTCGCAAGATCGACGGAAATGCCCATGGGCGCGCCGGACGCATCCCGCCCCACAAGGATCCGGTTCCCGTGGTTCAATGCGACCCGCAAGACACCCTCGGGCGCATATTCGGTGAGGATGTCCGAGGAAGGAGGCGAGGATGTCATCCGGTCTATCCGCTGCACGTGTCGGACCGGATGAGATCAGAATTCCGGATGAAGGTCATCCCCCGAAGGGGCAGGCAGATAGGGGATAATTGGCTCCGGCGGTAGGGATCGAACCTACGACCAATTGATTAACAGTCAACTGCTCTACCGCTGAGCTACGCCGGAACACAGGGCGGGGATATAGCAACGGTCCGGGGAAGCGTCCAGAGGCTTCGGTCAGAAATGTGGCCTGTGCGTCAGCGTCGTAGAAAGCGGGCCAGGGGCGAGATGTCGGGTTCGGCTGTCGCCAGATTTCTCTTAACCAGATCAACGAGGTGGGCAAAGACGTTGCGAGCGGCGGCCGGCAGCATCGCGGGCGGGATGTGGGTGTAGATCGACGTCGTCAGCTCCTCCAGCGACTTGGGAGCCGGGCCGAGCGCGGCGAGGATTCTGGGCTTCGCGCGCGCGGCGGTGAGAGATGAGCCAGTCGAGGCGGTCGGCGGGATCTCGGATGACGTCGCCGTGGGCAGGCAGAAGTTCCGTCGCCCCGAGGTCGCGCAGGCGGGCGGAGGTCGCCATGAAGTCGGCGATGTCTCCGTCCGGGGGCGAGACCAGAGACGACGACCAGTCCATGACGTGATCGCCGGAGATCACGCGGTCGCCCCAGGCGAAGGCCAGATGACCCGCGAAGTGGCCGGGGGTATGAAGGACGTCGAGCGCCCAACCCTCGCCCTCGATCCTGTCGCCCTCGGCCAGGGTCTCGTCGGGACGAAAGGCGTGATCGGTGCCTTCGCCGCCGCCGGTCATTCCTTCGGCAACGAGGCGGGTCATCAGCGGGCTTCGTCCCGCATCCGGCGGCCCGAAGGCCAGGACAGGGGCGCCGGTCAGTTCCGCCAGACGGCGGGACAGGGGGCTGTGATCGCGATGCGCGTGGGTGACGAGGATGTGCGTCACCGTTTCGCCCGCCGTCGCGTCCAGAAGGGCCGCGAGGTGAGCGTCGTCCTCGGGGCCGGGATCGATCACGGCGACGCGGCCTTCACCGAGAATAAAGCTGTTGGTGCCCCAGTGCGTCATCGGTGAGGGATTGGGCGCCAAGACCCGCCTGAGGCCGTCGTCGAGGGTCACGGATGCGCCCGGCTCGGGTCTTGTCATTGGGGCCTTCCTCTTGCCGGTCGCCGCTTCTAGGCTCATCGCATGATCGGGCGGGTTCTCAAAGGCTGGATGCCAAGGTCGCTCTACGGGCGCGCGACGCTGATCCTCCTGGTGCCCGTGACAGCCATCCTTCTTGTCGTCACGATCGCCTCGATCCAGCGCATCTACGACGGTGTCTCACGGCAGATGTCGGAGGCGGTGGCGAACGAGGTTCGGCTGATCCTCGGCCAGATCGAGGCCGCCCCGGACGCAGGCCGCGCGATGGAGGCGGCGCTCGAGGTCGCGACGCCGCTTGGCATCGAGATCAACACGGTCGACGAACCGGTCGCCACGCAGCACGAATGGATCGACCTCTCGGGACGTACCGTGATCGAAACGCTGACGGGCGAGGTGCCAGGTGTGTCGGCGGTGGACCTCCTGACGCGCGACGCCTTTGCGCGGCTTGCTGTCGACACGCGCTTCGGTCCCGTGGCGCTTGACGTGCCGAGGCGTCGGCTGACCATCCGCAATCCGCACCAGTTTCCGGTCCTGATCGGGGTGACGGCTATCCTGATGTCGGTCATCGCGCTGATCTACCTCCGGAACCAGATGCGCCCGATCCGCCGATTGGCCTGGGCGGCCGAGGCGTTCGGGAAAGGACGGTCCGTCCCCTATCGGCCCGCGGGTGCCACCGAGGTGCGCTCGGCGGGCGCGGCCTTTCTCGACATGCGCGACCGGATCGAAAGGCAGATCGAACAGCGGACCATGATGCTGTCGGGCGTGAGCCACGACCTGAGGACGCCGCTGACGCGGATGAAGCTGGGCCTGTCGCTGATCGAGGACGACGAGGAAGCCCGCGCCATGAGCCGCGACGTCGAGGACATGGAGCGGATGCTCGAGGCCTTCCTGTCCTTCGCGCGCGGAGACGCGCTGGAGGACCCGGTGCGCACCGACCCGCGCGAGATGGTGCGCGATCTGGTGGCGCGGGCCGCTCGCGCCGATCCGGTTCACCTTGGGCCGATGATCGGCGAGGGGACCGCCATGCTTCGCCCCGACGCGCTGCGCCGCGCCATCGGCAACCTGATCGGCAACGCGGTTCGATACGGCCACGAGGCAAGGGTCGGCATCGAGATTTCCGACCGCGACATCCGCTTTATCGTGGAGGACAGCGGTCCGGGCATACCCGTCGAGCAACGGGATTATGTCCGCAAGGCCTTCACGCGCATGGACGCGGCGCGGAACCAGAACCGCGGATCGGGTGTGGGGCTGGGGCTGGCCATCGCCTCGGACATCGCGCGTCAGCACGGCGGGCGACTAGTCCTGGAAGAGAGTGCCGACTTGGGCGGCCTGCGTGCGGAACTTCACATTCCGCGTTAGGCGCGCGGCCACCCCACGGGGGCCGCGCGCAAAGATCGTCAGACCTCGAGGCTTTCGGGCTTCGTGCCGGACGCGAGGGCATTCTTGAACCACGCCGGCTGACGTCCCCGGCCGGACCAGGTATCGCCCGGCTTTTCGGGGTTGCGATATTTCGCGGGGGCTTTCGCCTTGCGCGTTTTCTTGCCCACAAGTTCTTCCACGGACATCCCGTGTTCCCTTGCGATCGCTTCGACCTTTTTCAGGGCCTCCGCGCGTTGGCGGTCCTGATAGCCAGAAATCGCCTTGTCCACGTCCTTCTTGAGGGAACGCAATTCCTCGAGGGACATCTTGCCCAAATCCATCTTGGCTGCCATTCGGCACTCCTGTGAGTTGTGCGGTGGAACCGGCCGCAATTACCGTGAGAATTCCGATGGGTTTAATATAGACGCGATTAATCTGTGACAATTATTATTTTATGTGACGCTGTCATCCTTATGCCTTTTTGGGGCGCTGACCGGCCTTCTGGGCCGCTTCAATTGTCAGTGGGAGACGCGTCGCAGTGGGCATATTTGGAAAGGGGCGTCTGAAAAAGTCGGGCTTGCGAGGCGTCGCGCGAGATTGTGCAGAGGGCGTGCAGATTTGGGGTACGAGGCCTGGCGAGCCAATTCGTCGCGGCCTTCGGCGGGAAAATTGACGTTAACAATAGTTAATGATGGTAGGCCCGGAGGGACTCGAACCCCCAACCAAAGCGTTATGAG
This sequence comes from uncultured Alphaproteobacteria bacterium, assembly GCA_963779765.1. Lineage (GTDB taxonomy): Bacteria > Pseudomonadota > Alphaproteobacteria > Rhodobacterales > Rhodobacteraceae > Silicimonas. Next base: position 717,938 of record CAVZZP010000004.1, on the reverse strand, counting down.
CGCTCTGCTCTAACCAATTGAGCTACAGGCCCGACCTGCGCGGCGGTCTAGCAGGTTCGCAATTCGGGTCAAGCGCGGCATCAGTTCCAACGCGGGGCGCGCCATCCGGCGGCGACCGCCTCGGCTTCCGAGCAGAACCATCTTTCGCCTTCCGAGAGGTCGATGCGCGTCTTCGTGTACCAAGGCGACCACGGCGGGTGATAGATGTGACCGTTCTTCGAGATGTTGCCCTTGATCGGGCATCCCTCCGGGGCGTCGTCCTCGTCTGCCAGCGCTGCGGTCCAGCGCAGGGATCGAAAGTCCCAGGGTGCCGTGAAGTCGCCCGAAAAGACACCGCGACGGCTTTCCCGCGCGGCGGACTCCACGTCGACGTAGGCATCGGAATAGCGGACGAAGGCCCAGGCCATACCCTTGTCGATCATCGACGCCCCGATGTCCGTTCCGTCGGCGTAACACGTCGCTATTGTCCGGTCGAAACCGTCCTGACCAAGCGCATCGCATGTGATGTCGTGGCCCTTCACGATCTCGACCAGCTCGGCGGTAGCATCGGTGCCGCAGGCCCAAGCTCCGCAGAACTGGCCATGCTCGGGCGCGTCGATGCCGTTCAGGCGGTAGATGGTGCCATCGATTTCCAGGGTGTCTCCGTCGACGACGCGAGGTTCCGACAAGGCCGGCCCGCAGAGCACGACCAGGGCCAATACAGACCAGAACTCTCACGCGTATCTCCTTCGTCCGCTATTCACGAAGGTTAACACGCTCCGGCCCGGAGCAAAGCCATGCCGTGCCTCGTGGACTCCGGTCCGCGCTTCCGCTAGGTCCGCGGGCGCGACACGGAGGGTGCCCATGACGAACGACGGCGCGAAGAACGGCCTGACCTATTCCGAAGCGGGCGTCGACATCGACGCGGGCAATGCCCTTGTCGAGCGGATCAAGCCCGCGGCGAAACGGACTGCCCGCCCGGGCGCCATGTCGGGGCTGGGCGGGTTCGGTGCGCTCTTCGACCTCAAGGCCGCGGGCTACAGCGACCCGATCCTCGTTGCCGCGACGGATGGCGTTGGCACGAAGCTCAAGATCGCGATCGAGACGGGCGAAGTGTCGGGCGTGGGCATCGATCTCGTCGCCATGTGCGTCAACGATCTCGTCTGCCAAGGGGCCGAGCCGCTTTTCTTCCTCGATTATTTCGCGACCGGAAAGTTGGTGGTCGATCATGCCGCAGCGGTCATCGAGGGCATCGCCATCGGCTGCGAGCGGGCAGGCTGTGCGCTGATCGGGGGCGAGACGGCCGAGATGCCGGGGATGTATTCGGGCGAGGACTTCGATCTCGCAGGCTTCGCCGTCGGCGCGATGGAACGTGGGCAAAGCCTGCCCGAAGGCGTCGAGGAGGGCGATTTCCTTCTCGGTCTCGCGTCGGACGGCGTCCATTCGAATGGCTATTCGCTGGTCCGCAAGATCGTCGAGGTTTCGGGCCTGCCCTGGGACGCGGACTGCCCCTGGAGCGAGGGCACGCTCGGGCAGGCGCTACTTGAGCCGACGCGGCTCTACGTCCGCCCCGCGCTCGAGGCGATCCGCTTGGGTGGCGTCCACGGCCTCGCCCACATCACCGGCGGCGGTCTGACCGAGAACCTGCCGCGCGTCCTTCCCGACGGGCTGGGTGCCGCCATCGACCTCGGGGCGTGGAGCCTGCCGCCCGTGTTCCGCTGGCTGGCCGAGACCGGCGGCATCTCGACGCCTGAACTTCTCAAGACCTTCAACTGCGGCATCGGCATGGTCGTCGTCGTGGACAAGGATCGCGCGCCCGACCTGATCGCACTGCTTCAGAAAGCGGGCGAGAGGGTCGAGGTTCTGGGCCAGGTCGTGGCCGGAAACGGCGTCGACTACACCGGCACCCTCGGGTGAAGCGCGTCGCCATCCTGATTTCGGGTGGCGGCTCGAACATGGTGGCGCTTGCCGACAGCATGACAGGCGACCATCCGGCGCGTGCCGTCCTCGTCCTGACGAACGTGGCGGAAGCAGGCGGCCTGGCCAAGGCCGAGGCGCGGGGGATCGACACCGCCGTCATCGACCATCGGCCTTTCGGCCGTGACCGCGTGGCCTTCGAAACCGCGCTGAACGATCGCCTGGCCAAGGCGCGGCCGGACGTCATCTGTCTTGCCGGGTTCATGCGCATCCTGACGCCGTCCTTCACCGAGGCTTGGGCAGGCAGGATGCTGAACATCCATCCCTCGCTCCTTCCAAAGTATCCCGGTCTCCACACCCATGAACGTGCGCTGGCGGCGGGCGATGCCGAGGCCGGCTGCACCGTCCACGAGGTGACGTCCGATCTGGACCAGGGGCCGATCCTGGGTCAGGCGCGCGTGCCCGTTCTGCCGGGCGACGACGCGGACCGGCTGGCCGCCCGCGTGTTGACGGCAGAGCACCAACTCTACCCCCGCGTCCTGAGGCGTTTCGCAGAGGGCGACCGCACGCCGCTTTACTTGCCCGAGGGGGGAGAAGCGCCTAATACATCCGGACGTTGCGATTGAAAGGCGCTGTATGATCAAGATCACGTCGACCGAGGGCCTGGCCGCCTTTTGCGCCCGGGCTGCCGACGCGCCTTATGTGACCGTCGATACAGAATTCCTCCGGGAACGGACCTACTACTCGAAGCTGTGCCTCCTGCAACTCGCCATCCCGGGCGACGCCGAAGAAGACGCGGTGCTGGTCGATCCGCTGGCCAAGGGCCTGTCTCTCGATCCGCTCTACGACCTCTTCCGGAACGAGGCCGTGGTGAAGGTTTTTCACGCCGCAAGGCAGGACGTCGAGATTTTCTACGTCGAAGGCGGCGTAATTCCGAAGCCTCTTTTCGATACTCAGGTCGCGGCGATGGTCGCCGGGTTCGGCGAGCAGGTGGGTTACGAGACGCTGGTGCGCAAGATCGCCAAGGCCAACCTCGACAAGTCGTCGCGGTTCACCGACTGGTCGCATCGCCCGCTGACCGAGGCTCAGGAGAAATATGCCCTGGCCGACGTGACGCACCTGCGCGTGATCTACGAATTCCTGGAGGCCGAGCTGGAGAAATCGGGCCGCCTTCCCTGGGTCGAAGAGGAGCTCGCGACGCTTACCGAGCCCTCGACCTATGTCATACATCCCGATGAGGCTTGGCTGCGGATAAAGACGCGGACGAATTCCGGTAAGTTCCTTGCCGTCGTGCGCGAGCTTGCGCGCTTTCGCGAGACCTATGCCCAGTCGCGCAACGTGCCGCGCAGCCGAGTGATGAAGGATGACGCCCTGCTCGAGATCGCCTCGACGAAGCCCAAGACGCACAACGACCTCAGCCGCTCGCGCCTTCTGTTGCGCGAGGCCCGGAAAGGCGAGATCGCGGACGGCATACTCGCCGCTGTCGAGACCGGGCTGAATGTGCCCCCCGAGGATCAGCCGAAGCCCGATCGGTCGCGCGACGCGCTTCAGGTGAACCCGGCTCTCTCCGATCTTCTGCGAGTGCTTCTGAAAGCCAAGTCCGAGGAACTGGGCGTGGCTCAGAAGCTGATCGCCACGTCGTCGGACCTCGACGAGATCGCAGCGGGCCTGCGCGATGCGGCCGCCCTCAAGGGATGGCGGCGCGAGGCTTTCGGCGAAGATGCGCTCCGGCTCTGCGACGGCAAACTGGCACTTCGCGCGGACGGGCAGTCGGTCGTCGTCTTCGAGGTCTGATCAGCGCTTGCCGAACAGTCGAAAGACGATCGGCGCCATCGCGATCACGATGGTGATGCGGATGATGTGCATGGTCGCGACGTAGGCCACGTCGGCGTCGAGCGACAGCGCAAGAAGGCTCATCTCGGGCAGACCGCCGGGCGAGAAGGCAAGGAAGGCGGCGTCGGCCTCGGTGTTCGTCAAAGCCTGGATCGCAAAGGCCGACACCAGCGCAACCGACAGCATCGCCGTCGACGCGCCAAGCGCCAGCGCCAGGTCATGGACCACCTCGCGAAGGGCGGCGCCTGCGAACCGGCAGCCGACCACCGTTCCGATGACGAGTTGCGCGGCGTTCACGGCGGGCGTCGGCGGCGGCGTCTGCGAGAAGCCGGTGAGGTGGACGAGTGCCGAAAGGATCATGGGACCGAGGATCTGCGGGGCGGGCAGCCGCAGTCTGGGCGCAAGCGTCGCGCCCACGACGGCGCAGGCAAGGAGGATCCCGAGGTCCCTGAGGCTGACCGCCGAAAAGCCCGAGGTAAGGCCGCGACGATCCCGTCGTGCGGACGTCGAGCACGAAGGCGTAGAAGAACACGACGCCCGTCACCACGATGAAGATGCGGCTGGCGTGGGCAAGGGCGATGCGGCGCTCGTCGCCCCCGGCTTCGCCCCCTAGGATCATCATGTCGTTCAGCCCGCCAGGCGCCGAGGCGAAATAGGCCGTCACCATGTCGTACTTGCCGACGAAGCGGTAGAACGCGAAAGCCCCTGCAAAGGCGGTGCCGACGAAGAACGGCAGCACGGCGAAGGTCAGGAGCCAGTCGTTCACATGATCGAAGAGGCCGGGATGAAAACCCGAGCCGAGCATCACGCCAAGGATCGGGACCATGATCTTGCGTAGCGTGGCGGGAGCATCGACCGGCACGCGGATCATCGCGGCGATGGTGACGAAGACCATCGCCCCAAGCATGAAGGGCAGGGGCATACCGATGCGATAGGCGGCGAGGCCTCCGACCAGGCCGATCGCAAGCGCGACGATCTGGCCCCTCAGACTGACGAGGCGGGGCGTCAGGGCCGGATGGTCCGGACGTTCCGGGCCCCCGCGACGCGGATCGCCGACAGACCGGCAAGTGCGCCGTCGGTCAGATAGAGCGCCACGTTCACTTCGCGCGACCAAGGCGTCGACGCGCGTGTCGGCGCGGGCGGCGGCGACGCGCGCAGGACGAAGTCGAGAGCACCATCGAACGCGCGTTCCGTCGTAGCGGGGACGAGGGCGGCGTCGTACCAGCCCTGTTCGGTCGTAAGTCCCGTGACGCGCAGGATCGCCCCGCCGGTCGTGCGTTCAAGCGCGATGTCCGTGATCTCGGCGACTGGGGGCCGGGGATCCTCGCGCCGGGCAGGGACCGCCATCGCGGTGCCGCCATCGGTTGTGCCTCCGCCTCCGCCGCCGAACCAGTTGAACGGGTTCAGCCGGCTTTCGCCCAGGCCGCAGCCCGAAAGCGTCAGGGCCGCCGCGGTGGTCAGGATCAATGTGCGTGGCGTCATCTGGGCCCCCTTCGCTTGCGACTCGTGTTAGCTTCTTCGGAGGGGCAAGGAAAGCGTCTGGACCTTCGGAGATGTCGGGCCTATCCGGGACGCATGGCACAGAACGCTTTCGAAGAGGTTGCCGAGACCTTCGAGTTTCTCGATGACTGGGAGGATCGCTATCGCCACGTCATCGACATGGGCAAGGCGATGCCGCCGCTCGAGGACGCGCTGAAGGTGCCCGCGACCAAGGTCGACGGCTGCGCCAGCCAGGTCTGGCTCGTGCCGCGGATCGAGGGCGAGGGACCGGGCGCGGTCTTCACCTTCCGCGGCGAAAGCGACGCGATGATCGTGCGCGGGCTGATCGCCATTCTGATCGCGCTTTACGACGGGTTGACGGTGGAGGACGTGCTCGAGGTCGACGCGGCCGCCGAGTTCAAGCGTCTCGGCCTCGACGCCCATCTCTCGGCGCAGCGGTCGAACGGCTTGCGGGCGATGATCCAGAGGATCCGCCAGACAGCGGCGACGGCGCGCGGGGCGTAAGGCCTCCGGCGGCGCGGCAGGACCAGGGCGACGCCGAGCGATAGGGCCGCAAGAGCCGACAGCTTGACCGCGACGCGCGGCATGTCGAAAGGGGCGTCTCCGGGCGGGACGCGGTAGCTCAGCACCCAACCCATCACGAGCTCAGGAAAGATCTCGAGCGGCAGCTCGGATTGGATTTCGATGTGATCGCCCGAGGCCGGATGAAGCGTGGCCGCGCCAAGAGGCGCAGCGGTGGCCAAGGCAAAAAGCAGGGCGAGAACAAGGAACACTGGACAAAGGACCGGGTCGGGTGCGGCAGGTCCTCATGCGCCTGACATGGTTTACGTGCGGTTAACCCGAGGCTTGCCGCGAGGTCGTCAATTCCGGTCGAGAGTTTCCAGTGCCGTCGCCAGTTCTCCATAGCCTGTGAACCGACGTTCGAACGCGAGGCCCAGGCGGCGGGCGCAGTCGCGGGCCCGTTCGGTCAGGGCGGGATCGTCCGTCTGCGCTTCGTAGACCAGTGTCCGGTAATTCCCGAAATAGGCCTCGCGCAACTCGGGATGACGGTCTAGGCCAAGTGGTTTCCACACGAAGGCATCGAACTGGCGGGCGAGGAAATCGGTCAGGTAGAAGGCATCGATCTCGTCGCGGGCAAGGAAGTCCGGCGTGCCTTCGTAGAAAGCATAGCAGTGCGGTCCGGCCAGCATCTCGACGCCCATTTCCGCCGCCGCTGCCTCCAGAAGCCCGCCCGTGCCGCAATCGGCGTAGGCAAGGAAGATACGGTCATACCCTTCCGCCTCGGCCACGGCGGCACGGACGGCGGGCACGATGCGGTCGGGATGGTTGTGCAGGATCGCCGGCAGGCACCTGAGGTCGACATGCGACAGGCCGTTGCGGTCGAGTATGGCGAGGATCTCGCGGGCAAGCGCCCCGCAGCCGATGACGAGGATACGGCCCGCACCCTTCGGAGCGAGGCCCTTTTCCGTCAGCCGGTCGTCGTCGAGGTGCGGGGGCGTCGTCATCGGGGAAACATGCGTGCCGGGGCGTCTGGCCGCAAGGGGTCAGGGGCGGGCTTTCAGGACGGCCTCGCCACGGGGCGAGAGGCGGTAGCCGACCTTCAGGCTTTCGGTCAGGCCCATTTCCTTGAGTTGGCGGACCTGCCGCTTGAACACCTTCGTCTCGAGTCCGAGACCGGCGGCGAGGTCGGGTGCACGGGTCGCCGCGTGGTCGGCGATAAGCCGGAGATAGGCGAAGGGATCGAAGTCGGCGCGGGCCGCCTTGGCGTCGAGCGCGGCGAGGATGTCGGCCATCTCGGTTTGCCGACGGCACGCTGTTGCGAAGCTTGACGCGTGGGTCCTCGTGCAGCGTGAAGGCGATGCGCCAGAGCGGGTCATCGCCGTCGAAAACAGGCTCGGCGAACATCGCATCGACGGAGGCGTATCCGGCCTTCCGCGCCTCGGCATCGGTCACATCCGAGGGCGATACTTCGCGCACATCGTCGATGTGCAACTCGCCCACGCCGGTCCTCTGCCGCCCGCCGGGTTTCGCACGCGAAACCGGCCAGCGCCGGAAGGCGAGGGTCACCTCTCCGGCAGCGATCCGCTTCAGCGTCTCGACGCGGAAGCGCATCGCCTCAGGCGGACATCTGGTTGTGCTTGCGCGCCATGAACGTCTTTGCCGTCTCGACCGCCACCGCGGCGTCGCGGCAATAGGCGTCGGCGCCGATGGCCTTGCCGAATTCCTCGTTCAGAGGGGCTCCGCCCACGAGGATGATGTAGTCGTCGCGGATCCCCATGGTGACCATCGTGTCGATGACGACCTTCATGTAGGGCATCGTCGTGGTCAGAAGCGCCGACATGCCAAGGATGTCGGCGTCGAATTCCTTCATCGCGTCCAGGTATTTGTCGACCGGGTTGTTGATGCCGATGTTCAGCACTTCGAAGCCGGCACCTTCCATCATCATGGTGACGAGGTTCTGGCCGATGTCGTGGATGTCGCCCTTGACGGTGCCGATGACCATCTTGCCGATGGTCGGCGCGCCGGTCTCGGCCAGAAGCGGTTTCAGGATCGACATGCCGGCTTTCATCGAGTTCGCGGCGAGAAGCACCTCGGGCACGAAAAGAATGCCGTCCCGGAAATCCTCGCCGACTATCTTCATGCCGCCGACGAGCGCCTCGGTCAGGACGCGGTAGGGCGCCCAGCCCCGGTTGAGGAGGATGTGAGTCGCTTCCTCGATCTCGGGCCTCATGCCGTCGTAGAGGTCGTCGTGCATCTGCTGGACGAGTTCCTCGTCGTCGAGCTCGCTGAGAACGATATCGTCGTCGTCGGACATGGGTCGGCTCCACAAAGTGACGATCCCGGTTTACGGTCAAACGCCTTGGAATGAAACGCCGGATTGCGACGGAACACGTCGCGGCGGCGACGTGGGTGCGGTTTCGCGACGGCCGTTGCACTTGCGCATGTTCCGCATTTGTTCCATTCTCGCGCCATGGCCCGCTCGTCCCACAATGCTGACCCTTCCGCTCGCGGACGCGCGGCGCGCTCGAACCGTCCGGGCAGGTTCGAATCCGAGGATCGCGACGTTTTCCATGACGGCTGGGATCTGGAGGAGGAACTGCCGCCGCTGCGGACCGAGGTCAGCGTCGAGAGGCCGCGAAAGGTCATCACGCGCAACACCTCGCCCGATATCGGGTTCGACCGCTCGATCAACCCCTATCGCGGCTGCGAGCATGGCTGCATCTATTGTTTCGCCCGGCCCTCGCACGCCTATCTGGGTCTGTCGCCCGGTCTCGATTTCGAGACGCGACTCGTCGCACGGCCCGGCGCGGCCGAGGTGCTGGACCGCGAGTTGAGGGCGAAAAGCTACCGTCCCGCCGTCATCGCCATCGGCACCAACACGGACCCCTACCAGCCGATCGAGCGCGAGTACCGTGCCATGCGCCAGATCCTCGAGGTGCTTCACGCCTTCCGTCACCCTGTCGCGGTCGTGACGAAGGGCACGCTGATCGAGCGCGACGCGGACATTCTGGGCGAGATGGGCCGGATGGGCCTGGCGCGCGTCGGCATCAGCGTGACGACCCTCGACCCTGCCGTCGCGCGCGCGATGGAGCCGCGAGTGCCTGCGCCTGAGAGACGTCTGCGCACCATCGAGCGACTGACGCAGGCGGGCTGTCCGGTGCGGATCATGGTGTCCCCCGTCGTGCCGGCGCTGACCGATCACGAGGCGGAAGCGATCCTCGCGCGCGGAGCCGAGGCGGGCGCGGTCGCGGCGAGCTGGATCATGCTGCGGCTGCCGCGCGAGGTGTCGCCTCTGTTCCGCGAGTGGGTCGAGGCCGAGTTTCCGGATCGCGCGAAACGGATCATGGGGCGGGTGCGGGAGTTGCACGGCGGGCAGGACTACGACCCCGAGTGGGGCAAACGGATGACGGGCGAGGGGCCTTTCGCCGAATTGTTCGCGCACCGCTTCGCCATTGCGACCAAGCGGCTGGGGTTGGCGCGGGAGTTGCCGCCGCTGAGGACGGACCTGTTCCGCGCGCCACCGCGGACGGGGGATCAGCTCTCGCTGTTCTGAGGTTCGGAGCGCAACGGGCAGCGCCGCTCGCGTATTTGGAAAGAAATGAAGCCGCCGCATTGCTGCCGAAATCCAGGTCTACGAAGGGCGGCATGAGCCATCCCATGATCCTGGCCCTTCTCTGGCTGGTGGTGACCAACCTGACCGGAATGGTGCCGTCGAAGCACCGTCACTGGCCGCAGGCGTATGCGCTTATCGCGGTCGGATTGCCTGTCCTCGTCGCGGTCTTCGTCGTCGACGGGGTCATCGCGGGTCTGATCGTGCTTCTCATGGCGGCTTCCGTCCTGCGCTGGCCCGTCAGGTTCTTCCTGCGTTGGCTCGCCGCGCTTTTCCGGCGCGGCGAAGGCGAGCCGTCTTGACGGCGACGACGGTGACCCTCGTCGTGATGGGGGCCTGGGCGCTGATGCTTTTCGTGCCGTCGATGTTTCCCGCCCTTCTGATGTCGGGCGGTTTCGGCGTGGGCATCGCCTACATGATGTTTCTCCGCCAGGGAGGCGAGGGCGATCTTGCGGCGGCGCTTATCGCAGTCGCTCCGATCGCGGCGGGCGCGGTCTTCGTGGCCTGGCCCGTCGGCGCGATCTTCCGGTGGGTCCTCCGGTCCAAGCGGCTGCGCTGAGGCGATCCGGGCTGGCGCGGACCCCTTCGGGACGCTAGACCGGCCGGAATGGGTGAAATCGGCGATATCGGGACGCGCGGACGGCTGACGCCGGACTATGACCTTTCGGGCCTGACGTGGCTTCGGGTCGGCGGTCCCGCCGACTGGCTCTACCTGCCGCGCGATGTCGAGGACCTGTCAGACTTCCTTCGAGCGCTGCCGCCTGAGGTGGCCGTCTTCCCCATGGGCGTCGGCTCCAACCTGATCGTGCGCGACGGCGGTCTGCGTGCGGTGGTGATCCGCCTGTCCCGCACCTTCGCGGATATAGAGGTCGAGGACGACCTCGTCATCGCCGGGGCGGCGGCTCTGGACTCGCAGGTCGCGCGCGTGGCGGCGGAGGCGGGGCGCGACCTGACCTTCCTGCGGACCATCCCCGGCTCGATCGGCGGCGCGGTGCGGATGAACGCCGGATGCTACGGCTCCTACGTGGCGGACCACCTGGTGTCGGCGAAGGCGGTGCTGCGCGACGGCGCCCGTGTGACGCTGACGCCATCGGATCTCGACTTCCGCTACCGGCAGGCGACGGTGCCAGAGGGCGCGATGATCGTCTCGGCGACTTTCCGCGCAAATCCGGGCGATCCGGCCGAGCTTGCGGCGAAGATGGACGAGCAGATGGCGCGGCGCGACGAGACGCAGCCGACGAAGGACCTCTCTGCCGGCTCGACCTTCCGCAATCCCGCCGGTTTCAGCTCGACCGGGCAGGCGGGCGACAGCCATGATCTGAAGGCGTGGAAGGTCATCGACGACGCCGGCCTGCGGGGCGCGACGCGAGGCGGGGCGCAAATGTCCGAGATGCATCCGAACTTTCTCATCAACACCGGGACGGCGACGGCGGCCGATCTTGAGGGCCTTGGGGAAGAGGTGCGCGAGAAGGTTTTCCAACACTCCGGAATCAGGCTAGAGTGGGAAATCATGAGGGTCGGCGAACCGGCTCCCGAGGCAGAGACAGAATAACCGGGGCGCGAAGACGCTCCAACAATGGGCAGTGGCGGGTATGTCGAGCAGGACGACCCCCAAGGTGACGGTACTTTTGGGCGGACCCTCGGCCGAGCGCGAGGTGTCCCTGTCCAGCGGGCGCGAATGCGCCGCCGCGCTGAGGGAAGCGGGATACGAGGTTAGCGAACTGGACGCGGGCGCCGATGTCGCCGAGCGCCTGTCCGCGTCGCGTCCCGATGTGGTCTTCAACGCGCTGCACGGGCGATGGGGCGAGGACGGCTGCGTCCAGGGCATCCTGGAATGGCTGCGCATCCCCTACACTCATTCGGGCGTCCTGGCCTCGGCCCTGGCGATGGACAAGACGCGGACCAAGGCGGTCTATGCCGAGGCGGGCATTCCGGTCGTCGAGAGCCTGATCCGTTGCAAGGCCGAGATCATGGCGCATCACGTCATGGCGCCGCCCTACGTCGTGAAGCCGAACAACGAAGGCTCGTCCGTCGGCGTCTATATCGTCCAGGAGGGCGCGAACGGCCCTCCGCTGATCTCGGACGAAATGCCCGAGCACCTGATGGTCGAGGCCTATGTCGCGGGCCGCGAGCTGACCGTCTCGGTGAGGGAAGACCGTGCCTTCTGCGTGACGGAAATCCTGTCGGACGGCTGGTACGACTATCACGCCAAGTATTCCCCCGGCGGGTCGCGGCACGAACTGCCCGCCGACATCCCGGCCGAGGTGACCGAGGCCTGCCTTTCACACGCGGTGACCGCGCATCGGGTGCTGGGCTGCAGGGGTGTCAGCCGCACCGACTTCAGGTGGGACGACGCCAAGGGGCTTGCGGGCCTGGTGGCGCTTGAAACCAATACGCAGCCGGGCATGACGCCCACGTCGCTCGTGCCCGAGCAGGCAGCTCATGTCGGCATTTCGTTCCCGGACTTGTGCGACTGGCTGGTCAGGGACGCCTCATGCGGCCGGTGAAGGGCGACATGCGCCTGGCGGCGGCGGAAGCGCGCGAGACCCGCCGCGACCCCGCGCCGTCGCGCCTCGCCTACCGGATGAACCGCCTTATGCTGCGGCCCGGGTTCCGGCGCTTTCTGCGCTACGGGCTTCCGGTCCTGTGTGTCGCGACAGTGGCGCTGGTCTGGGCGTCGGACGAGGCGCGCGTCGATGCGGCGTTCGACCGGGTGGGCGAGATCCGCCGTCAGCTTGAAGAGCGGCCCGAGTTCATGGTCCACATGATGGCGGTGGAGCACGCCTCGGACGAGACGGCGGCGCAGGTGCGTTCGGTGCTCGCCATGGATTTCCCGATGTCGTCCTTCGACATGGAGCTGTCCGAGCTGCGCCGGCGCGTCAGGACGCTCGACGCGGTAGCCGAGGCCTCGGTCCGCATCCGCACCGGAGGTGTGCTTGAAATCGACGTGACCGAACGGCAGCCGGCCGCGATCTGGCGCAGTGCCGAGGGGCTGACGCTGATCGACGAGACGGGTCATCGCGTCACGGCGCTGGCCGCGCGGGGGGACCGCCCCGATCTGCCTTTGCTGGCGGGTCCCGCTGCGGACAAGGCGGTGGTGGAAGCGCTGGAACTGCTGGCGGCGCTGGAGCCTCTCGAGGGTCGGACACGCGGCCTTCTGCGGGTCGGCGCGCGCCGATGGGACGTCATCCTCGACCGCGACCAGCGCATCCTTCTGCCGGAGACCGACCCGCTGACCGCGCTTCAGAAGGCCATTGCACTGGACGCGGCGCAGGACCTGTTCGCGCGCGACATCGCGGCCGTCGATTTCCGCAATCCGCGTCGGCCGGCGATCCGGCTGGGGCAGGGCGCGGCCGAGGATTTGTACGACACCGATTTCACCCCCGACGGAGAGCAGTCGAGATGAGCGACCTGTACCAGAGCCAGCGTTCCATGCGCGCGATGCGGCGTGCCGCGATCCAGCGGGGTGTGATCGCGATTCTGGACGTCGGCACCTCGAAGATTGCCTGCCTTGTGCTTCGTTTCGACGGTCGTGACCGGGTGCCCGAGGGGGAAGGCATCGGCCACATGGCCGGGCAGACACAGTTCCGCGTGATCGGCGCCGCGACCACGCGGTCGCGCGGCATCGAACTGGGCGAGACCTGCGCTGTCCAGGAAACCGAGCGTGCGATCCGCACCGCGGTCCAGGCGGCGCAGAAGATGGCCAACACGCGGGTCGACCATGTCATCGCCTGCCTGTCGGGCGGGCAGCCCCGGTCCTATGGGCTGGCCGGGATCGTGCGCGTCGAGGGCGATGTCGTGGGCGAGCATGACGTGGCGCGCGTGCTTCAGGCCTGCGACGTGCCTGACTATGGTTTCGACCGCGAAGTGCTTCATGCGCAGCCGGTGAACTTCGCTCTCGATCACCGTACGGGGCTGATCGACCCTCGGGACCAGATCGGGCAGCGGCTGTCCTGCGACATGCACATGCTGACGGTCGACCGCGCGGTGATCGAGAACCTGATATATTGCCTCAAGCGCTGTGACCTCGAACTCGCGGGCGTGGCATCGTCGGCCTATGTCTCGGGCATCGCCGCTCTGGTCGAGGACGAGCAGGAACTGGGGGCCGCCTGCGTCGACATGGGGGGCGGGACCACCGGCATCTCGATCTTCATCAAGAAGCACATGATCTATGCCGACACCGTCCGTCTGGGCGGCGCGCATGTGACGAGCGACATCTCGAAGGGTCTCCATGTCTCGCTGGCCGTCGCCGAGCGGATCAAGACCTTCCACGGCGGCGTCCTCGCCACCGGAATGGACGACCGCGAGATGATCGAGATCGGCGGAGAGACGGGCGACTGGGAGCATGACCGCCGCACGGTCAGCCGGGCCGAACTCATCGGAATCATGCGTCCCCGTGTCGAGGAGATCCTCGAGGAAGTGCGCGGACGCCTCGACGCTGCGGGCTTCGAGCATCTTCCGTCGCAGCAGATCGTTCTGACGGGAGGCGCGTCGCAGATCCCGGGGCTGGATACACTGGCGCCGAAGATCCTTGGCCAGCAGGTGCGGGTGGGTCGTCCTTTGCGCGTCCACGGCTTGCCGCAGGCGGCGACCGGGGCGGCCTTCGCGTCGTCGGTCGGGTTGTCCCTTTTCGCGGCGCATCCGCAAGACGAGTGGTGGGATTTCGAGATGCCGTCCGACCGTGGCGCGCCCCGGTCGCTGAAACGCGCGGTGAAGTGGTTCAAGGAAAACTGGTAGAATGCGGAGCCTCGCGGTTGCCCTCTGTCTTTGCACGACGCCTGCCGCCGCGCAGGAATACCTGAGCCCGGACGCCTTTCTCGATTTCGCGGAGGGCAAGACGCTGACCTTCCGAAACTACCAGTTCGGGGTCGATGTGGGCGTCGAGGAGTATCTGAGCCGCGAGTTGTCGGTGTGGCGGGACGAGAGCGGCCGCTGTGTCTATGGACGCATCACCACGACGAACGGCCAGCTTTGCTTCTACTACGACGGCGACGCGGACGGACCGGCGTGCTGGTGGCCGTTCAGAAAGGGTGAACGTCTGTACGTCCGTCTGGCGCGCTTTGGCGCGGGCGAGTATCCAGGAGGTCGTCGCGGTGACCGAGGAAACCCTTTCGTGCCCGACAGCCCCTGCCGTTTGAGGGGGAGAGGAAATCCGCCGCAAAGGGCCGGAACGGCCCGAATTGGCGCGACGGACCATTTCGAATCTGTTAATGTTATCCACAACTCCGGCATGAGACCGGCGGGCGGCACGAGCAGTGTCCTCCGACAAGATGAAACAACCACCGGATGTGCGTTTTGCATGTCTCCCAGGGCTTCTCTCGTGAAGAGACGGGCGTAAGTCCGTGACTGACCACAGGATATTGGGGTTACCCCCAGATGCTGGGGGCTGGGGACAAAAAAATGCCATATTTCGTGGTTTTCGGCTCGAATCGGGGTGACCGCTTACCTGACTTTCGGTAAGGTCCATTCACCCAGCAGGCGGTCGATTGATGACCGTGATAAAGACGGCGGCCTCTGCCCGATGGCGCGACAAGAATAGACAGGCGGAAGCATCATGACGTTGAATTTGACGATCCCCTCCCACGAAGAGCTTAAGCCGCGCATTACCGTGTTCGGAGTGGGCGGTGCTGGCGGCAACGCCGTGAACAACATGATCGAAAAGCGCCTTGAAGGCGTCGAGTTCGTCGTGGCGAACACCGACGCGCAGGCGCTGCAGCAATCGAACGCCGCCACCAAGATCCAGATGGGCGTCAAGGTGACCGAAGGGCTGGGCGCAGGCGCCAGGCCCTCAGTCGGCGCCGCTGCCGCCGAGGAGACGATCGAGGAGATCGTCGATCACCTGGCCGGGGCGCACATGTGCTTCATCACCGCCGGCATGGGCGGCGGAACCGGCACGGGGGCCGCGCCGATCATCGCGCAGGCCGCGCGCGAATTGGGTGTGCTGACCGTCGGCGTCGTGACGAAGCCCTTCCAGTTCGAGGGCGCCAAGCGAATGAAGCAGGCCGAGGACGGTGTCGAAGCCCTCCAGAAGATGGTCGACACGCTGATCATCATCCCGAACCAGAACCTGTTCCGGCTGGCCAACGAGAAGACGACCTTCACCGAGGCCTTCTCGATGGCCGACGACGTGCTCTACCAGGGCGTGAAGGGCGTGACCGACCTGATGGTGCGTCCGGGTCTCATCAACCTCGACTTCGCCGACGTCCGCGCCGTTATGGACGAGATGGGCAAGGCGATGATGGGCACCGGCGAGGCCGAGGGCGAGGATCGCGCCGTGCAGGCCGCCGAGAAGGCCATCGCCAATCCGCTTCTGGACGAGATCAGCCTCAAGGGCGCCAAGGGCGTTCTCATCAACATCACCGGCGCTCACGATCTCACGCTGTTCGAGCTGGACGAGGCCGCGAACCGGATCCGCGAAGAGGTCGACGCCGACGCGAACATCATCGTCGGTTCGACGCTCGACGAGAGCATGGAAGGCCGGATGCGCGTCAGCGTCGTGGCGACGGGCATCGACGCCGACATCTCGGCCCGCGTCCCCGAGCATCGGACCGAGCGCCGGACCGAGGAGCGTGCGCCTCAGCGTGCCGCCGCCGCGCCGGCACCTGCCGAGCCGGAGAGGGCGGAAGAGGTCTATGCCCGCGCGCCGTCGCGCCGCGAGCCCGAGCCGAGCCTGTTCGAGGAGATGGAACAGCGCGGCCAGCACGTCGCGCAGAGCGATGACGGTCTGCCGCCGCCGGCCTATCGCCACGAGGCCGAGGAATACCACGCCGAGCCCGCGCCTCAGCCTCAGCCGCAGGCCCGCACGCCTGGCACGCCGTCTCCCGAGGCGCTGGCGCGTCTGGAGCGGGTCACGGGTCGCGCGCCCGGGTCGCTTCAGAACCGTGTGCCGGGCGGAGCGCGCTATACCGCACCGTCGTCGCCCGCCCCCCGCGAGCGCACCATCGAGGCCGAGCGTCCGCGCTTCGGCATCAACACCCTCATCAACCGCATGTCGGGCGGTGCCGCTCCGGGTCATGCCCCTGCCGAGCAGCCCGTTCGCCACCAGCCTCCGGTCAGCCGCGCGGTCGAGGAGCAGACCTACGATCCCGACCAGGAGCGGATCGAAATTCCGGCCTTCCTGCGGCGTCAGGCCAACTGACGCGCTCCCGGGCGAACCGGCCCGGACCAGTTCACTCCCTCAGGGTCGGCGAAAGTCGGCCCTTTTCTTTTGCGCCAGAGGGCAGTCGCGCAGGCTCCGTGCAGGGACAACGGCGTCATTTAGCCCCGGAACACAGTGTTTCCGTAAACAAAACCAGCATACTTCTCAACATCTTAGCCTGCATGTCCTGCCGTCTCTTCATGTTTGGGGCGTCAGTGTCGCCGTATTTTCGCCAATGTTCTCGCGGATGTTTCCCCCGAAGACCTGAATTTCGTCACACCAGTTAATTATTGCCTGAGGGGAAAATACATGCTGCCGATGACACCTCGCAGCGCCTTTCGCGAAACTCTCGATCAAGCCCGGTCCTTCCGGCGCGACGAGGACGGATCGCTGATTGCTTTCTCGCTGTTCATCTTCTTCTGCATGATCCTGTTCGGCGGGATCGCCGTGGACCTGATGATCTACGAGAACGAGCGCACGCACGTTCAGAACTCGACAGACCGGGCCGTTCTTGCCGCGGCGAACCTGAACCAGACGGTCGATCCCAAGGAGGTCGTGAAGGATTACCTTGCCAAGGTGAACATCACGGTCACCGACGACGACATCGACGTCTTCGAGGTCGGCGCGGCGCCTGTGATCACCGGACGCCAGGTGTCCGTTAACGTCAGCGGCGGATACCGGACTTTGCTGATGAACCTCGTCGGCGTCGAGACGCTACCTTTCGGGGCGACCTCGCAGGCCGAAGAATCCGTGTCGGATGTCGAAGTTTCGCTCGTGCTCGACGTGTCGGGCTCTATGGGCGACAACAACAAGCTCGAGAACATGCAGGATGCGGCGACGGATTTCGTCGACAACATCCTCGCAGGCGCCGAGGACGACCGGGTTTCCCTGTCGCTCATTCCCTATTCGACGCAGGTGAACGCCGGGCCGCTGTTGTTCTCGTCGCTGGCGACGCACCACAACCACAACTATTCGCACTGCGTGAACTTCGCCCCGGAAGACTTCACCCAGAACGCGATGCAGCGCTCCCGCCAGGCAAGGGACCAGTACGGCAACCTTCGCTACACCAACGGCGGCGAGCCTATCATGGAACCGATCTCGCTGTCGCAAACGGCTCACTTCGATCCCTGGAGAAGCTATCAGAGCGGCATGAGCGTCTCGACGCCCGTGTGCCGTAACGAGAGCTATTCCCAGATCACGCCCTGGTCCAACAACGCCGTCGCCCTGCGGAACCAGATCGAAGCCTTCACGGCGGACGGCAACACGTCGATCGACGTGGCGGTCAAGTGGGGCGTCGCTCTCCTCGATCCTTCGACCAATGGAGCCCTGAACGACTTCACGGCAGCCGGTCGCGTCGACAACGCCTTCTCGGTGCGCCCGCACGCCTACGGGCGGCAGGACTCGCTGAAATTCATCGTCGTGATGACGGACGGCATCAACACCGACCAGTTCTATCTGCGCGACAGCTTCAAGGAGGGCAACAGCCCTTACTACAAGAAGAACAGTAACGGCGACATCTACTGGGAGCGTGAAGAGCCGAGCGACCGTGACCGCGATGGCCGGTCGCGCGAAGACTGGTACAACATCACCGACCAGAACTGGACCAACAGCCCCGGCACGCTGACGCGCCTGTCCTGGCTGGACGCCTGGGCCAACATGACGCTCCAGCGTCGCGCCTATGCCTACTACCACTTCACCGGACGCAGCAACGACTTCTACGACAACTACTACGATCCCTACCGGACGGTGCCGGCGCGCAGCAACAACGCGTCCACCGACACCAAGGACCGTCGTCTGGCGCAGATCTGCTCGGCCGCCAAGGCCCAGAACATCGTGATCTTCACGATCGGCTTCGAAGTCACCGACGAGTCTGCCGAGATCATGCGCGGATGCGCCTCGACGCCGCAGCACTTCTACCGCGTGGAAGGGCTGGACATCGAGTACGCCTTCTCGTCCATCGCCAACCAGATCAACCAGTTGAAACTGACCCAATGAGACAGCTAGCCCTCAAATTCCGCCGTGCGCTGAGGCATCTGGGCCTCAGCGAGGACGGCGTCGCATCGGTCGAACTGGTCATCGTCTTCCCGTTCTTCGTGGGCGTGTTCCTGTCCGGCTACGAAGTGGCCATCATGAACACGCGGGCGGTGATGCTGGAGCGCGCGACCGACATGGTCGTCCGGAACATCCGTCTCAGCTCGGGCTCCAACCTCAATTACGATACGGTGCTGAACGACATCTGCAGGCTCGCCGGCCTGATCCCCGATTGCCGGAACGTCACCAAGATCGAGCTTCAGCCGGTCGACATGTCGACCTGGACAGGGATGACCAACACCATCGACTGCATCAAGCGCGATCAGGTCATCCAGCCCGTCGTGCGCTTCCGCAACGGCCTTCAGAACGAGCTGATGCTCATCCGTGTCTGCGCGATCGCGGATCCGGTCTTCCCGAGCATCGGCGTCGGCCGCAGCATGCCGCGCGACAGCTCGGGCGGCTATCAGATCATCGCGTCGTCGGCCTTCGTCAACGAACCCACCTGAGGTCATCATCATGACACTGTTTCACAAGTTCACTCGCCGGGCCATTCGAGACGAAAAAGGGAGCTTCTCGGTCGAAGCGATCCTGATGTTCCCGATGCTCGTCTGGGCCTTCATGGCGCTCTACGTCTTCTTCGAGGGCCTTCGCGAAAGCAACATCAACCTCAAGGCTACCTATACGATCAGCGACCTTCTCTCCCGCGAGACGGACCTGATCGATCAGACCTACCTTGACGGTCTGAACGACGTCTATGCCTGGCTCTCGCGATCCGCGCACCCGGTGTCGATGCGCGTGACGGTGGTGCGCTACGACCAGGCCGCCGACAGGCACTTCCTCGTCTGGTCGCGCGGCGTGGCGGGCGAACCGAACCTGACGCAGGGGCAGGTCGATACAAAACTTTCGCCTCATATTCCGATCATGGCGGATGCTGCGTCGGCCTTCGTTGTCGAAACGTTCACGACCTACGACCCGATCATGGACATCGGCATGACCGACACCGACATCTCGAACCTCGTCGTCAACATGCCGCGTTTTACCGAGCAGTTGAACTTCGCCGGCCTTGGTGACGGGACAGGAACCGCGCATGACGACGGGACCGACGATGGCGGTGACGGGCCAACAGACACCGAATATGACGACGGTGACGAAGAACCGAACACGTAACGCCCCGATGCGAAATCACGAAGAAGACCGGGGTCAAGCCCGGTCTTTTTCATTCTGGATCATACACATAGACTGAATTGGCGCGAAATGCGGCGGCAAATCGCCGATTTGTAACAGCCATGTTTCATGCTGTTGCAATGATTGTTTTGTGTGACGGGGGTGCCCCGCATAGCTGTATCCCGAAGCCGGAGGACCAGTCCGGCGCCTAAATTGGGGTCATCCCGTGCAGACGACTTTGAAATCAGCGGTGCAGTTCACCGGAACCGGGCTCCATACGGGCCGGGTGACGCGCGTCACCGTGCGCCCCGCATCGGCCGAGTACGGCATATGGTTTCACCGCACGGACGTCGACGGCAAGGATCCGATGATCCCGGCGCGCTGGTATGCTGTCACGAACACCGACCTCAATACTCGGATATCGAACGACGACGACGTCAGCGTATCGACGATCGAGCACCTGATGGCGGCACTTGCCGGTTGCGGCGTTCACAACGCCCTTGTCGAGATCGACGGTCCCGAAGTTCCGCTTCTGGATGGGTCGGCCGCGCCTTTCGTCGCCGGCATCCTGTCGCGCGGAATTCGCAAGCTTGACGCTCCGGTCCGCGCGATCCGCGTCCTGAAGCCGATCACCGTCCGCCACGGCGATGCCGAGGCGACGCTGCTTCCATCCGACGGGATGAGCATCGACTTTCGCATCGACTTCGCCGATGCCGCCATCGGACAGCAGCACAAAAGCCTGAACATGGCCAACGGCGCCTTCGTGCGCGAGCTTTCCGATAGCCGTACGTTCTGCCGGAAATCCGACATCGACGCGATGCGCGATCGTGGGCTTATCGTCGGCGGGTCTGTCACCTCGGCTGTCGTGGTCGACGGTGACGCCATCGTGACTCCCGGCGGAATGCGTCATCGCGACGAACCCGTTCGCCACAAGATGCTCGACGCTTTGGGCGACTTGGCCCTGGCGGGCGGCCCGATCCTCGGGCGCTATATCGGACAGCGTGCTGGCCACGGCGTCACCAACCGGCTGTTGAGGGCGCTTTTCGCGGACCCAACGGCCTTCCAGCTTGTCGAGTGCGATGCGGTCATGGCCTCCCGCCTTCCGGGCGCCGGGGTGAGTCGCGTCGACAGCGTTCGCGTGGCCGCCTGAGCTTCACCGTCCAAAAGCCGTTTTGCCCCGCTATCTTCTGTGTTACCAACCGGTTCGCAGAGGTGAGGGTTTCATGGCGATGACAGCGGGCGGAGCGGCATTGGCGCGGGCGACGGCGATCGTCGCGACCCTCGTTCTTCTGTCAGGCTGCGGGGGGCTCTTCGGAGGGGGCGGGCCTGAGGAAGTTCCGCTCGACAGCTTCTCGGCCGAACAGCTTTACAACCGCGCCGAGTTCCTGCTGGACGAGGACGCGCCCGACGAAGCCGCGACGATGTTCGGCGAGGTCGAGCGTCTTTATCCCTATTCGGAATGGGCGAAGCGGGCCTTGGTTATGCAGGCTTATTCCTATCACCTCGACCGCGATTTCGAGTCGGCGCGCGGAGCGGCGCAGCGGTATCTCGTCACCTATCCGGCGGACGAGGACGCAGCCTGGGCGCAGTATCTGCTGGCATTGTCCTACTACGATCAGATCGACGACGTGGGTCGGGATCAGGGGCTGACGTTCCTTGCGCTGCAAGAGCTGCGCACGGTCATCGAGACCTATCCGGACAGCGAATACGCCCAGTCCGCGATCCTGAAGTTCGACCTGGCCTTCGACCATCTCGCGGCGAAAGAGATGGAAGTGGGACGCTATTATCTCAAGCGCGGCAACTACATCGCGGCGATCAACCGCTTCCGCGTAGTCGTCGAGAATTTCCAGACAACCAGCCAGACGCCCGAGGCACTGCATCGCCTTGTCGAATCCTACCTGTCGCTCGGCCTTCCCGCCGAGGCGCAGACGGCCGGCGCGATCTTGGGTCACAACTTCCAGTCCACCGATTGGTATCAGGACAGCTATGCGCTTCTCACCGGGCGCGGCCTGCGACCCGATGCGACGGGCGACGGCTGGCTGGCCGCGGTCTGGCGCCAGACCATCCGCGGCGAGTGGCTCTGACGCGCGCGTCATGCTGAGAAGTCTCGACATCCGGGACATGCTGATCATCGACCGGCTGGAACTGACGTTGTCGCCGGGCCTCAACGTGCTGACCGGAGAAACCGGCGCGGGGAAGTCGATCCTTCTCGACGCGCTCGGCTTCGTCCTGGGCTGGCGAGGACGAGCGGAACTGGTCCGCGAAGGCGCCGAGCAGGGCGAGGTGGTGGCGGAGTTCGACCTCGCGCCCGGCCACCCGGCCTTCGCCGTCCTGGCCGAAGCGGGGCTGCCGCAGGACGACGTGCTTATCCTGCGCCGCGTCAACGCACAGGATGGGCGCAAGACGGCTTGGGCCAATGATCGGCGCGTTTCGGGCGAGGTGCTTCGTCAGCTTTCGGACACGCTGGTCGAATTGCACGGGCAGCATGATGACCGCGGCCTTCTGAACCCGCGCGGACATCGGCAGATGCTGGACGCTTTCGGCGGGCTCGAAGACCTGGTCGCGCGGACACGGGTCGCCTGGCGCGATCTTCAGGGCGCGCGGGCGGCCTTGGAAGAAGCCGAGGCAAGGCTGGCGGCGGTGCGCGAGGAGGAGGAATTCCTGCGCCATGCCGTCGCCGAGATGGACAAGGTCGCCCCCGAACCCGGTGAGGAAGAGACGCTCGACGCGTCGCGTCGGCTGATGCAGGCCGCCGGCCGGATCCGCGAGGACGTGACGCGCGCGCATGAAGCACTTGGGTCGTCGGGCGCCGAAGGGCTGCTGCGCGACGCCGCACGGTGGCTCGAGGACGCGGCCGGTCAGGCCGAAGGAACGCTGGATGCGGCGCTTGCCGCCCTGGATCGGGCGCTGGTCGAATTGGGCGATGCGGAGGACGGTGTCGCGCGGGCGCTCGACCGTCTGGACATCGACCCGCGCGAGTTGGAGCGCGTGGAAGAGCGGCTTTTCGCGATCCGCGCCCTGTCGCGCAAGCATGGGGTTCAGCCCGACGATCTGCCGGGCCTCGCCGATGATTTCCGCGCCAAGCTGGCCGAACTCGACGCGGGTGCGGGGGACCTGAAAACCCTGCGCCGCGGCGTAGGCGAGGCCGAGGCGGCCTACGAGGATGCGGCCGATGCCCTGGGCCAGGCGCGGGCCGAGGCAGCCGATGACCTCGACACGGCGATGGCGGCCGAGCTTGCGCCGCTGAAAATGGAGCGTGCGACCTTCGCCACCGAGATCTCGGAGGGCGATGCCGGGCCGGAGGGCCGCGACCATGTCGCATTCACCGTCGCCACCAATCCGGGCGCGCCGGCGGGGCCGCTGAACCGGATCGCGTCGGGGGAGAGCTGTCGCGCTTCCTTCTGGCGCTCAAGGTCTGCCTGACGTCTGACGCGGAAGGGCTGACCATGATCTTCGACGAAATCGACCGGGGCGTGGGCGGGGCGACCGCTGACGCCGTGGGCCGGAGGCTGGAAGCCCTTGCCGAAGACTCTCAGGTGCTGGTCGTCACGCACAGCCCGCAGGTCGCGGCGCGCGCAGGCCACCACTGGCGGGTCGCGAAGTCGGTCGAGGGCGGCATGACGCTGTCCCGCGTCACTGCGCTTTCCGAGGTCGAGCGGGTGGACGAGATCGCGCGGATGCTTGCAGGCGACACCGTGACGGACGAAGCCCGAGCGGCGGCGCGGGCTTTGCTGTCGGCTTGAGCTTCAGCCTCGCCGGCGTCGATTGCGGCGAACCGGACCTTCGGTGTCGTCCGTGCCGTCGCTGGCCGACGACAGCGGCCCAAGCTTCGCCACGATCACGTCCAGCGTCGGACTTGCCCCCTTGGGCGCCGTCTCGAGCGCTTCGCGCATCCGCGCCAGGTGTTCGGGTGTCGTGCCACAGCACCCGCCGATGATCCTCGCACCAAGATCGCGGGCAAGGACCGCGTAGTCCGCCATCAGCGCCGGCGTACCGTCATAGTGGATGTGTCCGTCGACGTACTTCGGGATACCGGCGTTTCCCTTGGCGATGATCGGCGTCTCGGAGCCCTGCGCGCAGAAGCCGAGGACCGTGCGCAGAAGGTCCGACGCGCCGACCCCGCAGTTGGCGCCGAATGCGAGGGGCGGATGCGGCAGGGTGGCCACCATGTCGGCCATGCCGGCGCTCGTCAGTCCCATCATCGTGCGACCGGCGGTGTCGAAGCTCATCGTGCCGACCCAAGGCATTCCGGCGAGTTCGGCGGCGCGGCCGGCGGCCTTGTATTCCTCCGGCGCGCTGATCGTCTCGACCCAGAGGACGTCGACGCCGCCCTCCTTCAGCCCTTCGGCCTGCTCGTGGAACATCTCGACGGCGGAACTCGTAGGACAGCGTGCCGAGCGGCTGCATGATCTCGCCCGTCGGACCCATGGAGCCCGCGACGATGACGGTGCGATCCTGCTGGTCCGCCAGTTCGCGGCCGATTTCGGCTCCGGCGCGGTTCAACTCGCGCACGCGGTCCTGTGCGTTGTGCAGCTTCATCCGCGAGGCGTTTCCGCCGAAGGTGTTGGTCAGGAAAAGGTCGCTGCCCGCATCGACCGCGCCCTTGTAGAGCGTGCGGATGTCCTCGGGGCGGTCTACGTTCCACAGTTCGGGCGCATCGCCCGCCGACAGGCCCATGTTGAACAGCGTGGTCCCCGTGGCGCCGTCGGCCAGGATCCAGTCGCGCGCGGCGAGGAGGTCGCTCAGTCGGTCGGTCATGGTCGCCTCTGCCTTCTGGTCGCGCGCCACATGCCACGCCGGCCTTCCGGACGCAATTCGATTGTCCGCTGCACCTGCGCGGTCGGCACGACACAAAAAAAGGCCGGGCACGAGGCCCGGCCAGTCCAACAGGGAGGTGAAGCGACGACAAGTCGCCGCGTTCGGTGAGGGATTTATTTCCGTCCTGCACAAGTTTCAAGCGCGGCACGAGGCCGCTGGAGCAAACCGGCTATGCGCCTTGTGCAGAGCTCAGACCTGAGCCCTTTTGCGGTGCGCTATGATCTCTTCGGTGACGAAGTCGCGGAAGGCCGCGATCCGCCGGGACTGCCGAAGTTCCTCGGGGTAGGCGAGGAAGACGGGGACGTCGTTCGACTCCACCTCCGGCAGGACACGCCGGATGTTGGGGAAGTCCTGGATGACGTAGTCGGGCAGGACGCCGATGCCGAGATCCGAGCGCACGGCTTGGAGGACGCCGAAGTAGTTGTTGACCGTCAGCGTTGACGGGATGTCGTAGGTCAGAAGCTCCTGCACCAGCTTCGCGCCGGCGCTGACCTGGGTGGTGGTCACGTTCTGGCAGATCAGCCGATGCTTCGACAGGTCCTCGAGCGTCTCGGGCGTGCCTCGTGCCTCGAGGTAGGCCGGCGTCGCGTAGAGGCGCATGTTGACCGACATGAGCTTGCGGCGGATGAGGTCGGCCTGGCTCGGCTCCTTCATGCGGATCGCAACGTCGGCCTCGCGCATCGGCAGGTCGAGCACGCGCTCTTCCAGCATCAGGTCGATCTTCAATTCCGGGAACTTCTCGTAGAGCGCGGGCAGGCGAGGGGCGAGCCAGAGCGACCCGAAGGCGGTCGTCGTGGTCACGCGCAACTCGCCGAAGACTTCTTCCTCGCTGTCGCGGATGCGCGCCTCGGCGGTATCGAGGCGACGAGACATGGCCGAGGTCGCGTCGAACAGAAGCTCGCCCTGTTCGGTCAGGATCAGGCCGCGCGCGTGACGGTGGAAGAGGGTCGTGTTGAGGCTTTCCTCGAGCGCGCGAATCTGGCGGGATACGGCGGACTGGCTGAGGTGAAGCGACTCACCGGCGTGGGTGAGGCTTCCCGCGTCCGCGACCGCGTGAAAGATCCTGAGTTTGTCCCAATCCATCTGTCCCAAACTCCATATGTCCCCGGCGGGTCTTGTTTTGCAGGAGCCTTACAGGCTTGACCCCCGTCCACGCAATCGCGGGTGTGAACAAGTTTGATTTTGTAGGTCAGCAAATTTGACCTATACTCATGTCATGGGGAGGCTATCATGAACACACGCACTGTCACCCTCCATGACAAGTTCGACCTGGAGCAGGGCACCGTCCTTCTGAACGGAACGCAGGCGCTTGTCCGGCTGATGCTCATGCAGAAGGCCCGCGACGCACGGGCCGGGCTGAACACCGCGGGCTACGTCACCGGCTATCGCGGCTCGCCCCTGGGCGCCGTCGACCAGCAGATGGCGGCGGCTCGCAAGGACCTCGAGGCGTCCGACATCCGGTTCTTGCCCGGTCTCAACGAGGATCTGGCCGCGACCGCCGTCTGGGGTACGCAGCAGGCCGAGTTGCGAGGCGAAGGCCGTTACGACGGAGTCTTCGCGCTTTGGTACGGCAAGGGACCCGGCGTCGACCGCTCGGGCGACGTCATGCGGCACGCGAACATGGCGGGCACCTCGGCCAAGGGTGGCGTCCTGATGGCCATGGGCGACGACCATACCGGCGAAAGCTCGACCACCTGCCACCAGTCTGACTGGGCGATGGTCGACACCTACATGCCTGTGCTGTCGCCTGCGGGCGTGCAGGAGATCCTCGACTTCGGGCTCTACGGCTATGCCCTGTCGCGATTCTCGGGCCTCTGGTGCGGGCTCAAACTGATGAAGGACACGGTTGAGGTGACGAGCGTCGTCGACGGACGCCCCGACCGGATGTCCTTCGTGACGCCGGACTTCGCGATGCCCGAGGGCGGTCTGAACATCCGGCTGGGGGACCACTGGATCCCGCAGGAGGCGCGGATCATCGACCACAAGCGTTTCGCGGCCGAGGCGTTCAGCCATGCGAACCGGATGGACAAGCGCATCTGGGGCAAGCCCGGCGCAAAGATCGGCTTCGTGGCGGCGGGGAAGAACTGGCTCGACCTGACGCACGCTCTCGGTCTTCTGGGCATCGATGCGGAGGAAGCGGAACGGCTGGGGATCACGACCTACAAGGTGGGGCAGACCTTCCCGCTGGACATGAAGGGTTTCCACGACTGGGCCGATGGGCTGGAGCTGATCGTCGTCGTCGAAGAGAAGCGCAAGCTGATCGAGGTGCAGATCAAGGAAGCGATCTTCGACGACCGGCAGGGCCGGCGTGTCTGGGGCTGGCGCAAGGGCGCGCCCGACGCCGAGGAGTTGTTCCCGGTGCGCTACGCGCTCGACCCCGCGTTGATCGCCGAGAAGATCGGCGGCATCCTGATCGACGAGGGGCGCGGCACCGACCGCGTCCGTGCCGGGCTCGAGGCCGTGCGATCTGCGCGGGTTGCCGACAACGCCCCCGACATCGCCGCGCGGATTCCCTATTTCTGTTCGGGCTGCCCGCACAACACCTCGACGAAGCTGCCCGAGGGGGCGCGCGCCTATGCCGGGATCGGCTGTCACTTCATGGTGCAGTGGATGGACCGCGAGACGTCCGGCTTCACCCACATGGGCGGCGAGGGGGCGAACTGGATCGGCGAAGCTCCGTTCTCGACGCGGGGGCATGTCTTCCAGAACCTTGGCGACGGGACCTACAACCATTCGGGGCTGATGGCCGTCCGGGCCGCCATCGCGGCGGGTGTGAACATCACTTACAAGGTGCTCTACAACGACGCCGTCGCCATGACGGGCGGCCAGAAGAACGACGGCGACCTGCCACCGGAGCGCGTCGCGCGCGAGCTTCTGGCGGCAGGGGTCAAGGATCTGGCCGTCGTCTACGACGCGAAGGAGGAACCGGAGCGGAGCCTGTTCCCGAAAGAAGCGACCTGGGACGAGCGCGCCGACCTTCTGACCGTCGAAAAGCGCATGGCTGCGACCGAGGGCGTGACGGCGATCCTCTATATCCAGACCTGCGCGGCCGAGAAGCGGCGGCGGCGCAAACGCGGCACCTTCCCCGAGATCGGCACGCGGGTCTTCATCGACACCGACGTCTGCGAAGGTTGCGGCGATTGCGGTGTGCAGTCGAACTGCGTCAGCCTCGTTCCGGTCGAGACTGAACTTGGCCGGAAGCGCGCCGTCGACCAATCGTCGTGCAACAAGGACTTCTCGTGCCTCAACGGGTTCTGCCCGTCCTTCGTCACAATCGAGGGCGGCACGCCGCGCAAGGCCGAGACGGTCGACATCGACACCGGGCACCTTCCCGAACCCGCGCTTCCTGACATTGCGCTGACCCACAACATCGTCATCACGGGCGTGGGCGGCACGGGCGTCGTGACCATCGGCGCGGTGCTGGCAATGGCCGCGCACCTCGACGGCAAGGGCGTCGGCATGATGGAGATGGCGGGCCTCGCGCAGAAGGGCGGCGCGGTTCACATCCACTGCCGCATCGGCAAGTCGCCTTCTGACATCAGCGCGATCCGTGTGGCGGTCGGCGAGGCGGATACGCTGATTGGCGGTGATCTGGTGGTGTCGGCAGGGTCGAAGACGCTTCAGCTTCTGACGCCGGGCCGGACGCAGGGCGTGGTCAACACGCATGAGGTCGTCACCGGCGACTTCACCCGCAAGCCCGACCTGACGATTCCCGTCGAGCGCCTCGTCCTGTCGCTGGAGCGCAAGCTGGGCGAGGGGATGGCGCGGTTCGATGCCTCCGACCTGGCGGTCAAGGTCCTTGGCGATGCCATCTATTCCAACATGATCGTCCTTGGCGCGGCCTGGCAGCTTGGGCAGGTGCCGTGTCGGGCGAGAGCGCTGCGGCGCGCGATCGAATTGAACGGCGCGAAGGTGGCCGAGAACACGCGCGCTTTCGAGATCGGCAGGTGGGCGGCGCTGAACGCGGGCGAGGTCTCGCGGATCCTCGCCGCCCAGGTCATCGGGTTGCCGAAGACGCTGGACGAGAAGATCGCCTTCCGCGAGCGGCATCTGGAAGCCTACCAGAACGCGCGTCTGGCACGCCGGTATCGCGCGATGGTCGACCGTTTCGAGGATCCGGCCATGAAAGAGGCTGTCGCAACGTCGTATCACAAGCTGTTGGCGTACAAGGACGAATACGAAGTGGCGCGTCTGTTGAAGGACACGCGAGACAAGGCGTCGGCCGTCTTCGAGGGCGACCTGAAGATGACCTACCACCTGTCGCCCCCCGATCCTTGCGCGCCAAGGCGCGGACGGCCGTCCGAAGAAGCGCGCGTTCGGCCAGTGGATGGAGCGTCTTTGGCCGGTCCTCGCGCGGATGAAGGTGCTGCGCGGCACGCCGTTCGATCCCTTCGGCTATACCGCCGAGCGCCGGATGGAGCGGCGGCTGATCCGCGACTACGAGGCGGATATGAAACGCATTGCGACAGCCGACAACCGCGATGCCGCGCTCGACCTTGCGAAGCTGCCGCTTTCGATCCGCGGTTTCGGCCCCGTGAAGGAAAAGGCGGCGCATGCGGCGGCCGAAAGACGCGAGGCGCTTCTCGCGGCGCTCGACCAACCGCCCGCTCGGCACGCGGCGGAGTGACGACCGCGCCACGGCGCGGTCGGCTTCGGTCACCTGTTCGTCACGAAAGCTCGTGAAACTCGGGCGCAGCCGATAGGCAGGCGCCAGGGACAGGGATGCGCTGATGCAGAGACAGGTCGCCCGCGACATAAGCTATGCCTTCTCGGCCCGCAGCCGCAGCGGACGCGCGCTGATCCGGACGGTCGAAAACGCCACGGGACGCCTGCGCCTGATCCGCCGCGCCGACGGGTATCACCAGGCGGTCGCCGGGGATCGCGACTTCTGGGAGGAGATGGTCAGCCGCTATGGCCTCTCGCTCGAGATCGTCGGAGGATCGCTCGACCTCATCCCGCAGGACGGCCCGCTCGTCGTGGTGGCGAACCATCCCTACGGCATCCTCGACGGCCTGATGATGGGCTACATCCTGAGCCGTCTCAGGTCTGGTGACTTCCGCATCCTGGCCAATAGCGTCTTTCGCAATTCCCCAGACCTTAACCGGGTTGTCCTGCCGATCGACTTCGCCGAAGGCCGGGCCTCGGTCGAGACGAACCTCGCCACGCGCGCCGAGGCGCTGCGCTATCTGGGGCAGGGCGGTGCCATCGGGGTCTTTCCGGGCGGTACGGTCTCGACCTCGGCCAAACCCTTTTCGCAGCCGCTCGATCCGGTCTGGCGCGGCTTCACGGCGAAGATGATCCAGAAAAGCCGGGCGACGGTGGTTCCGGTCTTCTTCGACGGCAGCAACTCGCGCCTGTTCCAGATCGCGAGCCACCTGCACACGACCCTGCGCCTGGCGCTTCTGATCCAGGAATTCCGTCGTCGCGTGGACGAACCCGTCCGCGTGGTGATCGGCGATGCCCATCTCGCGTGCCGACATGGTGCCCTACAGCGGCGATCAGAAAGCACTGATGGACTTTCTTCGGGCCCGGACCTATGCCCTGTCGCCGAGAATGCTCGATGCGCGGGCCTACGGGTTCGAGTTCGAGGCGAAGCACAAGGCCAACAACAGGCGGGCAGAGGGCGATGTCGGTCGGGATTTTCGATAGCGGTCTGGGCGGGCTCACGGTCTATCGTGCCGTCGCGGCGCGGCTGCCCGATCTGCCGGTGGTCTACTACGGCGACAACGCCCATACACCCTACGGCACGCGCGACGCGGACGACATCTATGAGCTGACGACGAAGGGCGTGCAGCGCCTGTTCGAGGCTGGTTGCACGCTTGTCATCCTTGCCTGCAACACCGCGAGTGCTGCGGCGCTGCGGCGGATGCAGGAATCCTGGGTGCCGCGCGACAAGCGGGTGCTCGGGGTCTTCGTCCCCCTGATCGAGGCTCTGACCGAGCGTCAGTGGGGCGACAATTCTCCTCCCCGCGAGGTGGGGGTGAAGCATGTTGCTTTGTTCGCCACCCCCGCCACGGTCGCCAGTCGCGCATTCCAGCGCGAGCTTGCCTTCCGCGCCATCGGCGTCGACGTCGAAGCTCAGGCCTGCGCGGGTGTGGTGGACGCCATCGAGGACGGCGACATGATCCTGGCCGAAGCGCTGGTGCGCAGCCACGTCGACGCGCTTAAGCGCAAGATGCCGAGGCCGGACGCAGCGGTGCTGGGATGCACACACTACCCCATTGTCGAGGAGGACTTCCGCAAGGCGCTTGGCCCCGACGTGACGGTCTTCAGCCAGCCCGAACTGGTTGCGGCGAGCCTTGCCGACTATCTTGAGCGGCATCCTCAGATGGCGGGCCCCGGGCAGGTGACGATGTTCCTGACGACCGGCGATCCGGGCCGCGTCAGCGACCAGGCGACACGGTTCCTGCGACGCCGGATCGACTTTCACAAAGCGTGACTCTGTCCCGAAGTCTCTGAAG
The DNA here is from genome assembly GCA_963779765.1 of uncultured Alphaproteobacteria bacterium. GTDB lineage: Bacteria > Pseudomonadota > Alphaproteobacteria > Rhodobacterales > Rhodobacteraceae > Silicimonas. Next base: position 686,986 of record CAVZZP010000004.1, on the reverse strand, counting down.
GTCGATGGAGAGGGCGGTTTGCCGCGTTGCATTCGGCCGCGCGCATCGCCAAATCTGACGGGAAGGGAGAGACGTCGATGAAGAGCCTGAAGAAGCAGCGGCGCATCCAGGTGCTGGCCTTGGCGGGTCTGTGCCTTCTGGGCGTGCTCGCGGTGCTCTGGTTCCTCCCCAAGGACGCCTTCCAGTTTTTTCGCTCGCCCACCGAGGTGATCGCGGCACCTCCCGCCGACGACGAATATTTCCAGATCGGCGGCCTGGTGAAGGATGGTTCGATTACGCCCGTCGAGGGCGTGCGGTTTCGGCTTCGTCGTGACGGACGGGGCGACCGAAGTGCCGGTGGCCTATGTCGGCGACGACCCTGCGCCCGACCTCTTCAAGGAGGGTCAGGGCACCATCGCCAAAGGCTATTACCGGGCCGGCGTGTTCGAGGCCTCGGAGCTTCTGGCGAAGCACGACGAAAGCTACATGCCGAGGGAAGTGATTGACGCGCTTAAGGAGCAGGGCGTGTATCAGGAGCCGAACGGCTAGTTTCCCGACAGTTAACCGCCTCAGCGCACCTTCCCGCCCGCAACGACCGGGCGAGGGAACATGCGGCGCGTCGAACAGATCGCAGACGAGATCATCGCCCGTGAGGGCGGCTATGTGAACGACCCGGATGATCCGGGCGGGGCCACGAAGCACGGCGTGACCATCGGCACGCTTCAGCGGCTTGGCCTTGACCTGACGGGGGACGGCCGGGTCGATGCCGGCGATGTGCGGCGCGTCACCCCGGCGGATGCGCGGCGCATCTTCGTCGACGACTACTTCCGCAAACCAGGGCTCGACCGTCTTCCCGAGACGCTTCAGGCGCAGATGTTCGACATGCAGGTGAACGCAGGGGCCGAAGCCGTGCGCATCCTCCAGCGGCTTCTCGCCCGGATGGGGTACCCTTGCGCGGTCGACGGGATCGTGGGCCCCGAGACCGAGCGCGCCGCGCGGGCCGCCGCAGCCGCCGCGCCGGACCATTTCGCCGATGCCTACGGAATCGCCCGGCGCAACTGGTACTACGACCTTGCCGACCGCCGTCCGTCCAGCCGCAAGTACGCGCGCCGCCGCGATGGTGGGAAGGGCGGCTGGATCCTGCGGGCGGAAAGCTTCATCTCGCCGCGCTTCCACCTCACCGAGACCCAGCACCGCGAGAGGACGTCGGCATGGGCCTGATCGGCGATCTGTTCGGCGTGGTCCTCGGCGGCGGGCGCAACGCGGTGCGCGAGACGGTCGAGGTCTTCCGGCCCAATGCCGAAGCGCAGGCGGTGCGCGACGCTGCGCACGATGCGGCCGCGCTTGGCGCAGTTCGCCTCGGAGTTCGCGTTGCCTCGACAGGGGTGGTTCGACCGTCTGATGGACGGTCTGAACCGCCTGCCGCGCCCGATGATGGCGCTCGGCACGCTGGCGCTGTTCGTGTCGGCCATGTTCGACCCGGTGTGGTTCGCCGCGCGGATGCAGGGCATCGCGCTGGTGCCCGAGCCGTTGTGGTGGCTGATGGGGGCGATCGTGTCGTTCTACTTCGGCGCGCGCCACCAGTCGAAGTCCCAGGATTTTCAGCGCGGTCTTGCGCTGACGCTGTCCGCAGCGCCGCAGGTGGTTCGGAACGTGCGCGCTCTCGAGTCGCTGGCGGCAGGCTATGGCGGGCGTGACGAGGCGGAAGATACGCCGAACGCGGCCCTCGCCGAGTGGAGGACCGGAGGTGAGCGGTGACCTTCTCCTTCAACTCGTCGCCGAACACGGTCCCTGGGCTGTGATGGTGTTCTTCCTGCTGTGGCGCGATTCCGAGAAGGACAAGGCGACGCGGGTCATCCTCGACCGCAATGCGCTGATCCTGACCGAGATCTCGACCGTCATCCGCGAACGGCTGCCGAGGAGCTGACGATGAACCTTTTTCTCGCGGCCCTCCGCCGCCGTCTGGCCGGCCGCCGTTTCACCCGCGCTGTCGAGCGCCACGCCCGCGCGGCCGACGACCTCGACCGCGCTCTCCGAGAGGTGCTGTCCCGATGACCAGACCGCTGATTCTGCTGGCACTGGCCAGCCTCGTCTTTCTCGCGTCGAACGAGGCCTTCGGTTACGGGGCGGCCTACCGCATCGCCTATGGCGCCTTCACGCTGATGGCGGCGATGATCTCGCTGACCTTCCTGTGGCTTTGGGCCCGTCGGGCGACGCCGCTTGCGATAGGCATGTCGTTCGGATGGGCCGGGGCCGCGTCCGTCATGGGCTGGTGGTGGACCTTCAACGTCCTGCAGAGGCCCGAATGGATGGTCGACAACCCACTTCTGCTGGTCTTCCTCTCGGTCTACTTCGTCGGCGCGACCCTTCATTTCCAGGTGATCTCGCGATCCTTCGGCACAGACGAACGCGGCTGGATATGGCCCGTCGCGGCCAGTCTCGCCGTCTCGCTTGCCATTCACCTCATGGCCTGAGCCTCACGGCCCCGCGACCTGTCGTCTCGCGCCCTTGGCGCGGACGAGCGGGAGGCTTAGTGTCGGCGGCATGATCGTCGAGCTTGGCCATTTCACGCTTCTCCTCGCACTCGCCGTGGCGCTGGTGCAAACCGTCCTGCCGCTGGTCGGCGCGCAGAAGCGATGGACGTCGTGGATGACGGTGGCCGGACCTGCGGCCATCGCGCAGGCCCTGCTTCTGGCGTTTTCGTTCTCGACACTGGTCTGGGCCTTCGTGACCTCGGATTTCTCGGTCCGCCTCGTGGTCGAGAACTCGCATACGCTGAAGCCGATGCTCTACAAGGTCACGGGCGTCTGGGGGAACCACGAGGGCTCTATGCTTCTGTGGTGTTTCATCGTCGCGCTCTTCGGCGGCCTTGTCGCCTTGTTCGGCGGCAACCTGCCCGACAGGCTGAAGGCACGGGTTCTGGGCGTGCAGGGGTCGATCGGCGTCGCGTTCCTCAGCTTCCTGATCTTCACGTCGAATCCTTTCGTCCGCGTCGCATTTCCGCCGATGAACGGACAGGATCTGAACCCGCTGTTGCAGGACCCCGGCCTCGCCTTCCATCCTCCGTTCCTCTACCTCGGCTATGTCGGCCTCTCGACGTCCTTCTCCTTCGCCGTCGCCGCCCTGATCGAAGGGCGCGTCGACGCGGCCTGGGGCCGGTGGGTCAGGCCCTGGACGCTTCTCGCCTGGATCATGCTGACCATCGGAATCGCGCTTGGCTCGTGGTGGGCCTATTACGAGCTTGGCTGGGGCGGCTTCTGGTTCTGGGATCCGGTCGAGAACGCCTCGTTCATGCCCTGGCTCATCTCGGCGGCGCTCCTGCATTCGGCCATCGTGGTCGAGAAGCGCGAGGCGCTGAAAAGCTGGACCATCCTTCTGGCCATCCTCGCCTTCGGCTTCTCGCTGATCGGCGCCTTCATCGTGCGCTCGGGCGTCCTGACATCGGTCCACGCCTTCGCGACGGACCCCGAGAGGGGCGTCTACCTTCTCGCCATCACGGCGTTCTTCATGGGCGGGGCGCTGACGCTCTATGCCGCGCGGGCGGGCGAGATGCAGGCGAAGGGCGTCTTCGGCGTCGTCAGCCGGGAAAGCGCGCTCGTCCTAAACAACGTGTTGCTTGCCGTCGCGGCCTTCGTCGTGTTCCTGGGCACGGTTTGGCCGCTGATCGCCGAGATGGCGTTTGGGCGGAAGCTTTCGGTCGGCGCGCCGTTCTTCGACGCGGCCTTCACGCCGTTCATGGTCATTCTCGCCGCCGTCCTGCCGATAGGCTCGCTTCTGGCGTGGAAGCGCGCGACGTTCGGTCGTGTCGTGCGGTCGCTGTGGCTGGCTTTCGCGGGCGTCGCGGTCCTGACGGCGCTGGCCTGGGGCTTCGGTAGCGGCCGCGGACTTCTGGCGCCGATTGGCGTGGCGCTTGGAAGCTGGCTGATCTTCGGCGCGGCGACCGACCTCTGGGGCCGGACGGGGCGCGAGGGGCTTGCGGTCAGGGCGCGTCGGGCGCTTCGGCTGCCGCGCGCGGACTGGGGCCGGGTCACGGCCCACTCCGGCCTTGGCGTGACCATCGTCGGCGTCGCCCTGATGACCGCCTGGCAGGTCGAAGATATCCGGGTGGCGAACGAGGGCGACACCTTCACCGTCGGCGGCTACGACATCACGCTGGCGTCGGTCGAGGACGTGCGGGGGCCGAACTATCTCTCGACCATGGCCGAGATGCGGGTAGCGCGAAACGGCCGCGAGGTCGCCGTCCTTCATCCCGAGAAGCGCGTCTATCCGGTAGCCGCAATGCCCACGACCGAGGCGGCCATCGACAACGGCGTCTTCCGCGACATCTACCTCGTGATCGGCGACGCTCAGGCGGGCGGAGGCTGGGCCGTGCGGTCCTACGTCAAGCCCTTCGCCAACTGGATCTGGGCCGGAGCCATCATCATGGCGCTTGGCGGCGGCCTGTCGCTGTCGGACCGGCGCTTTCGCGTGGCGGCCGGGGCGCGCAAGACACCGCAGGGTGTGCCGGCGGAATGATCCGTGCTGCCCTCATTTTCTGGCTGATGCTTGCGGGGGCCGCGGCTGCCGTCCAGCCGGGCGAGATGCTGGACGATCCCGCCCTCGAAGAGCGGGCGCGCGACCTCTCGCGGGGACTGCGCTGCCTCGTCTGCCGCAACGAATCCATCGATGAGTCGAATGCCGACCTGGCGCGCGACCTGCGGGTCCTCGTGCGCGAACGCATCGCGGCTGGCGACAGCGATGCCGAAGTCATCGACTTCGTCGTGGCGCGCTATGGAGAGTACGTCCTTCTCACGCCGACGACTTCGGGGGCGAACATTGTCCTCTGGATCGCGGGTCCAATCCTGTTGCTGTCAGGCCTCGGGATCGCAGCACTTTACCTGCGCCGACGCAGGTCTGACGCCCCGGCCGAAACCCTGAGCGCCGACGAGGAAGCACGGCTGAAGTCGCTTCTGGGCGACTGAAACGCTGCGTCCGACTTTCCTGAACCAATCCGTTCAGTTATGCCGGGCGGAAAGCAGGGAAGGACGCGCCTCATGGACTACCAGACCATCCGCCTGACGTATCGCGACGGCTATGCCGAGATCGTGCTGAACCGGCCCGAGGTTAAGAACGCCTTGAACCGCCAGATGCGGGCCGAACTTCTCGACGCGGTACAGGCTGCCGGCAAGGAGGCGCGGGCGGTCGTACTGACGGGGGCGGGAGGTGCATTCTGCTCGGGGCAGGACCTTTCGGACCGGAATCAGTCGCTGGCGTCGGTCAACCTCGAACGCACGCTGAGGGACGAGTACGAGCCTCTGCTTGCGCGCGATCTACGACTGTCCGGTGCCGACGATCTCGGCCGTGGGTGGGGCTGCGGCGGGGGCAGGGGCCAACATCGCCCTTGCCGCCGATATTGTTATCGCCAGCGAAAGCGCTGTCTTCCTCCAGGCCTTCACGCGCATCGGCCTGATCCCCGACGCGGGCGGCACCTATTGGCTGCCGCGCCAGGTCGGTTTCGCCCGGGCCATGGGGGCCGCGCTTTTCGCCGAACCCGTGCCCGCCAGGCAAGCGGCAGAGTGGGGCATGATCTGGGAGGCGGTGCCTGATGAAGACTTCGATGCCCATTGGCGCGGCCGGGCCGCAAAGCTCGCCAAGGGACCGACGGTCGCCTACGCCGCCGCGAAGGAGGCGATCCGGGGCACTTATGGCAACACGCTGGACGAGCAGCTTCTGCTCGAGGCGAAGCTTCAGGGTCGATGCGGCCAGTCCCGCGACTTCCAGGAGGGCGTGATGGCCTTCCTCGAAAAGCGGCCCGCCGACTACGAGGGCCGCTGACGCCTAGAGCCAGCGGCGTGTGTGGTCGCACAACGCCGTGTAGTCGGCCCCGAACTTCTGGGACAGATAGGCTTCCTCGCGTCGCACGACGAAGACGTCGAGGAGGATCCCGAGCAAGACCGCCACGACCGGCCCCCAAAGGGTGACAAGCGTCAGGCCAAAGCCCGCCGTGAAGACGATCATGCCGAGGTACATGGGGTTGCGCGTGAACCTGTAAGGACCTGTCGCGACGATCCCCAGGGCCGGCTTGTAGGGGTTCACGTTGGTGCCCTTCCGCCGGAACGTGAAAGCGCCCGACGCGGCGAGGCCCAGGCCCGCGGCCATCACCAGCCAGCCGACGGCTGAGACGTCCCGTCCGAGAACGCCCAAGGGCAGGTATCGCGACAGAAGCCAGGTCGCGGCGAGGGCTGCAGCGAAGGCCAGGGGCGGCGGGAAAGCGATGCGGGGATGATCTTCGGTCATGGCGCATCATACCGCAATCCGGCGGCGCCGTAACGCCGCCGGTTCGTTTAATACGCCGACCGTCAGATCAGGTTGAAGAAATCTCCGCCCTCGTCGTCGAGCGGCGGAAGGTCGATTCCGCCACCGCCGTCGCCGGCGTTCGGAGTGACGAGAACGGTGATCGTGGCGGTATCGCCACCTTCGATCGTGTACTCGAAGGTCGTCTCCGCTTCGTCCTCGCCGAATTGGCCGTTCGCGCTGAAGTCGACCGTGCCGTTCTCGTAGACCCTGAGAAGGCCACCGTTCGACCCCGGCACCTCGACGTAATCCAGGTCGTCGGTCTGCACGATGGGTTCATCGTTCGCGGCCAGGACGTCCCCCTCGTAGAAGCCGCCGGTGTCGGTGACGTCGTTGTCGAGAAGGCTGAAGGGTCCCGAGCCGATCAGGAAGTATTCGTCCTCGACGCCGAAAATCGCATCCGGCGAGGCGGTCAGGAAGTCGTCGATCGCGTCGTTGCCGGTCGGTTCCTCTCCGTCGCCGCCGTCGTCTCCGCCGTCGCCGCCATCTCCGCCGTCGCCGCCGTCGACCATCCCGCCGTCGCCACCGTCGGACCACCATCGTCCACCGTCGCCACCGTCGGACCCGTCACCGCCGTCGGAGCCATCTCCACCGTCGCCACCATCCGAACCGTCGCCGCCGCCTTCGCCGCCGTCGTTCGGATCCTCGATCTCGTCGTCGGGCTCTTCAGGCGCCGTGGTACCCAGCTTCAGCGAACCGTTGCGCGAGCCGTCCGGGTCGCCGACCGAGGTCAGTCGCACCGCGAAGTCCTGCAGCGCAACGTCCTCGAGCGTCAGTGCCTGTTCCGCGTCGAGCGTGAAGGTGATGTCCTGCAGGTCTCCGTTGCCAAGGCCCGTCGGGTCGAGAAGGACGCCCACATCGAAGGCGCCGAACTCCTTCAGCACCTCGCCGTTGATGTTGACGCCGCCGCCGAGGTTCGAAATCGATCCCTCGTCCACGGCGGTGAACAGCGAATTACCGTCGCTGTCGGTCGAGGTCATGGCAGCACAGCCCGACACGTCCGCATTGAGGTCGAAGAAGAGACCGTTGATCTCTCCGACCTGGCCCGTATAGCCCTCCTCGCCGGGCTGGAGAACGTGGACGTTGAACTCTAGGTTGCCGTCGACCTCGGTCACCGTCACGCGCACGTTGACGCCGCCCTCGATCAGAAATTCCATGCTGTTCATGCTGTTCCTCCGCGTGAGTCAAAGCCCCATTCCGAGGTCAGCATTTCCCCGCGGTTCCGCCGCATTCGTGGCTATGCGGAGGCGAATTGATGGCAAGTGTCCCGAAAAGTCATTAATTGCAGAGGCATAGAAACTGTTTGTTGTCGACTTCGATCTAGTCGCCGCGCAGGACTACAAATGCCACGGGAGCGGCTGGTCGGCTACGGCGGAACTTCTCAGGGTGGAAAAGACTGGGCTTGCAGCCGGTCCTCGCGATGCCAGTTTGGCGTCGCGATCCGGGTAGCCGCTGCCGCTGCCGCAGGCAGTGCGCCTCTGGCACATCGATCACCTAAACCTCGCGTCTGTCCGGTCGCGGGTCCGAAACTGGCGGAGATGGGATTTTCGACGTCGACCGGACCGAGTACGACGCCGATTATCCTGCAGGAACCTCGGTCGCGTCGGAAGCTCGGGCAACACCACCGCGCCGCACCGGCACATCCACGCAGTCGATCCCGCGACGGGTCAAGGGGTGCCGATCACGCTCGACGGAATGGGGTCGAGGCGTAACCGGCTATGGCTTTGGGGCTGAGGCTCAACGATCCTCGACGTCGACGTAGTCTCGCCGGGTGGCGCCCACGTAAAGCTGGCGCGGACGGCCGATCTTCATCGCCGGGTCGGCGATCATTTCCTTCCACTGGCTGATCCAGCCGACAGTGCGGGCAACCGCGAAAATCGGCGTGAACATCGATGTGGGGAAGCCGATGGCGTCGAGAATGATGCCGGAATAGAAGTCGACGTTCGGATAGAGCTTCTTCTCGATGAAGTAATCGTCCTTGACCGCAAGCTCCTCCAGTTGCTTGGCGACCTGAAGCGTCGGGTTGTTTTCGATCCCGAGGAGGTCCAGCACCTCGTCCGCCGACTGCTTCATCACCTTCGCGCGCGGATCGAAGTTCTTGTAGACGCGGTGGCCGAAGCCCATCAAGCGGAAGGGGTCGTTCTTGTCCTTCGCGCGTTCGATGAATTCGGGGATGCGGTTCGGCGATCCGATCTCGCGCAGCATTTCCAGCGCGGCCTGGTTCGCACCGCCATGCGCCGGACCCCAGAGGCAGGCGATGCCCGCCGCGATGCAGGCGAAGGGGTTCGCGCCCGAGGACGACGCGAGGCGCACCGTCGAGGTGGAGGCGTTCTGCTCGTGGTCGGCGTGCAGCGTGAAGATGCGGTCCATCGCGCGGGCGAGGATCGGATTGACCTCATAGGTCTCGGCGGGGACGGCGAAGCACATGTGCAGGAAGTTCGCCGCGTAGTCGAGGTCGTTCCGCGGATACACGAAGGGCTGGCCGATGGAGTACTTGTAGGCCCAGGCCGCGATGGTGGGCATCTTGGCGATCAGGCGGATCGAAGCGACCTCGCGCTGCCAGGGGTCCGCGATATCGGTCGAGTCGTGATAGAAGGCGGACATGGCCCCGACGACGCCGACCATGGTCGCCATCGGGTGCGCGTCGCGCCGGAAGCCGCGGAAGAAGTACTGCATCTGCTCGTGCAGCATCGTGTGCTTGGTGACGCGGCCCTCGAAATCCTCAAGCTGCTCGGCGCTCGGCAGTTCGCCGTAAAGCAACAGGTAGCAGACCTCGAGGAAGTGGGACTTCTCTGCGAGCTGGTCGATGGGATAACCGCGATGCAGAAGCTCGCCCTTGTCGCCGTCGATGAAGGTGATCGTCGACTCGCAGGAGGCGGTCGAAGTGAAGCCGGGGTCATAGGTGAATACGTCAGCCTGGCCATAAAGCTTGCGGATGTCGACGACGTCCGGTCCGGCGGTCGGCGACATCATGGGAAGATCGTAATCCTTGCCATCGAAGGAGAGTTTGGCGGTCTTTGTCGTCTCAGCCATGTCAGTCCCTGTCCTAGTGTCCCGCGGAATGGCGGGCGCGTGATCGTCGTCGCAAACCGGCCGTCAGGCCGTCGGACGTCGGGCGGCGTCATCGAGCCGGGCGATCGTTTCCTCGCGTCCGAGGACCAGCATCATGTCGAAGACACTGGGCGAGACGGAGCGTCCGGATAGAGCGGCCCGAAGCGGGCCCGCAAGCTTGCCGAGCTTGGTCTGGTGCGCCTCTGCGACGTTCCCCACCACGGCCTCGAGCGTGTCGCGGTCCCAGCTAGCATTTCGCAGGTGCGGCGTCAATTCAAGCAGTATACCACGGGATACCGCATCGAGGGCGGCCGCCGATTTCTCGTCCGGCTCAACTGGCCTCTCTGTAAGAACAAAGAACGCCTTTTCAACGAGTTCCGGATAGGTCTTTGCGCGGTCTTTCAGGCAGTACATGGCGCGGGTCAGGTCCGATTGCTGGGTCGGCGTCAGCGCCTTCTGACCGGAAAGACTCAAATATTCCTGAATCTCCGCTACGAGTGCAGCATCGTCGGTCGCCGCGATGTGCTGACCGGAAAGATTGGCGAGCTTCTTCGTGTCGAACCGCGCCGGTGCCTGCCGGATGCCGTCGAGGTCGAACCATTCGATGGCCTGCGCATCTGTGAAGAACTCGTCGTCGCCATGTGACCAACCGAGCCGAGCGAGATAATTGCGCATCCCCGAGGCCGGCCAGCCTTCGGCGGCCCACTCCTCGACGCCTAGGGCACCGTGGCGCTTCGACAGCTTCTTGCCGTCCTCGCCGTGGATCAGCGGGATATGCGCCCAGACCGGCACGTCCCAGTCCATGGCGCGATAGACCAGCATCTGACGCGCGGCGTTGTTGAGGTGATCGTCGCCCCGGATGACATGGGTCACCCCCATGTCGTGATCGTCGACGACGACGGCCAGCATGTAGACGGGCGTCCCGTCCGACCGCAGGACGATCATGTCGTCGAGCTGGTCGTTCCGGATCGTCACGTCGCCCTGCACCCGGTCGCGGATCACAGTCTCACCCTCGTGGGGCGCCTTCACGCGGATGGCGAAGGGCGCGTCCGGGTGATCGGCTTCGGACACATCGCGCCAGGGTGAGCGGAAAAGCGTGCTTTCGCCCTTCGCCCGCGCCACTTCGCGGAAGGCCTCGATCTCACCTTGGGTCGAGAAGCACTTGTAGGCCGCACCTCGCGAAAGCATCTCCCGCGCGACCTCGGCATGGCGTTCGCGTCGGTCGAACTGGCTGACAGCATCGCCGTCCCAGTCGAGGCCGAGCCACTTCAGGCCCTTCAGGATCGCCTCGGTCGCCTCGGGTGTGGAGCGAGCGCGGTCGGTGTCCTCGACCCGCAGCAGGAATTTGCCACCGCAATGCCGGGCGTAAAGCCAGTTGAACAGCGCCGTCCGCGCGCCACCGATGTGCAGATAGCCCGTCGGAGACGGCGCGAAACGGGTGACGACGGGGCGCTCGGACATGCGGGGCTTAACCTTATGGAAACCATGAAAGCCCTAAGGCTCGCCGTGGTGTAGCCAAGCCGCCGGGATGTCTCAAGGGTGCCGCCGCTTTCGATCCTCACCGCCCTCGACCGCCAGAGGGGGCATCTGTTCCCGTGGATCGCGGTTTTCTATGCGGCCGGGATCGCCATCTATTTCGGTCTGAAGGTCGAGCCGCAGGCACGGCATTGGTGGGGAGCACTAGGCTTCACAGCAGGTTGCGTGGCGGTCTTCAGGATTTCCGCAGAGACTTCTTCGTCTCCTGCTTACCGCCGTCCTCGTCACCCTGGCCGGGTTCGCCACGGCTGGCCTTCGCGCGCACCAGGTCGCCGACGTCACGCTCGGCTGGCGATACTACGGTCCGGTCGAGGGCAGGATCGTCGAGATCGACCGTTCGGCGTCCGACGCCGTCCGCGTGACACTCGACCGCGTGCGGCTGTCGCGCGTGCCGCCTGCCCGAACGCCCGGCAAGGTGCGTATCGCCCTCCACGGGGAACGGGCTTTCGTCACGCCGGAACCCGGACAGACCGTGATCCTGACCGCCAACCTTTCGCCACCGGGCGGCGCGGTCGAGCCGGGCGGCTATGATTTCCGACGCCAGGCATGGTTCGACGGGCTGGGGGCGGTCGGATACACCCGCACCCCGCTTCTCCTTCTGGCTGAACCCGAGCGCGACGATCTGGCCCTTGGCCTCTACGGCCTGCGCATGAGGATCAGCGCGGCGGTCCAGGCAGCGCTGCCGGGTCGCGCGGGCGCCTTCGCCTCGGCGATCACGACAGGCGACCGGGCCGGGCTCGACCGACCGACGTTGGACGCGCTAAGGGCCTCGAACCTCGCGCATCTGCTCGCCATTTCGGGTCTGCACATGGGCCTTCTCACCGGCTTCGTCTTCGGCGCCCTGCGCCTGACGCTGGCCGCCGTTCCGGGGGCGGCGCTGCATCTGCCGTCGAAGAAGATCGCCGCCGTGGGTGCGCTCATGGCGGGGGTCGTCTACCTGGCGCTCTCGGGGGGCAACGTCGCGACCGAGCGTGCCTTCGTCATGGTCGCGATGATGTTCGCCGCCGTCCTGATCGACCGCCGTGCGATCACGCTGCGCGCTGTCGCGATGGCGGCCCTCGTGGTTCTGGCGCTACGGCCCGAAGCGCTGACCGGACCCGGCTTCCAGATGTCCTTCGCCGCCACCATTGCGCTCGTCGCGGTCTACGGAGCGCTGAGGGAACGCGCCTGGCGCGGTCCCAAGTGGGCGTCCTGGGCGGGGGGCGTCGTGCTGTCGTCGTTCATAGCGGGGCTGGCGACGGCTCCCGTCGCTGCCGCGCATTTCAACCAGGTGCCACACTACGGTCTTCTGGCAAACGTCGTGTCCGTGCCATTGATGGGCCTCGTCGTGATGCCGGCCGCGGTGCTCGCAGCGCTCCTCTGGCCCTTCGGGCTGTCCTGGGTCGGCCTGAGCCTGATGAAGCCCGCGATCCTCTGGATCCTCGGCGTGGCCGAGACAGTCGCCGGCTGGCCGGGGGCGCTGAGTTTCGTCGTCTCGCCACCGGGCACGGTTCTGCCGCTTCTGGCGGTCGGAGGTCTCTGGATCGTCCTCTGGCAAGGGCGCTGGCGCATCCTCGGACTTCCCGGCGTCGTCGCTGCGATGATGCTCTGGGCTGCGGCAGAGCGTCCGGAGGCGCTGGTGTCCGAGACGGGCGGACTTGTCGGCGTGATGACGGATCGGGGCAGGGCGCTCTCCAAGGCGAAGGGCGACGGGTTCGCCGCCGAAAGCTGGCTCGAGAACGACGGCGACGGCGCGACGCAGGCCCAAGCGGCGGAGAGGCCCGCGTTCCGCACCGAGGGTCGCCTGAGGCGCTTCGAGGTGGCAGGCGGCACGATCCTCCACGCCACCGGCAAACTCGCATCGGCGGAGGCGCTGGCAGACTGCAAAGTCGTCGATCTGGTGGTGGTGAACATCCGCGTCGAGGCGCCGACCGGATGCGAGGTCTACGACGCCGGACGCCTCGCACTTACCGGCGCGCTTGCCATCGAGGCGGGAGAGGGCGGGCCGAGGGTCATTTCGGCCCGCGACAGGACGGGAGACCGGCTGTGGTCGCGTCAGCCTCAGTAGGTGCGGATAAGACCCACAAGGCGGCCCTGCACCTTGACCTGATCATCGCGGTAAAGCCGCGTCTCGTACGCGGGGTTCGCCGCCTCGAGAGCGATCGAACTGCCCGAACGGCGGAAACGCTTGAGCGTCGCCTCCTGATCCTCGACCAGCGCCACGACGATGTCGCCGGTTTCGGCGGTCGACGTCTCGCGGATCACGACGATGTCGCCATCGTTGATCCCGACCTCGATCATCGAGTCGCCCTTAACCTCGAGGGCATAGTGATGTCCTTTGCCGACCATCTGTCCGGGGACCGTGACGGTGTGGCTGACCTCGCTGATGGCCTCGATCGGCACGCCTGCGGCGATGCGGCCCATGACGGGCAGGTCCATCGCGCCGGATTCCACGGACATGGCGCCTGAAGGGCGAGAGGTCGGACGGTCGCCTTCGATCACGCGGGGGCGGAAGCCGCCGGGAGATCCGACCGACGCAAGAGCGGCACTTTTCTTCGCGAGCGCCTCGGGAAGCTTGACGATCTCGATGGCGCGGGCGCGGTGTGCGAGGCGGCGGATGAAGCCGCGCTCCTCGAGCGCAGTTATCAGCCGGTGGATGCCGGACTTCGATCGGAGGTCCAGCGCCTCCTTCATTTCGTCGAACGAGGGCGGAACGCCGTCACGTTGCAGCCGCTTGTTGATGAATTCCAGCAAATCCAGTTGCTTGCGGGTCAGCATCGACGTGAACCTCCTCTGTACGATCCACATGCCGGGATCATGTGTTCAGGCGATGTTCTAGTCGCGTTCCCGTTTTGTGTCAAACTCTTTAAAGGTTTATGTACCTCACCCGGTCACCCCTGCGGCGCTCGGGATCATGCGGCGGACGCACGATCAGGGCGTTCGCACCCGACAGGACGGTAAGAAGGGAACTGTCCTGCCGCTCGGCCGCGCGGATGCCGTCTTCGTCGCGGTACGCGCGCATGTAATGCTGGCGTGGTCCGTTTCGGGTCAGCGGCGAGGACAGTACGGCCTCGCGTTCGCGAAGCCCCTCGGCGGGCAATCCTTGCATCGCGCGCAACATGGGCCGAAGGAAAAGATGTCCGCAGACCATCGCCGACACGGGGTTGCCAGGCAGTCCGACCATCGCCGCCTGTCCCATACGCCCGGCCATCAGCGGCTTTCCGGGTCGCATGGCGATCTTGTAGAAGGCGCGCTCCATTCCCAGGTCGGCGGCGACCTCCCCCACAAGGTCATGGTCGCCGACGGAGGCCCCGCCGATGGTCACGACAAGGTCGGCGTCCCGTGCAAGACCGAAGACGGTGGTGAGCGAGGCACGGGTGTCGCGCGCAATCGGCAGAAGCCTCACCTCGGCGCCCTCGGCCTCGGCCATCGCGGCAAGGCCGAAGCTGTTCGACGCGATGATCTGGTCGGGACGCGGATCCTCTCCCGGCATCACCAGTTCGTCTCCCGTGGCGATGATCGCCACGCGAGGGCGTCGAGCAACGGTCACACGGGGCACGTTCATCGAGGCCGCCAGGGCGACGTCCGCCGGCGTCAGGCGGCGCGGCGCAGCAAGGCGGTCGCCGACCTTGAAATCGGCTCCTATCTCCCTGATGTAGCGTTCCGAATCGGCATCTGCATCCAGCGTGATCCGTTCGGCTTCCCGGGCCACATCTTCCTGGATCACGACCCTGTCCGCGCCCTCCGGCACGACGCCGCCTGTGAAGATCCGCACCGCATCGCCTTCAGCGACCGACCCCGCGAAGGCGTGACCTGCCGGCGCCTCGCCCACGACGCGCCAAGGCCCTTCGCCCGCTACGGCATAGCCGTCCATGACCGAGGCGCGAAACGGCGGCTGGTTACGGCGCGCGACGACATCTTCGGCCAGAACGCGGCCCGCGGCCTCGCGGAGAGGAACTTCCTCGGAGTCCACGCGCGTCACCAGCGCGAAGACAAGGGCCAGCGCCTCGTCGACGGAAATCACTCGGCGGCCTCGTAGCGTCCCGACTTGCCGCCGTCCTTCAGGAGGAGGCGCACGTCCTCGATCACCATGCCCTTCTCGACGGCCTTCACCATGTCGTAGACGGTCAGGCAAGCCACGGCGACAGCGGTCAGCGCCTCCATCTCGACGCCGGTTTGGCCCGAGGTCTTCACGCTCGCCTCGACGCGGACGCCTGGCCTCTCGGGATCGGCCGTCAGTTCCAGCGCGACCTTGGTGATCGGCAGGGGATGGCAAAGCGGAATCAGGTCGGACGTCTTCTTCGCGCCCATGATGCCGGCGAGCCGCGCGACGGACAGGACGTCACCCTTCTTCGCGCGGCCTTCTGTAATAAGCTCAAGGGTTTCCGGGCGCATCCTCACCCAACCCTCGGCGACCGCCAGGCGGTCGGTGACGGCCTTTCCGGACACGTCGACCATATGCGCGTGGCCCTGCCCGTCGAAGTGGGTCAGCCCGCTCATGCCGGCACGGGGTCGGCAAGGATCGCGCGGGTCGCGGCGGCGACATTCGGCTGCCGCATCAGGCTTTCGCCGATCAGGAATGTCCGCGGCGCCGACGCGGGCCAGCCGCGCAAGGTCGGCCGGCGTGAAGAGCCCGCTTTCGGCGATCAGCATCTTGCCCTCGGGCACGCGCGCGGCCAGCCGTTCGGTCGTGCCGAGATCGGTCTCGAAGGTACGGAGATTGCGGTTGTTCACGCCGAGAAGCGGCGATTTCAGCGCAAGCGCGCGGTCGAGTTCGGCCTCGTCGTGGACCTCGACGAGAACGTCCATGCCCCAACCTGTCGCGGCCGCTTCCAGTTCGGTGGCCTGCGCGTCGGACACGCTCGCCATGATGATGAGGATGCAATCCGCGCCCCAGGCCCGCGCCTCGGCGACCTGGTAGGTGTCGTAGAGGAAATCCTTGCGCAGACAGGGCAGCGCCACCGCCTCGCGGGCCGACGTCAGGAAGCCGGGAGCGCCCTGGAAGGACGGACCGTCGGTGAGAACCGACAGGCAGGTCGCGCCACCCGCCTCATAGGCCCGCGCCAGGGCGGGGGGGTCGAAATCGGCCCGTATCAGACCCTTCGACGGGCTCGCCTTCTTGATCTCGGCGATGAGGCCGTAGCCTGTCCGGGAGGCCTGAGCGAGGGCTCGCGCGAACCCTCTCGGGGCCGAGGCGGCGCGTGCGGCATCCTCGACGCCGGACAGCGGCCGCGCGGTCTTGGCGGCGGCGATCTCGTCCAGCTTGTAGGCCTTGATGCGGTCCAGAACGTCGGTCATAGCTCGTGGATAACCTGTTCGCCAGCCCGAGGAAAGCGCCGGCG
Source organism: uncultured Alphaproteobacteria bacterium (assembly GCA_963779765.1). Taxonomy (GTDB): domain Bacteria; phylum Pseudomonadota; class Alphaproteobacteria; order Rhodobacterales; family Rhodobacteraceae; genus Silicimonas. The sequence goes on along the minus strand of CAVZZP010000004.1, from coordinate 670,766 downwards.
CCCCTGCTTCATTTCTTCACAAATACGCACTGCCCGGCTTCGGCCGTCAGGCCCAGTGGATCGGGGTCTCTCCCCTCGCGGCAAGCCAGGCGTTCACCCGGCTGAAGGGACGAGACCCAAAAAAGCCGCGGTACGCCGAAAGGGGGGAAGGGTGCGGGCTTTCCACGAAAAGATGGCCGTCGCCCGTAACGAACTTTCGGAACGACTGCGCGGGCGCGCCCCAGAGCAGGAAGGCGCGTGGCCGGTCCGACAGGCGCGCCATCACTTCTTCGGTCAGCCGTCGCCACCCTAGAGTTGCATGGCCGTTCTTGACGCCTGACGGGACCGAAAGCGCGGTATTGAGGAGAAGGACGCCCTGATCGGCCCAGGGCGACAGGTCTCCGGTTTCCGGTGCGTGGCCCAGGTCGTCCCTCATCTCGCGGAAGATGTTCTTCAGCGACGGGGGCAGCTTCACGCCCTCGGCTACCGAAAAGGCGAGGCCGTTGGCATGGCCCGGCGTCGGGTAGGGGTCCTGTCCCAGGATCACGACGCGAGTGGCGTCGGGCTGGCAGCGGGCGAGGGCGGCGAAGCGTTGATCTTCTGGCGGCAGGATCGGCCGCGTCTCGACGGCGAGCGCCGCCTCGAGCCTAGGCCAGTCGCGGGCGAAGAAGGGCAGGTCGGCCCAGTCCCCGAGGCCTTGCGGGATCACGCGCCCGACGTGACGCGAGCGAGGCCCTCGAGCTTGCCCCGCGCCGCGCCCGAGTCGATGCTTTCGGCCGCGATCGCCGCGCCCTCGCGCAGGTCGGCGGCCTTCTCCGCGATCACCAGTGCGGCGGCGGCGTTCAGGATGACCGCGTCGCGATAGGCGCCGGGCTGGCCGTCGAGAAGGGACCGGAAGGCGTTCGCGTTTTCCTCGGGCGTGCCGCCCAGGATGTCGCGGAAGGGATGGACGGGCAGGCCCGCATCCTCGGGGTGGATTTCGGCCGAGGTGATCTCGCCGTTTTTCAGGATCGCGGCCGATGTCGGACCGGAGATCGAGATCTCGTCGGTGCCGTCCGCGCCGTGGACAAGCCACGCCGCCTCGGATCCGAGAAGCTGAAGCGTCTCGGCCATCGGATGGATCAGGTCGATGGCGAAGGCACCGGTGAGCTGGCGTTTGACGCCGGCAGGATTCGTTAACGGTCCCAGGATGTTGAAGATCGTCTTGCATCCAAGTTCCTGGCGGACGGGCATGACGTGCTTCATTGCCGGGTGGTGCATCGGCGCCATCATGAAGCCGATGCCAACCTCCTTCAGCGCCCGCTCCACCACCTCCGGCCCGACCATGACGTCGATGCCCATCTGACCCTGCACGTCGGCCGCTCCGGACTTGGACGACAGGTTGCGGTTGCCGTGTTTCGCGACCGTCACGCCCGCGCCTGCCACGACGAAGGCCGTTGCCGTCGAGATGTTCAGCGTGCCCTTGCCGTCGCCGCCGGTGCCGACGATGTCCATCGCGCCCTCGGGCGCGGTGACCGCCGAGCACTTCGAGCGCATCACGGCGGCGGCGGCCGCGTATTCCGACACGGCCTCGCCGCGGGCGCGCATCGCCATCAGAAGGCCCGCCATCTGCGCGGGCGTCGCGGCGCCGTCGAAGATGATGCGGAAGGCTTCGGTCGCCTGCGAACGGGACAGCGGCCCTTCGGAGGCGGCGTAGATCAGGGGCTTCATCGCATCGCTCATGCAGGCTCCGGCACGCGGGAGAGGAAATTCTTCAGAAGGGCATGTCCATGCTCCGAGCGGATCGACTCGGGGTGGAACTGCACGCCCTCGATCGGTTTGTCGCGGTGGCGCAGGCCCATGATCGTGCCGTCTTCAAGCCAGGCGGTGACCTCGAGGCTGGCGGGCAGGCTCGCGCGCTCGACGACGAGCGAATGGTAGCGCGTGCCCTTCAACGGGGAGGGAAGCCCGGCAAAGACGCCTTTTCCCTCGTTCAGGATGTGGCCCATCTTGCCGTGAACGATCTCGCCTGCACGAACGACCTTTCCGCCGAAGGCCTGCCCGATGGCCTGGTGGCCGAGGCAGACACCGAAAAGCGGCGTGTTCGTCTCGGCTGCGGCCTCGATCAGGGCGAGGCAGATGCCGGCGCGGTCGGGGTCGCAGGGGCCGGGGGACAGGATGATGCCTGACGGGTTCAGCGCCATCGCCTCCTGTACGTTCAGGGCGTCGTTGCGTTTCACCACGCAGTCCGCCCCCAGCTCTCCCAGGTAGTGGACGAGGTTGAAGGTGAAGCTGTCGTAGTTGTCGATCAGCAGCAGCATTTCGTCACGCCTTGCGGCCCTTTGCAGATATGGGGTGTCAGCGCCCGAAAGCGCGGGTATACTTCGACCAGAGGCGCCAGCTTACGTCAAGGCGCCCGCGGGCATTAGAGCAGATCGGAGGAAAGACCGGTGGGACGCGGCTTTCTTGCAGGGATTTTCTGGGGCGGAATTGTCGGGCTTGGCCTGCTTCTGGTGTCGAGCCAGACGATGGACCGACAGCAATTGTCTTTCCCCCGGCCCGAGGCGGCCGAGGTCGAGGTGCCCGGCGGCAGCGAGTTCGACCAGGCGCGGCCCGAGACCGACCCGGTCGTGCCCGCCCCCGAGACACGGCCTGCCGCCGAGATCGTGGGCACTGTGACGGTCCCCGAGACGCCATCCGAAGCCGTGCCGTCGCTCGATACCTCGTCTCTCGACGTGCCCACGCCGTCGATCGACGCACCGGAGGCTCTGGGTGATGCACCCGAGTTGTCGGAGGCGACCGCCGAGACGCCCACGACCGACGCGGCACCCGACAGCGGAAACCCGTCATTGACGGTGCCCGAGACGCCGGTCGACGCGCCCGAGACGCAGACCGCCGCGCCCGCCGAGGCGGATGCGCCCGGCGAGAGCGCCGAGTCCGGATCGGTCGAGGCCGCCTCGTCGACGCCTCCCGTCGTCGAGACCGAGATCGCGGCGCTTCCGACCGCGCAGGCCGAGACGCCCACCAGCCCTGCCGCCGATCCCGCCCCACAGATCTCGACCGCCGGAACCGAGCCGCAGGAGCAAGCCGCGCCCGAAGTGGGCGGCGAGCCATCGCTTCCCGGCATGGCGGAGGTCGAGGACGGCCCCAGCCTGCCGTCGCCTGCGGTCGAGGCGGTCGAGCAGCCGGAGGCGGATATCGTCGCGGAGGCCCCTGAGCCTGCTCCAGAGCCTGAACCTGAGCCACGAACCCGAGCCCGAGCCTCAGCCGGCACCCGAACCTCAGCCGGAGCCTGCGCCCGAACCCGCGCCTGAGCCTGCGCCCGAGAACGTCGAGACGGCGCCCGAAACAGGCGGCGGCGCAGCGACCGTCACCGTCGACGGAAGCAACTCCTCGTTCTTCTCGCCGGTGGATACGCTGACCGACCAGGACCAGGGCACCTCCACCAGCCGATTGCCGCAGATCGGTGGCACGGTCGTCGCTCCCACGCCCGGCGCCGAGATTGCCTCCGACGCGACCGAAGACACGGACATGGCCGAGGGCGATGCGCCGCAGGGACCGGCTCTCGAAGCCTTCGCGGTGCCGTTCGAGAACCCCGAGAACGCGGCTCTCGTCTCTGTCGTGCTCGTACAGGAGGGACCGATCCTGACCGAGGCGCAGCTGGCGCAGCTTCCACCGTTCGTGTCCTTCGCCATCGACGCCGCGACCGCCGACGCCGCAGAGGCCGCGCGCAGCTATCGTGCGGCGGGCCGCGAAGTCGTGCTGATCCCGTCGCTGCCCGAGAACGCGCAGCCCCAGGACGTCGAGCAGGCCTTGCGCGCTAACCTGGACCTTGTTCCCGAGGCGGTCGCGCTGATGGACGTGTCGGGCGCGAGCTTCCAGTCCGACCGCGCGGCTGTCCAGCAGATCGTCGACGCGCTGTCGGACACCGGGCACGGCCTCGTCACCTTCCCGCGCGGGCTGAATGCCGCGCACCAGAGCGCGGGGCGGGCCGGAATCAAGACAGGGCTCGTCTTCCGCAACATCGACGGCGATGGCGAGACGGGCGAGCAAATCCGCCGGACGCTCGACCGGGCCGCCTTCCGGGCGCGCCAGGACGACGCGGTGATCCTGGTGGGCACGACGCGGCCTGACACGCTGGTCGCTGTGGTGGAATGGGCCATCGGCAACCGGAACGTCACGCTCGCCCCGATCTCGGCCGCGCTGACCTCGCAGTAGTGACCGCTCTCAGTGCGCCGGGGCGTCGGCGGCGTCGACGAGGGTGCGTCCGCCGTCCATGGTGAGGACGCGCCCGGTCATGAAGCCCGACGCTTCGGAGGCGAGGAAGTGCGCGACCTCGGCCACTTCCGAGGCGCTTGCGATCCGGTTCAGCGGAGTCGCCGCAAGGATCCGGGCTCTGAGGTCCTCCTCGGACTTGAGCGAGGACTGAAGCGCCGTCGTCATCACCGAGCCGAGGGCTATGCCGTTGACGCGAATGCGGTTCGGCGCCAGGGCCACGGCCATCGAGCGGGTGAGCTGGTCGATGGCAGCAGCCGTCACCGAAAAGGCCATCAACTGGGGCTGAGTCCGTCGCGCGGCGATGGACGACAGGTTGATGATGGATCCGGCTGGCGCGTTATCGTCGTCCTCTTCGGCCTGCCGGATCATGCGACGCGCGAAGGTTTGCGTCACGCGCAGGGTCGGCAAGAGGTTCTGCTGCAACGTCGCCTCGAACCCGTCGGCGTCGGCGTCGAGCGGGTCGCCGGACTGAAGCCGCCGCGATCCGTTTACCAGGATGTCGATGCGGTCGAAGCGGTCGAGCGTCGCCGACAGGAGGTTCGCCAGCGTCAGCTTCTCGCGCAGATCGCCCGCGAACCAGGCGACGCTATCCTCTTCCTCGGTGCCCGAGCCGAGTTCGGCCTGAAGACGCTCTTCGTCCATGTCGGCGAACATCACGCGCGCGCCCTTCTCGACGAAGTGGCGCGCGATGGCGAGGCCGACCCCGTTGGCCGCGCCGGTGACGACGGCGGTCTTGCCCGCGATGGAGAACGACATGGAGGCTATCCTTTCCGGGGGGAGCGCGGCCGGGTTGCGGCGAAAAGCTTGAACGGACCCGAGGGGTCCAGGGCACGGACCTCGCGGAAGGCCTCGTCCAGCGTCTTTTCGTAGGGCAGATGGCGGTTCGCCACAAGCCAGAGCGTGCCGTGGGGCTTCAGCATCCTTTCAGCGGCGCGGATGAAGGCGCGGCCCAGTTCCGGATCGGCCCGGCGCGACGTGTGGAAGGGTGGATTGGTCACGACGTGATCGGCGGGCGCCTCGGGCTGCCAGTCGCGCGCGTCGGCCCAGTGGAACTGGGCACGGGGGTCGGTCACGTTCTCGCGCGCCGCATCGAGGGCGGCGTGGTCCGCCTCGACGAGGTCGAGCCGGGTGACGCCGGGATGAGACAGGATTGCGCGGGAGAGGAAGCCCCAACCCGCGCCAAGGTCGACGACCGCGCCCTTGAGGTCCGGCAGTGCGGCGGCCAGCGCTTCGGATGCCGGGTCCGGTCCGTCGGCCGAGAAGACGCCGGGTCGGGTGGCGAAGCCGCCAACGACTTCGTGCGGGATTTCGAGCCAGTCGTCGAACGCGCCGCCCGACACCGCGAAGATCTTGCCATGCGCCTTCGAGATCGCCTCGCTCACCTCGGCCCGTGCCCGCAGGTCCTTCAGCATCGAGTCGATTCCGTCGGTCTTCTGGCCGTCGACCACCACCGGACCTTCCGTGGCCGCCGCCGTACGGGCGTAGAGATCGCGCGCGGCGTCCTTCGCACGCGGAAGGCAGAAGACGGCCAGGGCATAGGGACCGCCCGGCGTCTCGCGCATGGTGTAACCTTCGCCGGCGAAGCGCCGGTGTGCGGGGAAATGGCGAGCGATCACCTCGACACGGTCGCGGGGCAGGGCCGACAGGTCGGCGTCAGCAGGCGGCTCGACCACCGCGATGGTGCCACTCGCGGGCAGGGCGGCGAGGCCCCTTTCGAGCGCGAGGATCAGGCGGTCGGACAGCATGGACGGGGGCGAGGCACCGGCCTCACTCCTTCTCCATCGTGCATTGCAGAGGGTGCTGATGGCGGCGCGCGAAGTCCATCACCTGCGCCACCTTGGTCTCGGCCACTTCGAACGAGAACACTCCCACGACCGCCAGGCCCTTCTTGTGGACCGTCAGCATCAGGTCGAGAGCCTGTGCATGGTTCATCCCGAAAAACCGCTCGAGGATATGCACGACGAATTCCATCGGCGTATAGTCGTCGTTCAGCAGCATCACCTTGTAAAGCGGCGGCCGCTGAGTCTTCGGCTTCGTCTCCGTCAGGACGCCGGATTCGTTTCCGGGCGTCGTGTCGTCGCCTTTGGCCAGTTTATGAGGAAAGCGGTGGCTCACGGGCACCTTCGGTCGTTTCTGGGACAGGCCGCATAATATAAGCGTTTGGGTCCAAGTGAAAAGAGGGAGACGATCCGAACTCTTGCCCCCGACCCCGATCGGGGTCATCAGGCGGCCATGCTGACCGCCATATGCTTCGATGCCGACGACACGCTCTGGCACAATGAACGCTTCTTTCGCATGACGCAGGAGCGGTTTCACGATCTGTTGAGGGATCACGCCGACCGAAACCTTCTGGAGGCGCGGCTTCTGGACGCCGAACGGCGCAACATCGGGCGTTACGGATTCGGCATCAAGGGGTTCGTGCTTTCGATGATCGAGACGGCGCTCGAGGTGACGAAAAACCAAGTCTCGGGCGAGGTGATCGCCGAGATTCTGCGGACGGGACAGGAGATGCTGGCGCACCCGATCGAACTTCTGCCCGGCGCAGAAGAGACGGTGCGCGCCCTGGCCGAGGGCCGGACCCTGCTTCTTGTCACCAAGGGCGATCTTCTTGACCAGGAACGCAAGCTTGCGCAATCGGGATTGGGCGAAGACTTCGACGGGGTCGAGATCGTCTCGGACAAGTCGCCCCGCGTCTATGCCGGCATCTTCACGGGGCGCGGAATTGCGTCGGGAGAGGCGCTCATGATCGGCAATTCCCTGAAAAGCGACGTCAACCCGGTCATCGAGATCGGCGGCTGGGGTGTCTGGGTGCCGCACGGAGAAACCTGGGCCCTGGAGGCCGCCCGTGAGCCCATAGAGTTGCCGCGGTATCGCCGGATCGAAGGTCTTGGAGAATTGCCCGATTTGGTGGCGGAGATCGAGCGCAATATCTAGCGGGTGTCCTGTCGTTTCACACGTCATCTGGTGGCTTCCCGCCGACGAATTCAATTTACCGGAAATTCGTTATTTTCTGTTGATTTGAGCCGTGTTAGGCTTTGGAAAACGAGCATTGTTCCGGCGCCAAATGATCGGAACGCGAATATTGAGGCAAAAGGGGCAGTATGGTGTCGGGCATCCGCATCGTCTTCCAGGCGTGTATCCTTTCGTTCTTCCTATCGGTCGGTGTGGCGCAAGGCGCACCTTATGCGGCGATGGTGATCGACGCGCGATCGGGCGAAATCATCCATTCCCGCAACGCGGACACCCGGCTTCATCCGGCGTCGCTGACAAAGATGATGACGCTTTACGTCGTCTTCGACGCGATCGAGCGCGGTGAACTCAGTCTCGACACGCAGGTCACGATCTCGAACAAGGCGGCGGGCGAACCGCCGTCGCGCCTTGGTCTGAAGGCGGGCCAGAAGATCCGCATCCGCGACCTCATCCGCGCCGCCGCAGTCAAGTCGGCGAACGACGCCGCGACGGCCCTGGGCGAAGCCGTGTCGGGCAGCGAGGCGGCATTCGCCCGCCGCATGACCCGCTCGGCGCAGGCGCTCGGCATGACTTCGTCGACCTTCCGCAACGCGCACGGGCTGACCGAAAGCGGGCACCTGTCGACCGCGCGGGACATGACGACGCTCGGGCGGCACCTGTTCTATGACTTCCCCGAATACTACAATCTGTTCTCGCGCCGCTCGACCAATGCAGGCTCGAAGACGGTGTCGAACACCAACCGCCGCCTTCTCGACGCCTATCGCGGCGCCGACGGGATCAAGACGGGCTATACCCGCGCCGCGGGCTACAACCTCGTCGCCTCGGCCGAGCGCGGGCAGGAGCGGATCATCGCGACTGTCTTCGGAGGAAGGTCGACGCCATGGCGCACCGCCAAGATTGCCGAACTTCTGGATCTGGGCTTTGACCGCGCGCCGAGCCAGGTCGCGGTCGTCAAGCCGCGCAGGCCCGACCTGTCGGGCGCCGGCCAGGGCGAGGCCGCTCCTGAACCCGCGCTTGTCGCGTCGGGCCTGATCGCACGCTCGCCGCGTCCGGCGGGACGGCCCGGCGACGACGTATCCGGCGAAACCCTGGTCGCCCTGGCGGCCGGCATATCGGATGTCCTGGCCGAGGTGGCGGTGGCAGAAGCCCCGATCCCGGTCCCGCCGCCCGCGCCCGTCGCCGTCCAGGCCGCGAGCCTCGCCGGCGCCTTCCTGCGTCCCGCGCCGCGGCCCGGCCTGGCCGAAGGATCGGAGCAGGAGCCGACGCGCGCCATCGCCAGTCTCGCCGACAGTCCCGTCGTCGTGACCCGCGTGTCGACCTCGGGCGGGCAGCACTGGGGCATCAACGTCGGGCGCTTCAATACCCGCAACGAGGCCGAGCGCGTCCTGCTCCAGACGGCGCTGGTCGAGATGTCGACGCTCGATTCGGCGCTTCGCAAGGTTGTCCGCAGCCCGAAGGGGTGGGAGGCGAACTTCGTCGGCCTGTCGGAAGCGAAGGCCGAAATGGCCTGCAAGCGGCTGACGGCGCAGAACGTCAACTGCACACCGGTCGGTCCGGGCTGAGACATTGCGCAGGTGGGGGGCTCTGCCCCCACGCCCCCGGGATGTTTGCGGACTGATGCCCTAAAGCTCGGCGAGCCGTGACAGCGCGGTGTCGAGGCGGTTCAGCTCCTCGCCCTTCTCCGCCGCCAGAGCCTCGGTTTCCTCGATGACCTCGGGTGCGGCGTTCTCGCGGAACTTCGGGTTCTTGAGACGACCTTCGAGACCTCCCAGCTCCTTCCGCAGCTTCTCGACCGTCTTGCCAAGACGCGCGCGCTCGGCTCCGACGTCGATCAGCCCTTCCAGCGGCAGGGCGAAGGTGCCGCCGCCGACGGCTATGGTGGCGGCGCCTTTCGGAGCGGACCCGACCGCCGTCAGGCTGTCGATCCCGGCCTCGCGGTCGCGCAGGATCAGCGCCTCGTTCCGCGCCCAGGCCGCTTCGCCCGCCTCGTCGAGCGACAGCTTCAGGAGCGGGGCCTTGACCGACTTCGGTACGTTCATCTCGCCGCGCACGGAACGGACCTTTTCGATCACGTCGCGGACCCACCGCATTTCGGACAGCGCTTCGGCGTCGATCAGTTCCTCGCCGTAGGTGGGCCAGTCGCCGTGGACGAGCATCTTCTCGCGGGTCGCCGACAGCTCCCACAGCTCTTCGGTGATGAAGGGCATGATGGGGTGCAGCATCAGCAGAAGCTGGTCGAGCGCCCAGCCATAGACCGCGCGGGTCTCGTCCGCCGCCTCGCCGTCGAGGAGGGGCTTGGCGAATTCCACGTACCAGTCGAAGAAGGTGTAGGCGAAGGCGTAAAGCCCGTTCGCCGCGTCGTTGAAGCGGAAGGCGTCGAGGGCGGCGTCGAGGTCGAGGCGCGCGCGGGCGACCTCGCCCACGATCCACTTGTTCGCGGTGGCGGTGAGGGGCGTGCCCGGCTGCCAGCGGGCGTGGCCGAAGACGCCGTTCATCTCGGCGAAGCGGGCGGCGTTCCAGAGCTTGGTGGTGAAGTTGCGATAGCCCGCGATGCGCTGCGGCGACAGCTTCAGGTCGCGGCCCATGGCGGCCATCGAGGTCATCGTGAAGCGCACCGCGTCGGCGCCGTATTCGTCGATCAACTCCAGGGGGTCGAGGACGTTGCCGAGCGACTTCGACATCTTCTTGCCCTTCTCGTCGCGGACGAGGGCGTGGACGTAGACGGTGTCGAAGGGGCGTTCGCCCACGACGGCGTATTGCATCATCATCATCCGGGCGACCCAGAAGAAGATGATGTCGAAGCCGGTGATGAGGACGGAGGTGGGGAAGTATTTCCTCAGTTCGGGCGTGTCCTCGGGCCAGCCGAGGGTGCCGATGGGCCAGAGGCCGGAAGAGAACCAGGTGTCCAGGACGTCGGGGTCTTGCCAAACTGGGATCGATCGTCTGGTATTCCTTGAAGCGCCTGAGCATCAAAGTAAAGTCCTTTGCCTTCAAGCGATCTTCGACGACGCCTGATCTCTCGTGCGCCGTAAAATGCCTGAGCCTCCTCGATCATTTCGCCTTCACTGGCAGCGCAGAAACGGTGATCGTCGCCACCGCCGAAGGATAGTGCAAAACGGTCGTCTCCGATTTGCTCTGGCCCGTACCAAACCGGGATCTGATGCCCCCACCAGAGCTGCCGCGAGATGCACCAGGGCTCGATGTTCTCCAGCCAGTTGAAGTACACCTTCTTGTGCTGCTCGGGCAGGATCTCGACCGTGCCGTCGCGGACGGCCTCCAGCGCGGGGCCGACGATCTTGGCGGTGTCGACGAACCACTGGTCGGTGAGCATGGGCTCGATGACGACCTTCGAGCGGTCGCCGTAGGGGGCCATGATCTTCTTCGCCTCGACGAGCGGGACCATCAAAGTCTCGTTGTCGGTGACGTCGTCGGTGGGTTCGCAGAGCCCCGCCTACCATCGTCCGTAGGGCGGGGTTTCACGCCCACCATGGCCGAGGCGCGGATCGTCCGCCTGCGTCATCACCGCCAGACCCTCGGACGTGATCTGCTCGACCACCCGCTTCCGGGCCTCGAAGCGGTCCAACCCGCGCAGGTCGTCCGGCACGAGGTTCACCGCATCGGCTTCGGCCTCGGACAACGTGCGCTCTCCCTTCGCGACCGACAGCGCCAGGGCGGCTGCCTCGGCATAGGGCGCGCCGTCCTCGCGCATCGCCCCCTTCGTGTCCATCAGGCGGTACATCGGGATGCCGCCGCGCTTGGCGACCTGGTAGTCGTTGAAGTCGTGCGCGCCGGTGATCTTCACCGCGCCCGAGCCGAAGGTGGGGTCGGGATATTCGTCGGTGATGATCGGGATCAGGCGGCGGTGTTCCTTGGGGCCGACCGGGATCTCGCAGAGTTGGCCCACGATAGGGGCGTAGCGGGCGTCGGAGGGATGGACCGCCACCGCGCCATCGCCGAGCATGGTCTCGGGCCGGGTCGTGGCGATGGAGATGTAGTCGCGCGTCTCGGTGAAGAGGACGTTCCCGTCCTCGTCCTTCTCGACGTATTCATAGGTCGCACCCCCCGCGAGCGGGTACTTGAAGTGCCACATGTGGCCGTCGACCTCGGTGTTCTCGACTTCGAGGTCGCTGATCGCCGTCTCGAAATGCGGGTCCCAGTTCACCAGCCGCTTGCCGCGATAGATCAGGCCCTTGTTGTACATCTCGACGAAGACGCGGATCACGGCGTCGTGGAAGTTGCCTTCCTCACCTTCAGGCGCACCCGGCGCGCCGGACATGGTGAAGGCGTTGCGCGACCAGTCGCAGGAGGCGCCGAGGCGCTTCAACTGCTCGATGATCGTGCCGCCGGACTGCTTCTTCCACTCCCAGACCTTCGCGGTGAAGGCCTCGCGGCCCATCTCGCGGCGGCCGGCGTTCCCGGCCTTCGCCAGTTCGCGCTCGACCACCATCTGGGTCGCTATGCCGGCGTGGTCCTGGCCGGGCTGCCAGAGCGTGTCGTGGCCCCGCATCCGGTGCCAGCGCGTCAGGATGTCCTGAAGCGTGTTGTTGAAGGCGTGGCCCATGTGAAGGACGCCGGTCACGTTCGGCGGCGGGATCATGATCGAGAAGGTCTCGTCCGACGAGGCGTTGGCGCCCGCCTTGAAGGCCTGCGCCTTTTCCCAGGCGGCATAGATCCGCGGCTCGGCCTCGCTGGCGTCGAAAGTCTTTTCCATGTCCCGTCTCGTCCTTCGCGTTCCGCGCCTCATTTAGCGGCCCGCGCGGGCAAGGGAAACCCTGCAGCGGCCTCTGGACACCGGGGGCAGGGCGGCTAGGGTTCGCACCGACACTTCCGGGAGAGATCAGATGGACAAGTTCGGCAAATCGCAGCCCGTGCGCCGCCTCGAGGACCGCCGCTTCATCACCGGGCAGGGCCGCTACCTGGACGACGTGGCGCCGAAGGACGCGTGGCACGCGGTCTTCGTCCGCAGCCAGGTCGCGCATGGCACGCTGTCGCCCGTCGATCTCTCCGAGGTGCGCGACATGCCGGGCGTGAAGGCCGCCTATGCCGCCGCCGACCTCGCCGACATGGGGATCGACTACACCATGCCGACCGAGCCCGTGCGCAACCTCGACGGCTCGAAGGGCGCGCTGCCGCCCCGGCCGATCCTGGCCCGCGACAAGGTTCTCTTCGTCGGCGACGCCATCGCGGTGATCGTGGCCGAGACGAAGCGCGAGGCGCAGGACGCCGCCGAAGCGGTCATGGCCGACATCGACGAGCTGCCCGCCAAGGTCGACATGGCCGAGGGCGGCGAGACGCTGCATCCGGAAGCGCCGTCGAACCTCGCCTTCGACTGGGGCAAGGGCGACATGGAGCGCGTCGAGGGGATCATCGCCAAGGCTCCGAAGGTCGTGAAGACGCGGGTCTTCGACAACCGGATCATCGTCAACTCGATGGAGCCGCGCGGCGTCTATGCCGAGTGGGACGGAACGAAGCTGCACGTCGGCTACAGCGGACAGGGCGTCTGGGGGCTGAAGGCCGAGCTTGCGGGGTGCTTCGGGCTGGACGCCGAGAACGTGCGCGTGACCACGCCCGACGTGGGCGGTGGCTTCGGCATGAAGGGCATGGATTACCCCGAGTACTTCGTGGTCGCCGCAGCGGCGAAGGCGCTGAACCATCCCGTGCGCTGGATCGCCGAGCGGACCGAGTCGATGCTGACCGACAACGGCGGGCGCGACCTCGTGTCCGACACCACGCTCGCCTTCGACGAGGACAACCGCATCGTCGCCTACAAGGTCGAGACGCTGTGCAACCTGGGCGCCCACAACTCGGGCTATGCGCAGCAGATCCAGACCGAGCTTTTCGCCAAGGTCGCCATGGGCACCTATGACGTGCGCGACATCGCGCTGCGCTCGAAGGGCTTCTTCACCAACACAACGCAGATCGACGCCTATCGCGGCGCGGGACGGCCCGAGGCGATCTTCGCCCTCGAACGGTCCATGGACAACGCCGCGCGCGAGCTTGGCGTCGACCCGTGGGAACTGCGGAAGATCAACTTCATCCCGCCCTCCAAGTTTCCCTACAAGACCGCCATCGCCGACACCTACGACGTGGGCGACTTCGCCCGGGTTATGGATCGCGCGAAGGTCGAGTGCGACGCCGACGGTTTTCCGGCCCGGCGCAAGGAAAGCGAAGCGAAGGGCAAGCTGCGCGGGTTCGGCCTCTGCTACTACATCGAATCAATCCTGGGCGACCCGTCGGAACACGCCCGCGTGGTGTTCGAGGAGGACGGCACCGTCAGCCTCTTCGTCGGCACGCAGTCGAACGGTCAGGGGCACGAGACGGTCTATGCCGCCTTCCTGTCCGACCAGACCGGAATCCCGGTCGAGAAGATCAGGGTCGTGCAGGGCGATACCGACCTGATCCCGTCGGGCGGCGGCACGGGCGGCTCGCGCTCGGTCACGACGCAGTCGGCGGCGACGCTGAAGACGGTCGAGACGGTCACGAAGCAGTTCGCGGAATACCTGGCCTCCAAGAACGACGGGGCCGAGGTCACCTTCGACGACGAGCGCTTCCGCATCGCGGGCTCGAACGCCACACCCTCGATGATCGAGGTCGCAGCGATGGCGCGTGAGGATGGGCGGACCGATATCCTCGACGTGCGCGAAAAGAACACGCTGCCGCAGATGTCCTTCCCGAACGGGGCGCATATCGCCGAGGTCGAGATCGACCCCGATACGGGCCTCGTGAAGCTGGTCAAGTATTCGGTCACCGACGATTTCGGTAACCTCATCAATCCCATGCTGGCCGAAGGTCAGGTGCATGGCGGGGTCGCCCAAGGCGTGGGGCAGGCGCTGACCGAGCATGTCGTGTATGACGAAACCGGCCAGCTTCTGACCGCGACCTTCATGGACTACGGGATGCCGCGCGCCGACGACATGCCGATGATCCACTTCGTGACCGAGGCCGTTCCCTCGACCGCGAACCCCATGGGCATGAAGGGCTGCGGCGAGGCGGGGACGGTCGCGGCGCTGGCCGCCGTCTCGAACGCGGTGGCGGACGCGCTGGCGACGCGCGGCGTCGCGCACATCGACATGCCCTTCACGGCGGCGAAGGTCTGGCACGCGCTGAACGGCTCGTCGATGGCGGCGGAGTAACGACACGAAAAGTTTCTTCCCCGCGACGCAGGCAGTCGTGGAAAAATTTCGGCTTCCGTCCTATCTTGAGGGCATGGTCCGGTATTGTGTGAGTGACTTCTGATGGGGTGGGGTGAGCGACTTCGCGGTCTTGTCGGCTTTTTTCGCCGCACCGAACGCTCGGTTCAGCCGCACACCCGCGATCCCGTCGATCACGTCGTTCTTCTCGACGGCACCATGTCCACGCTCGACGAGGGCGCCGAGACGAATGTGGGCCTCATCTACAAGCTGCTGGAAGAAGCCTCGCGCACGCGCCGCCTCGGCCTTCTCTACGAGGCGGGAACGCAATGGGAGGACTGGTCCAAGACGCTCGACATCATCGAGGGGCGCGGCATCAACCGCCAGATCCGGCGGGTCTATGGCTGGCTGGCCTCGCGCTATCGTCCGGGCGACCGTATCTTCCTGATCGGCTATTCGCGCGGTGCCTATGCGGCGCGGTCGCTGGCGGGCGTGATCGGGCAGGTGGGCCTTCTGCGTCCCGACCAGGCGACCGAGCGGATGGTGAACGAGGCCTGGAAGCACTACCAGGCGGACACCGTGTCGGAGGTCTGCGCCGCGTTCACGCGCGAATACTGCCACGAAGACACGCCGATCGAGGTTCTGGGCCTCTTCGACACGGTCAAATCCCTCGGCTTCCGCGCGCCCTTCGTGTGGAAGTGGGCGGAAGTGAAACACTCTTTTCATAACCATCACTTGGGCCGCCATGTCCGGCGCGGCTATCACGCCCTGGCGCTCGACGAGAACCGCGAGGCTTTCGCTCCGGTCCTCTGGGATACGCCCAAGGCGTTCGATGGCGAGGTCGAGCAGGTCTGGTTCCGGGGCAGCCACGGCGACGTCGGCGGCCAGCTTGCCGGGTTCGAGCCGGCTCGGCTGTTGTCGAACATTCCCCTGACGTGGATGCTCGAGAAGCTCGAGCGTTGCGACCTTCCCCTGCCGCCCGACTGGCGCGCGCGCTTTCCGGTCGATCCGGATGCGCCCTCTGTCGGCACCTGGCGGGGATGGGGCAAGTTCTTCCTGGCGCGGAAGCGGCGTGCGGTGGGGGCGGACGGGTCCGAGGCGATCCATCCCTCCGCGCTCGGCAGGTCCCGCCGCGCCCGCGCGGTCGCCCCCGACCTCAGCCCTGCTCGGGAAGCGACATGACGAGGCAGGTGGTCGACGCGGTCGCGTAAAGCCGTCCGTCCTCGACACCGTAAAGCTCGGCCGTCGCCACGCCCGTCGACCGTCCCACATGACCCGCCGTGGCGCTGGCACGCATGGTCTGACCGGGCCGTATCGCGCGGATCAGGTTCACCTTGTATTCCAGCGTCGTATAGATCGTGCCCTTGGGAAGCTTCGACATCACCGCGCAACCCAATGCGGAATCGAGTATTGCGCCATACCACCCGCCGTGGATGCTCTGCATCGGGTTCAGGTGATGCGCCTCCGGCGTACCCTCGAAGCTGACGCGGCCCTCCTCGGCCTCGGTCACGCGAAAGCCGAAGTGCTCGAGAATGGGGGCGTGTGGCAGAGAGCCGTTCAGGACGCCCCGCATGTAATCCAGCCCCGACATCGAGGTGATGATGTCCATGCTCATGGACGCGAGCCTAGACGGGCCCGCGCCGCGCGCAAGGGCTCAGGCCACCTTCTCGAGCGCAGCCTCGGGCGCCAGGCCAAGGGCGTGAACCACGTCGCGCGTCATGCGGGGGTCGTTGAGCGTATAGAAATGCAGATGCGATGCGCCGCCTTGCAGCAGGTGATCGCA
Organism: uncultured Alphaproteobacteria bacterium; assembly: GCA_963779765.1. GTDB lineage: Bacteria > Pseudomonadota > Alphaproteobacteria > Rhodobacterales > Rhodobacteraceae > Silicimonas. The sequence goes on along the minus strand of CAVZZP010000004.1, from coordinate 654,647 downwards.
AAGCTGGGTGCAGACCGCAGTTGCATAGAGATCGGTGCGTCCATCGCGTTCGGCGGTCTCGAAGCCGTGGACGAGCTTTTCGGGGATATGCGCGCCGCAGCGGGCGGCGAAGGCCTTCGCGCCCTTCCACGACTGGATCGGCAGGATGCCCGGCAGGATCTCGGCCTCGATCCCCGCTTTCACGCAGCGGTCGCGGAAGCGGAAGAAGGTGTCGGCCTCGAAGAAGAACTGGGTGATCGCGCGGGTCGCGCCCGCATCCACCTTGCGCTTCAGCCACTCGACGTCGGCATCCGTACCGCCCGCCTCGGGGTGCGGGTCCGGGTAGGCGCCCACGGTGATCTCGAAACGCCCGGTGTCGGCCAGCGCGCGGACGAGGTCGACGGAGCTGTCGAAGCCCTGCGGATGGGGAAGAAAGCCTTGCGAGCCCTTCGGCGGGTCGCCCCGAAGCGCCACGATGTGCGACACGCCCGCGTCGGCGTAGCGGTGCGCGATTTCCAGCGTTTCTTCGCGCGTCGCGTCCACGCAGGTCAGGTGCGCCGCGACCTTCAGCCCGGTGTGAGCGGTGATCGCTTCGACCGCCTCGTGGGTCAGTTGGCGCGTCGTGCCGCCCGCGCCGTAGGTGACGGACACGAAGGCCGGATCGGTGTGCTTCAGCGCGGTGACGGCGTTCCAGAGGCGGAACGACGCGTCGACCGAGCGCGGCGGGAAGAACTCGTAGGAGACGGTGGCGGTCATGTCGGACTCCGGATGCGTTGAAGATGTTGTGTCACGCGGGCCCATGTGAGACAAATTCATAATTCTCATCACCTTCATGAGTCCGACCGCATAATGCACATCGAGTTCCGCCACCTCCGCACCATCCGTGCCATCCATGAGGCGGGAGGTCTGACGCAGGCCGCCGAGCTTCTGAACCTGACCCAGTCCGCCCTGTCGCATCAGGTGAAGGGCATCGAGGATCAGGCCGGGGTGGAGCTGTTCGTGCGCCGCTCGAAGCCGCTCAAACTCTCGGCTGCCGGGCAACGGCTGTTGAAACTCGCCGAGAAGATCCTGCCCGAGTTGGAGGCGATGGAGGCCGAGTTCGAAGGATTGCGGTCAGGCAAATCGGGCCGGATGCATATCGCCATCGAATGCCACGCCTGTTTCGAATGGCTGTTCCCGGTGCTCGAGGAATTCCGCAAGGCCTGGCCCGACGTCGACGTCGACATCCGCCCCGGCCTCGCCTTCGATGCGCTGCCCGCACTTCAGCGCGAAGAGGTCGACCTTGTCGTGTCCTCGGACCCCGAGACGTTGGAGGGCGTCACCTTCTCGGGCCTCTTCGACTATGAGCCCGTCTTCGTCGCTTCAGCCCAGCATCCGCTGGCGGCAAAGCCTTTCGTCGAGGCCGAGGATTTCCGGGGCGAGCTTCTCATCACCTATCCGGTGGAACGCTCGCGGCTCGACGTCTTCAGCCAGCTTCTGACGCCCGCCAAGGTCGAACCGCGCGCGGTTCGACAGGTCGAACTGACGGCGGTGATCCTGCTGCTCGTCGCGTCGAACCGGGGCGTCGCCGTCCTGCCCGACTGGGTCGTGCGCGAGGTGCGCTATCATTCCGACTACGTGACGCGACCGATCACGGACCGGGGCCTGACCCGCCGTCTCTATGCCGCGACACGGACCGACGACGCGACGCGCCCCTTCGTGGCGCATCTTCTGCGGCTCGCACGCAGCATTCCCGTCAAGATGCAGCGGGGCGACCTTTAGGGCGCGCCCCGCCTTCGGTGTCTCAGGCGCCGCGCATCCGCTTCACGATCATGCCGACGATCAGTTGCACGACGAGGCCGGCGATACCGCCGCCGACGAGGTTGCCGGCCATCGCGGCCAGGTCCACGCCGCCGGCCGCCTCGGCACCTGCGCCGAGAAGGTTGCCGAGCAGAAGCTGGCCTCCCGCCACGCCGCCGACCGCGCCCGCCAGCATGTTGCCGACGCTGCCCATGTCGGCGCTCTTGACGGCCTTGCCGCCACCCGCGCCACCAAGCGCACCACCCACGAGTTGAGCAATGATCTGTTCCATTCCGTCCCTCCTGATACGGTCGACATCGTTCCGGTTCGACCGGTTCTTTTTCATGCGACCCGCCGGGATCATCCGCGATCTTCCCAATTTTGGCAAAGATTTGTTGACGATTGCGGCATAATCGGGGCGGTCTGTGGCCTTCCCGCTTTTCCGGTTGAAGCGCGAGCGGCTTGTCAATAAACGGCGGCCATGCAGGGAAGCGCCAATCTCAACGTCATGGTCAAGGCCGCAAGGCTTGCGGGCCGAAGCCTCGCCAAGGACTTCCGCGAGGTCGAGAACCTCCAGGTGTCGTCCAAGGGCGCGGGCGATTTCGTCAGCCGCGCCGACATCGCGGCCGAGAAGATCGTCCGCGACGAATTGCGGGCGGCGCGGCCGAATTACGGTTGGCTGGGCGAGGAGTCGGGCGGCGAGGACGGCAAGGATCCGACGCGCCGCTGGATCGTCGATCCTCTCGACGGCACGACGAACTTCCTTCACGGCCTGCCGCACTGGGCGGTGTCGATCGGACTCGAGCACAAGGGCGAGATCATCGCCGGCGTCATCTTCGACGCCTCGAAAGACGAGATGTTCGTGGCTGAAAAGGGCGGCGGCGCCTGGCTGAACGAGCAGAGGCTGCGCGTCAGCGACCGGCGGAAGATGGGCGAGGCGGTCTTCGCGACCGGCATCCCGTTCTCGGGCCGGGGCGAGTTGCCCGCGACGCTTCAGGACCTGGCGCGGCTGATGCCGGCAGTTGCGGGGGTGCGCCGCTTCGGAGCCGCCGCCCTCGACCTCGCTTACGTCGCGGCGGGCCGCTACGAGGGCTTCTGGGAGCGCGGGCTGCATGCCTGGGACATCGCTGCGGGGCTTCTGATCGTCCGCGAGGCCGGTGGCCTTGTCGAAGGGATGCGCCGGGGCGAGGACCCGCTGGAAACCGGCGAGCTGATCTGCGCCAACGGTGTCATCTTCGACACCTTCGCGGCCGTTATCCGCAACGCCTGAGGGCCACGGAATCGCCCCATTTGCGTGGCAGGAAGATGGCATGTCGGGACATACGCTTTTCATCTATCTGTTCGCGGGGTTCGTCGGTATCGCCGGTGCGATGATGCTGGTGGTGCCCGAGCGACCCGCTCAAACGCTGGAACAGGGTCTCGGCCCCACGGTCCTGACCGAACCGCTCTAGCGCTCGTCGCCGAAACCGCCCCAGCAGTCTGCCGATCACGAAGCTCGTCCTTGGTGCATAGACATAGCGTGTCTTGCGTTCGGCGCCCCGGACCCGCATCCGCCAGAGACCGAACCCGATCAGCACGATGTGGGCCGCGCCCACGAAGATGAACATCGCGGCGGGGCCGTAGGCCTCGATCAGGGTCGATACGAGCCAGGGCGAGGCGATGGCGCCCACGGCATAAAGAAACATCAGCGATGCCGACAGGTCGACACGCTCGTCCTGCGTGGCGAAGTCGTGGGCGTGCGCGGCCGCCACCGAGTAGATCGGGAAGGTCGAGAAGCCGAAGAAGGCCGCCGTCACGAAGGCTGCGCCGGGGAAGAAGACCATGCCCGCCGAGGCGACTATGGTCAGGATCGACAGCACGACCAGCACCCACCTGCGGTCATATCGGTCGGCGAACCAGCCCGCCGGATACTGCGCCACCGCGCCGCCGAGGACATAGGCCGCGAGGAAAAGAGCGATGGTGTCGACGGACAGTCCGACCTCGATCCCGTAGACGGGGCCGACCATGCGGAAGGCCGCGCCGGTGACACCGGACGAGATGACGCCGGCCGCCGCGAGGGGCGAATGCCGGAAGGCGAGGCCCGGCCGCAGGCGCGGCGGGACCGGGATCGCCGGCTGCTCGACCCGCGTCAGGACCAGCGGCACGAGTGCGGCGCAGCAGACGATCGCGAGGATGTTGTAGGAGACGTAACTCGCCGGATCGAGAACCGAGATCATCAACTGCGCGGCGAGCGACCCCACGATGTCGACGACCCGATAGATGCCCATGGCGCGGCCGCGCGTCTCGTTCGTGACCTTGGCCTGAAGCCAGCTTTCTACGATGGTATAGCATCCCGCGACGCAGAGACCCGACAGACCGCGCATCACCATCCAGGCATAGGCGTCGACGACCAGCATGTGGCTGAGGATGCCGATCGTGCCGACGGCGGTGAAGGCCGCGAAGGCGCGTGAATGGCCGACCGATCCCATCAGGCGCGGCGCCCACCAGCAGCCGACGAAGAAGCCCAGGAAGTGCGCCGATCCCAGAAGGCCGACCTGCGCCGTGGTGAAGCCCAGGTCGATGCCTGAAATCGCGTCGAGCGGCGCGACCCCGCCCGCGCCGAGCTGCAACAGCACGACGGAGGTGAAGAGGGCCGCGAAGGAAATCAGGAGGCGCATGTGACCCGTCCGGGATGACTTACGCCTTGACCCATTACAAGGGCCGACAGCCGTCCGAAAGCGACATGCCGCCGCCGTTTTCGCGGGACAGAGCCTGGGACGTTCCTCAGGTCGGCGGCGCGAGGTGAACGACGGAGGCGGACTGCGGGGCCGTCACCCGCTGCGCTTCGGCCCGGAAGTCGGGGAGGGCGCCCCAAAGGCGGTCGATGTCGCGTTCGATCCCGCCGAGCCCGGTCGTCAGCGCCTCGGTCCCTTGGGTGACGTGCGCCCTCAGGCCCCGAACCCGCCGCAGCGTCGCCGACAGGATCGACCGCATCTCGGCGGTGCAGGTGCTGGCGTATTCCTGGATGGCGCGTTCCAAGGCGGCGCGGGTCGCGCGTTCTTCGTCGATGGCGGCCACGATCATGCAGCGTTCCAGCGCCGTGGCGATGGATTTCTGCAGCGTTTCGACCGTCATCATCGCCTTCGTCAGGTAATCCGAGCAGCCGCGCCGCATCGCTTCGACCGCGACGGCGATCTGGCCGTCGCCCGCAAGCATGATGGCCGCCGCTGCGTGCTGGTTGGGATGCGACGCAACAAGGTCGATGGCGTCGAGACCCGTTTCGCCGCCGAGATGGTAGTCGACGAAGATCAGGTCGAACGATGTGTCGGCCAAGGCCTGCCGCACCTCGTCCAGCGTCGATGCCTCGCGGCTTTCGAACCTGAGGCCCGCGCGCTGGCAAAGCCGCAGCACCCGCTGGCGGTCGAATTCGTTGTCGTCGATGACGAGTATCCGCATCTCTCGGGTCTCTGTCGCCCCTGGGGCGATCTTCAGCGCCTGGTCCGCCATGCTGGTCCTGTCTGTCTGCTGCGACTGTGGTCCCGCGACCCTAGCCGGGCTGGCTTAGGCGAGGGTTAACGGCGAAGCACGCCCCTTTCGGACCTCTCGCCCTTCGGTTCACCCGCGCTTAACGGCCTCCAGCCTAGACCGCACGGCGGGGCGCAGAGACGTGAGACACCGATGAACGCGAACCTTTCCTTCGACCCGACGATTCCCGTCGCCCAGTCCGACAGCGAGACCGATGAACTGGTCCATCGCCTGTCCCACGACCTGCGCGCCTCGGTGCGCGCCCTTCAGGAGCTGCCCGGCTGGATCGCCGAGGACCTGCACAAGGCCGCCCTGCGCGTGCCGGCCGCCACGGAACGGCACCTGGAACTGATCTCGTCGCACGCCTGCCGGCTCGACCTCATGCTGACGGGCCTTCTGGAACATTCGCGGGTGGGAAGGATGCAGCCAATCGCAGCCGTCCGGCCCGCGCGTGTCCTGGCCGAGGTCATTGACGACCTTGGTCTCGACGACGACGTTTCGCTCACGGTCGACATGGATCGCGGCAGTATCCAGATGGGCCTTGCCGACCTTCAGCGCATGTTCTCGATCCTGATCCTGAACGCCGTCCGGCACCACCCGATGCACGCACCCCGGATCGCCGTCACCGGCGGCCCGCAGTCAGGCCGCGCCTGGGTGCTGGAGGTCGCCGACAACGGTCCCGGCATCCCCGAGGCGAAGCGCGAGCATGTGATGCGCCCGATGACGAAGCTCGTCTCGCGCGATATCGACCCCGGCGCGGGCATGGGCCTGGCCATCCTGCGCAAGATCGCCTTCACCTACGGCGGCGGCGTCGAGATCGAGACGCCGAAGTCCGGCGCGGGCACGCTGGTGCGCGTGACGCTGGCAGTCAACTGAGGCTCAGGCGATCCACTCGCTGACGGGCGCGTGCGCGTCCTGAAGCGGCTGGCTGATGATATCGACGAGGCTTGGCCCGGGATGCGCCAGCGCGTCGCGCAGGGCGTGCTCCAGCTTGTCGGGATCCTCGACGGTAAAGCCCTTCACTCCGAAGGCCTCGGCCACGCGGGCATGATCGGTGCGGCCGAAATCGACCGAGTAATATCGCTCGTCGAACTTCGTCTTCTGACCGGCCTTGATCCAGCCGTAGACCGCGTTCGAGAACACGACATAGGTGATCGGCAGGTTCAGCCGCACGACGGTTTCCAATTCGCCGCAGGTGAAGCCGAAGCTGCCGTCGCCCATCAGCCCCACGACCTTCTTCCCCGGCGCGCCAATCGCCGCGCCGACCGACGCCGACAACGCATAGCCAAGCGCGCCGTGCGCCCGGTTCGAGAACAGCCGCCGTCCCGTCGCGTTCAGCTCGTAGTAGGCCGAGATATAGGGGCAGGGGGTTCCGGGATCGCCCACCACGATGGCGTCGTCGTCGAGGAGCTTTCGCAGGGTTGCGATGGTGCGCTCGGGGAGGATCGGGGCGGCGTCGCTCTCGGCCAGCTTGCGGAAGGTGGCCCATTTTTTCGCCTTGGGCCGCTCGATGGCCTTTGCGCCGCCGAAGCTCGGCAGCCGGTCGCGGCAGGACAGGGCGTCGTTCATCGCAGACAGCGCAAGGCGCGCGTCGGACACCACGCCGACCTCGGTGCGGTAGGACGCTCCGATCACCTCGGGGTCGCTGTCGACGTGGACGACGCGGGTGCCCTTCTTCGGGTGCCGCCACAACTCGGTCGTCACCGACCCCGCGCGGCAGCCGATGAAGACGACGAGGTCGGCCTTGTCGACGACGCTCCGCGTTTCGGCGACGCCTCCGTTCGAGCCGACGACGCCGAGGCAGTTCGGATGCGTCTCGGCGATGGAGCCCTGGCCCGAGATGGTCGTCGCCACCGCGATGTCGAGCGTCTCGACGAAGGTCCGGAACTCCTCCTCGGCGCAGGACAGCACGATGCCGCCGCCGCAGATCACCAGCGGAAACTTGGCCGAGAGGATCGCGTCGAGCGCAGCCTCGACCGCGACGGGATCCGGGCCGGAGGGATAGGCGGGGAAGGCCGCGTGCGCGGGATCGGCCCAGATGTCGTCGGGGTTCGCCTCGCCCCTCTGGACGTCGATCGGAAAGCCCAGGTGCGCCGAGCCGGGCCTTCCGGTCGTCATGGTGCGGAAGGCCGTTCGCACCGCGTCCGGCACCTGATCGGCGTGCTGGATGGTGCGCGCGTGCTTCGTCAGGGGCCGCATCAGCCCCTCCTGGTCGAGTTCGGTCAGGGGATAGTGCCCGCGCGACCGGGTACCCACGTCCGAGGTGATGGCGAGGATCGGGATCGAGCTTTCGTTCGCCTCGACGAGCCCCGGCAGGATGTAGGTCGCCCCGCCGCCCGACGGCCCCTCGCAGACGCCCGGACGCCCTGTCACGCGGGCATATCCGTCGGCCATGTAGGCGGCCGAGCGTTCGTCGCGCGTCAGGATGTGCGTCATGCCATGATCGAGCCGGTAGAGCGCGTCGTAGAACGGCAGGGTCGTGTCGCCGCAGAGCCCGAAGATGTGCTTCACGCCATGCGACTGAAGCATCCGCACCATCGCCTCGGCGCCCGTCATCCTGTTCGTCCGGTCCATGCGTCTCCCCGTGTGCCGCGCGATTCCCTCGTCGCCATGCAAGGCCCGATCCACGGCAATGGCAAGCCGCCGCCCTTTCCTTCGTGTGCGGCCGCCGCATATCCTTCGGGGCGAGTTCGCGGCGGGCAACGCCGCACCGAACCGGGAGGACCCACATGACCATTCGCCTTGGCCTCATGGCCGCCGCCGTCGCGCTGACAACGCTGCCCGCCGTGGCGCAGGAGCTGAAGTTCGCAAACTTCACGCCGCCGTTCCACACCATCAACGCAAGCGTCATGGAGAAGCTGAACGCCGACCTCTCCGCCGCCACGAACGGCGCGGTGACGGTCAAGGGGTATCATGGCGGAGAGCTGGGCGCGGGTCCGGCCGAGCAATACGTCCGTGCCGTCCAGGGCGTGGCCGACATGGTCTGGGGTCTGCCGGGGTACACCTCGTCGCAGTTCGGCAAGACCATGATCGCCGAGCTTCCGGGCGTCATCCCCGAGGGCAAGACCGGCTATGACGCACTTTACGACGCGCTCGACACCTTTCAGGACGAGTTTCCCGGCACCGTGCCGCTGGCGCTCTGGACCTCCGAGCCGAACATCATGATCATGAAGGACAGGGAGATCCGCACGCCCGCCGATCTTCAGGGCCTCAAGATCCGCGTCGCCGGAGCCACCGCCGCCGAAGTCGCCGAGGCGCTTGGCGCGACGCCCGTGCAGATGCCGATCAACCAGGTCTACAACGCGCTTCAGACCGGGCTCATCGACGGCGTCTTCACCGGCGCCTCGACGCTGTCGGACTTCAAGCTCGACGAGGTCGCCTCCAGCTACACGCTCGGGGCGCCGCTCGGCCAGATCGTGTTCTACGCTGTGATGGGGCAGGGCACCTATGACGCGCTGTCGGACGAGGCGAAGACCGCACTTGACGGCGTTATCGGCCGCAGCCTGTCCGAAAGCGCCGAAACCGCCTGGAACGCCACGGCGGATGCGGCGCTTCAGGCCGCGCGCGAGTCGGGCGACAACACCGTGATCGAGCTGACGGAGGAAGAGGCGCAGCCCTTCGCCGACGCTGTCGCGGACGTGACGCAGGCCTATGTCGACAGCGTGGGCGGTGCGGATGCACTCGCCGCCATGCAGAAGTGACCCTAACGGGACGGCGCATTCCGCCGTCCCTCCGAGTTGAAGGACAAAGCCCATGCCCGACACGCAGCGGATCGAAGACGCCCTGAAGACCGACCTCTGGATCGGGGGCAAGTGGCGCGATGGCGCGGACGGCGACCGCTTCGACGTCCTCAATCCCTTCGACGAAAGCGTGATCGCGAGCGTGGCCTCGGCAAGCGTGGCCGACGCGAAGGCGGCCCTCGACGCCGCCGAGGCGGCGTTTCCCGACTGGGCCGCTCGCCCGCCGCGTGAGAGGGGTGAGGTGTTGCGCAAGGCCTGGGAGCTGATGACCGCGCGGCTCGACGACTTCGCCCGGCTCATCACGCTGGAGAACGGCAAGGCAAAGGCCGACGCCAAGGGCGAGGCGACCTATGCCGCCGAGTTCTTCCGCTGGTTCTCCGAGGAAGCCGTGCGGAACGAGGGCATGATAACCCGCGGGCCGTCGTCCAACGCCCGCATCGTCGTCCACCACAAGCCCGCGGGCATCGCCGTTCTCGTGACGCCGTGGAACTTCCCCGCAGCCATGGGCACGCGCAAAATCGGCCCGGCGCTCGCCGCCGGATGCCCCGTCATCGTCAAGCCCGCCTCTGCCACGCCCCTGACCATGCTTGCGCTGGCCGACCTCCTGGAGGAAGCGGGCGTGCCCCCGGGCATCGTCAACGTCCTGCCCTCGAAGAAGACGGGCGAGATCGTCGAGGCGCTGCTTCAGGACCGCCGCGTGCGCGTCATTTCCTTCACCGGCTCGACCGAGACGGGGGTGAAGCTGCTCAAGACCGCCGCGCCGAACGTGCTGAAGCCCGCGATGGAGCTTGGCGGCAACGCGCCCTTCATCGTCTTCGACGACGCCGACATCGAGGCCGCCGTGGCAGGCTGCATGATCGCCAAGATGCGCAACGGCGGCGAGGCCTGCACGGCGGCGAACCGCATCTTCGTCCACGAGGCCGTCGAGGCCGAGTTCATCGAGAAGTTCACCGCGAAGATGCGCGCGCTCAAGGTCGGCAACGGCCTCGAGGACGGCGTCGATCTCGGCCCCCTCGTCGACCGCGACACGCAGGAAAAGGTCGCCTGCTTCGTCGAGGACGCCTTGGAGAAGGGTGCCAAGCTGCACCTCGGCGGCGAGCGGATGGAGGGGAAGGGCTTCTTCTACCCCGCCACCGTCCTGTCGAATATCCCGCCGAACGCCGACTGCGTGAGCGACGAGATCTTCGGCCCCGTCGCCGCGATCCAGAGTTTCACCGACACCGAACGACGTGGTGAAGCGGGCGAACGACACCGAATACGGCCTCGTCGCCTATGTCTTCACCAAGGACCTCAAGAAGGGAATGCAGGTGTCCGAGCGGCTGGAGTACGGGATGGTGGGCCTCAACCGCGGCCTCGTCAGCGACCCGGCCGCGCCCTTCGGCGGCACGAAGCATTCCGGTCTCGGCCGCGAGGGCGGGCACGAGGGGATGCTGGAGTACATGGAGACGCAGTTCATCTCGACGGACTGGTAGGTCTCAGATCAGCGCCGCCGCCGTAAGCCAGCCAGCGGCCTCGCCCAGCTTCTGCGCGGCGCCCATGACGTCGCCGGTCTGCCCCCCGATCTGGCGGAGCGCGAGGACGCCGACGGCGCCTGCGGCAATCCACGCAGCGAGAAGGGGCAGGAGCGCTCCGGCCAACAGCGCCACGACGAGCGCGATGCCGAGCGCCGCCCAGAGCCTCCAGCCTGCCGAGAGCGCCGCGCTGTGGCCGAGGCCATCGTCGCGGGCAGGCGGCAGCCACGCGAGCAGCGCAGGCAAGACCGCCCGCGTCCCCGCGCCGATCGCCAGGAACAGGCCGATCCGCCCGGCCTCGGCCATGCCGCTCGCGATGAGGCCGAGGCAGAGGACCAGCGCCACCGCGCCATAGCTGCCGATGCGGCTGTCGCGCATGATCGCGAGCTTCCGCGCCTTGTCCCGCCCGCCGCCGAAACCGTCGGCCACGTCTGCAAGACCGTCCTCATGCAGCGCGCCGGTCAGCAAGCTCGCGGTCGCCAGCGCCAGAAGGGCCGAGGCAAGAGGCGGCAGGGCAGAGGTCGCAAGGAACACTGCGCCCGAGAGGAAACCCACGAGAAGACCCGGCAAGGGGAAAGGCCCAGCTCGCCTCCGCCAGCGTCGGCACCTTGGGCGGCAGGCGTCCGGCGGGCAGGCGGGTCAGGAACATGACCGCCGCCTGCACCTCGGCCAGCCTCTGCCGCGCGTCGCTCACCCGCCCGACACCCCGGCATCGGCGAAGGTCGCCATCCCGTTGTGACAGGCCAGAGCCGCGCGCAGGACGCCAAGCGCCAGCGCGGCTCCAGTGCCCTCGCCGAGCCGCATCGCGAAGTCGAGAACGGGCTCCTTGCCGAGCGCCTCGAGCAGGCGGCGGTGTCCCGCCTCGGCGCTGCGATGGCCTACGAGGCAATGCACCAGGAAGGCCGGGTCGGCGGCGTGGAGGGGGCGCGGCGGAAGCGGTGCAGATGAAGCCGTCGAGGATGACCGGCACCCGCGCCATCCGCGCCGCCAGCACCGCGCCCGCGATGGCCGCCTGTTCGCGTCCGCCGAGCGCCGCTAGGATGCCGAGGGGCGGGAGGCTTCCGTGCAGCGCCACGCCCTCCGCCACGACCTTCGCTTTCAGCGCGCGTCCCTCGGCGTCCGACCCGGTGCCCGCACCGACCCAGTCCGGGGCCGCGCCGCCGAAGAGCGCCGCGCACAAGGCCGCCGCGACGGTCGAGTTGCCGATCCCCATCTCTCCGAGGATCAGCACGTCAGCTTTTGCATCGACCGCCTCCCACCCCGCCCGCATTGCGGCAAGCGTCTCGGCCTCGTCCATCGCCGGCGCTGCCGTGAAATCCCGCGTCGGCCGGTCGAGGTCGAGTGCGACCACCGACAGATCGGCCCCCGCCACGCGGCAGAGCTGGTTGATCGCAGCCCCGCCCGCGTTGAAGTTCGCGACCATCTGCGCTGTCACTTCCTGCGGGAAGGGGTTCACGCCGCGCGCGCATACCCCGTGGTTGCCTGCGAAGATCAGCGCCTGCGCGCGTTTCGATCCGTGGCCGCTCCACGCCCTGCCAGCCTGCCATGAAGACCGCCAGATCCTCGAGCGCGCCAAGCGATCCCGGAGGCTTCGTCAGGCTGTCCTGCCGCGCGCGCGCCGAACGGCCCGCGTCTTCGTCCGGCTGGGGCAGGGAGGAGGCGAGGGCGGCAATGCCTTCCAGAGACGTGAAATCAAAGTCTTGCATAGGGTCACTTCACCTTCAGGGGATAGCCGGAGACGGCCAGATACACCTCGTCCGACGCCCGGGCAATCGCCTGGTTCAGCTCTCCCGCCGCATCCCGGAACGCGCGGGCGAGGGCGTTGTCGGGCACGATCCCCGAGCCGACCTCGTTCGTCACGAGGATCACCGGCGCGGACTGCGCCGCCAGCGCCGTCGCCAGCGCCTCTCCCTCCGAAGCGGGATCGCGCCCGGCCTCCATCAGGTTCGACAGCCACAGCGTCAGACAATCCACCAGTCGCGCCCCGTCGCCGTCCGTGGCCTTCAGGACTCCCACGAGATCGAGGGGTTCCTCCACCGTGCGCCACTCATCCCCCCGCCGCGCGCGGTGCCGCAGGATGCGGTCCGACATCTCGCCGTCGCGCGCTTCGGCCGTCGCGACATAGACCGGGCGGCCGGGGAGGTTCAGCGCCAGACCCTCGGCAAGGGCGCTTTTCCCGGACCGCGCGCCGCCGGTGACGAGTATCGACTTTCCCATGCCGCCATGACATTGCAGATTGCTCGGACGATGGAAAGGCGGGGGCTGCGCATGTTTTCGGCCGGAGATCTCATCCTGATCCGGCACGCGGAAGCCGGGACCGGAGACCGTCTGGCGGGTCGACGCGAGACCGATCTGACCGAAGCCGCGCGCGCCGACCTTGCGGCACTTGCGGGACGGGTGCCCGAGGTCACCGCCCTGCATGTCAGCCCGTCCCGCCGCTGCCGCGACACGGCGGCCCTTCTCTGGCCCGGACATCAAGCCCAAGCCGACGAGCGCCTCCGCGAGCAGGACTTCGGCGAGTGGGACGGCCGTGCCTGGGCCGAGATCCCCGACCTCGGCCCCCTGGACCGGGACGCACTTGCGGACCATGCACCGCCCTCGGGCGAAAGCTTCCGCGCGATGTGCGCCCGCTCGACACCCGCCCTCCGCGACGCCGCCCGTCAGGCAGCAAGCGGCCCCGTCGCCGTCGTGGCGCACGCTGGCACGGTTCGTGCCGCCCTCGGCCTGGCCCTGGGCGACCTCGCGCAGGGCCTGGCCTTCGAGGTCGACCCCCTGTCCATCACCCGCCTCCGCGCGCTGCCCGACGGCGGCTTCGCGATACGCTCGGTCAACGGGAGGTTCGCATGACCCGCATCACCGGCCACTTCGGCGAATGGCTTCAGGGCCGTCTGGGACCGGATGGTCCCGTCGTGCTCGTCACGCTCTCCTGCAAGGCGCTCGGCGTCACCGCCGAGGCGCGGCCCTCCGACCGCTTCTCGATCGACGACGGCGGGCTTCTGGGCGAGACGCGCGCCCGCACCTTCCTGCACGAATTGGGCGGGCTGCCCTTGATTCAGGTGACGCTCACCGCCGACATGCCCGCAGGCGGCGGGGCCGGAGCCTCGACCGCGGGTCTTCTGGCCCTTGCGGCCGTCGCGGGACGCACACCGGGCGAGGAGGCGCTGGCCACCGCCTGCCGCCGGGCCGAGGGTGCGGTGGACCCCCTGATGATCGCCTCGCCCGACACTTGCCTTTGGGCCTCGCGCGAGGCGCGCGCGCTGCGCCGGTTCGAGCCGCTGCCGGCCTTCGACGTGGTCGGCGGCTTCTGGGGCGCACCGATCCGCACCGATGCGGACGACACACTTTTCCCCGACATCGCCGACCTCGTGCCGATGTGGGAGCGCGCCGCCCGCGACGCCGACCGAGCGGCGCTGGCCGGAATCGCTTCGGAAGCGGCGCGCCGCACGACAGCCCTGCGCGGACCCGAAGGCGACCCGACCGAAGATCTCGCCCGAGAGATCGGCGCGCTTGGCTTCGTTCGCGCGCACACCGGATCGGCGAGGGGCCTCGTCTTCGCGCCGGGACAGGCGGATGCCTCGGTGGCGGACCGTCTCTCAGAGGCCGGGTTCCAAGGCGTAGTTGGCTTCCACACCGGCGGGCGTCAGTGACAGCGGCGGGGGCGATGCTGATCGCTCTGGCCGTCGACGCGGCGCTTGGTTGGCCGGACCGCCTCTATCGGGTCGTGGGGCATCCGGTCGGGTGGTTCGGACGTCTGGTCAGCCTGACCGAGGCCGCGCTCAATCGTCCGGACTATGCGCCGGCTTTCCGGCGCCTCGCCGGGGCGGCCACAGCCATCGCGCTGATCCTCTTCGCCGCACTTGTCGCATGGCTCGTGCAGTCGATCCTTCCCGGAGGCGCGGCGGGAGTTCTTCTCGCCGGCCTGCTCGCCTGGCCCCTCGTGGCCGCGCGCTCCCTTCACGACCACGTCGAGCGCGTGGCGACACCTCTCGTGACGGGCGACATCGCAGCCGCCCGCACCGCCGTCGCCATGATCGTCGGCCGCAACCCGGAAGCGCTGGACGAGGCCGGGATCGCCCGCGCCGCGCTCGAAAGCCTCGCCGAGAACGCCTCGGACGGGGTCGTCGCACCGCTCTTCTGGGGCGCGCTCCTCGGTCTGCCGGGCATCGCCGCCTACAAGGCCGCCAACACCCTCGACTCGATGATCGGGCACCGGAACGAACGCTACCGCGACTTCGGCTGGGGGGCCGCGCGGATCGACGACGTGCTGAACCTCATCCCGGCCCGGCTGACGGGGGCGCTGATCGCACTCGCTTCGCGCGCGCGGGGCCCGGCCTTCCGCACCATGCGCCGCGACGCGGGCCTCCACCGGTCGCCGAACGCCGGCTGGCCCGAAGCGGCGATGGCGGGCGCGCTTGGCGTGCGGCTGTCGGGTCCGCGCATGTACGACGGCGTGACCTCGAACGACCCCTGGCTCAACCCCGTCGCGGGAGATCCACGGCCCGAGGATTTGTTTCTCGGCCTGCGCATCTTCCGTCGGACGGTGCTGTTCACGGCGGGGCTCCTCCTTCTCGCGGCGCTACTCTGATGCGCGATCACGGCGGCAACCTCGACGCGGCGATGGCACGGTGGGGCGGAGGACCGGCAGATTGGGTCGACCTGTCGACCGGCATCAACCCGAGGCCCTACCCGCTGCCCGCGATCCCGGCCCGCGCCTGGGACGCCCTCCCGACGCGCGCGGACATCGAGGCGCTTTCGGCTGCGGCGAAGGTGGCCTACGGCGCTTCAAGAGCGATCCTACCGGTCGCGGGCGCGCAGGCCGCGATCCAGCTTCTGCCGCACGTGCTGCCCAAGGGGCGGGCGAGGGTGCTGGGACCGACCTACAACGAACATGCGGCGAGCTTTGCGGCGGCGGGGTGGGAGACCGAGACGGTGGCGTCGGACGAGGCGCTGGAAGGTGCCGACGTCGCCGTCGTCGTGAACCCGAACAATCCCGACGGACGAAGGCTGTCGCGTGAGGCTCTTTCGGCGCTTGCAAGCAAGGTAGCTGTCCTCGTCGTCGACGAGAGCTTCGCCGATCCTGAACCGGCGCTTTCGATGGCGGACGAGGGAACGCCCAACATCCTGATCCTGCGCTCCTTCGGCAAGTTCTACGGCCTCGCGGGTCTGAGGCTGGGCTTCGTCCTTGGCTCCCCGGATCGCATCGCCGCTCTGGGCGAGGCGTCAGGTCCCTGGCCGGTCTCTGGTCCCGCCATCGCCATCGGTAAGGCGGCGCTCACGGACACGGTTTGGCGGGACGAGACGGTCGTCAGGCTGGCGCACGACGCCGACCGTCTCGACAGCCTCGCGACCGGCATGGGCTGGACGGTCGAAGGCGGCACCACGCTTTTCCGTCTCTACCGCACAGCCGACGCCCGCGCGGCGCAGGATCGTCTCGCAGACGGCCGCGTCTGGAGCCGCATCTTCCCCTATTCCAGCGACTGGATCCGCCTCGGCCTCCCGGATGCCGCGGCCTGGGCGCAGGTCGAAGCGGTCTTCCACGCCTGACTTACCCCGCCGTTGCGAAAAGCGCGTCGAGGTCGAGGTGGTCTTCCATGTGCGCCGCCAGCGCATCCAGCGTCCGCTCGACGGTCTCGCCATAGGCGAAGTCCGAAGCTCGCGCGCCCTCCGCCGCCAGCCACGCCTGCCGGAAGGCATCGTCGCGGAACATCCCGTGCAGGTAGCTTCCCGCGATCCGCCCGTCCGCCGAAACCGCACCCTCGGGCCGCCCCTCCACATGGGCGAAGGGCCGCGCCCGGTCCGGACCCTCCGTCTGCCCGATGTGGATCTCGTAGCCCCGAAACGCCACGCTCGGTCCCGGCGTGAACGGCGTCCGTCTCGGTCAGCCGCTTGTCGGCGCGTCATCACCGTCTCGACGTCGAGAAGCCCCAAACCCTCGGTCTCGCCTTCCGGCCCCTCGATGCCCTGCGGATCGCTTGACGACCCGCCCCAGCATCTGGAACCCCCCGCAAATTCCCAGGACACGCCCGCCGCGTCGGACATGCGCGGCAAGGTCCACGTCCCAGCCCTGCGCCCGCAGATAGGCCAGATCGCCCCGCGTCGACTTCGAGCCCGGCAGGATCACGAGATCCGCGTCTCCCGGGAGAGCCGCGCCCGCGCGAAGCATCGTCAGGCGCACGCCGGGCTCGGCCGCGAGAGGGTCGAGGTCGTCGAAGTTGGCGATCCGGCTGAAAGCTAGGCAGACGATGTGGAACTTGCCCGTCCCTCCGGACCGCAGATCCAGCGCATCCTCCGCCGGCAAGCGCGCCGCCTCCGCGAACCACGGCAGCACGCCGAACCCGCGCCAGCCGGTGTGCGCCTCGATCAGCCGGTAACCGTCGTCGAAAAGCGAAGGATCGCCGCGGAACTTGTTGATGATAAAGCCTTTCACCATCGCGGCATCTCCAGCGTCAAGCACCGCCTGCGTGCCCACGATCTGCGCGATGACGCCGCCCCGGTCGATGTCGCCCGCCAGCACCACCGGCACCCCAGCCGCGGTGGCGAAGCCCATGTTCGCGATGTCGCCCGCACGCAGATTCACCTCCGCCGGAGAGCCGGCCCCTTCTACCAGCACCAGATCGTGCGCCGCCCGAAGCCGTCCGAAGCTCTCCAACACGGGAGCCATCAGCGAGGGCTTCATACCAGCGTAGTCCCGCGCCTTGACCGTCGCCACGCGGCGGCCCTGCACGACGACCTGCGCGCCCACCTCCGTCTCGGGCTTCAACAGCACCGGGTTCATGTCGGTGTGGGGCGCGAGGCCACAGGCCAGCGCCTGAAGCGCCTGCGCCCGCCCGATCTCTCCCCCGTCCGAGGTCACGGCGGCGTTGTTCGACATGTTCTGCGGCTTGAAGGGCGCTACCGACAGCCCCCGCAGCCGCGCCGCCCGGCACAGCCCCGCCACCAGCACCGACTTGCCCACGTTCGAGCCGGTGCCCTGGATCATCAGCGCCCGGCTCATCCCCGGCGAAGGACCGAGGGGCGCGTCGCCCCCTCGGGCTCCCCCGAGAGTATTTCGGCCAAGAAGAACGGTCGCGGCATCAGAACTCGATCCCCGCCTGCGCCTTGATCCCGTCGCGGAAGGGGTGCTTCACCTGCTCCATCTCGGTCACCAGGTCGGCGGCCTCGATCAGCTCGGGTTTGGCGTTCCGCCCGGTCAGCACGACGTGCGTCATCGCGGGCTTCTCGGTCAGCAGGAACTCCACCACCTCGTCGATATCGAGGTAGTCGTAGCGCAGCGCGATGTTGATCTCGTCGAGAAGGACGAAGCGCATCGCGGGGTCTCGGATCATCTCTTTCGCGCGCTCCCACCCAGCCGTCGCGGCGGCGATGTCGCGGTCGCGGTCCTGCGTCTCCCAGGTGAAGCCCTCGCCGCTCGTCACCCAGGTGACGCCGCCCATGCCCTCGAAGAAGTCGCGCTCGCCCGTGCCCCAGGCGCCCTTGATGAACTGGACGACGCCTGCCGGCATCTTGTGCGCCACCGCGCGGGTCAGCATTCCGAAGGCCGAGGAGGACTTGCCCTTGCCCTTGCCCGTCAGCACCACGATCAGCCCCTTTTCGCCGGTCTTGCCCTCCATCATCCGGTCGCGAGCGGCCTTGATCTTCTTCATCTTCTCGGCGTGGCGGGTGGCGTCGTCGGTCATGGGCTGGGGGCCTTCGGCTTCTTGACAAGGAACACGTTCCGGCAGAGGGTCGCCGCCGTGCTGGTGCCTGTCTAGTGCAGGTGAAAAGGGAATGCGACAGGGGGCGACGCCTCCGAAGCGCAGCCGCCCCCGCGACCGTGACCGGAGAGGCGATCCGCTTGGCCACTGGACCAGATGTCCGGGAAGGCCGGATCGCCGCGAGGATCATCCTCACATCCGCAAGCCGGGAGACCTGCCAGCGCGAGAAACGTAACCGGACGGGGGGTTCCGGTGGCGGGTCCGGCATGTTTGCCCGCTCGTTGTCTTCCCTCCGGCCAGACCGAACGGGACGACCGCGTGACCGACCATCCTTCAGTTGAGCTTCTGGTCTGCACGACCTGCCGCAACGGCGTTCTTGCCGATCCCGAGGCGCCGCGTCCCGGCGCGCTCCTCCACGCCGCCCTCGACGAGGCCGACCTGCCCGAGGGCGTCACCCTTCGCGCCGTCGAATGCCTGTCGAACTGCGATCAGGGCTGCTCGGTCGTGCTGAGGGGTGGTCCGCGCCGCTGGACCTACGTCTATGGCCGCCTCGACCCCGAGAAGGTCGGAATCGTGCTCGATGGCGTCGCGCGCTACCGCGCCACGCCGGACGGCCTCGTGCCATGGCGTGAGAGGCCGGAACACTTCCGCAAGAACTGCATCGCTCGCATCCCGCCCCTGGAGGCCCCCGAATGCCCGACCATATGACCGACCTCGCGAAGATCCCCGTCACCGTCGTCACCGGGTTTCTCGGGGCGGGCAAGACCACGCTGATCCGCCACCTGATCGCCACGACGCAGGGTCGCCGCCTCGCCGTCATCGTCAACGAGTTCGGCGACGTTGGAGTGGACGGCGAGATCCTGAAGTCCTGCGCCATCCCCGACTGCCCCGCCGAGAACATCGTCGAATTGGCGAACGGATGTATCTGCTGCACGGTCGCCGACGACTTCATCCCCACGATCGAGGCGCTCCTCGCCCTCGATCCGCGCCCCGACCACATCCTGATCGAGACCTCGGGGCTGGCGCTTCCGAAGCCGCTCCTGCGCGCCTTCGACTGGCCTGCGATCCGCTCGCGCGTCACCGTCGACGGCGTCATAGCACTCGCCGATGCCGAGGCCGTCGCGGCGGGCCGCTTCGCGCCTGACGTGGCGCGGGTGGACGCACAGCGCGCAGCGGACGAGAGCATCGACCACGAGACGCCTCTGTCCGAAGTCTTCGAGGACCAGATCGCCTGTGCCGACGTGGTGCTGCTGACGAAGCCCGACCTTGCCGGGCCGGACGGCGTCGCCCGTGCGAAAGAGATCATCGCCGCAGAGGCGCCGCGCCCGATCCCGGTGATCGAGGTCGCCGAGGGCGCCGTCGACGCCCGCGTGATCCTGGGCCTCGGTGCGGCCGCAGAGGACGACCTTGACGCGCGCCCCTCGCACCATGACGGCGCGGACGACCACGACCACGACGACTTTGACACCGTCGTCATCGAGATCCCCGAAGCCGAAAGCGCCGAGGCTCTGGCCGAGCGCGTCCGCCGCCTCGCCGAACGGCAGAACATCCTGCGCGTCAAGGGCTACGCCGCCGTGAAGGGCAAGCCGATGCGTCTGCTCCTTCAGGGCGTGGGCACCCGCATCCGCCACCAGTTCGACCGGCCTTGGCAACCGGGCGAACCCCGCATCGGCCGCCTCGTCGTCATCGCCGAGCACGACGATATCGATGCGCGAGGCCATCCGCACGGCACTCCTGCCCGAGGACGTGACCACGTGACACCCCCCGCTTCATTTCTTCCCAAATACGCATTCCGGCGCCGCCACGCAGCGCAACGCGGGGCTGACGCGGATGCACGTCGTCTTCCGGGAAAGCCACGGCCTCGAGGAAAGCGACGCACCGAGGGACCTCGGCCAGACGCCGGGAGACCTCGTGGTCCTCTCCTTCTCGGACAGCGACCTCTCGGCCTTCCGTGGGGGCTGGCATCGTGCGCGGGCAGAGGGTCGGCCGCTGCCGTCGCTGCGTCTCGCCAACCTTGCCGCGCTGACGCACCCGGTCTCTGTCGACACCTATGCCGAGACGACGCTTCAGGGCGCGAAGGCGGTCCTCGTGCGGCTGATCGGCGGGCAAAGCTACTGGGCCTATGGCCTGGCCCGCCTGCGCGAGTTGGCCGACCGTCAGGGTCTCGTCCTCGCCGTCCTGCCGGGCGACGGGCGGCCCGATCCCGCGCTCGAGGCGATCTCCACCGTCCCTCGCGCCACGCTCGCCCGGCTGAACGCTCTGGCGGGCGAAGGCGGTGCGGTCGCCGCCGAGGCGGCGCTTGCGCAACTGGCGCTGGCGGCTGGCTTCTATGTCGGTCCGGTCGCGGGCGAGAAGCGCCTGCCGCCCTTCGGCTGCTGGACGCCTGCGCGCGGGGCCAAGGGTGGCACGGCCTGCGAGACCTGCGCGGCCGGATGCCCCGGCCAGCGCGACGCTCGTCCGCTCGCGGCCGTCGTCTTCTACCGCGCCTACCTCGCCGCCGCCGACACCGCGCCGGTGGAGGCGCTGATGGCGGCGCTCGAGGCGCGTGGCTTCCGGGCCCTCGGCCTCTTCGCGCCGTCCTTGAAGGAGCCCGACGCGGCGCGCTGGCTCGCTGCCCGCATCGCCGCCCTGGCACCTGCCGCCATCGTCAACGCAACCGCGTTTTCGGGGAAAGGGGCCGAGGGCACCTCGCCCCTCGACGCCGGGGGCGTCCCGGTGTTCCAGGTGGCCCTCTCGACCGCCACGCGACAGGCCTGGGAAGAGGCTCCTCGCGGTCTCTCGCCCGCCGACCTCGCCATGCACGTCGTCCTGCCCGAGGTCGACGGGCGTCTCTTCGCTGGTGTCGCCTCGTTCAAGGCGCCGGGTGACTGGGACGCCGACTGTCAGATCGCCGTGGCCGGTCATGCGGCGCATGAGGACAGGGTGGAGGCCATCGCCGCCCGTGTTGCGGCCTGGGTGAGGCTCGGCGCAACGCCTGTGGCTCGCCGCCGCGTGGCGCTCGTCCTCTCGACCTATCCCGGCAAGGACTGGCAGATGGCCCATGCCGTGGGCCTCGACGCGCTGGCTTCGGCGGGGGCGATCCTGCGCGACCTTTCGGGCGCAGGCTATGGAGTTGAAGCGCAGGACACCGCTTTCGCCGCCACGCTCGCGGGCGACGGCGCTGCCGCCCCAGAGGGCATCCGCTGGCCGCTCGACGCCTACCGCGCCGCCTTGCAGAACCTGCCCGAGACGCTCCGCGCCGATCTCGCCGCCGCCTGGGGCGATCCCGAGGACGATCCCGACGCCGCGGACGGCGCCTTTGCCTTCGCCGCCGAGCGCCACGGGACCGCAATCATCGCCCTCCAGCCTGAACGCGGCACGCCCGGCACGCGCGCCGACGACTACCACGACCTGTCGCGCACCCCGCGCCACGCCTATGTCGCCTTCTATCTCTGGCTGCGGACGCAAGCCGACGCGCTTGTCCATATCGGCGCGCACGGCACCCTCGAATGGCTGCCGGGCAAGGCGGTGGCCCTGTCCGACGCCTGCTGGCCCGAGGCGCTGACGGGTGCCATGCCGGTGATCTATCCCTTCATCGTCAACGACCCTGGTGAGGCCGCGCAGGCCAAGCGGCGGATCGGGGCGGTGACGCTCGGCCATGTGCCGCCGCCGCTCGCCATGTCGAAAACGCCCGACAGGCTTGCGCGGCTCGAAGCGCTGCTCGACGAGTTCTCGAACGCCGACGGTCTCGATCCCCGCAGGCGCGACCGGCTGCAATCCGACATCCGCGCCGAGGCCAGCGCCGTCGGCGTCGAGGACGACCTCGGCCTCGACCGCGCCGCCTCGACCGCCGAGGCGATCACCCGCATCGACCGCTTCGTCTGCGACGTGAAGGAAAGCCAGTTCGGCGACGGCCTCCATGTCTGGGGCAACGGACGCCGCGGGCGACCGAGCGTCCGGCCCTTCTCGCCGCGCTCGACGGCCGCCGCATCGATCCCGGCCCCTCCGGTTCGCCCTATCGCGGCCGCACCGACGTCCTGCCCACGGGCCGCAACCTTTACACCACCGACCCCCGCGCCGTGCCGACGCGAGCGGCCCATGCCCAGGGCGTCAGGCTGGCCGAGGAGCTGGTCCGCCGCCATCTTCAGGACCAGGGCGACTGGCCGCGTGCGCTGGTCGTCGATCTCTGGGGGTCGGCAACCATGCGCACGGCGGGCGAGGAGTTCGCAATGGCGCTGCACCTGATCGGCGTGAAGCCGGTCTGGGACAAGGGCTCCGAGCGCGTTTCGGGCATCGAGATCGTGCCGCTTGCCGAACTCGACCGCCCGCGTCTCGACGTGACGCTGCGGGTCTCGGGTCTGTTCCGCGACGTGTTCCCCTCGCTCAGCGCACTCTTCGCACAGGCCGTCCGGGCGCTCGCGGCGCGGGACGAGGTTCAGGACTTCAATCCTTTCGTCGGGCAGAGCGAGGCGCGCGTCTACGGTCCGCGTCCCGGGCACTACGGCCTCGGCATGGACCATGCCGAGCTCGATCTGACGCCCGAGGGCCGCGCGAGGGCGGGCGACGCCTGGCTCGACCAAAGCGCCTTCGCGCTGGACGGGTCCGATACGATCCACGACCGGGACGGCATCGCCGCGCGCGTCGCCGGGGCCGACACGTTCGTCCACCTTCAGGACCTGCCCGAGACCGACATCCTTCTCGCCGCCGACTATGCCGCTCACGAGGCGGGCTTCGCCGCCGCCAAGGCGCGGGCTGGCGGGGGCAGGGTGGCGCTCTATCACGTCGACAACACCGACCCCGCCCGGCCCCGCGCCCGCACGCTGCCCGAAGAGGTGGCGCGCGTCGTCCACGCCCGCGCGGCGAACCCCGACTGGATCGCCGGAATGCGCCGCCACGGCTTCCGGGGCGCGGCAGAGATCGCGGCGACGCTCGACCACATGGCCGCTTTCGCGAACCTCGCCGACGCTGTCGGCCCGCATCTTTTCGACAGTTTCTGGGATGCGACGCTTGGGGACGAGGGCGTGACGGCCTTCCTCGCCGACGCCAATCCCGCCGCGCTGGCCGCCATGCGGGATCGCTTCGCAGCCCTTGCGGAGTCGGGCCTTTGGATCACACGCCGTAACTCGATCCGTGCGGAGATGGTGCCGTGACCGCGCCCTTGGTTCGCGGCTGGTGCCCCGGCGCGCACCGCCCCATGATGTCGGGCGACGGTCTGGTCGTGCGCGTGAAGCCGCGATTGGGGCGGCTGACGGCGGAAGATGCGCTGACCCTTGCAGGGCTTGCCAAGGCGCATGGCAACGGCATGATCGACGTGACGAGCCGCGCCAACCTCCAGATCCGGGGCGTGAGCGAGGCGTCGCACCCTCGGCTTCTCGCTGCGCTCATCGACGCCGGTCTGGTCGATCCCGATCCAGAGATGGACTCCCGCCGCGCCATCGTCGCCGCACCGGGATGGTCAGAGGGCGACCTGACCGACCGGCTCGGGGCGGCGCTTGAGTCGCGGCTTGGCGACCTGCCCGCGATGCCCGCCAAGATCGGCCACGTCATCGACACCAAAGCGGCGCGCGTCCTGAGCGAAGTGCCGGGCGATTTCAGGCTCGAAGCCGGGGAGGGTGGCCTGATCTTGCGTGCCGATGGCGCACCGCGCGGTCGCCCCGTGACCGAGGACGACGCGATAGATGCCCTGATCGAGATGGCTTGGTGGTTCGTGGATACTGGCGGACGGGACAGCGGGCGCATGAAGCGGCATGTCACGTCGGTCGAACTTCCCTCGGACTGGAATTGCGCCGATCCGGGACCGTTTGGTCCCCGTCCGGACGTCGGCGCACATGGGTCGTCCCTGGCTGTCGGCGTGGCGTTCGGCCAAATGGCGGCAGACGATCTGGCGGCCCTGTGCGCCTTAGACTGTAGCACCCTCGACGTGACGCCGTGGAGAATAGTCGTCTTGAACTGCGACGTTCATGCTCCTGATATCGCTATAGGAAATGTTTCGCCGAACCTGATCTTCACACCCGGCGCCCCCGTCCTTGGGACACACGCCTGCCCCGGCGCGCCGCTCTGCCCGCAGGGCACGGTCGAGACGCGCGAGCTTGCCAGACAACTTGCTTCAAGCGCACCGAACGGTCTCCATGTCTCGGGATGTGCAAAGGGCTGCGCGCACCCCGGCCCGGCGCCAGTGACCGTTGTCGGTTGCGACGGGCTCTACGATGTGGTCAGGGACGGGCGCGCGTCCGATGTGCCGGACGCGCGGGGGCTGACGCGGGCGCAGGTGCTGGAGCGGTTCGGGGCATGACATACACCTACGAAAAAGACGGCGCGGCAATCTATGCGGAGTCCTTCCGGACGATCCGCGCCGAAGCCGACCTGGCCCGGTTCACCGCCGACGAGGAGCCTTTGGCGGTCCGCATGATCCATGCCGCGGGCATGGTGGGTCTTGAGGAATACATTCGGTTCTCCAAGGGCTTCGCGCCGAAAGCTCGCGCGGCCTTGACTTCGGGCGCGCCGATCCTCTGCGACGCGCGCATGGTCAGCGAGGGCGTCACCCGCCACCGCCTTCCGGCGCAGAACGAGATCATCTGCACGCTGCACGATCCGCGTGTGCCTGACATGGCGCGGGAGATGGGGAACACGCGCTCCGCCGCCGCGCTGGAACTCTGGCGTCCGCACCTCGACGGCGCGCTCGTTGCCATCGGAAATGCGCCGACGGCACTCTTTCATCTCCTGAACATGCTTCAGGACCCCGACTGCCCCCGGCCCGCCGCGATCATCGGCTGCCCCGTGGGCTTCGTCGGGGCGGCGGAATCGAAGGCCGCGCTCTGGGCCGACCAGCCGGTGCCCTGCTGCATCGTCGAGGGTCGGCTGGGCGGGAGCGCTATCACCGTCGCCGCCATCAACGCCATCGCGAGCCGGGCCGAATGACCGGCACCGTCTACGGCGTCGGCCTCGGTCCGGGCGATCCGGACCTGATGAGCGTCCGCGCGCACCGGCTTCTGACCAACGCGCGTCACGTCGCCTACTTCCGCAAGGCCGGACGTGCGGGACAGGCGCGGACACTTGCGGGCGATCTGGTGCCCGGCGACGCGGTCGAGTTCGCGATGGAATACCCCGTGACGACGGAGATCCCGCTCTCGGATCCTGCCTACAATGAGACGCTCTCGGGCTTCTACGCCCAGGTGACCGACCACCTCGCGGCCCTTGCCATGGCGGGCGAGGACATCGTGGTGCTGTGCGAAGGCGATCCGTTCTTCTACGGCTCTTTCATGCACCTCCACGCGCGGCTCAAGGATCGCGTCCCGGTCGAGGTAGTGCCCGCCATCACCGGCATGTCCGCCGCCTGGACGGCGACGGGCGCACCGATCACGTGGGGCGACGACGTTCTGACGGTCTTGATGGGAACGCTGTCCGAGGCGGATCTCGTGCGCCACATGGAGGCGGCGGACGCTCTCGTCGTGATGAAGATCGGGCGGAACTATACCAAGATCGTCAGAGCGTTGCAGGCCGCAGCTAAGGTGGATCGCGCATGGCTCGTGGAGTACGCCGCGATGCCCGGACAGACCGTGCGCCGCCTGCCGGACGTTCCTACCGACCACGTCGCACCCTACTTCTCGATCGTCGTCGTCCATGGCCAGGGACGTCGCCCGTGACCGGCTGGCTTTGCATCGCGGGGCTTGGACCGGGAAGCGACGCTCTGATCACGCCAGAGGTCAGCGAAGTGCTTGCCCAGGCAACCGACATCGTCGGCTATGTGCCCTATGTCTCGCGCGTCGCGGACCGCGAGGGTCTGACGAAACACGCCAGCGACAACCGGGTCGAGATCGACCGCTCGCGCCATGCCTTGGAGATGGCGCAGGCTGGGCGGCGCGTCGTCGTCGTCTCATCCGGCGATCCGGGCGTCTTTGCGATGGCCTCCGCCGTGTTCGAGGCGCTGGAGCAGGGGCCCGACGTCTGGAAATCACTGGAGATCAGGGTCTTGCCGGGCGTTTCTGCCATGTTCGCCGCCGCCGCGCGGGCCGGTGCGCCGCTCGGTCACGACTTCTGCGCTATCAACCTCTCCGACAACCTCAAGCCCTGGACGCTGATCGAGAAGCGCCTCCGCCTTGCGGTCGAGGCCGACTTTGCCTGCGCCTTCTACAACCCGCGCTCCAACGCTCGTCCCGAGGGCTTTGCGAGAGTCTCTGGAGCTTCTGCGCGAGATCTGCGAACCCGGCCGCCTGATGACATTCGCCCGCGCCGTTACGACGCCTGACGAAGACCTCCGCACCGTCACTCTCGACGAGGCGCGACCCGAGATGGCCGACATGCGCACGCTGGTCATTCTCGGCTCGTCCCTGACCCGCCGCATCGCGCGTCCAGACCGGACCGAGATCGTTTATACCCCGCGTTCGGTGCCGGGATGAGAGAGCCAGTCGATCACGTCGTCCACCGTCGCGACCTCGTGTCGGAGAGGTATCTGCGGCCGGTCGATCATCACGACCGGCAGGCCAAGCGCGCGTGCCGCGTCGAGCTTGGCGCGCGCCCCGTCGCCGCCGGCGTTCTTCGAAACGATAACCTCGACGCCGTGCTCCTCGAGCAGCCGCCGGTCGCTTTCAGCGTCGAACGGACCACGGGCGACGACCGCGGTGTAGTCCTCGAGCGGGAAGCGCTCCATCGGCGGATCGACAACGCGCAGAAGATAGCGATGAGGGCTATCGGCGAAGGCGGCGAGTTCCTGGCGTCCGATGGCAAGGAATACCGTTTTTCGTTCCAAACCAATGAGGTCGCGTGCCGACTTCATGTCGGACGCGTGCCGCCAGTCGTCCCCGCCCACCGGCGTCCACTGCGGACGGACAAGTGCTACCAGCGGAACGCTCGCGATCCGCGCCGCCTCGACGGCGTTGGCGCTCATGCGGGCCGCGAAAGGATGGGTCGCGTCGACAAGATGCGTCACGGCGTTGTCGCGCAGATAGGCCGCCAGACCCTCCACCCCACCGAAGCCGCCGGAGCGGGTCGGGATCGGCTGTTCCATCGGTCGCGCGACGCGGCCGGCATAGGACAGGGTGGCGTCGACCTCCATGCGCGCGGCGCGCAGGGCGAGGCTGCTCGCTTCGGTCGTGCCTCCCAGGATCAACAGGTTCGGTCGCATGGATGACCCCTGGCTTACCATCGTCGGTCTGGGCGAGGATGGCCCGGATGGTCTCTCTCCCGCAAGCCTGCGGGCTATCGAAGAGGCCGAGGTGATCATGGGGGCGGCGCGTCACCTGGCGCTTTTGCCGGAGGCGACGGCCGGGCGCATCGAGTGGCCCGTGCCCTTCGCCGACGGCCTGCCGATGCTCCTGGGATTGCGCGGTCGCCGCGTGGTCGTGCTGGCGTCTGGCGATCCGTTCTGGTTCGGTGCGGGGTCCGTCATCGCGCGGGCGGCTCTCGCCGGGCGAATGGACCGCGCTGCCGGGAGCGCCGTGCTTTTCGCTGGCCGCGTCGCGGCTGGGATGGGCGCTGGAAGAGACGGCCTGCCTTGCGCTCCACGCGTCCCCTTTCGCACGGCTGACGCCGCATTTGCACGAAGGCGCGCGCCTTCTCGTCACCCTGCGCGACGGAGCTTCGGTCGGCGGACTGGCGAGGTGGCTGGCGGAGGCCGGGGGCGGCGAAAGCCGTGTGCATGTCCTGGAAGCACTCGGCGGCCCGAGGGAGAGGGTGCGAAGTTTCATCGCTTCGGGCGGGGCGCCGACGGATGTCGCCCACCCGGTGCTCGCGGCTGTCGAGGTCTCGGGCGCAGCTGGCCTGGCCCTCGCTCCTGGCCGCCCAGACACGACTTTCGCGAACGATGGCCAGATCACCAAAGCTTCGGTCCGGGCCCTGACGCTTTCCGCCCTGGCGCCGAGGCCGGGCGAGACGCTGTGGGACATCGGTGCGGGTTCGGGGTCCGTGGCGCTGGAATGGCTGCTGTGCCATTCGTCGATGATGGCGGCAGCGGTCGAAGCGCGCCCCGACCGTGCGGCGCGCATCGAGGAGAACGCTCGCGCCCTCGGCCAGGACCGTCTGCAGGTCGCCCTGGGCCGGGCGCCCGAAGCGCTGGAGGGCCTTCCGGAGCCGCAGGCCGTCTTCGTGGGCGGCGGGCTCGACGAAAGGCTCCTCGACCATCTCGCGGCGCGCCTGTCGCCCGGCACCCGCCTCGTCGCCAATGCCGTGACGCTCGAGACCGAGGCGCTGGTGACGCAGGCGCAGGCGCGTCTCGGCGGTCAACTTCTGCGGATCGACCTGTCCGAACCGCAGCCGCTCGGCCGCTTCCGAAGCTGGAAGGCGGCGTATCCCGTGGTTCAGTGGAGCGTGACGCTTTGACCTTCTTCTGTCGCGAAATACTCCGGGGGGCCGAGCGCGAGCGAGGCGGGGGCAGCGCCCCCTCGGACGTCATCAGGGTCGCGGGCTTCGGGTTCCGCTCGCAGGCCACGGTCGAAAGCCTTGTCGGCGCACTCGACGCGGCAGGCGGGGCGGAAGGCGTCGCACGCCTTGCCACGGCATCGCGGAAGGCGGGCGCAAGTGTGTTCACCGATCTCGCCTCACGTCTCGGCCTCCCCGTCGAGGCCGTGTCATCCGATTGCCTGACCGCGACGCCAACCGCTACCGAAGGCCGAAGCCGCGAGACCGACGACACCGGCAGCCTCGCCGAGGCTGCCGCACTTGCCTCCGCAGGACCGGGGGCGAGGCTGGTTGCCGCCCGCGCGGTGTCGCCCGATCGCCTCGCCACCTGTGCCATCGCCATCACGGGAGAGACGCCATGACCGTCCATTTCATCGGCGCAGGCCCGGGCGCCCCCGACCTTCTCACGCTCAGGGCGCGCGACCTGATCGCGGCCTCGCCGGTCTGCCTCTATGCCGGGTCGCTTGTGCCAGAGGCGATACTTGCCCATTGCCCGGAAGGTGCGCGGATCGTGAACACGGCCCCCCTCGACCTCGACGCCATCATCGCGGAATGCGCCGAGGCGCATGCGAATGGACTGGACGTCGCACGGCTGCATTCCGGCGACCTGTCGGTCTGGTCGGCCATGGGCGAGCAGGTGGCGCGGCTGAAGGCGCTGAACATCCCCGTCAGCGTGACTCCGGGCGTGCCGGCCTTCGCGGCGGCGGCGGCGGCACTGGGGGCGGAACTGACGCTGCCTGGCGTCGCTCAGTCGGTGGTTTTGACCCGCACCTCCGGGCGGGCGTCGGCCATGCCGGAGGGCGAGACGCTGGAGGCTTTCGGTGCGACCGGGGCGACGCTGGCCATCCACTTGTCGATCCATCGGCTGGACGACGTCGTGGCGCGGCTTGTGCCGCATTATGGCGCGGACTGCCCGGTGGCCGTGGTCTTCCGTGCAAGCTGGCCGGACGAGCGGATCATCCGGGGTCGCCTGTCGGACATCGCGGGCCTTGTCCCCGAGGAGGTGACGCGCACCGCCCTGATCCTCGTCGGCCCCGCCCTCGGCGGCGAGACGGAGGTTCGCTCGGCGCTCTACTCCGCCGACTACGACCGGCGCTACCGGCCGCAGAGCGCCGACAGCCCCTTCACCTCGGTCGGGGACGAATGACGCGCGGTCTTCTCATCTCGGCGCCCTCCTCGGGCACCGGCAAGACGACGGTGGCGCTCGGCCTTCTGCGCGCTTTCCGGGACGAGGGGCTGACGGTGCAACCGTTCAAGTCGGGGCCGGACTACATCGACCCGGCCTTCCACGAGGCGGCGGCGGGGCGGCGGTCGTTCAACCTCGACACCTGGGCGATGGCGCCGGGGCTTCTGGGCGCCGTGGCGGCGGAAGCGGAGGGCGCGGATCTGGTGATCGCGGAAGGCTCCATGGGCCTTTACGACGGCGTCGCGGGGAAGGGCGCGACGGGCTTCGGCTCCTCGGCCGAGACGGCGCGGCTGATGGGCTGGCCGGTGGTCCTTGTCCTCGACGTGGGCGGGCAGGCGCAGTCGGCGGCGGCGACGGCCATGGGATTTCGCGCCTACGACCCCGAGTTGCCCTTCGCCGGTGTGATCCTGAACCGGGTCGCCAGCCCCCGGCACGAACGGCTGGCGCGGCTGGGGATGGACCGTGCGGGCGTCGAGGTTCTGGGCGTCCTGCCGAGGCGCGGCGACCTCGCGCTGCCCGAACGGCACCTGGGGCTGATCCAGGCGGTCGAGCATCCCGACCTCGACGCCGCCATCGCCTCTTATGCCGTATTCCTGCGCGATCACGTCGACATGGCGCGACTTCACGCCGCCGCTGCAGGGGGGCCGCTGCCTGCACCGGGTCACCTTCCGAAGCCGCCCGCGCAACGGATCGCCTTGGCGCGGGACGCAGCCTTCTCCTTCGCCTATCCCCATGTCCTCGAAGGCTGGCGTCGGGCGGGGGCCGAGATCCTGCCGTTCTCTCCCCTTGCCGATGAGCCGCCGGCTCCGGACGCCGATCTCGTATGGCTGCCGGGCGGATACCCGGAGTTGCACGCGGGCCGCATCGCCTCGGCGCAACGCTTCCTCGGCGGCCTTCGCACGCATGCCGCAAAGAGGCCTGTCCACGGCGAGTGCGGCGGCTACATGGCGCTCGGCGCGGGGCTGATCGACAAGGAGGGGGCGCGGCACGAGATGGCAGGACTTCTTGGCCTCGTGACCAGCTACGAGACGCGGAAGTTCCACCTGGGCTACCGCCGCGCGGTCCTCTCCTCTCCCATGCCCGGCTTCGCGACCGGCGCGGCGCTGAGGGGGCACGAATTCCACTACTCGACCATCCTCGATCAGCCCGACGCGCCCTTGGCGGAGGTCACCGACGCCGACGGCAGCCCTGTGCCCGAGACCGGATCGCGCCGTGGCAACGTCACAGGCACCTTCTTCCATCTGATCGCGGAGGATGCGGCATGACAGGCTTCGTCAGCTTCGTGGGCTCCGGTCCCGGCGATCCCGAACTTCTGACGCTGAAAGCGGTGGACCGTCTGTCGCGCGCCGATGCGGTGCTCTACGACGACCTGTCGGCGGGCGAGATCCTCGAGCGGGCCAATCCTGCCGCGGACCTCGTCAGCGTGGGCAAACGCGCGGGACGCGCCTCGCCGAAGCAGGATCACGTCAGCCGGCTTCTGGTCGAGTATGCGCAGGCGGGCGGGCGCATCGTGCGGCTCAAGTCTGGCGACTGCGGCGTTTTCGGGCGGCTCGAGGAAGAGATCGAGGCCCTGCGCGCGGCAGGCATCGCTTTCGAGATCGTGCCCGGCGTGCCCTCGGCCTGCGCGGCGGCGGCGGCGGCGGGCATTCCGCTCACGCGCCGCCTGACCGCCCGGCGGCTTCAGTTCGTCACCGGTCACGACGTGACCGGAAAGCTGCCCGAAGCGCTGAACCTGGCCGCGCTCGCAGACGCCGAGGCGACCACGGTGGTCTACATGGGGCGCCGCACCTTCGCGGACCTCGCCGACCTACTGATCGCCGCCGGGCTGCCGGGCGAGACGCCCGCGCTGATGGCGGTCGGGGTCTCGACGGCGGAGCAGAGCCTGACGCGCACCACGGTCGCCGGTCTGGCCGCGCGATTGAGGGCCGAGGAGCCGGACCGCGCACCGACGCTGATCCTCTACGGTGCACTGGCCGAGACGCCCGATGCGTGACCTTGTCCTCGTCGGTATCGGCACGGGCAATCCCCTGCACCTGACGCGGGCGGGCGAAGCGGCGATCCGGGACGCGGACGTGATCCTCGTGCCTCGCAAGGAGGGCAAGGGCGACCTTGCGGACTTGAGGCTGGCGATGTGCCGGGATCTTGGCGTCGACGACAGGGTGACGGCTTTCGATCTGCCGGTGCGCGACGCCTCGGGTGACTATCGCGAGGGCGTCGACGCCTGGCACGACGCCATCGCGGCGGCCTGGGTCGCCGCCTTGCCGACTGAGGCGGAAACCGTCGCGCTTCTTGTCTGGGGCGACCCGTCGCTCTACGACTCCACGCTTCGGATCGCCGGTCGGCTTTCGCCCCGGCCGAAAATCCGCGTCGTTCCCGGCATCACCGCGCTTCAGGCGCTGACGGCGGCGCATGGCATTCCGCTCAACCGCATCAACGCGCCCGTTCTCATCACGACGGGGCGGCAAATCCGCGACCACGGCTGGCCCGAGGGCGCGGATCGGGTCGCGGTGCTGCTCGACGGCGAGACGAGTTTCCTGTCGCTCGATTCCGAAGGATCTCACCATCTGGTGGGGCGCCTTCCTCGGGATGGAGAACGAGATCCTCATGCACGGGCCGCTCGCGGCGGTGTCCGAGACCATCGTCCGCGCCCGCGCCGAGGCGCGCACCGCGCACGGCTGGATCATGGATACCTACCTTCTCGAACGCGCCTGACCTTCATTTCTTCCCAAATACGCAAGCCCGCCTCGCCACCCGCACAACGTCGCGGACAGGGCGCGAAACGTCGCCGAAGGTCATGGACAAGGCGGACGGGCGCGCGTTACATGACGCCATGTCCGGTTCCGGCGGAACTCCCGTCTGGACTGGAGGGAATGCGGTGCGGGGAGAGCCCCAATTCCGCAGCCGCCCCCGCGACTGTAAGCGGAGAGCGCCTGCCCGTCGAACCACTCCCGCGACTTCGGGGGGAAGGAGGGCAACGCGCGACGACCCGCAAGCCAGGAGACCTGCCGGGCATGAAACGCAACACGCCGTCGGGAAGGGCGGCAAGGAGGGACATATGACCACTCACGCGATTTCCGCCGCAAGGCCGGCAACGGCCCTGACGCTTGCCTTCACGGCGATGCTGGGCCTCGGCATCCTCTGGATGGCCGGACACGCGCAGGCCGCGGCGCTGCACGACGCGGCGCACGACGTCCGTCACGCGACCGGCTTCCCCTGCCACTAGGACGATGTTTCCAAGACTTCTGACCAGCGCGCTGATCGCTGGTGCCGGGGCAGGCCTTCTGGCCGCGCTTCTTCAACTTGTCTTCGTGCAGCCCCTGCTTCTCCAGGCCGAGTTGTACGAGACCGGACAGCTGACCCACTTCGGCGGAGGCGGCTCGCCCGCCGGGTCGCTTCGGTTCGCCGGGATCGATCCCATGCGGGACGGGCTGACGGTCGTGTTCTCGATGCTGGTCTATTGCGGCTACGCACTGGTCCTGGTGGCGCTGATGGCGCTGGCCGAGATGCGGGGCGCGGGTATCGACGCGCGGCGCGGGCTTCTCTGGGGCGTCGCCGGTTTCGTGGTAGCGCAGATGGCGCCTGCCGTGTCGCTGGCGCCTGAACTGCCAGGATCCATCGCAGGAGAAATCGAGGCGCGGCAGGTCTGGTGGTTCGCCTGCGTTCTCGCTGCGGCCGTGGCGCTTTGGCTGATCGCGTTCGGACGGTCCTGGCCCGCACGGGGGGCGGCTGTCGCTCTTCTGCTTGCGCCGCACCTCTGGGGCGCGCCGATGCCCGAAACCTTCGGAGGGCCGGTGCCGCCGGAACTTGCAGCGCTTTTCGCAGCGCGGTCCTTGGGCGTGGGGCTGGCGGCCTGGGCGATCCTCGGCGTCCTTGCGGGCGCCCTCTGGCACGAAGGACAGGACACATGAACCGCGCCATCGCCATGCTTCTCATCGGGCTCGCGCTCGGCTTCGGGATCGGCTTCGTCGTGGCGGCGTCGAACGGCGTCACGCTCGACGGGCACGACCACGCGCAGGATCATTAGGCTCTCAGGCCGGCACCCGCGTGACGAGGCGGTGGCGCAGGCGGCCGCAGGGGCGGGCGTCGTCGATCCAGCCCGCGTCGGCCTCGAGCACGGCCCGGCAGGTCGCGGCGATGTCGGCGGCGTCGGTGTCCGTGTCGATCCCGTCGAAGAGGTAGGCGGCAAGGCCCGGGCCTTCGAGAGCCAGCGCCTGGGGGGCGTCGCAGCGGCCCAGGCAATCGGCGAGACGCAGGCTCACGGGCAGGTCGCGCAGGGCCTCCGTCAGCGTCTCGGGCACCGAGCCCAGGCAATCACGGCAGAAGGACAGGATGAGGCGGGCCATGCCAAAGCTCTGCGCGATTTCCGCGTGGAAGGGAACGGGGTTTCGCCCTAGCTTCCCGCAATGCCCTCGCTGTTTCGCAAGTTCTCCGCCGCCGTCTTCCTGATCCTCTCGGCCTGCGGGCTGACCCGCTGTGCGCCCGAACCGATCGACGCCGCTCAGGTAGACGCGCTCTATGCCACGCCGCTGCCGCCGCCCGAGGAGCCGCTGTCGGTCTACTTCATCGGTCATTCGCTGGTCGGGCGGACGATGCCCGCGATGCTGGCGCAGCTTGCGGGCGAGGGGCATCGCTATGAAAGCCAGCTTGGCTGGGGCGCCGAATTGCAGGCGCATTGGGAGCCGGATGTCCCGCTCGAAGGCGGCGAGACCGAGAACGCCCATCCCCGGTTCCGCGAAGCGCATGAGGCGGTGGACAGCGGCGACTATGACGCGCTGGTGCTGACCGAGAAGATCGGGCTCGAGTTGTCGATCAAGTATCACGACAGTTGGCGATACCTGGCCCTGTGGACCAAGGCGGCGCGGGCGGCGAACCCGGAGGTGCGCGTCTATCTCTACGAGACCTGGCACGACCGCGACCGGGACGACTGGCTCGCGCGGCTGGAAGGCGATCTGCCGCGACTGTGGGAGCGGGAAATCATCGACCGGGCGCTGGCGGACGAGGAGATCGGCGGGCCGATCCACGTCATCCCCGGGGGTCAGGTCATGGCGGCGATGGCGCGGGCGCTGGAGGCGGAGGGCGGTGTCGAGGGGTTGGCGGACGTCTCGGAGCTTTTCAAGGATGCCATCCATTTCAATGACCTGGGCGCTTACTTGATGGCGTTGACGCATTATGCGGTGCTGTACGGCCGGTCTCCCGAGGGTCTGCCGTTCAGGCTGATGCGCGAGGATGGCACAGCCGCCGACGCGCCCTCCGAGGAGGCCGCGCGGCTGATGCAGCGGGTCGTCTGGGAAGTGGTGACGGGCTATGCACGGACGGGCGTGCGGTGACGCCCCGGACCGGATCCGGGGCCTCGCAGGGCTTGGCGCGGCGCTTGCGGCTCGGGGCCCCGGATCAAGTCCGGGGCTTTCAGCTTCCCCGGCGCTGACGGAGGGCGCGGCGGGCGTCGGCCATGCTGGCGGCACTTGCAGATTCGGCTTCCGGCGAGGGCTGGCTCGGCTTCGGGCCATCGCCACCGCCCGAAAGCGTTTCGATCCGCTGGACGAGGCCCGAGAGCGTGGGCGCGCGGAAGATGTCGGCGATGGACAGGGCCTTGAGGCCCAGTTTCGCACGCAGCGCCCGGTGCGCCTCGACCGCCAGCAGCGAGTGGCCGCCGAGGTCGAAGAAGTTGTCGCCGGGCTGGATC
Organism: uncultured Alphaproteobacteria bacterium; assembly: GCA_963779765.1. Taxonomy (GTDB): domain Bacteria; phylum Pseudomonadota; class Alphaproteobacteria; order Rhodobacterales; family Rhodobacteraceae; genus Silicimonas. The sequence goes on along the minus strand of CAVZZP010000004.1, from coordinate 619,200 downwards.
GGGCCGACGCCCAGGATCTCGGACCAGACGCCGCCGACTGTTTCCAGCAGCGCGCGACGGTCGAGGCGGACCCCTTCGGCGGGTGCCGTGGGCGCATTGGCGGCGGCAGGCTGCACCGCTTTCGGCACGGGCTTCGCCTCGGCCCTGGCCTTCACGGCGGCGGGAAGGGCCTTGCGGTCGACCTTGCGGTTCGGCGTCAGCGGGAAGGCGTCGAGCGTGAACATCCGCGCAGGCACCATGTGGGCCGGAAGCTCGGCGGTGAGGCGGGTGCGGAGGGCGGCCTCGTATCGGCCTCGCCCATGACGTAGGCGGCGAGTTGCGGCACGCCGCTCGCGTCGGGCTCGGCGGTGACCACGGCCTGGCGCACCGAGGCGTCGGCCTCGAGCGCGGCCTCGATCTCGCCCAGTTCGATGCGGTAGCCGCGCATCTTCACCTGGTGGTCGGCGCGGCCGAGGAAGTCGAGCTTGCCGTCGGCGCGCCAGCGCACGAGGTCGCCGGTGCGGTACATCCGCTCGTCCGCCGCGAACGGGTCGGGCGCGAACCGCTCGGCCGTCAGGTCGTCGCGCTGCCAGTAGCCGCGCGTCGACGCCGGCGCCGCCGATCCAGAGCTCGCCCGTCGACGCCCACGGGCACGGGCCGCACGCGTCGTCCAGCACGTAGAGCCGGGTGTTGGCGATCGGGCGTGCCGATGCCGACCGTGGCCTCGTCCGCGCGTGGCCGCGGCGGTCGTGGACCAGATCGTCGTCTCGGTCGGGCCGTACATGTTGGTGATCGTCGCGCCCGGTGACCCGGCCAGCTCGGCCACCAGCGTGCCCGGCAGCGCCTCGCCGCCCGATCATCAGGTGCTTGACGCGCGACAGCGCGGCGCGCGCCTCGTCGTTCGACGACCAGCATCCGCGCCATCGAGGGCGTGCACTGCAGGTGGGTGACGCCGTGCCGCACGATCTGCGCGGCGATGGACCAATCGTCCTCGGCGCGTGACCCGTCGTTGGCGCGGCGCAGCGACCTCGGCCAGGGGGCGCAGGCCGTCGAGCACCGGTCTGGCGCTGCGATGCCGTAGTCGATCAGGCAGGCGACCTCGTCGACGCCGATGCGCCTTGAGCTCTCGACCCGCGGGCCAGGCGTCCTCGACGGTGCCGAACAGGCCCGAATCGCTCGAAATAGCGCTCGAAGGCGAAGTCGAGGATCGCCTCCATCTCTTCGGCGTCGAGCGCCGGCGAGGTCGATCTGCATCGGCGCTGTCGACGCCCGGCGGGCTGCTTGAAGGCCGGGAAGGCCCAGGCGTACTGCTTGATCAGCCCGCGGCGCGAGCGCAGGTAGTCCTTCATCGGCTCGCGCGCGATCTCGCGCGCCGCCTCGCGGTCGGCGGCGAGGTAGGTGTGCAGCATCAGCGTGACCGTGAAGTCCGCCGGATCGTGCCCGGCCTCGCGCAGGGCCTGCGTGGTAGATGCGCGATCTTCTCGGCCGACCTCGTCGACGCGTCTGGCCGAGCAGGTGGGTCAGGACGTTGGCGCCGATCTGGCCCGGCCTCGCGCCAGGTCTCGGGGTTGCCGGCGGTGGTGACCCAGACCGGCAGCTCCGTCGAGACCGGGCGCGGCTGCGTGACCACGGCGACACGGTGGTGCCGTCCGCCTTGGTCGATACTCCACCGCCTCGCCGCGCCCAGAGCCTGCGCAGATCGCTCGATGGCGCGCGAACATCGCGGGCTTGTTGTGCGGGCGGCGTGTTCTCGGGGCGCAGGACGAAGTCGTCCGGCTGCCAGCCCGAGGCGATGGCGAGGCCGACGCGGCCGTTCGGTCAGGTTGTCGATGACCGCCCATTCCTCGGCGATGCGGGCGGGGTGGTGCAGGGGCGCGACGCAGGACCCGGCGCGGACGCCGATGTTCTGCGTGACCGCCGCCACGGCCGCGCCGGTGACCGAGGGGTTCGGATAGAGGCCGCCGAAGGCGTGGAAGTGCCGCTCGGGCGTCCAGACGGCGGTGAAGCCGTGGTCGTCGGCGAACTTCGCGCCTTCCAGCAGCAGGCGGTACTTGTCGCGGCCCGACGCCGTCGTCGTTGCCCCAGTAGAACAGGCTGAAGTCCATGCCGCCCGCGACGGGCGTCGGATCCGCACCGCGCCCGCGACCAGCTGCGGTCCTCGCCCGAGAGCACCACGCTTGAAGCCGCGCGCGAGGGTCCAGAACAGCTCCAGCACCGAGATGTCGAAGGACAGCGAGGTGACGGCCAGCCAGGACGCCGCCCGGCTCGTGCGGAATGCGCGCGTCCATGCCGGCGAAGAAGTTCGCGACGTTGCGATGCTCGACCATCACGCCCTTGGGCCGGCCGGTGGAGCCGGAGGTGTAGATCATGTAGGCGAGGCTCTCGGGGCGCGCGCCGTGACGCCGGGATCGGTGTCGGGCGCGGCGGCGAGCCGCGGGTCGGCGTCGATGGTCAGCACCTCGGCCGAGCGTTCGGCAGCGGCCAGGGCGGTCTCGCCGTGACGATGACCGGCGTCGTCGCTGTCCTCGATGTAGAGCGCGATGCGGTCGGCGGGATAGGCCGGGTCGAGCGGCACGTAGGCGCCGCCCGCCTTGAGGATGCCGAGCGCGCGCGACCACGAGGTCGAGCGAGCGGCGGCACGTAGAGGCCGACCGGCGTGCCTTCGGTCCACGCCCATGTCCCGCAGGACGTGGGCGACGCGGTTGGCGCGGGCGTTCGAGCTCGGCGTAGGTCAGCGCTTTCGCCTTCGAAGACCAGCGCGGTGGCGTCGGGGCGGGCGCGGACCTGGGCCTCGAAGAGCCGTGGACGGACATCGCCGGTGGCATAGTCGGTCGCGGTGGCGTTCCAGTCCTGAAGCACGAGGCGGCGCTCGGCCTCGGGCAGGATCGGCAGGTCGGCGACCGGGGTCGTGTCATCGGTCGCGTGAAGGGCGTCGGCGAGATGGCGGATGCGCGCGGCGAAAAGCCTGGCCTCGGCCTCGGAGATCCGTGCGAGGTCGGCGTGGAACGTGGGCGTGCCGTCGAGGGTCAGCGTCAGGGCAGGGCCGGGTATCGCTCCGGCGTCCGAGATCGCGGCGTCGGGCAGGCGACGCTCGGACAGATCCGGGCAGCGCGCGGGCAGGTCGGTGGCGAAGCCCGGGTCGGTGCGGGCGTCATCGAGGGCGGCGCGGAAGGCTGCGGCGGCGCGTGCCGAGCGCGCCCTCGGGGTCGGCGCGGAGCGGGCGCCACGGCGACAGGCCGGGCGCGGCGGGGGCGACGTGTGCAAGGTCGACGGCGGTGCTGCCGGCACGCGCCGCGACGATCAGTGCAAAGGCCAGCGCGGCGCTGTCGGCGTCGAGGCCGTCGAGCGTCTCGGACCACTGGCCGGAGGCGCCGGTGTCCGCGCACCAGAGTGCCGGGCGATAGTCGGCGAGGCGGCGCATCCAGCGGCCCTCGGCGCGCACGACCTCGGCGATGGCGGCGTCGATGTCGGGGGCCGAAACGGTCGTGCCGGGTGCCACGGGCAGGACGAGGGGCGCGCCGAGCGGGTCGCTGAGACCGGAAAGACGCAGTCGGCCTGCGCCGGTCGCCAGCGTCAGCCAACCTTCGCCGGAGTCGACGATCTGTCCCGGTGCGCCGGAGCCCTCCGTCACCTCGGCCTCGCGGACGAGGATCATGCGGCTGCCGATCATCAGCTTCGCCGTGGCGACGGGGTTGCGGTAGTCGCCGTGGTTCAGCGCGCGGACGATGCGGGCGAGATCGGCGGCCGGTTGCGACGGATCGAGGACGCCGCTGCCCGCCGGACGGTCGTGGCGTCCGAAGTAGGTGCGCTGCGAGAGGTCCTGCTCGTAAACCTGCGGCGCGCCTGTGGCGAGCGCGTCCAGCACCTCGTCGAAGCTTTCGATGGCTGCGGCGAAGCAGCGGGCGTTCAGCGTCAGCGCTGTGTCGCTGTCGGTGACGTTGACCTGACGCTGGACGAGGATGCGGCCCTCGTCGACGGCGCCTTCGATCAGGTGCCAGGTGATGCCGTGGGTCGTTTCGCCGTTCAGGATCGCCCAGACCGGCGCGTTGAGACCGGCGTAGCGCGGCAGCGGGCCGTCGTGGAAGTTGACCGCGCCCTTCCGGGCGGAGGCCAAGCACGGCGTCGGACAGCATGTCGGTGTTGGCGACCGAGAGGAACCAGTCGACGCGGTCTCCGGCCAGGAGTGCGACCATCGCCTCGTCGGTGGCCGCGACCGGCAGCCCGGCTTTATCGGCCCATGCGGCGACGCGGGGATCGTGGGTGAGGACGGCGCGGATCCGATGACCGGCGTCGAGACACATCGCGCCGCACTGAATCGTCAGGTTGTCGTTGCCAGCCAGCAGGCAGTCGAACGCCATCACCTCTTACTCCCTCCGGTCAAAAAAACCCCACCCGGAACGGCGCGACCCTATGGTCCGCGCCACATCCGGGGAAGCCCCTGCAGGTCAGAAATCCGCGACGTTGCCGAATGGTCGCGTCGCGTCGCGAAGCAAGGATCACTCCGCGGCGCGCAGATGCCGTCCGACGAAGGTACGCTTCTTCGGTTCGGACGCCTCGAGCACCGCCCGCATCCGGGCGGCCAGGACCCGGACGTTCGGCTCGAGCACCATCGAGTTCGTGGTCGCCCGGCACTTCGAAGACCTCGATCTTCGGCGCGTGCGGACGCCAGTCGTTGGCCTCGTCGATCATGGTGCGGTCGGACTTGACCCACCGGCCCGGCCGCCACCTCCCACCGCTTGTCGAGCGGCGGGCGGAAGAGCGTCATCGCCCCGGCCCAGTCGCTGACCTGGTAGGTCGAGATCGCCTTGCGGAAGGCGGATTCGATCTCGGCGTTGTGGAACTCGGTCGATGAGCTCTCGAAATCCTTGGCACGGCGCTTTTCGATTTCCCAGGCGACGCGGCGCGCGGCCCAGTTCCAGAGATAGCGCGGACCTTCCTCGGCCAGGCGGATGCGCTGAAGCGCGATCCGGTCGCGGCGCGTCATCTGGCGTTCCTGCGGCAGGGGCGTGTCGAGAAGGACCAGCGAGGCGACCTCTTCGCCGTCGCGGGACAATTGCTGGGCCATCTCGAAGGCGGTGATGCCGCCGCCGGAAAACCCGCCCAGCATGTAGGGGCCCGAGGGCTGCACCTGCCGCATCTCGGCGATGCAGTCGGTCGCCGCCTCGACAAGGTTGTCATGGGGGGCGTCGCCGCCCAGAAGACCACGGGCCTGGAGGCCGTAGAACGGGCGGTCGGGGGACAGAAGGTGCGCGAGGTGGCGCAGGTTCAGGACGTTGCCGAACATGCCAGCCACGAGGAAGAGCGGCGTCTTCTCGCCGCCCTGGCCCTGGTGCATCGGGACGAGGTGGGTGAAGCGGCGGGCCGGGGTAGCGGTCGCGCCCGAAGGTGCGTCCGCGCCGTCCTCGCCCTCGGCGCCGCCGCCGTGCTGCACGATCAGGACCGCGCACTTGCGGATCGTCGGCGCCTCGAACAGGACCGAGATCGGGAACTCCACGCGGAAGGCCGACTTGACCATCGCGAACAGACGCACGGCGATCAGGGAGTGGCCGCCGAGGTCGAAGAAGCTGTCCTCGGCGCCGACGCGGTCGATGCCCAGAAGATCGGGCCAGAACTTCGCCAGCGCGCCGTTCGATGGCGCCTTCCGGCGCGACGTAGTCGCTGTCGAGGTCGGGTCGTTCAAAGGTCTGGCCTTCGGTCTGGCGCGGGCGGGCGTCGTGCTCGACCTGGGCGATGAGACCCTTGAGGTCGAGCGACGACACCAGAACCTGGGCCTGCGGAGAGGCGAGGGCGCGGAGGAAGAACTCAGCGCCGTCAGCAGGGCGGATGCCCTGGCTCACGTTGTGGCGCAGCCGCTCCTCGGCCGGGGACAGGGTCCGGGCCGAGGCGCGGGCCGGTTGCGTCTTGCGCGCGGCGGCGAACTTGATGCCGCCGGCAAGGCGGCGGATCGTGAAGCCGCGGACCTCGGCGCAGACGACGCCGTCCGGAGCGCAGAGGGTGATGTCGAAGGTCGCGGTGCCGGAGCCGGCGTGATCCTCGGGCAGGCGCGCCCAGCTCACGACCTGCGAGGGCAGCGCGCCGAGGACGCGGACCGACCCATAGGAGACCGGCACCCAGAGCTGGTCGGGGGCATAGCCCGGGATCAGTTCGATGGCCCAGCCGGTCGCGATGTCCATGAGGCCGGGGTGCAGGTGATAGCGTCGTCGTCGCCCTGGGGCAGGACGAGATGGGCCAGGCCCTCGACGCTCGCCGAAGTGCATCGAGCGCAGCACCTGCCAGCGCGGTCCGAACCTGAGGTGATGCGCCTGCGGCGCGGCCAGCGTGCCGGCGCCGTCGGGGAAGACGCTGCGCGGGCAGCGCGCGCCGATCTCGTCGAGATCGAGTGCGGCAGGCGGGATCATCGGCAGCAGGCGAAGCTGTGCCTCGGCGTTCAACTCGAAGGTCTTGCCGTCGAGCGCCGAGCGGACCTGCATTCCGTAGCCGCCGTCCTGGCGGGGCAGGGTGACGCGGACCGAGGTCTCGCCCTCGTCCTCGACGCGGAGCGGCGGCAGGAAGGTCAGGTCGCGGATCTCGAAGGCCGCGTCCCGTCCGTCGGCGGCCAGCGCCTGCGCGGCCAGCTCCAGATAGCCGGTGCCCGGCAGCAGCGCGTCGCCCGCCTTTGTGCGGTGCTCGTCCAGCACCCAGTGGTCGCGGGTGCGCCAGCGGGAGACGAAGATGCGGTTGCCGTCCGCGTCGCGGGTCGCGCCGTCGAGAAGGGGCTGCCGGACGGGTTCGGGCGCTTCTCGACATGGGTGTCGCGCGCTTCGATGGCTTCGGCGGCCATGCCGACCTCGGCCCAGATGCCCCAGTCGATGGCGAGGACGCGGGTGGCTCCGCCCTGGCGGGCGTTGGCGAAGGCGTTGAGGTATTCGTTGGCGGCGACGTAGTCGACCTGGCCCGCGGGCGCGGTCGCCGTGGAGGACGACGAGAACAGACCAGCCAGTCGAGCGAGCCGTCGGGGAACAGCTCGTCCAGCACCTGCGTGCCGTGGATCTTGGGCGTGAAGACCTCCTCGATGCTCGGCGGTGGTCTTGGACAGGATCGGCGCGTCGTCGATGCCGCCCGCGGCGTGGATCACGCCGTTGATGGCTGCCGAACGCGCCTCGGTCGCGTCGCGACGGGCGGCGCGCATCTCCTCGACGTTGCGAGACGTCGGCGGCGAGCACCAAGCACCTCGGCGCCCTCGGCCTCGAGCCGCTGCACCGCGCGAATGGCGCCGGGCGAGGGTGTCGCCTGCGGGGCGTGCGGTGCGCATGTACGCGTCCCACTCGCCGCGCGGCGGCAGGGCGGTGCGGGCGACGCAGCACGATCTTCGCGCGCGGCGCGCGCACCAGCGCCTCGGCCAGGGTCAGGCCGATGCCGCCGAAACCGCCGGTGATCATCACGCGCCGCCCTCGCGGCGATGCGGGATGCTCGTCAGTGGCGGGCAGGGCGGTGGGCCGAGTCCTGCACGAAGCGCTTCGCTCCGCGCACGGCGGCGACGGTCGTTGGCGGGGCGTCGAGCAGGTCCTCCAAGCACCGGCACGGTCAGCGCCGCCGGCGCCGCGGTCGCGGCCCGGCGTCTGCCGGCAGGTCGAGTCGACCGGCGCGCAGGTCAGGCCCGGCATCTCGCGCGGGATCACGCCGCAGCGGGCCGAGGACCGTCGCCTTCTCGGGATAGCGGCAGCGCCTCGTCCCGCACCTGCGCCGTGCCGGTGGTGAAGACCGTCAGGTGCAGCGGCCGCCGCTCTCGCTCGATGGCCCGGCGCGGGAGAAGTGGAAGAGCGACCAGAAGCCCTGTTCCTGGTTGCGGTGGAAGAAGCTGCGAGCCGGGGCGGAACGTCTCTTCCCGGTGACCAGCCAGAAATGCGCGAGCCGGGTCGGCATGCCTCTCGCGGCGAGGCAAGTCGCGCACCAGCTGTTCGTAGCCGTCGCGCCCGCGCTCGGGCGCGAGCGACGTAGGTCTCGGGCCGGTGCGGGCGAAGGCGTCGCCCGCGCGGACCTCGATCACGCGGTGGCCGGCCTCGCGCAGCCGCTCGACCACGGTCGAGCCGAGCCCGGCGTCGTCGACGAAGACCAGCCAGGTCTGCCGGCCGGTGCCTCGTCGAGGCCCGTCGAGACGTCGATGTCGCAATCGGCGTAGGTCGGCCTCCAGACCGGCTGCCAGCCCCAGTTCGCGATGTCGTCGATCCGCATCGGCCAGTCGCGGGCGACGGCGGCCTCGACGCGGCTTGCCCGGCTCGATGAAGTAGCGCTGGCGCTGGAAGGCTAGGTCGGCAGCGGCACGCGGTTGCGCCGCGCGCTCGCCCCAGATCTGCGCCCCAGTCGATGCGGCACGCCGACGGCCCAGAGCCGGCCGAGCATGGTCGATGAAGATAGGCGTCGTCGGCGATCGCCGTCCTCGGGGTGGCGCAGCGTGCCGATGCACCTGGTTGCGCGGGACGTCCGCATGCTGCTGCGGCGAGCGAGACCAGCGCCTTGCCCGGGCCGACCTCGAGGTAGACGACGGCTCGTCTGCTCGGCCAGCGTCGCAGATGCCGTCGGCGAAGCGCACCGTGCCGCGCAGGTGGCGCGACCCAGTAGTCGGGATCGGTCGCCTCGGCGTCGGTGATGCATGCTCGCCGGTGCGGTTCGACACGATCGGGAATCGCGCGGCGGCGTGCAGCGTCGAGTCGAGCGCAGGTAGGCGCCGAACTCGGCCAGGATCGGCTCGAGCATCCGGCGAATGCGCGGCGATGTCGATGGCGATGCGCTGGCAGTCGATGCCCGTCGCGCTTCAGCGCGCTGCTCCAGCGCGTCGAGCGCCGCCTGCGGCCCGGAGGCGACGCGTCAGCGCGGGCGCGTTGACGAGGCGATGTCGAGGTCGTCGCCGAGCAGCGGCGCAGCTCCTCCGCCGGCAGCGCCACCGACAGCATCCCGCCGCCGGGCACGGTGTCGAACAGCCTGCCGCGCAGGTGGACGAGGCCGATGCAGTCCTCGAAGCTCATCACGCCGGCCAGGCAGGCGGCGGTGTTCTCGCCCATGCGAGTGGCCGATCAGCGCCGCGGGCTTCACGCCCCAGCGTCATCCAGAGCTGCGCCAGCGCGTATTCGACGATCATGATCAGCGGCAGCTGGACCGAGGGCGTCTGCAGCGCGCTCGGCCGCGGCCGCCGCGCGTCCGGCTTCGGGCAGCCAGAGCGCGCGCATGTCGTAGTCGAGCTTCGGTTCGAGGAGGTCGAGGCCCGCGGTCCATCCACTCGCGGAACACCGGCTCGGTCTCGTAGAGGTCGCGCGCCATGTCCGGCGTACTGCGCGCCGCCGCCGGGGAACATGAACACGACCTCGGGATCCGTCGCCGACGACCGCTGGGTGAAGACGCGGCGGGGGTCGTTCGCCTCGCAGCAGCGCGGCGGCCTCCTCGTGCGCTTTCGGCGACGACGACGCGGCGCTTGTCGAAGGCGCGGCGGCCCTCCTTCAGCGTGAAGGCGACGTCGGCCAGTCGGCTGCTCGGGATGCGCGCGCAGGTGGGTCGGCGAGCCGGCCGGCGTTCGCGTCGAGCGCGGCCTTCGGAGCGGGCCGAGAGGGTCAGGAGCTGGAACGGCCAGTCCGACTCCTCCGACGCCGGGCGCGTCCGGCGCCTCCTCCAGCACGACGTGGGCGTTGGTGCCGCCGACGCCGAGCGAGTTGACGCCCGCGCGGCGCGGCGTGGCGCCCTGCGCGGCCAGTCGCGTCAGCGCGGTCGTTGACGCGGAACGGGCGAGTCGTCGAAGTCGATGGCCGGGTTCGGCGCCTCGTAGCCGAGCGAGGGCGGGATCTGCCGGTGGTGCAGCGCCAGCGCCGCCTTGATCAGGCTGGCGACGCCCGCCGCCGTGTCGAGGTGGCCGATGTTGGTCTTGACCGAGCCGATGCGGCAGAAGCCCGTCGGCGTCGGTCGGTCTGGCGGAAGGCCTCGGTCAGCGCCGCGACCTCGATCGGGTCGCCGAGGTAGGTGCCGGTGCCGTGGCATTCGACGTAGCCGATCGTGTCGGCGGTCACGCCCGCCACCGCCTGCGCCTCGGCGATCGCGGCGGCCTGCCCGTCGACGGAGGGCGCGAGGTAGCCCGCCTTGGCCGCGCCGTCGTTGTTGACCGCGCGTGCCCTTGATGACCGCCCAGATGTGGTCGCCGTCGGCGATGCGCGTCCTCCAGCCGGCGCAGCACCACCGACGCCGGCGCCCGAGCCGAAGACGGTGCCCTGGCGCGCGGTGGTCGAAGGCGTGGCAGTGGCCGTCGGGCGACAGGATCTCGCCCTCCTTGTAGAGGTAGCCGCGGCCGTGCGGCAGCTCGATCGTCACGCCGCCCGCGAGCGCCATGTCGCACTCGCCGCTCAGCAGCGCCTGGCAGGCGTAGTGGACGGCGACGAGCGAGGTCGAGCAGGCGGTCTGCAGGTTGACGCGCGGCCCCTTCAGGTCGAAGACGTGGCTGACGCGTGTCGACAGGAAGTCCTTGTCGTTGCCGGTGTGGCGCAGCAGGAACATGCCCGTGCCGTCGACGAGGTCGGGGTTCGAGCAGATGTTGAAGTAGAAGTAGCTGCCCATGCCGCAGCCGGCGAAGACGCCGATCGGGCCGCCGAAGGTGTCCGGCGGGTGGCCGGCGTTCTCCAGCGCCTCCCAGGCGACTTCCAGGAACTGGCGGTGCTGCGGGTCCATGATCGCGGCTTCCTTGGGCGAAGCCCGAAGAACTCGGCGTCGAACTGATCGAACCCGTCCAGAGGCGCGGCGGCGGGGACGTAGTCCGGACGCGCGGCCAGATGCGCAGGGACGCCGGCCGCTTCGAGGTCTTCTCTATCCAGCTTGCGGATGGCGCAGGTGCCATCCCGCAGGGTCCGCCAATAGCTTTCTGGCCCCGCGACTCCTCCCGGAAGCCGCATGGCCATGCCGGTGATCGCGATGCCCGTTCCAATGTACCCGCTCACGCTTTCCCACACTCAATAAATCAACCGAGAATCATCTTACCAAACATTGAAACCAAAGTCGGGCGGAAATGGAACAAACACCGTCCACAAAAGGGGAAAAGTCGTCACAGAGACACAGGTCCGACAAAAGCGGCCCCTAATCATGGGATTAGAACGCCGGGCGCCGATCCGCTTCGTGAAAGGGGCGTGATCCGGGGCGACCTTGCAGTTCCCTGCGGCGGGGACCATGCATGGCGCGAGGACCGCAGAGGACGACCCGCCCGCATGATCGAAATGCTTCTGGACTCCGGGAAGATCGTCGTCGCCGATCTCATCCTGTCGGGAGACAACGCGCTCATCATCGGCATGGCAGCGGCAAGCCTGAGCCCGGACCTGAGAAAGAAGGCCATCCTCTATGGCATGGTCATGGCGGCGGGGCTGAGGATCCTCTTCGCGGTGGTGGCCACCAGCCTTCTGGACGTGAAAGGTCTGCTGTTCATCGGGTCGCTTCTGCTTCTCTGGGTGTGCTGGCGGCTTTTCGTCGAGATCCGCGCAGGCACCGAGGACGCAGCGGCCGAGAGCATGGGCGCGGCGGACGATCCGCAGGCGGGCTATACCGGCGCGCCCCGCCGCAGCCTGCGCCAGGCGCTCTTGTCCATCGCGGTGGCCGACGTGTCGATGTCGCTCGACAACGTGCTGGCGGTCGCAGCGATCGCGGATGGCGACGAGGTCATGCTGATCCTGGGCCTTGGCCTCGCCATCCTTCTGATGGCCTTCGCGGCGACGCTCATCATGAAGCTGCTCTCGCGGTTTCCCTGGATCTCGTGGTTGGGTCTTGCCGTGCTGCTCTATGTGGCCATCGAGATGCTTTATCGCGGCACGGTCGACCAGACGCTCGGAGTTGGGCCGATGCTTGGTCTGATGGAGGGTTGGCCCACGGGCAATCACTGAGGCCGGAGGCCCGCCACGGTCATACGCTGTCGAGGTAGAGATCCGTCTGTTCGGCCTCGGTCATGCCGTCCAGTTCGGCCACCTCCTGCCGCTTGGTCATCACGTAGTTCCGGATCAGCTCGGGCGGCAGGATCCGCTTCATCAGCGGGCTTTCCTCGAATTGCTTGATCGCATCCTCCCAGGTCGTGGGGATTTGCTCGAGGTCGCGCTCGTAGGCATTGCCGGTGATCGGCTCGGGCGGCTCCATCTCGTCTTCGATGCCGATGAGGGCCGCGCCGAGAATGGCGGCGAGGATCAGGTAGGGGTTGGTGTCGCCGCCCGCGACGCGATGCTCGATCCGCCGGGCCGAGTGAGGGCCGGAGGGAATGCGGATCGCGGCGGTCCGGTTTTCGTAGGCCCAGGCGACGCCCGTGGGCGCGTGAGCTTCGGGGACGAGGCGTTCGTAGCTGTTGGCGTGGGGCGCGAAGACCAGTGTCGAGGGCGGCATCGCCGCAAGGCATCCAGCGACGGCGTGGCGCAGCATGTCGGTGCCGCGCTTGCTGCCGTCGTCGAAGACATTGCGGCCATCTTCGAGAAGCGAGAAGTGGACGTGCATCCCGTTGCCCGAGGTGTCGCGATAGGGCTTGGCCATGAAGCTGGCGGCGAAGTCGTGCTTGCGCGCCAGACCCTTGATGAGAAGCTTGAAAAGCCAGGCGTCGTCGGCGGCGCGCAGCGCGGGGCCGTGGATCAGGTTGATCTCGTATTGTCCCAGACCAGCTTCGGAAATGGCGGTCTCGGCGGGAATGTCCATCTCCTCGCAGGCATCGTAGAGCTGGGAGAAGAAGCTGTCGAAGCTGTCGAGCGCGCGGAGGGACAGGATCTCGCCGCCCAGCCGGCGCTTGCCCGAACGCGGCGACCTGGGCGGGCGCAGGACCTCTTCGCTGTCGTCGATCAGGAAGAACTCGAGTTCGGTCGCGCAGACGACGTCGAGGCCGCGCTCGCGGTAGCGCGACAGGACGGCGTCGAGCGCATGGCGGGGGTCGCCGCGGAAGGGGCCGCCCTCGTCGGTGAACATCCACATCGGAAGCATGGCCGAGGGCGCATCGAGCCAGGGCGTGGTGACGAAGCCCCGGTCGGTCGGGCGCAGCACGCCGTCACGGTCGCCGGACTCGAACACGAGCGGGCTATTCTCGATGTCGTCGCCCCAGATGTCGACGTTTAGCGCGGACAGCGGCATCCGCACCCCGTCATCCAAGGCTTTCGCGCCAAAGCCCGAGGGCATCCGCTTGCCGCGCGCCTGCCCGTTCAGGTCGGCCACGGCGGTCGAGATCATGCGGATGTCGGGTCGGGATCTAAGCCAGTCCTTCATAAGTCACCGGATCACTTTCGGTCTGTAGCGGATGCGTCCCGCCCGGTCCGGCATGTGCCGGTTGAGCCGCGCGTTGGCCATCGAGAAGACCTGGATCACGCAGAGCGTCAGCAGGATGAAGAACACCGCCACGATCGGGTAGGGGACGAATGGATTGAACGTCTTGTCCGCGAAATACTTCGCATAGTAAAGCGCGTCGCCTTGTTGCTGCCAGGCCGGGAAGCCGGAGAAGAAGACGAGCGTCGTGGCGTGGAAGAGAAAGATCGCCTCGTTGGTGTAGGCTGGCCAGGCGAGCCGCAGCATGGTCGGGAAGGTAATGCGGCGGAAGCGCGCGAAGCCCGACAGGCCATAGGCGTCGGCCGCCTCGACATCGCCTTTCGGGACGGCACGCAGCGCACCGTAGAAGATCTCGGCCGAGTAGGCGGAGGTGTTGAGGAAAAGCACGACCAGCGCGCCCGCCCAGGCCCGCGTCAGCCAGCGCGTCTCGGCGGTGATGCCAAAGATCTCGATGCCCTCCTTGGGCAAAAGGACGAAGGCCTCGTAGGCCAGGAAGAACTGGATGAACAGCGGCGAGCCCCGGAAGACGAAGACGAACCACTCACAGGGTTTCCGGATCAGGGCATTGCGCGAGAGCTTTCCCACGGCGATGGCGGTGGCGAGGAAGAAGCCCAGCATCAGGGCCAGCGCGCCGAAGTAGATGTTCCACAGCATCCCCGAGCCGATCAGCACGACCTGGTCGCAGAGGGTGAAATCCGCGCGCGGCAGAAGCCTTTCACCGAAGCCAAGCGAGCGAAGCCCGTAGCTGGCGAGGGTGTCGAGGCAGCTCATGCGGAATGCCTTTGCGCGGCGCTTGCGTCGTGGCGCGGCGCGGCTAATCTCGCGCCGACGGGGAGGGTCCGCCGATGCTGATCGTTCTGAAGGTCGTCCACCTTTACGCGCTGATCCTGGGATCCGTCGGCGGGATGGGCACGGGCATCCTGATGTCGGGCGCCGAGGGACCGCCCACGGCGCAGGTCGTATCGGTCCTGAAGCTGTTCAAGACCTTCGGCATGATCGCTGTCGCGCTTCTCTGGCTGACGGGGCTTCTGCTGGTCTGGATCGAGTATGGCACGCTGGCGCTTGGTCTTGCCTTCTCCCTCAAGCTTGTCGCGGCGATCGTCCTGACAGCGCTGATCTTCGGGTCGGCCTCGGTCGCCGCGAAGGCACGGCGCGCAGGCGTCCCGCCGGATGCGGCGCTGATGGAGAAGCTCGGCAAGACCTCGGCGCTGATGTCCTTCGTCGCGGTCGTCTGCGCGGTGATCGCCTTCAACTGAGGTCATGTCGCGTGCCCCAGGGATTGGCCGTGCGACAGGCGGCGGTTCAGGCGACGGAAGGCGACTTCGGACACCTGCGTGAGCGCCAGGTAGAAGACGAGGAGCGCCAGGAAATACCAGAGCCGCCAGTCGGGATGCGGGTACTCGAACATCGCCCCCTTGGTCCCTCCCAGTTCGCGTGCCCAGTAGACGATATCCTCGACGCCCAGAAGGAATAGCAGCGGCGTCGCTTTCACGAGGATCTGCCAGAGGTTCGACAGGCCCGGCAGGGCATAGACCCACATCTGCGGCACGAGGATGCGCCAGAACGTCTGCCGTTCGGACAGGCCGTAGGCCTCGGCCGACTCGAGCTGTGCGCGGGGGACAGCTCGCATTGCGCCATACAGGACGTTCGCCGCGAAAGCGCCGAAGACGATGGCGAAGGTCAGGACGGCGATGAAGAAGTTGTAGGTCTCGTGGACCCACTGCGGCGAGGTCGAGAGCGGTAGCTTGGCCTGCGGACAGACGACGAAGTCGCTGCCGCGCCGCACCGGCTCGGTCCAGTCGGGACAGAAGGCCTGGTGTCGCATCCATTCCAGCCCCTGGTCGAGCGCGAAGACGAAGAACAGGAAGAAGACGATGTCGGGCACGCCGCGCACGATGGCGGTATAGCCCTGTCCCAACCACCGCAGTGGCGCGATCCGGCTGCGCGCCGCGACCGCCCCGGCGAAGCCGAAGGCCATCGAGGCCGGGGCCGTAATGGCCAGAAGGACGAGCACCGTCAGGATCGACAGGTAGGCGGCCATGTGCTTTCCGGTCGTCAGATAGCAGGCCAGCCAGTTCAGGCCGTCGATCGCGGAAGGGTCGGTGCAGAAAGAGAAAATTTCGCCTGTCTCCGGGCCGTGACGCTCGTCGGCAGAGTTTAGCCGATCGGGGCGAGGATACTAGGGCCGAGATGCCGGGTGCCCGAGGTAGGTCGTCCGGGGCGGCGCCGGAAGGGCCGCCCCAAGCGTTCCGCCTACCAGGCGGAGCTGACTTCCCACTTGGCGATGAGCTCGTTCAGCGAACCATCGTCCTTCATGGACTGGATCGCGGCGTCGAACTTTTCCTTCAGCTCGGCGTCGGACTCGCGCAGGCCCATGCCGACGCCGCCGCCGAGAGCCACGGGGTCGCCCACGGCCATCAGGTCGGGGTTCGCCTGGATCGATGTCTGGATGAAGCTGTCGTCCGCCAGCACTGCATCGGCCTCGCCGTTCATGACGGCGGCGATGGCTTCGTCCGGCGAGGCGAACTCGACCAGGGTAGCTCCGCTTTCGGCAATGTAGCCGGCCTGGATCGTCCCGGTCTGGGCCGCGATGATGCCGCCGGCGAAGTCGATGTCCTCGGACAGCGCGGCATAGGTAGACGGGTCAGGCGGCGTGTAGGGCTGGGTGAAATCGATGACCTCGTCCCGTTCCTCGGTGATCGACATGCCGGCGATGATGACGTCGTAGTTGCCCGAGACGAGGTTCGGGATGATCGAATCCCAATCGTTCGTCACCCATTCGCAGGTCAGCTCGGCGCGCGTGCAAAGCTCGTCCCCGAGCGCGCGCTCGAAGCCGTCGACCTCGCCGGCGTCATTGATGAAGTTCCACGGAGGGTAGGCACCTTCGGTACCCATTCTTACGACGTCCTGCGCCAGCGCGGGTCCGGCCAGCGCAAGAAGCGCGGCGGTCACGATCGCGGTCTTCATTGGTTCTCTCCCCATTCGTTTAGCGATACGATAGGGTTAGATGATCCTTGAAGATTGACAAGACTGCCGCTGCGGAAAGTCGCTCAGGCCGAGACGTGGGACAGAAACTGCCGAAGCCGTTCGCTTTCCGTCGCGCCGAAGACACGATCCGGGGCGCCTTCTTCCTCGACGAGCCCCTGGTGGAGGAAAACGACATGGTCCGACGTGTCGCGGGCGAGGTTCATGTCGTGGGTCACGATGATCATGGTCCGGCCTTCCTCGGCCAGCGCCTTGATGACGCGGATCACCTCTTGCTCGAGCTCGGGATCGAGGGCGCTGGTGGGCTCGTCGAAGAGCAGCGCGCGAGGTTCCATGCAGAGCGCGCGGGCGATGGCGGCGCGCTGTTGCTGGCCGCCTGACAGCTGGGCCGGCCAGGCCTCGCACTTGTCGCCGATGCCGACCTTGGCGAGGTAGCCGCGCGCGGCCTCCTCGACCTCGGCCCGGTCGCGTTTCAGCACGGTGACGGGCGCCTCCATCACGTTCTGGAGGACCGTCAGGTGGGACCAGAGGTTGAACTGCTGGAACACCATCGAGAGGTTCGTGCGGATGCGCAGCACCTGTGCGCGGTCAGACGGATGACGGGCGGCGCCCTTGCCCTTCCAGCGCACAGCCTCGCCTTCGAAGAGGATGTCGCCCTCCTGGCTATTCTCGAGAAGGTTGGCGCAGCGCAGAAGCGTCGACTTGCCCGACCCCGACGAGCCGATGAGCGAGATCACCTGGCCCCGGTTCGCCCTCAGGTCGACGCCCTTGAGAACCTCGAGCGCGCCGAAGCTCTTGTGGAGGTTCCTGATCTCGATGACGGCATCGGTGTCGGTCAAGGGCGGGCCTTCGGTCCTGTGTCGCCCGCGAGTTAGACGTGATCTGCGGGCAAGCGCAACGGCTTAGGCGGCGGGCACATCCTGCGAGGGCGGAGCCGGGATCGGCACGGCGAGGTAGTCCGCCGCAGGAACGCGGACGAAGCCGCGGATGTGCAGGGCTTCCAGGGTGGACGGAGCCGCCGCCGATAGGGCGCTTTCGACCGCCTCGGCCAAGCGATCAGGGTCGAACTTTCGTGCCGCGATCAGCGGAAGACCGGGGGTCGGTCGCGTGGTGCCGATGACCCGAAGGCGGCCCGTGGTGCCGGGGAGCGCCCGACGGGCGATGCGCCAGGTCTCGGCGTCGATGGCGGCGATGTCGGCGCGGCGTTCGGCGACCGCGCGGAGGCTGGCACGGTGCGCCCCGGTGTGGAGGGTCCGGGTGAAACGGAAACCCGCCTCGGCGGCGGCGCCCTGGGCGGCGGCCCAGCCGGACTCGCTGTCCTGGCCGTTGTAGGCCAGCGTGCGGCCCGAGAAGGCTGGGAGGTCTCCGCCTGCGTCGCGGTGAACGACGAGGACCGAGTTGTACCAGCCGGGCGGCGCGTCGGGCAGTCCGTGGTCGAAGGCGCCGACGAGGGCGACCTTGCCGTGAAGCCGGGTGCGGTAGGGCATCCCGCAGCTTTGGCCAAGGACAAGGTCGGGGCTTTGCCAATGGTCCCAGAGGCTTCCGTCTCGCGTCAGGGTGTCGGGCGCGTCGATCCCGCAGGCGCGGATCGCGTCGCGGAGGGAGTCCCAGAGCTTATCCCAGTGATGCTGCTGGTGGGGCCAGTCGTACATCGCGAGGGAGGCGATCATTCTCTGTTTTCAACGCGTTGGCGGGCGAGGGCGCTGTCGCGGTCGTTGATCCCCAGCATCGATGCGACGAGGCGCATCAGCGCGTCCTCTTCGTGGTCGCGTTCGCCGTCGGCCAGCGCGATCTCCCACATGGCCTCGACCACGCCGGCGCGGTCGTCGTGGGGCACGGCCTCCTTGATCGCGCGGGTGAAGCGGACGGTGTCGGGGGCCTCTTCCTCGAGGATTTCGGCGTCTTTTCGGAGGTTTGCGACCTCGAACGGCCCAAGGCCGAAGCGGCTGGCGAGGATGCGGTCGATGCGCGAGACCTCGTCCGGCGAATAGGTTCCGTCCGTTCGCGCGATGCGGACAAGAAGCGCCGCGAGGGCGATCCGCACGTCGGGCACGGCCAGTGGAGAAGGGTCAGGCGCCGTCAGGCGGCGGAGTAGGTCACCGAACATAGGGGTCATATAGCCCGGCAAGCTCGGTGTTTCGAGGGCATCGGTATCACGTCGGTATCACGTCGGTATCGCGTCGGTGCGAAAAAGCCGAGGTTCCACCCGACGTGACTGGACCAGAGGCGAAGGCGCCCCCATTTCTGAAGCGAGGCGCCGGGCGGTCCGGCGGCATGAGGGAGACAATGGGATGAAGCGGACGTTGTTCATGGGCGCGGGCGCGCTGGCGGTGGCGGGCGGCCTTGCGGTGGCGCAGACCGCGCACGACGGCCACGCGATGACGGGCGACGAGAGCCCGGCGACCACGGCCTATATGGAGGCCAACGCCCGGATGCACGAGGGCATGGCGATCGAGTTCACGGACAATGCCGACGCGGACTTCGTGCGCGGCATGATCGCCCATCACCAGGGCGCGGTCGACATGGCGCGGATCGTGCTGGAGCATGGGGAGGACGCCGAGGTGCGGACGTTCGCGCAAGGCGTCATCGACGCGCAGGAGGCCGAGATCGTCTGGATGGAGGACTGGCTGGCGCGGAACGGCGGGTAGCGTTGGGGGAGGGGCGCGCAACGGGCGCGCCCCTTGGTTCAGGATCAGTCGATCGGTGCGGACGCCGGCAGCTTCGGTGTCGAAGGTCATCTCGCCGGCCGACGAGGTGCCATCCATGGAGAAGGCTGTCCCGTCGTCGCCTAGAGGAACCCGTCGATGTCGACCGAGTAGTCGGCCGTGTCGACCCCATCGGTAAGGGTGCCGGTCGCCGTTGACCGCGACACCGCGGCGCCGCCGAGGACATTGCTGACCGCGCCGTCGAGCCCGATGTCGCCATCCCAGCCGCGAGTCATCCGTCCAGTAGAAGTTCGACGATCTGGCCATCCACGTCACCCGATTCGAGGTCGGCGCGCATCCCGAGGTCGGCGTAGTAGTCGGCGTCGAGACCGACTTCCCGTCGATGGTGCCGACGTAGGATACGCGGCCGGAGCTCGGCAGATCCGCGAGGACAGTGGTGCCTTCAAGCGCTTCAACGGTCAGAGCATCAGCGACCGCGTCATCATGCGCGGTGGCCGCCGCAGTGACGTCCGCGCCGGACCCGATGTAGAGCGAAGCGTCGCCCGGAAGGCTGTAGTCGTCGTCGCTGCTGCCGCAGGCCGCGATGAGGGGCAGGATCGCGAGGGGTGCGAGTGCTGTGAGTTTCATGGGTTTCCTCCAGTTGGGTGGGGCCGGGAACGACCCTTGGAGGGGAAAATGTAGGGCGACCGGAGGGGCGGTCATTCGACCGGGACATAGGGGTGGCGAGGTCGGCGGATGCTCGCCGACAAGGGGGAGTGGCACATTTTTTTGGGACGCGGGCCGGTTTCGGGTGGGCGTAGGGCGGGGTTTCACCCCGCCGAGGCGCGACGGTTGGAGGGGTGGGACGGCGGGGTGAACCCCGCCCTACGCGGCCTCGCCCGGCTACTCGGATTGCGGTGAAGTAGGGTGGGCTTTCAGCCCACCGTGGCGTGGAGGGTTGGTGGGAGGTCTGGATGTTGTGAGTTTCATGGGTCTCCTCCCGTTGGGTGGGGCCGGGAACAGCGTTCATTCGACCGGGACATAGCGGTGGCGAGGTCTGCGGATGCCCGCCGATCGAGACGAGACAGGGGTAGGGCGGGGTTTCACCCCGCCGTGGCGGCACGGATCGGGCGGGAAGCGGCGGGGTGAAACCCCGCCCTACGGGGTGGATTCCGGGGAGGGCGGGGTGAGCCCTCCACTTTCCCCGGTCATCCATTGCGCTTTGGTGGGGTGGAACCCATCCGATCTGACCAGTCAAAGGTCCTCTGCGCACTCGTAGGTTTCCAGCATTGCGAGAGATCGTCTGTCGGATCGGAACACGCTGCCTGTGGCCCTCTCGGAATTTTCGTCCATAGCCAACGATCAGGACCTTAAAGCGACAGCCTTCCTCTCATTAAGCCCTGTCAAGCGCGGCCCGGGACTGAGTGAAAATATTGAACTTTGAAAGTATCTGCTCTAAGTCCGGGTAGCAGGTAGGTAGCCGTCGATCGGTAATGTATCGCGCCGCAGTGTAGATCGATGCCAAGATAGCCGATGTCAGGTGCAGAGCTTCGGATGACGCTCGCCAAAATACCGCATCCCTACGGCTACTACAGCGTTCTGGCGTGTCATTCTTCTGAACGGTGATGACTTCAGTATGTGAGAAGAACAAGAACTGGTGAAACGCCACGAGTAAGAAGACTACAATGAAAAGATATCGCCCGCTTCCGCAAAGATGATCTTGCATCGGGCTGCCTTCTCTCGTCGCCTGCACGGTCTCAATCGAACGGAAGCAGGTGTCTCAAACCAACCTACTCACCTCAACCGCCGCCCTCACGAAATCCGCGAACAGCGGATGCGGCGCGAAGGGCTTCGACTTCAGCTCCGGGTGGAACTGGACGCCGATGAACCAGGGGTGGTCCTTCCACTCGACGATCTCGGGCAGCCTGCCGTCGGGCGACATGCCGGTGAAGCAGAGGCCCGCGGCCTCGAGCTTGTCGCGGTATTTCACGTCGACCTCGTAGCGGTGGCGGTGGCGCTCCTCGATGACCGTCTCGCCATAGACCTCCGCCACCTTCGAGCCGGGCTTGAGGTTGGCGGTGTATGCCCCCAGCCGCATGGTGCCGCCCTTGTCGTCGCCGACCTTGCGGCGGGCGACGTGGTTGCCCTGGACCCATTCCTTGAGGTGATAGACGACGGGCTCGAAGCGCTTCTTGCCGGCCTCGTGGTCGAATTCCTCGGACCCCGCCGTCTGGACGCCGGCCACGTTGCGCGCGGCCTCGATCACGGCCATCTGCATGCCCAGACAGATGCCGAGGTAGGGGATCTTCTTCTCGCGCGCGAATTGGGCGGCCTTGATCTTGCCCTCGGTCCCGCGCTCGCCGAAGCCGCCGGGGACGAGGATGGCGTGGAAGTTCTCGAGGTAGGGGGCCGGATCCTCGCGCTCGAAGATCTCGGCGTCGATCCACTGCGCCTTGACGCGGGTGCGGTTGGCCATGCCGCCGTGGGTCAGGGCCTCGGCGATGGACTTGTAGGCGTCCTCGAGCTGCGTGTACTTGCCGACGATGGCGACGCGGACCTCGCCCTCGGCGTTGTCGAGGCGGTCCATCACGTCTTCCCACCGCGCGAGGTTGGGCTTCGGCGCGGGAGAGATGGCGAAGGCGTCGAGCACGGCCTGGTCGAGCCCGGCCTTGTGATAGGCCATGGGCGCCTCGTAGATCGACTTGAGGTCGTAGGCGGGGATGACGGCGTCGGGGCGGACGTTGCAGAAGAGTGCTATCTTGGCGCGCTCCTTCTCGGGGATCGGCTGTTCCGAGCGGCAGACGAGGACGTCGGGCTGGAGGCCGATCGAGCGGAGCTCCTTGACGCTGTGCTGCGTGGGCTTGGTCTTCAGCTCGCCGCTCGCCGCGAGGTAGGGCAGGAGCGTCAGGTGCATGAACACGCACTGGCCGCGCGGCTTGTCCTGGGAGAACTGGCGGATCGCCTCGAAGAAGGGCAGGCCCTCGATGTCGCCGACGGTGCCGCCGATCTCGCAGAGCATGAAATCGACCTCGTCATCGCCGATGTGGAGGAAGTCCTTGATCTCGTTGGTGACGTGGGGAATGACCTGGATCGTCTTGCCGAGATAGTCGCCGCGGCGCTCCTTCTCGAGCACGTTCGAATAGATGCGGCCGGACGAGATGCTGTCGGTGCCACGCGCGTGGACGCCCGTGAAGCGCTCGTAGTGGCCGAGGTCGAGGTCGGTCTCGGCGCCGTCGTCGGTGACGAAGACCTCGCCGTGTTCGAAGGGCGACATCGTGCCGGGGTCGACGTTCAGGTAGGGATCGAGCTTCCTCAGCCGGACGGAATAGCCGCGTGCCTGGAGCAGCGCTCCGAGGGCCGCCGAGGCCAGTCCCTTGCCGAGCGAGGAGACCACACCGCCGGTGATGAAGACGTATCTAGCCATGTGCGGACAGCTCCCGTGATCTATGCTCGGTCGTGCCGCGTCCGGGGTCCGGATTTCGCAGCATCACGGGGCTCTACCCGTAGAGGATTCGCCCGGAAGCCGCAAGGGTTCGCCCGCAACATCTTGCGGGCATCCGCGTGGCGTTTCTAGTTCTTGTGGCGTCAGTCGGCCGGCGGCAGGGCCGCGCCGCCCGAAGTGCCGCCCGTCGTGCCGGGAGTGGCGTCGCCCGCGCCGGGGACCGGCGGCAGGAGCGAGCCTCCCGCAGGCAGGTCCGGCGTGCCCGAGGTGGCAGGCGTGTCGACGCCGAAGCGGTCGAGGACCGATCCCGAGGCGGACTTCTGCGCCGCCACGATGGTGAGAGCGATCGAGGTGGCGATGAAGGCGATGGCGAGGGCCCAGGTGACCTTGCCGAGCGCCGTCGCCGCGCCGCGCGCCGAGACGAGCCCGCCTCCGCCGCCGCCGCCGAGGCCCAGCCCGCCGCCTTCGGAGCGCTGCAGGAGGACGACGCCGATCAGGCCGAGCGCCAGGATCATGTGGACGATGAGAAGGACGTTTTCCATGTCTGGGCCGGGTCTCGTGTCAGGGTCGGGCGGTATCTATGCGAGGGGCCGGGGCATGGCAACCCCGGACGGGGAGGGTTGGGAGCGCTGCGATGCGGGGACACGGCCCCACGGCCCCGAAGCGCCGACGAAGGTTCGAGACCATACTCCGTTGACTTTGTCCGTTGAGTGCCGAACGGTCTGACGCGTGAAATTTCTCCATAGAGATATACCCTGCTCCCGGTTCCACATTCGGCTGCTCATGATCGTCTCGATGATCGCCGTCTCGACCGGGGCGTCCGCCGAAACGATCAAGCATCGGTACGAAAAGGCGAACAAAGCCATATGCCTGTCGCATGAGGCGGGTGAGGTCGAGGCCTACCTTGAAGGTCGAGCGAGCCTATTTGGCGGTCCACCCATTTTTCTGGTTCCGGCGCCCTATCTCACGACGGAGAAAACGGACGATCCGAAAAGGACAGGTATTGGGGCGTCATATTTTCCGGTGAGTGACCTCACTTATGCGGGCCGGATCAAGGACCGGACAAATCCGCCGCCAGGCGATTGCCTGGAGGAGCCGTTCGATCACGGACTGATCTCTCTGAAGACCAATGAAAACTACAGGCCAAAGGGGCAGGTCCCAGCCCGCTGCCGCGTGCTGCCACTTGATCTGCAACTCGTGCCGGAAGACAAATCCATACCGCTGGCAATGCGATGCCCGCTGATGCCCCGAACGGGTAGCTGTCGAGCCAGCTACTACATGGGAAACGGGTGGGAAGCGCAGTTTCTGGTTTCCGTCGGAAACGTTCCCGAGTGGGAGGACCACGTCCAGCGGGTGACCGATTTCTTCGAGAACAGTTTGGAGGAATGTGAGCCGGAATGACCTGCGTCACCCTCGCCTGCCTTGACCGCGGAGACGTCTCCCGGCCTTCCCGGTTCCACATTCGGCTGCTCATGATCGTCTCGATGATCGCCGTCTCGTCCGGAGCGTCTGCCGAAACGGTCACACATCGGTACGAAAAGGCAAACAAAGCCATATGCCTGTCGCATGAGGCCGGTGAGGTCGAGGCCTACCTTGAAGGTCGAGCGAGCCCGTTCGGCAATGCAAGCCGTTTTCTGGTTCCGGCGCCATATCTGACGCCGGAGAAAACGGACGATCCGGGAAGGACTGGTATCGGCGCAGCATATTTTCCGGTGAGTGACCTCAACTATGCAGCCCGGACGAAGGCCCGGACAGATCCCCCTCCGGGAGCCTGTCTTGAGGAGCCGTTCGATCACGGGCTGATCTCTCTGAAGACCAATGAAGATTACAAGCCGGATGGCCAGGTTCCTGCCCGGTGTCGCGTGCGGCCGCTTGATCTGCGGCTCGTGCCAGAAGACAAATTCATGCCACTGGCAATGCGGTGCCCGCTGTCGCCCCGCACGGGTGCCTGCGAAGCGAGTTACTACATGGGAAACGGGTGGGAAGCGCAGTTCCTGGTTTCCGTCGGGGACATTCCAGAGTGGGAAGACCACGTCCAGCGCGTGACGGATTTCTTCGAGAGCAAGTTCGAGGAGTGTGAGCCGGAATGAGCGGGAACACCCTCCGCCTTGCCGGCGGGGACGTCTCCGGGCGTTCTCGCGCCTCCATCGACCGCAGACTGCCTCAGGGCAGCGCGCGCCAGCCGATGTCGCGGCGGCAGAAGCCGCCGGGCCAGTCGATGCCGTCGACCATCGCGTAGGCGGCGTCGCGGGCCTCGGCCAAGGACGCGGCGCGCGCGGTGACGTTCAGGACGCGGCCGCCGGTGGCGACGATGGCGCCGTCGCGCGCCTCGGTGCCGGCGTGGAAGACCATGCGGAAAGAGTCCTCGGGCATCGCGTCCAGTCCCCGGATCTCGCTGCCCTTCTCGTAGGCACCGGGATAGCCTGTGGCGGCCATGACGACCGTGATCGCGTGGTCGTCGGCCCAGTTCACGCGCGTCTCGGCAAGCCGCCCCTCGGCTGCGGCCTGCATCAGGTCGAGCGCCTGCGCGCCGAGGCGCATCATCAGCACCTGGCATTCGGGGTCGCCGAAGCGGGCGTTGTATTCGACGAGGCGGGGGGTGCCGTTCTCGATCATCAGCCCGGCGTAGAGGACGCCCTGATAGGGGGTGCCGCGCTTCGACATCTCGGCCAGCGTGGGTTTCACGATCTCGTCCATGGCGCGCCGCGCGATCTCGTCGGTCAGGACGGGGGCGGGGGAATAGGCGCCCATGCCGCCGGTGTTGGGGCCGGTATCGCCGTCGCCCACGCGCTTGTGGTCCTGCGCCGTGCCTATGGCGAGGGCGTCCGTGCCGTCGCAGAGGACGAAGAACGAGGCTTCCTCGCCGTCCATGAACTCCTCGATGACCACCTCGGCGCCTGCCGCGCCGAACTGGCCGCCGAGCATGTCGTCGATGGCGGTTTCGGCCTCGTCCAGGGTCATCGCCACGACGACGCCCTTGCCGGCGGCGAGGCCGTCGGCCTTCACGACGATGGGGGCGCCCTGCGTGCGGACGTAGGTCTTCGCGGGATCGGCCTCGGTGAAGCGGGCCCAGGCGGCGGTGGGAGCGCCTGCCGCGTCGCAGATCTCCTTGGTGAAGCTCTTCGAGGCTTCGAGGCGGGCGGCCTCCTTCGAGGGACCGAAGACGAGGAAGCCCGCGCCGCGCAGGTCGTCGGCCACGCCCGCGGCCAGGGGAGCCTCGGGGCCGACGATGACGAAGTCGATGGCGTTCTCTTCGGCGAAGGTCGCCACCGCGCCGCCGTCGAGGATGTCGAGTTCGGCGCAGTCGGCGATGGCGGCGATGCCTGCGTTGCCGGGCGCCACGATCAGCTTGTCGCACTTCGGGTTCTGGAGCACCGCCCAGGCCAGCGCGTGCTCGCGTCCGCCGCCGCCGAGGATCAGGATGTTCACTGTGCGCGCCCCCTTCGCTATGGTCGGCGCCGATAGACACGAAACGCGCCTGCTAGACAAGCGCGAGGGGAGCCGATGGACCTGTTCGAGCATGTGGGCGACGGCGGCGGCGCGGGCGACAACACGCCCGAGTTCACCGTCTCGGAGATCGCGGGCACCGTGCGCCGCATCCTCGAGGGCGAGATGGCCCATGTGCGGGTGCGGGGCGAGGTGGGCCGCGTCGTCCACGCGCGCTCGGGGCACCTGTACTTCGACCTGAAGGACGACAAGTCGGTCCTGTCCTGCATGACCTGGAAGGGGCAGGTGGCGGGTCTGGATCTGATGCCCGAGGAGGGGATGGAGGTCATCGCCGAGGGCAAGATGACGGCCTCGGGGTTCTCGTCGAAGTACGGGCTGAACGTCACGCGGATCGCGGTCGGCGGGCGAGGGCGCGCTGATGGCGATGCTCGAGCGGCGGAAGAAGGCGCTGGCCGCCGAGGGGCTGTTCGCGGCCGAGCGGAAGAAGCCGCTGCCGTTCCTGCCGGATATCATCGGGGTGGTGACGTCTCCGCAGGGGGCGGTGATCCGGGACATCCTGCACCGGCTGAGGGACCGCTTCCCGCGCAAGGTGATGATCTGGCCGGTGGCCGTGCAGGGCAAGGAGTGCGCGCCGCAAGTCGCGGCCGCGATCCGGGGGTTCAACGCGCTGACGCCGGGGGGTGCGCTGCCTCGCCCCGACCTCATCATCGTCGCGCGGGGCGGCGGGTCGATCGAGGACCTCTGGGGATTCAACGAGGAGATCGTGGCGCGGGCGGTGGCGGAATCGGCCATCCCGCTGATCTCGGCGGTGGGGCACGAGACGGACACGACGCTGATCGACTATGTCGCCGACCGCCGCGCGCCCACGCCCACGGCGGCGGCCGAGATGGCGGTGCCGGTGCGCGTCGAGCTGATCGCCTGGACCCGCGAGCAGGAGGCGCGTCTCTTGCGCGGGGTTCGGCAGGGGGTCGAGCGGCGGCGGCAGCGGCTGTCGGATCTCTCGCGCATCCTGCCCCGGCCAGAGACGCTGCTGTCGGATCCGCGCCAGAGGCTCGACCGGGCCGAGGCGCGGCTCGGCGCGGCGCTGGAGCGGTCGGCGGCGCGGAAGCGGAAGACGTTCGAGGCGCTGGCGGGCGCGTTGCGGCCTGCGGCGCTGAGGGCGCGGCTGAGGGAGGCGCAGCGGCGGCTCGACACCTGTGGCGGACGGCTGGCGCCGGCGCTGACGCGCGACGTGGCGCTGCACCGCGACCGGCTGGGGAAGGTGCGGCTGAGACCCGAGCCGCTGGTGCTGCGGCTGGGACGAGGGCGCGAGGCGCTGGAGCGGGCAGGTGCTGCGCTTGACCGCTGCGAGGCGCAGGGGCGCGTTCGGCGGCGGGACCGGCTGGATGGGCTCGGGCGGATGCTGGGGACGCTCAGCTATCAGGGGACGCTGGCGCGGGGCTATGCGGTGGTTCGCGACGGGGCCGGGGCCGTGGTGACGGAGGCAGGTGAGGCGCGGAAGAGCGAGGCGCTGGAGATCGAGTTCCGCGACGGTCGGGTGCCGGTGCGGCGGGGCTGACGTCGGAATTGCGTATTTGTAAAGAAATGAAGGAGCAGGGGCTCGTCAGACGCCCACCTCGGGTCCGAGGCACATGAGCGGGCCGTCGCGGCGGCTGGTCTCGTAAAGCTCGGTCACGCCGGGGTCGTTCTCGAACTTCGCCAAAAGGCGGCCGTCGCGCTGGTAGAAGGTCCAGCACTGGACCTCGGGGATGGTGTCGTAGACGAAGCAGATTCTGCTCGCCCGCCTCGTACCAGCGGCCCTCGGCGCAGTCGCCGTCGAGATAGGACCAGCGCACGCGGCGGCCGTCGAAATACTCCTCGGCGCCGTATTCGCCCCCCGACGAGGCGTAGGACAGGGTCCGGCCGGTGACGATGCTCTCGAACTCTGCGGCCGAGAGAGGCGTTTCGGCGGCGGCGGGAGCCGCGGCGAGAAGGGCTGTGAGGACGAGGGCGCGCATGGGACGAGAGTGACATGCGGCGCGTGCGGGTGGAAGGGGCAGTGCAGTCGGGTGGCGCCCTCCCGCCGGGCTTCCATCTTCCGCATACGCGGATTAGGTGGAAGGCATGGCATTCTTCTCGAAGCTCAAGGACCGGCTCTTCAAATCCTCGTCGAAGATCGACGAGGGGCTGGAGGCCATCGTCGAGGACGGCGGGACGGAGGAGGCGGCGACGACGCCGGAGCCTGCGCCCGAACGTCCGCCCGAACGTCCGCCCGCGCCTCCGCCCTCGCCTGCACCGGCCGCGCATCCTGTGTCACCTCCCGTCGAGGCGATGACGCCTGCGCCCACGCCTGCGCCGCCGCGCGACAGGGGCGGGCTTCTGGGGCGGCTCACGGGACGCGCCGCGCCCGAGGTCGTGGTGCGCCGGACGCTCGACGACGACATGCTGGAGCGGATCGAGGAGCTTCTCATCACGTCCGACATGGGCGTCGAGACCGCCGCGCGGGTCGCCGCGAACATGGCCGAGGGGCGCTTCGGGCGGAAGTTCTCGACCGAGGAGCTGAAGGCGGTGATGGCGGGCGAGATCGCGCGCATCATGGAGCCGGTGGCGAAGCCGATGCCGCTTTATGCCAAGCGGCCGCAGGTCGTGCTGGTCGTGGGCGTGAACGGCTCGGGCAAGACGACGACGATCGGCAAGCTCGCCTCGCAGTTCCGTGCGGCGGGCAAGACGGTGGTGATCGCCGCGGGCGACACCTTCCGCGCCGCAGCCGTCGAGCAGCTTCAGGTCTGGGGCGACCGGGCCGGCGTGCCGGTGATGACGGCGCCCGAAGGGTCGGACCCGGCGAGCCTTGCCTTCGACGCGATGACGCGGGCCGAGGCCGAGGGCGCGGACCTTCTGATGATCGACACCGCCGGGCGGCTTCAGAACCGGCAGGATCTGATGGAGGAGCTTGCGAAGATCGTGCGCGTGATCCGCAAGAAGGACCCCGAGGCGCCGCACAACACCATCCTCGTCCTCGACGCGACGACGGGGCAGAACGCGCTGTCGCAGGTCGAGATCTTCCGCAAGATCGCCGATGTGACGGGTCTGGTGATGACCAAGCTCGACGGCACGGCGAAGGGCGGGGTGCTGGTGGCGCTGGCCGACCGTTTCGGCCTGCCGATCCACGCAATCGGGGTCGGCGAGCAGATCGACGACCTGTCGCCCTTCGATCCCGAGGACTTCGCCAAGGCCCTGACAGGGGCCGGCGCGTGACACTCGGCCCTTGCGTGGCTTCAGCCCTCCGGGTCTTCGTAGGTTCCCATCATCTGCTCGAACCTGCGGATGAGGGTGAGGATGATGATAACGATGACCGTCGCCATGGCCGCGAGGGGAATTTGCCCCGCGCCGCAGGCAAGGCCGACCGCGCCCGCAAGCCAGAGCGTCGCCCCGGTCGTGATGTTGCGGACCTTGCCGCCGGAGGTGAAGATCAGTCCCGCGGCGAGGAAGGCCACGCCGGCCGTCACCGCCTCGATCAGGCGCAGGGGATCCTGGCGCTGCGAGCCCTCGTCGCCGAAGGTGATGGAGGACAGCTCGATCCCCACCACGACGAAGAGGCAGGCCGCGATCGAGACGAGCATGTTGGTCCGAAGGCCCGCCGGTTTCTCGCGCCGTTCGCGCTCATAGCCGATGGCCGCGCCGAGGAGGACGGCGGCGAGAAGGCGCGTGGCCGCGACTTCGAATGGCACCCTGCTGAAGGTGCCGGTGAATTCGTCGACGATGGTTTCGATCATGGATGTCCCGTCCCTTGCGCGCGGCACAACGCACGAGGCCCGCTTTCGGTTTCGGCGACAGGGGTGTGAGCGAATGGCTGGTCTCTCTCGAGGGCACCGAGGCCGGGCGGCACCTGGCGCTGGTCCTGGCGCTTCAGGCGGCTTTCCTGCACGCGCTTTTCGGCGCGTTGCAGAAGGGAAAGACGGACCCCTGGACGGCGCGCGCCGCGATAGACGCCTGCTACGTGGTGATGGCGCTGCCCATGGCCCTGTTCCTGGTGCCCGCACCGGAACCCGAGGTCTGGCCCCTGTTCGCCGGCGCCTGGGCGATCCATGTCGGCTACAAGCTGGCGCAGGGCGCGGCCTATTCGGTGGGCGCCTATACCGTCGTCTATCCGGTGGTGCGGGGGTCGTCGCCGGCCTTCACGCTGATGGGTGCGATGCTGGTCTTCGGCGAGACCTTCGCGCCTCTGCAATGGCTGGGCGTCGGGGTGCTGATGGGCGGGATCCTGGGGCTTGCGCTCTACAACCTGCGCCACATCGTGGTGGACCGGGCGAAGCTGCCGCTGGCGCTTGGGCTGGCCATGGTCACGGGCGGGTTCGTGGCGCTTTATACGACGTGGGACGCCTATGCGATCCGCGCGACGCCAAATCCCTTCACCTTCATCGCCTGGTTCTTCCTTATCGACGGGATCACAATTCCGGTGGGCTATATGGTGTTGCGGCGGGGGCGGCTGCCCCGGCCTCTGGGCCCGGTTCTGCGGCTTGGCGTCCTTGGCGCGGTGGTGGCGTTCCTGTCCTTCGGGGGGATCATGCTGGCCACGCGGCTGGACAAGGTGGGCGAGGCGGCGGTGCTGCGCGAAACGAGCGTGGTGTTCGCGGCGTTCCTCGGGTGGATCATGCTGGGCGAGGGCGTGGGGCCGAGGCGGCTCTTGCTGATCGTTCTGATTGCGGCGGGAGCGGTTCTGGTGGAGATGGGCGGTTGAGGTCGATGACAGGAAAAGGTGTGCGATGAGCGGTAAGGAAATCAGCCCGGTGGTGAAGCAAGTCCTGGAACTGGGGCCGCCGCTTCTGTTCTTCGTGGCCTACCTTTACATGAGGGACGAGACCTATGTCATTGGCGGGCGTGAGTATTCCGGCTTCATCGTGGCTGCAGCGGCCTTCGTGCCGATCCTGCTTCTGTCGCTTGCCATCCTGTGGCGGCTGACGGGAAAGCTGAGCAGGATGCAGGTCTTCACCGTCGTCATGGTCGTCGTCTTCGGCGGGCTGACGGTGTGGTTCAACGACGAGCGGTTCTTCAAGATGAAGACCACGCTGGTCTATGGGCTGTTCGCGCTGATCCTGGGCATAGGACTTCTGCAGGGGCGGTCGTACCTCGCCTGGGTGATGTCGGAGTTCCTGCCGATGACGCATGAGGGCTGGATGAAGCTGACCTGGCGTTTGACGCTGTTCTTCGCGGCGCTGGCCATCGGCAACGAGATCGTCTGGCGCACGATGTCGACGGACGCCTGGGTCAAGATCGAGACTTTCGGCTTTCCGCTTCTGATGTTCCTGTTCCTGTGGATTCGAATCCTCGCGCTTCAGCGCCACATGATCGAGGACGAGGGCGGCGACGCCTAACGGTAGTCTGCAAGGTCGTCGTCGGCGGCTTCGAGCGCCACGAGAAGGTCGCGGTCGAGCCGTTCGGCGAGGTGGACACCGGCCTGGCCGTTCTTCCACCAGTGGACGATGGCGGGGATGCGGGTGCCCAGCACCTCGACCGCGCCGGCGGTGCCGGGGGCGAGATCCTCGTCGACGTCGAGGCGCATTCCGTCGTAGCTGACGTCCCGGATCGTGACGCGCAGGCGGCCGGCGGCGCCGTCCGCGTCGCGGTGGAACCAGGCCTGTACCCGCGTGCGGCGGCGGTTCGGGCTGAACCGCCTGTTGAACGTCTCTTTCATCATCATGGCGCGCGCTCCCGGCCGGTCGGACCGAGACTAGGCGGCTGGAGGTTAAGGACTTCCTCATCCAAGTCTCTTGACGGAGCGCGCGCAGAGGTCTAGCCAGCCCGCACCGTGGCGATTTGTTCACCGGATTGCGGGCCACGTTAAACATTCCGCTAAAGAGGTCTGGGACGGACTTCCGCCCCCGGCGCTCGTGCGGTGGGGGCTTTTTGTTGCGGAAAGGAGGCGTCCCCATGTCGACCAAGGATTGGAAACGCAGGACGACGCTGGTGCATGGCGGCATTCGCCGGAGCCAGTACAACGAGGTGTCGGAAGCGATCTTCCTGACCCAGGGGTTCGTCTACGACAGCGCCGAGCAGGCGGCGGCGCGGTTCGAGAAGGCGGGCGAGGACGAGTTCATCTATGCCCGCTACGGCAACCCGACCGTGCGGATGTTCGAAGAGCGGATCGCGGCGATCGAGGGGGCGGAGGACGCCTTCGCAACGGCCTCTGGAATGGCGGCGGTGAATGCCGCGCTGACCTCAATGCTGCGGGCGGGCGACCACGTGGTCTCGGCTCGGGCGCTGTTCGGGTCGTGTCTCTATATCCTCGAGGAGGTTCTGACGCGCTTCGGTGTAGAGGTGACTTTCGTCGACGGCACCGACCTGGACCAGTGGCGGGCGGCGGTGAGGCCGGGGACGAAGGCTGTGTTCCTTGAGTCGATGTCTAACCCGACGCTGGAGGTGATCGACCTTGAGGCGGTGGCGGAGATCGCGCATGGCGTGGGTGCGCTTGTCGTCGTGGACAACGTCTTTTCGACGCCGGTCTTTTCCCGCGCCATCGAGCTTGGCGCGGACGTGGTGGTCTATTCGGCGACGAAGCACATCGACGGGCAGGGGCGCGTCTTGGGCGGTGTTGTCCTCGGCACGCGCGAGTACATCCGCAAGACGCTGGAGCCCTATCTCAAGCACACCGGAGCCGCGATGAGCCCGTTCACCGCGTGGCTTCTGCTGAAGGGGCTCGAGACGATGGACTTGCGCGTCCATGCGCAGGCGGATGCGGCGCTGAAGGTGGCGCAAGCGCTGGAGGGTGACGCGCGGCTGGCGCGGGTGATCTATCCGGGCCTTCCGAACCATCCGCAGCACGACCTTGCGATGCGGCAGCTCGAGAAGGCCGGGACGGTGATTTCGCTGGACCTCAAAGGCGGGCAGGAGGCGGCGTTCCGGTTCCTCAATGCGCTTGAGATCATCGTGATTTCGAACAACCTGGGCGATGCGAAGTCCATCGTCACGCACCCCGCCACGACGACGCACCAGCGGCTGAGCGACGAGCAGCGAGACGCGTTGGGGATCACACGGGGGCTGGTGCGGCTGTCGATCGGGCTCGAGGATGCAGACGACCTGATCGCCGACCTGAAGGCCGCGCTGGACGCGGTCTGATGGAGGTCGTGGTGCGTTCTGCCCGTGCGAAGGATGTTCCCGCACTGGCCGAGGTGTTCCATGCCGCCGTGCGGGGCGCGGAGGCCTACAGCGAGGCAGAGCGTGCGGCGTGGTCGCCCGCCGTGCCGACGGTCGAGGCGTGGACCAAGCGGCTCGATGGCCTCGACATCGTCGTGGCCGAGGTCGAGTGGCGAGGTCGCCGGCTTCATGGGGCTGAAGGGTGATCTGCTGGACTTCGCCTACGTCCATCCTGCCTTCGCGCGGAAGGGCGTGGGCGACGCGCTTTATGCCGTGGTCGAAGGCCGGGCGCGGTCGGTCGGGGTGACGCGGCTGAGGACGGAGGCGAGCCTCGTGGCGGAGCCGTTCTTCGTTCGTCACGGCTGGCGCGTCGTGCAGCGGCAGGAAGTGGTGCGCAACGGGGTCGCGTTGCGCAACGCGGTGATGGAGAAGGCGCTGTCGGTTCCGGACTGGCGCGGCGGGTCGGCGATCCCCATATCCGAAGCCTCGAACGCTTGAGCGGAGAGCCGATGACGCGCGTCCTTATCCTTCAACTCCGCCCTGAGGACGAGGCGTCGGACGGCGAGTTTCGTGCCTTCCTCGACAAGGGCGGGCTGGACGAGGGCCAGGTCAGGCGCATCCGCATGGAGCAGGGGCCGCTTCCGGGCGATGTGTCTCTGGACGATTTCGGCGCGGTGATCGTTGGTGGCGGACCCGGCTGCGTCTCGGACGACCCGGCGACGCGCGACGCCGTCGAGGCGCGCGCCGAGGCCGAGCTTCTGGCGCTGATGCCGCAGATCGTTTCGCAGGACATGCCGTTTCTCGGCTGTTGCTATGGCATCGGCCTTCTGGCGCATCACCTGGGCGGCGAGGTCTCGAAGGCGCGCTATGGCGAGCCGGTCTCTGCCGTGACCTGCGAGGTGACGGAGGACGGGCGCTCGGATCCGTTGCTGCGGGGGCTGCCGGAGCGGTTCGCGGCGCTTGTCGGCCACAAGGAGGCGGTGCAGGCGCTGCCGCCGGGCGCGGTGCATCTCGCCGGGTCGGAGGGCTGCCCGTTCCAGATGATCCGCGCGGGGCGGAACGTCTATGCCACTCAGTTCCACCCGGAGGCGGACGGGCAGGTCTTCGCGGACCGCATTCGCATCTATCGCAACCGGGGCTATTTCGAACCCGAGGCGGCCGAGGAACTGACTCGCGCCTGCCTCTCGGCCGAGGTCACGGTGCCGGAGCGCATCCTGCGGCGTTTCGTCGAGACCTACGTGAGATCCGGCGTACCTGCCCCTTCGTAAAGAAACGGCAAGGACGACGGGATTATCCTCGCGGGACACGAAGGGGAAAGACGGATGACCATTCACTCGAAACCACTGGGACGCGACCTTACGCCGGACGACGCCGCCGAGGCGCTGTCGGTCCTGCGCGATTGGGCCGGACAGGCGACGGCGGACGAGGTCGAGCGGCTGGACCCGGGCCTGCGCGCGCTTCTGGTCGGGCGGTCGAACGGCTATCCCGATTTCTCGCGCGCTTATCCGGCCGACTTCCTGTCGGACGAGGCTTATCGTGCAACGCTGCCCGACCTTCAGAACGGCCCTTCCTCCCTGATCCGGGGCGCGCGCGCCAAGATACAGCACGTCGGCATCTCGAACTTCCGGATGCCGGTGCGATTCAAGGTGAAGTCGGGGGGCGAGCGGCTTCTCGACGTGTCGGTGACGGGGACGGTCAGCCTCGACGCGGGCCGCAAGGGCATCAACATGAGCCGCATCATGCGCAGCTTCTATGCCCATGCCGAGCGCGCCTTCAGCTTCGACGTGATCGAGGCGGCGCTCGACGACTATCGCGCCCATCTCGATGCCGAGGACGCGCGGATCCAGATGCGGCTGTCCTATCCGATGGAGGTGGCGAGCCTGCGCTCGGGCCTCAAGGGGTGGCAGTACTATGACCTGGCGCTGGAAGTGGCGCAGCAGGATGGCGAGAGGCTGCGGGTGATGCACCTCGACTATGTCTATTCCTCGACCTGCCCGTGCTCGCTGGAACTGTCCGAGCATGCCCGCAGGACGCGAGGCCAGCTTGCGACGCCGCATTCGCAGCGGTCCGTCGCGCGGCTGTCCATGGCGCTGGAGCCCGGCGCCGAGACGCTGTGGTTCGAGGATGCGGTGGCGCTCTGCCGTCGCGCGGTGCCGACCGAGACGCAGGTGATGGTCAAGCGCGAGGACGAGCAGGCCTTTGCGGAGCTGAACGCGGCCAACCCGATCTTCGTCGAGGATGCGGCGCGTCTTTTCGCGGAAGCCATCGAAGCCGATCCGCGCATCGGCGACTATCGCGTGGTGGCGAGCCACCAGGAAAGCCTGCACAGCCATGACGCGGTGTCGGTGCTGACGGGCGGGCCGACCTTCGCGCAGTCGAGCCTCGACCCGCGCCTCTTCGGGACGCTGGTGCATCCCGGCTGAGGACGCTTGCCCGGTCGCGGGTCGCTGCTAGAGTGGCGGCCCGCGTGGAGAGGCTTTGGATGACGGATCGGATGTGTGACTGGCGGTGCGACTGCGGCAAGATGCGCGCACGCATCGGATTGTCCAAGGGAACGCACATCGTGTGCGCCTGCAAGGATTGCCAGGCTCAAGCGCGACACCTGGGGCGGGGCGACAGGCTTGATCCCAGGGGCGGCACCGACCTTCTTCTGACGACGGTGGACCGGGTCGAGTTGCTGGAGGGGAGGGAGCACTTGCGGTCCCTGCGGCTGACGAAGAAGGGTCCGATCCGCTGGTATGCCGGATGCTGCGGGACGCCCTTCGTCAATTCGGCCGGGACGCGCGGCGTCCCGCACGCGGGCGTCATCACCTGGAACCTGACACCACAGGAGGCCTTGCCGCCGCTCGCCGCGCGCATGATGGACAAGGGTGCCCCGAAAAGCGGCGGAGTGGCCGTCGTCGGCGCCATCGTAGGGCACCTGTCGCACGTCCTGGGCGCGCGCTTGTCCGGCCGCCACAAGACGACGCCCTTCTTCGACGCCGAGGGATCTCCTGTTGTTCAACCCGTATGGTTGAGCGACGCGGAACGGCGTGCGGCCTACCTTGGCTGACCTCGCCGAACGGCAGGGACAGGGGTCCCGCATGATCGACTTTCGGCCCGTCGGCTATATCATCGGGCTTGTGGTCGCCGCGATCGGCGCGTCGATGATCCTGCCCATGATGGCGGATCTCGCCGTGGGCAACGGCGAGGCGGGCGTTTTCCTCGAAGCCGCCGTCGTCACCATCCTTACGGGCGGCCTGATCGCGCTGGCCTCGGCCAACTCGGTCACGGGCCGGATGGAGAACCGGCAGCTTTTCCTTCTGACGACGATGGTCTGGGTGGTGCTGCCCCTCTTCGGCGCGATCCCCTTCATGCGGGGCGCCACAGACGCCAGCTTCACCGACGCCTACTTCGAGGCGATGAGCGGTCTTACGACGACGGGGTCCACCGTCTTCGTGGGTCTCGACGACCTGCCGGCGGGGATCCTCCTGTGGCGCTCGATGCTGCAATGGTTCGGCGGCGTCGGCATCATCGTCGTCGCCATGGCCTTTCTGCCCGAGCTTCGGGTGGGCGGGATGCAGATTTTCCGCTCCGAGGCCTTCGAGACCGACGGCAAGGTGCTGCCGCGCGCCGCCGAGATCGCCTCGCGGATCTCGATCGTCTACGTGGGTCTCACGGTCGCCTGCGTGCTGTCCTTTCTCGCCAGCGGCTTCACCTGGTTCAACGCGATCAATCATGCTCTCACGACCGTCTCGACCGGGGGCTTCTCGACCCACGATGCCTCGTTCGGCAACTATCAGGGGGCGCCGGAGTATGTCGCCTCCGTCTTCATGGTGCTGGCGAGCCTGCCCTTCGTCCGTTACGTCCAGATCCTCGCCGGTTCTGTCCGACCCGTTTATCGGGACAGCCAGGTCAGGGCCTATCTCTGGCTGATCCTCGCCCTTGTCGCCGTCATCACGCTGTATCGCGTCGTCGCAAATGGCGATCACCTGACACACGCGGTACGGGAAGCGACGTTCAACATCACCTCGATCATCACCGGGACCGGGTTCGC
Organism: uncultured Alphaproteobacteria bacterium; assembly: GCA_963779765.1. Taxonomy (GTDB): domain Bacteria; phylum Pseudomonadota; class Alphaproteobacteria; order Rhodobacterales; family Rhodobacteraceae; genus Silicimonas. The sequence goes on along the minus strand of CAVZZP010000004.1, from coordinate 582,272 downwards.
CAGCGTCGACTATCAGCTCTGGGGTCCGTTTCCGGTAGCGTTGTTCTTCTTCATCGGGCTGATCGGGGGATGTGCGGGATCGACCTGTTGTTCGGTCAAGATCTTCCGCTACCAGATCCTGATCGCGGCCATTGCGACGCAGATCCGGCGCATCCACAGCCCGAACGGCGTGTTCCAGATCCGCTATGGCGGACAGACGCTGACCGAGGACGTGCTGTCGTCGGTGACCGCGTTCCTGACGCTGTTCTTCGTGTCCCTGGGCGTGTTCTCGGTGCTGCTGTCGGCGACGGGGCTCGACTTCGTGACCTCGGTGTCGGGAGCCGCGACGGCCATCGCCAACGTAGGACCGGGCCTTGGTCCCGTCATCGGGCCGGCCGGCAACTTCGCCACGCTGAACGACACGGCGAAATGGATCCTGACCTTCGCCATGCTCTGCGGCCGGCTCGAGTTGATGGTGGTCTTCGTCCTCTTCACCTCGCGCTTCTGGCGGGGATGAGGCTCAGTTCCAGCAGGACACCAGCACCGTCAGGTCGGTGGCGAGAACCGTCAGGTCCTCGGGCGCCATCATCTCGCCGATTGCCGTCTCGTCCGGCGTGATGCCATTCGCGGCGAGGAAGGCGGACAGGGCCGGGGCGTCGGCGGCGAAGGCCACGTCGCCGGGAAGCTGACGGTCCCCCGCCCGCGGGGCGAGAAGCATTCCCACCACGGCGCCCGAGCCGTCGAAGACCGGGCCGCCTGCGTCGCCCGGCTCGTTCGAGACGTCGAGACGTTGCACACGGTCGTCGCCGTCGAGGCCCTTCACGTCGGCGAGCGTGCCGAAGGACAGGACCGGGGCCGACAGAAGCCCGCCGTAGCTGTAGCCCGCCACGGCGATGTCCGAGGCAAGCCGCGGCTCGTTCGTCGAGAGGCGCGCGACCGAAAGTGGGTGCGAGCGACTCGCTGGGCGTCAGAAGGGCGAGGCCCAAGGCGTCGTCACGCGCCGTCACCTGAGCCTCGACCTCGCCGTCGAGCGTCACGCGGGCGCATTGCGCGACAGCGCCCGAGGTGGTCAGGACCGTGCCCGAGCCGTCGATGTAGAAGCCCGAGGCCGTGGTACCGGGGCGGCGGATTTCGAGACCCGAGAGAAGGTCGATGTTCTGGATCGCCGTGCCTTCGGTGTCGGGCAGGACGCCGTCGAGCGGCGTGAAGCTGTCGCGCATCCGGGACAGGGCCAGGCGGAAGCGCTTTTCATCGCCCGCAGGCCAGGCGAGGGTGAAGCCCTTGACCGCGCCGCCGGTGAGGCGCGCGTAGGTATAGGATTGGGTCGTCGCGTTCGTGCCCTCGATGGTGAACTCGGACTGGCCAAGCTCGCGCTCTCCCTCGATCGGGACGATTTCCAGCGTCTGGAGGATGTCGTAGAGCGCGCCGAGCGTGTTCTGATCCCCGGACTGGCTGATGAGGACGACCCGCACGCCATCATCGGTCGCGGGCGCGTAGTGCGCGAAGGGCGACTCGTAGCGGTCGAAGCGGACGAGGCCCGCAGGCATGTCGACCTGGATGCCGGCCCTTTCGTCGATCACGGGGGCAAGGCCAAGGGCGTCGAGGACGCCGAGGTAGCCGTCGACGAGTTCGCGCCGCTGGAGCGTCGTGAGGATGCCCGTCGGCTCATAGCCGTTGAGCTGCTGCCAGTCGGCCATCGCGCGGCGGGTGCCGGGACCGAAGGAGGCGTCGATCACCGAGGAATAGACGCCTTCCCATTGCATCGCGGTCTGGATCAGGGCGCGATCCTCGCGGGTGAGCTGCGCCTCGCTGCGGCGGGCCTCGGCGGGGGTCTCCTCGCCGGCTTCGAGGACGGGCGGCGGGGCCAGGGGCGCGGCGGGCGCAGTTGCTGCGACGCCGGTGCCGAAGATGCGATCCCGGAACGAGCGTCCGTCCGAGACGAAGGCGTCGGACGGCACGGCGCGCGATGCCCGCAGTTCGAGAAGGCGCTGGCGTGCTTCCGCCTCGGAATAGGGGCCGAGGGCGATGGCGTGCCAGTTCGAGCGAAGCCGGAACGCGTTGACGTCGGGAAGCTGCGCGGCATAGGCGTTGGCGCGAGAAAGGGCTTCGCGTTCCGTAGGTTGCGCCTCGATCTGCACCCAGGATTGTTGCGCCGAGGCGGCCCCGGCCAGGAAGATGCTCAGGCAAATGGCAACGATGACCCGCCAAACGTTCATACCGATCCCGATCCTTGGAGGCCCCCCAGGGCGCCGACTGCGGCTGTTCTAGAGAAAGGCTGGACCGAGCGCGAGGGGTTTCAAGGGGGTCAGATTGACCCCGTCGGGCCTGTTGCCTATTGAGAACGCGAGTTGCGAGAGGTTCCGCCCATGTCCGTCGAAAGCCCGTCCGCTGCGGTGCGCCCGAAGAGCTTCCAGGAGATCATCCTGAGGCTTCAGACCTATTGGGCGTCGAAGGGCTGCGCGATCCTCCAGCCCTACGACATGGAGGTCGGCGCGGGCACCTTCCACCCGGCGACCACGCTTCGCGCGCTTGGCGGAAAGGCCTGGGCTGCGGCCTATGTCCAGCCGTCCCGGCGGCCGACCGACGGGCGCTATGGCGAGAACCCGAACCGGCTTCAGCACTATTACCAGTACCAGGTGCTGATAAAGCCCTCGCCGCCGGACCTTCAGGCGCTCTACCTCGGCTCGCTCGAGGCCATCGGTATCGACGCCGCGCTTCACGACATCCGCTTCGTCGAGGACGACTGGGAAAGCCCGACGCTTGGCGCCTGGGGGCTTGGCTGGGAGGTCTGGTGCGACGGGATGGAAGTGTCGCAGTTCACCTATTTCCAGCAGGTCGGGGGCCACGACTGCAAGCCGGTGTCGGGCGAGCTGACCTATGGGCTGGAACGGCTTGCGATGTACGTCCTCGGGATCGACCACGTCATGGAGATGCCGTTCAACGATCCGCAGTCGCCGATCCCGCTGAGCTATGGCGACATCTTCCGGCAGACCGAGCAGGAGTATTCTCGGTGGAACTTCGACGTGGCCGACACGGCGATGCTGTTGAAGCACTTCGAGGACGCGGAGGCAGAATGCCAGCGTATCCTCGCGGCCGACGACATCGACCCGAAGACCGGCCAGACGCATCGTCATGGCGCATCCGGCCTACGATCAGTGCATCAAGGCGAGCCACCTCTTCAACCTGCTCGACGCGCGCGGCGTCATCAGCGTGACCGAGCGGCAGGCCTATATCGGGCGGGTGCGGGCTTTGGCGAAGGCCTGCGCCGACGCCTTCGTCACCACCGAAGCGGCCGGCGCGGCGGCGTGAGGGCATGAGCGGGAAGATCGTCGCCATGATACTCGTGGTCTCGGGCCTGATCGCCGGCGCGGCGATGTATTATTTCCAGGTCTACGCCTTTTACGACACCGTCTCGGCCGAGGCGTCCGAAGTGCGTCTGACCTCGGTGGCGACGGGAGAACCCGAGGCAATCGGGGCCGAGAACGTGCAGGCCATCGACGCCGACAGCTCCCCCCTCCGCTACCGGGCCTGTTTCGAGACCGGGTTGAGCCAGGCGATGCTGACCGAAAGCTATGTGGTCTACGAGGGCGCGGTGCCGAACGTGGCGCCGGGCTGGTTCGACTGCTTCGACGCCGCGGCCATCGGGGCCGCGCTGGAGGAGGGGACGGCGACGGCCTTCCTGGGCGAGGGCAACATCGTTTACGGCTTCGACCGCGTGGTCGCCATCGGCGGGGACGGGCGCGGCTTCGTGTGGCACCAGATCAACGCCTGCGGCCAGGCCTTCTTCGACGGAGATCCCCTGCCGCAGGACTGTCCGCCTCCTCCCGAACAGTAGCCTCGGCGGAACCGAATACGGTCGCAGGCGCTTTGTCCGGCAGGAGGACGCGCCGATGTCAGACACTGCACCGAACTGGGTCGTACCGATGATGCGGGTGGGATACAGCGCCCGCGCCGCTGTTTACGCCGTCCTCGGAGGGCTGACGCTGGCTGCGGCCTGGGCCGGGGGACAGACCGAGGACACCAAGGGCGCTCTCGCGACTTTGAGGGACGAACCCTTCGGTATCGCCCTCCTCTGGCTTATCGCCCTTGGTCTCATGTGCTTCGGCGTCTGGCGGCTGGTCGCGGCATGGTACGACCTCGAACGCCGTGGCGACGACGAGAAGGGGGTCTTCGCGCGGGTCGCCCTCGTCGTGTCGGGGATCTGGTACGGCGCGCTTGGCGTGTCGGTCCTGGCGCTGGCGCGGGGCAATTCCTCGGGCGATGGCGACTGGACCACGAAGATGATGGCGATGCCTTTCGGCAAGTGGATCGCGGCCGCCGTGGCGCTTGCGCTTCTGGGTGTCGCTGCCGTCCATTTCTACAAGGGATGGGCGCGCAAGTATGAAGAGAACATTCGCGTGACGCCGACGACGCGCCGCCTCGACCCCGCGATGCGCGCGGGCTTTGTGGCGCATGCAATCGTCGTGGGCATCGTGGGTGCCTTCCTGCTCGTCGCCGCTCTGCGCGCCGACCCGAGCCAGGCGAAAGGCGTCGGCGACGCGCTGTCCTATGTGCGCGGTATGGACTATGGGCGCGTTCTTCTGGGGCTGCTTGGCCTTGGTCTTTTGGGCTACGCGCTCGAGAACGCCATCGAGGCGATCTATCGCATCGTGCCGCGTTGCGCCGGCCCGGACGTGAAGACGATCAGCGATTGGGCCCAGGAGAAGGCGCGCGACGCCACCGCCTGACGCAAAGGGTCCGGCACTGGACGGGGAAGGAAGGGGCGGTTATCCACCGCCCCTGAACCCTGAGCCGAACCGGACCTGCCCCCCATGCCCGATCTTCTGATCGAACTCTTCTCCGAGGAAATCCCCGCACGGATGCAGCGGCAGGCGTCGGAAGATCTGCGCCGGCTGATGACGGACGGTCTGGTCGAGGCGGGGCTGACCTATGCCCATGCCGCCGCCTTCGCGACCCCGCGACGTCTGACGCTGGCGGTGGAGGGGCTTCTCGATCGCTCTCCCGCGCTTCGTGAGGAGCGGAAGGGGCCGCGTACCGACGCGCCCGATCAGGCGCTGGAGGGGTTCCTGCGCTCGACGGGTCTGACGAAGGATCAGCTTCAGGCGCGGGACGACAAGAAGGGCCAGGTCTGGTTCGCGGTCGTCGAGAAGCCGGGGCGCGAGGCGGCCGAGATCGTCGCCGAGGTGCTGGAGCGCACGGTGCGCAATTTCCCCTGGCCGAAGTCGATGCGCTGGGGCGAGGGCTCGCTGCGATGGGTGCGCCCGCTGCATTCGATCCTCTGCATCCTGACCGATCAGGCGGGAGAAGCTGCCGTGGTGCCGGTCGAGGTCGACGGGATCGTGGCGGGAGATACGACGCGCGGACATCGCTTCATGGCGCCGGATGCGTTCCGCGTGTCGTCCTTCGACGACTACGCCGCCAAGCTGAAGCGGGCGCATGTGATCCTCTCGGCGGAGGAACGCGCCGAGCACATCTGGCACGACGCGACGCAGGGAGCCTTTGCGCAGGGGCTGGAGGTGGTCGAGGACAAGGGCCTTCTGGCCGAGGTCGCGGGCCTCGTCGAATGGCCGGTGGTGCTGATGGGCGAGATCGGGGCGGAGTTCCTGGACCTGCCGCCCGAGGTGCTGCGGACCTCGATGAAGGAGCATCAGAAGTTCTTCAGCGTGACCGACAAGGCGGGCCGGATCGTGCGCTTCGTCACCGTGGCGAACCGCGAGACGGCGGACGACGGCGCGACGATCCTTCAGGGCAACCGCAAGGTGCTGTCGGCGCGGCTGTCGGACGCGAAGTTCTTCTGGGAGAACGACCTGCGCGTGGCGAAGGCGGGGATGGGCGAGTGGCTGGAGGCGCTGAAGGCGGTGACCTTCCACAACAAGCTGGGTCCAGGGCGAGCGGATCGAGCGGATCGCGGCGCTGGCGCGGGAGATCGCCCCTCTGGTGGGTGCGGACCCCGACAAGGCCGAGACGGCCGCGCGGATCGCGAAGGCGGACCTGTCGTCGGAGATGGTCTATGAATTTCCCGAGTTGCAGGGGGTGATGGGGGCCTACTACGCCAAGGCCGCAGGTCACGGCGAGGACGTGGCGGCGGTGGCGAAGGAGCATTACCAGCCGCTCGGGCCTTCCGACGACGTGCCGACGGCGCCGCTGTCGGTGGCGGTGGCGCTGGCCGACAAGATCGACACTCTGACGGGGTTCTGGGCGATCGACGAGAAGCCGACGGGGTCGAAGGATCCGATTCGCGCTGAGGCGGGCGGCTTTGGGGGTGATCCGGTTGGTGCTGGAGAATGGGGTGCGCCTCAACGTGGACCGTCCGTTCGATGCGCAAGTCTTGCGGCATCAGTCGGCAGAGCAGGGCGTCAGTCTCCCCGACGAACTTCTTTGCCGAATCGTCCGCGACGGCTTCGTCAGCATGGACCATGACGCTCTGGCGGCTGAACACGCAGGGCAGCCCTATGCGGTCTTCATTTCGCCGCATGATCCTTCGATCAGCGACGATCTTCTGGCTTTCCTGCACGACCGACTGAAGGTCTACCTGCGCGACAGGGGCATCCGACACGACGTGATCGATGCCTGCCTGGCCATGCCGGGGTCTGTGACCTGACCCTTCTCGTCCGCCGCGCCGAGGCGTTGCAGGCGTTCCTCGACACCGAGGACGGGGGCAACCTTCTCCAGGGCTTCCGGCGCGCGCACAACATCCTGACGCAGGCGCAGGAGAAGGACGGGGTCGAATACTCCTACGGCCCCGACCCGAAGCTGGCCGAGACCGACGAGGAACGCGCGCTGTTCGCCGCGCTCGACGAGGCTCAGGCGAAGATCGCGCCCGCCATGCAGGCCGAGGACTTCGGCGCGGCGATGGCCGCACTCGCCGACCTCCGCGCGCCGATTGACGCCTTCTTCGAGGCCGTGCAGGTGAACGCCGAGAGCCAGATCCTGCGGCGGAACAGGCTGAACCTCCTTCATCGCATCAGCGCGCTGTGCCTTGCCGTCGCAGACCTGAACCGGATCGAGGGCTGACGCGCGGTTCCGGCAACGCGGGCGTGCCGATAACGATTTAGACGCACGGCTTCCTTGATCGCGGGCGATTAGCTCTTATTCTGCGCTGCGAAGGAATCGCCGCAGTGCAGAAACCATTCGAGATCGAAGACTTCATCGTCATAGATGAAACGGCGCCCGTCGCGAACGACACGCACGGCGGACGCGCGAAGTGCCTGCAGCGGCTGATCCGCCTCGACCTTCCCGTGCCGTTGACCGTGGCGCTGTCCTTCGCGACCGTGCGGCGTCTGGCGAGCGGCGGCCAGGTCGACACCGCCGCGATCCTGAGGCACTTCGGTCCGGCGCCGCTGGTCTCGGTCAGGCCGTCGTCCGGGCGACCCCGACTGGGGCGGGCCGGGGGCGATCCTGAACATCGGCATGAACGACGCGCGGCACGCGGAACTTGCGAACCTTCTGGGCCACGCCGCCGCCGACCGGCTTTATGTGCGGTTCGTGCAGACCTATTCGGTACAGGTCGCCCGGCTCGACCCCGACAGCTTCGAGGCGCCTGACGATCCCGACGCCTCGACCCTGACCGCCATGCTCGACGCCTACGAGGCCGAGATGGACGAACCCTTTCCGCAGGACCCGGCCCGGCAGCTCTCGGACGTGCTGAAGTCGATGGCGCGTGCCTGGGAGGGCACTTCGGCCCGGCTTCTGCGGCAGGCGCGCGGCGCACCGGCAGACGCCGGGCTCGGCCTTGTCGTGCAGCGCATGGCGCCCGGCATGGGTCCGCCCGAAAGCGGGTCGGGCGTGATCCAGTTCGTCTCGTCCGACACCGGCCTGCCTCAGATCACGGGACGCTATCTGGGCCAGAGCCAGGGGCGGGACGCGCTCTTCGACGAAAGTGCCGTCTATCTGACCTGCGACCCGCGCGGGGCGTCGCTGGAGGAGCTTTACCCCGAGGGCTTCGACCGCCTCGTGCAGTACGGCGCGACCTGTCGCCAGCGCCTGAAAGAAGAGATGCAGATCGAATTCGCGCTGGATGCGGGCCGGCTGTCGGTCCTCGACGCGGTGCGCGTGCAGCGGACGGCGCGGGCGGCGGTCCGTATCGCCGTGGCGATGGCCGAGGACGGTGCCATCGAGCGTGAGGAGGCGGTGCTGCGGATCGAACCGGGATTCCTTGCGCACCTGATGCACCGCCAGGTCGACCAGAAAGCCGCCCGCGACGTCATCGCGAAGGGCGTCGCCGCCAGTCCCGGCGCGGCCACGGGGCGCATCGTCTTCACCTCGGCCGCCGCGCAGGCCGCAGCGGCGCGTGGCGAGGCCACGATCCTTGTCCGGCGCGAAACCTCGCCCGAGGATATCCGCGGGATGCATGCGGCCCATGCCGTTCTGACCGAGCGCGGCGGGATGACCAGCCACGCCGCGATGGTGGCGCGCGGCCTCGGCCTGCCGGGTGTCGTCGGCGCCCACGGGATCGCGCTGAACCGGCGCGCGCGAACGCTGACCACGCAGGATGGCCGGGTCCTGAACGAGGGCGACCTCGTCACGGTCGACGGCACGACGGGGACGGTTCTTGCGGGCGCGGTGCCGCTGCTGGAGCCGAACCTGGACGACAGCTTCCGCACGCTGCTTCACTGGGCGGACGAGGTGCGCGACATCGGCGTCCGCGCCAACGCCGACACCTATTCCGAGGCGAAGATGGCGCTGACCTTCGAGGCCGAGGGCATCGGGCTCTGCCGGACGGAACACATGTTCTTCGAGGAAGACCGCCTGACGCTCATGCGCGAGATGATCTTCGCCGAGACCGCCGAGGGCCGCGCGGCCTCGCTGGAGCGCCTGGTGCCGATGCAGGTCGCGGACTTCTGCAAGCTGTTCGAGGTCATGGCGGGCCGGCCGGTATGCATCCGCCTGTTCGATCCGCCGCTGCACGAGTTCTTGCCGCAGTCGCGCGACGGTCTGCGCGACCTGGCCGACGCCATGGGCCTGCCCCTGTCGCGCGTGACGCGCCGGGTCGAGGCCCTGTCCGAGTTCAACCCGATGCTGGGCCTGCGCGGGGTGCGTCTTGGCGTCACGATGCCCGAGATCTATGAGGCGCAGGCCCGCGCGATCTTCACGGCGACGATCGAAAGTTCGACGCCCGAGATGCCCGTCGTGCCCGAGATCATGATCCCGCTCGTGTCGGCGACGCGGGAGGTCGAGCTGGTCCGGGGCCGGATCGAAGGCATCGCGGCAGCCGTCAGGTCCGAGACGGGTGCCTCGTTCGACTACCAGTTGGGTGTCATGGTCGAAACGCCGCGCGCCGCGCTGCGGGCGGGCGAAATCGCACCGCACGTGTCCTTCCTGTCCTTCGGCACGAACGACCTGACCCAGATGACCTATGGCCTCTCGCGCGACGATGCGGGGCGGTTCATGTCGGTCTACGTCCAGCAGGGCATCTTCACGGAGGATCCGTTCCACCGGCTCGACGTGGTGGGTGTGGGTGAGCTTCTGCAACTGGGTGCCTCGCGGGGACGCGCGGTCCGGCCCGACATGAAGCTGTCGATCTGCGGCGAGCACGGGGGAGACCCCGAATCCATCGCCTTCTGTCGGGCCGCTGGCTTCGACTACGTCAGCTGCTCGCCCTTCCGGGTCCCCGGCGCCCGACTGGCCGCCGCGCAGCTTGCCCTGCGCGACAAAGAGAAATTTTCCCGACCATTGTTAGATTGATGGAATTTTAAGCGGATTCTCGCCGAATCTGTCCCCGTTTCCCGGTCCGTTTTTCCGATCCCGGGGTGGACGTTCTCCCGACCTTTGGCTAGGCCCAACCCATGGTACGAGGGCGTGTGGTGCCCTCAATGTGATGTGTTACTCCGAAAAGGGGGCAACCATGTATGGAAACGTCGTTCGGGCGCTGATCGTATCAGCGTCTCTGGTCCTGTGTTGCGGTGCGGCTTTGGCCGATGTGACGCTGGGATCGTCGAACAACTCGCAGGCCGGGATTGACGACCGCCTGTCTTCGCTTCTCGATGCCGAGAGCCGGACCGTCAGCGGTGCGCAGCGGCGTGGGCTCGGTCGTCTGATCCAGTCGTCCGCGGCGACGCCAGGCGATGCGGGATATTATTCGCGCGCCCGGCTCGATGCGATGCCGGCCGTCTCGGGCGGGCCGGAATGGCGGTGCCTGTCCGAAGCTCTCTACTTCGAAGCGCGTGGCGAAACCGTGCGCGGCATCTTCGGCGTGGCCGAGGTCATCCTGAACCGCGTCGACGATCCGCGCTATCCCAACAGCGTCTGCGGTGTCGTGAACCAGGGGACCGGCGAGAAATTCCGCTGCCAGTTCACCTATACCTGCGACGGCCGTCCCGAGATCATCCGTGAGAAGAAGGCCTTCGCGCTGGTCGGCAAGGTGGCCAAGATCATGCTGGACGAGGCAGAGCGACCTCTCACCGACGGGGCGACGCATTACCACACGAAGTCCGTGCGTCCGAAATGGGCCCGCGCTTTTCCGATGACCGCCGCCATCGGTTTCCACAAGTTCTATCGCCAGTCCGACGCCTTCGCCTCGCGCTGACGCGCGGAAGCCTCGGTCATTCACGCCGTTTCACGCCGCTTTCGCTGGACGCTCGCCTGACTGAGGGAGCCGTGCTAGACACTCCGCAGGATCAAGTCGCTGGGGTGTGTGAGACAATGGTACGCAAGCTTTTCGGAACCGACGGCGTCCGCGGACGCGCCAATTCCTTTCCAATGACCGCCGACATGGCGCTGCGTCTCGGCGCGGCTGCGGGTCGCTATTTCCGGCGGGACGGCTCGGCCGCTCATCGGGTCGTCATCGGCAAGGACACCCGTCTGTCGGGCTATATGTTCGAGAACGCGATCACCGCCGGGTTCACCTCGACGGGCATGAACGTGCTTCTTCTGGGCCCCGTGCCGACACCTGCGGTGGGTCTTCTGACGCGGTCGATGCGCGCCGACGTGGGCGTGATGATCTCGGCCAGCCATAATCCGCACGAGGACAACGGCATCAAGTTCTTCGGACCCGACGGTTTCAAACTCTCGGACGATGCGGAGGCCGAGATCGAGGCGATCATGGAGGGCGAGATCCAGCCCGCCGAAGCCGCGAACATAGGCCGGGCCAAGCGGATCGACGACGGTCTGTACCGCTATGTCGAGCGGGTGAAGTCGACCTTCCCCCAGGATCTGACGCTGGACGGCCTGAAGGTGGTCGTGGATTGCGCCAACGGAGCCGCGTATCGCGCCGCGCCCCAGGTGCTGTGGGAACTGGGCGCCGAGGTCATCCCCCTGGGCGTCACCCCGAACGGAACCAACATCAACGCCGGCTGCGGTTCGACCGACACCCGGCTTGCCGCCGAGACGGTGGTGGCGCATGGCGCGGACGTGGGGCTCTGCCTGGACGGCGACGCCGACCGCATCATGATCCTCGACCAGAACGGCCGCGTGGCCGATGGAGACCAGGTCATGGGTCTCTTCGCCGCACGGTGGGCCAGCGAGAGACGGCTGAAGGGCGGGGCGCTGGTGGCTACCGTGATGTCGAACCTCGGGCTCGAGCGGTATCTGAATGGCAAGGGCGTCGATTTGCGCCGGACCGCAGTAGGCGACCGCTATGTCGTCGAGGCGATGCGGTCGGGCGGCTTCAACCTGGGCGGCGAGCAATCGGGTCACATCGTGATGACCGACTACGCGACCACGGGCGACGGGCTTCTCGCCGGTCTTCAGTTCCTGGCCGAGATGCAGCGCACCGGACAGCCGGCCAGCGCGCTCCGGCAGGTCTTCGACCCGGTGCCGCAGAAGCTGAAGAACGTCCGTTACGCAGCCGGAGCGGCGCCGCTCGACGCGCCCTCGGTCAAGACGGCGATCGCCGACGCCGAGGCGCGGCTTGCGGGTCACGGGCGACTTCTGATCCGGAAGTCGGGCACCGAGCCCCTGATCCGCGTGATGGCGGAGTGCGAGGACGACGGCCTCCTGACGCAGGTGATCGACGACGTCGTGCGCGCGGTCGAGGCGGCCTGACAGGCTCAGCCCCGGCCGAACATCCGCTTGAGCGCGCCCCACTGCGACAGCAGGACGCCGGCGAGGATCAGCGCCATGGCGCGAAACAGCGTCGGCTCCGCCTCTTCGTTCAGGATCAGGACGCCCAGGATGACCGACCAGAGCGGCACCATGTAGTTGGTCAGTGACATGAACGTCGGCCCGGCCGAGCGGATCACCACGATCCTGAGCAGGTTCGCCGCCGCTGTCTGGACGAGGCCGAGGGTCACGAGCACCGCGATGACCTTGCCGCCGGGGACACCGGGCAGGCCCTCTATCCAGAGCGCGGCTATCGTGACGAGAGCGCCGCCGATCCAGAGCGTGACGGCGGATAGGCCGACCGGGTCGACGGGCGGGATGCGGCGCATCAGGACCGACGAGACGGCATAGCAGGCGGCAGCCCCGAGGCAGGCAAGCTGGCCCCAGATTTCACCCTGGCGACCGGTCGAGGCCATCGCTTCGGGTCCGATCAGCACGACGACGCCAGCGAAGCCGACGAGGAAGCCTGTCGTGCGTCGCAGCGTCATGCGCTCGCCGGGGACAAAGAAGTGTGCCAGCGGCAGCACCATCAGCGCCACCGCCGCCATCGACACGCCCGCGAAGCCCGAGGTCACGACCTGCTGGCCCCAGCTGATCGCCATGAAGGGCAGGGCCGAACTCAAGGCGCCGACGGCGAGGAGAAGGGGCAGGGACGCCCGGTCGGTCGAGGTGTAGAGGGTGCCGCCACGCGCGCGCCAGACCGCCGTCGTGACCGCTCCGGCGAGAAGGATGCGCGAGGCGGCCAGCCAGAACGGGCCGATGCCCGCCAGCGCCAGCTCGATGAACAGGAACGACGCGCCCCAGACGAGGCCAAGAGTCAGGACCGAGGCCCAGCTCGACCGTGTGATCGCGGGAGTGTCTGTCATCCGTTCAGCGCGCGACTGTCCTGGGGCGCTTCGTCGCGCTCGGTCATGCCATAGTCGCGGATCACGCCCGCGATGCGCAGGCGATAGTCGGCGAAATGCTCGTGGCGTCCGGCAGTTTGGGCCGCCCGGTGGCGCGGCCTCTGCCGCCAGGCGTCCAGCGCGGCCTCGTCCTTGAAGAACGACAGCGACAGCAGCTTCTCGGGGTCGGTGATGCTGCGGAAGCGCTCGACCGAGATGAAGCCCGGATGGCCCGTCAGCTCCTCGCGCAGCCCGGCGGCGATGTCGAGGTAGGTGTCGACGTGGCCGTCCTTCGGCCAGACTTCGAAGATGACGGCGATCATGCGGGGTCTCCGTGCGGGGCGGACGCGAGCGTCAGGAAGGTGCGGTCCTCGCGCAGGATGAAGCGTTCGGATCGGGCGAAGTCGTAGTTCTGCCGCCCGAGAGGGTCCTCCGCAAGCCTCTTGCGGTAGGCTTCGTAGTCGGCGAGCGAAGGGATGTTGTAGATGCCGTAGGCGAGCGTGGCCGAACCTTCGTGCGGGGCGTAGTAGCCGACGAGTTCGGCGCCGCAACGCGGGATGCACTGGCCCCAGGTTTGGGCGTACTGCGCGAAGGCCTCGCGGCGGTTCGGGTCGATCTGATAGCGGATGACGCAGGTGAGCATGGGGTTTCCTTCCATTGTTCCCCCTGCCTAGCCCGTTGTGCGGCGCAGATGCTTCGGCTAGGACCGAAGCATGAGAGAAGGCCCCGACATATCGCGCCTCGCCGCGCTCATCGGCGATCCGGGTCGCGCGGCCATGCTGGTCGCACTCATGGGCGGCCAGGCGCTGACGGCGGCCGAGCTTGCCGCCGAGGCGGGTGTGACGGCGCAGACGGCGAGCGGGCATCTGTCGCGCCTGTCCGATGCGGGGCTGCTGACGGTCCGGAAGCAGGGGCGGCACAAGTATTTCGCGCTTGCCTCGGCCGAGGTCGCGGCGGTGGTCGAGGGGCTGATGGGCCTCGCCGACAGCCACGGGCTGACGCGGACGCGGCCCGGCCCCCGCGACGAGGGGATGCGCGAGGCGCGGGTCTGCTACAACCACCTCGCCGGGCGGCGGGGGGTGCAGATGTACGACAGCCTTGCCGGGCGCGGGTTTCTGGAGGTTGGTGCGGAGGGGCTGGTGCTGTCGCAGGCGGGACGGGTCTTCGCCGGCGGTCTCGGGGTCGATGTGGAGGCGCTCGAGACGGCGCGGACGCCGGTCTGCCGCGAGTGCCTCGACTGGTCCGAGAGACGCAGCCACCTCGCAGGGTCGCTCGGGCGGGCGATCTTCGCTCGCATGGAGCGGGGCGGGTGGATCAGGCGCGACGCGGAGAGCCGGGCGGTGGTGTTTTCTCGGTCGGGGCTCAGGGAGTTCGAGGCGGCGTTTCCGGTGTGACGGCGTAGGTCAAGGGGCTGAGGCCCGGATCGGCGGAGTGGCGGATTCACGACCGCATCCCCTATTCACGAGCGTTCTATGGACTCGAAACCGCAACTCGCCCAGTATGATCATTTTGCGAGACAATTTCGCTCAACCCGAACAATCTTGCGAGGGGGCTCAAATGTCGGCGGACAAGACAGTCGCGGAGTCATGTCACGAGCTTGCATCCGCGTGGCAGGCTGGAACGTACGAATGGTGGCCATCTGCCGACCGCTTGAACTGGTCGCCCGAGTTGATCCGCCTTTACGGCCTGAAGCAGGCCCCGGCAGCAGAGGAGGGGTTCTCGGCGCTCGTTCATCCAGAGGACCGGGTCCAGGTCGAAGGGGAAACCTCCACGTACCTCGGATCAGACCTCACGACGTACAGCCATAGTTTCCGGATCGTGAGGCCTGACGGCGCCGTACGCGTGATCCTTGATCGAGGCGCCATCGACAGGGACGATGCGGGGAACGTCCGGGTCATCCGCGGACTCAACGTCGACATCACCGACCAAGCCCAGCACGGCGCTGCGGCAGGCTTTGGCGGGCAGCCGGGGCAGGCCCACCTCGCGCCTTACCCCGTGCCGACGGGCGTCTTCGAATGGGACATCCGCGCGGACAAGGTCCAGCGCATCGCGAGCGATTATCCGGGGATGTCGAAAACCGAAGGAGCGCCCGAGACGTTCGAACAAGTGGCCAAGGCCGTCCATCCCGCCGACCGCGCGGCATTCCGCGCCGCCGTCAAGGCCGCGCTCGACTCCCCCGAGGGCAAGTACCGGTCCAGACATCGCTACGCCGGTCCCAAAGGAGCAGAGTGCTGGTTCGTCGAGAACGGGCGTGTCGAATTCGATACCGATCGGACGCCCATTCGCATGATCGGCTTTGCCCATGCCATTCCCGAGCAAGAGCAACCCGAACAGGAGCCGACCAAAGCCGATGCCGTCCTGGCGGCGCTGTTCGACGGCGCACCCGTAGGCCTCGGGGTCTGGGATAGCGAGTTCAGGTTCCAGTACGTCAATCCCATGCTCGCAAGCATCAACGGCCTGCCTTCCGACGGTCACATCGGGCGCCGGCCGGACGAACTCCTGCCCGGTCTCGTGGATTTCGAGAGGCTCTACCGCCGATGGGGCGAAATCCTCGAGACAGGACAGCCTTGGCACGGGGTCGAGATCAGCGGCGAGACGCCAGCGGAACCGGGACGCCTGCGCCATTGGGAAGAGCACTTCTTCCCGGTACACGTCGACGGCCGGAATGTTGCCGTAGCGGCAGTCGTGCAGGAGACGACGCAGCGCAAGGAGGCGGAGGAGAAACGCCGCGCGAGCGACGCGCGCTATCGCACCCTGTTCGACGCCATCGACCAGGGCTTCTGCGTTCTGGAGCTTCGCCTCGATGCGCCGGACGGACGCATCGATTACCGGGTCGTGGAGGCGAACCCCGCCTTCTACGACCGGACCGGGTTCCCCGAGGCCATTCTCGGCCAGTGGCTGCGCGAGGCGGCGCCGGACCTCGAGGACCATTGGTATGAAACCTACGGACGCGTTGCGAGGACGGGCGAGCCGGTGCGCTTCGAGCAACGCTCGCAAATGCTGGGGCGGTGGTTCAACGTCTACGCCTTTCGGATCGACGCGCCGGAGGACCATCGCGTCGCCGTGCTGTTCAACGACATTTCCGGCCGCAAGGACCAGGAAGAACTGAACCGACTGTTGATGCGCGAGGTCGATCACCGTTCCAAGAACATGCTGAGCCTCGTCCTGGCAATAGCACGGCACACGGCCTCGTCCGGCGCGGACGATTTCTTGGAGCGGTTCAGATCACGCGTGCAGGCGCTGGCGGCCGCGCAGGACCTGCTGTTTCGGAACTCGCGGACGACGGTGCAGCTCGACGATCTCGTCCGGTCCCAGCTTGCGCATTTCGGCGACCTGATCGGCGAGCGTATCGAGGTCGAGGGGCCGCCCCTCGCGCTTACGCACGATGCCACGCAGGCGCTGGGAATGGCGCTCCACGAACTCGCCACCAATGCAACGAAGTACGGGGCGCTCTCGAACGAGACCGGGCGCATCGCGATCCGCTGGACGTTGGAGGGGGATGCATCGACCGACCGCAAGTTCACGCTGTCCTGGCTGGAGAGCGGCGGGCCACCCGTCGCAAAGCCGGGACGGTCCGGTTTTGGTTCCACGGTCACGACGGGCATGGTCGAGAGAACCACAGGCGGGAAGGTGTCCGTCGATTTTGCGCCTGCCGGGCTTGCCTGGCGTCTTTCGTGCCGGGACGCGAGGGGTGTTGCCGGCTGATCGGCACGGGGCTCGGGGTCGATGTGGAGGCGCTCGAGACGGCGCGGACGCCGGTCTGCCGCAAGTGTCTCGACTGGTCCGAGAGACGCAGCCACCTCGCCGGGTCGCTCGGGCGGGCGATCTTCGCTCGCATGGAGCGGGGCGGGTGGATCAGGCGCGACGCGGAGAGCCGGGCGGTGGTCTTCTCACGCCCGGGGCTCAGGGAGTTCGAGGCGGCGTTTCCGGTGTGAAGGCGTGGGACAAGGCGCGGAGGCCCGGACCGGCGATGTCACGGCGTCCCGACCAAGGGGCCGAGGCCGAGGCCCGGCGTGCTTCGTTTCGCGATCGAGACGGGCCAACACGAGCCGTGGACAGCGATGACCTCTCGGGTCCCTTTACGGCGAAGCGAAGGCGCGACTCGAAACCTGTATCGAGTTTTTTGAAGGGTCCTTGGCGTTGGCGAAAGCGTATCCATCGGCCTGATGCACCTTGCCGAATTCGAGCCCCCTGGCCCTTGCAGCGGCGCAAAATGCTTCGGTATCCTCCACGTCGAATACCAGCTTCACGAGGACCTGGCCTTCTCGCTGTTTCGATGCTGCGGGATGCAAAAGAATAGTCGATCCAGCGCTTTGCGGCTTCAGTTCCACAATGCGATCCGTCTCGGAGCGTACCACCGAAAAACCGAAGTGGCGCGAGTAGAACTCTGCCATCTCGTCGATCTGTCCTGTGTAGATCATGATGCGACCAAGCACCGGTGTCATCGCTGCCCCCTTCAAAGGTCCAACACCGCTTACCGTAACAGGGAGGAGCGGCTTACGGCAGCTCTGTCCACGCAGTCAAAGAGCGGTCGCCGTCAGGTGGACTCCATTCCAATCCCCCACAACCAAACGCAAAAGGCCGGGCGCTTGGCCCGGCCTTTCAAATCCCCGAAACCCGATCAGTTCCGCGCGCGGTCGACCATCTTGCCCTTCGAGATCCAGGGCATCATGCCGCGCAGCTTCTCGCCGACTTCCTCGATCTGGTGGGCGTCGTTGATGCGGCGCGTCGACTTGAACATCGGCTGGCCGACGGCGTTCTCGGTCATGAAGTCGCGGACGAACTTGCCGGTCTGGATGTCCGTCAGGATCTCCTTCATCCGCTTCTTCGTCTCGTCATAGGGCAGGACGCGCGGACCCGAGACGTATTCGCCGTATTCGGCGGTGTTCGAGATCGAGTAGTTCATGTTCGCGATGCCGCCTTCATAGATCAGGTCGACGATCAGCTTCACCTCGTGGAGGCATTCGAAATAGGCCATCTCGGGGGCGTAGCCCGCCTCGACCAGCGTCTCGAAGCCCATGCGGATCAGCTCGACGAGACCGCCGCAAAGCACGGCCTGCTCGCCGAAGAGGTCGGTCTCGCACTCTTCCTTGAAGTTGGTCTCGATGATGCCCGAGCGTCCGCCGCCGATGGCGGAGCAATAGGAGAGGCCGATTTCCAGCGCCTTGCCGGAGGCGTCGTTGTCGACCGCGACGAGGCAGGGCACGCCGCCGCCCTTGACGTATTCGCCGCGCACGGTGTGGCCGGGGCCCTTGGGCGCCATCATGATGACGTCGACGCCGGGCTTGGGCTCGATCAGGCCGAAGTGGACGTTGAGACCGTGCGCGAAGGCGATGGCGGCGCCGTCCTTCAGGTTGTCGTGGACGTGGTCGCGATATGTCTTGGCCTGAAGCTCGTCCGGCATGGTGAACATCATCAGGTCGCACCAGGCGGCGGCTTCCTCGATGCCCATGACCTTCAGCCCTTCGGCCTCGGCCTTCTTCGCCGAGGGCGAGCCCGGACGAAGGGCGACGGCGAGGTTCTTCGCGCCGGAGTTGCGGAGGTTCAGCGCATGCGCGTGGCCCTGGCTGCCGTAGCCGAGGATGGCCACCTTCTTGTCCTTGATCAGGTTGATGTCGCAATCGCGGTCATAATAAACGCGCATGGGTTCTGTCCCCTCCGTCCGGTCTGGTCCCTGGTTCACGCGCGCTTCTAGCGAAATGACGCGCGGATGCAATGCGGGAATGGGAGGTCTTGTCGCCCGCGCCGTTGCATCCGTCCCGCCCCGGCGCTAGGTCCGGCACAAGGTCAACGGAGGACACCATGACGGCGCTGCGACAGGACATCGACCCGGACGGGCTTCTGGAATACTCGGTCGTCTTCACCGACCGCTCGCTCAACCACATGAGCGCGGCCTTCCAGGGCGTGATGCGCGACATCTCGGCGATGCTGCGCGAGGTCTACAACGCCGACGCGGTGGCGCTGGTCCCCGGTGGCGGCACCTACGCGATGGAAGCGGTGGCGCGGCAGTTGGCGGGCGGCGAGCGGGTCATGGTGATCCGCAACGGCTGGTTCTCGTACCGCTGGAGCCAGATCTTCGAGGCGGGCGGCCTGCCGTCGGACGAAACCGTGATGATGGCGCGGCGCACGGGTAACGACCCGCGCTCGGCCTTCGCGCCGGCGCCGGTGGACGAGGTCGTGGCGCGGATCGCGGCCGAGAAGCCGGCGGTGGTGTTCGCGCCTCATGTCGAGACGGCTGCGGGGATGATCCTGCCCGACGACTATATCCGCAAGGTGTCGGACGCGGTCCACGCCGAGGGCGGGCTCTTCGTCCTCGACTGCATCGCCAGCGGCACGGTCTGGGTCGACATGAAGGCTTGCGGCGTCGACGTACTGATCTCGGCGCCCCAGAAGGGCTGGTCGGCCTCGCCGTCGGCAGGTCTGGTGATGCTGTCCGAGGCGGCGGTGGCGCGGGTGAAGGAGCGGACCTCGTCGTCCTTCGCCATCGACCTCAAGAAGTGGCTGTCGATCATGGAGGCCTACGAGGCTGGCGGCCACGCCTATCACGCGACGATGCCCACGGACGCGCTCAAGGGCTTCCGCGACACGATGGTCGAGACGAAGGCGATCGGCTTCGCGAAGCTCGCCGAGGCGCAGTGGGAGCAGGGCCGCAAGGTGCGCGCCATGCTCGAGGCGCGGGGCTTCCGGTCGGTTGCGGCGGAAGGCTTTCAGGCGCCCGGTGTCGTGGTGTCCTATACCGACGATCCGGCGATCCAGACGGGCAAGGTCTTCGCAGCCGAAGGCGCGCAGATAGCGGCTGGCGTGCCCTTGATGGTGGGCGAGGGCGAGGATTATCGCAGCTTCCGCATCGGGCTCTTCGGGCTCGACAAGCTTCTGGACGTGGACGCAAGCGTCGCGCGGCTGGAAGGCGTCCTGGATCGCGCGCTGGGCTGAGGGCGCACCCGGCAGGGGCCGGGAGATATGCGTATTTGAAAAGAAATGAAGGGCGTCAGCCTCCCATGCCCGCTCGCATGACCGCGTGGCGGAGCGGGGTGGTGTCGTGGACGATGGCGAGGCCCAGAGACCGCAGCGCCTGAACGGGTGGCGCGTCGGAGCGGCAGAGCCGGTTGTAGAGGTCGATGACGCGGGCACGGGCGGCAATGTCGCGGGCGCGCGTGCGGGCGTAGGCGTCCAGCATCGTGTCGGAGCCGAGATCGTCCGGGGTGGCCCGGGAGAGATCGAGAAGCGTGCGCACGTCCTGGAGCGAGGTGTTCAAACCCTGCGCGCCAATCGGCGGCAGCACGTGCGCGGCCTCGGCGACGACCGCGACGCGGCGGGCGGCGAGGGCCGTCGCGCGTTGCGTGACCACCGGCCAGAGGGCGCGAGCAGTGACGGGAGTGAGCTGACCGAGGACGCCACAGGAGCGTTCTGTGGCGGCGGTCGCGAAAGCCTCGTCGTCGAGAGCCTGGAGGCGCAGCGCGTCGGCGCCGTCGTTCATCCAGACCACGGCGGAGGCGGGCTTTCCCTCGTGGTCGGGCAGCGGCACGAGGACGAAGGCGCCTCCAGACAGGTAGAGCTCGGTCGAGACATTCTCATGCGGCTTTTCGTGCGTGACCGCGAAGGCGAGCGCCTTCTGGCCGTAGCGCGTCGTGTCGACCCCGATGCCGGCCGCCTCGCGCAGGGGCGAGGCGCGGCCGTCGGCGGCGATGGCGAGCCGTGTCCTGAGGCGCGCGCCGTCGCTCAGCGTGACGATCGCCTCGCGGTCGCGGGTCAACAGCGAGGCGAACCCTGTGCCGAGGCGGAGGTCGATGGCGGGGTGGGACGCCGCGAGCCCGGTGAGGACGCGGCGCGTGAGCCAGTTGGGCAGGTTCCACCCGAAGGCGGGTTCGCCGAGGTCGGCCGAGCGGAAGGCACGCTCGGTGCGGATCGCGGGCGGGTCGCCCGCACAGTCGGCCACGCGAAGCGTCTCGAGAGGCACGGCGGCGGCGTCGAGCGGTGCCCAGGCTCCGATCTCGTCGAGAAGCGCGCGGGCCGGGGCCAGGAACGCCGTCGAGCGGAGGTCGGCCGCCGGGTCGGCGGTTCCGGACGGCGGCGGCGCGGGATCGGCCAGCACGACCGAGAAGCCGGCGTGCGCGAAGCCCAGGGCGGCGGCGAGGCCGGCGAGGCCAGCGCCCGAGATGAAGATGTCCGTCTGATGTGCCGTGGTCATGGCGTGGAGGTTAGCGCGCGCGACGTGTCGGGAAAGGCGGCGGGGTGTCTCATGCCAGCGCCGCGAGGAAAGCGGCGAGGTCGGCGGTGTGGTGGTGGATATGTGTCGCGGGCGCGGGCAGGGGGGCGACGTGGACGGTCATCATGCCGAGCCCGTGCGGCTCGGTCAGGTTGCGCGGGTCGTCCTCGAACATCGCTGCGCGCGAGGGCACGAAGCCGTCGAGCGCTATGATCGCGTCGAAGGCCGCACGCTCCGGTTTGGGGTGGAAGCCTGCATGCTCGACCCCGTAGACCGCGTCGAAGAGCGGGGCGAGGCCTCGCGCCGCGAGGACGCGGCGGGCATAGGGTTCGGAGCCATTGGTGTAGACGATCTTTCGCCCCGGCAGTCGCGAGATGGCCTCGGCGAGGGCCGCGTCAGACACGAGGTGGTCGAGCGTGATGTCGTGGACTTCTTCGAGGTAGGGTGCTGGATCGACGCCGTGCTCGCGCATCAGGCCGGCCAGTGTCGTGCCGTAGCGCGCCCAGTAGTCGGCGCGCACGCGGTTGGCCTCGACCTCGTCGACGCCGAGAATGCGGGAGACCCAGGCCGTCATGCGCACCTCGATCTGGTCGAAGAGCCGCGCTTCTGGCGGGTAGAGGGTGTTGTCGAGGTCGAAGACCCAGGTCTCGACATGGGAAAAGGCGTGTTTCGGCATGGGGGAGATGTAGCTTGGGCGCGGGTCCGAGGGAACCTGCGCTTTTCGGTCCTCGCAGGCAGGCCCGAGGTTGCCACGGGCCGCGCCTGTCCCGTAACGTCCGCCCGTCGGAGGAGACGGCATGACATCAGAGACCCGCGTGGGCCAGACCGACGCCTACCAGATGATCCTGAACGCGATCGACGGGGGCACCTATCGTCCCGGCGACCGTCTGGTGGAAAGCGAACTCGCGGACCGCTTCGGCGTGTCGCGCACGCCGATCCGCGAGGCGTTGCAGCGGCTCGAGACGCAATCGCTTCTGGCGCGGGACGGGCGGTCGCTGGTTGTGGCCTCGCTCGACCACAACCAGATGGCCGAGCTTTACGTCGTGCGGTCGGAACTCGAGGCGCTGTCTGCGCGGCTGGCGGCGCGTCACGCCACGGCCGAGGAGGTGAACCTTCTGCGCGAGATGGTCGCCGAGGACCGCGAGAGGGTCAGCGACCCGGCCGCACTGGCGCGCACCAACCGGCGCTTCCACCGCCAGGTGCATCTGGCCAGCCACAACCGCTATCTCGTCCAGCAGCTTGACCTCGTCTATCGCTCGATGGCGCTGATGGCGACGACCTCGCTGTCGGCGAAGGGGCGCAGCCAGGTCGCGATGGACGAACACGCCGCCATCGTCGACGCCATCGCGCGGGGCGACGGGGATGCGGCCTATGACGTCTTGAAGGGCCATATCAGTCGGGCCTTCGAGGCACGTCTGCGGCAGGACGCCGACGAGGCTGCCAAGCGGGATGACCCGATCCATGAATAGAGCGTCAGTGGCCTTGGTGTTTACGCTCCTGGTCTTGCCGGCGGTGGCTCAGGATGCGCAGCCGGCCCGTCCCGAGGACGCCGCGCTCGACGTCGAGGTCCGAACCTTCGCGATCGAGGAAGCGGTGGCGTCGGTCATGGCCGAGGCTTGCGCGCCGGAGGGGATCGTGGCCTTGGGAGACGTCCGGATCCGCGCCACGCGCATGGTCGACGACAAGGTTCGCGCGGGCCACACGGCGGAGGCGGTGATCGAGGCGCTTCGGCGGCAGCAGATCGCAATGGGGGCGGCCGACGCCACCATCGAAGAGCTGCAGCGCAACGGCATCCGACGGGGCGACCGCGACGGGCTTTGCAGGTGGGCCGCGACCGAGATCGCGTCGGGCAGCGCCCTGGGCCAGCGGCTTGGCTACAAATGACCTTCTGACGTGAGCCGTCGACCGGTCGCCGTCAGCCCGTGCTGGGTCTTGTCCCAGTAGAAGGGCCGCGTGACCAGCTCGGCCATACCCTTCCACGAAGCGAGTGCGGCCAGCGGAAAATAGAGGTGCATGAGCGGCACCCACTTGATCAGCCATGACCCGCGCGGTGTCGCCACCGAAGCTGCGAGAATGGCCATCGTCGCTACCTCGCAGAAGAAGAACAGCGCGGCGAGGGCAGGGACCATGCCCGGCGGTGCGGCGTCGGTCAGGGGGTGCGGCAGCCCGAAGACGATCAGCCAGAACGACCACAGGACGGGTGCCAGCACGAACTGGCTGAGCGTGCCGAGGAACAGGATCTGTACCCCGATGAAGCGCAGCGGGCCGAGATCGCCCAGAAGCCGAAGCGGGTCGCGCATGTGGACGGCCCAGGTGACCCAGTAGCCCTTGATCCACCGCGACCTCTGCCGGATCCAGGCGGGGACGGAGGATGTCGCCTCCTCCTCTGTCACCGTGGGCACGAAGGCGCAGCGGAAGCCGTGGCGGGCGAGGCGCAGGCCCAGGTCGGCATCCTCGGTCACGTTGTGCGCGTCCCATCTGCCGAGGGCTTCGAGCGCCGCGCGGCGGAAAAAGACAGTCGTGCCGCCCAGGGGGATGACGAAGCCGAGGCGGACGAGGCCCGGCAGGACGAGGCGGAACCAGGCGGCGTAGTCGATGGTGAAACAGCGCGTCAGCCAGCTTTGCCGGGGATTGTAGAAGTCGAGTACGCCCTGCAGGCATGCCACCTCGGGTCCGGCGCGGGCGAAGGCCTGCGCGATCTTCAGAAGCTGGTCGCGGGCAGGGCGATCCTCGGCGTCGTAGATGCCCACGATGTCGCCTTGAGTGAAGTCGAAGGCATAGTTCATTGCGCGGGGCTTGGTGCGGCAGGCCCCGTCCGGCACGCGGACGACGCGCATGAAGGGCGGCAGGCTGGCTGCGTCGAGAGCGTCCGAAGTCGCGGTGTCCGACGCTTCGAGGATCAGGAGGATCTCCATCCGGTCGCGGGGATAGGCGAGCCGACCGAGACGCTCGACGAGGCGCGCGGCGATTTCGGTCTCGCGGTAGAGCGGGACGAGAAGCGAGATGCGCGGCAGAGGGCCAAGCGGAGGGTCGGGGCGTCTGCTGGTCCAGGTCCGTGCCATGCGGCGGGCGTGCCGGAACTCGACAAGTGCGCCGAGGCTGCGGAGAAGCGTGACCGAGACGAGGGTCAGCGCCGTCCAGGCCGCCAGCGCCAGGACGGCGGCGCGGGGCCAGGCGAGGGTCACGGCAAGGGCGAGGGATGCGACGAGGACCGCGATGGCGCCGGTGCGGGCGCCCGACCAGCCGCGGCAGCTTTCCCGGGCAGGCGTGCGCGTCTCGGCCCGGCGAGCGAGGTATGGGGCGCGAAGCCGCTCGATCTCGGCCAGGATGATGCGTTCGGGTTTTCGTCGGAACACGACAGGGCCGAGGCGCGCGGTCAGCCCCGGCTCGAGCCGGGTGAAGACGTCGATGTCGGTGCAGGCGACGGGCGTGACCCAGCCCGCCCGCTCCATCGGCAGGACGCGCTGCGACAGGGCGGTCTCGAGCCCGATCCGGTCGAGCGCGCGGGCGTCGGCGCGACCGGCGGACGACGGGCCCGGATCATGGTCGAAGTCGGCGCGCGCCGACGGCGGCAGGCGAAGCGGGATCTTGGGGCGCAAGGACGACACGAGGGCACGGTACCGGAGGCGGGGTCTGTTGCCGCCTCCATCGCACCTCGTGGTTAAGTCGTGCTTAAGACGCGCGCGCCGCCGCCGTCTCGTTCATTGCGCGGGCAAAGCGCTCGAAGAGGTACTGGGAGTCCGCCGGACCGGGGCTGGCTTCGGGGTGATACTGGACCGAGAAAACGTGGCGGTCGGTCATGCGTATGCCGCAGTTCGAGCCGTCGAAGAGCGAAACGTGGGTCTCCTTGACCCCCGTGGGAAGGGTCTGGCTGTCGACGGTGAAGCCGTGGTTCATCGAGGTAATCTCGACCTTGCCGGTCTCGAGATCCTTCACCGGGTGGTTCGCGCCGTGATGCCCGTGGTTCATCTTGATCGTCTTCGCCCCGAGTGCGAGCGCAAGCATCTGGTGGCCGAGGCAGATGCCGAAGACCGGGATACGGCTGTCGTCGAGAACGCCCTTGATCATCGGCACGGCATAGGCGCCCGTCGCCGCCGGGTCGCCCGGGCCGTTCGACAGGAACAGGCCGTCCGGGTTCTGCGCCAGGACGTCTTCGGCGGTCGCGGTCGCCGGCAGGACGGTGACGTCGCAGCCGACGCTGGCGAGGCTGCGCAGGATGTTGCGCTTGGCGCCATAGTCGATGGCCACGACCTTGAACTTGGGATCGGTCAGGCGGCCGAAACCTTCGGGCCAGGCCCACCGCGTCTCTTCCCACCGATACGACTGCGCGCAGGTGACGTCACGGGCGAGGTCGAGGCCCACCAGACCGGGGAACGCCCGGGCCTTGGCCACCAGCGCCTCGATGTCGAAGTTGCCGTCCGGGTCGTGCGAAAGTGCCACGTGCGGTGCGCCCTGGTGGCGGATCGCGCGGGTCAGGCGGCGGGTGTCGATGCCTCCCATGCCGATCCTGCCCCGGCGGGCCAGCCATGACGACAGCGTCTCGGTGGCGCGCCAGTTCGACGGTTCGGTCGGGTCCCACTTGACGATCAGGCCCTCGGCGACCGGGTCGGCGGTCTCGTCGTCCTCGGGGTTCACGCCCACGTTGCCGACATGGGGGAAGGTGAAGGTCACGATCTGGCCCGCGTAGGAGGGGTCCGTCATGATCTCCTGATAGCCGGTCATCGCGGTGTTGAAGCACAACTCGGCGATCTTCGTACCGGTCGCGCCGAAGCCCTTGCCGAGGAAGATCGTGCCGTCCGCCAGGGCCAGGCACGCGGTCGGTTTCGTCGTGGCGTCTGTCATGGCTGCGGCCCCCAAGGCGATGTGTCGGTAAACGGCCCGGACCTATGGCGTGGCGGTCCCGAGGTCAAGGGCAGGGCGTCGGATGCCATCCCCATCCCTGCCGTCTTCCGGCCATCCCGAGGTCTCTTTTCATCGTCACTCTTGCCGGCCATGTGGCGCCCGTTCCATCGCCTGAGGCTTTTCGCGCTTCTTTTCGAGGCGGCGGGGCCTCCTCCGCTGCACCGACTGATGCAGTCCGGCGCGGCCTTGGCGGTCTGGACCCTAATGTCGCGGATGCCGGGGATCGCGGAGACTTCAGTCTTCGTTGCAACCGTGCTGACGGCTACCGCCATCGGTCATGCCGCAAGCGCGCGCACGATTCCCGACAGGGTGGGGAATGAGGCGACGGCGCTGTCGTTCACTGTATTCTTTTGTTTGGTCGCGGTTATTTACGGACTGATCCTCGTGTCGCCTGACCCCATCTGGGTGCAACACCTCTTCACGGTCGTTCCGGCGCTCTTCGCGCTTGGCTGTTTCATCGACATCGTTTCCCGAACCGAAAGCTTCGGCCGGGACTGGTGGCCTGACGACGCCATGAACAAAGCCCGCCCGATGTTGACGCGGGCCTTCCTTCTCAAGCACCTGTCGATGGCTGTCCTGAACGCGACGCTGGTCGCTTCGGTCTCGCTCGACGCGTGGCTCATGTGGTTCGCGGTACTGCCGCTTGTGAACCACTACCTGACCGCAGGGCTGACGACGACCGTCCTTCTTGACGCCGGGGAATAGCGGCAAAGCCTGATTTTTCAGCCTGTTAGACGTTCCGGCCGCAGTTGCGGCGGGTCTGGTTAAAGGATAAGGTCCCGAGTCTTGGCAAGCCATGAGGGACAGATGGGGCTCAGGGACCAGATCGGCGATGCACTGAAGCAGGCCATGCGGGACAAGGACGCGTCGCGTCTGTCCACGCTGCGCCTGATCATGGCTGCGATCAAGGACCGCGATATCGCGCGGCGCGCCGAAGGCGGCGACAGTGGCGACGCGGGCGTGGGCGAAGACGACATCCTCCAGATCCTCGGCAAGATGGTGAAGCAGCGACAGGAGTCGGCGCGCGCCTACGAGGAAGGCGGCCGTCTGGAACTGGCCGAGGCGGAACTGTCCGAGATCAAGGTGATCGAGGAATACCTGCCGCGCCAACTCGATCAGGCCGAAACGGCGGCCGCGGTCGATGCCGCAATCGCCGACACCGGGGCCTCGTCGATCCGCGACATGGGCAAGGTGATGGGTGCCCTCAAGGCGCGCTACACCGGCCAGATGGACTTCGGCAGCGTGGGTCCGATGGTGAAGGCGCGGCTGGGCTAGGTTTCGCCGCTCGATCCGACCCGTCCGGAACATGTCGCAAGGGGTGTCGGTTTCCCTTTTCTCAGGAAGGGAGACCAACATGCCAGCTACATCCAAAGCCCAGCAAAAGGCCGCCGGAGCGGCCCTGTCGGCCAAGCGCGGCGACACCAAGGTCGGCGACCTCCAAGGCGCGTCGAAAGACATGTACGAACTCGATGACGGAATCCGAACTCGACGAGATGGCATCGACGGACCGCAAGGATTTGCCCGAGAAGAAGTCGAAGGACTAAGCCGTCAGCCAGCCCGGATCAGGCGATTCAATTCGTCATAGAGTGCCAGGCGCTCGTCGGGCGTGAGGAAGGCCCCCAGTTCGACCTCGCGTCCGGAGCCGGTCAGGGTCAAGTAGTTCTCCACCGGCCCGTCTCGTCGCAGTTGAACCGTCACCCAGTACAGGTTCGCCTGCCAGTCGAGATGCGGCCCGTCGGGTGGCACGTGGCTAAGGTGCAGCCGCTCACGTCCGAGCGTAAGCACCTCGTGCAGGCTGCGCTGTCGTCGGTTGACCATGATTGCACGCCACACCCCCCAGATCGCCGCGAGGAAGAACGCCAGCAGCACCCAGGCTACCGCCGAGCCGAGGACGGCGAGCAGAGGCATGGTCAGCATGACCGCCGTGGCGCCGATGAACCAGACGAAGCCCTCGGGCGTCATCGACTGGTGGGGCCAGAGAGTCAGGATCTTCTCGTCAGGGGCATCGGTCCAACGATAGGGCATGGGACTAGGGTATGTCGCGTGCGCCGTCCTTCCAGAGGGCGCGGTGTCTCATCGCCGCGTGATGCGTCGGGAGAGGGAGATCAGAAGCGTGGCGAAGGTCACGGCTCCGGCGAGGGACGTCAGCGCAGCACCGGCCAGCGCGGCCATGCCGAGAGCCGTCAAAAGACCCGGCCAGCCCAGGATTTGCTCGGCAGGCAGGATCATCATGGCAACGGGTTGTGCAACGATCGCCAGAATTCCGGCGACCCACGAGACGATGGCGATCGTTCGTGCGGCGCGAAAGGTGCCGGGCGTCAGCCGTGCTATCGCCATCCAGATCAAGACGCCGATGACGGTCAGGACCAGCACGCCAAGCAGAAGCTGAGCGTGAGGGATGACGAGGTAGGTGTCGGTGTGCGAGGTGGGGCCGTCCATGGGTGCTTGGTCTCGAAAGGCGAAGGGCCCCGAGGGGCCCTTCGTTCATGTCGGAGTCAGTGCGCGTGGCTTCTGTCCCAGTCTTCGCGCTTCGGGAGCGTCTCGAAGGTGTGCTCCGGCGGCGGCGAGGGCAGGGTCCATTCCAGGGTGTCCGCATGCTCGTTCCAGTAGTTGTTCTCGGTCACGGGCTTGCCGGAGCGGATCGTGTAGAACACGATGTAGATGAACAGCAGGAACGACGCGAAGGACAGGAACGCGCCCCAGGTCGAGACCTCGTTCCACATCGAGAAGCCTTCAGGATAGTCGATGTAGCGGCGCGGCATCCCCTGACGGCCCAGGAAGTGCTGGGGGAAGAAGGTCAGGTTCGAGCCGATGAACATCATCCAGAAGTGAATCTTGTCCCAGACGCTCGGGATACTGCCGGCCGGACATCTTGCCGATCCAGAAGTA
This sequence comes from uncultured Alphaproteobacteria bacterium, assembly GCA_963779765.1. Lineage (GTDB taxonomy): Bacteria > Pseudomonadota > Alphaproteobacteria > Rhodobacterales > Rhodobacteraceae > Silicimonas. The sequence goes on along the minus strand of CAVZZP010000004.1, from coordinate 553,373 downwards.
GGTGCCCGCGAAGATCGCGAAGACGGCGCCGAGGCTCATCACGTAGTGGAAGTGCGCCACGACGTAGTAGGTGTCGTGGTAGGCCCGGTCGATGGCGGCCTGGCTGAGAACGATGCCTGTGACGCCGCCCAGGGTGAAGAGGAACAGAAAGCCGAAGGCCCAGAGCATCGGCGTCTTGAACTCGATCGAGCCGCCCCACATCGTGGCGATCCACGAGAAGATCTTCACGCCCGTCGGCACCGCGATGACCATCGTCGCCAGCATGAAGTAGGTCTGCTGCGACAGCGACATGCCGACCGTGTACATGTGGTGCGCCCACACGACGAAGCCCAGGCCGCCGATGGCGATCAGCGCCCAGACCATCGGCAGGTAGCCGAAGATCGGCTTCTTCGAGAAGGTCGCGATGACGTGGCTGATGATGCCGAAGCCCGGCAGCACGATGATGTAGACCTCGGGGTGTCCGAAGAACCACAGGATGTGCTGGTAGAGGATCGGGTCGCCGCCGCCTTCGGGCTGGAAGAAGGTGGTGCCGAAGTTGCGGTCCGTCAGCAGCATGGTGATCGCGCCCGCCAGTACCGGCAGGGCCAGGAGGATCAGCCAGGCGGTCACGAAGATCGACCAGCCGAAGAGCGGCACCTTGAAGAGCGTCATGCCCGGCGCGCGCATGTTGAGGAAGGTCGTGATCATGTTGATCGCGCCAAGGATCGACGACGCACCCGAGAGGTGGACCGCGAAGATCGCGAGGTCCATCGAGAAGCCCTGCTCGGAAGTCGAGAGCGGCGGATAAAGCACCCAGCCAACGCCGGAGCCGAGTTGCCCGTTGCCGCCCGGCACGACGACCGAGAGGATGGCGAGCGACGCGCCCGAGACGTAAAGCCAGAAGCTGAGGTTGTTCATCCGCGGGAAGGCCATGTCAGGCGCGCCGATGTGCAATGGCATGAAATAGTTGCCGAAGCCGCCGAAGAGCGCCGGGATGACCACGAAGAACATCATCAGGATGCCGTGCGCGGTGACGATCACGTTCCAGACGTGTCCGTTCGGCGCGCAGGTGCCGTCGGAGATCAGGCGAATGCCTTCCTGGCACATGTACTGGACGCCGGGATCCTTCAGCTCGAGCCGCATGTAGACGGTGAATGCGACGGCGATGAAGCCGACGAACCCCGAGGTGAAGAGGTAGAGAATGCCGATGTCCTTGTGGTTCGTCGACATGAACCAGCGGGTGAAGAACCCTCGCTCGTCGTGATGATCATGCCCGTGTGCTGCGGCGTCGGCCATGTGATGCCTCCTGGAGAACGATTCCCGTAGGGCGGATCCATGCCCGCCGGTTTGCATTCGGTTCTAGGGATGTGTCGATCCGGGGGCAATGGCGAACCCGCGGCGTGAGCGGGCTAAATTGTCTCAGGGGTGGTGCCGCGCGACCTGCCTCCTTCAGGCGGGCCGCACATGACAAGTGCCGCGCAAGTCATTGGCAACAAAGGATCGGGCTCACGATTGTGAGAGGTGCCAGGAGACGCTTCGCTTTTTCTTGGCGCGACGTCCTGCGTCCTGTAGAAGCGGGCTCGAACGCAGACGGAGGCGATCATGGCCGCACGGGTCTTCATCGACGGCGAAGCCGGGACGACCGGTCTTCAGATACGGGAACGGCTGGACGGCCGCGCCGACATCGAGCTTGTCCGGATCGACCCCGAGCGCCGCAAGGACGAGGCCGCGCGCCGCGACGCCTTCGCCGCCGCCGACGTGGCGATCCTGTGCCTGCCCGACGATGCGGCGCGCGAAGCCGTTGCGCTGTCGTCCGACCTTGGAACGCGGATCATCGACGCCTCGACGGCCTACCGGGTGGACCCGTCCTGGGTCTATGGCTTTCCCGAGCTTGCGCCTGCGCAGGCGGGGCGCATCGCGGACGCGCGCCACGTCTCGAACCCCGGATGCTATCCGACCGGGGCGCTGGCACTTCTGGCGCCTCTGGTGTCGCGCGGGCTGGTGCCGGCGGATGCCGGGATCACGATCAACGCCGTCTCGGGCTATACCGGTGGCGGCAAGTCCCTGATCGGTGAGTTCGACGCGGGCACGGCGCCCGACTTCTTCGTCTACGGCACGGGCCAGTCGCACAAGCACCTGCCCGAGATCCTGCGCTATTCGGGACTGGAGCGGGCGCCGATCTTCGTGCCGTCCGTCGGCAACTTCGCCCAGGGCATGGTCGTTCAGGTGCCGCTGCACCTGTCGCTTCTGCCCGGCAAGCCGTCGATGGTGGATGTCCATGCCGCGCTGTCGCAGCACTTCGGGTCGGGTGGCGTAGTGACCGTGGCGCCTTTGGGCGGCGAGGCGAACCGGATCGTTCCGACGGCCCACAATGGCACGAACGAGATGACGCTGCATGTCCTCGGCGATGCGGGAACGGGTCGCGCGGTTCTCGTCGCGGTCCTCGACAACCTCGGCAAGGGCGCGTCGGGTGCTGCGGTCCAGAACCTCGACCTGATGCTCGGGCGACGGGCCGAGGAAGCCGCCGCCTAGCGGCGACCGGGCACGTCGAAGGGAAAGACCTTCGCGTAGGATTCCTGTCGGCCGGCTTTCGGTTGCCGTATGTCGCCGGGGTCCTTGAGGTCGTCCGGAGGCTCCGGCAGGTCAGGGTCGAACCGGGTCGGCGCGACGAGGGTCGTCCCCGGTGCGATCTCGACGCCACGCTCGACCGCTGCGGGCCAGAGATCGGTATAGGGTCGCCCCACGACGAAGGCGCGAACCGGACCGGCGGGCAGGCCTTGCCAGAACCATGCCGACACCGGGCATTCGTCGTCCCTTATCTCGGCGTAGAATGCGCCTGTGGCGAGGGCGATCTCGCGCATCATGCGTCACCAGCCGCGGATCCTCCAGCGCCTTGGGACGAAGCTCGAAGGCGAGGGTGCCGGCAAGGAACCTCGACCTGATGACGTGCGCCGGGTGCCACTTGGCCATCTCGGCCTCGCAGGGGATGTTCATGTAGATGTGCGCGAAGGGCGTCTTGGCTTTCAGGAAGAGTTCCGGGTCGATTGCGAACTCGGCGAGAAGAAGCGAGACATCCCCGTCTGTCACCTGTCCCTGCAGCGGCTCCCATCTGCCGAAACGGGCGGGCATCGCTTCGGGCAGAACGCGGGCGACGATGTCGAGAACCCGGGCCAGCCCGGTCGAATGGAATGCCTCGACATCCTCGAAGAAAAACGACATCCGCCCGAGGCGGGGCTCTGCCTTCCGGTCCGCATCAGGAAGTGGAGCATTGGACGTCCGGGACTGGACGCGTCCGGCCTGCTCGTCGATCAGCATCCCATCCGTCAGGGCGATCGTCTCGGCAAGCCAGGCTTCGAAGGCCGCAAGCGCCTGCGCGTCGGGGCGGCCCTCGATGTGAAGCCGCGTCAGCCATCGGCGGCGCTTTCCCAGAAGGTCGAGGTAGTCTGGCGCGATGTCCTCGTCCGCGCATCGCGCGGACGGCTCGACATGAAAGATCGCGCCGTCGCCTGCGTCGGGCGCGGCAAGGTTCGGCGCCTTCGCGGTGTAGAGGTCGAGGTCGTAGCTCACGCGAACACCTCTTCGAAGGTTCGCTTCAGAGCCACGTCGACGTCCTCCATCGTCACCGGCAGGCCGAGGTCGACGAGCGAGGTGACGCCGTGGCCGGTGACGCCGCAGGGAACGATGCCGTCGAAGTGCGACAGGTCGGGATCGACGTTGATCGACAGGCCGTGGAAGGACACCCACTTGCGGATGCGGATGCCCAGGGCTGCGATCTTGTCCTCGCGCGGGGTGCCGTCGGGCAGGGGCGGTTTGTCCGGGCGAGGCACCCAGACGCCGACGCGGTCGGCGCGTACCTCACCCCGGACGTTGAACTCGGCCAGCGCGGCGATGATCCAGGCTTCGAGGTCGTGAACGAAGCGGCGGACGTCCTGCCCGCGTTCGGCCACGTCGAGCATGACGTAGGCCACGCGCTGTCCGGGGCCGTGATAGGTGTATTGCCCGCCCCGCTTGGCCGCGAACACGGGGAAGCGGTCGGGATCGACGAGATCCTCGACCTTGGCCGAGGTGCCGCCGGTGTAGAGGGGCGGATGCTCGAGCAGCCAGATCGCCTCGTCCGCCTCGCCCGCCCGGATCGCGGCCGCCCGCGTCTCCATGACAGAGACGGCCTTTTCGTAGGCGACAGGGGCTGAAGAGGTGATCCATTCGACCATGCAGGCGTTTCTAGGCGAGGCCGGCGGCATTGCCAATCGGCACGAAACGAGGGACTCGCGCCCCATCCCGTGCTAGGGTTGCCGCAGGGTCAATTTTGCCAAGAACTTATTTTCTGGGGGAAGATGCAATGAAATCCGGTCTCATCGGCTCGGCCGTCCTGTCGGCCATCCTGATCGCCACGCCCGCGACGCGGGCCCATGCCGACGCGGGCGACGCCCTTGTCGGCGGCATCATCGGCGGCATCGTCGGCGGCGCCATCGTCAACGAGAACAACAAGAAGCGCACCGTGCGGAAGGTCTATCGCGCGCCGGTCTATTCGCCGCGAGCGGGCGCAGAACCGCGAGGTGCAGACCTCGCTCAACTATTTCGGCTTCCCGGCGGGGACGCCCGACGGCGTGCTGGGCGGACGGTCGCGGGGCGCGATCTCGCAGTACCAGGCGCATCTGGGTTATCCTCCGACGGGCTATCTGAGCGAGTACGAGAAGAACTTCCTTCTGTCGTCCTATCAGCGGGCGATGGCCGGGGGGCCGATGACGAACCAGCAGATCGCGTCTAACCCGATGGGGTCGCGCGGCCTTCTGACCATCTATCGCGATGAGGCGGCGGGCGTGCCGCCGCAGGCGGGCGGAACGATGGCCTTCGCCGCACCGGCACCCGCTCCCATCCCCGCGCCCGAGGCGCCCGTGGTGGAGGCGGCGGTCGAACCCGCCCCGCCGTCCGCGCCGACGCTGCCGTCCTTCCTGGGTGCAACGGGATCGCGCTCGCTGGCCTCGCACTGCAACACGGTCTCGCTTCTGACCAACACCAACGGCGGCTTCACCACCATCCAGGCGATGAGCGACCCGAACGCGGTCCTGAACGAGCAGTTCTGCCTTGCCCGCACCTATGCCATTGCCACGGGCGAGGATCTGGCGTCGGCCGTGCAGGGTGTCAGCGCGGCCGAGATCGAGGGGCAGTGCGACAGCTTCGGGCCGGTGATGAAGGATCACGTCGCCGCCTTGTCGCTGAAGCCGCGCGATGCGGTGCTTCAGGACGTCTCGGGCTTCGTATTGTCGACCGGCATGGCGCCGCAGCAGTTGGCGGCGACCTCGAAGATCTGCCTCAGCGTGGGGTATCGGACCGACGACATGGACGTGTCCGTCGGCTCGGCCCTGATCCTCGCGGCCCTGGGCGAGCGCGCCTACGGCGAGTTGATGGGCCATCACCTGAGCCAGGGGTTCGGCGCCACGGCGCGCGCCGATCTGGCGCGTGACTGGTACGACATGGCGGTCACGGCGCTGGAGGCGGGACAGCCTGCCGTCTTCGCTCCGGGACAGCCCGAACGCACCTCGCTGATCCGCGCTGCCGCCCTTGGCGGCACGGGGCAGGCGGGCACGATGACGGCGCCCGTCCAGCCCGCCTCGGCTTTGCCGAGCTTCACCGTGACGAAGTGAGCGACAGGCGAGGGGGCGGCCATGCGCCGTCCCCCGCACTTTTTCGAACGACCCCCCTTCACAAGCCCCGGCAGCCCCGGTAAGAGACGCGCCACCAACCAACGGCGTGCGGTCGTGGCGGAATTGGTAGACGCGCAGCGTTGAGGTCGCTGTGGGGTAACTCCCGTGGAAGTTCGAGTCTTCTCGACCGCACCATTCTTTCTCCCCAGCAGACATCTTTCCGTCCGTGCGACAGCGCGCTATGGGTGATGTCCGAGGAGGATCCGCCATGCACATCGCCTATACCGTAGCACCCGGGCGCGGAGCCACGGACCTTTTGCTGGCCGGACTGGTTCGGCGAATGGGATCGATGGGGTTTCGCGCGGCGGGGACCGTGCAGATGAATGTCATCCCCGACCCGGACGGCCCCTGCGACATGGACGTGAACGTTCTGCCCGACGGGCCTGTGATCCGGATCAGCCAAAGCCTGGGACCGGACGCGACCGGCTGCCGTCTGGATCCGGGCGCGCTGGAAGAGGCCGTGCGGCTGACGCTCGGGCGGCTCGAGAAGGCCGAGTTCCTGATCGTCAACAAGTTCGGCAAACACGAGGCGGGCGGACGCGGGTTCCGTCCCGTCATCGCCGAGGCGCTGGAATTGGGACTTCCGGTCCTCGTCGGCCTCAACCGGGGCAATGCCGAGCCTTTCCTCTCCTTCACCGGCGGGGTGGCCGAGGAGTTGGCACCGGACGAGGGGGCCCTGGCCGACTGGCTGGAAGAGCGCATCGCACGTACCGCGGCGGCTTGATCCCGGAGCCGAAACGGAACAAAAGCCGGGATCGGAGCTTATCTCCGCGAACGGAGACACGACCCCCATGCCGCGCGACAGCCTACGCACCCTGATGCTTGCCATCATCTGCGCCATCTTGGTGTTGGCCAGCATGAAACTGGGAGAGGCGCTTTTCGCTCCCATGGTCGCCGCCATCGTTCTGGGCGTCGTCTTCGCGCCCATCACCGACAAGGTGGAACGGCTCGGCTTGCCCCGCGCGGGGGCGGCGCTTCTGGTGCTGTTCCTGTTCCTGGGCTTCACGATCTCGCTCTTCCTGCTGATCGAACCCACCATCAGCCGTGCGATCCGCAACGGGCCGATCGTCTGGCGCGAAGTGACCGAGATCGGGGCCATGCTGAAGGCCAGGTTCGCCGGGCTGAATTCGCTTCAGGCGACCGTGTCCGAAGCGCTCGGCGAGACGGCGGGCGCGCCGGGCCGCGAGGACGCGATGGAATTCCCGGGCGTTCTCGATGCGCTGGCCTATGCGCCGTCCATCGCCTCGGGTCTTCTCGTCTTCGTCGGCACGCTTTACTTTTTCCTCGTCGCACGGTCGGACATCTACCGGAAGGTCGACAAGCTGAAGGTCTCTCTCAGCCACGACATGCTGCGCGAGGCGGAATCGCGCGTGTCGCGCTACCTCATCACCATTTCGATCATCAACGCGGTTTTCGGCGTCGCCGTGGCGCTTGCGATGACAGCCATCGGCCTGCCGGGCGCTCTGATCTGGGGGCTGGCTGCCTTCTTGGTCAACTATGTGCTGTTCCTTGGACCGGCGATGTTCACCGTGGCGCTTCTGGTCGGCGGCATCCTCGCCTTCGACGGGGCTGCATCGTTCATCCCGGCCGCGGTCTATGTCGGCATGAACGTGACCGAGGGCCAGTTCGTGACGCCCTCTCTCGTCGGCCGGCACATGGAGGTGAACCCGCTTCTGGTGTTCGTCTCTCTGGTCTTCTGGCTGTGGCTTTGGGGACCGCTTGGCGGCATCGTGGCGATCCCGCTGCTGGTCTGGCTGTTGTTCGTCTTCGAAAAGCTGTCGCGACCGCCGGTGCCGACGGTGTCGATCAACGCCAAGGGTGCGATCGAGGTCGTGGCGTGAGCGCCTAGCCGTCCGCCACCTTCTTGCGGCGGATGCGGCGGTGCTTGCCACGCGCTTCGAGTTCGGCGTCGAGAAGCGCGCCCAGCATCGTCACGAAGGCCGAGATCCAGAGCCACATCATCAGAACGATGACGCCGCCGAGCGCGCCGAAGATCTCGCTGTAGCGTCCGAAGCTCTTGACGTACCAGGCGAAGGCCGAAGACAGGCCGATCCATAGAAGGCAGGCGAAGATGCTGCCCGGCGCCAGCCAGCGCCAGCGGGCTTTCCCCCGGTTCGGTCCGAAGCGATAGAGGACGGCGAAGCCGAAGGCGCCGACCATGAGGATCACCGGCCAGCGCGCGACGTTGGTGGTGTAGGACCAGAAGCCCCAGTCGCCGATCCGGGCGAGAATTACGGGCACCAGGCCGAAGGCGATGGCCGAGAAGACGAGGGCGGTCATGATGAAGAGCGTCAGCGCGAAGATCGTCATGTAAAGCTCGATCCATCCACGTCTTTCGCGGATGCCGTAGGCGACGTTGAGCCCCTGCATCAGCGTGCCGACTCCGTTCGATGCCGAGATGTAGGCGATGGCGAGACCTATGATGGCGGTGAGGCTCAGGCCTTCGCTTCCGGCCGAGGAGACGGATTCGATCTGGGTGAAGATGATGTCGCGCGCGGCCTCGGGCAGGGCTGCTGTCATGTTCTCGAGACGCGGGATCAGTGTCTGTGGATCGAGGATCAGGCCGGCGACGGCGACAGTAGCGGCGATACCGGGAAAGAGCGCGAAGAGGGCGTAGAAGGCGACGCCTGCGGCGATGAGAGAGAAGTTGTCGTCGAAGATGCGCGTCCGCACCACGGTGAGGGTGTCCCACCAAGTTCTTGGCGGGAGGTCGAGAGGTCCCTCGGCCGGACGTTCCATCGGTGCTGAGCTATGCTGCATCGGGCTTCCTCGTCTCGCGGTCGACCCTAAGGGCACCGAGCGTCCGTGTCACCGCGTGGAGGATACGAAAAGCGCCCCCCGCTGGTTCAGCGAGGGGCGCCATCCAGGCATATCGTGCCGTATCAGGAGACCTTGCCGAGACGCTGCGACGAGGCTTCGCTGCGAGCCGCGCTGGAGACGCGGTTGGCCGCACCTTCCATCGTCTCGCCGGTTTCGGACATTGCGTCCTTCAACGCGGACTGGCCTTCGGCGACCGTCGCTTCGGCGACTTTCTTCAGCTTCGACAACTCTTCGCGGAAGACGCGGTCAGCTTCGTCGAACATCTGGTCGCGATAGGCGCCGATGGCGCGGTCCTCGGTATCGGTCCGCGGCAGAAGCGCCGCAACGGCAGCGCCTGCTGCAAACGCCAGCGCGCCGACCAGAAGCGGGTTGTCGTGCGTCGTGCGTCGTGCGCGATCCGCAGCCTCGGACATGGTCTCCTCGAGGTGCTGCTGTGCCGCGATGGCGGCCGCACGGGCCTGACGCACGCGGTGACGCGCTTCCTCGGACATGCTGTGCGTGCCTTCGTCGATCGAATTGCGCAGATCGGTCGCCGTGCGAGACGCGCGGGCACGATAGATGCGCGCGCGGGCTTTCACGGTGCCCCAGGTGCCCGGATCGTCGTTGTAGTCGTCGTCATGGTCATGGTTCGTATAGGATGTGGTGGAATGTGTCATGTCGGATCCTCCTTCGGACTCCAGGATGCTGTCTTGACGGTAGGTCCGGCGCATGGCGCGATCGGCTGCGCGGACGCGGTCGTCGAACCTTTCCGTCGGCGATTGAGCGCGGCGAAAGCCCGAGGCAGGCGCCGTGGAATGTCGGTCGTAATCGACCGACGCCACCTCGTCTGCAGGGTCGCGGTCTTTCTCCACGGTATAGGTCCTGTCGCGGGGACCGGTCATCAGCCAAGCCAGGCCGATGCCGGTCAGCGCCAGGGCGACGGGGTTGTCCTTGGCCGCGCGGCCAAGGTTCCGGGCCACATCGCTGCCGTTGTCCTTGAAGAAACGGCTGGCCTCGGAGACCATCGCTTCGGGGGACAGCCGCGATTGGAGGGCGGCGATCGAATTTTCGAGCGCGGCGCGTTCGACCTCGATCTCGCGTTCGATCTCCTTCGGTGTGCGGTCATCAGCCATTGATCTGCTCCTTCAATGCGGTCGCGTCGCGGCGCAGGTTTTCCGCGGTGCGTGTCGGCGCAAGGCTTTCGGCGCTGAGGTCGGACTTGCCCTTGAACGCCATGATCGCGGCGATGACCAAAAGCACGGCGCCTACAATGAGGGCGGCGAGGCCCGCATTCATTCCCGCCTCGGCCATCGCAGCGACAGCCGCGGCCGCCAAGACGTTCAAGGCGACGAGAATAAGGACAACAGCCCCAACCAGAAGCCCGACCGCCGTTCCGGCCCGCCCCAGGTTCTGGCGCACTTCGGACTTCGCAAGATCGACCTCCTTCCGCACCAGGTTCGACAGGTGCGAAAGGATGTCGCCGATCACGGAAGTGGTGGGTTTGGGATCAAGCGAATTCATCAGATCTGCGTCCGATTGCGCGTCGGGACGTCTGCCCGGGAGCCGGCATAGTCGGCCTGCCCGTAAGACGTGTCGAAATCATCCGTGAGCGCCTGATGCCCCCGATCGCTGGCCTTCATCATCCGGGCCGCCGCGAAACCGAGAGCAGCGGCGCCCCCGAAGAACAGAAGCGGGTTGCGGCGGGCGAAGGCCGAAAGGTCGCTCTGCACGGTGCGGAGGTCGGCGGTGCGAACCGCACTCGCGGCTTCGGCAAGATTGTCGGCCAGGCGCTGAGCAGCCTCGTTGATGAGAGAGCCAGGCTCGAATGCGCCACCGGCGTCGCGGATTTGCGATGCGGTGCGGTCGGCGCTGTTCGCGACATGCGCTTTCGCCTCGTCGGCCTTCTCCTGCGCCTTGCGTCTGGCAGCGCTTGTCGCCTCGTCCAAGGCTTCGCGAGCCTGATGGCCGGCGTTGCTGGCCTCTGCCTTCGCGGCGTTTGCCGTGCTTTCAGCGGCGTCCTTGGCCTGGTCCGAGATCTCGGTGGCCGACTGGCCGGCTTTCGAGCTAGTCGAAGCCGACTGCCCGACGTTCGAGGACGTCGAGGTCGACTGTCCGGGATTAGAGGCCATCGGATCGTTGTCGACGCCGGTAGTCTTGGATGCGGATTTTGTCATGGTCATCCTCCTGAGGGATAGCGAGTGCGGTGCCGGCGCGGTGCATGATGTCCGTGACCGGAGATGGGTTGACACCCCGTGTGGGGCTCTTCCCTCGTCTGCCCGGTCAACGTCGCGAAGCGATCTTGGTTCCGACGACGCGGCGCTGCACGCTCATACTGCCAAACGCGCGTCTCCGCCTTGATCTGGGTTCGCTTTCAGACGGGCGCGCAAGGCTCGGACGGCGGCCGCGAGGTTCGTTGCCTCGCCACCCTCCATGCGGTCGAGAAGAGCGTTCCACCGGCGTCGGGTCAGGTCGTCGGGCTCGACATACTGCCAGGACGCGCCGAATGTCCGGTCGAGGATCTCGCTGAGTTCGATGGCGGGAAGATGCACGCGAGAGGTTCCTTCAAGCCCGAACTGGCTGCCCTTCGCTGCTCCTTCGACGATGGCGGCGGCCAGCCAGTTCAGGCCATTGATGGCGGTGAAGGGATCGTTGACGCCGGGCGACAGCGCGCGCGCGATCATCTCGACCTGTTCGTCGGCGATGAACAGCGGCGATTGATCCTCGGTCTTGGAGCGTCCGACCGCAAAGGCCGCACGCAGCTCCTCGGTGATTTCATCGTCCAGGGGTCGGTCCGTCCGAACCACGCATTGATGTGCATCGACGAAGATGCCCGGCACGGCGTCGACCACTATCGTCAGCCCATTCGTCTCGGCCACGGTGTCGAGACGATTGACGTCCAGACGCTGGATGTATCCCGGGTTGTCGAGGGAAAGAGAATGGCGAAGGTGCGGAGGCTGGCCCGACACTTCAAACCTCGCACTGTCGACGAGCGCGTCGCGGAACCGCTGGCCGAGACCCGAGGCTATGTTGGCCACGTTGATCGTTTCGGGAATGTGGTGGACGAAGTAGATCATCACGAAGACCGAGCCGAAGGTCAGCGCCATCCCCAGCAGGACCGAGATTTGCGGGACGAAGGCGTCGGCGTCCTCGCTCGCCGGGGCATGCAGGCTTTGCAGGATGAGAAGGGCGTAGACGAAGGTGGAGATCAGGATGCCGAGGCTCCATTGATTGCCCCGGTCCCGCATGAAGTTCCCGATGAGGCGCGGACCAAAGTTGCCGGATGCGAACGACACGGCGACCATCGTGACCGAAAACATGACGCCGGTGACGCCGATGACCGACTGGGCCGCCACGGTGAGGGTGGAGCGTGCGCCGTCGAGTTGCGTGTCCGTCAGGCTTTCCGGCAGCCAGCCTGAGAGGTCCACGCCGCTTCGGTCCAGCGCGAGAGTGGCTTCGGCGAGGATCATTGCGGCTATGACAAGGCAGGACGGAACGAACCAATAACTTGCGCGAAGGTCGGAGAGGATCTTCTGCACGAAGGCGCGGTGTCGCATCGGGTCTCCGGTTCTGGTTCGGACGGGGGAATTTGCGTCGGATCTATAATGTATGCCCGCCAACGTCCGGCCCTGACGTCGGTTCCAGCCGCGGCATTTTCCACTGCCTGGATGGCCCATTCAAAGTCCGAAAATTTTTTTCTTTCCGTTCGGGAACCGACACGGCGAGGCGGTGTTGACCCCGTGACGCTGGAGGACACTTCCCTCCCGACAGCGTGTCCCAAACTGTCCCGTTTGGCCTTGCCGAGAGACCTTGGTCTCTCGGCCTTTTCTTTGAACATCGCCCCGCATCACACAGAAATTTAAGTGAAATTCAGGGGAACGGATTCCGATTATCGACGTTCTCGACACAAGTGCCACAACGCACTCAGCTAAAAAACCCCTTACGGAGGAAGAGACATGAAACGCTTCATGACCACCACCGCGATCGTGACCGGCCTGATGGCCGGGACCGCCTTCGCACAGGATGCGGGCTCGATGTTCCGCACTGAATCCAACGCCCAGGAAATCCAGGCGTCCAATTTCATCGGGATGCGCGTCTATGCAGCCGAAGGCGGCGTCGAAGGCGAAGCCGTCGAGGGCATGCAGGATGGCTGGGAAGACGTCGGCGAGATCAACGACATCATCCTTGGCCGTGACGGTTCCGTCGAAGCCGTTCTCGTCGATATCGGCGGGTTCCTCGGCATGGGCGAGCGTCAGGTTGCGCTGAACATGGACCAGATCCAGTTCGTCGCCGACGATGGCACCGCCGATGCGGCCGACGACTACTTCCTGGTGATCTCGGCATCGCGCGCCAATCTCGAAGAAGCGCCCGAGTATTCGATGGACACCGCTGCAACCGGTGATGCGGCCACTGAACCGATGACCGAAACCGACACCGCCGCTGCCGGCGATGCGACGACCGAGCCCATGACCGACGAGCAGGTCGCGGAAGAGCAGCAGGCCACAGACGAAGCGACGGCCGAGCAGCCGACGGAAGAAATGGCTGAAGGCGCCGACGCGACAGCTGAACAGCCGACCGAAGAGATGGCCGAAGGCGCTGACGCGACGGCTGAAGAGCCTGCCGCCGAGATGGCCGAAGGTTCTGACGCGACGGCAGAACAGGCGACCGAAGAGATGACCGCCGAGGCCGAGCAGGCCGGTGACGCTGTCGTCGAAGGTGCTGAAAACGCCGGTGAAGAAGTCGCCGAAGCAGCCGACGCAACGGGTGAAGCTGTTGTCGAAGGTGCAGACGCGGCCGGTGAAGAAGTTGCCGAAGCTGCCGACGCCACGGGCGAAGCGGTTGCGGAAGGCACCGAAGAGGTGACCGCCGAGGCCGAACAGGCCGGTGACGCGGTTATCGAAGGCGCTGACACTGCTGCCGGAGACGTCGCTGTTGCGACTGACGGCACGATGGACGCCTCGGACGGCATCGTGCGCGACGGTTACGACACTGCCGTGTTCGAAGAGCTGACGACCGAGGACCTGACGGGCGCTCGCGTCTATGACGGCAACGACGAGTGGATCGGCGAAGTCTCCGAGCTGCTTCTGACGGATGACGGCCAGATCTCGGGCGCTGTCGTCGACGTGGGTGGTTTCCTGGGCCTCGGCGAAAAGCCGGTCGAGCTGTCGATGGACGAACTCGACATCCTGCGTGAGCAGAACGGCACCAACCTTCTCGTCTACGTTCCGATGACGAAGGAAGAGCTGGAAGCAATGCCGACCTACGAGAACTGATCTAGGTCATAGCTATGGAAGAGGCGCGGGAGATTTCTCCCGCGCCTTTTTCGTTGGATCGTCGCTTTTCAGAAGGGCGGCGCGTTGTTTTCAGAAGGTCGAAGGGCCGCCGTCAGACAAGCTCGTGCGGAACCCCGGCGACCGGCGCGGCTATGAGCCGCGCGTCGGATAGACGATAGGGCAGAAGGAACGACCGCCGCTCTGCTGGCGGTATGCGGGAATTGCCGACGACCGTCTCCCGCCACTGGTCGACCGTGTCGAGGCCGCCCGTCACCGGAAGATGTGGCATCCAGTGAGTGAACAGCCTTTCGCGCAAATTCCTCACCTTCATCGGGTCGGTCAGGTGAACGCCCGTCTCGGTGTCCCACCTGAGGCTACGCCCGTTCAGGTTGGCGGATGAGACGACCGCTTCGCTGTCGCCGAAGATCGAAACCTTCGCATGAACGTAGATGATCGGCGCATCATAGAGCCGCGCACGGTCGCCCTCGTCTTCGTTCGCCGCGCGCAACTGGGCCGGGGCGCAGAAGAGAGCGCGGTCGCCGAAACCCTCGCGAACCACGTCGACACACTGGGTTTGAAGATGCTCGCCAAGTTGCGCATCCTGCGCCCTGTTGTTTTCGAACGCCACGTCTTCGGGCGCGGCGGGAAGGACCATGATGAGACCCAGGTCCGGACGCGCCAGCCCGATGTCGCCCAGGACCGATGCCAAAGGCAGGTGGCGGAAGTACTGCGTCTCGATATAGATCAGCCCCTCGGCGCGTCGAAGTGCGGCGTAGTGGGCGTCCTCGATTTCCGAGGCGACGGTGCGGGGCGAGATGTGGAACGGGTTGACGTGGCGCTTGGCCGACAGCGTCCGGACGAAGGCCTTCGACTTGATCGTCGGCTTATGGCGGCCTCGGACCACGTTCTTGAATTCCTCGAGGTGCTGCTGTGCCGCGGCGACGACGGGGCCGGTGACGATCACCTGCACGTCGTGCCAGGTCTCGTTCGCCGGACGGTCGTGGTAAAGGGTATCGAACCGCCGCTCGTCGAGGTCGAGGCCGCCGATGTACAGCTTCTCGCGGTCGAACACGGCAAGTTTCTGGTGATGCGTGGCGGGGACCATCGGGTAGGGGCCGTCGAGGCTCTGGTTCCAGAGACCGGGCGTCAAGTGGTCGGCCTCGTTCTTGGCCAGCCGCTCGCGCACCTTCCTGCGGAACGCGATGCGCGGCACCCAGCCAACGCGCGCGGGATGTGCCGCCACGTCGAAGGTGAGGTCGCCTGCCTCGCACAGTTCGGACAGGATCGCGGCCTGCCGGGCGCTGTGCCAGCTTGTGCGGTGATACTTTGTGGCCAGGATCGGGTCGAAGTCCGTCAGCACCAGCTTGATCGACACGCCCCGCTCAAGCGTGTGCTGCATCAGGTCGAACCATGTCTCGCCGATGGCGCAGGCTTCCGGGCTGCGGAGCCGTGTCGAGAGGTCGAAGATGCGGAAGCCCGCCCAAATCTCGCGGCTTGCCCCCATGAACAGGCGCTCCAGAGCCGGAAAAGCCTCGGATCCCGTAACAAGGACCTCGAGAGTTCTCGATCTCGCTCGAGAGGTCGGCACGCGCTTGCGGCATCTCCTATTCCGCCGCTTGAAGCAGTGGAATCGCAGGTTCGAGCTTCGGAAATTCGACCTGAATGACGTATTCGTTCTCGCCTTCCGAAATATGGATCTCGCCGCCAAGCTGCGAGACAAAAGCGTAGATCAGGCGCGAGCCGAGGCCAGTCTCGGCGTCTCCGGTGGCCTGCTCCCGTACGCCGCGCGAATTCGAGATCGTCAGCGAGACGTGGCGCGGGTCGGGTTCGTGCATCTCGATCCGGATGAAGCAGTTGCCCGCGCGCCCGTCGCCAGCGTACTTGGCTGCGTTCGTGACAGCCTCGGTCACCAGAAGCGACAGTGGGACGGCCTGGTCGGGGTCAAGCTCGACCTGCCCGAGAGAGACGTCGACCTCGCACAGGGGCGTGCTGGGGATACCGTTGACGATGCTGCGGATGATCTCGTCGATCAGCGGGTCGGCGCGGACGACGTCCACCTGCGTGTCGGCGTAAAGCGACTTGTGTATCAGCGCGAGGCTCATCACGCGATCCTGCACCCGGCGCAGGACGCTGCGGGCCTGGGGAGACTCGATCGAGCGGATCTGCATGTTGAGGATCGAGGCGATGAGCTGAAGGTTGTTCTTCACCCGATGGTGGATTTCCTTCAGCAGCACCTCTTTCTCGCGCACGTTCGCGGCGAGGGCTGCGTGGTTCGCCGCGATGCGGTCGATCATCCCGTTGTAGCTTTCGGCGATGTCGGCGACCTCGGGCGGAGCATTGTCCAGGATGGCGTGCCCGTTCTGGGGCCGCTCGGGCGAATACCGTGCCATCCTGCCCCGCAGGACCTTGAGGTGGCGTAGGACGAGACGGTCCATCGCGAAGAACGCCACGAAAAGCCCCGCAAGCCACATGAGAACCGGAAACGCCGGTGTCGCCGCGCCGATCATCGAGGCGGGCGCGCGGCCTTCGATCCAGCGCCCGACGGCGTAGAGGTCGCCGTGGAGGAGAGGTACGATCGCGATCAGCATCTCGCGTCCCGGCGCGACGGCTACGCGATGCGCCGAGCCGAGCCGACCGATGGTGATGTCTTCGGGCACGACACCCAGAGCCTCGAATTCGGCCACGTTCTCGATGCCGGTGCTGGCCGAGAGGATCATGCCGCTTCGGTCCATGATCGCCAGTTCCATATCGTTGATCTGGTTGGCGAGTAGCGTGTCGGCAAGGCTGTGAGGGATCGAGATCGAAACAGCGCCCAAAAGACCGCCTGCGGGATCGCGGATCGGCTCCAGCGTGACCATGACCGACTGTCCTGTCACACTGCCTTTGCGGGTTACGGTCACGGTCGTCACGGGACGCGCGAAGAAATTGTCGACGATCTCTGAGTTCGCAAGATCGTGCTCCTGGCGATCGGACGCGCAGATCACGCTGCCGTCAGGCCGGATATAGAGCGACAGTATCGACGGCGACCTCTCGTCGAAACGCGCGAGAATGTCAGAGCAGATAGGGGCAGCGGGATCGACCGTCGCCAGTGCCGCGGCCAGCCCCTGCGCGGCGCCGAGGGCACGCTGCATCAGCGCGACCTCCTCGTTCGCAGCATCGGCGGTCTGCACGAGAATGTCGCGCTCTGACAGCACGCGGGCTTCACGCACCACGCTGAAGGTCTGGAAGACGGCGATCAGGCCAAGCGGAAGCAGTGCGAGAGTCAGAAGTGCCAAAAGGCGAACCGCAAGGGTTCGCCTCGATAGAAATTTCAGTACCCCCGCCTTCATGCTGCGGGCCTGCCTCCGATAATTGATAGTGTCGCAGAGTCGGTCATTGCCGGACTTTCACCATGAGCGAGGTGGAGAAGTTCGGCAAGCTTCTGGCGGCCGCGGTTCGCGCGACTCTTGATCGTTCCGACGGCGCAGCCGCACATCTCGGCCGCTTCCTCGTACGAGAAGCCTTCCGCGCCCACGAGGATAAGAGCCTCGCGCTGTTCGTCAGGCAACTTGGCGAAGGCCACGCGGAAGTCGTTCATCGCAAGACGGCCGTCGTGCGCCGGCTTCTCGGAGAGGCGTCCGGCCATCTCACCGTCCACGTCGGCGACTTCCCGCCCCCGCTTTCGACGAAGCGAGTAGAAGGTGTTCCGAAGGATGGTGAAAAGCCAGGCGCGCATGTTGGTGCCGGCTTCGAACTTATCTATGTTCGCCCACGCCTTAACGATGGTTTCCTGAACCAGATCGTCCGCCGTGGCGGAGTTTCGGGCCAGGGACATCGCGAACGCACGGAGGGAACCAAGGTGTTCGACGATTTCCTTCCGCGGGTCACTCGTCATGCGTTTGACCCTGCTTCTCGGCGTTCAGCTTCGCTATGAGGTCAAGAAACTTGTCTGGCAAATCCTGGTTGACCACGTCTTGATAGACGCGTCGGAGATTTTCGTCGATCTGACGTTCGACGTTGGACTTCTTCGGGTCAGTGGCCATTTGTACCGTAACTGTGAAAATATATCTTCGCCGGGGGAACCCATCTCGTCACTAAAGGTTCCAAAGAAAAACAGGAGCGCAACATGAATTCTTCCGACACCGCTCGCAGCCTCGCTGCCGAGGTTGCCGCGCATGTCCCATATCTTCGTCGATATGCCCGGGCGCTGACCGGAACACAGGGAAGCGGAGACCGCTACGCACTGGCCGCACTGGAGGCCGTGGTGGCCGATCCGGACGGCGTCGGTGACGCGTCATCGGTGAAGGTCGGCTTGTTCCGTGCCTTTCACCAGATCTGGTCGTCGTCGGGTACGCCCGTCGCCAGCGAGGACGATGGAGCGATCCTGGAGTTGCGGGCGCAGTGGCGGCTGAGTGGCCTTACCGCGAACACTCGGGAAGCTCTGCTCCTGAAGTCGGTCGAGGAATTTTCCTTCGACGAGGTCGCCGCGATCATGCAGGTCGAGACGTCCGAAGCAGAAGATCTTTACGAGATGGCTCAGGACGATCTGGCCAAACTCGTCACCGGCAGTGTCCTCATCATCGAGGACGAGGCGATCATCGCCATGGACCTTCAGTCGATCGTCTCGGCCATGGGGCATCGCGTCACCGGCATCGCGCGCACCTACGACGGAGCGGTGGCTCTCGGTGCGAAGGAAACTCCGGACCTGATCCTCGCCGATATCCAGTTGGCCGACAAATCCTCCGGGATCGACGCCGTGAACTCGCTTCTGGCGAAGCTGGGCGAGCGGCCGGTGATCTTCATCACCGCCTTCCCCGAACGGCTTCTGTCGGGCGAGAAACCCGAGCCGCCTTTCCTCATCACCAAGCCCTATTCCGAAGAGCAGGTGCGGGCGGCTGTCAGCCAGGCGATGTTCTTCGCGACGACTGAAGAGATGGAAACAGTCTCCTGATCTGATTGGCGATTTTGGTTTTAAGGCCCCGGTGCGATCCGGGGCCTTTTTCGTTGGCCCTGTCCGCACAGGCAGTGCCAAGAAGAAGGGCGCGTCCTGAGACGCGCCCTTTGTCTTCTTGTCTCCGCAAGGCGTCAGTACTGCGCGTCGACCGCGGTTTCCTGAATGGCCTCGCCGCCGGCTTCGACGTCACGGCCTAGACCTTGCATGGTCTCGCAACCGGCAAGTCCGGACAGGGCGAGGAGAATGAGGATCCTGAACCGCATGATGGATCAGTCCAGGTGCGTGACGACGTTATCCGCGAAAGCGTCGATCATCGCGGTGTAGGCCACTTCGACCGGCACGGTCTGGACGAGGGCGCCGTCGGGCATGAATTCGAAGTTGCCGGCTTCCTCGAGGCGGACGGTGAGGTTGTAGTATTCCTCTTTCGTCATGTCCTCGTTCTTCATCCGGACGCCCGCGACGATGGTCGAGTCCTTGCCGAGCGCCGACTGGAAGGTGTTGGACATATCGACCTCGTTGATGTCGATAAGAATTTCATAGCCCTCGTTCTCGGCGATGCGGTCGCTGACGCGCTCGAGGATCGCGGTCTCGAGGTCGCCCGAGAGGTTCGACCACATGCTGGCGGCGTCGCGGCTTTGAATGGCCTCGATGTCGAAGGACACGTCCACTTCCTGCACGCGGTCCTGCGCGAAGACCGGCATAGCGGCGGTCAGGGCGACAGCGCTGGCCATGATAAGGCGTTTCATTGCATTCACTCCTATGTTCGCGGCAGAGGCCGCAATTGGCCAGACAACTGCGCGCATCGGTTCCGGTTCCGGCGACACACGAGATAGAGTTCGTGGAACCAGAGTGTTTCCGATACGTTGCACGCCATTGCCGACCAGGTTCCCGGGGACACATGCTGAAAAACAAGGAAATCCGCAATGCAAGCGGACTGAACGCGCGGATGATCTATGAGGTCATCCGCCGTGAAGGGGACGAAGAGCTCGAGCGGCCGAAGGCGTCGTTGGCCTGGTCTGGCGGCGCGGCGGGCCTTCTGATCAGCTTTTCGGTTCTGGGGGAGGCAATCCTCCGAACGAACCTCACTGACTTGCCGGCGCGCTACCTGATCGAGAACCTGGGATACAGCTTCGGCTTCCTTTTGGTGATCCTTGGGCGGATGCAGCTTTTCACCGAGAACACCATCACGACGATCTTTCCCCTTGTGGCTCTGAAAAGCGCGAGGTGCCTGTTCAAGGTCCTGCGCCTCTGGAGCATCGTGCTGGTCGCCAACGTCGTCGGTGCCGCGATCGCCGCTGCGTTCATCGCCTACTCACACGCTTTTTCACCCGAAATCATCGCCGCCGTCTCGGACCTTTCGCGTCACGCCACCGGCTTTTCGCCGCTCGCCGCCATGGCTCGCGCCATCCCGGCAGGCATCCTCGTTGCCGCAATTGTCTGGATGCTGCCGGGTCGTGCGGGAAACGAGGTCGTCATCATCATCCTCTTCACCTGGCTCATTGCCGCCGGCGATTTCACCCACATCATCGCGGGGTCGGTCGAGATGTGGTTCCTGATCCTGAATGGAGAGCTTGGGCTTGCGGATGCGACGTTCCGGTTTTTCCTGCCGGTGCTCTTCGGCAACGTCCTCGGCGGTTCGGCGGTCTTCGCCATGCTTGCCTGGGGACAGGTCCATCTGGAAGTGGAGGATGACGTGGCCAAGAGAGCGGTCTGACGTTCAGATGAGGGCGCGGACGGCTGGCCGTTCCTTCTGATCCAGAGCAATGGATTCCAGCTCCTCTCGGTCGAGGATGTGCAGCACGCCCCCGCGCCAACTTACGATCTGGCGTTCCTTCAGGCGCATCAGCGTCTTGTTCGTATGGACGAGAGACAGGCCAAGGGCGTCGGCCAGATCCTGTTGCTTGAACGGCATCGGGCACTGGCCCTCCCGCGCGAGGCCGCTTTCCTGCGCACGTTTGTAGAAGCGCAGAAGGCCCCAGGAAATGCGCTCCATCGCCGACAGCTGTCCGACCGAGGCCAGGATCTCGCTCAGGAAATGCTCTTCCATCGCGGCGAGCCACGTCAGGTCATAGGAACGATGCGGCTGGTTCTTGAACAGCGACCAAAGATCGCTGCGGTCGAAGACGCACAGCACCATCGGCGTCACCGCTTCGACGGAATGCTGCATCTCTCCCATAACACCGGCCTGCAAGCCAATGAAATCCCCTGGAAAAACGAAGTTGAGGACTTGCCGGTTGCCGTTGGGAAGGATCTTGTACCGAAGTCCCATTCCCTTCAGCGCGGTATAGAGTTGCGGGCTGTTGGAGCCCTCCATCAACAGAGGCGTGCCGGCACCGATATTGAGTTCGCCGGACTTGAACCTACGCATGAATGCAAGTTCTTCCCCCTTCAGTGTCTCGAAGGTGTCCAGCTTACGGAGAGGACACTCGGAACAATCAGTGACCATGACCCCTCCCATCTATGTCGTAGTTAAATGAGAAACTTCGGATTTGGTTCCATATTCCGCGCTTCCGAAAGGGAGCAGGAAACCGATGAACGACTTCGTCAACGACTTCGAGACGCGTAAGCCGCCGCGCTTCCTGATCGTTTCAGGCAAGGTGGTTCTTGCCGAAGACCTTGCCGAGATGCTGGAGACCGAATTTGGAGCGACGGTCGACGTCTTCCGTACGCTCGACGAAGGGTCCTGGGCCTCGCATTATGGTGCCGCGTTCTTTGGTGTGCCGCTGTCTGCGATGATCCAGCACGATCGTGTGCGCGACCTTCTAAAGCGGGAAGTGCCCGTCGTGCTCGTCGATGGTGACATCCCGTCCAGCTACGAGACGGCCGGGCTTCTCAACCTCGATCCGCCGTTCCGAAAGGCGGATGTGACGGCTATTCTGCGAAAGTCACGGGCGATCGGACCGTTCTGAGGCGTCGCGCTGCTTTCTCAGGTCGCGGAACCCCGCGGACGCTGGCCGGTTGTTTCTTCAAACCCTGTTCGTAAAAGGAGAAACAACCATGCTTGGTTGGGCCCTGACGTTTCTGGTGATAGCTGCGATTGCGGCGTTGTTCGGGTTCGGCGGCATTGCCGGCGCATCCACTGGCATCGCCCAGATCCTGTTCTTCATCTTCATCGTCCTGTTCGTCGGAGCGCTTATCGCGCGCGCCGTTTCGGGACGCACCTGACAAGGCTTCGGGCGGCAGGGCTGCCCGAAGACGTCGCTTGCGCAACTTCAGTTGCCGTTCGATCCGAAAAGCGCGACAAATGATGCCCTGATGCTGCTGTCCGAAAAGGGCTTCTGCACAATAATGGTCGGCGGATAGGCCTTCAGCAGATCGTCGGTTTCGCCGTATCCCGTCGCCAGGACAAATGGCACGCCCTTGGCCGCCAAAGCCTCGGCAACCGGGACTGACAATTCATCCCCCAGGTTCACGTCCAGAAGCGCGAAGTCAAAGCTCGTGCTCTCGATCTCGTCCAAGGCCTCACGCACGCCAGAGCTTACCCTCACGTCCTGCGCGCCGAAGCTTTCCAGGATTCCAGCCGCGTCGAGAGCGATGATCATCGAATCTTCAACGACCAACCCGCGGCCCGAAAGCTGGAAATCATCAGTGGCCTTCATTGAAATCGACACCTCTGCTTTCGCTGCTGGACCGTCGGTCCGTGGCGCGTCCTGCACGAAGCTCGGCGGAACGCGGTAGTGGGCTTCGAGGCCCGTGACACGATATTCGACGCGGGCATCGCCCCTCAGATCGTGCGGGATCGATTTTTCGGTGATGAGCGATCCGAACCCGCGCCGCTTCGGCGCTTTCACCGGAGGCCCGTTTCGTTCGACCCAGTCCATCAGAAGACCACCGCTCACATCGCGTGACAGATCGATACGAATGGTGCCTCGCTTGTCGCAAAGCGCCCCGTACTTTACCGAATTGGTGGCCATCTCGTGCAAGACGAGCGCGAGTGTCGTGAAGGCTTCGGGCTGAAGCATCACATCGTCGCCCCGGACCTCGACCCGGTTGGCCTTCTCTACGGCGTAGGCTTCGAACTCGCACGCGATGAGGTCTTTCAGGGAGGCCGGCTCCCACATTTCCCGGGTGAGCTGGTCGTGGGCGCGGGCGAGGCTGTGGATGCGTGCGTCGAGGTTCTGGGTGAACTCTTGGACGGTCGACGCGGATTGCTTCGACTGCGAGATGAGGCCGCGCATCAGGTTCAGGATGTTGCGCACCCTGTGGTTCAACTCAGAGATCAGAAGCTGCTGCTGTTCTTGTGCGCGCCTGCGGTCCTCGCTCGTCTCCTCGGTGACCTTGAGATAAACTTCGAGAAGAACGGTCTTCAAAAGCTCGGCTGCGTGGGTTTCACGAGCGCTCCATGTCGGGGCGCGGCCGTGGGCTTCTTCCTTCCAGGCGTCGAAGCTCTTGCGTGGGGTGAGACGGACGCCGTTCGGCCCAAGGCCGGCGGGCTTCGTCGGGTCGCCGGCCCAGTGAATGCTTTCGGCGATCTGACGGCGACACAGGATCATGTAGTCGCGTGGGCGCCGAGAGATCGGAATTGCGAGAAGTCCCGAGCAGCGCTCCGCATAGTCCCGCGCTTCGGGAAGGAGACGGCCAAGGGAGTCGGTCGCAAAGACGCCTGTTGCTATGCTGCCGTCGAGCATACGGACGATGCCGCGGAACTCCTCCTCGGTCGGAGTGGCGCCGAAGGCGTGGAACGCGCCGTCGGTGACAAGGATGATTCCATCGTGCGGGATCACCCGAGCGATATCCTCGCGCGCATCCAGAAGAGCTTCGGCCACGCTCCGACGATCCGCCATCTGCGCCATCAGAAGTGTCTGAAGCCGCGAGGTATCCTCTTCAGCGCGGGTTCGCGAGGCAGCCTCGAACCGGCTGAGCTCATAGCTGAAGAGGTGACCGTACATCTCGACCGCCGTGCGGCGTTCGTAGTCGATGTAGCGCGGTGTGTCGTGGTGACAGGCGAAGAGACCCCAGAGCTTGCCGTCCTTCATGATCGAGACCGACATCGAAGCCTGCACTCCCATGTTGGAGAGATACTCGATGTGGATGGGCGACACCGATCGGGTCACCGCGAGAGACAGGTCGAGCGGCCGCCCGTCCATCTTCGCCGGCGGCAGGATCGGCGCGCCTTCGTCGCGCACGTCCGCGATGAGGCGCAGGAGGGATCGCCTGTACAGCTCGCGCGCCTGAACCGGGATGTCCGAGGCGGGAAACATCATGCCGTTGTATTTCTTACGTCCGTCGGCGCGTTCCTCGGCGATGACCCGGCCGCTATCGTCGGGCTGAAACTGGTAGACCATGACGCTGTCGAACCCGCAGAGCGCACGCAGGCCTTTTGCGGCCTGCCTCGCCAGCTCAGGAAGGGTGTCGAGGTTCTGGATGCGGCGAATGTGGGGATAGACCTCGGTCATGACGTCCGAGCCGCCGCTTCTGGCCTTGGGTTCGAACTCGACGATCAGGTGGCGGCCGCATCGGTGCACGGAGACATCGAAGCTGCGCCCGTTCGCGGCCAGCGCGATGTTGAAGAGACGCGCCACGCCATCCTGGACGTCGACAGTGCGCAGATTGCGGCGGATCAGGTCGAAGCCATCGGACACGATGATCTGCTGAAGCTGTTTGCCGAGCGCATCCTCGACGGGCACTCCAAGGATATCGCCCAGGTTCGCCGAGGCATGTTGCACGATCCAGTCGGAGGATACGGCGACCAGCGCGCCGTATGACTGGACATGCCCGAGGAGATGGATCGGTTCGCGGTCGCAGTTCGTCAGGTCGACCGTCATCTGAGAAGCGTCGTCCATCAGGCCTGGAGCGCCGATGTCTGGAACGACCGGAATGCCACGACGGTGGCTTGCATGACTTCGCGCGCGCGGATGCTGCCGGGCTCGATCCGGTCCAAGGCAGCGCAAGAGGCCGACCATGCACCTCGCACGTCGATCCGTCCCATGTAGGCGGGCAGGGGGGAGGGCATTGCCCAGGTCCGCCGCATCGCCTCGACGCCAAGTCGCGATCCAAGCACGACATAGGCCGCCGCAAGCGGGTCATCGCATGGCGGCATCGCCAACTTCGACGGTTCGAGATCGCGCTGTGCGCAGTCCTTCTCGAGCGCCGTTTTAAGTCGCGACGAGGCTCCTCGGACGCGAAGCGACCGGTGAGAGGCAAGAGCGGGAAAGAGATGGCGGACGGCACTGGCGTGGGCCGACAGAAAACGGCTCATCGTTCCGACGGGATCAGCCTCGAACCACGAGAACGCGGATTCAGCGTCATCATGGAGCCCACGGGATTCATCGCGAAGAACATGGCGAAAGCCGCGGGACTTTCCTTCGTGGGTCACGCGGGCCGAAAGATCTGTGTCGAAATGCAAAAGTAAGTCGCTCCTGAGTGCAGGTAAAACCCGCATCGGACCGGCAGGTTCCCCCGCGCAGAGGGACTTTATGAACGAGCGCGGACGGAAGGTTAAAGAAGGCTTTCCATAAGCCGTACCGCATCGCGGATCGTAGCGTTCGGCGGGGGCGGCGCAGCCGATGTGGGTCCGGGGGCAGGGTAGGGATTGGCTCGACCGAAGCGAGCGAAAAGGCAGTCGAGGTCCGGCTCCATTGCCGCGAGAATCCGAGCGTGATCCTCTGCGGATATGTCGAAAGGGGGACTGGAGGCGAACGCGTCTCGGGCGCGGACGAACAACCTTTTCTGCCGCCTGTCGTCCATGCCGATGGCCTTGGCATGGCGCATGAGCTCGACCACGGGACCGGGTACGCTGGCGTTAGGCCTGCCCGGCGGATCGAAGGGCAAATCCCCTGTCCCCACAAGCAGTCGCAAACGGGCCAGGGGCGGTCCATCCTCGTACAGTTCGACCCTCATTGCCTCGTCTCCGAAGACGTCGGCCCAGGCCATGACGCAGGTTCGATAGTCCATCTCGGGCGCTATCAGGCGAGGGTCGTCGACGAAGCGCGAGACCGGCGCCGAGAAGCCGTTTCCAGGCTGCTTGGTCTTCTGATTGTAACAGGACAGCAGGAAGTCGTCCGGCTTTCGCAGGAAAGTCACGATCCGCGCCGGACCGATCCGCGCGCGAAGCCGGGCGATGGCCTCGGGCGGGCAGGCGAAGAACTCCTCGCTCGACAACAGGACCGCGCGTCCGCCGAAGCGGTCCAGCACCCGCGACAGCGCGTCCAGCTCCTTTGTGGCGTCCGGACTCTCGCCCCCGGGCAGGGGCCTTCCCTTCAGTGCGAACGCCAGCCGGTGCTGGGCGGGAAACATCCAGTTGACCCGCGGATAGAGCACGCCGCGCCGACGCAAGGTCGTCGCGGCGCCGGCAAAGGCGGTCTGGATGGCGGTTGTCCCTGTCTTGTGAGGGCCTATGTGGATCGTAAGTTCCATCCCGCGCCCGAAAGCTCTAGACCGGTCACGAGTGCCCGCAGAAAGGTAAATATTCGGTGGATGACGCGCATCTTGCCTTGGAAGAGCGTAACGCCCTCCCCGACGCGCTGCGGGTCCTTCTGGAATCCTATCCCCGCGATGCCTGGGAGGCCGACCCCAACTTCAGCGGTCTGATCCGCTTCTGGCTCGACCGGCACCTGATGTTCCGCAAGCTGACCGCGACTATGGCGACCGAGGCCGAACAGGCGCTCGATGGCGAGCTGTCTCCCGATGTTTTCGCGGCCCACCTGTCACGCTATGGCTCGATGTTCATGGGCGAGCTTCACGGTCACCACATGATCGAGGACGCGCACTATTTCCCGCATCTCAAGGCGCTCGATCCGAGACTGACGCGCGGCTTCGAGATACTGGACCGCGATCATCATGCCATCGACGGTCATCTCGAGGCGTTTGCCCAAGACGCCAACGTCGCGTTGAGAGCCGTCGCCGCCCGGACTGGGCATGAGGATGCGACCGCGGCCTTTAGAAAGGGACTCACCCGACTGGAGGGTTTTCTCGACCGCCATCTGACCGACGAGGAGGAGCTCGTCGTCCCTGTCCTGCTCAGGTTCGCGCCCGCCGGTCTGACCTGACTTCATCCTCCGAGCGCCGTCTTAGGCAACAATTGCCTCTCTCCGTGCGTTCATTCCTACAGAGGCGACATAGACAAACCGTTTTCTATTGGAAGTTGAAATGCCGGACGACGAACAGCGCAAGACAATGTCCGAGACGGTCGACAGAAGTCTCCGGTCGGCCTATGCGCGCGTTCTGGACGAGGCGATGCCGGAACAGTTCGAAGTGCTTTTGGAGCGTTTGAGGCAGAAGCGGCTTTCGAAGCCGACCCCCGGGTCCGAGGATTGATGCGCCCCGATGCGTCGCGCAATGACGTGGTGGAACACCTCGCAGCGATGCGCGCCTTCGCTCATTCGCTGTGTGCGAACCGAGCCGTCGCCGACGACATCGTGCAGGACGCCCTCGTGAAGGCCTGGACCAACTTCGGGAAATACAGACCGGGCACCAACCTTCGCGCCTGGCTCTTCACCATCACCCGCAACACCTATTATTCCCATCTCCGAACGGCGCGGTACCGGTTCGAAGAGATCGACGGTCCGCATGCCGCGACGCTGGCGACACGACCCGACCATGATGGGCGTCTTGCCCTGAACGATGTGATGGCCGCCTTCGACCGCCTGTCGGCCGAACAACGCGAGGCCCTGCTTCTGGTCGGCGCGTCGGGGTTCTCGTACGAGGAAGCGGCCGAGATGTGCGGCATCTCTCTGGGGACTCTGAAAAGCAGAATTTCGCGCGGGCGGAAGGCCCTGTCCGAAGTCATGGACACAGCTGTCTCCGACATCGTTCAGGTCGAGTATGCCGTGACGCCCGGGATGATCGACCGTGGACGCTCTCTTGCGCGTTAGTCGGCGCCGAGGATCTTGCCCGGGTTCATGATCCCGTCGGGATCGATGGCGCGTTTTATCGCGCTCATCACGCTGGCGGCTCCCCCCGTCTCCTTCACGAGGGACAGCATCTTGCCCTGACCAACGCCGTGTTCGCCGGTGATCGTACCGTCAAGTTCCAGCGCCATGTCCGAAAGCCACGAGATGAAGCCGTCGCATTTGGCGCGTTCCTCGGCGTCGTCGGGATCGACGAGGATCGTATTGTGGAAATTGCCATCGCCCACATGGCCCAGCACGGGCGACAGCAGGCCCAGTTCCGCCGCGCGGGCCTGGCTGCGCGTCACGGCCTCGGCCAAATTCGAGATCGGTACGCACACGTCCGTCGCGATGGCTTGCGCGCCGGGCCGCAGCGTCAGCATCGCCCAGTAAGCGTCGTGTCGGGCCTGCCAGAGCTTGTTGCGCGCCTCGGCCGTCGTCGTCCAGGTGAAGCCTGTGCCGCCGACCTCTGTCGCGATGTCACCGAAGGCTTCGGCCTGTTCGGCGACACCGGCGGACGAACCGTGGAACTCCAGCAGAAGTAGCGGCGCCACGGGAAGGTCGAGACCGGCATAGCCGTTGATCGCGCCGACGCTCTCGGCGTCGAGAAGTTCCATCCGCGCGACGGGGATCCCCATCTGGATCGTCAGGATGACCGCGTTGCAGGCGGCCTCGACCGAAGGAAAGGTGCAGCGGGCCGAGGACATCGCCTCGGGGATACCATAAAGCCTAAGCGTCAGCTCGGTAATGACGCCGAGCGTCCCTTCCGAGCCGACCATCAGCCGCGTCAGGTCGTAGCCCGCGCTGGACTTCTTCGCCCGCCGGCCGGTGCGGATGACCTCGCCCGAGGGCAGCACGACCTCCAGCGACAGGACGTTGTCGCGCATCGTGCCGTAGCGAACCGCGTTCGTCCCCGAGGCGCGCGTCGCGGCCATGCCGCCGAGCGAGGCGTCGGCACCGGGATCAATCGGGAAGAACAGGCCCGTGGCGCGCAGATGCTCGTTCAGCGCCTTCCGCGTCACGCCGGGCTGCACGACGGCGTCCAGATCCTCGGGATGGACCGCGAGAACGCGGTTCATTCGCGTCGTGTCGACCGAGATTCCACCCGCCGGCGCGTTCACATGTCCCTCTAGCGATGTGCCGGTACCGAAGGGAATGACGGGGACGCGATGCGCGGCACAGGCGCGCACCACATCTGCCACGTCTTCGGTCGTCTCGGCGAAGATCACGGCGTCGGGTGGTTGGTTCGGGATCCATGTTGTCGTGTGTCCGTGCTGTTCGCGGATCGCACGGCCAGTCTGGCAGCGGTCGGCAAAGCGTTGGCGCAGGATGCCGACGACCGTTTCTATGCCGGCGTCATTGCGGGGAAGCGAAGAGACATGAACCATGCTCCGGGATATGGACCTTGATCCCACGTCGCGGCAATGAGGAATTTTCGGGCAACAGTATGGGAACTTTCGGACTTCCGTTGCGTTAGGCCGCCTATCGTCATCTTTTCGCCACTTTTCACGACGAATTCATGGAGTTGCGGCCTATCTGCCCGGTCGCACTGCTAAACTAAAAAAACCGTGGGGATACCGAAATGAGCTTGCTGCCCATCGTTCCGGTGTTGTTGTTGTTGGTCGTGGCCGCCTGGTTTTTCTGGCCCGTCGTCATTGATCCGATCGCGCGCAACGCATCGCGCGGAGATAGGGACGACAGGGACCGCCTGGCCGAATCTCTCTTCGACGCCTGGAGCGAGCATGGCTCGAATCCCGGCCTTCTCGTTCGCACGAGTTGCGGCTGACCGGCCGTCAGGCTGTTCAGTGATTGAACATTCGGAGGTCGGGTGCCTTGCAGGCCCCGTCCGCCGACACTAAGACTCTGGCAAGATCCAGGGCGTAAGAACGCGAGCGAAAGAGGCAGACGAGGCAGATGCAAGATCCTATCGAAACCTACATGAATCTCGTCCCGATGGTGGTCGAGCAGACCAGCCGGGGCGAACGCGCCTACGATATCTTCTCGCGGCTGCTGAAGGAGCGCATCGTCTTCGTCAACGGTCCGGTCCACGACGGGATGAGCCAGCTTGTCGTCGCACAGCTGCTTCACCTCGAGGCCGAGAACCCGTCGAAAGAGATATCGATGTACATCAACTCGCCCGGCGGCGTGGTGACCTCGGGCCTGTCGATCTACGACACGATGCAGTACATCCGGCCGAAGATCTCGACGCTGGTCGTGGGGCAGGCGGCTTCGATGGGCTCGCTGCTTCTGGCCGCGGGCGAAAAGGGGATGCGCTATTCCCTGCCGAACTCCTCGATCATGGTGCACCAACCGTCCGGCGGCTATCAGGGCCAGGCGACCGATATCATGATCCACGCCCGATACACCGAAAAGCTGAAGCGGCGGCTGAACGACATCTACGTCCGCCACACCGGCCAAAGCCTTGAGGCGGTCGACAAGGCGCTCGAGCGGGACAACTTCATGACACCCGACGATGCAAAGGATTGGGGTCTCATCGACGAGATCGTCACCACGCGGGCAAAGCCCGAAGACAACGCTTCGTGATCGGGCTTAAGCCTGTCGGCAATTTGGCGTTGTGCCCCCCGGGGTGGTCGCTTAGGGTTCTGGAAAGACTGGTAATGCCCTTCCGGCAGGGGCGCGAGGCCGAGAGGTTTGGGAATGGCGAACACGTCAGGCGATAGCAAGAACACCCTGTATTGCTCGTTCTGCGGAAAGAGCCAGCACGAAGTCCGCAAGCTGATCGCCGGCCCGACCGTGTTCATTTGCGACGAGTGTGTCGAACTCTGCATGGACATCATCCGCGAGGAGACGAAAGCCTCCGGCCTGAAGTCGTCGGACGGCGTTCCCGCCCCGCGCGAGATCTGCGACGTTCTCGACGACTATGTCATTGGGCAGATGCACGCGAAGCGCGTCCTCTCGGTTGCGGTCCACAACCACTACAAGCGCCTGAACCATGCCGGGAAGGGCGAAATCGAACTCGCCAAGTCGAATATCCTGCTGATCGGCCCCACGGGCTGTGGCAAGACGCTTCTGGCACAGACGCTGGCCCGCATCCTCGACGTCCCCTTCACGATGGCGGACGCGACGACGCTGACCGAGGCCGGATATGTGGGCGAGGATGTCGAGAACATCATCCTAAAGCTGCTCCAGGCGTCCGAATACAACGTCGAGCGTGCGCAGCGCGGCATCGTCTACATCGACGAGGTCGACAAGATCACGCGCAAGTCCGACAACCCGTCCATCACCCGCGACGTGTCGGGCGAGGGCGTTCAGCAAGCGCTTCTGAAGATCATGGAAGGCACGGTTGCCTCCGTGCCGCCACAAGGCGGACGGAAGCATCCGCAGCAGGAATTCCTCCAGGTCGACACGACGAATATCCTCTTCATCTGCGGCGGCGCCTTCGCGGGTCTGGACAGGATCATCGCGCAGCGCGGCAAGGGGTCCGCCATGGGCTTCGGCGCCGACGTTCGCGACCCGGCAGAAAAGTCGATCGGACAACATTTCAAGGAGCTTGAGCCGGAAGACCTGCTCAAGTTCGGCCTGATCCCCGAGTTCGTCGGCCGTCTGCCGGTCATCGCGACGCTCGAGGATCTGGACGAGCCCGCTCTCGTGACCATTCTTACCGAGCCGAAGAACGCGCTGGTCAAGCAGTACCAGCGACTGTTCGAGCTTGAGGACACGCAGCTGACCTTCACCGACGACGCGCTCAAGGCCATCGCCAAGCGCGCCATCGAGCGGAAAACCGGCGCGCGCGGCCTCAGGTCGATCATGGAGGCGATCCTGCTCGACACGATGTTCGAGCTTCCGGGCATGGACAGCGTGACCGAGGTCGTGGTCAACGAAGAAGCAGTCATGTCGGACGCCAAGCCTTTGATGATCCACGCGGATACGAAGAAGGAGCCGGCGAGCGCAGGCTGACAAGCCCGCCGCGCCGGTTCTGAGTTATGACCGTCACGCACATCTCCACCGGCTCGCCGTTCGAGGCGCAGATCGGCTATTCCCGCGCCGTTGTCGCGGACGGCTTCGTCTTCGTGGCAGGGACGACCGGATATGACTACGCCAGCATGACCATGCCGGAGCGGATCGAGGATCAGTGCAGGAACGCACTGCAAACCATTAGAAACGCACTGGAAAAGGCGGGAACCAGCCTCGACCACGTCGTCCGCGTGACCTATATCGTCCCCGATCCGGCAGAGTGGCCGCTTTGCTGGCCCATCACGTCGGAGGCCTTCGCCACCGCGCGTCCAGCCGCCACCATGCTTTCGGCCGGCCTCCAGAATTCCGAGATGAAGATCGAGATCGAGGTGACGGCGCGTCTCCCGCGCTGAACCTTTCATCTTCCTCGAATACGCATAGCCGCGACCGGCATGCCGCCGCGCGAGGAGGGTCTTTGCCCCTTGTTTCTCTGGACCTTGCAGCGCCCTTGCGGCATACCCGGGCCAAGTCAGGCAGGAAGGGTCCAGATGGGCATTCTCAACACGCTTCTCCGCTCGGTGACATGGTGGAACAGCCAGACGCTCGGGACCCAGTTTCACACCTGGCGGAAGGGCCAGAAGGTGGGCGAGGACAATCAGGGCAACATCTTCTATCAGTCCGAGAACGGGCGTCGGTGGGTCATCTTCAACGGCGAGGCCGAGGCGAGCCGCGTCGATCCCGAATGGCACGGCTGGCTGCATCACACCTGGGACGAGCCGCCGACGAAAGCGCCCCTGCCACGCAAGGCGTGGGAGAAGCCGCACCAGGAGAACCTGACGGGTACGCCCGCGGCCTATGCCCCCCCGGGGTCGATCCGCAATCCGCAGCCAGTCGAGCGCACCGACTACGAAGCCTGGGTGCCGGAGTAAGACCATGTCCGAGAACGTGACCGAAGTCCTGACCGGCGCGGGCGTCCTGGCTCTCGCTGCGGGGTTCCTGATCTATATGGGACAGGTCGGCGGGATCGGCCTGGGAACCGGCGACCGCGCCACCTACACCGCCTCGTTCCGCACGGCCGAAGGCGTCTCGGTCGGCACCGACGTGCGTCTTGCGGGCGTCAAGGTCGGCAGCGTGGCCAACATGCGCCTCGATCCCCAGACATTCCGAGCCGAAACGGTCATCGCGGTCGAGGACGAACTTCTGCTGCCCGAGGATACGGCGGTCATCATCGCCTCCGAAGGTCTTCTCGGTGGGTCCTACGTCGAGATCCTGCCAGGCGGTTCGCCCGTGAACCTCGATCCGGGGTCCGAGATCGAGGACACGCAAAGCTCGGTCTCGGTGGTCGAACTCCTCCTCAAGTTCGTGGGCGGCGGCGACGAGGCGGCGGCGGAATGATGCGGGCGTTGGCACTCCTGGCGCTCCTTTCCGGAACGGCCACGGCGCAGGACGCCATCGAAGCGGTCCCCCTCGACGACGGCGTCGACCAGCCGCAGATCATCCTCTTGCCGGAAGGGTCGTCGCAGGGTCAGATCGTCGAACGCGAGGATGGTTCCGAGGCGGTGATAACTTCGCCGATCGACGGCTCGTCAGTCGCGGTGCCGGACGTGCAGGCGAACACCATCCAGGCCAGATCCGCGCCGGGTGCCCTGCTCAAGGGGCTCGACAAGGTGTCGGGAGAGGTCACGGACCTCGAGATGAAGATCGGCGAGACGGCGCAGGTCGGCCGCATCGCCGTGACCGTCGGCGACTGCCGCTATCCCGAGGACAACCCGGCGGGCGAAGGCTATGCCTGGGTCAAGGTCGAGGATCCGTCGCGTGGGACGGTCCTGTTCCAGGGCTGGATGATCGCGTCGAGCCCGGCGCTGAACGCGCTCGACCATCCGCGCTACGACGTGTGGGTCATCCGCTGCACGACGGCCTGAAGGTCGCCGTCCATCGCGATTGCATCGATGTCGGCGCGATACGTCAGCGCGCGGGCGAGGCCGGCCCGATAAGCGGCGCGCGTGATCTCGACACCGCCCAGTGACGCAAGGTGCGGCGTCAGGAACTGCGTGTCGAACAAGGTGAAGCCGCATCGTCTCAGGTGATCGAGCGCCGCCGCCAGCACCATCTTCGAGCCGTCCGTGACGCGCGAGAACATGCTTTCGCCGAAGAACGCACCGCCAAGTGCGATGCCGTACATGCCACCCGCAAGGCGTTCGCCCTCCCATACCTCGAAGGAATGCGCAGGCCCCAGGGCGTGCAGGTCCAGCATCAGGTCGCGGATCGTCGTGTTGATCCAGGTCTCGTCGCGGTCGGCGCAGCCGTCCAGCACCTGCGAGAAGGACACGTCGAGCGTGGCGTGGTAGCGTCCCGAGCGCATTCGCCGCGCCAGCGACCGCGACATCCGGAAGCCGTCGAGGGGAAGAATGCCGCGCCGCTCGGGATCGACCCAGTAGAGGTCCGAGGCATCGCGCGTCTCGGCCATCGGAAAGACTCCGGCCGCATAGGCGCCGAGCAGAAGCTCGGGCGTCAGGCGGCGGTCGGACACCCCCGCCTCACTCGACGTTGGCGGCGAGCCATTTTTCCAGCCAGTGGATGTTGTAGTTGCCCTGTTGGATGTCCGGCTCCTCGAGAAGTGCCGCGAACAGGGGGATGGTCGTGTCGATGCCGTCGATGATGAGCTCGGACAGGGCCCGCGACAGCCGCGCCAGCGCCTCGGGCCGGTCGCGCCCGTGGACGATCAGCTTGCCGATCAGCGAGTCATAGTAGGGCGGGATCGAATAGCCGTCGTAGAGCGCGGAATCGATCCGGACGCCCAGCCCCCCCGGCGCATGGTACTGCGTGATCCGTCCCGGCGAGGGCGAGAAGTTGGGCAGCTTCTCGGCGTTCAGCCGGATCTCGATGGCGTGGCCGTTGATCGTCAGGTCGTCCTGCGTAAAGGACATCGGCAGACCCTCGGCCACGCGGATCTGTTCGCGCACGAGATCGACGCCGAAGATCGCCTCGGTCACCGGATGCTCGACCTGAAGGCGGGTGTTCATCTCGATGAAGTAGAACTCGCCGTCCTCGTAGAGAAACTCGATGGTGCCCGCGCCGGAATAGCCCAGGTCGCCCACGGCGTCGGCGCAGATCTTGCCGATCCGCGCGCGCTCTTCGGGCGAAATGGAGGGTCCGGGAGCCTCTTCGAAAACCTTCTGGTGCCGACGCTGAAGCGAGCAGTCTCGTTCACCCAGATGGACCGCGCGGCCCTTGCCGTCGCCGAAGACCTGGATTTCGATGTGCCGCGGCTTCTGGAGGTACTTCTCGATGTAGACCTCGTCGTTGCCGAAGGCGGCCTTTGCCTCGGACCGCGCGGTGCGAAAGGCGTTTTCCATCTCGGCCGCCGACTTGGCCAGCTTCATGCCGCGTCCGCCGCCGCCGGCGGTGGCCTTGACGATGACGGGATAGCCGAATTCCTCGCCGATGCGCTTGGCCGCATCGAGGTCCGGCACGCCGCCCTCGGAGCCCGGAACGACCGGGATGCCCAGCTTCTTGGCCGTCTCTTTCGCCGTGATCTTGTCGCCCATGATGCGAATGTGCGCCGCAGACGGGCCGATGAAGGTCAGCTCGTGATCCTCGACGATCTGCACGAAGTTCGCGTTTTCGGACAGGAAGCCGTAGCCAGGGTGGATCGCCTGCGCGCCGGTGATCTCGCAGGCCGAGATGATGGCGGGGATCGACAGGTAGGACTGGTTGCCCGGCGGCGGACCGATGCAGACGCTCTCGTCCGCCATGCGGACATGCATGGCGTCGACATCGGCCGTCGAATGGACCGCGACCGACTTGATGCCCATCTCGCGGCAGGCACGGATGACGCGGAGCGCGATTTCTCCGCGGTTGGCGATCAGGATCTTGTCGAACATGCGCCTACGCCACGACCATCAGGGGGGCGCCGAATTCGACGGGAGCGCCGTCTTCGATCAGGATGCGCTTCACGGTGCCCGAGCGGGGTGCCGGGATCTGGTTCATGGTCTTCATCGCCTCGACGATGCAAAGTGTCTGGCCCTCGCTGACCTGGTCGCCCACCTTGATGAAGGCGGCGGCCCCCGGCTCGGGTGAAAGGTATGCGGTGCCCACCATCGGCGACGTGACCACGCCCGGCAGGTTCGCAGGATCGTCGTCGGTCGAGAGGGTCTGCGGCGTGGCGGGTGTCGCAGGGGTCGCGGGTGGCTGGGGCATCGAGTGCTGCGGCGCCTGGATGACCTGCTGCACGGGGGTGGGAGCCACGATGCGGCTGACGCGGACGTTGAGGCTGCCCTCGTCGGGATAGTCGCGCTTGACCTGCAATTCCGAGAGATCGTTCTCGCTCAGAAGTTCCGCCAAAGCCTTGATGAACTCGACGTCGTCGTCGTGCGGTCGCTTGGTCATTCTTGCCCCTCGGCTGCCCGGTTCTGCATGGTTCTTGTGCGGGCACTTATACGGAACGGGCGGGCCGAGGAAAAGCGCCTCGCTCGAAAGGCCTGGAAAATTTACCAGTTGATAAAATTTCGGCCTGTGGCAGTCTTTCGGTCAAGGACAGACAGGGAGACCTTCATGGCGAACACGCCACGCACACCCGGAGTGGTTCCGGGCCGCCTGGACCGGGACGCGCTATCGCTCAACTTCGGCGATCTTCACCCGCCGCTCGACGACCACGAGGCGATGGTGGCGGCCGACCGCTGCTATTTCTGCTTCGACGCGCCCTGCGTGACGGCCTGCCCGACGTCGATCGACATCCCTTTGTTCATCCGCCAGATCCAGGCCGACAATCCGGGCGGGGCGGCGAAGACGATATTCGATGCCAACATCCTAGGCGGCATGTGCGCCCGCGTCTGCCCGACCGAGCAGTTGTGCGAAGAGGCCTGCGTTCGCGAGGCGGCCGAGGGTCGTCCGGTCGAGATCGGACGGCTTCAGCGCTATGCGACCGACACGCTGATGTCGGCGGGCGTGCATCCCTTCACCCGTGCCGCGCCGACCGGTCGGCGCGTGGCGGTGGTCGGTGCCGGCCCTGCGGGCCTTGCCTGCGCGCATCGTCTCGCCCTTCACGGCCACGACGTCGTCATGTTCGACGCCAGGGAGAAGCCCGGCGGACTGAACGAATACGGCATCGCCAGCTACAAGACGGTCGAAGGCTTCGCGCAGGCCGAGGTAGAGTGGCTGATGCAGATCGGCGGGATCGAACTGCGTATCGGCCAGCGCCTGGGGCACGAGCTTATGCTCGATGACCTCCGCAGCGAATACGACGCCGTCTTT
The DNA here is from genome assembly GCA_963779765.1 of uncultured Alphaproteobacteria bacterium. Taxonomy (GTDB): domain Bacteria; phylum Pseudomonadota; class Alphaproteobacteria; order Rhodobacterales; family Rhodobacteraceae; genus Silicimonas. Next base: position 516,691 of record CAVZZP010000004.1, on the reverse strand, counting down.
CTTGGCGTCGGGCTGGCGGGCGTGAACGCGCTGCGGACCGAGGGCGAGGAACACGCGCACGTCCGCGACGCCGTCGACTTTATCGGCGAGCTGCGCCAGTCGCCTGACCTGGCGCGCATGGCCGTGGGCCGCGACGTCGTGGTGATCGGCGGGGGCATGACGGCGGTCGACGCGGCGGTCCAATCGAAGCTTCTTGGCGCTGAAAGCGTCACGCTTGTCTACCGCCGCGGACGCGAGGCCATGTCGGCATCGTCGTTCGAACAGGACCTCGCGGCCTCGAAAGGCGTCCGCATCATCGCTGGCGCAGCGCCGGTGCGGCTGATTGGCGACGCGCATGTTGCAGGGGTCGAATTCGCCTATACGCAAGACGGTCCCGACGGCCTGCGTCTAAGCGACGAAACCTTCACGCTGAAGGCCGACCAGGTTCTGAAGGCCATCGGTCAGCATCTCGACGGGGTGCCCGGCGGCCTCGACCTCGAGGGGCTGAAGATCGCGGTCCAGGGGCCGGGCCGCACTTCGGTCCCCGGTGTCTGGGCCGGCGGCGACTGCGCGCGAGGAGGCGACGACCTGACCGTGACTGCGGTGAAAGAGGGCCGCGATGCGGCCGAGGATATTCATGCGGATCTCTCGAGGTGATCGACATGCCGACACTCACACTGCCAGCCGAGGGCGGGTGCCGCTGCGGGCACCTTCGGTTCCAGATTCTCGTTGGCGCCGGTCATGGCCTCCGTCTGTCACTGCACAGGATGCCAGCGCATGTCGGGAAGCGCCTTCTCGACGACCGCCATGGTGCCGCTCGCAGGCTTCCAGGTGATTGCAGGCGACCCGGTCGTCGGGGGCCTGAAAGGTCCCTCCGTCCATCACATGCACTGCCCTGACTGCATGAGTTGGGTGTTCTCGACGTTCGGACCCGAAAGGCCGATCGTGAACATCCGGGCGGTCATGTTCGACGATCCGTCGTGGTTTACGCCGCTTGCCGAGTCGTGGGTCTCCGAGAAGCAGCCTTGGGCGACGTTGCCCGTGGCCCACAGCTTTGCGCAGTTCCCGCCGCCCGAGACGCGCGACAGCCTGATGCAGGAATACGCCCGCACACTCGAGATAAAGGACCGCTGACATGGCCGATCTTTTCACGGACTTCGTGGGCATCAAGAGCCCGAACCCGTTCTGGCTGGCCTCGGCGCCGCCGACCGACAAGGAGTACAACGTCCGCCGCGCCTTCGAGGCGGGATGGGGCGGGGTGGTCTGGAAGACGCTTGGCGAGGAAGGCCCGCCGATCGTCAACGTCAACGGGCCTCGGTATGGCGTGATCCATGGGGCGGACCGCCGCGTTCTCGGGATCAACAACATCGAACTCATCACCGACCGGCCGCTTCAGACGAACCTCGACGAGATGGCGCGCGTGAAGCGCGACTTCCCGGACAGGGCGCTGATCGCGTCGATCATGGTGCCCTGCGAGGAACATGCCTGGAAGGCGATCCTTCCTCGCGTCGAGGACACCGGCTGCGACGGGATCGAGCTGAACTTCGGCTGCCCGCACGGGATGAGCGAGCGCGGCATGGGATCGGCCGTGGGGCAGGTGCCCGAGTACATCCAGATGGTCGCCGAATGGTGCAAGACCTACACCTATCTGCCGGTCATCGTGAAGCTGACGCCGAACATCACCGACATCCGCTATCCGGCACGGGCCGCGAAGCGGGGCGGGGCCGACGCGGTCAGCCTCATCAACACGATTTCGTCGATCACCAGCGTCAACCTCGACACCATGAGCCCCGAGCCGTCGATCGACGGGAAGGGGTCGCATGGCGGCTATTGCGGACCGGCGGTCAAACCCATCGCGCTGAACATGGTGGCCGAGATCGCGCGCGACGACGAGACGCGCGGGATGCCGATCAGCGGCATCGGAGGCGTCACCACCTGGCGCGACGCGGCCGAATTCCTCAGCCTCGGCGCAGGGTCGGTGCAGGTCTGCACGGCCGCGATGGTCTATGGCTTCGGCATCATCAAGGAGATGACGGCGGGCCTGTCGGACTGGATGGACGAGAAGGGCTATACCAGCGTGTCTCAGGTGACGGGCCGGGCGGTGCCGAACGTGACGGACTGGCAGTACCTGAACCTGAACTTCGTCACCAAGGCGCGGATCGACCAGGACCTGTGCATCAAGTGCGGCCGCTGCTATGCCGCCTGCGAGGATACCTCGCACCAGGCCATCGCGATCAATCCGGGACGGGTCTTCGAGGTGAAGGACGACGAATGCGTCGCCTGCAACCTCTGCATCGACGTCTGCCCGGTCGAGGACTGCATCACGATGGAACGGCTGGCGCCGGGCTCGCTCGATCCCCGCACGGGGCGGACGGTCGAAGCGGACTATGCCAACTGGACGACGCATCCCAACAACCCGATGTCGAAGGCAGCGGAATAAGGAAGGCTCTGACGCCTCCGTCAGTTACGGACGTCGACGGTCGCCCTGTCGCGCGGGGACGATAGCGCGCGCGTCTCGCTGAAGCTCGCCTCGGCCCGTTCGGTCGGCGTGGGCGGCGGGTCGACACGTTCTGGCGCGGGGCGCGGGGGCACCTCGTCAACTGACGGCTCCTCCGACGTTTCGGCGACGGGGACCTTCACAGGTTGCGCCGCCATCTCGTCCGGCGGATCGAGCGCCACACGCGCCTGCCGTTCCAGCGGACTTTCCTCGAAGGCGGGCGGCGGGCCTGCAGGCGCGTCCCGCCACGCCAATCGGCGGTCGCTCGATTCCGAGCGTTCCTGATCGCGCAGGCGCGGCGCGACGGTAGACTGTTCGGCGGCCTTGGCGGCGTCGACCGTTTCGGAGCGGACGGCCGACGACCCGGCCTCCCCCGCGCTGGCGCGCGTGGTTTCCAAGGCCTGTGTCGTCTTTTGTGCCGTCTGAGCGGCGACCGGATGCGGCGGCCTGACGGCCGCGATCGGTGCGGGAGCAGCGGGAATCATGACCCAATGTCCTCTCTTAATCCCCCAGTGGGAGCCTAAGCGACGAAAGGTTTGAGAAGCGTTAAAGCTGACGCGGATCGAGGGCGCGGCGATAGAAGGCGGACAGGAAAACCGCGGCATCGTCCATATGAGCATCGTCCTCGGGCTTCAGAATCGAGCAGACCTGCGTATTGAAATCGGCGTAGTGCTGCGTCGTGGCCCAGATCGAGAAGATCAGGTGATAAGGGTCGAGCGTCGCGATGCGTCCGGTGTCGATCCAGCGCTGCACGAGGGCTGCCTTCTCGTCGACGAGACGTCGCAGCGGACCTTCGATCTGGTCGAGGATCTTCGGCGCGCCCTGCACGATCTCTTGCGCGAAGAGGCGGCTTTCGCGCGGCATGTCGCGGCTCATCTGGAGCTTGCGCATGACATAGCCCACGATCTCGTCCACCGGATCGCCCGCCTCGTCGAGCGCGCGAAGGGGATCGAGCCATGTGTCGAGAAGCGTCGACAGAAGCTCGGCGTAAATCGCCTCCTTCGACGCGAAGTAATAAAGGAGGTTCGGCTTCGACAGACCTGCGGTCTCGGCGATCTGGTCAAGCGTCGCGCCTCGAAAGCCCTCGCCCGAGAACACGGCGAGGGCGGCGTCGAGAATGGTCTCGCGGTTCTTCTTCTGGATACGGGTGCGCGGTCGCTCGACGTTCACTCTCGATCCTCTCCGGTGCTGCTCTTGACTGGCCTCATCCCTCTGCTAGCGTCCTCCTGACCATTTGGTCAATATTCTCAGATTCTGAACGAGGTTGGCCATGGCGCTCGATCGTCCCAATGATCTCTCCGCATTCTGGATGCCGTTCACCGCGAACCGGCAGTTCAAGAAGGCGCCCCGGATGCTCGTGGCCGCGAAGGACATGCATTATACCTCCGCCGACGGCCGTCAGATCCTCGACGGAACGGCGGGCCTCTGGTGCTGCAACGCGGGTCATTGCCGCCCGAAGATCACCGAGGCGATCCAGCGCCAGGCGGGGCAACTGGACTATGCGCCCGCGTTCCAGATGGGGCATCCGCTGGCTTTCGAACTGGCGTCGTCGCTGCGCGACATGGCGCCCGAGGGCTTCGACCATGTGTTCTTCACCAACTCGGGGTCCGAGAGCGTCGACACCGCGCTGAAGATCGCGCTCGCCTACCACCAGGCGCGCGGGCAGGGGAACCGGACCCGGCTCGTTGGCCGCGAGAAGGGCTATCACGGCGTCAACTTCGGCGGCATCTCGGTCGGCGGCATCACGAACAACAAGCGGATCTTCCCGTCGCTGCCGGGCGTGTCGCACCTGCCGGCCACGCATCTGAAGGAAAACGCCTTCTCGCGCGGACAGCCGGAGCATGGGATGCACCTGGCCGACGAGCTTGAACGGCAGGCGGCGATCTATGGCGGCGAGACCATCGCGGCCTGCATCGTCGAGCCGGTCTCGGGCTCGGCGGGCGTGATCCTGCCGCCCGAAGGGCTACCTGGAGCGGCTGCGCGCGATCTGCGACAAGCACGGCATCCTGTTGATCTTCGACGAGGTCATCACCGGCTTCGGCCGCATGGGGGCCGCCTTCGCCACCGATCGCTTCGGCGTCTCGCCCGACCTCATCACCTGCGCCAAGGGCCTGACCTCGGGCGTCATTCCCATGGGCGCGGTGCTGACGACGTCGAAGATCCACGACGCCTTCATGGAAGGCCCCGAGCACGTCATCGAGTTCTTCCACGGCTATACCTATTCCGCCGCCCCGATTGCCTGCGCAGCTGGCCTCGCCACGCTGGAGGTCTATCGCGAGGAGGGTCTCTTCGAGCGGGCGCACGCGTTGGAAGGCTATTGGGAGGACGCGGTCCATTCGCTGAAGGACTGCCCGAACGTCATCGACATCCGCAACATGGGCCTGATCGCCGCAATCGAGTTGGAGCCGATTGCGGGCGAGCCGGTCAAGCGCGGCTTTTCGGCGTTCATCAAGGCGTTCGAGAAGAACATCATGATCCGCACCACGGGCGACACCATCGCGATGTCGCCTCCGCTCATCATCGAGAAGCCGCACATCGACCAGCTCGTGGAGACGCTCCGCGAGGTCCTGCACGAGATCGACTGAGGAGGTCCACCGCGCATGACCCAGCCTGCCGCGAACATGAGGATCGACGGGGACCGCCTGTGGGACTCGCTGATGGAGATGGCGAAGATCGGCCCCGGCGTCGCGGGCGGCAACAACCGCCAGACGCTCACCGACGAGGACGGCGAGGGGCGGCACCTCTTCAAACGCTGGTGCGAGGAGGCGGGCCTGAGCATGGGCGTCGACGCGATCGGCAACATGTTTGCCCGGCGCGAGGGGACTGACCCGGATGCGCTTCCCGTCTACGTGGGCTCGCACCTCGACACGCAGCCGACGGGCGGCAAGTACGACGGGGTGCTGGGCGTGCTGGGAGGGTTGGAGGTCATCCGGACCCTGAACGACCTCGACATCAGGACGAAGCACCCCATTGTCGTCGTGAACTGGACCAACGAGGAAGGCACGCGTTTCGCCCCCGCCATGCTGGCCTCGGGTGTCTTCGCGGGGCGGCATGAGCTCGACTGGGCCTACGACCGCAAGGACGCGAAGGGCAAGCGCTTCGGCGACGAACTTGAGCGGATCGGCTGGAAGGGCGACGAGGAGGTCGGCGCGCGCAAGATGCATGCGCTCTTCGAGCTGCACATCGAGCAGGGCCCGATCCTCGAGGCCGAGGGCAAGGACATCGGCGTCGTCACCCACGGCCAGGGACTGCGCTGGATCGAATGCACGATCACCGGCAAGGACAGCCACACCGGCTCGACGCCGATGAACATGCGGAAGAACGCCGGGCGCGGGCTGGCGCTGATCACCGAGCTGGTCCACGAGATCGCGATGAAGAACCAGCCGAACGCGGTCGGCGCCATCGGTCATATCGACGTCTATCCGAACTCTCGCAACGTGATCCCGGGAAAGGTCGTCTGCACCGTCGATTTCCGCTCGCACCTGCCCGAGAAGCTCCACGGCATGGAGGCCGAGTTCTACGAGCGCGCGCCGAAGCTCTGCGAGAAGATCGGCGTCGGGTTCGAGTGCGAGGTGGTGGGCCAGTTCGAGCCGCCGGCGTTCGACGAAGGCTGCGTCAAGGCCGTCCGCGATGCCGCCGAGCGGTTGGGCTATTCCCACATGGACATCGTCAGTGGCGCGGGACACGACGCCTGCTGGATCAACGACGTGGCGCCCACGGCGATGGTCATGTGCCCCTGCGTCGACGGCCTGTCGCACAACGAGGCCGAGGAGATCTCGAAGGACTGGGCCACTGCGGGGGCGGACGTGCTGTTCCACGCGGTGGTTGAGACGGCGGGGGTTGAGGGGTGAGGAGTGCGCATCGCTCATGAACTGGTCGTGCCTCGAAGGAATTCGCTCTCTGTATACGTCGTTTCGCTACACCCTCGCTATGCCGTCGTAGGTTCGGCCGGGCATCGGAGCCAGGGACTCGCGGCGATCTACACCTCCTGATGCAGAGCTACTTCTCATAGCGGATAGTCGGATCGACGCTCGGACCAGATGGTGCTCGTTAGGCGCTCGTCCGGACACTTCGCCCAAGTACACGCGGTCCTTCAGACAAAGATTTCGGACGCGGGTGCGGACATTTCGAGTTCTTCGAGATAAACGCGGTCCAATGACGCGGAGGGCAGCGTTTTCTCCGGAGCTGCAGCGACCGACCCGGCATTTCGCGCGGTACGCTCTTCGACGCTTCGGACCCGAGGTCCGGTATCACCTCACGACTATTCCGCGCTTGCCGGGATGTGCCGCTACAGCGTGTCTGAAAACGGCCAGCGTAGACAAGATGGTCAGACTCGGAACGCGGCGGCATCTGTGAGGAGCCAGTCCTGGCGGGGCAGAGTTCCGGGTGGGAAGCCCGATGCAGCCGCATATTCTCGTGGACGCCAACGGTCTACGAGTGCCATCCGGAGTACAGGTCCGGTGGCATGCATCGCGAGCTATCGGAGATGAGCATGACCCAACACGACACCACACTCGACGAAACCCAGACCCGCATCGACCTCGCCGCCGCCATCCGGCTCTCCTGCCGCTATGGCTGGCACGAGGGCGTGGCGAACCACTTCTCGGCCGCCGTCAGCGCGGACGGGAAGCGCTTCGTCGTCAATCCGAAGTGGGTTCACTGGTCGCGCGTCAGGGCCTCGGACCTCGTCCTCTGCGACGCCGACGACCCCTCGGCGATGGACCGGCCCGACGCGCCCGATCCCTCGGCCTGGTCGATCCACTCGGCGCTGCACCGGGAGTTGCCGCAGGCGCGGGTCGCGCTGCACATCCACCCGCCGCACGCAACGGCGCTTTGCGGCCTCGCGGACCCGACGATCAAGCCGATCGACCAGGTGACGGCGCGCTTCCACAACCGCATCGCCTATGACCTGAACTTCGGCGGCATCGCCACCGAGGGCGAGGAGGGCGAGCGGATCGCGAAGACGGTCGGCAACCATTCGACGGTGATGATGCAGAACCACGGGGTCACGACCCTGGGGACGACGGTGGCCGAGGCCTGGGACGCGCTCTATCACCTCGAGCGCGCGGCAAAGACGCTGGTGCTGGCCTATTCGACCGGGCAGCCGCTGAAGGTGATGTCCGACGAGATGGCCGAGGCGGTGGCGGAGGAATGGCAGGTCTACAAGGACGCCGAGTACGCTCATTTCGCCGAGATGAAGCGGATCCTCGACACGGAAGAGCCGGACTACAAGGATTGAGAGCGCCAGGGGCTCTGCCCCCGGACCCCCGGAGTGCTTTTACCAAGAAGAAAGCCGGGGAAGAGCAGCAGGATACGGGGAGCACATCATGTCGACTGCGATCAAGAACGGAACCGTCGTCACGGCGGACCTGAGCTATGAGGCCGACGTGCTGGTCGACGGCGGCAGGATCGTCGAGATCGGCAAGGGCCTGAAGGGCGACACCGAGCTGGACGCTACCGGCTGCTATGTCATGCCGGGCGGCATCGACCCGCATACGCATCTCGAGATGCCGTTCATGGGCACCTATTCCTCGGACGATTTCGAGAGCGGGACACGCGCTGCCTTGTCGGGCGGAACGACGATGGTCGTCGACTTCGCGCTGCCGGCGCCGGGCCAGGGCCTGCACGACGCGCTGCAGATGTGGCACAACAAGTCGGGCCGTGCGAGCTGCGACTATTCCTACCACATGGCGGTCACCTGGTGGGGCGAGCAGGTCTTCGACGAGATGAAGACCGTCGTCGAGAAGGAGGGGATAACCACCTTCAAGCACTTCATGGCCTACAAGGGCGCCCTGATGGTGAACGACGACGAGATGTACGCGTCGTTCCAGCGCTTGGCGGAGCTTGGCGGGATCGCGCTGGTTCATGCCGAGAACGGCGACGTGGTGGCCGAGCTTGTCGGCGAAGCTTCTGCGCGAGGGCAACACCGGCCCCGAGGCGCACGCCTATTCGCGCCCTTCCCAGGTCGAGGGCGAGGCCACGAACCGCGCCATCATGATCGCGGACATGACGGGGGTGCCGCTCTATGTCGTCCACGTCTCCTGCGAGGAGGCGCACGAGGCGATCCGGCGGGCGCGGATGCAGGGCAAGCGGGTCTGGGGCGAACCGCTGATCCAGCACCTGACGCTGGACGAAAGCGAGTACTTCAACGCCAACTGGGACCACGCCGCTCGGCGGGTGATGAGCCCGCCGTTCCGCAACAAGAAACATCAGGACAGCCTCTGGGCGGGCTTGCAGTCCGGGTCGCTGTCGGTGGTCGCGACAGACCATTGCGCCTTCACGACCGAGCAGAAGCGCTTCGGCGTGGGCGACTTCACCAAGATTCCGAACGGCACCGGCGGGCTCGAGGATCGGATGCCGATGCTCTGGACGCATGGCGTCGCCACGGGCCGGCTGACGCCGAACGAGTTCGTGGCGGTCACCTCGACCAACATCGCGAAGATCCTGAACTGCTATCCGCGGAAGGGCGCGATCCTCGTGGGCGCGGACGCCGACATCGTGGTCTGGGACCCCGAAAAGGAGAAGACGATCGCCGCCTCGGCCCAGCAGTCGGCCATCGACTACAACGTCTTCGAGGGGCAAAAGGTGAAGGGCCTGCCGCGGTTCACGCTGACGCGCGGGCATGTCGCGGTGCATGACGGCGAGATGCGCACGCAGGAAGGCCACGGCCAGTTCGTCAGACGCGAGGCCAACAACCCGGTCAACAAGGCCTTGTCTTCGTGGAAGGCGCTGACCTCGCCCCGGCCGGTGGAGCGATCCGGCATCCCGGCCACGGGCGTCTGAGCGATGGTCAAGGTCGCATTGGTGTCGGGCGGCGGCTCCGGCATGGGGGCGGATGCCGCCCGCAGGCTCGCCGCCGACGGCTACAAGGTCGGTGTCCTGTCGTCGTCGGGGAAGGGCGAGGCGCTTGGCAACGAGCTTGGCGGTTTCGGCGTCACCGGGTCCTACGAGAAAGAGGACGATCTGCGGCGCCTCGTCGACGGTGCGATGGAGCGGTGGGGCCGGATCGACGCGCTGGTCAACTCGGCCGGCCACGGTCCGCGCGCGCCGGTGCTCGATCTGACGGACGAGGACTGGCACCGCGGGATGGAGGTCTATTTCCTTTCTGCCGTGCGACCGTCCCGCCTCGTCGCGCCGATCATGGCGAAGCAGGGCGGCGGCGCCATCGTCAACATCTCGACCTTCGCGGCCTTCGAACCCGACCCGGTCTTTCCAACCTCCGGTGTCTTCCGCGCCGGGCTCGCCGCTTTCACGAAGCTCTTCGCCGACAAGTATGCGGCCCAGAACGTGCGGATGAACAACGTCCTTCCGGGCTTCATCGACAGCCTGCCCGAGAAGGAGGATCGCCGCGAGCGCATCCCGCTGAAGCGCTACGGCAAGTCCTATGACGAGGTCGCCGCGACGATTGCGTTTCTCGTCTCGGACGCAGGCGCGTATATCACGGGCAGAACATCCGGGTGGACGGGGGCTTGACCAGATCGGTATGACGGACGCACCGGCCATCGAGGCCCGCGACCTCTCGCTGACCTTCGAGACGGGAGACGGGCCGGTCCATGCGCTGAAGGACGTGACGCTGTCCATCGGCAAGGGCGACTTCGTCTCGTTCATCGGCCCCTCGGGCTGCGGCAAGACCACCTTCCTGCGCTGCGTGGCGGCGCTCGAAGCGCCGACCGGCGGCACTCTGACGGTGAACGGGATGAGCCCGGACGAGGCGCGTCGCGCGCGGGCTTATGGATATGTCTTCCAGGCGGCGGGCCTTTACCCCTGGCGGACCATCGCGGGCAACATCCGCCTGCCGCTCGAGATCATGGGCTTCTCGCGGACCGAGATGCACGAGCGGATAGAGCGGGTGCTGGATCTCGTCGATCTTCAGGGGTTCGGGCGGAAGTATCCCTGGCAGTTGTCGGGCGGAATGCAGCAGCGGGCGTCGATCGCGCGCGCGCTGGCTTTCGACGCCGACATCCTTCTGATGGACGAACCCTTCGGCGCGCTGGACGAGATCGTCCGCGACCGGCTGAACGAGGAGCTTCTGTCGCTCTGGTCTCGGACCGGCAAGACCATCGGATTCGTCACGCATTCGATCCCCGAGGCAGTCTACCTCTCGACCCGGATCGTGGTGATGAGTCCCAGACCGGGGCGGATCACCGACATCATCGAGAGCCCATTGCCGAGGGAACGCCCGCTCGACATCCGCGACAGCCGCGAGTTCATCGAGGTGGCGCACCGGGTCCGCGAGGGACTGCGGGCCGGTCACGGTGACGCGCTGTGACGGGTCCGGTCGTCCGGCTTGCGACTGAGGACGACGTGCCGGCCTGCGCGGCCGTGGTCAACGGCTGGATCGACGCGACGGAGTGGCTGCCGCGGGACTTTCCGCCCGAGGAGATAGAGCGCCAGATCCGCGAGGCGCTGCCGGACCGCGAAATCTGGGTCGCGGGAGATCCGGTGGCGGGCTACCTGTCGTTCGATCCCTCGACGTCCCGGATCGGTGGTCTCTATGTCTCGCGTCCCGGCGAGGGTCTGGGAAAGGCGCTGATGGACCGGGTGAAGGAGGGACGCGACTACATCCAGCTCTGGACCCATCGGCCGAACCGTCAGGCGCAGCGGTTCTATGCTCGCGAGGGTTTCACGGCGACGGGCATCGAGGACGAAGGCTCGGACGGCGTGCCGGAAGTGCGGATGGAGTGGCGGCGATGACGCGGGTCGGGGTCCTGTGGCTTGGGGCGGCGGTGACGGTCTTCCTCGTTGCATCCGTCGCGCTGCGTCGGCATGTCGACCAGCCGACGACGGCGGGACTTCTTCTGGCGCTGGCGCTCTACACGCTTGGCAACCTGATGATGGTGCGGCTGATGCGCGAGAGCGGGATGGCGGTCGCGATCTCGGTTTCGGCGGTGGCGCAGCTCGTGCTCGCCAATCGTCGTGGCGGTGGCCCTGTTCGGCGAACGTCCGGGGCCGATGCAGAGTGCGGGTATCCTTCTGGGCGTGGTGGCGGTCGGGCTGATCCTCTTTCCGTCAGGTCGCGCGCCATGAAGGGTGTTCTGCCCGTGCTCGCCGTCCTTGCGGCGATCCTCGCGATCTGGGTCGCGGCCGTGGCACCCATGAACACCCGACAGGCGCTCGACATGGCCGAGCGCGAAGGTGTGTCGGTCACGCCCGCCGACAGCCGGTCCCGGTTCGACACTCCCGTCCTGACGCTTATGGCCCGCAATCCTGGCGAGATATGGCGCGGATATGGACTGGAAAGACCTCGCTTGCCCGCCCCTTGGCAGGTCGGGCAGGAGCTTTGGGCGACCACGGGAGAGATGGCCATCGAGGGCCGTGCCTTCTCGAAGCGCAGCCTGATCTATCACGCATGGATCACGCTGCAGTCGACATTCTGGGGCTTTGCGCTCGGAACGTTCGTCGGGATCGCCGGGGCCATCGGCATCGTCTATTCGCGCACGATGGAACTGAGCGTGATGCCCTGGGCCATCATCAGCCAGACCATTCCCATCGTGGCGCTTGCGCCGATGATCATCGTGCTGTCGTCCCAGCTCGGGATCGAGGAGCGCGGTGTGCCGAAGGCGATCATCTCGGCTTACCTCTGCTTCTTCCCGGTCCTCGTCGGCATGGTGAAGGGGCTTCGGTCGCCCACGGCCGAGCAGCTCGACCTTCTCCGGACCTACAATGCAAGCGGGATCGAGAGCTTCCTGAAGCTGAGGCTTCCGGCCTCGCTGCCCTATCTCTTCACCTCTCTCAAGATCGGCATCGCGGCGGCGCTCGTCGGCACGATAGTCGGAGAGCTGCCGACAGGCGCTATCTCGGGCCTCGGCGCGCGCATCCTGATCGGCGACCAGTTCGGCACACCTCTCGCCATCTGGTCGGCGCTGGCGGCGGCGGCGATCCTTGCGGGCGTGCTGGTGACGCTTCTCGGATGGGTCCAGACGGTGACGCTCAGACGCATGGGGGTCGGACGATGATCCTCTGGGGGGCGATCCTGTTCTGGCTGGCGGCCTGGGCCGTGAACGCGGCGCTTGCGCGGTCGCGTTATCGCGACACGCGCGCCGTCCGGCTGCTTGCGCCGGTGCTGTTCGGGCTCACGATCCTCGTCTTGTGGCAGGGGCTGGTGCGCGGGCTGAACGTGTCGCCCGTGATCCTGCCCGCGCCGACCGATGTCGCGCACCGCATCGCGTCCGACACAGGCGTGCTGTGGGAGGACTTCTCGCAGACCGTGCTGAAGGGCGCGCTCTCGGGCTATCTGATCGGGGCGTCGGCCGCGGTCCTGACCGCCATCGCCATCGACCGCTCGACCTTCCTCACGCCGGGGACTTCTGCCTGTCGGCAACTTCGTCGCGGCGCTGCCGATCGTTGGCATCGCGCCGATCCTTGTGAACTGGTTCGGCTTCGACTGGCACTCTAAGGCGGCGGTCGTTGTGGTGATGGTGTTCTTCCCCATCCTGGTGAACACCGTGCAGGGGCTGTCCGAGGCCGGCGCCATGCAGAAGGACCTGATGCGCACCTACGCTGCCTCTTATTGGCAGACGCTGTGGAAGCTGAGGCTGCCCGCCGCCATGCCGTTCCTCTTCAACGGCTTCAAGATCGCGACGACCCTTGCGCTGATCGGGGCCATCGTCGCCGAATATTTCGGCTCACCCACGAGAGGCATGGGATTCCGCATCTCGACCGGGGTAGGACGCTTGTCCATCGACCTCGTCTGGGCTGAAATCGCCGTGGCCGCCCTGACGGGGTCGGTGGCCTATGGCCTTGTGGCGCTGGCCGAGCGCCGCGTCACCTTCTGGCACCCGTCGCAACGCAAGTCATGACCAACAACAACCAACCGGGAGAACCATAATGAAAAGACTGATCGCAGGCGGGATCGCCGCCGCCCTGACGGCGGGTGCAGCACAGGCCGCCGACGACGTCACGCTGCAGCTCAAGTGGGTCACGCAGTCCCAGTTCGCGGGCTACTACGTCGCCCTAGAGAAGGGGTTCTACGAGGAAGAGGACCTGAACGTCACCATCAAGCCGGGCGGTCCCGACATCGCCCCGCCGCAGGTCGTGGCCGGCGGAGGTGCGGATGTCCTCGTCGAGTGGATGCCGGCCGCTCTCGCCGCGCGCGAGAAGGGGCTGCCGCTCGTCAACATCGCGCAGCCCTTCAAGTCGTCGGGGATGCAGCTCACCTGCTGGAAGGACTCGGGCATCGAGACGCCCGCCGACTTCCCCGGCAAGACGCTTGGCGTCTGGTTCTTCGGCAACGAATATCCCTTCCTGTCGTGGATGAGCCAGCTTGGCGTCGCGACGGACGGTGCCGACGACGACGGCGTGGCGGTGCTGAAGCAGGGCTTCAACGTCGATCCGCTGATCCAGCGGCAGGCGGACTGCATCTCGACCATGACCTACAACGAATACTGGCAGGTCATCGACGCAGGCGTGTCCGAAGACGACCTCATCACCTTCAAGTACGAAGATCAGGGCGTGGCGACGCTGGAAGACGGTCTCTACGTCCTCGAGGAGCGGCTTGAAGACCCGGCGTTCAAGGACGCGATGGTCCGCTTCGTGCGCGCTTCGATGAAGGGTTGGAAGTACGCCGAGGAGAACCCGGACGAAGCCGCGATGATCGTTCTCGACTACGACGAGACCGGCGCGCAGACCGAGGAGCACCAGAAGCGGATGATGGGCGAGGTGGCCAAGCTGACTGCCGGATCGGACGGCACGCTGGACGAGGCCGACTATCAGCGCACCGTCGACTCGCTGATGTCGGGCGGTTCGGACCCGGTCATCACGATGGTGCCCGAAGGCGCGTTCACGCATGAGATCACGGACGGCGCCCTGAACTGATCTGCGGGAGAGACTTGAAAAGGGCGCGGGGGGAAACCTCCGCGCCCTTTGCATTTTCGAGAGAAGTTGACAATTTCTGGACATTTTCAAGGCAGGAATTGGGCAGACACGGTAACCTCAAGACCTGTGTTGGGTGTGTAATGGTGGGGTTGCGCCGTGCCCGTGGAAATTCGTTTCGAGTCAGGGACTTCCGAGTATGCGTTGCCGGACGAGAGTATCTCGTCGCTGAGCTTCGGAGCACGCTACGTCAGCTATGACGGCGTCGATCGTTTCCTGGACCAATCCAATGACCTCAATCTCGGCATGATCGTCTGGCCGGGCGGAACGCTGGCCGAAAGCCGCGACGACCGCTTCGGGTTCGAGTTCGACAAGCTCTACGACCCGTCCACCGGCAAGCCCGATATCGTCGACATGATGGCCATTGCGGTCGAACAGGGCACCGGACTGTCGGTGGTCCTTCCCACGGCCCGATACGCGGACGACCTCGACACCTTGCGGGAGGAGATGCAGGACTTTCTGGCTGACCTCTTCGGCGGCGCGTTCGGTCCCTTGCCCGAACCGATGATCCTCGAGATCGGCAGCGAGTACTTCGCGAACTTCGACGGTGTCGACCGGGCATCGGATTACGGCGCGGTCGCGGACCTCATGGTGACCGAAATCGCGCGGGCCCTGGCGGACCCGTCCGTCAACACCACCGGGGCCGATGTCACCATCGCGGTTCAGGCGGGGAAATCACTGGCCGACGACATCGCCATTCGGGATGAGCTGTCGAACGAGGCGCTCGCCCAGGTCGACATGATCGTCCACCACCGTTTCGCCTACCAACCGCAGGGCATCGACGCACGCATCGTCGAGTTGCACCAGATCGTCGAGGCCTGGGGTCAGGACGCGACGGGCGCGGGCGGCGTCGATCCCGACCTTTTCGTCTCGGCCTGGAACACCGTTACCCTGACGCGGAACGAGGCGCTGACCGACTATATCGCCGAAGAGGCGTCGCAGGGCATCCTTATCGACCGCTCGGGCGTCGACCTGGACGGGCGGACCGCGACTGACTTCGAGCTCTTCTGGCAGGATCGGCTGGACGATGCCGCCTACGGACAGGAACACGCGGCCTACATCCTCGAAAGCTTTTCGAGTTATGCCGAGGCGGGCATGGATGCGGGCGCGGTCTATGGCATCGATACCGTGCATCCGGGTCATCTGAGCTGGCGCGAGGACGGCGAGGATTACCGCTTCGCCGGGGCCGAGATGCTGAAGATGATCTACGAGAGCGTGGGCGGCACGCATGTCCTCCGCTCGGACGGCGCCTATGACCCCAATGACCCGGTGACGCTCTACGGCTTCGAGAACGACGACAAGCTGGTCCTCTTCGTCGCTGCAGGGGAAAACGCGCCCGGCAACGTGACGATAGACCTCGACGGCCTGGGCACCGAGTATCGCAGCGTCTGGGCCGAGCAGTTGACGAGCGAGACGCCGGACGACTGGATGGCCGTCTTCGGCATCGCCGACAATCCGCAGGTCGACGAAAGCGCCGAGGCGCAGGCCTATTCGCTTGGCATCCGCGAGGTCGTCACGCCGCTTGTCAGTTCCAACGCAATCGAAGTGTCGCTGACCGGAGATCACGACATCATCCGCCTGTCCTTCGCCAAGACCGACGCCGGCGCGGCCGAGATCGCGGGCTGGTCAGGCGGGCAGGGCATCGAGCTTCACGCCTCCGCTCCGCTTCCCGTCACCGATCCCGGGGCTGTGCCGGTCTACGACGATGACGACGACGATTTTCACGCGCTCCTGGCCGGCGCCGGCGGCGGCGGGGGAGGCATCGGTCTGATGTTCGCACTGCTGTTTTTCTTCCTCTGATACGGCATTGAACCGAATGCTCCGCGACACGTTGCTTCCCTGACATGGAAGGGGGCGACGATGTACGGCGACAAGGGCAAGGGCAGAGAGGCCGAGCGGCCAAAGGAGATACCGCAGCGCGGCTGGAAGGAAATCCTGTTCCGGGTGAAAGACGAGATCGTGCGCGATCATGTCTCTGTCGTGTCCGCCGGCGTGGCGTTCTTCGGCCTCCTCGCCATCTTCCCGGCCATCGGCGCCCTGATCTCGCTGGCCGGTTTCTTCCTCGATCCGTCCGACGTCGCCGACCAGATCGACACGCTGACGTCGCTGTTGCCGCCGAACGCTGCCTCGATCATCCAGGACCAGATCGTCTCGGTTACCGCGGGGGACGACACGGCCACGGGCTTCGCCGCGGCCTTCGGTCTGCTCCTGGCGCTTTACGGCGCGATGAAGGGTGTGTTGACCCTGATGGAAGGGCTCAACATCGCCTATGACGAACGCGAGAAGAGGGGCTTCGTTGCGCTTTACGCGCGCGCGCTTCTGTTGACGCTGGGGCTGATGGTTGGCGTGATCGTCGTTTTCGCGGTTATCCTCGTCCTGCCCAGCATCATTGCGTTTCTGCCTGTCCCGGACTGGATCGAGACGGCGCTCGGCTGGATCAAGTGGCCGCTTCTGGCCGCGATGACGGTGCTTGGCCTGTCCGTGCTCTTCCGGTTCGGGCCATCGCGCGAGAATGCCAAGTGGCGGTGGATCACACCGGGATCCATCGCGGCCACTGTGCTGTGGCTGGTGGGGACGGTCGCCTTTTCGGTCTACGCTCAGAACTTCGGCAGCTACAATGAAACCTACGGCACGATCGGGGGTGTCATCATTCTTCTGACGTGGCTGTGGCTGTCGTCCTTCATCGTTCTCGCAGGAGCGGAATTGAACTCCGAGATCGAGCATCAGACCGCGCGAGACACGACGACGGGCTTTCCCCAACCCATGGGTGCAAGAGGCGCGGTCAAGGCCGACACCTTGCCGGACGGAGCCGAAAAGAGGGACGATGGACGTCTGGAAGACGAGCCGCCGAGCCTTCTGACGAACGTGGCCGTCGCCTTCGGTCTTGGCGCCATGACGCTTTTGCGCCGCCGCATGGCGCGCCGGCACGAGCAATAGCAAGCGGTCTAAAGATCACTGGACACAAGATGCGGGCCGAACGTACGGCGACAGGACCGGATCAAGCGTTCGCGCGCTGAAAGCCTCGGCACATCGCAAAGGACACAGGCGGAAAAGTCCCTGCGACATCACGCCCGACGCAAATCTTCGCTCAATGCGAATCGGACACTTTGGCAAAAGCGCAGGTTGTCGTATCAAAGCGACCGAGCGCGGGACGAACCCGGGCCGAGGCAGGACAGAGCAGATGACGGAAATAGTGAAACTGGCCCTCAAGGGGGGCATGCACCGGCGCCGTGCGCTGGAGCTTTGGCGCAAATGGTGGCGCCGGGGCTTCTGAGCCCCGACCTGACAGCGACGCCCGCCCGCCCGGCGGGCGTCACACTACGCGCCCAGAACTGCCCTTGCGCCCATCCAGAAACCCATTCCCAGCATCATCAGGTTCTCGGTCAGCGACACGAAGCCCAGGGGGACGTTGCTGCCGCCGCCGACGCAGGCGCATTTTAACTCTCGCTTGTCGACGTAGACGGCCTTGATGACCGATACCGCGCCGATGGAGCCAATGAAGATCGCCACCGGCGCGGAAATCCACGTCGAGCGCGCCCGCGACCATCAGGATCCCCGCCAGCGCCTCTCCGAAGGGATAGATGTAGCCGTAGCGGACCCATCTGCGGGCAAGAAGATCGTAGTTCAGGAACATGGTCGAGAAGGTCTCGACGTCCTTCAGCTTCTGAACCGCGAGGAAACACATCGAGATCGCGATGAACCATTCAGCGGCGCGGAGGGTCAGGATCGTGCCGTAGACCGACCACGACAGCCCGAGAGCCATCAGGAAGGCGACAGAGAAGATCGCGATGACGGGTTGATAGGTCGTCTCGTCCTCGTCGGGGACGTGCTGGCCGAAGCTGCGGCGCAGGTCGTCGTAGCCGCCGATCCTCTCGCCCCCGATGAAGGTCTGGGGCGTGGTGTCGACTCCGTGCCTGGCCTTGAAGTCTTCGGTCTCCTCCCGGGTCTTCAGCGGGCGATCATCGACCGTGTAGCCTTCGCGTTCGAGAAGGTCCTTCGACTTGAGGCCGTAGGGACAAAGGTGGTCCGGCATGACCATGCGGTAGAGCGTGGCGGTGTCGCGGCTGTCGAGGGGCATGACCGGACAACGGCCGTCCCGCCCGACAGGTTCCCGACACGGGCGGCGGCCCCTCCGGGGAGGGGCCGCTGACCGGAAGGCCTCAGCCTTTGTTCATGCGGTTCTTGATCAGATCGTCCACGACCTCGGGTTCGGCCAGCGTCGAGGTGTCGCCAAGCGAGCCGTAGTCGTTCTCGGCGATCTTGCGGAGAATGCGGCGCATGATCTTGCCTGAGCGCGTCTTGGGCAGGCCGGGCGCGAACTGGATGCAGTCCGGCTTGGCGATGGGGCCGATCTCGTTTCTCACCCAGGCTTCCAGGTCTTTCCGCAGATCGTCCGAGGGCTGCTCGCCTCCCATCAGTGTGACATAAGCATAGATGCCCTGGCCCTTGATTGCGTGGGGATAGCCGACGACGGCTGCCTCGGCGACCTTCGGGTGGGCGACGAGCGCGCTTTCGACCTCGGCGGTGCCCATCCGGTGGCCCGAGACGTTGATGACGTCATCCACGCGGCCAGTGATCCAGTAGTATCCGTCCGCGTCGCGGCGGCAGCCGTCGCCGGAGAAGTAATAGGTCTTGTAGTCCGCGAAATAGGTCTTCTCGAACCGTTCGTGATCGCCCCAGACGGTCCGCATCTGGCCAGGCCAGGAGTCCTTGATGCAGAGAACGCCTTCGGCCTCGGTCGTGTCGATCTCGTGCCCGTTCTGGGGGTCGAGGATGACGGGCTGGATCCCGAAGAAGGGCAGGGTGGCAGAACCGGGCTTGGTCGGGATGGCGCCGGGCAGCGGCGTCAGAAGGTGGCCGCCCGTCTCGGTCTGCCACCAGGTGTCGACGATCGGGACATTCCCATGGCCGACAACCTCGTTGTACCAGTTCCAGGCTTCGGGGTTGATCGGTTCGCCCACGGTGCCGAGCACCTTGAGCGACGAGAGGTCGTATTTCTCGACCCACTCGGTGCCCTTCGCCATCAGCGCGCGGATCGCCGTCGGCGCGGTGTAGAACTGGTTGACCTTGTGCTCCTCGCAGACCTGCCAGAAGCGGCCGGCGTCGGGGTAGGTCGGCACGCCCTCGAACATCAGCGTGGTCGCCCCGTTCGCCAGCGGGCCATAGACGATATAGCTGTGGCCCGTGACCCAGCCCACGTCGGCGGTACACCAGAATACGTCCCCGTCATGGTAGTCGAAGGTGTACTGGTGCGTCATCGCGGCATAGACGAGATAGCCGCCGGTGGTGTGGACGACGCCCTTGGGCTGGCCGGTCGAGCCGGAGGTGTAGAGGACGAAAAGCGGATCCTCGGCGTTCATCTCCTCGGGCGGGCAGTCGGCATCGACGCCCTCTTCCATCTCGTGCAGCCAGTAGTCGCGGCCGTCCTTCATCTCGACCGCGCCGCCGGTCCGGCGCACGACAAGCATCTTGGTGTCTGTCTTGATCTTGTCGAAGGCCTTGTCGGCATTGACCTTCAGGCCCGTGTTGCGCCCGCCGCGCGGCGCCTCGTCTGCGGTGACAACGACCTTGGCCTCGCAGCCGTCCACACGGGCGGCCAGCGCGTCGGGCGAGAAACCAGCGAAGACGATGGAGTGAACCGCGCCGATCCGGGCCGAGGCGAGCATGGCATAGGCCGCCTCGGGGATCATCGGCATGTAGAGCACGACGCGGTCGCCGCGGCCGACGCCCATCTTCTTCAGGACGTTGGCGAACTTGCAGACCTCGGTGTGAAGCTCGCGGTAGGTAACGTGCTTCGACGCCGCCTTCGGATCGTCCGGCTCCCAGATGATGGCCGTCTGGTCGCCGCGGGTGGCGAGGTGGCGGTCGACGCAGTTGGCCGCGACGTTGAGCGTGCCGTCCTCGAACCAGCGGATGTCGATGTTGCCGGGCGCGAAGGAGGTGTTCTTCACCTTCGTATAGGGCTTGATCCAGTCGATGCGTTTGCCTTCCCGGGCCCAGAAGCCCTCGGGGTCCTCGATGGATTCCTTGTACATTGCATCGTACTTGGCCCGGTCCGCATGGGCTGACTTGGCCATGCCCTCGTCGGGCCAATACATTCCTTCACGCTGGTCCAGCATGTCGGCTCCTCCTCCGAATGTGCGGCGGTCCCTCGGGACCGTCAGATAGCGAGATACTTCGCGCGCAGCGCCTCGTCATCCAGGACCTTCTGCGCAGAGTCGTCATAGACGACCATGCCCGTGTCGAGGATCACCGCGCGGTCCGCGAGCTTGAGCGCAGCGACCGCGTTCTGCTCGACGATGATCGTTGTGATGCCCTGGTCGCGGATGATGTTCAGGGTCTTGGCGATCTCCTGGACGATGACGGGGGCAAGACCTTCGTAGGGCTCGTCGAGGAGAAGGACCTTGATGTCGCGCGCCAGCGCGCGGGCGATGGACAGCATCTGCTGCTCGCCGCCCGACAGCGTCGAGCCGTCCTGCGTACGGCGCTCGCCAAGGCGCGGGAAAAGCTCGTAGATACGCTCGAGCGACCAGCCTACGGGCGGCGCGATCTGGGCGAGCTTCAGGTTCTCCTCGACCGTCAGGCCCTGGATGATGCGGCGGTCCTCGGGGACAAGCGCGATGCCCGACTGCGCGGCCTCGTAGTTCTTCATCTTGTGAAGCGGCTTGTGGTCGAGCCAGATCTCGCCATGGCGAAGTTCCGGGTTGTCCATCCGCGCGATTGTCCGAAGCGTCGAAGTCTTGCCGGCGCCGTTGCGGCCGAGGAGGGCGAGAATCTCGCCTTCGTGGACGTTGAAGGACACGTCCTGGACGATGTAACTTTCGCCGTAATAGGCCTCGATGTTCCAGACCGACAGGAAGGCGGGGGCCGTCGCGGCGTTGTTCGCGCGCTTGTCGAAGGTCTTCTCGTCCAGCATGACCGTATCCTCCTAGTGCGCGGCTTCGCCGAGGTACGCTTCCTGCACCTTCGGGTTGCCCTTGATGTTCTCGGGTTCGTCCTCGACCAGCGGCGTCCCCTGGGCGAGAACCGTGATGCGGTCGGCCAGCGAGAAGACGACGTGCATGTCGTGCTCGATGATGCACATCGTGATGTCCCGCTTCGACTTGATGTCCCGCAAGAGGTCGATGGTGTTGTTGGTGTCGGCGCGCGCCATGCCGGCTGTCGGCTCGTCCAGCAGAAGGAGTTTCGGCTCCTGCACAAGGCACATCGCCATCTCGAGCCGCCGCTTGTCGCCGCGCGACATCGAGGCCGAGTGCATGGTGCGCTTGTCGATCATGTTGACGTCGATGAGGATGGCCTCGGCCTTCTCGACCAGGTCTTTTTCATGCGCGAAGTTCTCGAAGGCGTGCAGGCGGAAGGCGCCGTCTCGGCGGGCGAAGCACGGGATCAGGATGTTTTCCATCACCGTCAGGTCGCCGAAGATCTCGGGCGTCTGGAAGACGCGGGAAATTCCCATCTGGTTGATCTCGTGCGGCTTGCGCCCCAGCACCGACTGCCCGTCGAACATGACCGAGCCAGTGTCCGGGATCAGCTTGCCCACGAGGCAATTCAGCAGCGTCGACTTGCCCGCACCGTTCGGTCCGATGATGGCGTGGACCGTATTCTCGCGCACCGAGAGGTTCACGTCCGAGAGCGCCTTCAGGCCGCCGAAGCGCTTGTTGACGCCTTTGACTTCAAGAATGCCCATGTCGCTGTCTCCTCACTCGGCCGGGGTACGGCGTTGGCGTGCGGCTTCGGCTTCGGCACCCGAGGCCTTGCGGTCGCGGCGGCGGAACAGGCGCCCGACACGCTGCCCGCCCTCGACAAGACCGCCCGGCAGGAAGATGACGACCAGCATGAAGAGGATGCCTAGCGTCAGGTGCCAGCCCTTGCCGATGAAGGGATGGATTACCGCGACCATGAAGTCCTCGATGCCGTCGGGCATGAAGGCGAACCACTGGTGCAGGACGTTGTCGTTGATCTTCGAGAAGATGTTCTCGAAGTACTTGATGAAGCCCGCGCCCAGGACCGGACCGATCAGCGTACCCGCGCCGCCGAGGATGGTCATCAGCACGACTTCGCCCGAGGCCGTCCACTGCATCCGCTCGGCACCTGCAAGGGGGTCCATCGCGGCAAGAAGGCCGCCCGCAAGACCCGCGTACATGCCCGAGATGACGAAGGCGGCAAGCGTGTAGGGCCGGGAGTTCAGGCCGGTGTAGTTCAGGCGCTGCTGGTTCGACTTGATCGCGCGAAGCATCATCCCGAAGGGCGAGCGGAAGATCCGGATGGCGATGTAGAACATCAGGATCATGATCGCGGCGCAGATGTAGTAGCCGGCGTTGAAGTCGAAGGTCCAGCCGTTCATGCGCAGGGTATAGGTCGAGCGTACTGACAGACCGAAGAGATGCGGCATGTCCGGCAGCGAAGCGCGGTGAAGCCATTGCGGATCGTTCGAATAGACCTGCAACCCGGTCTCGCCGTTCGTCAGGTTGAACTTCGGGTTCGACAGCACCGAGTAGGCCAGCGCGAAGCTCATCTGCGCGAAGGCGAGGGTGAGGATCGAGAAGTAGATCCCCGAGCGCCGCAGCGAGATGTAGCCGATCACGACGGCGAAGAGACCGGCGACGATCACCGACAGAAGGATCGCGGGGATCACGTTGTAGGTCAGAAGCTTGAAGATCCAGACCGCGGCATAGGAGCCCATGCCGAGGAACGCGGCGTGTCCGAAGGACAGATAGCCCGTCAGGCCGAAGAGGATGTTGAAGCCGATGGCGAAGATCCCGAAGATCACGAACCGCTGCATCAGGTCCGGGTATCCCGCGTTGAACTGCGCCAGCGACGAGCCCTGCGGGAAGGGGTTGAGCAGGAACGGCGCCAGAAGCGTCAGGATCAGGACGATGACGAAGAGCATCGCGTCGTGTTTGTTGAGACCCAGCATGGGTTAGTCCTCCATCACGCCCTTGCGGCCCATGAGGCCGCGCGGACGGGTCAGCAGCACGATGATCGCGACAAGGTAGATGATGATCTGGTTGATCCCCGGGATCGTGGTCGTGGCCCATGTGGTCGAGGCCGCGCTTTCGAGGATTCCGAGAAGGAAACCGGCGAGAACGGCGCCCGGTAGCGAGCCCATGCCGCCTACGACGACGACGACGAAGGACAGGACGAGGAAGTCCATACCCATGTGATAGTTGGGTGCGTTGATCGGGGCGTACATGACGCCCGCAAGTCCCGCTACGGCGGCCGCGATCCCGAACATGATCGTGAAGCGCTTGTCGATGTTGATGCCAAGCATCCCGACGGTCTCACGGTCCACCATGCCCGCGCGGACGACCATGCCGAAGGTGGTGAACTGCAGGAAGGCGAAGACGCCCGCGATGATCACAACCGAGAAGGCGAAATAGACCAGGCGCCAGATCGGATAGACGATCGCGTTGGCCTGGAAGCCCATCATCATCCCGAGATCGACAGAGCCCTTGAAGGCCGACGGCTCAGGCGCCTGGATGGGGTTGGCGCCGTAGAAATACTTGATGATCTCCTGCAGCACGATGGCCAAGCCGAAGGTCACCAGGATCTGGTCGGCGTGGGGACGCTTGTAGAAGTGGCGGATCAAACCGCGCTCCATCACGTAGCCGATGACAAGCATGACAGGGATGGCAAAGAGGATGGCCAGCGGCACCGACCAGTCGATGACGGCCGCGCCGAAGTCCTTTCCGAACCAGTATTCGATGTAGGGCGTCTCGACCTTCAGCGGTTTTCCCAGGAAATCGGTCTGGGTCTCGTCGAGGGTCACGAAGCTCGCGCCCAGAAGGCGCTGCAGGAAGATGGCGCAGAAAGCGCCGACCATGAAAAGCGCGCCGTGCGCGAAATTCACCACCCCGAGCGTTCCGAAGATCAGGGTCAACCCAAGCGCGATCAGCGCGTAGGCAGAGCCCTTGTCCAGTCCGTTCAGGATCTGGAGGATGATCGCGTCCATAACCCCACCTTTTGCAAGATCTCAGACGGGCGACCCGCGCGGGGACGCCGTTCCGGGAAGGGACCGCGCCGAAACGCGGCCCCATTGTGCCATGCCCGTTCAGGCGCCCGGGTTGCACTCGCCGAGGGTCGCCTCGGCGCCGCCGAACATCGGGTGATCGGCGGGATACTCGACTTGAGAGACCGGCGTGACGTCAACGATCTCGAGAAGGTCGAATTCGTTGGCCGGCGCCTCTTTGCCCTTCATGACGAGAACGTCCTTGAAGCACTGGTGATCCTCGGCGCGATAGAGCGTCGGACCGTTGCCCAGACCGTCGAATTCGAAGCCTTCCAGGGCTTCGGCGACAGCGCAGGGGTCGAAAGAGCCCGCGCGTGCCACGGCGTCGGCATAGAGCAGGACCTGCGCATAGCAGGTCTGTGCCGAGTTCGACGGCGGACGGCCGTACTTCTCGCCGAACGACTGGACGAACGCTTTGGAGCCTTCGTTGTCGAGCTGCCAGTTGTAGTTCATCGAGCCATAGACGCCGGCCACGTTCGCGCCGGCACCCGCCGCCATCAGCTCGGAATAGAGCGGAACGACGATCTCGAAGTTCTTGCCGTTCACCTGCTTGTCGCGGAGGCCGAACTGGACCGCCTGCGTCAGCGAGTTGACCATGTTTCCGCCGTAGTGGTTCAGGACCAGCACATCTGCGCCCGAGTTCAGGACCGGAGCGATGTAGGACGAGAAGTCCGTGGCGGCGAGCGGGGTCAGAACGTTCTCGACGGTTTCCCAGCCCATGGCTTCGGTCGAGGCCGCGATCGACTCTTGCTGGGTCCAGCCCCAGGTATAGTCGGCCGTCAGGTGGTAAGCGCGGCGATCTGTGCCGTAGGCCTTCTCGAGCACGGGTGCCAGAGCGGCGGCGGACATGTAGGCGTTGAAGAAGTGGCGGAAGCCGTTCTTCTTGCGGTCCTTGCCGGTGGTGTCGTTCGAGTGGGTGAGGCCCGCCATGAAGATGATGCCGGCCTCCTGGCAGAGACCCTGCACGGCCACGGCGACGCCCGAGGACGAACCGCCGTTGATCATGATGGCGCCGTCTTTCTCGATCATCGATTTGGCAGCGGCGCGGGCGGCGTCCGACTTGGTCTGGGTGTCGCCGGTGACGAAGGCCACCTTCTTGCCCAGGATGCCGGTGCCGTCGAGCACCTTCGACGAGAACGTGGCAAGGCAACCGCCGTCGCCTTCGCCGTTCAGGTGCTGGACTGCCAGCTCCTGAGCGCGAAGCTCGTCCATGCCTTCGTCAGCGTAGGGACCGGTCTGCGGCACGTTGAAACCCAGCACCACGTTCGAGCCGGTCGGCTCGTTGGTGAAGGCGCGCGCGGATCCGGCGGTGAAGATGGTCGGGACGGCCAGACCAGCGCCGGCAACGGCACCTGTCTTCAGCACGCCACGGCGCGTGAAATCGTTCTTCGACATTGAAGTCCTCCCAAGTTTGCATCCACTCTTGCCCGATCCTCCTCGGGCAGCGCGGTCTGGCCTTTACAAGGCACCCCGTTTATCGCCGATACTCGGAAAACATTTCAATAAGCCTCTGTCGTCTGGCGATTTTTCTGTAAACAAATAGACAGGCTGGAGAGGCTTGGTGTAAAGTAATTTACGCGCACTGGCAGAAGCTACTTGAAATCGCAGGAGAAACCCTTGGCTCGCTCCGTCCTCGCCGGAAGCCGGATACGGGACTACCGCATCGGTCGCGGGCTTCGACAGGCCGACCTCGCCAAAGCCTGCGGGATTTCACCGTCCTACCTCAACCTGATCGAACACAACCGCAGAAGAATCGGCGGCGCTCTTCTGGTGCGCATTGCCCGCTCTCTCGGCGCCGAGCCCGCGATCCTTTCCGAAGGAGCCGAGAGCGCGCTGACTACGGCTCTCGATGCGGCTGCGGGTGCGTATCCCGACACGAACGCGGAACGCGAGCGCGCCGAAGAGATGGCGGGCCGCTTTCCCGGCTGGGCGAGGCTGATCGAGCGTCAGTACCGGGAGGCTCGACGGCTGGAGCAGGTGATCGAGCGTCTCGACGACCGCCTGACTCACGATCCCTTCCTGTCGGCGTCGATGCATAGTGTCCTCTCCAGCGTGACCGCGATCCGCTCGGCCAGCGCCATCCTCGCCAATGGCGAGAACATCGAGCCCGAGTGGCAGGCGCGCTTTCACCGCAACATATACGAGGACAGCCAGCGACTGGCCGACGCGACCGAAGGGCTGGTGGCCTATCTCGATGCCGGCGACAGCGAGGGGCGCGCCGCGACCCTGCCGCAGGAAGAGGTCGAGGTCTGGCTTGCCGGTCAGGACTGGCGCGTCGACGCGCTGGAGGAGAACCCCGACGCGGATGTAGCGCAACTGATCGGCACCCCTGAAGGACCGGCGACGCCAGCCGGGCGCGCTCTGGCAGTCCGCGCTCTGGCCCGATATGCCGACGACGTCCGGGCTCTGCCAGCAGACCGCTTGGCTGCCGCGATGGAGGCGTCCGACGAGCCCTCGCGCCTGGCCTCTGTCCTTGGTGTGCCGCTCGCCACCCTCTATCGACGCCTGGCCTCGCTGCCCGCCGCTCTTTGTCCGGACGGAATGCCTTGGGGCCTCGTCGCCTGCGACGGGTCGGGAACCCTGATCTTCCGCAAGCCGCTTCCGGGCTTCGACGTGCCGCGCTACGGCGCCGCCTGTCCGCTCTGGCCGCTCTTCCGCGCGCTTCAGCGTCCGATGGCCCCGATCCGCGAGCGTCTTGCCGTCACGGGGCGCGAAGAGGGCGTGTTCGACGCCGAGGCGATCTCGGACATCGCCTATCCCGCCGGGTTCGACGGACCCGCTGTGGTTGAGGCCTGGATGCTTTTGCGCGTTCGTCTGCCGGGCGACGATGCAGGGCCCGCGCTGAAGGTCGGCGCGTCGTGCCGGATCTGTTCCGTCTCCGACTGCCCGGCACGCCGCGAGCCGTCGGTATTCGCCCTTCCGGACGAGTCGCGTTGACCCGCTTCCGCTTTTGACAGTGGTGCCGCCGCAGGCGATAGTCGCATCAAGCCCGCAAAGGGCATGAGGGGAGGATCGGTGGTGACCGCACGCCGGGTGCTGTTGATCGAGGACGAACCGAACATCATCGAGGCAATCCGCTTCATCCTCTCGCGGGATGGCTGGCGCGTTGATACGCACTCCGACGGCGAGACGGCGCTCGCCGCGATACGCACCCGTTCGCCCGACCTCGTGATCCTCGATGTGATGCTGCCGAACCGCTCGGGCTACGACATCCTCCACGACCTGCGCCGGGATGCGGCGACCCGGTTGCTTCCAGTTCTCATGCTGACTGCGCGCGGTCAGAAGAAGGATCGGGACCTGGCCGAGAAGCTGGGCGTCAGCCGCTTCATGACGAAGCCTTTCTCGAACAGCGAGATCCTCTCGACCGTGCGTGAGCTGGTGGGCTGATGGCGCGGCCCGGCGATCCGAAGTTTCTCGCCCGCGCCGGATACAGGCGGCGCCGGATGGCGGACGCCGCGCGCCTCGTGCCTCTCGTCGGCGCGGTCCTGATGCTCGTGCCCGTGCTGTGGCCGGGGACCGGAACCCGTACCTCGGGTGCGATGATCTATGTCTTCGTCACCTGGGCCGGGCTGATCGCGGTCATCGGCGCGATGTCGCGGCCCCTCGGCCGCATGATGCGCGACCCGGATCCGGGCGCCGAGCCCGCCTCCGCGAGCGACGAGGACTGAGGCCGGTGTCCTTCGACGTCCTCGTCTCGCTCTGCATCGCCTACGTCCTTCTTCTGTTCGCTGTCGCCTTCTGGGCCGACAAGCGCGCCGCTCGGGGCAGGATGGGATGGATCCGCTCACCGGCGGTCTACACGCTGTCGCTGTCGATCTACTGCACGGCCTGGACCTTTTACGGCGCGGTCGGCTATGCCGCGCGGTCGGGGATGGAGTTCGTCACCATCTATCTTGGCCCCACGCTGGTCATGGTCGGCTGGTGGACCGTGCTGCGGAGGCTGGTGCGCATCGGGCGCATCCAGCGCATCACCTCGGTCGCCGACCTGATCTCGTCGCGCTACGGCAAGTCGAACCTTCTGGGCGTGCTGGTGACGGTCCTCGCAGTTGTCGGCACGACGCCGTACATCGCGCTTCAGCTCCAGTCGGTGACCCTGTCGTTTGATGTTTTCGCGGGCGGGGGCGTGCGGGCTGACGGCGACTCGCTGACCCAGACCGCGCTTTTCATCGCGGGCGGGCTTGCGATCTTCACCATCGTCTTCGGCACCCGGAACCTGGATGCGAACGAACGTCACCACGGCGTCGTCACCGCCATTGCGGTCGAAGCGGTGGTGAAGCTCGTGGCGCTTCTGGCGGTCGGCATCTTCGTCGTCTTCGTCGCGGGCGGCGGTGCCGGCGCCACAATCGAGGCCATCGACGCCTCGGAGATCGCCGAGTGGCAGGCCGGGCCGGCCCGCTGGATGACGTTGATCTTCCTCTCGGGCGCGGCCTTCCTGTGCCTGCCGCGCATGTTCCAGGTCATGGTCGTCGAGAACTCGGACGAACGGCACCTCGCCATCGCGAGCTGGGCCTTCCCTCTCTACCTCTTCCTGATGAGCCTTTTCGTCGTGCCGATCGCGGTCGTCGGGCTCGACGTGTTGCCCGAGGGCGCGAACCCCGACCTCTTCGTCCTGACGATCCCGCTTGCATACGACCGCGATGCGCTAGCGATGCTGGCCTTTCTGGGCGGCTTCTCCTCGGCCACATCCATGGTCATCGTCGCCGCCATCGCGCTGTCGACAATGGTGTCGAACCACATCGTCATGCCGATCTGGCTGAATGCGCGGAAGGGCGGGGCGACGGTGTCGGGCGATGTGCGGACCGTCGTCATCCAGGCCCGTCGGCTGTCCATCGCAGGCGTCCTGGCGCTTGGGTATCTCTACTACGTCTTCTCGGGCGGCGGCACTGCTCTGGCGGCCATCGGCCTCATCTCGTTCACCGGCCTCGCGCAGGTGTTGCCCGCGATGCTGGGCGGTATCTTCTGGCGCGGCGCAACCCGAGCGGGCGCGGCGGCGGGCTTGTCGGCGGGCTTTGCGATCTGGCTCTGGACATCGTTCCTGCCCAGCTTCGGCGAGGCCGGACTTCTGTCGGCGTCGGTCTTCACGGATGGGCCGTTCGGCCTCTCGTTGCTGCGGCCCCAGGCCCTGTTCGGGATCGAGGGCATGGATCCCCTTGTCCATTCGGTGCTTTGGTCGCTTCTCGTCAACTCGGTCATCTTCTGCCTCGTCTCGGTCGTGACTTTTCCGACGCCCGTCGAGCGGCTTCAGGGCGCGGCCTTCGTCAATGTCTTCCGCTATTCCGAGGGGGCGCCGGGCTGGACGGGGAGTGCAGTCGAGGCCGAAGACCTTCTGATGATGTCGCAGCGCCTCCTCGGCACGACCGAGGCGCAGCTTCTGTTCGAAGGCGAGGCCACGGGCCAGGGCAAGAGCGGCTATATCCCCGACGTGACCCCGGCGTTTCTGGAGAAGCTCGAGCGCAAGCTCGCCGGATCGGTCGGCGCGGCGACGGCTCATGCGATGCTGCTTCAGATCACGGGCGGGGTGTCGGTCACCGTCGAGGACTTGATGAAGGTCGCCGACGAAGCTCAACAAATCCTTGAATATTCCAGCCAGCTTGAAGCCAAGAGCCAGGAGTTGGGGCGGACTGCGCGCCAACTGAAGGAGGCGAACGACAAGCTGGTCGCACTTTCGGTGCAGAAGGACGGCTTTCTCAGCCAGATCAGCCACGAGTTGCGCACGCCGATGACCTCGATCCGGTCCTTCAGCGAGATCCTGATGCACGGCGAGACGATGACGTCCGAAGAGCGGCAGCGCTATTCCTCGATCATCCACGACGAGACGATCCGGCTGACGAGACTGCTCGACGACCTTCTCGATCTTTCGGTGCTCGAGAACGGGCAGGTGACGCTCAACGAGGCCGACTGGACGCTGGAGGCGATCCTCGACCGCGCGGTGGCCGCGACCGAGCGGGCGGGACCGGGCCCGGCGATGACGATCGACCGCGACCGGGCTGGCGAGCGCACGCGTATCAGGACCGACGGGGACAGGCTGGCGCAGGTCTTCATCAACCTCATCGCCAATGCGCAGAAGTACTGTGACGCCGATGTGCCGCGCCTTCGCATCGTGGTGCGAGAACGACAGGGCCGCGCGGTCGTCGATTTCATCGACAACGGATCGGGCATCCCGCAGGAGGCGCAGGCGGTGATCTTCGAGAAATTCGCGCGCGTTTCGGACCATCGCGCGGCCGGCGGCGCTGGCCTTGGCCTCGCGATCTGCCGCGAGGTGATGCACCGTCTCGGCGGCGGGATCGCCTATCTTCCGGGGCAGGGAGGGGCGGCCTTCCGCGTGACGCTGCCCCGCAGGCAAGCCGAGGCGGCCTGAGGCGGCAACGAAATAGTAACCCTGATGCCGGACGCTTCAGACGGACGGACATGGGGCGCGCTCGGCGATGAACGACATGACTTCGGTGCTTCGACGCAAGCTTGCACCGGCAAGACCTGCCGCCGTGCCGGGTGGCGCTTCGGTGGAAGCGCTTCTGCGCAAGCTCATGCCCCGCGACGCGGACCGCGAGCTGCGGCTCGACCTCATGGTCGGTGCTGTTGCCATGAGCACGGTGCCCAAGACGGCTGTCACCGACCGGATGACGCCCCTCGACCTTGCCTTCCTGATGAAGGGGCCGGGCGACGCGCGTGGGCTTTGCCTGATGACGCCCGGTCTTCTGGCTGCGCTGACCGAAGTGCAGATGTCGGGCCGCGTCACGCGCTCGGCTCCGCCCGACCGCATTCCGACCCGCACCGACGGCATCGTCGTGGCCGAGATGCTGGACCGCTGGATGCGGTCGGCGCTGGACGCCGCCGCGGAGGCGGGACTGACCGACATCCTGCCCTTCGCCGGTTTCGCAAGGATCGATGGCGTTCAGCCGCGTCGAAACGTCGTGCTGGCCCTGGACCCGGTCGAGTATCGCACCTTGTCGGTCGATCTCGTCCTTGGAGACGACGCGAAAACCGGTGCGCTGTTCTTCGCGATGCCCGTCCCGCGTCCGGTGACGCTCGTGTCACCACAGCCGGGCCGGATGCTGCGGCACCTCGCGACGGTGCCCGCGCCGATGACGGCGGTACTGGCACGGCTGCCGCATTCCTATGGGCAAGTGCGTCGTCTGGGGGTGGGCGACCTCATCCCCATCCCGGTTTCGGCGCTGGTCAACGTCCGGCTTGAGACGCGGGCGGGAAAGCTGATCGCCACGGCGCGACTTGGGCAACTGAATGGCCAGAAGGCGGTGCGCCTGTCGTCGGGTGGGGGCGCTCCCGCGCTGTCCGGCACGCCGGCTTCTGGCGCCCGCGCAGACCTCGCCGGCGCTTCTCCGTCTCCCGGTCTCGCCGAATTGCCGCAGCTTCCCGACCTGCCGGACTTGCCCGACTTTCCCGATCTGCCGCCGCTCGACTGAACGCCGACAGCGACCGCCAATTAGGCAGCCGACCGCCGGTAAGGCCAAATGTCGCGCACCGACTGTCATTACACTGTCTTGAATGATCTGGATTAACGACCTTAGTCGTAGCCCGTGCTATGATCATCCGATCGCCAAACGTGTGACAGACCCTGGGAGGACAACATGCAGACAGCAGCGAAGAAAGCCGACCTCCGCGACGAGGAAACGAACGCCTCGGACGATGCCGCGCGGCCGGGCCAGACGAAGAACAGGGATGATGGGGCGTTCATCGTACCTTTCCCGACCAGCTATCGCCCGGCAACCGCCGAGGAACTCGAGGAGATGTGGGACAACGTGCCCATCTGACCCTCGCAGGGCCGAGCGTCGGCTTGAGTTTCCCGTTCGTTGGCGTATGAACAGCCAATGGGCAGGGAAGAACAGGTCGCTCCGATTCAGAAGGTCAAGAGCGAGCGCCGCGATGGCGTTCTGATCGTCGTGATCGAGAACCCGCCGAGCGCAGCGCTCTCGGCGGACGTGCGTACCGGATTGCTGCGCGCGCTGGACGAGGCGGAATTGGACGCCTCGATCCGCGGCATCGTCCTGACCGGTTCGGGAGGGGCCTTCGCCACGGGCGCCAGCCTGAACGAAACGTCCGGCGACGACGTCCCCGACCTCGCCGCCGTCTGCGACCGCATCGAGGCCGCGGCGAAGCCCGTGGTGGCAGCGATCCAGGGTGCAGCACTTGGCGGCGGACTGGAGTTGGCCCTGGCCGCCCACCTGCGCGTCGCCACCCCCTCCGCCCGGCTCGGCGCGCCAGACATCACGCTTGGTCTTGTTCCGAACGCGGGCGGTACGCAGCGGCTGCCCAAGGTCGTGGGCGGAATCGCGGCGCTGAAGCTTCTTCTCAGCGGCCGGGCCGTCAACGGCGAGGTGGCGCAGAAGCTTGGCCTCGTCGACGTGATCGAGGCGCGGGAGCCGGTGGCCGCCGCCGTGCGACACGCCCTTCGGCTGGCCGACAATCCCTCGACCATCCTGCGCAGCTCGGAACGCCGCGACCGTTTGGGCGAGGGCACGGCCTTCCTCGAAGCGGTGGCCACGCATCGCCGCGCCGCCGATGCCTCGCCGCTCGACGCGCCGCTCCGGATGATCGACTGCGTCGAATCCGCCCTTCTTCTGCCCTACGACATCGGGCGCGGGATGGAGCAGGCGGCCTTCGAGGATTTGGTCGTCTCGGAGCATTCGAAGTCGTTGCGCCATATCTTCTCGGCCGAGCGCAGGCTTCAGGCGGCGACGAAATGGGAAGGTCGCGTGCCATCTCGGCCCATCCACGGCGTCGCCATCGTCGGTGCCCGCGCCGTCGGTGCGGAACTTGTCGTGCAGTGTCTCGACGCCGGGTTCTCGGTCACGGTGGCCGAGGCCAGCGACGAGGCGTTGGAAGAAGGCACGGGCCGCATCATCGGGCACTATGACGCGCGCGTCGCGGCGGGGCAGATGTCTGAAGACGCCGTCGAGGCCGTGCTGGAGCGGATGCAGCCGGTGTCGGGCTTCGATACCCTTGGCGACGCCGACATCGTCATCGACGCCCTGCCGGCGCTGTCGCGCAAGCGTGTCTCGGCGCTGGACGCGTCGATGAAGGCTGGCGCCGTGCTGATCGTGGGCGCCGAGAACGTCGATATCGAGAGCGTCGCCAAGATGACCAACCGCGCGGCGGATGTCGTGGGAATGCGCGTCTTTCCGGGCCTGAAGAAGAACCGGCTGGCCGAGATGGCGGCGGGCGAGTCGACAGGGCCGCGCGCGCTTGCCACGGCGCGGGTGCTGGCGCGGAAGCTCGACCGCCTGATTCTCGACGTCGGCCCCTCGCGCGAGGGGATCGGCACGCGCATTGCCGAGGCTCTGCATGCGGCCGCCGACCTCTGCCTCGAGGACGGGGCGAGCGTTGGCCAGATCGACGCTGCGCTGAAGGACTGGGGTCTGCCCTTCGGGTCCTTCGCCTGGCGGGACGTCACGGGCATCCGCCGCGTCGGCGCTCCGCAGGGTCAGGAAGGTCAGCGCGGCGGCGGCATCGATGCGGTGCTCGTCTCGACCGGGCGTATCGGAATGCCTGCGGGGCGGGGTTATTTCACATACCGCGAACGCGGGAAGCCCGGGGTCGAGGATCCCGAGGTTCAGAACATGATCGACGCCGACCGCACGGCGAAAGGCATCCAGGCGCGCAAGGTCAGCGACGGCGAGATCCGGGCGCGCTGCGTGGCGGCCATGGCCGGGGCGGGGGCCGCGATCCTGGCCGAAGGCGGCGCGAGGCGACCGTCGGACATCGACATGGTGGCGGTGCACGGTCTGGGCTTCGCGCGGCGCACCGGGGGTGTGATGTTCGCAGCCGACCTCATGGGGCTGGCCGAGGTGGCGCGTCATCTGGACGAGATGGCCCTGGTCAGCTCGCGCATCGCGGCTCCGAACGGCGTGCTGAACGATCTTCTGACGTCAAAAAAGACCTTCGGCGATCTGAACGACTGAGCCGCCTCAGCCGAGGATGATCCCCAGGATCACCAGCATGAGCCCGAGCGCCGAGAGAAGCAGCGCTCCGAGGTTGAGCGCCACGACCTTCTGCAGGCGAGCCTTGAGAGCCGCGTCGTCCAGCCCCGCGCTGCGGGCGCGCGTCACGAGGACGATGCACCAGACGAGCCCCGCAAGGCCCGCTAGCGTCACCGCCGCACCGATCCAGACCAGAAGTTCCATCGCTGTCTCCGCCTGCGTGCGTCCGTCACGGGCGTAATCCGTGACGCCGCCGCCTTCAACCCTTGCGACAGGGAAGGCGGGCGGCTATCGAGCAGGCCCGGACAAGGAGTGTGCCCCAGATGGAAGACGCCGTCATCGACCAGAGCTACCGTGTCACCGCCGAGGAGCTTCGCCAGTTCATCGAGAGATGGGAGCGGCTCGAGGCCGAGAAGAAGGACATCGCCGACCAGCAGAAGGAGGTGATGGCCGAGGCCAAGGGGCGGGGCTATGACACCAAGGTCATGCGCAAGGTCATCTCGCTGCGGAAGCGCGACAAGGACGACATCGCCGAGGAGGAGGCCGTCCTCGAGATGTACAAGCAAGCTCTCGGGATGTGAGGTCGGGGACATCTGTCGGTGCTTTTGAGCGCGGCCGTTCCGACATCGCGATTCGTCGTTAATACGCCGGAGAAATGGGCGGCAGGGGCCTTTCGGTATCGCGTCGGTATCACGTCGGTATCGCGTCGGTGCCGGGGGCCTCGGAACGCAGTGGTTAACACTCCGCACGCTTCGCCCCCGGACCTTACGCCAGAGCCTCAACTTGCCTCGAGCACCATGTTGAGCGGCGTCTCGGCCGCGCGGCGCACCTTCGTGAAGCCGCCCGAGCGGATCACCTCGGCGATGCGCGCCTCGCCCGCCTGCGCGCCGAGCGCCGCCCCCGTCTCCTGCGCGAGCGAAGTCGGCACGCAGATCATCGTCGAGGCCGAGTAGTACAGCCGTCCGACCGGGTTCAGGTTGCTTTCGAGACGGTCGCCGGCATTGGGTTCGACGACCATCCATCTGCCTCCGGGTTTCAGAGCCGAGCGGATGTGCGTCGCGGCGGCGGCCGGATCGCCCATGTCGTGCAGGCAATCGAAGCAGGTAATGAAGTCGTAGGTGCCCGGGAAGTCCTGCGCCCGGCCGACCTCGAAGCGGACATTGCCGACGCCATGCGCCGCCGCGTGGGCCGTGGCCGCCGCGATGGAGCCGGGGTGGAAGTCGTAGCCGACGAAGGTGGATTTCGGGAAGGCCTGCGCCATCAGGATGGTCGAGAGGCCGTGCCCGCATCCGATGTCGGCGACGGTGGCGCCCTCGGTCAGAAGGTCCGTCACACCGTCGAGGGCCGGAAGCCACTGCTGGACCAGCGCGTTGACGTAGCCCGGCCTGAACATGCGTGCGACCGAGCAGAAGAGGCAGCCCGCCTGATCGCCCCAGGCGACGCCCTTGCCGGTCTTGAAGGCGGCCTGAACCTTGGCCTGGTTCTCGACCATCGCGGCGGCGGTATCGAAAGCGCCGATCATGTTGGCGGGGCTGTCCGGCGAGGCGAAGACGAAGGCCTGTTCGGGCGAGAGCGAAAAGCGCCCGCCCTCGTGCGTGACATAGCCCGAGGCCGCCTGCGCCGAGAGCCATTCGCGGACATAGCGCGGGTGGCAGTCGGCGGCATCGGCCAGCGTCTCGGCCGATGCGGGACCGATGCGGTCGAGCGTCCTGTAGAGCCCGAGCGCGTCGCCGATCCGGACGAGCGGAATGCTCATGGCACCGCCGAGGTCGCCGAGGATCTGCATGATGAAGGTGTTCAGTGCGGTTTCGTCGAGGGGCATCGTCGTATCCTCCTGTCGCGGCTTGAGTGCCGGTGGAGGTAGCGTGCCCTTGCAATTGCCGCGTGGCATGAGGCCCAGGTCCCAGGGTGGCGGGATTCTCGTGGGCCGGATGTCCCGGGTGCGCCCGCTAGTCGCTCAGCGCGCGCACGATCGCCTGCGCGCGGCTGTGGACGCCGAGCTTCGACAGGACGACCGTGACCTGGTTGCGCACCGTCTTCTCGCTTTTGCCGAGACGGCCGGCGATGGTGCGGTTGTCGAGACCCTCGGCCATGAGATGCAGGACCTCGGCTTCCGCCGCCGTCAGCCCCGCGTCGCGCGGCGCGGCTCCGGCGGGCGGGGTCACACCCAGGAAGGCCGCAAGTTCGCGGTGAAACACCTCCCACGCCGGTTCGCCGGGGATCAGGACGTGGTTGGCGCTGTCGAGGGGAACGAAGGTCGCGCCGGGGATAAGGGCCGCGACCTTTGCGCCCTCCTCGAACGGAACGCGCATGTCGTTCCGGCACGAGACGACAAGCGTCGGCACCCGGATCTGCGGGCAGAGGTCGACGACGTCGATGCCCTGCATCTGCCGCAGGGTCTCGGCGGCCACCTCGGGCGAGGCCGTCTCGCGTTCCAGATCGCCCCACCAGCGGTGTTGCTCGGGCGTGCCCCCGGGAATGAAGAGGTTGGTGAAGAACTGGCAGAAGGCCGGATTTTCGCGGCCCCAGCCGATGCGGACGAAGTTGACCATCGTCTCGGCCTCGAGCCGTTCGGCGTCGGTGCGCGCCCGCGTCCGGCCGCCCTGCGCGTAGGTGTTGAAGAGGACGAGGTGCGAGACCCTCTCGGGGTGGCGAGCGGCATAGTCGATGGCCAGCGATCCGCCCTGCGACACGCCGAGAAGGACGAAGCGGTCCTCGTGGATCGTGTCGGCGACGGCCTCGAAGTCCTTGTGCCAGGCCGCGAGCGAGAGATCCGCGCAATGGCGTTCGGACAGGCCGCAGCCGCGCGGGTCGTAGCGGACATAGCGGTGGTGCCGCGACAGGGCCTCGACCCAGGGGCGCCAGACGGGGCTGTCGAGATCGTAGGTGACGTGGCTGAGCCAGTGCGGCGCGCGCAGGATGACCGGCCCCGAACCGCAGGCGGCGGTGGCGATCCGCGTGCCGTCCTCGGATGTGCAGAAGGCGATGTCCTGGTGGAGGCGCATGGGAGGAGTGTAGCGACTTACGGGCGAGGCATACAGGCGGTGTGAGGGGTCGGCTTGCCCCCCGCGACCTGCCTCGGGAATCGCGTTGGGCGGGCCGCTTTTCGCACGTCCGAGTGTCGCAGTTAATTTCCGGGTCCGAGGGCGACGCCCATACATCCTTGAATGCGAAGCGCGCTCATTTTCTCCGCCATCGTCGTCGGGCTTGCGGGCATGTCAGCCTTCGCGACCGGAAGGGTGGAGGCATGGCGGTTTCCGACGTCGGACGTGGCGGTCGAGGACCTGAACGCGCACCCTGACGCGCTTGCGAATACGCGCGCCGCTTTCGGTCTGTCGCGCTCTGGCACGACCGTTCCGTTTCGCGTCCTGTTCTATGGCCAATCGATCATCGGCTCGGGCTGGGGCGACCTCGCCATGGAGGAATTGGCCAGGCGTCATCCGAACCTGGTCTTTCAATGGGAGAACCGGTCCATCGGCGGCTTTTCGGCCGAAAGCCTCGTTCACACGGTGGCTGCCGATCTGGCCGACCTCTCGCCCGACCTGATCGTCTTTCACGTCTACGGCGACCACCGCGCCTACGAGCGGACCGTCGTCGAAATGTTGACGCGTACCGGCGCGGACATCATCCTTCAGACGGATCACGCGGACACCATTCCCGAGCCGCGATGCAGGGTCGGTCTGACGTTGCTTTTCGCGCAGCCCGAAGGGTGCCGCTCGTGGCCGGTGCTCAGACAGGGCAAGTGGCGCGACTACATGTCGTTCCACTTCATCCCCTCGCTTGCGGAACGTCTTCGCCTTGCGGTCCAGCCGGTACGTCAAGTCTGGACGGACCGGCTGCGGGCCGAAGGGCGCCAGCCGGGCGATCTGCTGAAAGACGGGCTTCACCTGAATGACGAGGGCCGCCGCTGGATGGCGGAGTTCTTCGTCGACTTCATCGAGGACCAGACGGCGCGGTCGGAGGGAGCGTCGCGCCGGCGACTGCTGCCGCTGCCGCAGCCCGACGCCTCCGGCCTGCGTCGGCTTCCGACAGACGCCGACCGGGTCGAGGTGGTGTCCCGGCAGCCATTGGGGCCTCTGTCGCTCAAGATCGACGGAGATGCGGCGGAAGCCTATCCGGGCTGTGTCGCCCACGGGCGTCCGACCGGGTCGCTGCCCGCCCATCCCTGGCCCTCTGTCCGCAAGGTGAGTGCGGAAAGCGCCCTTGTGCCGGAAGAGTGGCGCGTGACGCTGCATGACTTCTCGGATGACTACGCGGACTTCGCCTTCGACGTCGTGGGCTCCGTCACCGGAGCGGACGGCACGGGTCACGCAGGCGATGATTTCCGGTCCGGCACCGGGCGCGTCATCCTCGATCCGGCGGATTGGACGACGGCCAGGCTGTTCGCCGAGAAGGGCGTACCGATCCCCGACCCGCTGACCGTCACGTTCAGTTCCCGGTTCCTCTGCGACGACGTGGCAGCGGTGGGGTCCGGGAGCATGGCGCCATTCTACATGACGACCCTGTTCGTGAGCGACGGCGGCGACGGCAAGCATATCGTGGAATTCAAAGTCCCTCCGGAGATCGCGGCCAGTATCACGGGCGTCCTGCTCACCGATCACCGCCGATAATGGCAGAGGTTGGCGCGTCACCGACACGGCACGCTCAGGCTTACGCGGCGCGACGGTGACCGCTAGTGTGAGGCACCCGCAGGGAGTCTCGCCGCATGGCCAAGTTCGTGTTCGGAATGAACCTGTCGCTTGACGGATATGTCGACCATGAGGGCTTCGCGCCCGACGCCGCGCTGTTCCGGCACTGGATCGACCAGGTGCGCACGGCCGGCGGCAGCATCTACGGGCGGCGCATCTATGAGATCATGCGTTATTGGGACGAGGAGCAGCCCGGCTGGGGCGAGGACGAACGCGCCTTCGCGGAGGCCTGGCGGACGCAGCACAAGTGGGTGGTGTCGCGGTCGCTGACCGAGGTCGGCCCCAACGCCACGCTGGTGTCGGAGGACATCGATGAGACGATCCGGCGTCTCAAGTCCGAGCTTTCGGGCGAGGTCGACGTTTCGGGGACGATCCTGGCCCACAGCCTCGGGCAACTCGGGCTCATCGACGAATACCGGCTCTATTTTCACCCGGTGGTCCTTGGTGGCGGCAAGCCGTTCTTCGCGGGACCGCGCCCGAGGCTTCGCCTTGTGGCGAGCGACCGGATCGGCGGCGAGGCGATCCGGCTGACCTATGTTCCGGAGTGAGGGGCGGGGTCTTGGCGCTGGATTGGACGGGATGAAGCCGACGTCAGGGTGACGGCGTGTGGCCCGGCGTGTGGCAGGACGACGTCTGCAGGAAGGCGGTTGGCCGTCTCGAAACGAGGGACGTTGTGCTGTATGGGGCAGGGTGGGGCGAGCCTCTGCGATGGCCCCGTATCCGTTCTATTCGACCAAGGAGGCCGACCGATGCCTTCCATATTCGACCATGTGACGCTGGGCGTATCGGACATCGAGACGGCAAGACAATTCTATAATCGGGTCATGCCGGTCCTGGGATTGCCTCTCCTGTGGGAGACAGCGACCATGCTCACCTACGGCATCGAAGGTGGCCAGGATTTCGGCTTGCAGCTCGACAATGCCGACGCACGCAGGGGGACGCATGTGGCGTTCGCCGCCCATGACCGGGAAAGCGTCGACCGTTTCCATGCCGAAGGGCTGGCCGGCGGCGGCAGCGACGCCGGTGCTCCTGGATTGCGTCCCGAATATCACGGCTCCTACTACGCGGCCTTCATCGACGATCCCGATGGCAACCGTCTTGAAGCGGTGTTCCACGAACCGATCGAATGAGCGATCGGGGCTGGGAGGGGACTGTTGCAGGTTCCGGCCCGCCGGTCTGTGTGCCTCGGATGCCGACCGCCCGCTCTCCACAACTGGCCGGGACAATTTTACTGCTTGCGATAGTGTCTGGTTTCCAAGCGACCTTGCGTGTGAAGGCAAAGCATTAAGGGTGGATACGGACTGGAAACCACGCGATCACTCTCTCGCCTCGGAACGGAGCGCTGAAGCACATGACGATGTCCGCAGAGATGACGAAGGCACTGAAGGACAATTGCGTGCCGCTTCTCAGGAACATGGGCTTCAAAGGCTCTTTCCCGAATTTCTATCGGGATGACGATGGCTTCGTCTGCCTGGTCAATTTCCAGTTCGACAAGGTCGGTGAGAAATTCTGCATCAACCTCGGTTTCGCCGATCCCGAGCGCAGGAACGTGGTGAGCCATTGCCGTGATCGTCGATGCGAAAGATCTCAGGGTGTCGATGACGGGCGGCCTTATCGAGGGCGGCAACCATCTTTCCGGCAGGTGGCGCGTGGGCAGCCAGCCCCTCGGCGATGGCCTTTACAGTGACTCCTGGTTCTCCTTTGCCGCCGGACAGTATGGCGGAGACCGCTCCCTGGAGGAGGTCGAGCCCGATGTGCTCGCGCAGCTCTGCGCAACGCTGATCGAACAGGACGCCGAGACGTGGTGGCAGGGGCGGCGCGCTTTTGCGGCCTCGGTATCGGCATCCGGCCGTGACTGAGACGCCCCTTCGAGCCGCGCCGTTCCGTGTCATTGGGGGGGCGAGTCAGTCCGCCCCCTCTCCGTATCGTTCCCGGTGCCGGCACGGTTCGCTGTCCGCGCCAGCACCGGGCAAGATGCTTCGGGCGTCTACAGGTCTGCCGCCCAGCTCTGGATCGCGCTGCCCACTTCGCCCGGCGCCTCGAACACCGCCGCGTGCGAGCCGCCGGGAATGATGGCC
Organism: uncultured Alphaproteobacteria bacterium; assembly: GCA_963779765.1. Classification (GTDB taxonomy): domain Bacteria; phylum Pseudomonadota; class Alphaproteobacteria; order Rhodobacterales; family Rhodobacteraceae; genus Silicimonas. Next base: position 475,634 of record CAVZZP010000004.1, on the reverse strand, counting down.
AGTTCCGCATCGGGCAGTTGTTCGACCATGTCGCGCGCGACCTGAACGGCGTAGAGCGAATCCTCGAGGCCGACGATGACCAGCGCCGGAACTTCGATCTCGGCCAGAAGGTCCGTGAAGTCAGGGCGCTCGGCCAGCGCCACGGCGCCACCGATGAAGGCCTCGACGCTCGAACCTTCCATGACCGAGGTCAGGTAGTCAGAGATGGCGGGCTCGTTGAGACGCGTCTCGCCCGTCAGCATGTCGGGCACGAGCGAGGTGATGACCGGCTCCTTGCCCGTATTGCGCGCCACTTCGGCGACGCCCTGCCACAGCCCGGCCTCTGGCGGGGCGGCGGCTGCGGCGGTGGTGTCGATCAGGACGAGACCGTCGAACCGGTCAGGCGCCTGGTCGTACATGGAAAGCGCGACCGGGCCGCCCATCGACATGCCGCCGATGACCGCCGTCTCGAAGCCGAGATGGTCCATGACGGCCAGCGCGTCGCCTGCATAGGTGGCGACGTCGTCCGGCGTCTCCGGCGCCTCGCTCAGCCCATAGCCACGGTGGTCGACAGTAAGGATCGTGAAGTCGCCCTGCAGGGTATCCCGGACCCGTGCGAAAAGCGCACCGGACAGCGGGTAGCCGTGAAGCAGAAGCATCGGCGGGCCGTCGCCGGCCACCTCGTAGAAGATGCGCGCGCCGTCTTCGGTTTCGAAATACTCGCCCACGCGATCGGAGGGCGATTGCAGGTCGGCGACGGCGGGTGCCTCCAACGTCTCTGTCACCAGAGCAGGATCCGCGGCCTGCTCCTGCGCGAAGGCAGGGGCGGCGATAAGCAAGGCGACGCCAAAGGCGCGTGTGGTCTGCATGAAGGCCATGTCTTTCTCCTTTTCGAATTTTGCTGAAAATTTCCGGGCGTTGATGAAGTGCCCAGTCGAACAGGAGCCGATGGCGGATGTTTCGGAAGGCGCGCTGACATTCTTGTGAGGGTGACGAGCGCTGGCATTCTTCGGGCCTTCTACAGCGGTCCGGTAGAGGTCGTTGAAGGGTTCAAATCCCCCCTCAACTCGCCAGCATGGTCTTCAACTGCCAAGGCGCGCTCGTGACTTATTCCAAGCCACGAGCGCAGGCAAAACTAGGGAACAGGTCTTAGAATTTCCAGGATGCTCTCAGGTTGGCGCTCCATGCGTCGGCATCGATACCGGAGCCGCCGATATCGGAGAAATTATGCTCAAGCAGTTCCAGGCCGACAATGGCCCGAGGGCTGACGGCATAGGCAGCGCCAACACCGAAGAAACCGCCCCAGTCCGTACCGAGACCATCGACATCGACTTCCGCGGTGCCTGCGGCGAGATACACCAACGTCTGACCGAAATCGTAGCCAGCGGTGGCCTTCAACCGCATCACCCGATCCGCGGTGACGGCTCCGGGAACAAGCTCGACATCCGCCCAGTCATATTCGAACTCGCCGCCGAACACCAAACGGCCCGCGTCGGACCTGTATCCGGCGTGAACGCCGTAGCTGAGGTCGTTCTCTTTGAAACCGGCCGCGCCGGTGTCCACCTCGAGATTGCCTACGCCGGCACCGGCGTAGAAACCTGTCCAGTCGTCCGCAAGTACCGAGGTCGTTGAGAGCGCCAGAAATGCGGCGCTCATCGCAAGATGCTTTTTCACTGTTGTCTCCAAGTTCAGGTTATCCGGCGCAAAAACGCCGTCCATGACGTCTATGTGAAGCACATACGCGCGGGTTGCCTGGTTGGATCAAACTGCGCGTCGACGTCTTCCGGCAGTCGGGTGAACGCGGTGTGGGGACGCCAGCGTCAAGGTCTAGCCCCCCTCAACTCGCCAGCACGTTCTTGAACTGCCAGGGGTCGGCCTCGTCGATCTCCTCGTCGAATTTGGTCCAGCGCTCCGAGATGGGGGTCCAGTCGGTGTAGTGGGCCTCGACGGGGCCGAGGTAGGGGCGCTGGACCTCGAGGCAGCGGAGGTGGTCCATCTCGTCGGTCTCGACGATGCCGGCACGGGGGTTTTCCAGCGCCCAGGCCATGCCGGCGAGAACGGCGGAGGATACCTGGAGGCCGGTGGCGTTCTGAAAGGGAGCGAGGTCGCGGGTTTCCTCGATGGAGAGCCGCGAGCCGTACCAGAGCGCGTTCTTCTCGTGGCCGTAGAGGAGGACGCCCAACTCGTCGATGCCCTCGGTGATCTCGTTCTCGTCGAGGATGTGCTGGGTCGCCTGGATGCGGCCCGAGCCGAAGGTCTCGTGGAGCGAGAGCACGGCGTCGTCGCAGGGGTGGTAGGCGTAGTGGCAGGTGGGCCGGTAGTCGGGCCGGGCAGGGTCGCCGACGGTGTAGTAGTCGGAGATGGAGATGGCCTCGTTGTGGGTGACGAGGAAGCCGAACTGGGGGCCGGGCGTCGGGCACCAGGTGTGGACGCGGGTGATGGCGCCGGGGCGCGCGATCCAGATGCCGGCGCGGCAGCCGGTGGCGTGGGAATGGGCGTCGTCGGGCATCCAGGTCTCGTGCGTACCCCAGCCCAGCTCGGCGGGCTGGAAACCTTCCGAGACGAAGCCTTCGACCGACCAGGTGTTGACGAAGGTGCCGATGCGCTTGTGGCGGGTGGATTTCTGGGTGTCGCGCTCGGCGATGTGGATGCCCTTGACGCCGAGCGACTGCATGAGGCGCGCCCAGCCTTCGCGGTCCTGCGGCATCGGATCGGCGCGGCCGGTGTCTGCGGAGAGCGTCATCAGCGCCTCTTTCACGAACCACGAGACCATGCCGGGATTGGCGCCGCAGCAGGAGACGGCGGTGGTGCCGCCGGGGTTGCGCGCCTTCTCGTCCCTCACGCGCTGGCGCAGCGCGTAGTTGGTGCGGTCTGCGTTGTTCTTCGTGTCGAAGTAGAAGCCGGCCCAGGGCTCCACCACCGTGTCGATGTAGAGGACGCCCAGTTCCCGGCAGAGCTTCATGATGTCGAGCGACGAGGTGTCGACCGAGAGGTTGACGCAGAAGCCTCGACCGTCGGGGAAGAGGCCGGTCAGAAGCTCGCGGAAGTTTTCGCGCGTGACGGCCGTCTCGACATGCCGGATGCCGCGCTGCGCGAGGAAGGTGTGGTCGTCGAGGTTCGGCTCGATCACCGTCATCTGGCGGGCGTCGTATTCGAAATGCCGCTCGATGAGGGGCAGGGTGCCTCGCCCGATGGAGCCGAAGCCGATCATCACGATGGGTCCGTCGATGCGTCCGTGGTTGGGGTAGGCGGTCATGGGCGCGTCCTCCGTTGAGGCATCCGGGGTATCATCCGGACGGCGCGAGTCAAACCGGTGTCAGAGGAGGCTGAAGGACCACCAGGCATCGACGGCAATCACTCGGTCGCTCGCGGTGTCGACGTAGACTCCAAGATTGAACTGTCCGTCCCCCGCGCCGATGAGGAGAATGAGGCGGTGGAAGTTGGTGCCGTAGGGCGCGCTGTAGAAGTGGCCTTCGTCGCGGACCGCAAGGAAGTAGCCGTCTGGCGCGTCGGTCAGAGTGCGATGCCGGTCGGCGCGGAACCCTCCGAAGTTCCGCGTGTCGTCAATGCTGCTCATGCGATAGCCGCTGGCGTCCAGCCAGTCGCGCGTCTCCGCGATCGTCAGACCGTCGAAGATGTCTTTCGAGGCAGATAGCGTAGGCGGTGTCGGTGAACCGCCGCGAGCAGTCGTCGGCTCCGGCCGGGATCCAGGCGAGGGCCAGGATCGTGAGCAGGGCGAGACTGCCGACCGTCCGCGAGACGACGTCGCGCCGCACGATGCGGGAGGCCGCCAGTCCCAGAAGGACCGCCGCTCCGAGAAGCATCGGAAGCGGTCCGAAGACGAGCAGCCAGAATGGCAGGTTGGCAGTCATGTCGACGATCCAGTTGCAGTCGACCACCTTGCCGCAAGGGGCGGGCCAGATCAGTCGCGGCAGAAAGCTCAGCAGCAACAGCAGCGGCGGACCCAGGAGCAGCCCAAGCGACAGGAAAAATACCCAGCGGAGCCAGCGCCGCGCCTTCACGGCGCGATGAAGGTCACGCCCGGCATCCGGGCGATGCGGGCCACGTCCTCTTCGTAAAGCTCGGTCAGGGCGGCGACGGTGTCCTCGGTCCAGCCGGGCAGGTCGATCTCGGTCTCGATCTCGTCGCGGAGGGCGTGCGCCTCGAGGAAGGCCGCGATGGCGCGGCGGCGCTTGGTCTCGTTCTCGATCTCTCGCTCGGCGAGAAAGTCGGTGAGCCGCGTCATCCCGTCCTCGGACATGATCGTGTCGAGCATGTCGAAGCCGCCCTCGAGCCTGGTGAAGGGGTCGTGACCCGTCACCTCGCGCATGACCTCGGACCAGATGAAGGGCGTGTCCTCGTGGCACCAGGCGACGATGCGCGCGCCGGGGTTGGCAGCCGCGATGTCGGCGATAACCTCGGACCACAGGAGGTCGCCTAGCGAAAGACCGTCGAGGATGCCGTGGCCTTCGCCCGCGATCGCCAGCGCCTCGGGCACGAAGGTGGCGGGATTGCGGATCGCCAGGGCGAACTCGACCTCGTGCGAGGGCAGGCAATGGCGCAGCCAGGACGACTTTTCGGCCTTGGGATAGAGCCCGTTCTGCGCGAGGACGACGCCGATGCGGCAGAGGAAGTTTTCGTTCGAGAGGACCACGCGGACCGCGGTGTCGTCGTCGCAAATGGCTTCGAGCAGCATGTCCTCGGTGTCGGGGTCGGCGGCGGACCCGCGCAGCGTCGTCGAGACCTCGCCGATCAACTCGCGATAGCGACCCGGTCCCGGCACGCCGATGCCCTCGGCCGCGAGGGCCGCGCGATTTCGCAGGATCGAGCGGATCAAGAGACCGCCGTCCGTGCAATGCGCACCGAGATGGAAGATGACCTGCATCGACTGCCCACGTTTCTTGGGCGGCACGATAGACCGCGCGACTGGACAGGGGAACCGATTTCGAGCTAGGCGGATGCGATGATGGCCGACCGAAACACTCGGACTTTGCGCCGCCTCCGCCTGCGCCTCGACGTCTGGTCGGTCGGCGCGGCCGTGATCGCGGCCCTTGTCCTGATGCCGATCCTGTCGGTCGCCTGGATCGCGCTGCATCCGACGGCGCCGATCTGGGGGCATCTCGTCTCGACCACGCTGCCGCGCTACCTGACGAACTCGGTGGTCATCATGCTGTCCGTGGGTGCCCTGTCGGCGGCCATCGGGACGGGGGCGGCCTGGCTGGTGGTGTCCTACCGATTTCCAGGCGTGCGCTGGCTGCGCTGGATGCTTCTGTTTCCGCTGGCGGTGCCGGGATACCTGGGGGCCTATGCGCTGGTGGACTTTCTGGAATACGCCGGTCCGGTCCAGACCGCGCTGCGGACGAGCTTTGGCTGGACGAGTGCGCGGGATTACTTTTTCCCTGATATCCGATCGCGTTACGGCGCGATCTTCGTTCTGACGGGGTCGCTTTATCCCTACGTCTATCTCCTCGCCACCGCCGGTTTCCGCGAGCAGTCGGGGCGCGCCCACGACGTCGCCCGCGCGCTTGGCGCAGGCCCCGTGGAGAAGGTTCCGCACCATTGCCCTGCCGCTGGCCCGCCCGGCCATCGCGGCGGGAACGGCCATCGTGATGATGGAGACGGTGAACGACTTCGGCGCTGTCGATTTCTTCGGGGTTCAGACGCTGACGACGGGCATCTTCTCGGTCTGGCTCGAAGCGGGGAACGCGGGAGGTGCCGCGCAGATCGCCTGCGTCATTCTCGCCATGATCCTCGCCCTCGTCGCCATCGAGAAGGCGAGCCGCCGGAGGGTCCGCTTTCACCGCATGACGCGCGGAGAGCACAGGATCGAGCCGCAGGAACTGCCGGGCTATAAAGGATGGATCGCCACGGCGGTCTGCGCCCTGCCGTTCCTTGCGGGGTTCGTGCTGCCGGTCGCGGTCCTTGGGCAGCACGCCCTGACGCAGGAGGGGGGCTGGATCACGCCGGGACTGGGGCGCGCCGTCCTCAACACCTTCGTCGTCGGCGGAGGGGCCGCGGTCCTGACCGTCACGGCGGCGCTGTTCCTCGTCTACGGCGTGAGGCTGTCGGGGCGGACGCTGCCCCTGGTCGTCCTTCCCGCAACGACGATCGGCTATGCCGCGCCGGGGGCAGTGCTGGCGCTCGGTCTCCTGATCCCGCTCGCCGCCTTCGACAACGCGCTTGCCGACGGTATCCTCGCGCTGACCGGGCACGATCCGGGGCTTCTGCTGACGGGGGGCGCCACGGTCCTCATCTATGCCTACGCCGTCCGTTTCTTCGCCATCGCACAAGGGGCGACGGATGCCGCCCTGGGGCGCGTCTCGCCCAGCCTGCCGCTGGCCGCGCGTACGCTCGGGCGGTCGCCCGGAGGCACGCTTCGCGCCGTGCAGATGCCGCTGATCCGGGGGTCCGTCGCCACGGCACTTCTTCTCGTCTTCGTCGACGCGGTGAAGGAGTTGCCCGCCACGCTGCTGCTTCGCCCGTTCAACTTCGACACGCTCGCCACCCGCGCCCATGAGCAGGCCTCGCTGGAAAAGATCGCCGAGGCCGCGCCGCCCGCCATGCTCATCATCGCCGCAAGCCTCGCCGCCGTCGCCTTCGTCGCCCGCGACATGGTTCGCGCGCGGTAGCTTGCCCGACCGCGCGCGCGTTGCTATGTGGACGGCACGGTGCCCCTATAGCTCAGCTGGTAGAGCATCTGATTTGTAATCAGGGGGTCGGGAGTTCGAGTCTCTCTGGGGGCACCATTAAATCAGATGGCTTAAGCAACCCTCGACCTGTTTCCTACAGGCAGGGGTAACTTTTGGGATAACGGGTACGCTCATCATGCGTGGCCGATTGCTGCTTCTCGACGCTCCGATTTTTCACACCGATGTCCGTCGCCGTCACTCTTTCGGTCCGTATAGGCCTCGTGAAACGAGATGACGGAGTGCGTCGACGGGTAGGGATCGACCTGATGCTCTTCTCCCCGGTCGCCGGGCTCATGGGCCATCACCAGGGCAACGAGGCGCTGAGCCTTCACTAAACGCGGACATTGGCTTGGTCGGCTGCACCCTGAAGTCTGATCCGAGCGGTTGATAAGGGCGTGACCCGCCGCAGACCGACCGCTGTTGGTACCCTCTCTATGAACGGCCGGTGCACCTCGACGTGCCGGCGAGGGTGTATGTGAGTCAATCGTGCAATCCAACTTTCACCACACGCGCGCGCACTGCTTGGATGGCGATACTACCGTGGTCATGCAGTTCAGCCTCTCTGACCTCTTCGTTGGATGACGGCGGCCTCCCACCCAAAATTGTCGATAATCATACTTGTCAGACGTTTTTCACGATGATGTACTTCGTTGGTAGGAATTGCCGCGAATCGAGGTTCACATGAGGTTTTTCTACGCCGACGACTACAGACTCTGCGTTCTCAAGGACGAGCAGGGGGTGGACATCACAGATGTAGTGAAGGATTTGCCGCACCTGCATCGGGAGGATCTGATGACGGCCCTGATCGCCGATTTCGGGTCCTACCGAGACAAGATCGCCTCTCACGTCGAGAAGACCTCCGGAAAGCCGATCGAAGACTTGCGCGTCCGCGCACCGCTTCCGCGACCGCGCAACATGGTCTGCATGGCGCGCAACTACATGGAAAGCGGAACGCTTTCGGAACCGGACGCGATCAATGCCTTCCACAAGGCTCCGAATTCGGTCATCGGACCCGGTGACACCATGATCCTTCCCGACGCACCCGCCACCAACTTCGAGTGCGAGGCCGAGGTTGCAATTGTGATCGGGAAGAGGGCGGTCGATGTGCCGGAAGACGAGGCAATGGACTACATCTTCGGATACGTGCCATTTCTCGACGGTTCGGCGCGAGGTATACCGCCCGATCGCAACGTCTTCTTCCAAGGCAAGTCGCGCGAGACTTTCGCGCCACTCGGTCCGTGGATCGTGACTGCTGACGAAGTTTCCGATCCTTACAATATCCCGATCAAGTGCTGGGTGAACGGTGACCTCAAGCAGGACTTCAACACGTCCGACATGGGCCACAACATCGCGAAATGCATCTCGTGGGCCAGCAGCATACACGCGCTCGAGCCCGGCGACATCATCGCGACGGGAACCAACCACCGCGGGTTGAGCAGCATCCAGGACGGGGACACGATCGTCTTGGAAGTCGGTGGCATAGGGCGACTGGAGATCAAGGTTCGCGACGAGCTGAAACGGACCTGGCCACGCGATACGCGACTTCAGCGCCAGGAAAAGGGCCTACCCCCGCTGCCAAAGCAGCTTACCGGCAAGTACGCGCCTGCGTCAGCTAGCTGACCTCGACGTCCCGTGCCGCCACGTCGCAGGCATGGGACGCCACAGAATGGGCGAAAGATCACCAAGGGAGGAGAATACGCCATGTTTTCGACATCACCGCTTTCGCACTTGAAGGCGCTCGCATTTGGTCTGGCGGTGCTGCCAGCCACCGCACTGGCGCCGTGGGCCCAGGAGCTTCAGAAGTTCACGTATGTCTCGCCAAGCCCGTCGGCGATCAACTCGTACCCGGTCTTCGTTGCGATTGGAGAGGGGTACTTCGCCGACGAGGGGCTGGAGATCGAACCTCAGGCCGTGAACGGTTCTTCTGCGATCCTGCAGGCCTTGGCGTCTGGTCAGGCGCAATTCGGGCGTCCGGGTCCCGCCCCAGTCATCATGGCAAACGCCCGGGGGGTCGACGTCGTTTTCATCTACAACTCGCTGCCTCGGAGCTCCTTCGGCATCCTGGTGCCGGAGGAAGCCTCCTATCAGGCGCCTGAAGACCTTAAGGGTAGTCAGATCGGTGTGGGAACGGCCGATGGCGCCGAAGTCGGGTTCGCCCGAACGATCCTCAGCGACGCCGGGATGAGTGAACCCGCAGACTATACCTTCATCCCTGTCGGCGATGGGGGCACCGCCCTCGCGGGGCTGATGCGCGACGAGATCGTTGCCTACGTCGGCAGTACTGCCGACCGTGCGATCCTGACCTATCGGGGTATGCCGATGCGAGACATCACGCCAGATCGTTTCCAGACCCTGTTCGGCAATGGCTACGCGGTCACGCGCGAGTTCATGGAGGCAAATCCTGAAGCTGTTCAAGGCTTCGTATCCGCGATGGTTAAAGCAAATAACTTCACGCGCGATCCCGCAAATCGCGAACGTGTCCTCGAGCACCTTACGGCGGGCAACCCGCAGGAGGGTGAGGACAAGGATTATGCCAATGCTTTGCTCGACAGCGTTCTGGAGAAGGGCATCCCCCACAAGATGGAGAACGGTTGGGGCTACAACGATCCGGAGCATTGGCAGATCTGGCATGACAGCATGATCGCGACCGGCGAACTGGAAGCCCCACTCGATGACCTGGAGACGGTCTACACCAACGAATTCGTCACGATCGCGAACCAGGAAAATTGACCGTGTTGTCGCAACATTCGAACCCGGCCGCGCAAGACGCGCGGCCGGTCTACGTCCTGAGTGGCGTCGGCAAGACGTTCGTAAAACGCGACATCCGGGCTCTCGACGACGTGAGTTTGACCCTTCGAGAAGGCAGCTTTTCGGCCGTGATCGGCGCGAGTGGCTGCGGCAAGTCTACACTTCTCAAGATCATGGCAGGTCTTATCCCTCCGTCGGAAGGCGCTGTCATTCTCGAGGGCAGACCGGTCCTGGGTCCGCGAGAGGACATCGGGATGATGTTCCAGCAGGCAACGCTTTTTCCGTGGCGCACCGTGCTGGAGAACATCGTCCTGCCAATCGAGATACGGGACGGCAAGCAGGCGGCGCGCGCCTCTCATGGACGAGCGCGGGATCTCCTGTCCATGACCGGGCTTTCGAAATTCGCTGAAGTGTATCCCGCCGAACTGTCGGGAGGGATGGCTCAGAGGGCAGCGATCTGCCGCATGCTCGTTTCGGAACCCTCCGTCCTGCTCCTGGACGAACCTTTCAGCGCACTGGACGAAATCACCAGGGACTTCATGAACATGGAGCTCCAGCGCATCTGCATGGAGCGCAACGCGACTGCGTTCCTCGTCACCCACTCGATCGCCGAAGCCGTGATCCTGTCGGATGTCGTCTATGTGATGTCGCCACGTCCCGGACGGATCGCCGAGGTCGTCGAAATCGATCTGCCGCGGCCGCGAACGCTCGACATGATCACCACACCGCGTTTTGGCGCTATCGTCGACCGGATCCGCAGCCATCTGGACGAAGGAGGAGCTATACAATGAGCGAGTCGACAGCGGACGTCGTCGCGATCCAGGGCGCAGGTTCGGACGGTGCCGGCGGTATCGTCTCGACGGTGTGGGTCGAGCAGGGCTCGTGGATCGACCGTGTTCCGCGCTCGGTCGCGATGATCTTCATCTTCGTCGTCGTGATACTGCTGTGGCAACTGGTCTACATCTTCGGGATCGTGTCGCCGATCATTCTTCCCTCACCCTACGAAACCGCGGAACAGCTTGTGTTCGTGGGTCGCAACCTGCTGACCGGCGACTACATGCTGGCGTCGCTCTGGACGACGCTAAGGGAGGTCTTCTACGCCTTCATTCTCGCGGTTCTTCTCGGATTCTGCCTTGGCGTTCTGGTGGGCGAGACGGCCTTTGGCGAGCGCGCTGTGATGCCCTACCTTGTGGCCCTGGACGTGATGCCCAAGGTCGCCTTCGCGCCGCTGTTCATCGCCTGGCTGGGGTTCGGGATCGAATCCAAGGTCGCGCTGGCCACCTACATCGCGACGTTCCCAATCGTGGTCGGCACAGCCGCAGGGCTGCACGCCGCGGACGAAAGTGCGAGAATGCTGTTCAAGACCATGGGGGCGACGCGCTGGCAGACGCTGATCAAGATGAAGCTGCCAACCGGCATGCCGCATTTCTTCACAGGGTTGAAGATCGGTTCGGTCGGCGTCATGGCCGGCGCCATCACGGGCGAATTCCTGGGCGGCGGCAAAGGCTTCGGGGAACTCATTCGCGTTGCGTCAACCAACCTGCACACCGCACGCGTCTTTGCGCTGATCGTCTATCTCAGCGTCATCGGTCTCGCATTGTTCATGCTCGTGGTGTGGCTTCAGCGTCGCTTTGTGTTCTGGCAGAAATCCAGCGTGATCGTGGAGGGATGAAGCGCTGTACAGCTTGTCGCTGCTGACTTGACTATCGCGGTACAGCGATTACGCCCCCTCAGGCCATAATGACGAGTGCGATGGAGACTGACCTTTTGGGAATTGAACAGAAGACGAAGAGCTCACTTGGACTGTCAGTCTACGAAGTTCTTAAACAGGACATCCTGTACGCAGAACTGCGGGCTGGCGAGCAGCTCCGCCTGCGCCTTCTGTCCGAGCGTTACGGCTGCGGCTCTTCTCCCCTTCGCGAGGCCCTGAACAGCCTTGTGAGCGCAGGACTGGTGGAACGCTTCGATAAGCGCGGCTTCTTCGTTGCCGGCATATCGCCGGAAGAGTTCCAGGACATCCTGACCAACCGATGCTTTCTAGAAGGAGAGGCTCTGCGCCGGTCGATTGCGGCCGGAGACGAGGATTGGGAGGAGCGTGTCCTTCTTGCGCATCATCGCATGACGCGCGTGCCGCGGTCCCAAGGCAGTGCCGCTGCATCGATCAATCGGGAATGGGAAGAAGCGCATAAGCGTTTTCACATGAGCCTGATCTCGGCCTGCGGCTCTCCGATCCTCATAGCGAACTGCGACAGGCTGTACGAGCTGAACATCCGCTACCGGTTCCAGGCGAGGACACAGGCCGGCGGCACGAGAGACGTGTCCATCGAGCATGCAGAGCTCAAGGACCTCGTTCTCGCGAGGGAGACGGACGTAGCCGTTGAGGCGTTGAAGGAACACTACATGCGGACTGGCTCGATCCTTTTCGAAAAGCCCTGAATACCTGATAGTTCCCGTCCTGCCGGGAAGGCGCAATCGGCCCTAAGCGGACGTCTGGCTCCAAGAAGCCAGAGGCCAGTTTCGGACCTTTGCGCGACTTGCAGCAAAGGGTCCTGTTTGAGCCCAACGTGCTGTCAGGTTGCGCCACCGCCGATGTCCGCTAAGCTTGGCCAGTCCGACGACCATCCGACCGATGCCCGATCAGTCTCAGGCTCGCATCCGTCCACAAGGAGCACCGATCATCACAGACCTTACCCAGCTCGTTTATTGGTCTCAGCCCTTCGGGTACAACGGCGTCCTGCTGAGCGGCATTCTGAACGATGCGCGCAGGTGCAACCTTCGTGATGGTATCACGGGCGCGCTTGTCTGCCGACACGACATATATCTCCAGTTGCTCGAAGGCCCTTCCGAACAGGTGACGGCTGCCTACACGCGCATCGGTCGTGATGACCGCCACGCAGGGATCACCAAGCTCGTCAGCCGAAAAATAGCGAACCGCATGTTCGGGAGTTGGGCGATGCTGCACGATCCGGCGAAGTCACTGATTTGGACAAGAGACCAGGTTGCAGACGGCATCCTTGAGCGAGTATCGCCGAACGAGATAATCGACATGTTCGAGGGCGTTTCCCGAAATGCTGGACCGGAACACGCCACCTGAAGGGTTTTGGGGGGCGGGTAGTCGTCGCTGAAGTGGCGTCAAGGGTTGTTCGACCAGCGATGACTTCTTCCGGGCCAAAAGAGTCGTCGAGGCGTCACCGGTGATGCTCCGGTGCGGGCCCGTCAAGCAAAGCAAAAGAAAGAGCTGCAAGCTGCCGCTGTATCGCGTTGGAGACCGGCTACTAACCGAAAAGCTGAAGGTCAAAAAACCGCGTGTGCGCCAAGATCGACCGCCGCGTCTTGGTTTACGATTTTCGCGTAGAAATCGAAGAGAGTTCTCATCGCCGGTCGACGGCGTCGCGTCTGCATCGTAGCAACCCGTGGCCGTATCGAAAACCAGCATGGATTCGGTTGCATAGTAGCGCCCTATCCGAGCCAGTTCGGCCTTGTCTTGAAGTCGCCGCGAGGCTTTTCCCAACACACTTAGCACCACGATTATGGCATCGAGCAGCTTGACCGGCACCCGCCGGAAGCGCGGCGGTTCGTTCAACATGTCGAAGAGCCGTTCGCCTTGCTCAAGCGGCGTGATCGCGGGACCCGGCCCGCCAATCGGAAGAACCCGGTTCCAGCGAGACTCATCATCAAGACAATCTGCGATATAACCACTCAGATCCCTGTCGCTGATTGGCTTGCAAGACGTGAGCTGGCCGTTGCCAAAAAGAAGGTATGGCTTACCGCGACGAACACGCTCAATTTGCCCCGACAACGATTTGAAGTAGGCGGTCGGCCGAACGATGGAAAATGTCAGGCCAGAGCCGATCAGCTCCTGCTCGAAAGCAAGCTTGGCATGTTGAAACGGCAACCGAGGTCGCTGGACGCAGATCGCCGAGAGCAGGACCATGTGCGATATGCCTGAGGCGCGCGCTATCCCGAGGGCCTGCGAATGCGCCGCATAGTCAATAGCCCAGGCGTCCCGCGCAGTGCCAGTACGAGAGGCAAGGCAGGAGACCATCGCGTCGAAGGTCTCACCGCGAAATCCATCATGTGAAAGAGCGTCGGGAGCGGTGATTTCGCAAGGCCGGATTTCGGTGTCCGGGGGGAGTAGCATTCGCGCCTTGGCGCAGCTCGCGGGGCGCAGAGGACATATCACCCGATGCCCGCGCGCGAGAAGGGCGCCGACGGTCGCCCGTCCGATTGTTCCGGTGCCACCGAGCACGACAACCCGCTTCGAGCGGCGTCGAACATCGTGACTTTCAGGAGCCGCATGATCCATCCCAGCAGTATGAAGTGCGCCAAAGGAATTTGATAGCTAAGCGCTAGGCCGCACCGACCGACATTGGATCGAAGGCGAAAGTGCGCTCTGGCTTAGGTAGATCGATCTCGAAACTGCCTTCCGGCACCACCATCATGCCCGAGCGCCGTTAGGTGCCGCAGGGCAAGACGTCGTTGTGCCGGGCGGAGGCGGGCTCTACACGCAAGCCGTCACTTCCCGGCCCGTTGCAGCCATTCGAAGCATCAGACCCCGACAGTCCGCTACGGGGTCATCGCGGACGTTCGTCGACGCCTGAATGAAAAGAGCCGGCTCAGCGATAGATCAACGTGGGAAGCCAGAGTGTGAGACCGGGAATGAAGGTGATCAGCAGCAGAACCACGCCCAGTGGGATGAGGAACGGCGCGGTCGCGACGACGCACTCTTCGAAGGGCATTTTCGCGACGCGGGCGAGCACGTAGAGCACCATACCCACTGGTGGCGTCAGCAAGCCGATCATCAGGTTCAGCACCATGATGACCCCGAAGTGGACAGGATCGATGCCCAGCGAGACCGCGACCGGTAACAGGACGGGAACCAGAATTGTGATCGCCGCGATCGTCTCCATGAAGCAGCCAACGATCAGCAGGATCAGGTTCATCAGCAGAAGGATCACCCAGGGTCGATCAGAGATCGACAAAAGGGTCGCGGCGAAGTGCTCGGGCACCCGGTTCGAGGTCAAGATCCATGCAAAGATCGATGCGGCGCCGACCACGAAAAGAACGACCGCAGTGGTCTCGATGGTGTCGAAGGATACCCTGACGAACCGTCTCGTCGTGAGTGTGCGGTAGACGATGAGCCCAAGCACAAGAGCCCACGCGCAGGCAGCAACGGCGGCTTCGGTGGGGGTGAAAGCCCCCGACAGGATGCCACCGACGATGATCGCCGGGGTCAGAAGCGACAGGAAGGCGCGACGGAACGCGGTCCAGAGCGTCGGCAGGTGGAACGGCTGGTCGGCGGGGTAACCGTCGCGCCGGGCGTACCAGGCGACCATCAGCATCAGGGCGCCAGCCATCATCAGTCCGGGCACGAATCCTGCCGCGAAAAGTTGACCGATCGAGGCTCCGGCGACGACACCGTAGATCACCATCGGCAACGAGGGCGGAATGATCGGTCCGATGGTCGAAGACGCCGCGGTCACGCCGACGGCGAAGCCGGGCGGATAGTTGGCATCGCGCATCGCCTTTATCTCGATGGCACCAAGCCCGCCGGCATCGGCCACGGCTGCCCCCGACATGCCGGCAAAAATCACCGAAGCGCCAATGTTGACGTGCCCCAGGCCGCCGCGCATCCAGCCCACCAGTGCCAGGGCGAAGTTGAAGATCCGAGCGGTGATGCCGCTTGTGTTCATCAAGTTACCCGCGAGGATGAAGAACGGCACCGCCAGCAACGGGAAGGAGTCGACGCCGTTGATCATCCGGTGGGCAACGACCAAGGGCGGCGGTGTGCCATTCGCCAGAATGAAAATCGCCGAAGAGCCGGTCAGGGCGATCGCCACGGGCACCCCGAAGGCAATCATCCCGAACAGCATCACGAAGAGAAGGACGATTTCCAAGGCGGGCTCCTAGTCCAGGATATGGGCGGCATGCGCCTCGGGGTCGATCAACGGGGACGTTCCGGTTTTCCAATGGCGCCATGCGACGACCACCGCGTAGCCGGCCATTGCCACGAAACAGGCCGCAACACCCCAGTAAATGACCGACTTCGGCACCGAGATAGAGACCATCCCGGACTTGGTGCGCATCGCGATGCCAGCGCTGAACCAGGCCAGCGCGACGTAGAAAACGATCGAGATCACATCGATCACCGCCTGCGCGACCATCCTGCCACTCCGCGGGACCCAACGGTACAGGAACTCCACAGCGATGTGGGACTGCTTGCGCACCGCGAGCGCGGCGCCGGCGAACGTGACGCCAATCAACAGGTAGCGGGCGATCTCTTCGGTCCATCCGAGCGAGTCGTTGAGCACGTACCTTGTGAAGAACTGCAGGAACACAACGAAGGCGAGGATCCAGAAAATCGCAAAGACGATGCTGTCCTCCCAGCGGAGATCGGACAGGTCGATCGTTTCGTCCTCGAACTCCGGCAGGTCGAGACCCTTCGCCGGCTCGCGTTCATCGACAGCCATATCGGGTTCCAGTATTGGATCTTTGGCGAGAGTTTCGCCGCAGGCGGACCGCGGAAGCCGAAGAGGCCCCCGCGGTCCGTCGAAGCTCAGAGGCCTTGCAGGCGGTCGTAGGTGGCCTGATCCCAGGTCGCCATGTCACCGTTGTGGAGCTTCTCGGTCGCCTCGATGAACGGTCCACGATCAACTTCGTTCACCGTGACGCCCTCGTCCTTGAACCACTGCACCAACTCCTGCTCCTTCTGGACGATCTGGTCCGAGGCGCAGGTCGCGGTCTGCTGGGCCACATCGGAGATCGCGGCCTGGTCTTCGGGGCTCATCGAATCCCAGACCGGGCCTCCGACGATGGTCAGCAGCGCGTCGGTGATGTGCGCGGTCAGGTTGATGTCCGACTGCACTTCATAGAACTTCTTCGCCTGGATTGTCGGCAGGGGGTTCTCCTGCGCGTCGACTGTGCCCTGTTGCAGCGCCAGGTAAACCTCGGCAAAGGCGATCGGCGTCGGGTTGGCGCCGGTGGCGAGCGGCATCATCTGGTAGAGCGGCGCGTTCGGCACCCGGATCTTGAGACCCGCCATGTCTTCGGGGGTCAGGATCGGCTTGTTCGAAGTGACGTGGCGGTTGCCGTAGTAGGTCATGGCGACGACGTGGTTGCCGCTTGCGTCGGCGTAGCCGTCGCTGAGCTCCTTGAAGAGGTCCGAGTTGCGGTATGCATCCCAGTGCTCGAAATCACGGAACATGAACGGCGCGCCACCGATGGCGATCGGACCATAGCTGCCGCCCGCAAAAAGCTGGCCGGTATAGATCACATCGACGGTGCCAAGCCCAAGGCCCTCGTTGATGTCTTCCTCCTTGCCGAGCGAAGATGCCGGGAAGACCTCGATCGAGTAACGGCCGTCCGTGGCGGTCTTCAGCAGGTCCGACGCGGCGACCGCGCAGGTATGATAGGGTTCGCTGACCTCGTAGACATGCGCCCATTTCAGGACGGTTTCGGCCGACGCGGCCCCTGCTGTCGCAAGAACGAACGGCAGCGTCGCGGCGCAGATTACAGTATGGTTCTTCATCGCATAATTCCTCCCAGAATCCTGTTAGTTGGAATTGATGACGGCAACCGCAATTGGATACAAGGGGCGGCCGGCTTTCCCGAGAGGTATTTCGCGCTGTCTTCGATGATGGCAGTGCCTTGCGGACGCTTCGCTCGACGCAACTGGTGGAGAGGGGAGAGAACAGAGCACCTGTCGTAAAATCGGCCGCGCAAGTACGCGAAGATCTGGCTTCCGATGGTGCTTAACCCGTCATGATCGGCTGAGATGAATGATCGGTCGTCCGCGACCATAGAGGCTTTGACTGTGGAGGCTCGCAGCGCGGCTTCTCGTAATTCCTATCGAGGAGTCTCAACGTTGCGGCTTGCGCGGCACCGACGGGCGGAAGGTCCCTCCCGTAACGATGGCAGGTGCCGCGAGTGGCCGTCGCCTGGACCGCACGATCCGGCGTCCGACCCAAAGGCCGAGAGCAGCGGCCCCGGCTGCCAAAAGAACCGTGCCGAGGCTGGCTGCCTCCAGGTGGAAGGGCTCGACGGCGCGTTTGACGGCGTGCTTGACGCGCTCTTTCGGGTGAGGGTGGTTTTGCGGCCAGTACCGTGGATCCAGAATGCGGCTGTCCGCCAGCGCCCTCTCGAGCGGGTCGAGCGAATGCGGCTCTATGGGGCGCAGGCTCCGCCCTTCTGCGGTCCGCAGCGCATCGATTGCGCGGACGAGTGAGCCTTGCTCGTCCCAGGCCGCTTCCACCGCGTCCGGCTCGCGATCCAGATGCTCGGCCAAGAGAGAGAGTGTGAAGCTTCGGATGAGAGTGCGCTTCGCCTCGGTCGTCGCCTCGATGGCGACGTCGCATTCGGTGTCGAAGCCCATCGAGCGGTTGTCGATATTGCTCGATCCGATCTTCAGGAACCTGTCGTCGATCACGAACACCTTGGCGTGGACGTAGATCGGCGTGCCATCGGCGTTCACGGGGTGGAGGATCGAAAAGCGTCCGCCGCCGCCGCGCTCGTCGGCTTCGCGCAGCCGCTCGATCATCCGGGAGCGCACCGAATGCATCGCCTCGTTCTCGAGAAAGCTCTGGGCCGATTTCGGATTGATGATCACGATCTCCGGACCGCCCGACTGGGCCAGGCGCGTCTCCATCGCTTCGCAAAGCGATCCGGCGGCTAGATACTGGCTCTCGATGTAGATCGTATGACGGGCGGCGCGGATCGCGGAGAGGTAGAGCTCCTCGATCTCGTTCACCAGCGGCCCGTCGCGATAGCGCGGCGCGGTCCGGGCGATGCCGACCTCGACATCCCGAATGTCAGGCTCAAGGTCGTCCGGCCAGGGCATCGGGCCGGTTCCGTCCGGCTCAGGCAGTTCCTCTCCGGTAGCCAACTGCCAGCGGTTCCGTGCCAGAACGCCCAAGGCCCGCGCGACCGGACCTTCCAGAGCGGTGGTCACGTCGTGCCAGGGTTGGTGCAGGGAGCCGTCCGGGTCGGTCCGGCGTTCGTCGTCGGGTTCATGGTCACGCGTGTCCCAGCGACCCGTGGTCACGTCGATGCCACCACAGAAGGCCAGACGGTCGTCGATCACGACGATCTTCTGGTGATGGCAGGCGCCCGCAGGGTGATGGCTGTCGAGCGCGAAGCGGATGCGGTCGGACGCCAGCTTGAGGCTCAGAGTCTCCCACGCCTGCGTGGCGATCTCGGCCAGCATCGCGCCATCCCACTTGAGGATATGCAGGCGCACACCTGTCCGTCGGTCCACCACCGCCTTGAGGAAATCCCCCAGCTTGTTGGGCCAGCCGTCAGGCGCACTGCCGTCGTCGTCACTTTGGCCGGGCAGCATGTCGATGCGGAGGTCGAAGTCCCAGCCGATGAGATAGACGTCGTTCTCGGCACGTTTCAGCGCCGCCCGCAGGTGCCGGAAGTAATCTGCCGCGTCGATGATCAGCGCGGCGCGACTGGCGCGTTCCACGCGCCAGCAGGTCGTGCCCGGTTGAAGCAGGAGGTCGGTCTCGTTTGTGGTCGTCAGCATGGCGGGCCCCGGTGTCTTGCACGTCGGCGGTTTCAGCCGCCGGTCGTGGTGCCAACGACAGTGGCGTGAATTTGATCCACAAATGAAGTCGAGGGAGAAGAAAAGGTGTGAATTGGTCTGGAGGTCTCGAAGGGCTTTTCCGAGCCTACAGCCATAGCCGTCGCTTCGTTCCAGGGAGGCCGCTGCGTGAGACGGACGGCCCGGAGGTGTCAGCCCGCATGGACCATGTGTCTGCTTTTGCTCCACCAATCGGCCGTCTCGCTCCTGCGGCAAAGCTCGCAACCCGCCAAATCCAGAGTTCGGCGCCGTCCGCAGCGAAGGACCGCTGTCCTTCCTTCTGCGACTTGGGTGCACCTCGCTGCCGACGTCCCTGTTCCACTCGTTCCAGACTACGACCGCGTTCGCGTAGGTTCTCGACACTGAGGACCAGGTGTCACCGGGACCGTAAAGGTCCGACTTGGCAATCATACCTGTGCGCAAAGCCCAACGGATTGCTCGTGGGCCCGCTCCGCCACCGCCTGATCCGCGGGCTCGACGGGCCTCTCATCGAACCCAAGGGCGGAAAGCGGTCGTTCGCCACGCAGTGCAACAAGGTCACGGAACGGCTGTAAGCAACCGTTCAGTGCGCCTTGGCTGAGGGCCGCGGCGGGGAGGAGAAACGACCATCGCCGGCTGGTTCGACGGATGTCAGTTGGCGCCCGCGAGAAGTGCGACGATCCGCTCCCCGCAAACGGAAAGCTAGAAACACTGATCCTGCCTTGCTCCCAAGAGATGCCACTCCCTACAGCGATGATGCCGGAATTGCACCGACAACTCCGACTATGGTACAGGGATGCTGCAGGCCAGTCGCCTCGCTGCTGACATGTCGCCTGTAGTCCCCGCACCGATATTTGTGCCTTGTGGTTTCGGATTTAGTCGAGCTGACGATGCCGCAGGGAACGAGCAATGACCAATTCGTGTCGATGACCCAAAATTGACGCATTCAGGTGGCAACGAGGAAGATAAGGTACATCGAAATGAGAACGTCCTGCTCAGTCATAATTCCTACACGTGACCGACCTGCACTATTGGTTCGCGCGGTCGCGTCTGCATTTTCTGCGCTGCCCCAAGATGCAGAGGTCATTGTAGTTGACGACGGCAGCAAGACCCCCATCAGGGAGTGCTTATCTCAGTTCTGTGGACAGCCTCTAAAAGTATTGGAGAACCCGCTTCCGTTAGGTGGTGGCGGATCGCCGTCCAGGAACCGGGGGGCGATGGCGGCTGAAGGACGCGTATTGTTCTTCCTCGATGACGATGACGAGTTCGACTCCGGATACTGCCGGTCAGTTCTCGAGAGCGGCGCATCCGAGCAAGCCGATTTCGGATTCACGAGACGAACATTCCGATCGGTCGAAGCAAGCGGGCAAGCGGACGACAGCCTTGAAAAGCGAGCCTTGCCGACAGGTCCTATATCGGATGCACAACCCTTTGCGCTCAAATCCTTCCCGTTCAGTGCCGGCTTCTGGATTTCCCGCGCCGGCTTCGAAAGATCGGGCCCCTTTGCCGAGACGCTGCCGACGAACTCCGATACCGAGTATTGCTGTCGGATGTACTCGAAGGGGCTCCAGGGATGGTACTCTTCCGAACCCGGAATAGTGATCCATTCGCATTCTGAAAGCGACGGCAACCAACTAACCAACGTTACGAGGCGCACAAAGTCGTCCGAGCGAGCGACGGCGTTTCGCTATATCGCGCATGAACATCGAGATTTCCTCGGCGAAAATCAGAGTGCGGCTTTCTTCGTGCACAAGCGCTGGATGAAGCACGCAATACGTGCTGGTCAGTTTGCGGATGCTAAAGCGTCCATCATGCAGGCCCCGCAACTTGCAGTGAAAGCAAAACTAAGTATGCAGTTTGCAGGCGCTTGTTTGGCCGAGTCCCTGAAGCTGAAAAAATCCGGCTAGTCCGTATCGAGAAAATTCGACTTCTTTGGCCATTTTCCGGCAAAGTTATACAGCTCTTTGCGTACGAACCTAGGCGTTCGGCGCGTAAAACGTTTGTAGATTGATTTGTCAGTCGATTGGGTCTCAAGCCAGTCCTTTTCTCGTGGCAGGCAGATGCAGACAACATCGTTCTCGAAACACCAACGTGCCCACCTAACATCGACGAATTTTTGACTTCCCGTCATGAACGAGAAGGGAGCAATGTACCTACCGCGCGCTGCGGCCACGCCTGAACCCAGTTGATCTACGACACGTGGTCCATCGAGGGAGTCTTCATAGAAAAAGCTAGAGCGGAGCTTGCGGAGTTTTCCGCGATGAACCCTGTGTTTCAGAGAGCCGACAGCACTCCTGAAGCTTCCGTCAAACTCGGCAGGCAAGTATCGTGTGCCATGATAGCCGTATGCAGCACTGAGCGAGAGGGGAAACTTGTCAATCAGCGCCAGCGTGCGCTCCACGTAATTCGGAGGATATAGTATGTCGTCGTCACACAGAAATACCCAGTCGTCGTCAGCCCAGTCCGGCAAGAACTTTCCTGAGATCTTTCTGATCGTGCTCCGGTATAATGAAGCGGATATTCGATGGAGTATTTGGAATGGTCGGAACTTGTTCATAATCATTCATGACGATATACAGTAGGTCGACCTGCCGTGCGACCGTTTGGGCGGAACGCCAGAACAAGTCGGCCCGTGCGGGATAGGTAGCCATGCTTCCAATGATCACTAGTTCTGGTACCCGTTTTGGTTGCGCCGACGTCTCCCAGTATGTTGTCATATTTACTGCAACCCGGACACGGTGTCAGCTATGCTTTGTCCAGGAACACTAGACTCGGGAAGGATGTTTCATGCGGTGGTTGCGCACGAGCAACCCGCGCGTTTCTGTCGTCACAGCGCTGAATCCCAGGAATGCCGGCATGTACACGGTGGATTTGGCCGCGAGCCAGTTCCTTACCCGTATCGGACTGGCCCCCGTTCTCTTCCGAGGTCAGACGCGCAAGAGACGGCATCGTGAAACATTTGGGGTTCAGACATTTCGCCGTCTAGACACCTCAAGGCAGCTAACTGACAACAAGCGGGTACTCTACTGGGGAGACTTTACAACGTCACCATTGTTCGCGCTCCAGGAGTTCACCCGTCGCGAGATCGATCAAGGGGGGTGCGCAGACCAGACTGATGCGCTTCAGAAGTGGTTGGATCTCTTTCTTCTTTCTCGATCCGATAAAAGTCAGGCAAGAGTTGCCTCGATCGGGCAGAACTTCCTGTCCTTGCGGCACCAGATCGCGTCTCTAGATACAGGAACTCGGAACATCATAGGCCGGTGCTACTCTGAGAACTTTGATTTGGTCATGCCGCGCGACCCAGTTTCGACAGAAGAATTTTCGGCGGTATCAAGTCATAGTAGCGCGAATTTAGTACAAGGAATGGACTGCGCATTCTTGCTGGAACATGAACGGCAATTTCCGAAACTCTCGAAAGACAAGCGAAACCAAAGTTTCTGCTACGCATTCGGCCGGTCCGGTCTCGATGGTAATCAAATCGTCAACCTAGTTGAGGCCAGGACTAAAATGAAGGGTATCGCACTTGACGATTGGCTCAATCTGGACCCTAAATACGCTCACCGGCAAGTGCAGACCTTGCTCGAGAAAATTGCCTCCAGTAGATTTATCGTCACAGACTTGTACCACGTTTGCATCAATTCGCTTTCGCTAGGAACGCCCGTCCTTGGGCTAGGTCGACATTCAGAGCTCTCAATCAGGAACCTTGTCAGACTTCAAGAAGCAATTACTTTTCAAGTCACTGGGACTGGACGATTTCTACGTTGCTATCGGAAGTGAGCAGCCAGAGCATTATGGGCTCTCGGCCCAATTCGATTCCGCGCTTGCTGCTTGCATGGAGAGCTTTGAGGCAAAGATTGATTCTCTTGAAGCGATGCGTCGGAGCTTTCGTAGTCGCTTGGAGCATTTGCTCTTGGAAGTCATGTGCTAAGCGCTGAACAGCATTGTCATGAGATTCTGCTTGTACTTTATTTTCCGCCTCCAGTACCATCGGTTGCGGAAGCGGCTTAGCCTAGCAGTTCGTGATTCCTGATGTATCTGGGCAAATCCGCTCTGATCTCAACTTCTCTCAGATAAGAATGTCCGGTCTTTGGGTCGCTGTGGTCAACTATCCGAGGTGCTAATGCGAATGTTCGAAGTGTCAGGATGTACTCCGGCCAATCGATGACCTCATGCACGGGAAGAGATCGCTCTACTATCTCCCGAGCGGCGCTGTTACTGATCCTGTAACCTGTTGCCAAAGTAGGAGTTCTGTATGCAATTTGATGTGCAGAGATTTTCTGGAGCTTCCTTCGCCCTCCGATGCGTCGGACAAAGCAGTTCTTATGGTCGAATAGAATAAGGTCAGCCCAATGCGGCATCGGTGACCGCACAATCATATCGAAGCCAGGCAGCAGGACTGCGTCATCCTCGAGGACGACGGCGTCTTGAATTTCTTCTGTTATCATCGTTCGATAGATGGATATATGAGATAATGCGCAGGCAAATTCCATATCGGTTAAGGGGCGCCCCGCCTTCTCATTTGCCAAACTCCGAGCAAGCATCGGCTCATATATTTCTGGAATATTGCCACGCCCATCAATCGCTTCTTGGATTTGTGCTTGGAGGCCCAGGCTGCCCAAGTGATCGACAAGTGCTCTTCGTCGGTGCCTGGCGTCAGAAAGCGAGATAATAAATATCTGCGGAAATACGAAGTCTTCTGCTGTTCCTGAAGCGCCAACCATCGATGAATTTTTCTTTGCGTTAGTTCTATATGCCGCCCGCGATTGGATCGCAGGAAGGATTTCCAAACTCTTTCGAAAGCGGCTTCGTTCGACCCCCTCCGCTTGCGATTGCCCCGTTGTATAGCCCTGTTTACCTTTGCTTCAAACGTTAACTTCGGGGCGGCTCACTTTAGGACGGCGCTGGAACGGACGTCCCGCGTGAAGCGATCAACGACTGGCAGGCGACAGTCGCGGCGAGTCCGGGAGAAAGGCGGACGTCGATCTGGAGGTGGACGATCTTCCGCTTCGAGCCGGCTGGCGACCTGATTGCCTGGGACGTAGCACGACCGCTGAGGGTTGGAGGCGATCACGGGGCGGGAACGCGGACCGATCTTGCCATAAGTGATCTCTTCGAACTTGGAGGGCACCATATCCGCTTCCCAAGGATCACCGGACGGGGTAGGCAGTCCGATCCTTGGAGGTTCGGGACCGATCATGGCGCAAAATGCCACCATTTATAAAGTCGAGCTGTCGGTCTCCGACATGGATCGCCACTACTACGAGACCCATAAACTGACCGTTGCAAAGCATCCATCGGAGACGGATGAGCGGCTGATGGTGCGCATCGTCACCTTCGCCCTGAATGCCCACGAACATTTGGAAATGACCAAAGGACTGTCGACAGACGACGAGCCCGACATCTGGCAGAAGAGCCTGAGAGGCGAGATCGACGTGTGGGTGGCACTTGGGCTTCCGAGCGAGAAAGTTATGCGCCAGTCCTGCAGCAAAGCGGCGAAGGTGATTGTCTATCCCTATGGCGGCAGGATTGCCGAAGTGTGGTGGGACAAGGTCAAGAACGGCACCACCCGTTTCGACAATTTGGAGGTCATCAATTTTACGGAGGCCGACACTCGCGCACTGGCAAGTCTGGCTAACCGAACGATGAAGCTCCAGGTCAATATCCAGGACGGCGATGTGATGGTCAGCGTCGATGACGAATGTCGTCTACGTCACGCCCGACACATGGAAGAGCGCAGCATAGATTGCCTTTGCCTCGCAATGCGTAGCAATGGCGCCCAGGGAGACGTCAATCAACTCCGGCGCGGCAATGTTCGCTCGGACAGGCTTCACCGCAGCGCGGATCACCCTGTCGGTACCCGGCGCGTGGCAATTGGCAGGACATGCCGTGGCACGGTGTCACAAAAAAGGGCCCGCCGCAGCGGACCCTTGAGCTAGTGCGGACAGTCCGCGACTACATCATGCCGCCCATACCGCCCATGCCGCTCATGTCGCCCATGCCTCCGCCCGCACTCTCCTTCGACGGCTTTTCGGCAACCATGGCTTCGGTCGTGACCAGCAATCCAGCGACGGAGGCTGCGTCCTGAAGCGCGGTCAGTACGACCTTCGCCGGATCCACGACGCCGAACTTGAACATGTCGCCATATTCCTCGGTCTGGGCGTTGAACCCGAAAGTGAGGTCATTGCTTTCCCGGACCCTTCCCGCGACGACTGAGCCGTCAACACCTGCGTTTTCGGCGATCTGGCGGAGTGGGGCCTCAAGCGCCTTGCGCACGATCTGAATGCCGGCATCCTGATCCAAGTTCTCGCCCTTCAAGCCGTCCAGCGCCTTGGCGCCCTGCACCAGGGCAACGCCACCGCCGACGACAATGCCTTCCTGGACCGCGGCGCGGGTCGCATTCAGCGCGTCGTCGACGCGATCCTTGCGCTCCTTCACCTCGGTCTCGGTCATCCCGCCGACGCGGATCACCGCGACACCGCCAGCCAACTTGGCCACTCGTTCCTGCAGCTTCTCCTTGTCGTAATCCGACGTGGTCTCTTCGATCTGCCCACGCATCTGCGTGACCCGCGCCTCGATCTCGGCTTTGGCTCCGCCGCCATCGATTATCGTGGTCTCGTCCTTGGTCACCGTCACTCGCTTCGCAGAGCCGAGCATGTCGATCGTGACGGATTCCAGCTTCATCCCGAGATCCTCGGAGATCACCTGACCACCGGTCACGATCGCGATATCCTGCAGCATGGCCTTGCGGCGGTCGCCGAAGCCCGGTGCCTTGACGGCCACGACCTTCAGTCCGCCGCGGAGCTTGTTGACGACCAGCGTGGCCAGAGCCTCGCCTTCGACAACTTCCGAGACGATCAACAGCGGTTTGCCGGCTTGGATCACCTGTTCGAGCAGAGGGACCATTGGCTGCAACGACGAGAGCTTCTTCTCGTGCAGCAGGATGATCACGTCTTCAAGCTCGACGGTCATCTTCTCGGCGTTGGTGACGAAATAGGGTGAAAGGTAACCGCGATCGAACTGCATGCCTTCGACGACATCGGTTTCGGTCTCGAGACCCTTGTTCTCTTCGACGGTGATAACACCATCATTCCCGACCTTCTTCATCGCATCAGCGATCTGGCGGCCAATCTCGACCTCGCCGTTCGCAGCGATCGTGCCAACCTGTGCGATTTCGGCGGTGTCGTTCACGGGGCGCGCTGCCTTGCGGATCGCTTCGACGACCTTGAGGGTCGCCATGTCGATGCCGCGCTTGAGGTCCATAGGATTCATGCCAGCGGCGACCGATTTCATGCCCTCTTTGATGATCGCCTGGGCCAGCACGGTTGCGGTGGTGGTGCCATCTCCGGCCTCGTCGTTGGTGCGGGAAGCGACTTCCTTCACCATCTGCGCGCCCATGTTCTCGAACTTGTCCTCCAGTTCGATTTCCTTGGCGACGGTGACGCCGTCCTTGGTGATGCGCGGTGCGCCGTAGCTCTTGTCGATCACTACGTTGCGGCCTTTCGGGCCGAGGGTCACCTTGACCGCATTGGCGAGGGTATTCACGCCCTTAAGCATGCGATTGCGAGCTTCGGTGTTGAATTTGACGTCTTTAGCCATGTGTCCGCTCCTGATGTCTCGAATTGCGTGGATGAATTGCTGTGGGGTCAGGCCGCCTTCGCGGCGGCCTCGATGGCAATGATTCCCAGGATGTCGGATTCCTTCATGATCATCAGGTCTTCGCCGTCGACCGTGACCTCGGTGCCCGACCATTTGCCGAAGAGGATCCGGTCGCCGGCCCTCACAGCCATCTCGATCAGTTCGCCGGACTCCTTGCGGGCGCCTGGGCCACAGGCGATGACTTCGCCCTCGGCCGGTTTCTCTTTCGCATTGTCGGGGATGATCAGGCCGCCCTTGGTCTTTTCCTCGCCTTCAATGCGACGGACAAGCACCCGATCGTGCAGGGGTAGAAAATTCATGGACAGAACGCCTTGATGAAAAATGGGGAAGTGTGCTTAGCACTCGTGTGTGCCGAGTGCCAAAGCCTTAGGTGGGCTCTCTGAGCGTGAATAGCAAGGCTGCGTGACAGTCTCGGCGAACTGAGACCCGGGGCTCATGCGACCAAATCGGGTCAAGCTGTTGCGCGGCGGCACGGCCACGACGTTTCCTTGCCGATCGCCCAAAGCCATCGAGCAAACTGCCCAAACCATGGAAATCATGGCGCCGGTGCCACTACGGGCCGTTGGATGTTAATGGGTTCTGTTCAATGGCCGCAGCTCGCGCTAGGCCGCCTCATTCCTATCAGACGAAAGACACCATGAGAAAGCCCAAGGAAAACGACCTTGCCGACCGCCGCACCGCCGCCGCCGATGCCAAAGCTGCTCTCCTCGATGCGCATCGTGTAGCAAAGGCGGCCGCAGAACCGACTCGACTTGCTCGGCAAGAAGAGCGCCTGGAGATCGCCACGGCCCGAAACGAACGGCGCGCGGAGCGCCTTCAGGCCAAGCTCGACGAACAGGAGCGTATTCAAGCAGACTTGGACAGGGACCAGGCGGCCGCCGATGCTGCAGCCGAAGCCCAGGCCGCAGCTCGCGACAAAGCTCTCGATGACCGCGTCTCTCGCGTCGTCAAGGATGAGGCCGCGCGAAAGGCTGAACGCGACCGGCGTTACGCCGATCGAAAAGCGAGACGGAAGTAAACATCAGGTCGCAGGTGGTTCGGCGTCGAGCATGAAACCTAACTGAATGCCGGATTGGATCGTTCTACGCCGCAATCTGCCTTGGCGGAATCTTAGCGTTACGAGGAGCTTCTACGCGGCCACTGGATTTGCAGAAGCCTTTCAAGACGACGGCTGGATGATCTTGCGGCGTGGCACAGTTGATCTGGAGTTTTTTCGACGTCCTGGCGGGTAACGTTCACAAGTTCTCTTGTACCGACGGAAATTCACCGGTGCGCGAGGCGGGCCACCTGCTCGTTAATTTCCCTGAACTGTGTTTCAAGCACTGCGGCGGTCTCGGGATCGTCTGAGGAGGACCAGTCGGCCATCGCGTCGTCGTAGATGTCCACGAGGGCCTTCTCGCCCCGCCGCACCGCGTCCAGGGAACCTTCGTCCAGGCCCGTGATCCAGTCGCGGAGCGTCACCACCGCGGCGTTCATGGTCCCCTGCAGCGATTCATCGTCTTCCCCGGATTCGCCCAAAGTGGCGAGCCGCTGCTCCAGCGCGCTCGCATGGCGTCGATGCATGGTCGTCAGGTCGGCGATCACGCCCACGATGTCCGCCTTGGCGCGCGCCAGCATGGCGTCATACCCCTGCAACACGTCGTTCGTCGCGGTTAGGGTCTGGTGCAGGCCGGCTTTGGGTGTGTTGGTCATGTCGAGAAGCTCCATAGCGACGATGAGGGAACGTACCGGGTCGGTTCGTGTCCAACCTGAGATCGGTCACGCGGTTCCACATGCGACGTGAGCTACCTGTGGCGGCTAATCCTGCGCGATCGTTCTGCCGGTCCGCCGCCGAGCGCCCGCGCGGAAGTTGCCGGAGCGGGTAGAAAGATGCTGACCGGTCTTCGGAAGAGCTATTGGAGATTTGCGCGGCGAAGGTCCGCTTAGAACCCGTTGTGCTGGATGCTGCGCATCGCATGTAGGTCGGATATGAAGGGCCAATCGGATGCGATGAACCAACTCAGCACTCATTGGGGATGAACACCATGCCTACGATCACGGCGTTTAAATCGTCCCCGGACAAGGGCGTGGGTCTGGCCCGTGATATGCGCATCCGTTGGGCGCTGGAAGAAGTTGATCAGCCATACGATGTACGCCTGGTGACCTTCGAGGAGATGAAGGAACCTGCGCACCTCAGGCTTCAGCCGTTCGGACAGATACCCACCTATGAAGATGGCGACCTGTCGCTGTTTGAGTTGGGCGCCATCGTCTTTCATATTGCCGAACGTCATGACGGCCTGCTCCCGACGGACGACGTGGCGCGCGCAAAGGTCATCAGTTGGATGTTCGCAGCCCTGAACACGATAGAGCCGCCGATCGTTGAACGCGACTACGTGAAATTCTTTGAAAAAGGCAAGATTTGGCAGGCCGAGCGATTTGCCATGGTTGATGAGCGCATCAAGACGAGGCTCGATCAACTCGCCGCCGACTTCGGAGACAGGACATGGCTCGTAGGGACATTCAGTGCCGCCGACATCCTGATGGTCCACGCGATCCGCAGGCTCGAAGGCTCAGGAGTGCTCGACGGTTATCCTGTGTTCACGGACTACATCGCCCGGGCAGCAGAACGGCCTGCTTACAAACGCGCGTTCCAG
Source organism: uncultured Alphaproteobacteria bacterium (assembly GCA_963779765.1). Classification (GTDB taxonomy): domain Bacteria; phylum Pseudomonadota; class Alphaproteobacteria; order Rhodobacterales; family Rhodobacteraceae; genus Silicimonas. The sequence goes on along the minus strand of CAVZZP010000004.1, from coordinate 446,370 downwards.
GCTCAACATCAGGTCTTTCTCGACGCTTCGTCTCGCTGAAAGCTGACATGCAGGCTTGGTTGTTCACCGGCAGCAACGTCCGCACAGCAGACATTCCCGGCTAGGCCGTCTGGCGTATGCGAACGTCCCTTTTAGTCGCAACTCGCGGCATCGCAGCCTCGTATAGGCAGCGCTCGGTCCTCGGAGCACCACATAGCGACGCAAGGCAGTGCCGAGGAACCGCGCGGCGGCCAGCGTCCGTCCACCGCGACGTCCCGCATGGCTACCCCGAGGCGCTCCCATAAGGGGGCCTTATGTCCTTATCAGGAAAAGGTGTTTCCGCCGGACGCATGCCGTGCGCTACCCTGCATGCGGAGGAACACCCGGCTTGCCATCCAGACCCAGCAAATCACCCGGACGCCCGATGCCAGAGGTGGTCGATCTCGTCGTGCTCGGCTCGGGCGCAGCGGGTCTGACGGCGGCGTTGACCGGCGCGCTGTCGGGTCTGAGCATTCTCGTTCTCGAGCATGAGCCAAGTGTCGGCGGCACGTCCGCGCGATCCTCGGGCACGGTCTGGATCCCGGACAACCCGGCCATGCGGGCGGCCGGAATGCACGACAGGGACGCGGCCGAGACGTATCTCGACGCGCTGATCGGGGAGGGGGCCAGTCGCGAGCTGAAACTGGCCTTCCTCGATGCGGGCCCGAAGATGCTGGCCGACCTGGGCGAATTGGCGCACATTTGTTTCCGGCCCTACGAGACCGCTCCCGACTACCGCCAGGACATGCCCGGCGCCGCGCCCGGATGGCGCTCTCTCGAGCCTCTTGCCTTCGATGGGCGCGACCTGGGCGCGCATTTCGCCGACCTTGCGTGGCCCCTGCCGGAACTGATGCTCTTCGGCGGAATGATGGTCACGCGCGGTGAGGCGGCGCAACTTCTGGACCCGTCCCGTCCGATTGCCGCCGCCTGGACCGGCGCGTCGCTGATGTTGCGTTACGTCGCGGACCGCACGCGCTGGCAGCGCGGCACGCGTCTCGTCTTAGGCAACGCGCTGGTCGCGCGGCTCTTCCGGGCCTGTCTCGACCGGGGCGTCAATATCCGGACGCACACGCCAACGCAGAGGCTGTCAATGACCGATGGCGGCGTGACGGCCGTCGAGACATCGGACGGCCCCGTCGCTGCCCGAAAGGGCGTCGTTCTGGCGGGCGGCGGGTTTCCGGCCAGCCCTGACTGGCGCGCGCGGAACCTGCCCGTCCCTGCGGCCACCCACACCCCGGCCTCGCCTGGCGCGCGGGGGCGGACGCTGGAACTGGGTTTGGACGCCGGCGGAACGCTAGGGCCCTCCGGCATGGACAATGCGCTCTGGTTTCCAAGCTCCACGATGCACCGAGCGGACGGTTCGACGGCCGTCTATCCCCACATCGTCCTCGACCGCGCGAAGCCGGGAGGCTTCTGCGTCGATGCGACCGGGCGGCGTTTCGTCAACGAGGCGGTATCCTATCACGAGTTCGTCCGCGGCATGTACCGCGCGAACGATGAAAGGCATTCGGTGCCCTGCTGGCTGGTCTGCGGGCGAGGATTTATCCGCAGATACGGGCTGGGGCTGATCCGTCCCCACACGCCGTCGCTCGCTCGCTACGTGCGGAACGGCTATCTGGCGGAGGGCGCGACCTTGGCCGAGCTTGCCCGAAGGGTCGGCATTCCCACGGACGCGCTTCGCGACACCGCCGCCCGCATGGACAGATTCGCCGAGACCGGCACCGACGAGGACTTCCATCGTGGCGAGACGATCTATGACCGGTCGAACGGCGACGCGCGTCACGGGCCGAACCCCTGCCTCGGTCCGATTGGTCCCGGACCTTACTTCGCCGTGAAGCTGGAGCCGACGCCGCTTGGCACCAGTCGCGGGCTCGCCACGGACAGGCATGCACGGGCGCTCGACGCCGACGGCGACGCCATCCCCGGCCTGTGGGTCGCGGGCAACGACATGCAATCGATCTTCGGCGGCGAATATCCGGGCGCCGGGGCGCAACTGGGGCAGGCAATGACATTCGGCTGGATCGCCGCGCGGGACGCGGCGGGACTGGCCGCCTGAAGGAGAGACGAATGGCAGTGAAGAAGGGCGGAGAGATCATCGCCGAGACGCTGGTGAAGGAGGGCATCGACCATGTCTTCGGCATCTGCGGGCACGGCAACGTGGGGCTTCTCGACTGCCTCTATGACCGGCGTGACGAAATCCGGCTGGTCTCGCCCCGGCACGAGCAGATCGCGGTCCACATGGCGGACGGCTTCTTCCGCGTGTCGCACAAGCCCGCCGCGACGCTGACCTCGACGGGGCCGGGGTCGTGCAACCAGATCATGGCGCTGGCCGTGGCGCAGACGGACAGCTCGGCGATCTATTCGATCACAGCGAACGTGCCGACCCAGCAGTTCAACCGGGGGCCCTTCCAGGAACTTAACATGCACCATCACGCCGACTTCAACAGTGTGATCAAACCCGTTGTAAAGAGAAGCTTTCAGCCAACCCGCGTCGAGATGCTTCCGCTCGCCATGCGGCAGGCGGCGGCGACCATGACGACGGGTCGTCCCGGTCCGGTGAACCTCGATATTCCCTACAACCTCTTCCAGGAGGAGGCCGAGGTGCAGGACGAGCCGCGCGGGAACGCCTTCGGCCAGCGCCGGAGCGGGGCGAGCGCCGAAGATGTGACGGCCGTCGCGGATTGGCTTCTTGCCGCCGAACGGCCGGTGATCTTCATCGGTCACGGTATGGCGCTTTCCGAAGCGTCGAAAGAGCTGACGGCGCTGGCGCACAGGCTTGGCATTCCGGTCATCTCGTCGCCGAACGGCATGGGGTGCCTCGACATGGAGGATCCCCTGTCGCTTGGCTTCATAGGTCGTAACGGCGCGTATCAGGCGAACCAGGCCGGGCGGCACGCCGACCTTGTCCTCGCCATCGGCGCGCGGTTCGACGACAGATCAGCCTCGTCCTGGAAGCCCGGGTATTCGTGGAACTTTCCTCAGACGAAGCTGGTCCACGTCGATCTCGATCACAGCGAGTTGGGCCGCAACTTCATTCCCGACCTCGCCATCCTCGCCGATGCCCGCGCCTTCCTGCGCCAGGTGCTGGCCGAGATGGACAGGCGCGGCGAGACGTCACCGCGTTACGCGGGGTGGCTGGATGACATCGCGGGTTGGCGGAAAGAATGGGAAGCCTTCGTCGCCCCCAGCTTCGACCTCCATACAACGCCGATCCGGCCCGAGCGCATCGTCGCCGACTGCCAGAAGGTGCTGCCCGAGGACGCGATCCTGTCGCTCGAACTCGGGCGTCCACCACAATTGGTACATGCAGTTCTGGAAGGCGCGCCGGCCGCAGTCGATGCTGAACACCTGGGGATATTCCGGAATGGGCTTCGGCCCGTCCTCGATCCTCGGCGCGAAGCTCGCGGCGCCCGACAGGGTCTGCGTGTCGGTCTGCGGGGACGGCGGCTTCACGATGGTGCCCCAGGTGCTGTGCACCGCCGTCGAGTACGACATTCCCGTGGTCTGGGTGGTGTGGAACAACTTTGCGTGGGGCGCGATCCGAGACCTTCAGTACGGCTATTTCGATGGCCGCGAATATGGCACCGCATTCTATGCGGGCGAGAACCGCGAGCCCTACAACCCCGATTTCGCGGCATGGGCGCGCGCGTCGGGCGTCGCGGGCTACACGGTCAAGAAAAGCGAGGACTTCGGCGCGGCCTTGGAGGCGGCTATCGCCTCCAACAAGCCCGCGCTGATCGACGTCCACGTCGACGCCGACGTGCGTCCGCCCGCGACAGGAACATGGGAATTGCCGCCGCTCACGCCGAAGGAACCCGCCTTCGGCAAGCCCTGGCGGCCGTGAAGGAGAGACAGATGACCGACCGCAAGAGCGTGATCCGCAAGTTCGCCGAGGAGCCCTGGCAGCAGTATCCGGGCCATTTCGGCTCGGCCCTTTCGAAGCCTCTGGCGGCGCCCCAGACGACGGGGGCGCGGCACCTCGACTATCGCGTTTCGACCTACCAGCCGATGGCCTATGTCGAGCGCCACGTCCACAAGGTGCAGGAGCAGGTCTACCATATCCTGAAGGGCGAAGGGCTCATGGAGATCAACGACGCCACGCACGTCGTGCGCGAGGGCGACGTCATCTTCCTTGCGCCAGGCGACTGGCACTCCATCGTCAATACCGGGCTGGGGGACCTGACCTTCATCGTCGTGACGTCGCCCGTCAGCGACGAATAGGTCAGGCCGGAACCGCGATCCTCTCGGCGGGCAGGTCGTCCGGGCTTGGCAGGAACCCATCCCCGCCGCCGCCCGCGACGAGGTCGGAGACGATGTCGCGCAACTCGCCCCGGACGACGCTGGCCGCCGAGGTGAGCATGTCAGGCGCGAGGGAATAGAGGTAATTCGAACGGCGAAGCTGTGCGTCGGCGACACGCAAAACCCGGTACGAGCGACCGCGCTGCGTTTCCTGAAGGATCGCACCGCGCGGCTTGATCGTGGCGCCGATGCCGTCGTTGACGCAGCTCATCACCAGGGAGAGCGAGTCGATCTCGGCGACCACGTTCGGTCGCAGGGCACGGGATTCGAACTCCGCCTCGATCCTGCGCCGGAGCCCGTGCTCGGACGTGGGCAGGATCAGCGGCACCTGCGCCACTTCGGCCATCGTCACGGCGTCCCGGTTGCCGAAGGTCGCGTCCTCCTGCGACATGATGAGGAAAAGCTCCTCGACCATCAGCGCCTCTTCGTGGAGGTCGGAGGGCAGGTCGCGGGTGAAGATCACGGCAAGGTCGAGCTGGTTCTCGCGAATGAGATGCTCGATATGCCCGCTCATCGCCTCGACGACGTTGAGCGAGATGCCGGGATACCGTTCCCGTACCCGGCGGACCAGCGGCAGACCCACGGCGGCGACGGTGGTGGCGGGAAGCCCGATCGAGACGACGCCCTTGATCTCGCCGTCGTCCGAGCGCGCGATGGTCATCGCCTGGTCGACCTGGCGCAGGATCAGCCGCGCCTGGTGGTAGAGGGCCCGCCCGGTCTCGTTCGGGGTCACGCCCTTCGCAGACCGGATCAGAAGCTGCTTGCCGACATCGTCTTCCAACTTGGCGATCTGCTGGGACAAGGCAGGCTGCGCGACGTGCAGACTGCGAGAAGCCTTCGAGAGGCTCCCCAGCTCGACGATGCGCGTGTAGTAGCGAAGCTGCCTGATATCCATGCGCGGACTCCCCCTCCGAGCCATACGTTCAGCTTATAGGCACTTCGTAAAGCCATATTATTCGGGCTTCCACCGCTCTGTTAGCATTTCGGGCATCGGGACCGCGCACGCGTCCCGGCAAGGGAGGAAGACATGGCTTACACGATCTCGCGCCGGATGGCGCTGAAGATGACCGCCGGATTCACGGCGGCCTCGGCGCTTGGCGCGCCGGCGATCCTGACGGCCCAGACCGGGCCGGTGCGGATTGGCAACCTGACACCGATGACGGGATTCCTGGGCACGCTCGGCGTCTATGCGTCGGAGGGCGCGCAACTGGCGGCCGAAGAAATCAACGCCGCCGGAGGCGCGGGCGGGCGCACGATCGAGGTCGTCAGCGAGGACTTCGATCAACCCCGAGAACGGCGCGACCAAGGCGCAGCGGATGCTTGAGCGGGACGGGATGGACTTCATCCTGGGCGAGATCAGCTCGGCCACGGCGCTTGCCATTTCCGAGGTCTGCCAGCGCAACAACAAGCTTTTCGTGGCGGTCGGCCCCCGCTCGGACATCCTGCGCGGCGAGAAGTGCGCCAAGACGATGTTCTGCACCGACATCCCGAACACGGTCATGGTCAACGCCGTCGGCACTGCGATCAAGAATGAGGGCATGGTCGACGGCAAGAAGTTCTTCTCGCTGACCGCCGATTACGTCTTCGGCCACGACCTTCTTGGCGCGGCGAAGACCTTCTTCGACGCCAACAACGCCGAGCTGATCGGGGACGAGCTGGTGGCGACGGACGTCACCGACTTCTCGTCCTTCATCCTGAAGATCCGCCAGGCCGCGCCCGACGTGCTGGCGCTGAACCTCGCCGGCAACCAGGTGACCAACTTCGTCAAGCAGTATGCCGAGTTCGGATCGCCCTTCCCGATGATCGGCTTCAACCTGAACACCGCCGATGCCTGGGCTGCCGGGGTCGGAAACCTCTCGGGCACCTGGCCGACGCCGTGGCTGCACACGCTCGACAACCCGGCCAGCCAGGCCTTTGTCGAGTCGTTCCGGGCCAAGCACGGCCGGACCCCCGAGAACCACGCGTGGATCTCGTACAACGCGGTCAAGATCGCGGCGCAGGCCGTCGCCGAGGCCGGCTCGGCCGAAACGCCGGCGCTGATCGAATACCTCGAATCCGGTGCCGAGTTCGACCTGATGAAGTCGCGGAAGGCCTACTTCCGTCCCGAGGATCACCAACTGATCCAGGAGGCCTTCTCGTTCTCGGTGAAGGAGGATGGCACCTACGACGACGTCGAGAACATGCTGGCGCTCGGTCCCGCGGTGCCGGGCGAGGGCGAGGATATGACCTCGATCTTCCCGTCCACAGAAGGCGGCGCCTGCTCGCTCTGACGACGCCCGCCCGCGCCTTGAAAGGGGCGCGGGCAACGCCACAACGGGATCGGACATGCAGATTGTCTTTCTCGCCGAGCAGGTCGTGAACGGCCTCGTCCTCGGCGGCTACTATCTTCTGATCGCGCTCGGCCTGTCGCTGATCTTCAGCGTGGGCGGGATCGTGAACCTGTCTCACGGCGCGTTCTACGCCCTTGGTGCCTATGTCGCCGTCACGCTGACGACGTCGCTCGGGTTCTGGCCCGCGATCGCTGTGGCGCCGGTCGTAGTGGCGCTTCTCGGTATCCTGTTCGAGAAGTTCATCCTGCGACGGTTCTATCGCGAGGATCCGATCCTGTCGCTTCTCGTGACCTTCGGTCTCGCGCTGGTGGCCGAGCAGGCGATCCGCATGATCTGGGGGGCCGCCCCGCTGCCGGCCTCGCTGCCGGGAGGCATCCGGGGTCCGGTCATCGTGGGGGACTTCCTGTTCTCGAAGTACCGGCTTCTGATGCTGCTCGTGGCGGCGGTCGTCCTCGCCGGCATCTGGCTTCTGCTGAACCGCACCTCCTTCGGCCGCGTGGTCCGTGCGGGGATACAGAACCCCGACATGGTGGCTGCCCTCGGCATCCGGCTTCAGCCCTACATGACGGCAGTCGTCATGCTGGGCGTCGGCCTCGCTGCATTGGGCGGCGCCATGTTCGCACCGATCACCACCGTTCACCCGGCGATGGGATCCGAGATCCTGACGGTCGCCTTCGTCGTCGTCATCATCGGCGGGCTCGGGAGCTTCTGGGGTGTCGTCCTCGCCGCACTTCTGGTCGGCGTCGTGAAAGGCGTCACCGTCCACTTCCTGCCCGCGGCCTCCGAGGCCTCGATGTACGTCCTGATGTTCCTGGTCCTTCTGCTGCGGCCGCGCGGACTTCTGGGCGAGTCCATCGAGAAGTTCGAGACCTGAGCCGATGAAGGACAAGCACCGCACCCTTCTGATCGCCGCCGTCGTCCTCTTGGTCCTGCCGTGGATCCTGCCGCTGGTGGGGCTGACGACCTCGACGGCAACGCAGATCGTCACCCTGACCATCGCGGCGCTCGGGCTGAACATGATGATGGGCTACACAGGCCTGATTTCCTTCGGCCATGCCGCATGGTTCGGGATCGGAGGCTATGCCGCTGCCCTGGCGCAAAGGAACCTCTTTCCGGGGCAGATGATCCTTCCGATCCTGACGGCCGTTGCTGTGGTCGGCATCCTTTCCCTCGCCGTAGGTCTTCTGATCCTGCGGCGCAGAGGTGTCTACTTCGCCCTGATGACGCTGGCGCTTTGCGCGCTGACCTTCTCGATCGCATTCCGCTGGACTGCCGTCACGGGAGGCGAGGACGGGTTGACCGGCTTCGACCGCTCGACGCTGCTGCCGGTCGATCTGTCGAGTAACCTGGCCTACTATCACTTCACGGCCATCGTCGCCTTCCTGACGCTCTGGCTGCTGGTCCGCGTGACCCGGTCGCCGTTCGGGCATGTCCTCGTGGCGATCCGCGAGAACACGCTTCGCGCGCAGTTCCAGGGCTATGCGGTCGACCGCTACAAGGCGGCGGTCTTCGTGCTGTCCTCGATGGTCACGGCGCTGGCCGGGACGCTGTCGGCCTTCCAGCATTACATCGTCACCTCCGACGCGGTTTCGGTCGAGTTCTCGGGCGAGTTGCTGGCGATGGTCGTCATCGGCGGAATGCGGGGACACATCCTCGGCCCCGCCGTGGGCGTGTTCTTCTACGTCATGTTCCGCGAGCTTCTGTCGATCTGGTCGTCGGACTGGCTGTTCTGGTTCGGCCTGATCTTCGTAGCCTTCGTCATGTACCTGCCGGGCGGAATCGTGGGAATCTGTCGGCATCGTCCGGCGCTGGATGAACCCGCCCGCCGAGGTCGGCGCGGCGATGAGCCGGCGGAAGATCTACGAAGGGCTCGCTCTACCCGAGACGCTGAGGCCCGCCGCCACGCCCGTGACGCGGGTGCTGGAAGCCGACGGGGTCTCGATGAACTTCGGCGGGATCCAGGCCGTGAAGCGTGCGGGACTGGACGTCGGGCAGGGCGAAATCCACGCTCTCATCGGCCCGAACGGGGCGGGCAAGACGACGCTCTTCAACCTGATCTCGGGACGCTATGCGCCGACCGAAGGAAGCGTCCGCTTGATGGGGCAGGAGATCCAGGGGCTGCGGCCCGACAGGATCGCGCAGGCCGGTCTTGCAAGATCCTTCCAGATCACAAGCCTGTTCAACGACGTCTCGATCCGCGAGAACCTGCGGCTGTCCTTTCAAGCCAAGCACCCGGCGCGGTTCGACGTCTGGAGCGACGTCGACAGCTTCGATGACATCAATGCCGAGACCGACGAGCTGATCCGTTTCCTCGGTCTCGAGGGGATCGAGGACACGCTTGGCGCCGATCTCTCCTATGGCGGGCAACGTCTGGTCGACTTGGGGATCGCTCTGGCGACGAAGCCGAAGATGATCCTGCTCGACGAGCCCCTGGCGGGCCTCGCGGCTGCCGAGCGGGAGAGGGTGTCGAAGCTGATCCGCGCCATGGCGGAACACATCCCGGTCCTGATCGTCGAGCATGACATCGACCGCATCCTCGGCTTCTCGAACCGCGTGACCGTGATGAACGAGGGTGCCGTCCTGATGGCGGGAACGTCCGAAGAGGTCAGGACGAACCGGCGCGTCCAGGAGATTTATACCGGCACCGGCACGCCCGACGTCACGGCCCGCAGCAGGGCGGGCGAGGCAGGGGCGCCGGTCCTTAAGGTCGAGGGGCTGCACACCTTTTACGGCAAGAGCCACATCCTGAACGGCGCGGCTCTCGAGGTTCGGGAAGGCGAGATCGTGGCGCTCCTCGGCCGGAACGGTGCGGGGAAATCGACGTTTCTCAAGTCGGTCACGGGGCTGGTGCCCCCCGCTGGGGGAACCATCCACTTCGCCGGCAGGGACATCGCCGGTTTGCCCGCGCCCGACATCGCGCGGGCGGGGGTGGGCTATGTTCCGCAGGGGCGCGGCCTGTTCTCGGGCATGAGCGTGCGCGACAACCTTGCCCTAGGGAGGCTCGCACGGCCGAGGGGGCAGGGCGGCACCTTCTGGACCGAGGAGCGCATCTTCGAGTTCTTTCCGCGCTTGGCCGAACGCATCGAGTTCTCATGCCGACTTTCTGTCGGGGGGCGAGCAACAGATGCTCGCCATCGCCCGTACGCTTTCGGCGGACGTCCGGCTGCTTCTCCTTGACGAACCGTTCGAGGGTCTCGCCCCGGCCGTGGTCGAGGAACTGTTTCGCGTGCTCGACCGCCTTCGAGCGGAGGTGCCCGTCATCATCGTCGAGCACAACCTGGACCTCGTCCTGGCACTCGCCGACCGCATCTACGCCATGGAGAACGGCACGGTCTTCCATGAAGGCGAGGCCTCGGCGCTGCTGCACGACCTCGACTATCGGAAGGAAATCCTGTGGCTCTGATCGAGAATGGAACCGACATGAAAGACCTTCGCCACATCCTTCCGGCCGATGGCTCGGCCCATCTCTTGATCGGGGGAGACTGGACCGTGGGCGAGGGCGCACCCTTCGACGTCCTCGACAAGTTCCGGCTGACGCCCGTGGCGACGCTGGCTTCGGCCACGCGCGAGCAGGCGTCCCGGATGGTCGAGGCGGCAGACACGGCTTTCCGCGCGGGCGGCCCCTCGCCGGTCGAGCGCGGCCGGATCCTCGACCGCGCGGCCGCGCTGCTCGCGGACGAGGCGGAACAGGTCGCCGCCGTGATCCAGCTTGAATCCGGCTTCACCCGCTCGGATGCGAAGGGCGAGGTGACGCGTTGCCTCGAAACGCTCCGGCTGTCCGCCGAGGAAGCGCGCCGCCTTGCGGGCGAAGTCGTTCCGATCGGAGGGGCGCCGGGGCAGGACCGGCGCTTCGCCTTCACGCTGCGCGTTCCATTGGGCGTCGTCCTCGCCATCACGCCCTTCAACTCGCCGCTCAATACTGTGGCGCACAAGATCGCACCGGCCTTTGCCGCCGGGAACGCAGTAATCGTCAAGCCGGCCAGTTCGACGCCGATGACGACTCTGCGGCTTGCGGACATTCTCGTGCGGGCGGGGATGCCGAAGGGGTTTCTGTCCGTGCTCCTCGGCCCCGGCCGTCTGGTCGAACCGGTGATCGAGGACGAACGCGTGCGGTTCATCGCCTTTACCGGCTCGACCGCTGTCGGGCGGCGCATCCAGTCGAAGGTGGGTCTGCGTCGCTCTCAGATGGAGCTTGGGTCGATCTCCTACACCATCCTCTGCCACGACGCCGATCTGGAGACGGCGCTGCCGAAGATCGTCGGCGCCTCCTACCGGAAGGCCGGGCAGGTCTGTACCTCCGTGCAGGTCGCCCTCGTGCATCGGTCGCGTCTGGACGAGGTGTCGGATCGGCTGACGGCCTCGGTCCGAGAGGTCCGCTTCGGCGATCCGTCCCACGAGGGCACACTGACCGGCCCGCTCATCAGCGAGGCCGAGGCGTTGCGGGTGGAAGACTGGATCGCCGAGGCGTGTGACGAGGGGGCCGAACGACTGGTAGGCGGCGAGCGTGACTGTGCCGTAATCCCGCCGACGCTGATGACGAATGTCACGACCGACATGCGCATCGTGAGGGAGGAGGTCTTCGGACCCGTTCTCAGCCTCATGCCCTTCGACGACGTCGACGAGGCGATAGCACTCGCCAATGCCACACCCTACGGTCTGGCAGCGGGCGTCTTCACGAACCGGATGGACGACGCCTTCAAGTTCGCGCGGCGGCTCGAGGTGGGCGGCGTCCACGTCAACGAGACCTCGTCCTCTCGCGTCGACCTGATGCCCTATGGTGGCACCAAGAACAGCGGCTTCGGTCGCGAAGGGCCGCGCTATGCGGTCCACGAAATGACCGAGGAGCGGATCGTCACGATCCGCACCTGACAGGCAGGCAATAAACAAGGAGAGACACATGACCCGCAAGGCAGCCCTCGTCTTCGGAGGATCGCGCGGCATCGGAGCGGCCATCGTGGCGGCCCTCGCGCGCGACGGCTACGACGTGGCCTTCACGCACACCGGAAACTCGGAGGCGCCCGCCATCGAAGGCGCTCGGGTCGTCGCCATCAAGGCCGACATCCGGAACGTGGGCGAGGTGGACGCCGCCTTCGCCGAGGCCGAGGCTTCGCTCGGACGCAAGATCGACGTCGCGGTCGCCAACGCGGGCATCAACGTCCTGCCGGGGCCGGTCGCGACCTTCTCCGACGACCGCTTCCGCGATCTGGTCGAGGTCAACATCGTCGGCGCCTTCAACGTCCTTCGCGCCGCCGCCGTCAACGTGGCCGACAACGGTGCCATCATCGGTCTGACGACCTCGCTCGTCCGTCACGCCGTTCCGGGCGTCGGGCCATACTCGGCGACCAAGGCCGCGGTGGAATGCCTTCTGCGCTCGATGGCGAAGGAACTGGCGGGGCGGGGTGTCCGGGTCAACGGAGTCGCTCCGGGTCCGGTCGACACCGACCTCTTCCGCACCGGCAAGGACGAGGCAGCCGTCGCCCGGTCAGCCGCCATGAGCCCGTTCAACCGCGTCGGCCGTGCCGAGGAGGTGGCGGAGGTCGTCAGCTTCCTCGCATCCGACCGAGCCTCATGGGTCCATGGTCAGATCGTCCAGCCGAACGGAGGAGTGGTTTAGGCCCGCTTGCGGAGCTTCCGCGCCGGTCATCCCGCGTCTTCAGCCGTCGGCTCTGACAGCGATCCAGATCGTGTGGCGCGCGCCGCGTTTGGTGCGGCCTGCGCGGACAGTGTGTTCGCTGACGTCGAACCCGCACCGGGAAAGGCGCTTCGAGAAGGCTGCGTCCGGTGCGGCGGACCACACCGCCAGGACGCCGCCCGGGGCCAACGCGCGGCGCGCCGATTGCAGGCCCTCCACCCCGTAGAGCGCGCCGTTGTCCGCGCGGACAAGGCCGTCCGGTCCGTTGTCGACGTCGAGCAGAATGGCGTCGAACGTGTCCGTCGCCTGGCGTATCTCGGCGAGGACATCGCCCGTCCGCACTTCAAGCCGTGGGTCGGACAATGCCGCTCCGAAGACCTCGACCATGTGCTCTTTGGCCCACGTGATGATGTCTGGCACGATCTCCGAGACGATCAGGCGCGCTTCCGGTGGCGCTATCGCCTGAACGGCACGGAGGGTGAATCCCATGCCGAGGCCGCCGATCAGTACGCGGGGCGCGGACCGTCCGACCAGCCGATCCAGGGCGAGTGTGCCGAGAGCCTCTTCCGAGCCGCCGAGGCGGCTGTTCATGAGCTCGTTTCCGTCCGCCAGACGGATCGAGAATTCGTCGCCACGGCGCAGAAGCCGAAGCGCCTCGCCGTCGGGTGCGGTCGCGGTTGCCAGATGGATCCACGGGACCAAGGCAGGCATCCTTTCTTCGAAGAGGAGCTTTTCCCGAACGGCGCGGTCTGTGTCGCTCTACCCGCCTACGCGGCTGGCGGCATAGGCGATGGCGCGCTGGTAGTTGCCGCTGTCGTTCCATGCCGAGAGGACCTTGAAGTTGCGCGTGCCCTCATTGAACGGCTGTCCGGGTTGCCAGCCGTTGGACCTCAGCATGTTGGCCGCCGTGGCGAGGGCATCCACAGCGTCATAGGGATCGGCCCTGCCGTCGCCGTTGGCATCGACGCCGTATTGCAACCAGTTGCCGGCGAGAAACTGGAGATGTCCAAGCTCGCCCGATGGCCCGCCCCTTGTCCCCGAGTTGATCGCGCCGCGGTCGACGAGCGTGAGGGCGGCCAGCGCGTGACTCTCGAACTTCGGATGCCTGCGACAGTATGAGGCGAGGGTCACCGCGCCCGAGACGATGGGGGTTTCCCCAAGGTAGCCGCCCCAGCTCGTCTCAAGCCCCCAGAGCGTCGCCAGAACCGAGCCCGGCACGCCGTATCGCTGTTCGATCGCCGCAAAGAGCTTGGCGTTACGCCTGACGCGGCTGTCCGCCCCGCTGATGAAAGCCGCAGCCGTCGACCCGCTGCGCTTGGCGAGGAACGTGGCCGGATCGGACTGCAAGGTGCCGCCCTGGCTGCTGGGGTTGGATTCGAGCCGCCAGGTGATGCCTGACAACTGGCTGGACGCCAGAGCCTGAAGTCCCCGCTCGCCGATGTTGTTGCGCCTGGCGTCTGAAGACAGGGCCTGGACGTAGCCGGGAAAGGCCCCTTTCTGCGTGATGCAGGGTGCGGCGGCGCCCGCTGAAGCGGCGAGCGAGAGCGCGGTGGCAAGGAGAGAGATGCAAGACTTCAAGGCGTGAGCTTTCTGACCAGACGTTGTACCGAACTAGAACCGCATTCGCGGCTCCAGTAAACCCGTGGGCGTGGGCGGCGCCGGCTGCCCAAGCCTCTCCGCCGCCGACGGCGTCAGGGCATGAGCTGGCCGCCGTTCACTTCGATGACCTGCCCGATGATGAACCCCGACAGCGCATCCGAGGCGAGGAAGAGATAGGCGCCCACGCAATCGCCCGCCTCGCCGAGCCGCCCCTGCGGAATGGTGGCCAGCATCGCGTCCATCTGGGCCTGCGTCGAATAACGCTCGTGGAACGGCGTGGAGATGACGCCCGGAGACACGGCATTCACGCGGATGCCGTCACCTATCCATTCCTTTGCCATCCCGCGCGTCACGTTCGAGACGAAGGCCTTCGACGACCCATAGAGCCCCGCGCCGCCGCTGGCCCCGTTCCGGGCGGCGATGGAGGTTGTGTTGATGACGAAGCCGCCCTGTTTCTTCAGGTGAGGCAACGCCGCCCTGGAGGCGACGACGATCGAGCGGGCGTTCAGGTCCATGATCCGGTCGTAGTCGTCGTCCGTCGCTTCGGCGTAAGGAACGCGTTTGACCATGCCGCCCGCGTTGTTGATGAGCCCGTCGAGACCGCCGAGCGCCGCTGCCGCCTCATCGACGGCCGCGGCGAGGGCCGCGCTGTCGGAAGCGTCGGCCCGTACCAGGACGGCAGAGCCGCCGTCGGCCTCGATATCCCGCACGACGGCCTCGGCGGCGTCGCGGCTGGAATTGTAGTGTACCGCGACCTTCGCACCCTGTGACCCGAAGGCGCGGGCCAGGGCCGCGCCGATGCCGGTCGACGCGCCGGTGATCAGGACACGCTTTCCCTCGAGATCGGGAAGTCTTCCATAAGTTGCGGTCAAGTTCTCTCTCCTCGAAGGGTGTCCGTGCGAAACGGGTTATTTGCGAACGATCTACTCAGGTGTTGCGCGATCTTTCAACTTCACACCATACTCGAAGGATAATCCGGCGATAGAAACGCCGAGTTCCAGGGAGGAAATCATGAGAAAGTTAGCTGCTGCGGCAGTCTGCACCGCCTTTGTCACCGGCGCGTCCGTCGCCTCGGCGACCGAGCTTGTCGGTGCGGTACAGTTCGACGAGAACCACGCCTTCACGAAGGCCTTGAGAGAATTCGAGCGTGTCGCGGGTGAATGCTCGGGCGGGTCGCTCACCTTCGACCTTCACCTCAACTCCGAGCTT
This sequence comes from uncultured Alphaproteobacteria bacterium, assembly GCA_963779765.1. Taxonomy (GTDB): domain Bacteria; phylum Pseudomonadota; class Alphaproteobacteria; order Rhodobacterales; family Rhodobacteraceae; genus Silicimonas. The sequence continues at coordinate 431,283 of CAVZZP010000004.1, read as the reverse complement.
GGACTCGAGAAGGACTACTTCGAGAACATGAGCCAGGGCATCGCGGTGGACTATGCCATCGTCAGCCCGTCGCACATGTCGACCTTCTCGCAGAAGGCGCCGCTGATGGACATGCCGTTCCTGTTCCGCGACCTGGATCACTGGAACGCGGTCATGGAGCAGGACGCGCTGGCGCCGCTGGCCGAGGACGTCCTTCAGCAGGCCAACGTGCGCCTCATCGGCTATGCCGGCGGCGGCACGCGGAACCTTATCGTGAACAAGCCCATCACCAACATGGCCGAGCTCGAGGGCCTGCCAATGCGCGTCATGGGTGCGCCGATCCAGACGCGGATCTTCGAGGCGATCAACGCGGCGCCTTCGGTCATCGCTTATGACGAGGTCTACAACGCGATCCAGACCGGCGTGATCGATGCGGCCGAGAACGAGGCGGCCGGCATCGAGCAGATGAAATTCTACGAGGTCGGTCCCGACATCGCGTTGACCAAGCACGCCATCACGGTACGTCCGATCGCCTTCGCGAACGCCACGTTCGAGCGTCTGACGCCCGAAGAGCAGCAGTGCGTCCTGGACGCCGGCAAGGCCGGCGGCAAGCTGGGCCGCGATGTCGAAAGCGGGCAGGACAGCGAGAAGCTGCAGGCGATGGAAGATGCGGGCCTGCTGAAGACCCACGAGTTCACCGAGCGCGACAAGCTTCTGGAGCTCGCCGGGCCGGTCAAGGCGGCCTATGCCGAAGAGCTGGGCGCGACCGATGTGCTTCAGTCCATCGAAGCCGTGAAGTGACCGAAAAGGCTCCTGCGCCGCAGGTCGCGGCGCGGGAGCCGATTGTCCGACACATCGAGCAGGACGCGCCATGCGCATGATTCTGGAAGGCTATTACCGCCTTCTGAAGATACTCATCACTGTGCTGATGGCCGGGTTGATCGTGCCGGTCTCGATGCAGATCCTCAGCCGCTATACCGGTATCATCCCCCGATACATCTGGACCGAAGAGATCGCGCGGTTCTGTTTCGTCTGGATCATCATGATCGGCGCGATGATCGCGGTCCGCGACGGCACCCATTTCGACGTGGACGTCCTTCCGCACAGCGCAAACCCCAGGATCGAGTTCGCCTCGCGGCTCTTCGTCAACCTTGCGATCCTGGCGATGGCACTGTCGTTCCTGTGGTGGGGACGGGATTTCTTCGTTCTCGGGTCGCGCCAGCAGTCCGAGATTTTCGGCCTGCCGATGTGGATGATCTATATCGCCTGGCCGCTGGCCGGAGCCACCTGGGCGCTGTTCATCATCGAGCGGATCTACGACGACATCCGGGGCTCCGGCTCGACCGAAGGGGATATGCATGGGGCCCGGTGAAGTCGCAGCGCTGCTGTTCGGAACCTTTGGTGTCCTGGTCTTCCTGCGCGTTCCGGTAGCCTTCGCGCTTGGCCTGGCCGTAGTGCCGGTCTTCTTCATAGACGACCGGCTGACGCCGGTTCTCCTGATGCGCGAGATGTTCAAGAGCTACAACGCGTTCATCCTTCTCGCGGTGCCGTTCTTTCTTCTGGCGGCCAACCTGATGAACTCTGCCGGAATCACCGACCGGCTGATCCGTCTCGCGCGCGCCCTGGTCGGGCACTTTCCGGGAGGACTGGGGCACGTCAACGTCGTGGTCTCGATGCTCTTCGCCGGCATTTCCGGATCGTCGACGGCGGACGCGGCGGGCATAGGATCGCTTCTGATCCCGCAGATGAAGAAAGAGGGCTACGGGACGTCCTTCTCGGTGGCGATCACCGCCTGTTCCAGCGTCATGGGCGTCATCATCCCGCCGTCGATCCTGATGGTCGTCTGGGGCGGCCTGATGTCTGTCTCTATCGGCGGCCTGTTCCTGGCGGGCGTCATTCCCGGCATCCTCATCGCCTTGTCGCAGATGATCACGGTCTATTTCTACGCCAAGCGGTACGGCTATCCGGTGCACCAGCGCTCGACGCTGGCCGAGTTGCTGAGCGCCATCGCAGGCGCATCGCTTGCCCTGATGACGCCGGTCATCATCGTCGGCGGCATCGTCGGAGGGTTCTTCACCCCGACCGAAGCCTCGGTGGTCGCGGTTCTCTACTCGCTGTCACTCGGCCTTTTCGTCTATCGCACCATCACCCCGCGCCAGCTTCCGCACGTCCTCTACGACAGTGCGCGCTTCGCCGCGATCACGCTGTTCTGCATCGGAACCGCATCGGCCTTCGGGTGGTGCCTCGCCTACTTCAAGATCCCCGCCGCCCTTGTCAGCCAGATCGACCAGATGGGCCTTGGACTGATCGGCACGGGGATCATGTGCGCCCTGGCCTTCCTGCTGATCGGAATGTTCATCGATGCGATCCCGGCGATCATCATCCTCGGCACCGTCCTCTATCCGGTGACGCAGCACGTAGGCATGCACCCGATCCATTTCGCCATCATCGGCGTGATGAGCCTGGCCTTCGGACTGGTCACGCCGCCTTACGGGCTATGCCTGCTGATCGCCTCCGCCATAGGTCAGATCAGGCTGATCGAGGCCTTGAGGGACGTCGTCGTGATCCTTCTTCCGATGCTCGTCGTCCTCCTCATCATCATTCTGGTCCCGGATCTGATCCTCGCCTTGCCGAGATGGCTGATGCCGAACTTCGTGCAGTGAGGCCCGATTGAATCGGAGTTCGTGAGCGGGACGGACAGTCGTGTGTCGAAAGGCATGGAGTGGCAGATGGGCGAGGCGCGCGTCCGACATGGTAACGGTGCCGGCATGACGCCATGACCAGGGGGACGGCGCGGCGCTGGCCGGTGATTTCCGCCCTGGGCGTGGTGATGATCTTCACCTGGGGCAGCACCTATTACCTGATGACGGTCCTTGCCGCGCCGATCGCGGCGGACACGGGGTGGAGCCTCGGGGCCATCACCGGGGCGTTGTCGGCGGGTCTCCTCGTCGCGGGTCTCGCCTCTCCCATGGTGGGCCGTGCCATCGCAAGCCAAGGCGGGCGGCCGGTCCTGGCGGCGGGATGCGCCCTGATTGCGGCGGGCCTATTGGTCATCGCGGTCGCCACGCAGCTCTGGATGTTCTGGGCCGGCTGGCTGGTTCTTGGCCTCGGGATGGCGGCCGGGCTCTACGATCCGGCGTTCGCGTCGCTCGGGCGGCTCTACGGCAGGGACGCGCGCAGCGCGATCACGGCGCTGACGCTCTGGGGCGGATTCGCCAGCACGGTCTGCTGGCCGCTGTCCTCGCTGATGCTCGAGGCCTGGGGGTGGCGCGGGGTCGCCGCGACCTATTCCGCGCTCCACTTTTTCGGAACGATGCCGCTGGTCCTCTGGGCCATTCCCGCCGCCGACCCGCCGGGGGAGCGGCCATCTTCGGATACGCCGTCCGTCGGCGGTCTGGAGGGGCATGAAGCGAGGGTGTTCGCGCTGATGGCGGCGATGCTCGTCGTCAACGGGCTGATCGTCGTCAACGTCTCGACCTGGCTCTTCACGCTGTTGCAGGCGCGGGGCCTGTCCCTCGCGGCGGCGGTGGCGCTTGGCGCGCTGATCGGTCCTTCCCAGGTCGGCGCGCGCGTGCTCGAGATGGCGGGCAGGGGGCGGCATCACCCGATCTGGACGCTTGCGGCGTCGGTCCTGGCCATCGCCGCAGGGATCCTGCTTCTGGCGGCGGGAGTGGGTGTCGCGGGGGCGGCGCTTGTCCTCTACGGCGGGGGAAACGGGCTTTTCTCGATCGCGCGCGGAGCTTTGCCGCTGGCCGTGTTCGGCGTGGATCGCTATCCCGCGGTCATGGGACGGCTTGCCCGCCCCTCGCTTGTCGCGCAAGCGGCGGCGCCGTTGCTGGGGGCCTGGATGATCGCGAGTGCCGGGGCGGACGCGGCGCTCTGGACGATCTCGGCGCTGGCGGTTGCGAACGTGGTCCTTCTGGCGTTGCTCTGGCGCGCCGTTCGGGGTTGAACGGGGCGCGTGGGCTCGATCCGACAGATCGGGATCGCAACGGCGCGGTCCTGCCCCATATCATGTCCGGCAGTGGCCAAGCCCAATGCGGGCCGTGCGTGACAGGGATCGCGCGAAACAGGAACAGGAACGCAGATGACGGATGTTGATGACGGCTCCACAAGGGTCACCGACGACACCTCCTGGGACCAATCCCGCCTGACGGGCGGCCCGTCGTTCCAGGTCAGGGGCGTTCGGCGTCTCGCCAGGAGTCGGTTCTGACATCATGGCATCCGTCACGATCACGCACGCCACCGACTATCGCTATCAGACAGCGGTGGCCCTTGGTCCGCATCGCATGATGCTGCGCCCGCGCGAGACGCGGGATCTCTCGTTGACGTCGTTCGAACTCGACATCGTGCCTGCCGCCCGCATCGACTGGTCGCACGACGTGGCGGGCAACGCGATCGCCACCGCGAACTTCGATACGATGTCCGACACGCTATCGATCCGCTCGCGTACGCGCGTCGAGATCACGGCCCCGGTCTGGCCGGTCTTCCCCATTGCGGCCTCCGCGACGTCCTTTCCGTTCGGCTATGCCATCGACGACCTTGTCGACCTCGGCGCCCTTGTCGCGCCGCAGTACGCCGACGACACGGGGCGGCTGACACACTGGGTCGAGGGCTTCGTCATGGGACGGCCGACCGACACGCTGTCGCTTCTCAAGGACATCAGTAACGGCATCACCGCGCAGATCCTTTACGAAAGCCGCGAGACGGAGGGCACGCAGGGGCCTTTGGAAACGCTGGACAGGGGTTGGGGCAGCTGCCGTGACTTCGCCGTTCTCTTCGCCGAAGCGGTCAGGACGCTTGGCCTTGGGGCGCGTATCGTGTCCGGCTATCTCTTTGATCCGGACAGGTCGCTGGTGGGATCCTCGGGCGGCGGATCGACCCACGCGTGGGCCGAGGTCTTCGTGCCGGGCGCGGGGTGGATCCCGTTCGATCCGACGAACCGTGCCGTGGGATCCGCCGGGCTCATTCCCGTCGCCGTAGGGCGACGCATCGAGCAGGTTTCACCGATCAGCGGCAGTTTTCACGGCCGCACGTCCGATCCCCTGTCGCTCGACGTGGACGTGAAGGTTTTCACCACCTAGACGCTTTCACGCATCGGAGGTGAAACGTTCGCGACCGCGCCGGGCACGGTCGCGACAGACGCAGGCAGGTCAGCCTTCGGTCTTTTCCGCGTCCGGGGTTGTCTCTTCAGCCTCGACTATTGGCGTCGGCGCCTTGCGCATCCCGAACCGCTTCATCGGAGGCTTCTTGGTCGGCTGGCTCAGAAATTCTTTCAGGTCCAGCTGTTTCTTCGGTGTCGAATAGCCCATCGTGCTGTCTCTCCATTTGATTTCGAGGTTACCGATGAGCAGAAGATACTCGTCAGTTCAGTATCCTGCGTTCGCTTAGCCGCCATTGACGAACACGCCATCCTGCCTCCCGAGCAACGCAGAAGGCCAAGTTTCGTTTTCTGTCGGCGACAGGTGCCACGCGTGCACCCTATCCGTTCCTAGAGCATGGCGGGCCTTGGATCAACGATCCTGGTCGCGCGCCTCGCGGGCTGCCTTCAGGCGCGCCGTCTTGTCGGTCCGCTCGGTGGCTTCGGCATCGATGATCACCTTCGCTGCGGCACTCGTCTTGTCGATTGGCGTCGACGGAGAAGCAGGCTTTACCTTGAAGAGGCCGACGGGAACGCCGTGCCGGTCTCGGGCCCCCTTCAAACGGGGTGCGCTGAGAAGAAGGTCTTCGAATGATTTGCTCATGCGGGGTCCTGTGCGTGCGCGGGTGTGCCGCGTCTGTGATGTTAGAAAGCGCCAGCCAAGGTCGTACGCTGGCGGCGGCTCAATGTGGCGCCGCTGCGGTCGTTCTGTTCCAACCGAAAGCCGATGGAAAGCGAAAAGGGTTCGTCGATAAGAAGATCGCCCTGTTCATAACTTAACGGTAAAGCGCTGATTTGCAAGGGCCGCCGCACCAGTTACTGGGCCCTGGCCTAAAGCGGCGCTTCAGGATCGCGCCTGCAGTCGCGCTTTGGGCCTGTCTCAACCAGCCATCGCACAAAAATCCGGCGATCTCCGCGACATCGCGGGTTTCCTCTGGCCTTTCGCCTCTTTGCCGGGCGAGTATGGGCCCGAGCGGCGAGAAAAACGCCGGTGGCGGACGAGGGGTCAGCGACGCACATGACGGACCGGCCGGTCTTTGACGAGATGTGGGGCACCGGCGAAACGCTGCGCGAACCCTACCGGAAATTCCACGACTGGTTCTCGGCCGAGGACCCGGCCCGGCTGCGCGCCAAGCAGCGCGAGGCGGAGGAGCTGTTCCGCCTGACCGGCATCACCTTCAACGTCTACGGCCGCGCCGAGGCGGAGGAGCGGCTGATCCCCTTCGACATCATCCCGCGCATCATCTCGGCGGCGCGAATGGCACAGGCTGTCGCGGGGATCGAGCAGCGGGTGCGGGCGATCAACGCCTTCCTGCACGACATCTACCACCGGCAGGAGATCGTGAGCGCCGGCCGCATCCCTGAAGAGATGATCGTCGGGCAACGAGGCCTTCCTGCCGAAGATGATCGGCGTCGACGCCGCCGGGCGGCGTCTACACCCACATCGTCGGCATCGACCTCGTGCGCACCGGCGACGACGAGTTCTACGTGCTCGAGGACAATGCCCGCACGCCCTCGGGCGTCAGCTACATGCTCGAGAACCGCGAGACGATGCTGCAGATGTTCCCCGAGCTGTTCTCGCAGAACCGGGTGCAGCCGGTGCAGAACTATCCCTCGCTTCTGCACCGCTCGCTCGTCCGCCTGCGCGCCGCGGGGGCAGCCGATACGCCTGTCGTGGCGGTGCTGACGCCCGGCATCTACAACTCGGCCTATTTCGAGCACTCCTTCCTCGCCGACCAGATGGGTGTCGAGCTGGTCGAGGGGCAGGACCTGCGCGTGGTCGACGGGCGGGTGGCGATGCGCACGACGCGACGGCTACCAGCCGATCGACGTGCTCTACCGCCGCGTCGACGACGACTTCCTCGATCCGCTGAACTTCAACCCCGACAGCACGCTGGGCGTGCCGGGCATCATGGACGTCTACCGCGCCGGCGGCATCACCATCGCCAACGCGCCCGGCACCGGCATCGCCGACGACAAGGCGATCTACTCCTACATGCCCGATATCGTGGAGTTCTACACCGGCGAGAAGGCGATCCTGCAGAACGTGCCGACCTGGCGCTGCTCGGACAAGCCGAGTCGCTGTCGCTACGTGCTCGACAACCTGCGCCGAGCTCGTCGTGAAGGAGGTCCACGGCTCGGGCGGCTACGGCATGCTGATCGGCCCCGCCGGCGAGCAAGACGCGAGATCGCCGAGTTCCGCAAGAAGCTGGAGGCGCGGCCGGGCAACTACATCGCGCAGCCGACGCTGTCGCTGTCGACCGTGCCGATCTTCACCCGCACCGGCCTCGCGCCGCGCCACGTGGACCTGCGGCCCTTCGTGCTGGTTCAGCCCGAGGGCGTCACCATCACGCCCGGCGGGCTGACGCGGGTGGCGCTGAAGAAGGGCTCGCTGGTGGTGAATTCGTCCCAGGGCGGCGGCACCAAGGACACCTGGGTGCTGGAGGACTGAGGAGATGCTGGGCAAGACCGCAAGCGGCCTCTTCTGGATGTCCCGCTACCTCGAGCGGGCCGAGAACACGGCGCGCCTGATCGAGGCCGGGCAGCGCATCGCGCTGACCCGCTCGCATGGCAGCGACGACGAGTGGCGCGCGATCCTGCAGACGGCGGGCGGGCTGAAGGCCTTCGAGGCGGCCAACGAAGGGGTCACGAAGGAAGCCGCGATCGACTGGCTGCTGCGGGCGCGGGACAACGGATCGTCCGTCCTGTCGCTGCATCGAGACGGCGCGTCAGAACGCTCGGCTGGTGCGCACGGCGATCACGCGCGAAGTCTGGGAGTCGATGAACGCGACCTACATGATGGCGCAGGAGACGCTGGCGCGGAAGGTGGGCGAACGCGACCTGCCGGGCGTTCTGTGGCGCTTCGCCGGCAGCACGGCGCTGGTTCGGGGCGCGACCCACGGCACCATGCTGCGCAACGACATCTACAACTTCGCGCGGATCGGCACCTTTCTCGAGCGGGCCGACAACACGGCGCGGATCCTCGACGTGAAGTACTACGTGCTGCTGCCGTCGGCGAGCGCCGTCGGCGGCGCGGTCGACAACGTGCAGTGGGAAAGCATCCTGCGGTCGGTCTCGGCCCGAGGCGGTTTTCGCATGGAATACGGCCCCGGCGCTGGTCCGCGTCAGATCATCGAGTTCCTGATCCTCGACCCGCAGATGCCGCGCAGCCTTGCCTTCTGCGTCGACAAGCTGGGCGAGAACCTCAAGTACCTCGCCCCGACTACGAGCATCCGACCGAGGCGCAGTCGATGGTGAGCCGCATCCAGCAGGAGCATCTGCGGCGCGACATCGACGACGTCTTCGATTACGGACTCCACGAGTTCATCGAAACCTATCTCGACCTTCTGGCCCGCGTCGCGCGCCAGATCGAGGTCGACTACCGGTTCTACGAGTGACCCGCATGAGGCTGATGATCAAGCACACGACCCGCTACCGGTTCAAGAAGCCGCTCCGCTTCGCGCTTCAGCAGATCCGCATGACGCCACGGACCAACGCGGCACAGAGCATCGTGTCGCTGGGAGACGCGGGCGACGGGCGGGACGAAGGAGCTGGTTTTCCTCGACCATCACCGCAACGTCACCGAGCTGATCGCCTGCGGCAAGGGCACGACGGAACTGGAGATCGTGTCCGAGGGCGAGGTCGAGCTCAAGGACATGAGCGGCATCGTCGGCAGGCACATGGGGCCGGCGCCGCTGTGGCTTTTCCGGCGCGAGACGCCGCTGACCGAGGCGAAGACCGGCGCAAGGCCTGGTCCGCGGTCTCGACGCCGCCGCGGGGAGCGAGGGCCTGGAACGGTTGCACGCCTTGTCCACCGCGATCCGCGACAAGGTGGACTACGTCACGGGCGTGTCTCAGTCCGACTGGACGGCCGAAACGGTGATCGAAGCGGGGCAGGGCGTCTGCCAGGACCACACCCATGTCTTCCTCGCCGCGGCCCGCGAGATGGGCTTTCCCGCGCGCTACGTCTCGGGCTACCTCATGCTGGACGACCGGACCGCGCAGGAGGCGATGCACGCCTGGGCCGAGGCGCATATCGACGGGCTGGGCTGGGTCGGGTTCGACGTCTCGAACGGCATATCGCCCGATACGCGCTATGTCCGCGTCGCGACGGGACTGGACTATTCCGAGGCCGCGCCGGTATCTGGTATGCGCGTCGGCGGGTCGGGCGAGCGGCTCGACGTCTCGCTCGACGTGGTGCAGCAGTAGAGGGCGCGCCTTGACGTATTGCGTCGGTATGGTTCTCGACCGCGGACTGGTGTTCATGTCGGACACGCGCACGAACGCGGGTCTCGACAACATCTCGACCTTCCGGAAGATCACCTTGTGGGAGGAACCGGGCGACCGGGTCCTGACGCTTCTGTCGTCGGGCAACCTCGCCACCACGCAGTCGGTCGTGAGCCTTCTCAACGAGCGGTCGAAGTCACCCGAAGACCGCACCCCCTCGATTCTGACCGCGCCGTCGATGTTCCAGGCGGCCAGCATGGTCGCCGACACGCTGCGCGAAGTCGTTGCGCGCTACAGGCAGGGCGGTCTCACCGCCGAGACGCAGAAGTTCTCGGCGACGATGATCCTCGGCGGCCAGATCGGGGAAAGTCCGCCACGCCTTTTCCTGATCTATCCCGAAGGCAACTTCATCGAAGCCGGACGCGACACGCCGTTCTTCCAGATCGGCGAAACGAAGTACGGCCGCCCGATCCTCGTGCGGGCCTATGACCCCGCCATGTCCTTCGAGCAGGCGATGAAGCTTCTCATCGTCAGCTTCGATTCCACGCTGAAGGCGAACCTCAGCGTCGGCGCGCCCTTCGACTATCACCTCTATACGAGGGACAGCCTGAAGATGGGGCCGACGGGCCGGATCGGCGTGGACGATCCCTACTTCAACGAGATCTCGCTGGCCTGGGGCAACGCGCTGAAGGCGGCGCTGGACAGCCTGCCCGATTTCGAGAGGCTACCCGATCCCTAGGAGAGATTAGCGCTCCGTTCAGGTTTGGCCCCTATGAGAGGTAGGCCTCGAACGGATTGGATGCCTCATGTTCTCGTTTCTGGATCGCGTAGGGATCGGCGCGAAGCTTCCCGTACTCATCGGACTTCTCGTTGCGATGAGCATAGGCGTCTCGGGGGTGCAGTCCTACCTCTCGATGCGCGCTGCCCTCGAGGCAGAGGCGACGGCACGTCTGACGGCAATCGGCCAGCAGCATGCGGACCAGATCAACGTGCTTCTGCAAAAGATCGACGCCGACCTCGAGCACACAGCCAATGATCCCCAGACGGCCGCGGCGATCAACGCCTTCCATACCAGCTTCGATGCGATGGACGCGCCGCAGGATCAGTTGCAGAAGGCCTACATCGACGACAACACCTTTCCGGCCGACAAGCGATATCTCTTGGACGAGGCGCCGGAGAAGACCCTCTACAACGTCGTGCATCGCCGTTTTCACCCAATCTACCGGACGCTGATGAAGGCTGCGGGCTACTACGACGTGTTCCTCTTCGACCTCGAAGGCAACGTTCTCTACTCGGTTTTCAAGGAACGCGATTTCGCGACCAACGTCCTCGACGGCGACTGGCGGGATACGGGGCTGGCAGAGGTTTACAGCGCGGTTCTCGAGGCTGAGGAGGAGACGGTCGTTTTCTCGGACTTCGACGTCTACGGCCCAAGCAACGGACTTCCCGCTGCCTTCATCTCGCGCCCTGTGAAGGACGAAAGCGGTATGCGGGTCGGCGTCGTAGCCTTCCAGATGCCTGTGGGCGAGATCAGTGCCGCGGCCGCCGGGCAGGGGGCGGGTCTGGGTGAGACCGGGGAATCGTTCCTGGTCGGACCGGACGGGTTCCTGCGGTCGGATTCCACCCGCACGGAACACGACGACATTCTGAAACGCGAGGTGCGCAATGCGGCCCTGGACGCCGCACTTGCGGGGGTGACGGGGACAACCACCTACGTCGAAAGTGCAGCCGAAGTGATGGCCTACCACACGCCTATCGCCTATCACGGCACAAGGTGGGCCATGTTGACCCTGCAGTCGTCGGAAGAAATCTTCGCCCCTCTCAATGACCTGCGCATGACCCTGCTTGTGCGAAGCCTCGTCCTTCTGGCCTTGGCAGGCGTCGCGTCGTTTTTCGTCTCGCGGAACCTGTCGCGTCCGCTTGTGGCCCTTGGCACCGCCGTGCGCCGGATCGCAGACAAGGATTTCGATACACCTGTTCCGGCGACACGGCGCGGAGACGAGATCGGGGCGATCGCTCAGTCGGTCGACGCCTTCCGCGCCGACCTTGCCGAAGCGGAAGCGGGCGCGCGCGACGCCGCCTTCAAAAGCGCCGCCTTCGAGGCGACGGGTGGCCCCATGCTTCTGACCGACCTCGACCTGAACGTCGTCGGCGCCAACGCCGCCTTTTCGCGCCTCGTCAACGAAAACGCGAGCGACTTCGAGATCGTGGGCGAGATCACCCTCGACCACCTGCGCGGCATGAACCTCACGCAGATGTCCTTCCTGCCGCTCGATGTGCGCGAAAAGATGTCCGACTTCCGCAATCTGGCTCTTCGCAAGAAGCTGTCGGTCGGAAAGAGCTATGTCGGCCTTCTGGTCGACCTCGTGCATGACCGCGAAGACAACCCCATCGGCTACGTTCTCGACCTGAAGAACCAGACCTTCCAGATGGCGTCCGAGGTTCTGGTGCGCGCCATAGACCGCCAGCAGGCGCGGCTTGAGCTTGACCTCGACGGCGTGGTCACCGCCGTCAACGACAGGTTCTGCGCGATGCTGGGCCGGTCTCGCGACGATCTGCTTGGCGCCACCGGTCGGGGCCTCGTCGAAAGCATTGATCATCCCGACGAAGACATCTGGGCTCTGGCCATCCGCGGCGAAGGCACCACGGGACAGTTCCGCGTCTCGGGGCAGGGCGGCGGCCGTGTCCTCGACGGCAGTTTCAATCCCGTTCCCAACCAGGACTGGAAGACGACCGGGTTCCTGATCATCGGCGTCGACGTGACCGAGGCGCAGCTCGAACTCGACGCCGCCGAACGCGACCGTGCCGAACGGCAGCAGCGCCTGGCCCAGGTGGTGAACGCGCTGAGCGTCACACTGAACCGCGTGTCCGAGGGCGACCTGACAGCTCATATCGACGAGGCGTTCTCGAGCGAGTTCGACCAGCTTCGCGTGGACCTCAACACAGCGGTGAGACGTCTCTGCGACGCCTTCGGAACGGTGGTCGACACGGCGCAGCTCATCGACGGCGAGGCTGCCGGCATCCAGTCGTCGGTGACCGAGCTGTCGCGCCGCACGGAAAGCCAGGCCGCGACGCTGGAAGAGACTGCCGCGTCGCTGCACGAGTTGACCGCTTCCGTCACATCCTCGGCCTCGGGCGCCGAAGCCGCGGCCCGCATCGCCCGCGACGCCCGCCAGAACGCCGAGCAAAGCGGCGGCATCGTCCGCGAGGCCGCCGCGGCCATGACCGCCATCGAGACCTCGTCGCAGGAGGTCTCGAAGATCATCGGCGTGATCGACCAGATCGCCTTCCAGACCAACCTCCTCGCGCTCAACGCGGGCGTCGAGGCGGCGCGCGCGGGCGAGGCCGGTCGCGGCTTTGCGGTCGTCGCCTCCGAGGTGCGGGCCCTTGCACAGCGCTGTCTCGAGGCGTCGAACGAGATCACGGGACTGATCAACGCCTCGCGCGATCACGTCCGGCGCGGAGTGTCCCTCGTCGGCCAGACGGGCGGCGCACTTGAAAGCATCGCGGCCTCGGTTCTGCAAATCTCGGACAACGTGGGGCAGATCGCACAGGCGACGGGCGAGCAGTCGAATGGCCTGGCCGAGATCAACGCCGCTTTGTCGCAACTGGACGAAGCGACACAGCACAACGCCGCGATGGCCGAAGAATTGACGGCCGCGGCTCAGGCCATGGCGAAAGAGGCGAGTTCCCTGACCGCGACGACGCGACGTTTCAATATCGGTCGCAGGGCCTCGCAGGAATTGAACGCCGCCTGACGCGCGGACGGCAGCGCAACCTCTCCGCAGCCGTTCTGGCCGGTGGCGTCAGTCGAGCTGCGCCATGACCTCGTCCGAGACCTCGAAGTTCGCCGTGACCCGCTGCACGTCGTCGTCGTCCTCGAGCACTTCGATCAGCCGAAAAAGCTTTTGTGCGCCGTCGAGGTCGAGTTCGGTGGTCGTGGTCGGCCGCCAGACGAGCTTCGTCGATTCCGCCTCGCCAAGCACCCCCTCGAGCGCTGTCGAGACATCGGCGAGATCCGTGTCGGCGGTATAGATCGCGTGACCCTCGTCGGAGCTTTCGACGTCCTCGGCGCCGGCCTCGATCGCCGCCATCATCACTGTGTCTTCGTCGCCTGCAGAGGTGAGGTAGAGGATCTCGCCCTTCTTCTCGAACATGAAGCTGACCGAGCCCGTCTCGCCCAGGTTGCCGCCGTGCTTGCCGAAGGTCGAGCGCACGTTCGAGGCGGTGCGATTGCGGTTGTCGGTCATCGCCTCGACGATCACAGCGACGCCCCCGGGCCCATAGCCCTCATAGCGGATTTCTTCGTAGTCGTCGCCCTCGCCGGCCTGCGACTTGGAAATCGCGCGCTCGATCACGTCCTTCGGGACCGAGTTCGTGCGCGCCTCCTTGACGGCGAGGCGCAGGCGCGGGTTCTTCTCGGGGTCGGGATCGCCCATCTTGGCGGCGACCGTAATTTCCTTGGCGAGCTTCGAGAACAGCTTCGAGCGCGCCTTGTCCTGGCGCCCCTTGCGATGCTGGATGTTCGCCCACTTGCTGTGGCCTGCCATGGCGTTTCCTCGTCCTTGCCGCACCTCGAAATCCGGCCCGGATATAGGCCGCTTCGTGCCGTCTTTGCAAGGCCGTCGCAGGCGTCTCACGGTCCGACGTTCCGCGATGGACGCAGAGCCGATCGCGATGCTATCCCTAGTGTCATGCACCTCGCAGACCCCAAGATACGCATCGAACCCGGTCGGATTCGTCCCCTCAGCGACGCCGCTATCAACCGCATCGCGGCGGGCGAGGTGGTGGAACGCCCGGCCTCCGCGGTCAAGGAGCTGATCGAGAACGCGCTCGACGCAGGCGCGCGGCGGATCGACATCGCGGTGGCCGACGGCGGGCGGCGGATGATCCGCGTTACCGACGACGGCTCGGGCATCGCGGCCGAGGATCTTCCGATGGCGCTGTCCCGCCACGCGACGTCCAAGATCGACGGGTCCGACCTTCTGAACATTCATACCTTCGGGTTTCGCGGCGAGGCGCTGGCCTCGCTTGCCGCCGTCGGGCGCCTCAGCGTGACCTCGCGGCCCGAAGGCTCCGACGCTGCGCGGATCGAAGCGTCGGGCGGCGCGCCCGGTCCGGTTCGGCCCGCCGCCGGGCGGCCCGGCACGGTGGTCGAACTTCGCGATCTCTTCTACGCCACGCCCGCGCGCCTGAAGTTCCTGCGAACCGAACGCGGCGAGATGCAGGCGGTGACCGATGTCGTGCGCCGCCTCGCGATGGCCGAGCCCTATGTCCGCTTCACCCTCGCCGATGTCACCGATGCTCCGCGCGAGCTTTTCGCGGTCGCGGCGGAAACCGGCGATCCCCGCGATGCGCTGAAATCGCGGCTGGCGGCGATCCTGGGCCCGGATTTCGCCGCGAACGCCGTCGCGGTCGACGCCGAGCGCGAGGGCCTGCACCTGACCGGTCTTGCTGCCCTGCCAACATGGTCGCGCGGATCGGCGGTGCACCAGTATCTCTTCGTGAACGGCCGCCCGGTACGCGACAAGCTTCTGACCGGCGCTCTTCGCGCCGGATATATGGATGTCCTGTCCCGCGACCGCCATCCCGCCGCCGTCCTCTTCGTCGACTGCGAGCCCGCGATGGTCGACGTGAACGTCCACCCCGCGAAGTCCGAGGTGCGTTTCCGCGACCCTGCCGCCGCTCGCAGCCTCGTCGTCTCGGCCCTGCGTCGGACGCTTTCCGGTGCAGGACACAGGGCCTCCTCGACCGTGGCCGACGCGACGCTCGATGCCTTCCGTGCGCCACCCGACGCCGGGCCGCGCATCTATCAGATGGACTTCGCCTCGCGTCCCGCGCCCCTTGCCTCGCACGCACATGGCCGAGGCTCCGGCGCCTTTCGCCCCCGCTTCGGCCCGCGCCGAGACGTCCGACGATGACGCGCCCCTCGACCAGCCGCTCGGCGCTGCGCGGGCGCAGGTGCACGAGAACTTCATCCTCGCCCAGACCCGCGACGGGCTGATCCTCGTCGATGCCCATGCCGCGCACGAACGCCTGGTCTACGAGCGCCTGAAGGCGCAGATGGAGGGCAAGGGTGTCGCGAGCCAGGCCCTTCTGGTGCCCGAGATCGTCGACCTCGGCTCGGCGGCGGATGCGCTCATCGCCCATGCGGAAGATCTCGGCGATGCTCGGACTGGTCCTCGAACCGTTTGGTCCCGGCGCCGTCGCGGTGCGCGAGACGCCAGCGATCCTCGGCGCCTGCGACGCGGCCGCCCTTGTACGCGACATCGCCGACGAGCTTCAGGATCTGGGCCAGTCGACGGCGCTCAAGGCCCGCATCGACGCGGTTCTCAGCCGGGTGGCCTGCCACGGCTCGGTCCGCACCGGGCGACGGATGCGCGTCGAGGAAATGAACGCGCTCTTGCGCGAAATGGAAGCGACGCCGTTGTCCGGCCAGTGCAACCACGGCCGGCCGACCTATGTCGAATTGAAGCTCCACGACATCGAAAGGCTGTTCGGGCGGCGATGATCCGGTTCGGCGAGACCACGCTCGACCTCAACGACCCGACCGTGCAGGCCGCACTGGCGGCAGGCGCGCTTGTCCTTCTGGTCCTCGTTCTCCTCATAATGGCAGTGCGGCGGGCAGGGCGGTCAGCCGACATGCTCTCGCCGCTCGCAGGGCACCTGAGCCTGCTCGGTCAGCGGGTCGAGGCGCTGTCGGACGGGCAGAACCGGCTTTCCGGCGGCCTCACCCACGTCTCCGAAGCGCAGGCGGCGAGCCAAGCGAACATGCTGCGGCTGATGGAACAGCGGCTGGCCGAGGTGTCGTCGAAGATGACCGAGAACCTGCAAGGCTCGGCCACGCGCACGGCGCGGTCGCTCGGCGACCTCCACCAGCGGCTCGAGACCATCGACAAGGCGCAGGCGAACATCGAGAAGCTGTCGGGCGACGTGCTGTCGCTTCAGGACATCCTGTCGAACAAGCAGACCCGTGGCGCCTTCGGCGAAATCCAGCTTCGCGACATCGTGTCGAAGGCGCTGCCGGCCGACAGCTATACGTGGCAGGCGACGCTTTCGAACGGCAAGCGGGCGGACTGCCTGATCCACCTGCCGAACCCGCCGGGGCCGATCGTGGTGGACGCGAAGTTCCCGCTGGAGGCCTACGAGGCTTTGGTCGCGGCCAACACCGAGGAGGAGCGGAAACGCGCGCTCGGGGGTCTGAAGCAGGCGGTGCGCGTCCACATCAAGGCGATCTCGGACCGTTATATCCTCGAGGGTGAGACGGCGGACGGCGCACTGATGTTCCTGCCCTCCGAGGCGATCTACGCCGAACTGCACTCGAGGCTGCCCGAGGTCGTGCGCGAAGGCTTCGCCGCTCGCGTGTGGATCGTGTCTCCCACGACCTGCATGGCGACCCTCAACACGATGCGGGCAATCCTGAAGGATGCGCGGATGCGCGAGCAGGCGGGCGAGATCCGCAAGGCATTGGCGCAGCTTCACCGGGACGTGGAGATCGTGCTGGAACGCGCGGGCAAGCTCGAGACGCACTTCGACCAGGCGCGCCGTGACGTCGAAGGCATCACCGTTGCGGCAGAACGGGCAGGCAAGCGCGCGGCTCGGCTGGACAACTTCGACTTCGAAGAAGGCGACGCCGAGGCCGCGCCAGTGGTCCGGCTGACCGACAGGCGCGAGACCTGACGCTTCCGTCGACCGTCAAGCACGTCGGGGCACGGGGCAGAGCCCCGGTCCGCGCCCTCAGTCCTCTCGCCCCCGTCCGTCACGCGACATCCGTCCCGACCGGCCGCCGCGACGTCCGGGGTGTGCGGACCGCGACGGCAGTTCCTCCATCACGTTCCGGCGCCACTCGTCGCTCATGGAGCCCCACGCCGCGATCTCGTCGCCCGTGCGGCGGCAGCCCAGACAAAGCCCGGTCTCGGCGTGGATGACGCAGATGTTCACGCAAGGCGTCTCGATCATGCGGCCCCCATGTGCTTGAGGCGGTCGAGCGCCCCCTGAAGGATGTACGAGGCCGCGACGTGGTCGATGACTTCGGCCCTGCGGCGGCGCGAGGTATCGGCCTCCAGCAGCGCGCGTTCGGCAGCGACGGTCGACAGGCGCTCGTCCCAGAAGGCGATCGGCAGCGCTGTCAGCCGTTCGAGGTTCCGCGCGAAGGCGCGCGTCGACTGGCAGCGCGGCCCCTCGGTCCCGTCCATGTTCAGGGGGAGGCCCAGGACAAGCCCCGCGATGGTGCGCTCGGCGCAGATGGCGAGAAGGGCAGCGGCGTCCTGCCCGAATTTCGTCCGCTTCACGGTGCGCAGCGGCGTCGCCACGCTGCGGAAGCCGTCCGAGACGGCGACGCCGATGGTCTTCGTGCCAAGGTCGAGACCCGCGAGAGGCCCGTGGACGGGCAGGGCGGAGCGAAAGTCGTCCATGCCTTCGGCGATCATTCCGCCACCCCGGCGCGAGACGCGGCGGCGTCGATGATCGACAGCGCTTCTTCGTTGCCGGAGAATGCGCTTTTCGCCTCGCCTGCGATGGCGGCAGCACGTTCGGTCTCGCCCAGAACGGCGAGGGCGCCGATCAGCCGCGCCCAGTCCTCGGGCGGTCCGCCTTGCGTTGCCAGGCGCTCGGCAAGCCCTTCGACCATGCCCCCGATCATGGCCTGGCGGTCCTCGTCGGTCATGTCGGCGGCGGCTTCGACCTCGGCGCTGGTCGGCCCGCGCTCCGTGGGGGCTTCGTAGTCCACCCCGGCCGCGGCGGCGAGAGCCTCGATCTCGGACCGGATCACCGGCACCCAGGGCGCATCTGGCGCGCCCGTCTCGAGCAGGCGGCGCCAGATGGGGAAGGCGCGGTCGGGCCGTCCGTTCTGCGCCAGCATCAGCCCGGCATAATATTGCCCTGCCCCGTTGGCGGGATCGAGGTCGGTCAGTCGTCGCAGGTACGCCTCGGCCTCGGGCGAAACATAGCCGCCGGCGCCGAAGACCATCATGTCGACGAGCATCGAGAGGTCGTCGGCGGTCGCGTTCCCGCCCTTGACGGCGACGAGCCTTTCCTGCGCTTCGCGCGCGGCTCTGAAGTTGCCGAGCCGCGCTTCGTTCTGTGCGAGGAGGGCCAGGCCCTGCGCGTCATTGGGCCGCGTCTCGATGGCGGTGCGCAGCTTTTCCATCAGGTCGAGGAACTGTGCGTCGGGTTCGGGCGCCACTGGCAGGCCGGGGGCCGCGAGAGCTTCGGCTTCGGCCTGGACAGGACGGGCGGCGGCCGCTTCGTCGATCGAGGCGAGACGTGCGGCCATGGGCAGGTCGCGCGTACCCGGCGCTCCGATCAGGGCATAAAGCCCACCCGCGCCCAGAAGAAGGACGGCGATCATCAGAAGGGCGGCTGGCAGGCGCGCGCCGTCCTTTGCGGCCGACGCGGCGCTCGCGCGGGCATCGGCGTCAAGCAGGCGGCGCGACACTTCTGTCCGCGCGGCCTCGGCCTCGGCGGGCCGCAGGACGCCACGGGAAAGGTCGCGCTCGATTTCGGTAAGCTGATCGCGATAGACCGCCAGGTCCGAGGCCCCGCCGGACAGGCCCGCGTCCCGCACCCGCAGCGACGCGAGGAGGCTTGCGGCCACGGCCGCGACGATCAGACCTGCGACGATCCAGAACATGGTTCCCGACTTAATCGCACGGCGCGCGGACTGAAAGGGTCGAAGCGCCGCAGGGCGCGTGACGGGCCGCGCCGCGAAGCTGTGTCGTCGTTCCGCTTGTCGGCGGGCGCCCCTTGGTTAATCCTGCGACAAAGAGTCGGGGATCGTCCGAACCCGATCGAGTGGGGAAGCCATGAGCCGATATTCTGTCTTCGCCGTCGCGCGCGAGGCCTTCCGGAACCACACCGGCTGGCAGCGCGCCTGGCGCAGCCCCGAGCCGAAGCGGCGGTATGATGTGGTGATCGTGGGCGCGGGCGGGCACGGGCTGGCCACGGCCTATTACCTCGGGAAGAACCACGGCATCCGCAACGTGGCGGTGATCGAGAAGGGCTGGCTTGGCGGCGGGAACACCGGGCGCAACACGACGATCATCCGGTCGAACTACCTTCAGGACCCGTCAGCGGCGATCTACGAGAAGTCGCGGTCGCTCTACGAGACGCTGAGCCAGGATCTGAACTACAACGTCATGTTCAGCCCGCGCGGCGTGATGATGCTGGCGCAGACCGAGCACGAGGTCAGGGGCTATCGCCGCACCGCCCAGGCCAATGCGCTGCAGGGTGTGGAGACCGAGTTCATCACACCCGAGCGCGTGAAGGAACTTTGCCCGATCATCGAGGTCCGGGGGCCGCGCTATCCGGTCCTGGGCGCGTTCTGGCAGCCGAGGGGCGGCACGGCGCGGCACGACGCCGTCGCATGGGGTTATGCGCGCAAGTGCAGCGAAATGGGCATGGACATCCTCCAGCGCTGCGAGGTGACCGGGGTCACGACCGAAGGCGGACGCGTTACCGGCGTCACGACGACACGCGGTGACATCGGTTGCGGCAAGCTGGGGATCGTCGTCGCGGGGCATTCGGGGCATGTGGCGGCGATGGCGGGTTTCCGGCTGCCGATCGAAAGCGTGGCGCTTCAGGCGCTCGTCTCCGAGCCGATCAAGCCCTGCATGGACGTGGTCGTGATGGCGAATACGGTCCACGGCTACATGAGCCAGTCCGACAAGGGCGAGATGGTGATCGGTGGCGGCGCGGACGGATACAACAACTACACGCAGCGCGGAAGCTTCCACCATATCGAAGAGACGGTCCGCGCGCTCATCGAGACTTTCCCTATGATCTCGCGCCTGAAAATGCTGCGCCAGTGGGGCGGGATCGTGGACATGACGGGCGACCGCTCGCCGATCCTGTCGAAAACGCCGATCGAGGGCGTGTTCATCAACTGCGGTTGGGGCACGGGCGGGTTCAAGGCGATCCCGGGGTCGGGCTGGGGCTTCGCGGAACTCATGGCGAAGGGTGAAAGCCCGCTCTGTGCGGCCTTCGGACTGGAACGGTTCCGCGAGGGTCGCTTCGTCGACGAGAGCGTTGCGGCAGGAGTAGCGCATTGATGGGACGGCGCCTTGTATACAAGGCATGCGCGAACCTCCGCGCATCGCGGGGACGGCTACGGAACCAGGACCGGTTTCTCCATGTTGTGAGGTCAGACTGCTTCACAGAAACAGAGGAGGGCCGATCATGGCCGACACCTACACCCGCACCGACAATACGACCACGCCTCCGCGCAATGAGACCCGGACGTCCTACACCACGACCGAGCGTTCCAGCTCGTCGGGCCTCATCGTCGGCGCGATCATCGCGCTGCTCGTCATCGTGGGCGCGCTGTTCCTTTTCGGCGGCGCTGCCGATGACGACGTCATCGAGGGCTCGACCGTCGATACGACCGTCCCGGCCGGCGACGCGACGCTGCCCGCAGGCGATGCTATGGCTCCGGCACCGGACGCGACCGCTCCGGCTGGCGACGTGGTCGTTCCCGCTCCCGATGCGACCGCTCCGGCTCCGGATGCAACCGCCCCGGAAGCGACCGCTCCCGCGGCTGACGCACCTGCGGCCGACGCTCCCGCTGCCGAGACGACTGCTCCGGCCGACGAGCCGGCGATCGCTCCCGCTCCGGCCAACTAAGCCGGACAACCTGACACGGGCCTCGCGCCCGAAACTGGGCGGCGTCCATCCGGACGCCGCCTTTTCCATGCGTGGACCATGCGTCCCCAACCTGATTCAGGCGGAGTGGCCATGCTGACCCTGACCTGTCCCTACTGCGGCATCGCTTGCGATGAAACCGAGCTGGCGGCGGGCGGGGAGGCGCACCTCAAACGCTTCGGACCCGGCACCTCGGACGAAGAGTTCGAGGGCTACATGTTCCACCGTGAGAACCCGAAAGGTGTCCATTTCGAACGCTGGCGTCATGCCTACGGCTGCGGAAAGTGGTTTCTGGCCGCGCGGCACACGGTGACGATGGAGGTCTTCGGGACCTACAAGGCGCAAAGCACCGAGCCGCCACAGGAGGTCTGCGACCGCATCACGGCCAGGCATCCCGGCTGGACCTGGAGGGACTTCGCGTGAGCCACAGACTGCCCTCCGGCGGTCGGCTGATCGACCGCGACACGCCCGTGACCTTCACGTTCAACGGCAAGACATTCAAGGGTGTCCGCGGCGATACCCTCGCCTCGGCCTTGCTGGCGAACGGCCAGGTTATGATGGGCCGGTCGTTCAAGTATCATCGTCCGCGCGGTGTGGTCGCCTATGGACCCGAAGAGCCCAATGCGTTGATGGGCCTCGGCGACGGCAAGACCTTCGAGCCCAACGCCCGCGCAACCACGACCGAGCTTTTCGACGGGCTGGAGGCGAAAAGCCAGAACCACTGGCCGAGCCTCGAGTTCGACCTGGGCGCCATCAATGCGCGGCTCTCGCGGTTCCTGCCGGCCGGCTTCTACTACAAGATGTTCATGTGGCCGCGCGGCTTCTGGAAGCATGTCTACGAGCCCGTGATCCGTCAGTCTGCGGGACTGGGTCAGCCTCCGCGCAAGCGCGACGCGGACCATTACGAGCACTTCAATATCGCTGTCGATGTCCTTGTGATCGGAGGCGGAATCGCCGGTCTGAGTGCAACGCTCGCCGCCGCGGCGGCCGGGGCCGAGGTGATGCTGGTCGAGGAGACGGCGCACTGGGGCGGACGGGCTGCGGTCGATGGCGGAGAGATCGACGGCGCCCTCGCTTCGGACTGGATCGCCGAGATGCGCGACCGACTGGCCGCCATGTCCAACGTGCGATTGCGCACGCGCACCATGGGCGCTGGCGTCTATGACCACGGCTATGCGCTTCTCTACGAGCGCGTGACGGACCATTCGCCCGACATCTCGATCCCACGCCACCGGCTCTGGAAAGTGCGGGCGCGGCAGATCGTGGTGGCGACGGGCGCCATCGAACGGCCGCTGGCCTTCGCGGGGAACGACCTTCCGGGCGTGATGCTGGCAAGCGCCGTGAGGGACTATGTCGCGAACCATGCGGTCGTGCCAGGGCGCCGGACCGTGGTCGTGACGAACAACGATGACGGCTACCGCACGGCCCTGGCGCTGAAAGCCGCCGGCCTCGAGGTGCCCGCGATACTCGACGCCAGAACCGAGGCAAGGGGGCCACTCTCGGAGGAAGCGCGGCGTGCGGGGCTGAGGGTTCTGACAGGCCGCGGCGTGTCGATGGTAGAGGGCAAGGGCCGCGTCGAGACGGTCTATGCCTGCGAGCAGGCGGGCGACGGCACTGTGACCGAAGACTTCGCGGCGACTGCGTGGCGATGTCGGGCGGCTGGTCGCCCGCCGTCCACCTGTGGAGCCACGCGGGCGGCAAGCTCATGTGGAACGACGACGAGTGCATGTTCCGCCCCGACCCCGACGCCGCGCCGAGGGGCGCTGACGGCGAGGTCTTTGTCCGCGCGGCTGGCACGGCGAACGGGGCTGTGACGACGCAGGTGGTCCTGCGCGACGCCTTCGCCGCCGGGCAGGCCGCCGCCGAGGCGACGGGCCGCCGCGTCACGGGCCGTGCGCCCGAGGCCGAGGAAGAAGTGCGCCAGATGATGGTGCCGGTCTGGATCATGCCGGAGAACGCACCCTACAAGAAGCGCGCGAAGGCTTGGCTCGACTTCCAGAACGACGTCAAGGTCACGGACGTCGAACTTGCCGCGCGAGAGGGCTTCGAAAGCGTCGAGCACGCCAAGCGCTATACCACGCTCGGCATGGCGACGGATCAGGGGAAGCTTAGCAACATCAACGGACTGGCCGTGCTTTCTCATGCGCTCGGCATTCCCATTCCCTCGGTCGGAACGACGACCTTCCGCCCGCCCTGGACGCCGATCAGCATGGGGGCCATCGCGGGCGAGGCGCGCGGCGAGTTGTTCCAGCCGATCCGCAAGACGCCGATGCACGACTGGCACGAGAAGAACGGCGCGCACTGGGAGCCGGTCGGTCACTGGCGCAGGCCCTACGCCTATCCCGCAAGGCGACGAGACCATCCACGACGCGGTGTCACGCGAAGTGACGGCGGCGCGGCAATCGGCGGGGCTTCTCGACGCCTCGACGCTCGGCAAGATCCTGGTCAAGGGGCCGGACGCGGGCCGCTTCCTCGACATGCTCTACACCAACATGATGTCGACGCTGGCGCCGGGGAAATGCCGCTATGGCCTCATGTGCAGCGAGAACGGCTTCCTGATCGACGATGGCGTGGTGGCGCGGCTCGATGCCGACACCTGGCTTTGCCATACGACAACGGGAGGCGCGGATCGCATCCACGCCCACATGGAGGAATGGCTTCAGACCGAGTGGTGGGACTGGAAGGTCTGGGTCGTGAACGTGACCGAGCAATACGGCCAGATCGCGGTCGTCGGTCCCCGCGCGCGGGACGTGCTGGAGGCGGTCGGCGGGGACATGGATCTCTCGAAGGCGTCGCTGCCCTTCATGCAGTGGAAGGCCGGGACGCTGGCCGGTATTCCGGTCAAGGTGTTCCGCATCAGCTTTTCGGGCGAGTTGTCCTACGAGGTCGCAAGTCCCGGCCGGACAGGCGCGGGCGCTCTGGGACCGGCTGCTGGAGGCGGGCGACCCCTTCGGCATCACACCCTATGGGACCGAGGCGCTGCACGTCCTGCGCGCCGAGAAGGGCTTCATCATGATCGGCGACGAGACCGACGGCACGGTGATCCCGCAGGATCTGGGGCTGAACTGGGCGATCTCGAAGAAGAAGGACGACTTCCTCGGCAAGCGCGCGCAGGAGCGCGACCACATGACGGATCCGCTTCGGTGGAAGCTGGTCGGACTTCATACGCTCGACGGCTCTGTCCTGCCGGAGGGCGCCTATGCCGTCGACGAGGGCGTGAACGAGAACGGCCAGCGGCGGACGCAGGGGCGCGTGACCTCGACGTACCGCTCGCCGACGCTGAAGCGGGGCATCGCCATGGGTCTTGTCGAGCGCGGGCCGGATCGGATGGGAGAGGTGCTGGATTTCCCGAAACTCGACGGCAGCGTGGTCAAGGCCCGGCTCGTGAGCCCGGTGTTCTACGATCCCGATGGAGTGAAGCAGGATGTCTGAGGCCGTGACCGCGCTGCGGGGAAGAAGCTTCACCGGATCGGTGACGGTCGAGGATGCGGGTCCGGTCGGCATGGTGACGGTGCGGGCCGACCTGTCCGACGAAGGCGTGCGCGCCGCGCTCGCCGCGGCCGGGGCGGACGTGCCCCAGGCGGGCGGGCTGACATGGACGGACGACGGGGGCACGCTCTGGATGTCGCCGGACGAGGTGCTGATCCTCTGCGCGGCCCATGAGGCGGCGGGCAAGGCCTCGGCGCTTGCCCGCGCGCTCGACGGCAGCCACGCGCTGGTGGCCGACGTCTCGCAGGCCCGGATCGTCATCCGCCTGACGGGCAGGGATACGCTGGTGCGCGAGGTGCTTGCGAAGCTATCGCCCGCCGATCTGCGCGCGTCCGCACTGCCGCCCGGCCAAGTGCGGCGCACGAGGCTGGGGCAGGTGGCGGCGGCCTTCTGGTTCACGTCCGACGGCGAGGCGATGCTGATCTGCTTCCGATCGGTCGCCGACTATGTCTTCGCGTTGCTCTCCAATGCCGCAGCGCCGGGAAGCGACGTCGGTCACTTCTGAGTTTTCCTTTGTCCCGCAGAGTGCTGGTGACGTAAGCTCACCCTTGCAGCAGGGGGGCGGCGCGATGACGGACCACCGATCCGACGAGGTTCTGGACCTCTGGTTTCCGGACAACGGACACTGGCGCGACCCAGAGGCGCACGGGCGCTTCTGGGACGAGCGGATGCAGGGCGGGATGGACGCCGTGATCTGCGAGCGTTTCTCAGGGCTGACAGAAGCCGCGGCGCGGGGCAAGTTGGATCACTGGGCTGAGACGCCGCGCGGGCGGTTGGCGCTTCTGATTGCGCTCGATCAGTTCCCGCGCTCGCTTTGGCGCGACACGCCCGGCGCCTTCGGGCAGGACATCAAGGCGTGCCGGCTGGCGCTGGAGGGCGTGGCGAATGGCGCGTTCGACGGGCTGGCGCCGTGGGAGCAGGCCTTCTTCGTCATCTCGATCAGCCATTGCGAGGGGCCGGATCACCTTGACCGGATGCGGATGCTGGGACCGTTGACCGACCGGATCGCCTCGCGTCTTACGGAGCCTTTGTTGGACTTCGGCGAAGGGTTCCGCCGTCAGACCGCACGCGTCACCGGTATAATCGAGCGTTTCGGGCGCCATCCCCACAGGAATCCGACACTCGGGCGGCTATCGACCCCCGCCGAAGAGGCCTACATCGCCACCGGCGATTTTCCTCATGTGAAGAAGCCCGTCGAGGAGGCCGCCGAGGCGTGAGCCCTTGACCCGACGTCTGAACCGCCACAGGTAAGGCGCAAACCACTGCAACAGAGAGGGGCCCCCAAATGGCTTTCGACCTTCCCGACCTTCCGTATTCCCACGACGCCCTTGCCTCGAAGGGCATGTCGAAGGAGACGCTCGAGTATCACCACGACATTCACCACAAGGCCTACGTCGATAACGGCAACAAGCTGATCGCGGGCACCGAGTGGGAGAACAAGTCTCTCGAGGAGATCATCAAGGGCACCTACGACAAGGGCGCCGTGGCCCAGTCGGGCATCTTCAACAACATCAGCCAGCTCTGGAACCATAACCAGTTCTGGGAAATGATGACCCCGGACGAAAGCAAGATGCCCTCCGAGGTCGAAAGCGCCCTGAAGGACAGCTTCGGTTCGGTCGACGATTTCAAGAAGAAGTTCTCGGAAGCGGGCGCCGGGCAGTTCGGCTCAGGCTGGGCCTGGCTCGTCAAGGACGGCGACGGCAGCCTCAAGGTGACGAAGACCGAGAACGGCGTGAACCCCGTCTGCTTCGGACAGACGGCACTTCTGGGCTGCGACGTTTGGGAGCACAGCTACTACATCGATTTCCGCAACAAGCGGCCGGCTTACCTCGAGAACTTCCTCGGCAAGCTGGTCAACTGGGAGAATGTCGCCTCGCGCATGTGAGCGGCGTTTCGGCGTGATCTCGAAGGCCCGTCCTTGTGGCGGGCCTTTTCGTTTATGGCGTCTCGCAGCGCCGACCGCCGGGGGCTCTGCCCCCGGACCCCCGGAGTACTTGCGCCAAGAAGAAGATCACGCGGCCTTCTGTTCAAGGAAGGCGCGGGCGCGTTCGAGGTCGTCGCGGAAGCGCGCGGTCTCGTCGCCGCGCAGATGGTCGGGGATGCGCAGGATGTAGCTGGGGTGGACGGTGACGAGGATCGGCGTGCCGTCCTCGGCATGCTCGATCTGGCCGCGGCGCTTGAGGATGCCCTTGCGGCTGCCGGTCAGGCTTTCGAGCGCGGTGCCGCCCATGGCGACGATCAGCTTCGGCTTCACCAGCTCGCGCTCGATGTCGAGCCACCATTTGCACTGCTGGATCTCGTGGGCGTTCGGGTTCTGGTGCAGTCGTCGCTTGCCGCGCGGCGTGAACTTGAAGTGCTTCACGGCATTGGTGACGAAGGCGGCCTTGCGGTCGATGCCGGCCTCTTCGGCGACTTTGTCGAAAAGCTGGCCCGCGGGACCGACGAAGGGCCTGCCGGTCAGGTCCTCTCGGTCGCCGGGCTGTTCGCCCACGATCATCAGGGCCGCATCGCGCGGGCCTTCGCCGGGAACCGCCTGCGTGGCGTCCTGCCAGAGCGGACAGCGGCGGCAGCCGTCGAGGGCGGCTTCATAGTCGTCGCGGGCGTCCGGCACATCGGCCATCAGTCGCTCCGTGATGCGCCCCGCGCGGACCGGGGGCAATGTCGGCAAGGCTTCGGCCATCTCGCGGGCGCGGACGCGGGCGGTCGAGACAAGTTCGGGGATCAGCTCGGCCTCGGGAAGGTTCTTCCAGTACTTCTTCGGCATCTCGGACTGCATCGCCTTCACCATCAATCGCGCCGGATTGAAGATGTTCCGGAAATAGGTGCGCCAGAGGTCTTCGGTCGCGTCGTCGGGAAGGGGCGGCTTGTCGACGCCGGGGGCGAAGGCGATCCCGCCGTTCTCGAAGTGGACGGTCAGGTGCGGGGTGAAGATCGTCCAGTCCATGTCTCCGAAGCGTTTCGCGAAGAAGGGCGCGGTCGGCTCGGCGATGAAATGCGACGGCTCGAACCAGGCGGCGAAGCGGCGGCGCGGGGCTTCGGGGTTGCCGATCTCGCGGAAGCGGACGAAGGCGGTCATCTTGTGCTTGTCGCGCCGGACTTCCTTGGCCATCTTTTCCAGCCGGTCGACGCGCGGGTCGCCTCGGTCGTCCAGCACACGCCGGTCGCGGACGACGGCATCGAGAAGCGTGTAGAGCCGGGCGAAGCGTTCGGGGTCGGAGTGCCAGACCGCGTCACGGGCGAGTGCGACGAAGGCTTTCGGGACAGTGGGCGCGGGGGCCGTGGCTTGCGGCAGGACGGACGGTGCGGCGAAGAGGTCGGCGTCGGGCGCGCCGCGCGACCACGTGATGTCCTCGGGCGGCACGCCTGCGACCAGAAGCCGGCGCGCCTCGTCCCGCCAGGCCTCGAAGGTTCCGATCTCCGGCAGCGCGACGTGCATCAGATCAGGCTGAGCTGTTCGGGCGGAGGCGCGAAGCGGGCGCGGAGGTCGCCGAGGTCGAGAAGGCCGCGCGGGGTCCAGTCGAGAAGCGAGATGAAAGGCTTCGCGTGCCGCAGGTTGGCCCCCATCCGCGTCAGATCCTCATAGCGGACCGAGCGGTGGCGGCGAGTGGTGAGAATCCGCTTCACCGTCTTGGTGCCGAAGCCCGGCACGCGGAGAAGCGTCTCGCGGTCGGCGCGGTTCACTTCGACGGGAAAGCGGTGCCGGTTCTGGATCGCCCAGGCCAGCTTCGGATCGACCTCGAGGTCCAGGTTGCCGTCGGTGGTGGACGCCGTCAGCTCGTCAAGGCCGAAATCGTAGAACCGCAGCAGCCAGTCGGCCTGGTAAAGCCGATGCTCGCGCATCAGCGGCGGCTTGATGAGAGGCAGGGCGGAGGAGGCGTCGGGGATGGGCGAGAAGGCGGAATAATAGACCCGCTTAAGCTTGTAGGCGGCGTAAAGGCGCGTGGCCGATCCGAGGATGGTCGCATCGCTTGCACCATCCGCGCCGACGATCATCTGGGTCGACTGGCCGGCGGGCGCGAATTTCGGCGGCCGCTTGCCGGTGAAGCTTGGGTCGTCGCGGCTTTCCTTCAGGACGCGCACATCGGCCATCGCCTTCCGGATCTGCTCGGGCTTCTTCTCGGGCGCGAAGGTGCGGACGGCGGTGTCGGTCGGAAGTTCGACGTTGATCGACAGGCGGTCGGCCCAGAGGCCCGCCTCCTCGACCAGCTTCGGGTCGGCGTCGGGGATGGTCTTGAGATGGATGTAGCCACGGAAGCTGTGCTCTTGCCGCAGGGTCTTCGCGATGCGGACCATGTCGGCCATCGTGTCATCGGGCGAGCGGATGATGCCGGAGGACAGGAACAGCCCTTCGATATAGTTGCGGCGGTAAAATTCGAGCGTGAGGTGGACGACTTCTTCCGGAGAAAAGCGCGCCCTCTCGACGTTGGACGACACCCGGTTCACGCAGTAGGCGCAGTCGTAGATGCAGAAGTTGGTCATCAGGATCTTGAGCAGGCTGATGCAGCGTCCGTCCGGAGCATAGGCGTGACAGATGCCCGAGCCGGTGACCGACCCCAGGCCCTTGCCGTCGCGGCTGTCGCGTTTCGCGCCCCCGGACGAGGCGCAGGAGGCGTCGTATTTCGCTGCGTCCGACAGGATCGCGAGCTTGTCTTGAAGGGTGCGATTGGCCATATGTTCACACTATGTTCTCGGAAGCCCGACTTCAATAAACTGCGACATAGATCGGCGGATTTCGGAACTGTGGCGGTGTCGCGCGGGTTCCTCCCTTAACAACGAAGGAGAAACCAGATGGCAGACAGAGCACGGTCCAAGGACGGCAAGAGCGAAACGGACGAATTTGTCGAAGATATCGACACTCCGTCGCAGCAGGGCCGCGGACAAGGCAACCTGGAACGCAAGGTCGGCACGCGCGACGAGTTGCGTCAGGCCAAGGAAGGCGACGTCCGCACGAGGGTCCACAAGTCCGACGAAGAGGGCGAAGGCGATCTCGGCGGTCACCATGGTACGGGAGAGAACGATGAGCGGTCTTGAGCACGGCACCTGGGTGCTGGTCGCCGACGGTGAAAAGGCTCTGTTTCTGGTGAACAACACCGACTCCGAGGATCCCTATCTGGAGGTTCGGCGCGAGAAGCATCAGGACAATCCCCCGGACCGCGAGCAAAGCACCGACCGCCCCGGCCGTTTCAACGACGGCGGTCCCAACCAGCGGTCCGCTTTCGACGAGACGGACTTTCACCGTCTCGAGAAGGAGCGGTTTGCGGACGAGTTGACCGAAATGCTCTACAAAAGCGCGCACAAGGGCGAGTTCTCGAAACTGGTGCTGGTCGCGCCGCCCCGCACCTTGGGCGAGATGCGCGCCAAGATGCACAAGGAGGTCTCGGACAAGGTCGTGGCCGAGATCGACAAGACGCTGACCAATCACCCCATCGACGAGATCGAGAAGCTGGTGAAGGCGGAGCTTGACGCCGCCGCCTGAGGCTTCCACGACTGACGCGGCCCGTCCCTGACCGGGGCGGGCCGTTTCCATTCCGACAGGCCCGGAGGCCCGATGCAAGACAGCGACCCGGCCGAGGTCAAGCGCGGCCTCATCGCTCTGGTTGCGGCCTGCACGATCTGGGGCTTCGCGCCGCTGTTCTACCGCCTGTTGTTGCACGTCCCGACGATGGACGTGCTGTCGCATCGGATCCTTTGGTCCTTCGTATTCTTCGCCGTCGTGCTCTGGCGGCGCGGCCGTCTGCCCGCCTTGGGTGCTGCGATAACGGACCGGACGCAGGTCGGCTGGATCGCCGTCGCGGCGCTTTTCATCTCGTGCAACTGGTTCTTCTACATCTTCGCCGTCCAGACGGGCCACGTTTCGCAGTCGAGCCTCGGCTATTACATCTCGCCGCTCGTCTCGGTGCTGTTCGGCTGGCTGATCTTCCGCGAGAACTCCTTGCGCTGCAATGGGCGGCTGTCGGGGTCGCGGCACTTGCCGTGGCGGTTTTGACGTGGGGACTGGGCGTGGCGCCCTGGATCAGCCTTCTGCTGGCGTTTTCCTTCGCCGTCTATGGCGTGGTGAAGAAGCGGCTGACGGTCGGGCCGATGGTTTCCGTGACGGCCGAGGTAGTCATGGTGCTGCCCTTCGTGATCGGCTGGCTGATCTGGCGGGGCGGCGGCGAGATCATTGACGTCGGGACCTTCGTCCTTCTTCTTCTCAGCGGTCCGATGACCGCGACGCCGATGATCCTGTTTTCCTACGCCGCGCAGAGGGTGCGGCTGTCGACGCTCGGCGTCGTGCAGTATCTGAACCCCACGATGCAATTCCTGATCGCCGTCCTCGTCTTTGCCGAGCCCTTCACCGTTTGGCACGCGGTGGCCTTCCCGATGATCTGGGCGGCGCTGGCTGTCTATTCGGGCGTGGCGCTCGCCCGCGACCGGGCCGAGCGCAGGGCCTCGACTGCGGCGGGCACGGTCGGCACCGTCTGAACGAGGCGCAACAGCGAGGGCGCGGCGAAGCCCTGGGCCACGATGTGGTCTAGGAGCGTGGTCAGCGGCCGCCAGAAGCCGTTCACGTCGAGAAGCAGGATCGGCTTGGAGTGAAGGCCGAGTTGCGCCCAGGTCAGGACCTCGAAGAACTCGTCGAGCGAGCCCGCGCCGCCCGGCAGCACCGCGACGGCGTCGGCGTTCATCAGCATGACCTTCTTCCGCTCGTGCATCGTCTCGGTCACGATCCTGTCGCCGGAAAGGCCGCGCGGCGCTTCTCTCGACAGCAGGTGTACCGGGATCACGCCAAGAGTGCGCGCGCCGGCGTCATGCGCGGCGTCTGCCACCGCACCCATCAGCCCCACGTCGCCCGCGCCATAGACCAGCCGCCAGCCCTCGGCCCCGATGGCCCTGCCCAGGTCGCGCGCAGCCTGAAGAAAGGCCGGGTCCCCGCCGGGGCGCGAGCCGCAATAGACGCAAAGAGAATACGGTGCGCCGTCCATCGTCCATCCGTTCATCATGGGGTTTTGACCCCTGATAGCGGTGTTGATAAGGTCGCTCAAGCGCCCTTCCGGGACAGGCGCGCAACCGAGGGCCGAAGGCCCCGAGTGGGGAGTTGATCGCGTGAAGCCGATGTGGAGAGGCATCGTCGTCGTGGCCCTTGTGGGTCTCGCGATCCTTCTGGCCTGGTGGATGAGAAGTTCCGTTCCCGATGAGGTGCAGGAGGGGAGCGCCGCGGTCGAGGCGCCCGCCGCCGTGCCTGCGACCGGCACTGAGGGCAGCGTCGCTTCCGGCGATGCCACCACAGGTGCCGCGCCGTCAGCGGATGCGACCGGCAATGCGCCCGACATCGACATTGCGTCCGCCACGGACGCCGCCGAAGCCACACCTGACGCTGGCGAGGAAACGGCGGCGCTCGCCACGACTGGAACCGAGCCCGCCGAAGCGACGGAAGAGGTCACGGAGGAATTCGGCGAGGCCACCTCCGACATCGGCGGTGCGGCCAGCTTCGACATCGTGCGCGTCGAGCCCGGCGGCTCGACGGTGATCGCCGGCACCGCCACGCCCGGGGCGACAGTCGATCTCGCGCTGGACGGCGAGACGGTGGCCGAGGCGACGGCGGACGGTTCGGGCGGGTTCGTCATCTTCGCCGATCTGGGTGCGTCGGACGCACCGCGCGTGTTGACCCTGACCGAAACCCGGGAAGACGGCGAGACGGTCGAGGCGCCCGCGTCGGTCATCCTCGCCCCGATCGAGGAACTGGTGGCAGAGGCGCGGACGGCAACCGCTCCGGCGAATGGCGGCGAAGCGGTCGCCTCGCTCGATGCGGAACGGACGGCGGCACCCGACATCGCCGGTGTGGAGCAGACGGCTTCGGCCCCCAGACCGGCAGCGTCCACGGACCTCGCGGAAGGATCCGCGCCGGAAGCCCCAACCGATGCGCCCGAGGCGGCGGCGGCCCCGACGCAGGATGGCGCGCCCGGAGCGCCCGCGACCGAGACGGCTGCGGTAGCCCCCCGTGCGCCCACCGTGCTTCTGGCGGACGAAAGCGGCGTACGTGTACTCTCGAACCCGGGCGACGCACCCGAGGCCATGGATAACGTCTCGATCAACTCGATCAGCTACGACGCCGAGGGCGAGGTCTCGCTCGCCGGTCGTAGCACCGGAACGACGTCGGTTCGCGTCTACCTCGACAACAAGCCGGTGATCGAAACGGTCATCGGCGAGGGTGGCCAGTGGCAGACCGAGCTGCCCGAGGTCGACACAGGCACCTATACCTTGCGTGTCGACGAAATCGATGCCGAGGGCCGTGTCGTCTCGCGGGCCGAGACGCCGTTCCGCCGCGAGTCCGTCGAGGCGATCCGGGCGCTCGACCAGAGGCCCGTCACCGCCCTTGCGCCCGTGTCCCTCATCACGGTTCAGCCCGGCAACACGCTGTGGGGGATCGCGCGCGAGAAATACGGTGACGGTCCGCTCTATGTCCGCGTTTTCGAGGCGAACACCGACCGGATCCGCAACCCGGACCTGATCTATCCGGGGCAGATCTTCACGGTGCCCGACTGAGGGACGTGGGCCTCACAGCCGGCCCGAGAAGTACATCATCGCGGCTCCGAGACCTTCGTCGGACGTGATCGCTCCGGGGTGCCGGTCGGCGAGGTCGAGGACGAAGGCCAGCCGCTCTCGCGTCTCATCTGCCTCGCGCAGCCGGTCGACGGCCTCCTCGGTCCGCTGCCGTCCGTCCAGACCCTCTCTCGAGGCGAACCAGCCCGGGTAAATCGACATCGCCATCATCTCAGCCTCCATCAGAGCCTTTGACTCAAGGCCTATGTGGCTTTGTGCTTCCGTGGTATCCGCTGCGGCGTAGGATCGCTCTTCAGAAGTGTTGAGCCGCGATGAACTGGTCGGATGTCCGCATCTTCCTTGCCGTCTACCGAGAGGGATCGACGCTGGCCGCATCGCGCCGCCTGAACCTTTCGCAGCCCACCGTGGCGCGACGCGTCGACACGCTTGAACACGAGCTTGGCCTGACGCTGTTCGAGCGCGACACGCGCGGCTTCCACCCCACGCCAGCCGCGCGCGGGCTGTTCCCGCAGGCCGAGGCGCTCGAGGCGTCGGCGGAGGCGCTCGAGACTGCAGCACTTAAAGCGCGACGGACCGACGCGCAGCCGATCCGCATCACGGCGCCCCGGCGGAACTTCTCGCCGATCTTCTCCGGCATCCTGTCCGAATTCAGCCTCAAGCACCCCGGCGTCCGGTTCGAACTGATCTCGAGCTACAAGATCCTCGACCTTTCGGCAGGCGAGGCGGACGTCGCGATCCGCATCGCGCCGCGCATCACCGACGACCGGCTTATCTGCTCGAAGCTGACCGACGTGAAGTCGACGCTTTTCGCTTCTCGGGGATATGCGGCACGCCACGGCCTTCCGGCCTCGCCCGAGGAATTCGCCGGCCATGCCTTCATCATCTACGATCCCGCGCCGGCGACCCTTCCCCTGAACCGATGGCTGGTCGAGCGGATCGACCCGGCACAGATCGTAGCGCGCTGCGGCGATGTCGAGTCCGTCACCGCCAGCATCGAGGCCGGGCTCGGGATCGGTCCGTCGACCATCGCCTTTGCGACAGATTACCCCTCCCTGGTGCGGTGCTTCCTGCCGCCCGAGGGCACCGACGTCTTCTCGTGGCTCGTCATCTCGCCCGACGCGTACCGGCGGCCCGAGGTCCGCGCCTTCGCGGCCTTCTTCGCCCCGCGTTTTCGAGCGGCCTATATCGCCATGCGCGAGAAGGCGATGATCGACCAGACCTATGTGCCCGACGCCTGATCGCCACGGCTGGCCAACCCGCGGCGAAGCGCTTAACTAGTGCCGGATGTCCGCCTCTCCCTCAAATCAAACCGGCCGCCGATCGGGCCTGTCCATCATCCGCAAGGTCGCGCCCTACCTTTGGCCCGACGACTTGCCCTGGGTGAAGCGCCGCGTGGTCCTGGCGCTCTTCGTGCTGCTTCTGTCGAAGGTGATCGCGGTCGCGACGCCCTTCTTCTACAAGGCCGCCGTCGATGCGCTGGCGGGTGAGGGGACGGATCCGGCCTGGGCGCTTGGCGCCGGGGCGGTCGGTCTGACGGTCGCCTACGGCGTGGCGCGGCTCATGTCGAACGGCTTCCAGCAGTTGCGGGACGTCATCTTCGCCGAAGTGGGGCAGAGAGCGCTGCGGATGCTGGCGCTCGAGACGTTCCGGCACATCCACGCGCTGTCGCTGCGCTATCACATCACGCGCAAGACGGGCGGATTGAGCCGGATCATCGAGCGGGGCGTCAAGGGCGTCGACTTCCTGCTGCGGTTCCTCCTGTTCTCGATCGGGCCGCTGGTCCTCGAACTTCTGATGATCGCCGTGGTTCTCGCCTGGGTGTTCGACATCTGGTACCTCGCCGTCGTCTTCGTCACCATCGCGCTTTACGTCTGGTTCACCTTCGCGGTCACCGAATGGCGCGTGAAGATCCGCAAGGAGATGAACGACCAGGACACCGACGCGAACCAGAAGGCCATCGACAGCCTCCTGAACTTCGAGACGGTGAAGTATTTCGGCGCCGAGGCGCGCGAGGCCGACCGCTATGACGGCTCTATGGAGCGTTACGTCGCCGCCGCCCTGAAGACGAACTATTCGCTGGCCGTCCTGAACTTCGGGCAGGCGCTTCTGATCACCGCTGGCCTCGTCGTCGTCATGGTGATGGCAGCCATCGGCGTGTCGAACGGGGCGCTGACCGTCGGCGATTTCGTCATGGTCAACGCCTACATGATCCAGATCACCATGCCGCTGAACTTCCTCGGCACGGTCTATCGCGAGATCCGGCAGGCGCTGGTCGACATGGCCGAGATGTTCGAGCTTCTCGAACAGCCGGCCGAGGTTCAGGACAAGCCCGACGCCAGGGCGGTGCGGATCGACGGCGGGGCTGTGCGTTTCGACGACGTGGTCTTTGGATATGACGCGGAACGGCCGATCCTGAGAGGCGTGACGCTGGACGTGCCAGCCGGGCAGACGGTCGCCATAGTGGGGCCGTCGGGGTCGGGCAAGTCGACCATCGGGCGGCTTCTGTTCCGCTTCTACGACGTGAATGGGGGCGCCTTGCGCATCGACGGACAGGACGTCCGCGACGTGACGCAGGAGAGCCTTCACAAGGTGATCGGCGTGGTGCCGCAGGACACCGTCCTCTTCAACGACACGGTCTTCTACAACATCGCCTATGGCCGTCCCGAGGCCACGCGCGAGGAGGTTCTCGAAGCCGCCCGCGCCGCGAAGATCCACAGCTTCATCGAGAGCCTGCCCGAGGGCTACGACACGCAGGTCGGCGAGCGCGGTCTGAAGCTGTCGGGCGGCGAGAAGCAGAGGGTCGGCATCGCGCGTACCCTTCTGAAGAACCCGCCGATCCTCCTTCTGGACGAGGCGACAAGCGCTCTGGACACCGAGACCGAGCGCGAAATCCAGCGGGAGCTCAAGGCCATGGGCGAGGGGCGAACGGTGCTGACCATCGCGCACCGTCTGTCGACCATCGCCGACGCGGACCGCATCGTCGTGCTGGAAGACGGGGTGATCGTCGAAGAGGGGACCCACGACGCGCTTCTCGCCAGTCAGGGACGCTATGCCACGCTTTGGGCGCGGCAGGGCACCGACGACGACGCGCCACGGGTCCGCGACATCGAGGAGCGCGCGGTCGCGAAGGGCTGAGCCTTTGGGGCGGTCTCAGGATCCGCGCGGCACCCAGAGGATGATTGCCGCACCGATAAGCGCCAGAGACGCGCCAAGAG
Source organism: uncultured Alphaproteobacteria bacterium (assembly GCA_963779765.1). Taxonomy (GTDB): domain Bacteria; phylum Pseudomonadota; class Alphaproteobacteria; order Rhodobacterales; family Rhodobacteraceae; genus Silicimonas. Next base: position 395,052 of record CAVZZP010000004.1, on the reverse strand, counting down.
TATCCCACTGGTCCGGACGCCGGCCTTCGATGCCCCAGAGCCAGAGGAGCGAGGCGGCGATATAGACGCCGCCATATGCCGCGAATGCGCGGCCCGCCCATTCGGCCGGGCTGAGCGCCAGCAGCCATGCGAAGGCGGCCAGCGCGGCCGCGCCGGGGAGGAGCCACAGCGGGCTTTGACCGAGCCGCGCCCAGGCCCAGACGGCATAGCATCCGCCTATTTCGGCCAGGGCGGCGGCGGCATAGATCAGCGCGGTTTTCATCCCTTCGGCATAGCGCATCGACACGGCTCACGCCACGCGTCACCCCGTCTTGCCAGACTGAACGTATCAGTTTAGTTTTTGCGGACAGTCCCGGAGAGTCTCCCATGCCACCCATGATCAGGACCGCCCTCGTGCTGGGGCTCCTTTCCGCCGTCTCGCCTTTCGCCATCGACATGTACCTGCCCGCGATGCCCGCCATCGAGGCGGAACTCGGCGGGGGCGTGTCGGGCACCCAGGCGACGATCACGGCCTATTTCCTGTCGTTCGGCCTGGCGCAGCTTGTCTACGGTCCCTTGGCCGACCGCTTCGGGCGAAAGCCGCCCATCTTCGCGGGGCTGGGCATCTTTCTTGTCGGGACCGTGCTTTGCGCGGTTGCGCCGGACATCCGCTTTCTGGTCGGCGCGCGATTCCTGCAAGGCCTTGGCGGAGCGGCGCTGATGGTGGTGCCGCGCGCCATCATCCGGGATCTGCACACCGGCCCCGAGGCGACGAAACTGATGGCGATGATCATGCTCGTGATCTCGGTGTCGCCGATGCTCGCGCCGCTCGCGGGGTCGGGCGTCATCGCCTTGAGCGGCTGGCGCGGCGTGTTCTGGGTCATAGCGGCGGCATCGCTGGCGAGCCTCGCCCTTCTGACCTTCGCTCAGCCCGAGACGCTGCGGCCCGAAAACCGGGCGGCCTTCGAGCCTAGGACGCTTCTGCGCAACGCAGGCGTGCTTCTGCGCGATCCGGTCTTCATGGGCCTGACCTTCGTCGGCGGCCTGGGGATCTCCAGCTTCTTCGTTTTCCTGACCAGCGCGCCCTTCGTCTATACCGGCACCTATGGCCTCAGCCCCACGGGGTTCTCGATCGCCTTCGCGATGAACGCCATCGGTTTCTTCGCGGCAAGCCAGGCGGCTGGCCCTTTGGGCGAGAGGCTGGGGATGGAGACCGTCGTGTTCTGGGCGACGGCGGGTTTCGCGGCGGTGGCCTCCGCCCTCGTCGTGGTCGTTCTGGCGGGTGGAGGCTCGCTGCCGGTCGTCGTCGGAATGCTGTTCCTCGCCAACGCCTTCCTCGGCCTTGTCATCCCGTCGACAATGGTCATGGCGCTGGACCCGCACCCCGAGATCGCGGGGCTGGCGTCGTCGCTCGGCGGCACGCTTCAGATGGTCGCGGGCGCGGTGGCGGTCACGCTGGCCTCGCCGTTCTTCGACGGGACGGTGCTGCCGATGGTCGTGGCCATTGCGCTGTGCGGCATCAGCGCATTCGCGGTGGCGCTGCTGGTGGACCGGAGCGGGCGACGGCAGACGGTGTGATCCGCCGCACCTCGCCCGCTATTCGGCGGCCCTGAGCTCGAGCGGCGCCTCGGCTGGGGCCGAAGGGTCGGTGTCGACGTCCCACACGATTTCGGTCGCCTTGAGCTTGCGCGCCGCGCGCGCCAGCGCCCAGTCGCGGGCGTCCTGGCTGCGGGCACCGCGCGTCAGCGCCGCGACGCCGCTCAGGAGCCACGACAGGATGGTCCAGAACCACACCCGCAGCGCCAGAAGCGAGGGCGTCACGACCAGCGTCAGCACCGTCGCGATGCCGAGACCGAAGACCACCGCCGTCGCAAGCTGCTTCCACCAAAGCGCGGTCGGGCTGTCGATCGAATAGCCGCCGCCGATGAAGTCGAGGCTGAGGCCGAACATCATGGGCGCCAGTCCCGCCATCGTCGTGATCGTGGTCAGAAGGACCGGACGAAGGCGTTCCTCGGCCGTGCGCACGATGGCGTCGAGGCGCGGCATGTAGCGTGAGAACTCCTGGTAGGTGTCGATCAGCACGATGTTGTTGTTCACCACGATCCCGGCAAGCGCCACGATCCCTGTCCCCGTCATGATGATCGAGAAGGTCTGGTCCATGACCAGCATCCCGATCAGCACGCCCGTCGTTGATAGCACCACCGCCAGAAGGACGAGGATCGCATTGTAGAACGAGTTGAACTGCGCGAGCAGGATGATGAACATGAGGCCAAGTGCGGCCGAGAAGCCCCACTGCAGGAAGGCCTGGCTTTCCGCCTGATCCTCCTGGTCGCCGGTCCATTCCCAGTCGATGCCGGCGGGCAGGGGGTCGGTTTCGAGCCACTCCGTCATGGCCGCTATGCGCTCGGTCGCGTTGATCGGGACGGTGCGGAAGTCGCCCGAGCCGAGGCGCTCGCCGATTTCCCGATCCGTCACGCTGTCGTCGCGCGTCACGATCTCGAACCGGTCGCCCGCATCGTTCGTCACCACCGCGCCGCCGGTCCCGGCGGTGTCGCCGTCCAGCGCGCGGACCGTCGCCACCGGGACGAGGCTGTCGGTCTCGACCTTGAAGAGGTTGGGCGCGACCCCCGCCTTCACGTCGAAGAAGCGCTTCTGGTCCACGCGGTTGATCTGCGCCAACTGCGCCACCGGTTTGCGGGTGATGAAGTTGGACAAGGGCACCAGCCCCTCGGCCGTGCGGACCTTCAGAGTGTCGAGCGTCGACAGGACGCGGTCCTCCTCCGGCAGACGGACGCGGATCTCGATCTCCTCGTCCGAGGTCTCGACCCGCATGGTGTCGAGGAGGAGGCCGCGCGTGACAAGCTGCACCATGCCACCCACGGTCGCGACGTCGGCGCCATAGCGTCCGGCCTTCTCGATATCCACGTCGATCTGCCAGTCGATGCCGGGCAGGGGCAGGTTGTCCTCGGTATCGACGAGACCGGGTGTCTTCTCGAATTGCGTCCGCGCCAATGCGGTGGCTTCGAGAAGCCGTGTCCAGTCGTCTCCCTTCAGGCGCAGGTGGACTGGTTTGGCCGAGGCGGGGCCCATGGACAGGTTCAGCACCTCGTAGCGCAGACCTGGCAGGACCGAGAGGCGATCCTCGATATCCGCCATGACGCGGTCGCCGTCGAGGTCCTCGACAGATAGGCCGAGCGCATCGGCTTCCTCCGACCGCTCCTCCCAGGGGATCAGCTCGACCTGAACCTGGCCGATGGCGTCGACGGGTCCGCTCGCGCCGCCCGTATTTGCATTGAGACCGCCCTGTCCGGCGAAGGCGAAGGCCGACTGGACGCCGGGGGTTTCGAGGATGATGTCCTCGACCTGCCCGACCAGCGCGTCCTTTTCGTCGAGCGACAGGTTTCCCCGTGCGCGGACATAGACGATGGCCTGTTCCGGCTCGGTCTCGACGAAGAACTCGACGCCGTTGTTGTGCTGGGCGAAGTAGGCGAAGGTCGAGGTCACGAAGAACAGGACAAGGCCGATGGTCACGAGCGGCATCACCGGGTTGCCGGTGATGAAGGCGATCAGGTGGCCGAAGGGGCTGCGGCGCCTGGTCGTGTCGACGCGGCTTGCGCGCCTCTCGATTTTCGCCGCGCCAAGAGCCACGGACGACAGCATCGCAGCGAGGACGAAGCCCACGGCGCCGAAGACCGACCCCGCCGCGCCCGCGCCGGGACCAAGCAGATAGGCCGGGTTCAGGACCTGCATCGCCATCAGGAACATCAGGTAGAGGGCGACGGGAACGAGCGCCGCGCGGAGGAGCCACGGCGTCGTGCGGGTCAGGGCCGCCGAGGCGTGCTCGAACTTGCGGCTCATCCGTCCCGCGACGCCTCCCATGACGGGCAGGTAGACCAGTGCCACGACCAGCGAGGCGGACAAGACGAAGATCAGCGTGACGGGCAGCATTCCCATGAACTGGCCCGCGACGCCCGGCCAGAAGAGCATGGGCAGGAAGGCGCAGAGGGTCGTGGCGGTGGACGACACGACGGGCCAGAACATCCGCTTCGCCGCCTCGGTATAAGCCGCCATCGGCCCCGAGCCCTCCTGGATGCGCTTGTCGGCGTATTCGACCACGACGATGGCACCGTCGACCAGCATTCCCACGGCGAGGATCAGGCCGAACATCACGATGTTCGAGATCGACACGCCCATGAGAGCGAGGAACGCGAAGCACAGAAGGAACGACGTCGGAATGGCGAAGCCGACCAGCAGCGCCGAGCGAGAGCCGAGTGCCGCCAGCACCACGATCATCACAAGCGCTATGGCCGTCAGGACAGAGCCTTCAAGCTGGCTGACCATCGAGGCGACCGTGCGGGATTGATCGTTCGACACACCGATCTTGATGGCCTCACGCAGCTCCTCGGGCCAAGTCTCGCGTTCGGCTTCGATCTCCTCGCGAATTAGGGCTGCGGTGTCGATGATGTTGAAGCCCTTCCGCTTCACGACCTGAAGCGCCACCGTCGTGTCGCCGTTGAAGCGGGCGGTGCCGGTGCGGTCCTCGAAGGTCAGGCGGACGTCGGCGATCTCGCCCAGGGTCACGATCCGGTCGCCGTCCGTCTTGACCGGCAGGTCGTAGATGTCGCGCTGGTCGTCGAAGGACGAGGGGATCTTGACGGCGAAGGCGCCCGAGGCGGTCTCGACCTCGCCCGCGGCGATAAGCTGGTTGTTGTTGCGCACGACACCGATCAATTCGCTGGCGGTGACGTTGTAAGCCTCGAGGCGGATCGGATCGATGACGACCTCCACCATCTCGTCGCGGTGGCCGGTCAGAGCGGCCTCGAGCACGGCGTCGAGCGACTCGAGCCGGTCCTGGAGGTCCTTGGCGACCCTAAGGAGCGTGCGCTCTGGCAGGGCGCCGGTGAGGTTCACGATGATGATGGGAAATTCCGAGAAGTTGAACTCGCTGATCGTGTACTTCTCGGCGCCCTCGGGGAAATCCGCCTCGGCGTTGTTCATCGCATCGCGGACGTCGGCCATCGTCTTGGTCTTGTCCCAGCCGAACTCGAACTCGAGGATGACGCCGGCATAGTTTTCCGCCGCCGTGCCCTGGAGCGTCTTCAGACCGTCTAGGTCCGACAACTCGGTTTCCATCGGCTTGACCAGCAGCTTCTCGCTGTCCTCGGCCGAGATGCCGGGGAAGGGGACGCTGACGAAAAGCGCGGGGATCTCGATGTCGGGCTCGCCTTCCTTGGGAAGCGAGGCATAGGCGAAGGCGCCCGCCAGGATCGACAGGATGATGAAGGCGATGACCATCCGCGCGCGGCTGGCGGCCCAGTCGACGATGCCGGTCATTCGGACGCACTCCGGAAGGTTGCGGCGACAGGCACGCCATCGGTGACGAACTCCTGACCCACCACGATGACGTCGACCTGCGGCTCCAGTCCCGCCACCCAGATTCCGTCCACCGTGTCGCGGATGACGCTGACGGGCGCGAAACGTGCGACGTCGCTTTCAACCGTCCGCACACCGAGCCGGCCCTCGTCGTCGAGGGTCAGGGCGGACTGGGGCAGAAGGTGCGCATCCTGTCCATCGGACTGGACCGCGATCTCGGCGGTCTGCCCGTCCCGGATCGACAGGTCGGCGTTCGGCACGCGAACCTCGACGCGGAAGGTGCGAGTGGCTTCGTCGGCCGAGCGGGACAGGAAGGTGACCTGGCCCGTGACCTCGCGCCCCGTCGACAGCCGCGCCTGCGCCATCGCCCCGACTTCGACCCGGTCGACCAGCGTCTCGGGGACGAAGCCCACGAGCTTGATCGGGTCGAGCTGGATGATCGTGGCGCAGGCGTCGCCTGGCCTGAGGAGCGCGCCAAGCTCGGCCGTGTCGCTTTCGAGGAGGCCCGGGAAAGGCGCGCGAAGCTCGAGCTTGGTAAGTTCGTTCTCGGCGGCGGCGACAGCGGCCTCGGCCGCCTGGATGCCGGACCTGGCGCCTTCGACGTTCGAGGCGGCAGACTGAACGCCGGCCCGCGCGGCCTCGACGGCGGCGGTGGTCGAGGCGACGCGGGTTTCCGAGGCGAAGCCTTCCTGGCTGAGGCGGGCCGAGGCCCGGTCGTTGATCTCGGCTTCGGCCAGCGCGGCGCGGGCCTGCGCCAGACCGGCCTGGGCCGCAGGCAAGCGGCTGCGGGCTTCTTCCAGCCGGGCCTCGGTCTCGTCGAGTGCGATCTCGCGGGTCCCGGGATCGAGTTCGCACAGGACATCGCCCGCCTCGACGAAGGCACCTTTGCGGGATGGCTCGCCCACAACGGCGCCGGACGTCTCGGCCTGCACTTCCACCTCGCGCGCGGCTTCGGTGCGGCCGCGGAGGATGACGGCTCCGTCGACCGACCTCGCAGACGACCGCAACGCAACGACAGAGACGGTGCGCATCTCGTCCGCGGGTCTGGTTTCGGCGGGCAGCGCTTCGGTCTCGGCCGCAACAGCATCGCTGGTCGTCGCAACCCCGGCGAATTCGAGCAGGGCAGGACGCTCGAAGACGAGGAGGTAGAGGCTCGCCACGACGACGATGGCAGTGAGGATCGGGAAAAGCCGCATCTTAAATCAGGTCCTTTGGCCGGGGCGCTCGCCCCGGTCGGAGTTCGTTGTCAGGACTAGTACGCTAAACCGTTCAGTTCAGTTTAATCATGACGATGGTTCTACGCAAGCTTTCGCACATGCAGCATTCACGCCGCTTTGCATTCCGCCAATTCAGCGGATAAGAGGGCGCAACTGGTCTGGGACAACAAGACGGGGCTTCGGTGGCCAATCAGGATTCCTTCGTGACCGAGGTGTCGGACGAGGTCCGGCGCGACAAGCTGTTCAAGCTCATGCGGCGCTATGGCTGGATCGCGATCCTTGCCGTCGTGCTTCTTGTCGCGGGGGCCGCCTTCATCGAATGGCGCAAGGCGCGCGACGCGGCCGAAGCACAGGCGTTCGGCGACGAGGTCCTTGCCGCACTCAGCGGCGCCGACGATGCCGCGCGAGCCGAAGCGATGGCCGCGCTTCCAACGCGCGAAGAGCCGACCCGCCGCGCTATCCAGGGGCTTCTGACGGCCTCGGCGCAGTCCGAGGCCGGGAATGCGGATGCGGCGAAGGCAACGCTCGAGGCTCTGGCAGCCGACACGGCCGCCCCACAGATCTATCGGGACATCGCCCTTCTGAAGTCGGTCATGGTCTCGGCGGGAACCGTCGCACCCGCGGATCGGGTCGCGAGCCTGCAACCGCTTCTCGCCGCCGGCAATCCGTTGCGGCTTCTTGCGCTGGAACAGCGCGCCTTCGCCGAGGTCGAGACAGGCGAGACCGAAGCTGCCATCGCCACGCTGCGCGGTATCCTCGCGGATGCCGAAGTCACGGAAGACTTGCGCGTTCGTGCGACGCAGTTGATTGTGGCTCTCGGTGGCACGCCCGAGGCGCAGGGCTGAGCCAGGGACATGCGCGTGCGAGAAGGGTCGAGGGGCCGGGCTGTGAGGAATATCGCGACATCGGTGGCGATGCTGGCGCTTCTGGCCGCCTGCGGCGACCAGGAGGTGCTGCTGCCGGGCGAACGGCTCGACATCGCGGGCCTGCCTGACACGGGCGAGGTCGTGAACCGCAGCGTCCCCGTCGCCTTGCCGCCCGCAACCGTCAATGCCGAGTGGAGCCATGTCGGCGGCAATGCCCGCCACCAGCTTCCCCATCCCGCGCTCGGACGGTCGCTCTCGCGCGTGTGGAGCGCTTCGATCGGGCAGGGCGCCGACCGCAGGCACCGGATCACGGCGGACCCCGTCGTCTCGTCCGGCCGCATCTTCACGATGGACAGCCGGGCCACGGTTTCGGCGCATTCGACCGGCGGCGCGGCGCTCTGGTCGCGCGACCTGACGCCGCCTACGGAGAACGCCAACGAGGCCTCGGGCGGCGGAATCGCCGCGTCGGGCGGGCGCGTCTACGTGACGACCGGGTTCGGCACGCTGACCGCGCTCGACGCCGCGTCGGGCGCCGTCGCATGGATGCAGGACCTCGACGCCGCGGCCACGGGCGCACCGACCGTTGCGGACGGTGTGGTCTATCTTGTCACCCGAGATGACCTGGGCTGGGCCATCGACGCGGCGAGCGGTCGCGTGCTGTGGCAGATCCTGGGTGCCACGAGCAACTCCGGCCTCGCGGGGGGGCCGTCGCCCGCCGTTGCCGACGCTCAGGTGATCTTTCCCTTCTCCTCGGGGCAGATGATCGCCGCCGTGCGGTCGACCGGAACACAGACCTGGGCGGGCTCGGTCGCAGGCGAACGGACGGGGCGTGCGTTCAGCCGCTATGCCGACCTCTCGGGCGAGCCCGTCGTTTCGGGCGGCACCGTCTATGCGGCGAGCCATGCGGGACGCGCCGCGGCCTTCGACGTCGAGACGGGGCTGCCGCTCTGGCAGGCGAACGAGGGCGCGATGAACCCGCCCGCCGTCATCGGCGGCTCGATGTTCATGGTGACGGACGAGAACCGGCTGGCGCGGCTCGACGCCTCGACCGGCCAGACGGTCTGGGTCGTCGACCTGCCGTTCTACCGCAGGCCGCGCCTGTCCCGGCGCGAGACGGCCTATGTCCATTTCGGACCCGTCCTCGCCGGGGGGCGGTTGATCGTCGCCTCGGACGACGGGCTTCTGCGCGAGTTCGACCCCGCCTCGGGCGCCCTTCTGGGAACAGTCGATCTGCCCGGCAGCGCCGTGCGCAATCCTGTCGTTGCGGGAGGCACGCTGTATCTCGTGACCGAGAACGGGGAACTCCACGCTTTCCGCTAGGCGGTCGCTCTGCTAAGGACGCTGCCTGACGTCTCAGAGAGGCCGACATGAGCTTCACCCTCGCCATCGTGGGTCGCCCGAACGTGGGCAAGTCCACGCTGTTCAACCGTCTGGTCGGCAAGCGGCTGGCGCTGGTCGACGACCAGCCCGGCGTGACGCGCGACCTGCGCGAGGGCGAAGCACGCCTGGGAGAGATTCGCTTCACCGTCATCGACACGGCCGGTCTGGAAGAGGCGACGGACGAAAGCCTTCAGGGCCGGATGCGCAAGCTGACCGAGCGCGCGGTCGAGATGGCCGACGCCTGCCTCTTCATGATCGACGCCCGCGCGGGCGTGCTGCCCGCCGACGAAATCTTCGCCGACATCCTGCGCCGCAAGTCCGCTCAGGTCATTCTTGGCGCCAACAAGGCCGAGGGTCGCGCGGGGGAGGGCGGTTACGTCGAGGCGTGGTCCCTTGGTCTGGGTGACCCCATCGCCCTGTCGGCCGAGCACGGCGAGGGCATGTTCGACCTCCTTCAGGTGCTGCGCCCATTGGTCGAGGCGAAGGGGGCCGAGGCGGCGATCATCGCGGAAGCCGCGCCAGAAACCGACGTCGACGTCAGCGAGGACGACGAGGCCGACGCCTCGGTCCGGATGCCGACGCCCGACCGGCCGATGCAGATCGCCGTCGTGGGCCGTCCGAACGCGGGCAAGTCGACCCTCATCAACAAGCTACTGGGCGAGGATCGCCTGCTGACCGGACCCGAGGCCGGCATCACGCGCGATGCGATCTCGCTGCCGTTCGACTGGGAGGGGATGCCGGTCCGCATCTTCGACACCGCCGGGATGCGCAAGAAAGCCAAGGTGCAGGAGAAGCTTGAGAAGCTCTCGGTCGCCGATGGCCTGCGCGCGGTGAAGTTTGCCGAGGTCGTGGTCGTCCTTCTCGACGCCGCGATCCCCTTCGAGCAGCAGGATCTGCGCATCGCCGACCTCGCCGAACGCGAGGGTCGGGCGGTCGTCATCGCGGTGAACAAGTGGGACATCGAGGACCGCAAGCAGGAGAAGCTGAAAGAACTGAAGGACAGCTTCGAGCGGCTTCTGCCCCAGCTTCGCGGCGCACCCCTCGTGACGGTCTCGGCGACGACCGGGCGCGGGCTCGACCGGCTGCGCGAGGCCGTCGAGCGCGCCTACACTGTCTGGAACCGTCGCGTGACGACCGCGCAGTTGAACCGCTGGCTGACGGGAATGCTGGAGTCCCATCCGCCGCCCGCGCCCGGCGGACGCCGCATCCGGCTGCGCTATGCGACGCAGGTCAAGACGCGGCCTCCGGGCTTCGTCGTCATGTGCTCGTATCCCGACAAGCTGCCCGACAGCTACAAACGCTACCTCGTCAACGGGCTGCGCGATGCCTTCGACATGCCGGGGACGCCGATCCGGCTGCATTTCCGGGGGCAGGGCGACAAGAACCCCTACAAGGACAAGAAGAAGTCCAAGCCCTCCCGGCTGCGAAAGCACCTCGGCAAGCCCTCCCCAAAGGAGTGATTGCGTGCGGAGGATCGCCGCTGCCTTCCTGATCTTCGTCGCCATCGTCGCCGCGGGCATCGTAATGACCCGCGACCGTGGCGAAGACGCGGCCTATGCCGAGGCCGAGGCGCGTATCGCCCAGGGCGCGAGGGATCGCGTCCGCGTCCTTTCGCTTCAGGGTCTGGAGGCGCTGGAGGAGATCCCACCCTCCATCTCGGACCTCGATCGACTGGCGCAACTCAGCCTCCGCGGGACGCGGGTGTCGGATCTCGCGCCGCTTGCCGCCGTCCCGTCCCTGCGCGTCCTGTCCCTGCGCGACACGCGGGCGGGAGACCTGGCGCCGCTCGAGGCACTGCCGGACCTCGAGATCCTCGACCTGGCCGGATCCTGGGTGTGGGACCTCGGCTCCCTGTCGCGGATGCCGTCGCTCGAAAGGCTGGACCTGGGCGGGACGATGATCCTGTCCCTTGAGCCGGCCGTGCAGACCGAAGGGCTCAGGTGGATCAATCTGCACGGGGCACAGGCACGCGATGGCTCGGGTGAGCATTTCGAGTTGCTTCTCGCCAGGGGGGTCGCGCTGAACAACGGTCGCGCGTTCCGCGAGGACCGTGCCTCGACGTGGGTCGGTCGTCAGAAAATGCGGCTGGATCGGTTGACGACAAGGCTCGCACCCTCCGACTGACGTCTGCGCAAGCGCCGTTCTGCGCGACTTGGGTCTGCGGCTGCGCGCCGTTCCGCCCGTGGATTACGACGCGCGGTCGGCGGCGCACCTCCGCCGCATCGCCGAGGCCCTCGGGGCGTCTTTCGGCTCAGGTCGGGCCGGGCTTGCCCGCGCCCATTGCGCGGGGACAGGGGATGACCTTACCTCACACTCGAAGCTTCTCAACGAGGCTCGGGCCCCTGCCTCCGTCAGAAAAGATGGAGATGAAGATGACGAAGACCTGGACTGTTCTTGCCGCTGCCCTGCTCGGGCTCGGCGCGACCGCCGCGACTGCCGCCGATGTCACCGACACGGACGGCGATGGCATGTACTCGATGGAAGAAATTCAGGCGGCCTATCCCGACGTGACCGAAGAGGTGTTCGCCACGATCGATGCGAACGCCGACGGCATGGTCGACGCCGACGAACTGGCTGCTGCCGAGACGGCCGGCACGCTGGTGGCGGGCTGACCTAAGCCATCGCAGGCTCCGGTGCCTTTCGCCGGGACCTGCGCCCTGCGCGGCGGAGGCTCCTCTTGTCTCCGCCGCGTCTTTGTCAGACTGCCGCCAAGCGGGGCGAGGGCCTGATGACGGCGCGCACGGCAAGGACCAGCATCAGGATAGCGCCCGCCGCCGCCAGACCCGCAACGAGGGTCGACTTGTCTGACGCGTCGACCGTGAGCCCGACAAGCGCCCACCCGATCGCCAGCGCCACCTCAGGCACGGCCAGTCGCGCCATGAGCCAGATGCCGAGCACGAGGGCCAGGACCAGTGCGATCACGGCCCAGGTCACTTCACCGAACCCGACGCCCCAGCCCGCGCCGACAAGCGCGATCGAGATCGAGGCCGCGGCCGTCAGCCATCCGGCGAAGAGGCCTACGGGACCCCTGACCATCCAGCGGTGCGAGGCGGGCGCACGGAACAGCGCGCCCACGGCCCCGATCCACATGATCCAGATCAGGAGCGTCGCCCAAAGCGCACTCTCGACCGCGACGAAAAGCCAGGCCGCGCCGACCACCAGGGCGACAAGAAGCCAGGGCCGGTGCGGCCAGAAGGTCGGCGTGTCGACATGGAAGATCGCGGCGCCCAGCGTCGTGACCACAAGCCACAGGTAGATCAGGCCCCAGATCGAGAAGGTCCATCCCTCGGGCTGGGCCACGGGGTCGGGCAGGGGATTAGGAAAGGCACGCGGATCGAACCCTCCGAAGGGCACGGCGAGGGGGGCGAGGGCGAAGGCGAGCGCGGCCGCGAAGACGGCCCATGCGATAAGGCGTTCCATGCCCCGAGAAACCGCCGGGACGCCCGGCGGTTCCTTCGCGCTGTCTCAGTCGAGTTTGCCGTCGGGCGTAATGCGGGTCTTGCCGCCCAGCCAGGGGTGCAGCCCTTCGGGCAGCGTGACGCCGCCGTCTTCGGTCTGACCGTTCTCCAGCACCGCGATCAGGCAGCGGCCCACGGCGAGGCCCGAGCCGTTGAGCGTATGCACGAAACGAGGCTTCCCCTCCGCGTCGCGGACCCGCGCGTTCATCCGCCGCGCCTGAAAATCGCCACAGGTCGAAACCGACGAGATCTCGCGGTAGGTATCCTGTCCCGGCAGCCAGACCTCGATGTCGTAGGTCCTGCGCGCGCCGAAGCCCATGTCGCCAGTGCAGAGGACGACGGTGCGATAGGCAAGCCCCAGACGCTCGAGGATCGCCTCGGCACAGCCGCGCATCCGGGCGTGTTCGTCCTCGGACGTCTCCGGCGTGCAGATCGTCACCATCTCGACTTTCTCGAACTGGTGCTGGCGCAGCATCCCGGCGTGTCCTTGCCGGCACTTCCCGCCTCGGACCGGAAGCATTGGGTGTGCGCGGTCATGCGGATCGGCAGGCGGTCGGCGTCGACGATGCTTTCGCGGACAGTGTTCGTCAGCGTGACCTCGGAGGTCGGGATCAGCCACATGCCCTCGCGCGTCTGGTAGCTGTCCTCGGCGAACTTGGGCAGTTGGTTCGTGCCCACCATGGCCTCGTCGCGGACGAGGACGGGGGTCATCGTCTCGGTCAGCCCGTGTTCCGTCGTGTGGATGTCGAGCATCATCTGCGCCAGCGCCCGGTGAACCCGCGCGACGGCGCCGCGCAAGAGGACGAAGCGGCTGCCCGACAGCTTGGCCGCCGTTTCGAAGTCCATGCCGGGCTTCACCCCGGCGATCTCGTAGTGCTCCTTCGGCTTGAATGCGAAGGTCGGCACCTCGCCCCACTTGCGGACCTCGACGTTGTCGGTCTCGTCGCGGCCGTCCGGCACGTCGTCATAGGGCAGGTTCGGCAGGCCGAGCAGGATGTCACGCAGACGCTCGTCCTCGACGCGTGCCTCGTCCTCCAGCCGTGCGATCTCGTCCTTCTTGTCGCTCACGAGGGCGCGCAGGCGTTCGAATTCGGCGTCGTCGCCGCGGGCCTTCGCCGCGCCCACGTCCTTCGAGGCTGCGTTGCGGTCGGCCTGAGCGGCCTCGGCGGCGGTGATCTTCGCCCGCCGCGCCTCGTCGATGGCAAGGATCTCCGACGACACGCCCGATAGCCCCCGCCTCGCCATTGCGGCGTCGAAGGCTTGCGGGTTCTCGCGGATGGCGCGGATGTCGTGCATCGGGGTCTCCTGTCGTATTTCGCGCGTTCTATCGCCCATTTCGGACCGCGAGGAAAGGCGTCCGTCACAGCGCTTGCGCCCGTGGGGCGCCATGCCATAGGCTGAAGGCAACCAGAGATCGGAGGGCGACATGCCGCCCAAGCGTCCTAGGGGCGCCGACCCTCTCCCGCTTGCGGTAGAAGAGGGCGGCCCCGACAAGGCCGATCCAGCAGAGCTCTACGCCGCGCTGGACCTCGGAACGAATTCCTGCCGAATGCTCATCGCTCAGCCGAAGGGCAACCAGTTTCACGTCGTCGACAGCTTCTCGAAGTCCGTCCAGCTTGGCCAGGGGCTCGAGGCGACCGGGCGGCTGTCGCGCGCCGCGATGCATCGCACGGCGCAGGCGCTGAAGATCTGCCGCTCGAAGATCGACAAGTACGATGTCGACCGGATGCGGCTTGTCGCGACCGAGGCGTGCCGTCGCGCCACCAATGGCGCCGATTTCCTCGACTCCGTCTATCGCGAAACCGGCCTCAGGCTCGAGGTCATCAAGCCCGAGGAAGAAGCGCGGCTCGCCGTCATCTCCTGCGCGCCGCTGGTGTCGTCGCGGACCGAACAGCTTCTGGTGGTCGACATCGGCGGGGGTTCGACCGAGCTTGTCTGGATCGACATCAGCCGGGTGCCCCGGGTCGAAAGGCCGCGCGCTCTCATGCGTCTGAACACGGGCTTCGCGCCCGATCCCAACTCGCCTTTTCCTGCGGCGCGGGTCGTGGACTGGATTTCGGTGCCCCTTGGCGTGGCGACGCTGCGCGACCAGTTCGACGATGTCGAGAACGACGCCGCGCGGTTCGCACTGATGAGCTGGTACTTCGAGGAGAACCTGTCGGAGTTCAGCCCCTACGAGGCGGAGCAGACCCGAGAGGGGTTCCAGATCATCGGCACCTCGGGGACTGTGACGACGGTGGCGGCCAGCCACCTGGGCCTCAGACGCTACGACCGCTCCAAGGTCGACGGGCTGCGCATGACCTCGGACCAGATCGACAAGGTGATCCGCAAATACCTTGAGCTTGGGCCCGAAGGGCGCCGCATCGATCCCCGGATCGGCAAGGACCGCCACGCGCTCATCATGTCCGGCGCGGCGATCCTTCAGGCGCTTCTGCGGGTCTGGCCGACCGACCGTCTGACGGTCGCGGATCGCGGTCTGCGCGAGGGGCTTCTCTATGCCCAGATGTCGGCGGACGGGGTTCTGGAAGACGCGGCGTTCTGACGACTGCGGCCTTCAAACGAAAAGGGCCGGCGCAAGGCCGGCCCTTCGTCAATTACTGCGAAGACGTCTATTCCTGGTTGCCCATGAAGTAGAGCAGGAACTGGAACATGTTGATGAAGTCGAGGTACAGCGCCAGCGCGCCGTGGATCGCCGACTTGTCCAGCCAATCCTGGTCCATCGCCTGCGCGTGGGCGATGTACATCGTCTTGATGTTCTGCGTGTCGTAGGCCGTGAGGGCCGCGAACAGCAGGACGCCGATACCCGAAATCGCGAACATCATGGCAGGCGACTGCAGGAACAGGTTGATCACCATCGCCACGATCAGGCCGATCACGCCCATGATCAGGAACGATCCAATGCCCGAGATGTCGCGCTTGGTGGTATAGCCCCAGATCGACAGTCCCGCGAAGGCGATCGCCGTCACGAGGAACGTCTGCACGATCGAGAAGTCGGTGTAGACAAGGAAGATCGAGCTGAAGCTGATGCCGATCATGGCCGCGAAGGCATAGAAGGCAACTTGTGCCGTACCCGACGAGGCGCGCTCGAGGATGCGGTTCCAGCCGAAGAAGATGAAGGCAAGCGGGGCGAGCATTACGACCCAGCGAAGCGGCGAGGCATAGAGCGCCTGGCCGAGGCCGGTGAGATATTCGCCGTCGCGAAGCATGATGCCGGTGGCCGAGGGATCGGAGGTCACTGCAAGTCCGGCGATGGCCCATGCGGCAGCAGCCGTGATGAGCATGCCGACGGACATCGTGCCGTAGACCTTGTTCATGTGGGCGCGAAGGCCCGCATCGATCGTGGCCGTCCGTACACCGGTCGTGGTGGTGCCGCGGATGGTCTCGTATTCAGCCATGTGGTTGTGCTCCCCAAAGGATCTGGTCGGTGCCGGATCGGGAAAACCGTCCGTCCCCGTGCATATTGGCAGAGACGGACGTGATTTCAACCGCTACGGCTGTTGGAACAGTCTGTTTTTCAGGGGTGTGACCGCCGGTCGCGGCTTAGCGCGTCCAGCGCTCGGGCGCATCCCAGGCAGCGCGGCGGGATTCAGCGCGGGCGGCGCTGCGGCTGACGCCGATGTCGGACAGACGCGACGCATCCATTTGTGCAAGCGCGCGGCGCTCGTTGTGGATGGAATAAAGCGTCAGAAGACGGTCGAGCACACCGAGGCGGGCCGTCAGAACAACGGGGAAGAGGGCGGAGCGGGGGGTGTGGGTCATTGTCGTCATTGGTCTATGTCCTGTTATCGAGCGTGATGCGTCGAGTTCCTTTCATCATCGTGCTTGATGAATATGTGCCCTGCTGATACATTTTAAAAACGAATTCTTCTGATCCCATTCATCACGGAGCGTGATATGCCTCGGAACCTCGATCTGACAGCCGTCCGTTCTTTCGTGGCCGTGGCAGACACAGGTGGCGTCACCAAGGCTTCGGCGGTCCTGAATCTGACCCAGTCCGCCGTGTCGATGCAGCTCAAGCGGCTCGAGGAAAGTCTCGACCAGCAGCTTCTCGACCGGACGGGCCGGGGCGTCGGTCTGACGACGGCGGGCGAGCAGCTTCTGAGCTATGGCCGCAAGATCCTTGCGCTGAACGACGAAGTGATGAACCGGATGACCGACGTGGCCTATGAGGGCACGCTCGTTCTCGGCGTCCCGAGCGACATCGTCTATCCCGCGATCCCGCCGGTCCTGCGCTTCTTCCACGTCGAGCATCCGAGGATGAAGGTCCAGCTTCTGTCGTCCTACACACTGCGCCTGAAGGAGATGTTCGCTCGGGGCGAGTGCGACCTGATCCTGACGACCGAAGACCATTGCGACCCCGGCGGCGAAACGCTGACCGAGAAGCCGCTTCTGTGGTACGGAGCCAAGGATGGCGTCGCATGGCAGCGTCGGCCCCTGCCGCTGGCGTCGCAGCCGAAGTGCCAGTTCCGCAAAGGCATGATCGCGTCCCTCGACCGCGCTGGCGTGCCGTGGGAGATGAGCATCGATTCCGACAGTTCGCGTACCGTCGAGGCGACCGTCGTCGCGGATCTCGCCGTGACCGCGCAGCTGGCCGGCGCGGTGCCGCAGTTGTTCCAGGTGTCGCATGGCGGCGCCTTGCCCGATCTCGGGACACGGAAGATAAACTTCTACGTCGCCCCCCAGGGCCGAAGCGAGGTGCTGGAGGATCTGGTCGGCCTCGTCCGACGCTCGTTCATGTCGCCGCAACTTGCGGCTACAGGGTAAGAACGACCTTTCCCGTCGCCTCGCGTCGGCGCAGAAGGTCGAGACCGTCATTGGCACGCGCCATAGGCAGGACGTGGCTGATCTGGGGCCGGATCTTGCCCTGGGAGTGCCAGCCCGTCAGTTGAGCCAGGCTGTCCATCAGGATGTCGGGCGCAAAGGTGCGGTAGCCACCCCAATAGAACCCGATCACGTCCACGTTCTTCACCAGAAGATGGTTCGGACGGAGCGACGGCAGGTCGCCGGATGCGAAGCCGATGACGAGATACCGCCCCTCTGGAGCAAGCGCGCGCAACGCGGCCTCGCCCGTCGCACCCCCGACAGGGTCGTATACGACGTGAACCGGTCCTTCGGCCTTCAGAGCCTCGCGCAAATCCGGAGCATCCCCGTCGATGGCGGCATCCGCACCCGCGCGCATCGCCGCCTCGCGCTTGGCATCGCCGCGCGCCACTGCCACGACGCGGGCGCCCAGGGCTTTGCCGATCTCGACCGCCGTCAGACCGACCCCACCGGCGGCGCCGAGAACGACAAGCGTCTCGCCTGCCGCAAGGCGCGCCCGGCGTGTCAGCGCCAGGTGAGACGTGCCGTAGGCAATCGGGAAGGCGGCGGCCGTCATGTCGTCCATCGTGTCCGGCACCGGGAAGCAGCGGTCCTCTGACACGACCACGAACTCCGCCAGCCCGCCATGTCCACAGAACGACGCGATTCGCGCGCCTGTTCGAAAACTGCCCGATTCCTCACCAATTGCGTCAACGATTCCGCAAACTTCCATCCCGGGCACAAAGGGGCAGGGCGGCGTCTCCTGGTAGGTCCCGTCGATCATCAGCGTATCGGCAAAATTCAGCGCAGCCGCGAGTACCCTGATCCGAAGCTCTCCGGCACCGGGTTCCGGACGGTCGGTGACACCCCAAGTCGGCGTGGCGCCTAGAGATTCTACAACCAATGCGTGCATGGAATGCGTCATCCCTCCTCCTAACACCTGTTGCGGAAAATTCGCAAACGTGATCCGTGACACACCAGACGTTGCGTCATGCGCCATGATTGCATTAGTGTCCGGCGCATACTTCGCAGGGTTGAGTCATATTCTTTCGGCGGTCGGGTTTGGGCGGACGACCGGTTCCCGAGACAAAGCCTAACCAAAAAGGCAGCTATTCAGCTGTCTGCATTAGACGCATACCTGCAAAGGTTGCAGAGGGAGCCACGCTATGAAGCACCCAGTTGATGTCCACGTCGGCAAGCGGATACGGCATCGTCGCTGGCTGGTGGGCATGACCCAACAGCAGTTGGCGGAGAAGGTCGGCATCAAGTTCCAGCAGATCCAGAAGTACGAGACCGGCATGAACCGCGTCTCGGCCTCCCGGCTCTGGGATATCGCCGCCGCTCTGTCGGTACCGGTGAGCTTCTTCTTCGAGGGTCTCTCGGATGCGAACCACGTTGCCGAGACCGACTATCAGACCGACGTGCCTGTCGACATCCTGAAGGACAAGGAGGCGCTGGAACTCGTGAGGTCCTATTACGCGATCCCCGAGACGCAGCGCCGCCGCCTGTTCGAACTGGCCCGGGTCCTCTCGGACGTCGCTTAGCTGACCTGAGGATCCGTTGCGGGATCCTTGACGGTCGCGTGCGCTCTGCTAGGCCGGTCTCCAGCGAAGGGTGGGGGGCCAGCCGGTGACTTCAAAGGACATCGACGCGTCGCGTCTCTGGGCGGTCGCCGACCGCCTGGCCGATGCCGCCCGCGTCGAGACACTGCGTCATTTCCGAAGCCGCGGCCTTGCGACCGAAAGCAAGCGCACCGACTTCGATCCCGTCACCATAGCGGACCGAAGCGCCGAAGCCGCGATGCGCGCGATCCTGGCCGAGGAGCGGCCGGACGACGCCATCCTGGGTGAGGAGCATGGGCTCAAGGGCGGCACCAGTGGTCTGACCTGGGTTCTCGATCCGATAGACGGCACGCGCGGCTACATCAGCGGGACGCCGACCTGGGGCGTCCTCGTCTCGGTGGCGGATGCGGATGGCCCTTTTCTAGGCCTGATCGACCAGCCCTACATTGGTGAGCGGTTCAGGGGCGGCCTTGGCCGTGCCAGCGTCGAGGGGCCTTTGGGCGAGGCGCGGCTTGGCGTGCGCCCCACCCGGACCTTGGCAGAGGCCACGCTCTTCACCACCTTTCCCGAAGTCGGGAGCCCCGAGGAAGGTGCCGCATTCCGGCGCGTCGCCTCCGAGGTGCGGCTCACGCGATACGGCTGCGACTGCTACGCCTACGCACTTCTCGCGGCGGGGCAGATCGACCTGGTGATCGAGGCGGGACTTCAGCCCTATGACGTGCAGGCCCCGATCGCGGTGATCGAGGCGGCAGGCGGGATCGTGACCGACTGGGCCGGCGGTCGCGCCGATGGAGGCGGCCGCATCCTCGCCGCCGCGACGCCCGAAATCCACGCCGCCGCCATGGAGCGTCTTGCTTGCGCGTGACGCTTCTCCGCCGAGCCGACCACGTCCTGACCATGGACGGGGCCGAGCTTCGGGACGCCGACGTCCGGATCGAGGACGGGGTCATCGCCGCCGTGGGGCAAGGGCTCGACGCGGCGGGGGCCGAGGTGCTCGACTGCGCCGGATGCGTCCTGACGCCGGGCCTCGTGAACACGCACCACCACCTCTACCAGACGCTGACCCGCGCCGTGCCCGGGGCGCAGGATGCGCTTCTCTTCGGATGGCTGAAGCGGCTCTACCCGATCTGGTCCCGGTTCACTCCGGAGGATTTCGCGCTGTCCGCGACGCTCGGGCTGGCCGAATTGGCCCTGTCGGGCTGCTCGACCACGTCCGATCACCTCTACCTCTACCCGAACGGCGCGCTCCTTGACGACACGATCTCCGCCGCGTCCGAGGTCGGGCTTCGCTTTCACCCGACGCGCGGGGCGATGTCGATCGGCGAAAGCGCGGGCGGCCTGCCACCCGATGCGCTTGTCGAGCGGGAGGGAGCCATCCTGGATGACTGCCTGCGCGTGATCGACACGTTCCACGATCCGAGTCCCGGCGCGATGGTCCGCGTCGGCGTGGCGCCCTGCTCGCCCTTCTCGGTCAGCCGCGAGTTGATGCGGGACGCGGCCATTCTCGCCCGCGACAAGGGCGTCAGGCTGCACACGCATCTGGCCGAGAATGACGAGGACGTGCGCTATTCGCTGGCAACCTTCGGCTGCCGTCCAGGCCAGTACGCCGAGGAGCTGGGCTGGACCGGCCCCGACGTCTGGCACGCGCATTGCGTGAAGCTCGACGCGCAGGAGATTGATCTCTTTGCCAGAACGCGCACCGCGGTCGCCCATTGCCCCTGCTCGAACTGCCGGCTCGGCTCGGGGATCGCGCCGGTGCGCGCCATGCGGGACGCGGGCGTGACCGTCGGACTGGGCGTCGACGGATCGGCGTCGAATGACCGCGCGAACCTTTTGGCCGAGGCGCGGCAGGCCATGCTTCTCCAGCGGGTCGCACGCGGCGCGGACGCGATGAGCGCGCGCGAGGCGCTGGAGATCGCGACGGTCGGCGGTGCGGCGGCGCTCGGGCGTGACGACATCGGGCGCATTCGCGTGGGGATGCGCGCCGACATCGCAGTCTGGGACGTCTCGGGGATCGAAAGCGCGGGATCCTGGGATAGCGCGGCGCTGCTGCTCGCAGGCCCGTCCGGCGTGCGCGACCTCTTCGTCGAGGGACGCCGCGTGGTCGCCGAAGGGCGGATCGCGACGGTACATCTGCCCGCCGCCCTTGAAGCGGCCAGGCGCGCCGTCGCACGGCTCGCGGGTTAGGCTGGGGCGGCACGCGATGGACATGCGTACTTGTGAAGAAATGAAGGACTAGCGCTTCATTTCTTCGAAAATACGCCTGCGACCGGCCTGCCAAGAATACGAACCTCGCGGATGGCGCGGTCGTCCCCCATCATGATCGTCGGGAACACCGCCTCCCAGATCGTCTCGGCGCGGGCGGCGCGCTGCGCGATGACCGGCGTCGAGGCGAGGTCGAGGACGACGAGGTCGGCGTCGTGCCCGGGCGCGAGGCGGCCGATCCTGTCCTCGAGCCGCAGCGCGCGGGCCGAGCCTTCGGTCGCGAGCCAGAGGAGTTCGGCGGGGTGGGGCGCGCGTCCGCGAAGCTGGCCGATCTCGTAGGCCGCCGCCATCGTCCGCAGCATCGAGAAAGAGGACCCGCCGCCTGTGTCGGTGGCAAGGCCCACGGTCTGGCCCGCCGCCTTCAGCCCGGCCAGGTCGAAGAGGCCCGAACCGATGAAGGTGTTCGAAGTCGGGCAATGGACCAGCGCCGCATCCGCTTCCTTGAGACGCGCGCGTTCGCGCTCGGTCAGGTGGATCGCATGGCCGAACATCGCGCCGGGACCGAGGAGACCCGCCGCCTCGTAGGTGTCGAGGTAATCGCGTGCCTCGGGGAAGAGGTCCATGACCCAGGCGACCTCGTCGGTCTGCTCCGACAGATGCGTCTGCATCGGGCAGTCCGGATTTTCGGCCCAAAGCGCGCCGAGTGCCTGTAGCTGCTCGCGCGTCGAGGTGGGCGAGAAGCGCGGCGTGACGGCGTATTGCAGACGGTCCTTGCCGTGCCAGCGCTCCAGGAGGGTCTTCGAGTTCGTCATAGGCCGATTGCGCGCGTGTCCGTCAGCCCCTCGGGCGCGTTCCGGTCCATGCAGGTCTTGCCGCCGACGGCGCAGAGACCCCGCGCCTGCGCTTCGGCGAAGAAGGCGTCGACGCTTTCGGGATGGACGGTGCAGAAGCTCGAGACCGTCGTGGTGCCGTGGGAGAGCGACAGGTCGAAGAAGAGCTTCGCCGCCTGCCGCGCATAGTCCGGGTCCGAAAAGCGCAGTTCCTCGGGGAAGGTGTAGTCGTTCAGCCAGTCGATCAGCCGCTTGCCCCAGGACGCGATGATGCCGGTCTGAGGATAGTGGACGTGGGCGTCGATGAAGCCGGGCAGGATGAGCGCGTCGCCGTGGTCGGTGACGCGGGCCGACGGGTGCGCGCGGCGCAGGTCGTCGGCGGTGCCGGTGGCCGCGATGCGTCCGTTCTCGACAAGGACGCCGCCTCGGGCGTCATGGCGTACTGCGTCCCATCCCGCCTCGAAGGGATCGGCAGGAAAGGCGAGCGTCTGGCCGATGAGAAGTTCAGGCGTGCTGGTCATGGAGCGGAAGGTATCGAGGATATCTTTCGGTTGTCCATCCCGGGGGATTGGCTAGGTTGCGCGCCAGCAGAGGAGGCCGCCCATGACCGACGCGCCCGAGACCGAGGAGATCCCCGTCGCGGAGGAGGAGGAGCGGTCGGTCGACGAGGACTATGCCTTGGACAACAGGGCCGTCGCGCAGGTTCTCGAAGCGGTCGAGGAGGGCGACAAGGCGCGCCTGACCGCTCTCTTCGAGCCGATGCACGCCGCCGACATCGCCGACCTTCTCGAACAGGTCGAGCCCGAGGAGCGGCGCCAGCTCGTCCTTCTCGCCGCCGAGCTGATCGACGGCGAGGTTCTGTCGGAGATCGACGAGGACATTCGGGAAGAGGTCATCGAGACGCTGACCTCGGAACAGCTCGCCGAGGCGATGCGCGAGCTCGAATCGGACGACGTCGTCGATATCATCGAAGATCTCGACGAGGACCGGCAGGAAGCCGTTCTCGAGGCGCTGGACATGGTCGACCGGATCGCGGTCGAGCAGGCGCTGTCCTATCCCGAGTATTCCGCCGGACGCCTGATGCAGCGCGAGGTGGTGATCGCGCCCGAGCACTGGACCGTCGGAGACACCATCGACCACTTGCGGGGACAGGACGACCTGCCCGAGCAGTTCTACCACGTCATCCTCGTCGACCCGCGCCACAAGCCAGTGTCGCTATGTCACGCTCGGCCGGATCATGTCGTCGCCACGCACGATGCCGCTTGCCTCGATCACCGAGGAGAGTTTCCGAAAGTTCGAGGTCGACGAATACGAGGGCGACGTGGCCTATGCCTTCAACCAGTATCACCTGATCTCGGCGCCCGTGACCGATGCGGACGGGCGCCTCGTCGGCGTCATCACCATCGACGACGCCATGGCCGTCCTCGACGAGGAACACGAGGAGGACGTCTTCCGTTTGGCCGGTGTAGGCGACGAGAGCCTGTCGAACTCGACTTTCGAGATCGTGAAGCGGCGCTTTCCCTGGCTTGGCGTGAACCTCTTGACGGCGATCCTCGCCTCGGTCGTCATTTCGCTTTTCGAGGATGTGCTGTCGGCGGTGGTGGCGCTGGCCGTCCTGATGCCGATCGTGGCCAGCATGGGCGGCAACGCGGGAACCCAGTCGATGACGGTTGCGGTCCGGGCACTGGCCACGCGCGACCTGACGGGGTCGAACGCCTGGCGCGTTGTCCGTCGCGAGGCCATGGCGGGGCTGCTGAACGGCTGCCTCTTCGCCGTCGTGATGGCCGTCGTGGGCTGGATCTGGTTCGGCGAGCCGTTGATCGGCGTCGTGATCGCGGTCGCGATGGTAGTGAACCTGCTGGTCGCGGGACTGTCGGGTGTCCTCGTTCCGCTGACGCTCGAGCGCTTCGGCATCGACCCGGCGCTTGCCTCGGGCACCTTTGTCACGACGGTGACGGACGTGGTGGGCTTCTTCGCCTTCCTCGGCCTCGCGTCCATGGTGCTCTTGTGATGCTGGCCGAAGTGAAGGCCGCCGCGCGCAAGGCCGCCTTTGCCGCCCGTGCCGGCGCCGATCCGACGCTGGCGGCGGCAGCGAACCGTGCTTTGATCGAAGCCGTTCGCGCCGCCCCTGGTCGGGTGGTCTCTGCCTATTGGCCGATCCGGGACGAGATCGACATCCGTCCCGTGCTGCACGACCTCGCCCCGACGCACGACCTTTGTCTGCCCGTGGTCGTGGCGAAGGGCACACCACTTGTCTTTAGACGCTGGCGTCCGGGGGATGCTCTGCGCGAAGAGAATTTCGGAACCTTCGTCCCGCACGCTACCGAGGAGCTGATACCCGAGATCCTGATCGTGCCCCTTGCCGCTTTCGACGCGCGCGGGTTCCGCCTTGGCTATGGCGGCGGCTTCTATGACCGGACGCTTGCGGCGCTCAGGGCCGCCGGCAGACCTGTCACGGCCATCGGCATCGCCTACGAGGCGCAGCGCATTGCCGAGGTTCCCGTCGAGGCGACCGACCAGCCGATGGATTTGATCGTCACCGAGGCCGGGACCCACCACCCCGCGTAAGAGCGCCGCCTTGCCACTCAGCGCGAGCGAGGGTAGGGCGGGACCATGCGACTTCTCTTCCTCGGCGACGTGATGGGACGATCCGGCCGCAACGCCGTGCGCGACCGTCTTCCCGCCCTCCGCCAACGCCTCCGCGCCGATTTCGTGGTGCTCAACGCCGAAAATGCGACCTCGGGCGCGGGGCTGACGCCCGAACATGCGGCCGAGCTTCTGGCGTCGGGCGCGGACGTGCTGACGCTTGGCGACCACGCCTTCGACCAGAAGGAGATGCTGGCCGGCATCGAGAAGGAGCCGCGCATCATCAGGCCGATCAATTTCTCGAAGGCCGCACCCGGTGTCGGCGCGCGGGTCTTCGACGCACCGGGCGGGCGCAAGATTCTGGTGGCGCAGGTGCTTGGGCAGGTCTTCATGAAGCGACCCTTCGACGATCCCTTCTCGGCCCTCGACGATGTGCTGCGGAAGCACCCCTTGGGCGGAATGGTGCAGGCGAGCCTCGTCGACATCCACTGCGAGGCGACGTCCGAGAAGATGGCCGTGGGCCATTTCTGCGACGGCCGCGCCAGCGTCGTGGTCGGAACGCACACCCACGTCCCCACGGCGGACGCGATGATCCTGGCGCGCGGCACCGCCTACCTGACCGACGCCGGGATGTGCGGCGACTACGACTCGGTCATCGGCATGGAAAAGGACGAGCCCCTGCGCCGCTTCGTCACCGGCATGGGCAAGGGCCGGTTTCAGCCCGCATCGGGGGAGGCCACCTTGTCGGGGCTCCTGGTCCAGACCGACGACCGAACGGGCAAGGCCACCTCGGCTGAAATGGTGCGCGAGGGCGGACGGCTCAACCCGTCGCCCTGACACCCATCAATCCTGTTAACAGGTACGCTCGGCGGTGGTATTGAGAGCCCACTTGCGAGTTGCATGAACCTTCCCGTCGGATCCGTCCGCATGAGGCGGCGGCTGTTCGGAACGAGGACGGCATGCGCGTGAGAGGGATGGGAAAATGACCAAAGAAAGTATCGATTCGCGCTTCGGGCGCGGTTCGGAACCTCGTGTGGAGGGCCGGGCATGAACGGTGTCGCTTATCGCTTCTTCCTGACCGGCGCGCTTGCCGTCGTTCTGGGGATGTCCTGGGGGATATTCATGTCGATCTCGCATGACCACACGATGGCGCCGGCGCATGCTCACCTCAATCTGGTGGGCTGGGCCAGCATGGGGCTCTTCGGGCTTTACTACCACTCAGTGCCGCGGGCTGCCGCGACACGACTGGCGCAGATCCACTACTTCGTCGCGCTCGCGGGTCTCGTCGTTCTGGTGCCGGGGATCGCCCTTGCGATCTCGGAGCAGGGCGAGGCCTTCGCGGCGCTCGGGTCGATCCTGACGGTCGCGTCCATGCTGATCTTCGTGGTGACAGTGGCGCGGAACACAGTGCCCGCCTGAGACGCCGGCCCTTGCGCACCGCCCGCCGGATCGATCATCTGGCGGGCGGGGTGCGCCCGAAGGGACAGGCAAGTGACAGGACGGACAGCGGGCCTCTATGCGGCTCTCGCGCTGATGGGGGCGGGATGGGGCCTGTCTCAGCCTCTGTCCAAGATCGCGGTCGGCAGCGGACACGGCACGCTTGGTCTGATGGTCTGGCAGCTTGTCATCGCGGCGTCGCTTTTGACCGCCGTGCAGGCGGCACTGGGCGCGCGGCTGCGCACGGACCGACCGGCACTTCTCGTCTATGCCGCCATTGCCCTGACCGGCACGGTTATCCCCAATGCCTTCAGCCTCGAGGCGGTCCGACATTTGCCGTCCGGCCTCGTGTCGATCCTTCTGTCGCTGGTGCCGATCTTCGCCTTCCCGCTGGCCCTCGTCATGGGGACCGAGCGCTATTCGCCGATCCGGGCAGGCGGCCTGCTCCTCGGTCTCGCCGGCGTCCTGATGATCGTCGGACCCGAGGCGAGCCTGCCCGACCGCGCGATGATCGTCTTCGTGCCGCTCGCCCTCGTCGCGCCGTTCTTCTACGCACTCGAAGGCAACATCGTCGCGAAGTGGGGCACGGCGGGCCTGACGCCGGTCGGCGTGCTGCACGGGGCGTCGATTTCAGCCTCGTGCTGGTCGTTCCCATGGCTCTCGCCAGCGGCCAGTGGATCGACCCGCGCCCGCCCTGGGGCGCTCCGGAGGCAGCGCTTGCGGTGTCCTCGGTCATCAACATCGCCGTCTATACCGGCTACGTCTGGATGGTGGGCCGCGCCGGGGCGGTCTTTGCGGTGCAGGTCAGCTATCTCGTGACCGGCTTCGGCGTCCTCTGGGCCATGGCGATCCTGTCGGAAACCTTTTCACCCTGGGTCTGGGCGGCGATGGCGGTGATGCTTCTCGGCACGGTCCTCGTGCAACCGAAGAAGGCGGGCGCGTCACTGCTTGCCGCGCCTGACGAGAGCGGCGAAACTCGGTCGGATGCTTGAACTCGTGACCCTGCCGGGCCATTGGCCCGCCTATGTGACCCTGCTTGTCGTCGCGGGCATGTTCGCCCTTTTCGTGCGCGAGACCTATCCCCCCGAGGTGACCGCCATCGCCGGCGCGACGGTTCTTCTGGTCGCGGGCGTCCTGCCGTACGAAGAGGCGCTGGCGGTAATGTCGAACCCGGCGCCCTGGACCATCGCGGCGATGTTCATCGTCATGGGAGCCCTCGTCCGGACGGGCGCGCTTGGATGGTTCACCCGGATCGCGGACGCGAAGGCAGACACCAAGCCGCGCACGGCGATCTTCGGACTGATGGTCCTCGTCGTCTTCTCGTCGGCTTTCGTCAACAACACTCCCGTCGTCCTGGTGATGATCCCGGTCTTCGTGCAACTCGCGAACCGCATCGGTCTTCCCGCGTCGAAGCTTCTGATCCCCCTGTCCTACGCCGCGATTCTGGGCGGGACCTGCACGCTGATCGGAACATCGACGAACCTCCTCGTCGACGGCGTCGCGCGCGCCAAGGGGCTCGAGGCCTTCACCATCTTCGAGGTGACACCGCTTGCCCTGATCCTGGTGGCCTGGGGCGGGGTCTATCTCTATGTCGTCGGGCGACACCTGCTGCCCGACCGTGCCAGCATGGCGAACCTTCTGTCCGACCCCTCGAAGCGAAAGTTCTTCACCGAGGTGGCGCTGCCCGAGGACAGCACGCTCATCGGGCGCAACGTGACCGAGATCGACCTGTTCAAGCGCGACGCCGTGCGCCTCGTCGACGTGCTGCGGGGCGACCTGTCGTTGCGCCGCAACCTCGCTTCGGTCGTGCTCGAGCCGGGCGACAGGGTCGTCCTGCGCACCCAGATGGAAGAGCTTCTGGGCCTTCAGGCCTCGCGCGACGTGCGGCTCGTCGACAAGCTGTCCTCGGTCGAGACGACGACGGTCGAGGTCCTCATCACTCCCGGTGCGACGCTTGTCGGGCGTTCGCTCGGCTCGCTGCGTCTCCGCCGCCGCTACGGGGTCTATCCGCTGGCGGTCCATCGGAAGAACGAGAACATCGGGCGGCAACTCGACGACGTCGTGATCCGCGTCGGCGACACGCTTCTTCTCGAGGGAACGGCCGAGGATATCCAGCGTCTCGCCGCCGATGCCGGCCTCGTCAACGTGTCGCAACCCACGGCACGCGCCTATCGACGCGGACATGCACCCGTGGCGCTTCTGGCGCTGGCAGGGATCGTGATTCTCGCCGCCATGGGCGTGGCGCCCATCCTGGCGCTGGCGATGGTGGCGGTGGCGGTGGTCCTGTTGACCCGCTGCATCGATTCCGACGAGGCGTTCTCGACCATCGACGGCCATCTTCTTGCGCTCATCTTCTCGATGCTGCTGATCGGCGCCGCGCTCGAAAGCTCGGGCGCCGTTGTCCTGATCGTCGACGCTCTGACGCCCGCCCTCGCCAGCCTTCCGCCGTTCCTCGTGGTCTGGGCGGTCTACCTGTTGACCAGCATCCTGACCGAACTTGTGTCGAACAATGCCGTGGCGGTCGTCGTGACGCCCGTGGCGATCGCATTGGCGGCGAGCCTCGGGATCGACCCGAGGCCTCTGGTCGTCACCGTGATGATCGCGGCCTCGGCCAGCTTCGCCACGCCGATAGGCTATCAGACGAACATGATGGTCTACGGTCCTGGCGGATACCGTTTCGCGGACTTCCTGAAGGTCGGCATCCCGCTGAACCTCACGACGGGCATCCTCGCCTCGCTTCTCATCCCGTTCTTCTGGCCGCTTTAGGGAGCCGTCCCGATCGGACGCCAGGCCTGCATCCGCGCCCTGAACCAGGTGCGCTGACGCTTGGCGTATTGCCGCGTAGTGACGATGGCGGCGGCACGCGCGTCTTCAAGCGCCATCTCGCCCCGCACATGCGCCACAAGTTCCGCCGCGCCGATAGCCTTGGCCGAGGGCAGGTCGGCGCGCCAGCCGGGCGCGTTCCGCCGCGCTTCCTCCAGCGCCCCCGCCTGCAGCATGGCGTCGAAGCGATATTCGATTCGGGGCGTCAGCCAGTCTTTCGGCGCGTCGATCACGAGGGCCTGGGCCGCCTCAAGGGGTAGCATCGGCGCGGGCGTCCGGTCCTGCCACGAGGCGAGGCCTCGCCCCGTCGCGCGCAGAACCTCCCACGCGCGCTGAACGCGCATCGGGTTCGCGGTGTCGATACGCGCAGTCGTCTCGGCGTCGAGTTCGGCGAGAAGCGCATGGTGTCCCTCGGCCTCGATGCGCGTCATTGCCTCCTGGCGCACTTCGGGCGGAGTTTCGGGGATATCCGCCAGACCTTCCGTCAGCGCGGTGAAATAGAGGCCCGTCCCGCCCACGATGACTGGCGGCGGGCCGTCGAGAAGGGGCGCCACCTCGCGCAGCCAGTCGCCAACGGAATAGGGCCGCTCGCCGGGGACGTGACCGTAGAGCGCGGTGCGGCAGGGCCGCCTCGTCCGCCTTGGAAGGGCGCGCCGTCAGAACCCGCCAGTCGGAATAGACCTGCAGCGCATCCGCGTTGACGACGGGACCGCCGAGGAAGTCCGCGATCTCCATGGCCAGCGACGATTTTCCGCTGGCAGTCGGGCCCGCGAGAAGGACGGGCCGCGTGCGGTCGAGCGTCTCTGTGGGTCGCGGCATGGATCCCTCGTTGAACCTCCCGCGCTTTTCCGACATTTTCGCGCGGGGTGCAAAGAGCGAGCAAGGGACAAACCGATGACCGAGACCGCGAGGCCCGCTTACAAACGAGTGCTTCTCAAGATTTCAGGCGAGGCGCTCATGGGCGATCAGGGCTACGGCCTTCATCCGCCCACGGTCCAGCGCATCGCGAAGGAGATCAAGATCGTCCAGGCCATGGACGTCGAGATCTGCATGGTCATCGGGGGCGGCAACATCTTCCGCGGCCTCGCTGGCTCGGCCCAGGGGATGGAGCGGACGACCGCGGACTACATGGGCATGCTCGCCACGGTGATGAACGCCCTTGCCATGCAGTCGGCGCTTGAAGGCGTCGGCGTCTTCACCCGCGTCATCAGCGCCATTCGCATGGACGAGGTGGCCGAGCCCTACATTCGCCGCCGTGCGGTGCGGCACCTCGAGAAAAAGCGGGTCTGCATCTTCGCCGCGGGAACCGGCAATCCCTACTTCACCACTGACACAGCAGCGACCCTGCGCGCGTCCGAGATGTCGTGCCAGGCGATCTTCATGGGCAAGAACGGGGTCGACGGGGTCTACGACAAGGATCCCAAGACCAACCCGGACGCAAAGCGATACGACGCGGTGTCCTTCGACGAGGTGCTGCGCAAGAACCTCAAGGTCATGGACGCCTCGGCCATCGCGCTGGCGCGAGACAACAAGCTGCCGATCATCGTCTTCTCGCTGGACGAGCCCGGCGGGTTTCGCGGCATCCTGCAGGGGCAGGGGACCTACACCACAGTGTCAGGCTGACATGGACGTCTCTCGGGACCTGGCGGGGATCCGCGAGGCCCTGGTCCGCGACCGGGCGATGGCTGGCGTGGCCCCCGAGTTCGTGCTCGAGGGCATGGGGCGGGTCGAAGCCGCTGTCGGCGACTGCGAAGACATGATGCTCGAGGCGATGCGGCTGTTCGCGCTCGCAGGGAACGGGCACACTCGCCTGATCCCCAATGCCGCTGCCAAAGTTTATCCCCTGCGTCTCGTGTGGTCGGGGCAGGGGCTCTGGTCCTGTCCCGAGGCCCGGCGGGTGGTCAGCGTCAACGGCCTGTGCGTCGAGGAGCTGCACGACCGCCTCGGCGAATACCTGGCCGGGACGTCTGCGCGGCGCCGTGTGATCGGGGGGCTGCCGCTGGCCTGGTCGCCCGCGCTCGAGCGTCTTGGCGTGGCGAAGCGCGGCGAGCCCGTGACCTATCGCTTCACCAGGGGCCGCAACGTCACCGTCCGCGAGACCGACCGGATCCGCGCCCTCGTCCACTATCCCGTGGGCGAACAGGGTTATCCGACGCCGGGACGCGATCCCTATCGACCGAGGCAGGGTGTCCTTCGGCTGGACAGCTTCTCGTCCGATCCCGTGTCGGTGGCGTCCCGTTCGCAACGCGCCGAAGAAATGCTCGGACGCCACAAGGGTCCGCTCGTCGTCGACCTGCGCGGCAATCCGGGCGGCGATTTCATCCGGCACCTGCCAATTCTCGACCGGATCGAAGCCTTCGGCCAGCCGGTGACCGTCCTCGTCGACCGGTTCACCTTCTCGGCCGCCATCGTGTTCGCCGCACTCTGCCGCGCCCGCCTCGATGCGCGCATCGTCGGCGAGGAGATGGGGGACGGGCTTCAGTTTCATGCCGAGGGCGATACGCTGACACTGCCCGAATGCGGCGCTGCCGTCCGCCATTCCGATGCCTGGCATGACTGGGAGACGGGCCGCGCGACGCTCGGCACACCTCCCGTCATCGCGCGGCAGATGCGCCCCTGCGGCCGCCTGACGCCCGAGCCGCGCATCGTCACGACCCCGGACGACCTGGCGGCGGGCAGGGATCCTGCTCTCGACGCAGCCCAGGCGGCGTGAGAGAAAGGGACCATGCGCGCCCTCGTCCAGAGAGTCACCGAAGCAACCGTCCGTGTCGATGGCGCGGTGGTGGGCGAGATCGGTCCGGGCCTCGTCATCCTGGCCTGCGCGATGCAGGGCGACGGGCCCGACGAAGCTCTGGCGCTGGCGGGACGGATCGCCAAGCTGCGCATCTTCCGCGACGCCGACCAGCGCATGAACCTGTCCGTGACGGACCAGGGCGGGATCGGCCCTGGTCATCAGCCAGTTCACCCTTGCCGCCGACACATCGCGCGGGAACCGTCCGGGCTTCTCACAGGCCGCGGCGCCGGAACTGGGCGCCGAGCTGGTCGAGACCTCTGGCAACAGAACTCGCTCGCCTCGGGCTTACGGTCGCGCGGGGGCGCTTCGGCGCCGACATGAAGGTCAGCCTCGTCAACGACGGTCCGGTGACGATCTGGCTCGACACCGCCGAACGCAAATCATCTCCATGAAAATTGCGCATCGCCTGCACGGGCTTGCCACAGCCGCTCTATACATCCGGCGACCGATGCAGTTATAGAAGGGCGACTTTCGGACCCGAACCGCATTAGAACGGACGGCACAGGCATGGCAGAAGACCTAGACATCGACGACCTCGAACGGAGGATGGAAGGCGCTATGGCCGCTCTTCGGCAGGAATTCCTGTCGCTGCGCACAGGCCGTGCCGCGGCTTCGATGCTCGAGCCGATCATGGTCGATGCCTATGGGGCTCTGACGCCGATAAACCAGGTGGGTACGGTCAACGTCCCCGAACCTCGGATGATCACGGTCAACGTCTGGGACCGGGCGCTGGTGAACAAGGTCGAGAAGGCGCTGCGCGAGTCGGGCCTCGGCATAAACCCCGTGGTCGACGGCACCATCATCCGCCTGCCGATCCCCGAGTTGAACGAAGAGCGCCGCCGCGAACTGACGAAGGTGGCGGGCCATTATGCCGAGAACGCGCGTGTGGCCGTCCGCAACGTCCGCCGGGACGGCATGGACAAGATCAAGAAGGCCAAGTCCGACGGCATGAGCGAGGACGACCAGAAATTCTGGGAGGCCGCCGTGCAGGACTCGACCGACAAGGCGATCAAGAAGATCGACGCTGCGCTGGAAAGCAAGCAGGAAGAAATCATGCAGGTGTAACCTGCTGACGTGGGGCGAGTGACCAGGAGACCCGACTTGGGCAAGAATACTGACCGGGCAAGCCCCGCACATGTTGCGATCATCATGGATGGCAACGGGAGGTGGGCCCAGAAACGTGGCAAGCCGCGCCTTTTTGGCCATCACGCCGGCGCGCGTCGCGTCCGCGAAATCGTCGAGGCCTGTCCGGATTTCGCGGTGAAGTACCTGACGATCTTCGCCTTCTCGACTGAGAACTGGAAGCGCACGCAGTCCGAAGTCTCGGGGCTGATGAAGCTCTTCAAGCGCTACCTGATGAGCGAGACGAAGGAGCTGGTCGACGCCGGCGTCCGCGTCCGTTTCATCGGCGACCGGATCAAGCTGGACGAGACGCTCGTCGCGCTGATGGACGAGCTCGAGCTTCTGACGTGCCACAACGACACCGTCCACCTGACCATCGCGCTGAACTACGGCGGCCGGGACGAAGTGGCGCGCGCCACCAAGCGCCTGGCGCGCGAGGTGAAGGCGGGGCGCATCGACCCCGAGGCCGTCGATGCCGAGACCCTGGCGCGATACCTCGACACCTACGTTCTGCCCGATCCCGACCTCGTCATCCGGACAAGCGGCGAAGCGCGTATCTCGAACTTCCTGCTCTGGCAGTCGGCCTATTCGGAGTACGAGTTCGTCGACACGCTTTGGCCCGACTTCACGCGGGACGAGTTCGGACGCATCCTCGCCAGCTTCTCGCGCCGGGAGCGACGGTACGGAGCCGTGCCCGGATGACCTCAGCCGGGGGCAAGTGGCATGATCTGTCGCAGCGCCTGGTCTCGGGCGGCATCGTCTCGGTAGTCGGGCTTTACCTGATGTGGCTGGGCGGTGTGCCCTTCCACCTTCTCGTCTCGGTCGTGGCCGGGGTCCTGGTGTGGGAAGTGGCGCGGATGATCGGGGCCGGCACGCTGGCGCTGTCGCTCGGCGGGCTTGCCTCGCTGGCGCTTCTCCTGCTGGTCAACCTGCCCGCCGGCTATGCGCTTCCCTTCGTCTTCGCGCCCGTCCTCATCGGCATCGCCCAACTCGAACGTCATCGACTAACCTACGCTCTCTTCACTTCGGCGATCCTGTTCGCGGGATACGGCCTTGTCTTCCTGCGGGACGATCATGGCTTCGTGTGGATGGCGTGGCTGGCGCTCTGCGTCATCGCGTCGGACATCCTGGGCTATTTCGCGGGCCGCCTGATCGGCGGACCCAAGTTCTGGCCGCGCGTCAGCCCGAAGAAGACCTGGGCCGGAACCGTGGCGGGCTGGATCGGGGCCGCGGGCGTGGGCGTTCTCTACGTCATCGACGGACGGGCGAGTGGCGAGATCATCGGCGTCTCGGTCGCGATCGCCATCGCGGGCCAGTTGGGAGACGTTGCCGAAAGCGCGCTGAAGCGCCGCTTCGACGTCAAGGACAGCTCGAACATCCTGCCGGGGCATGGTGGGCTGTTCGACCGCTTCGACTCGATGCTCGGCGCCGCGTTGTTCCTTCTGCTCATCAGCCAGATCATCAACTTCCCCTTCGGCATCAGATGACCCGTCGCGTTTCGGTCTTCGGGGCGACCGGCTCGATCGGGGCGAACACGCTCGACCTGATCCGCCGCGCGCCGGACGACTATCGCGTAGTGGCCTTGACCGGGGGCCGGAACATCGCGGCGCTGGCGCGCGACGCACGGGAATTGCGGGCCGAGGTCGCCGTCACCGCGCATGACGAATGCCTGCCTGCACTACGCGAGGCGCTGGCCGGCTCGGGCGTCGAGGCGGCGGCGGGCGAGGCGGCGATCTGCGAGGCGGCCGCGCGACCGGCGGACTGGATCATGTCGGCCATCGTGGGCGCGGCTGGGTTGCCGCCGGGACTGAAGGCGCTCGAGCAGGGAACGACGCTGGCGCTCGCCAACAAGGAAAGCCTCGTGACTGCGGGGCCGCTTCTTCTCCGGACAGCGGCGCGACACGGGGCGACGATCCTGCCCGTCGACAGCGAGCATTCGGCGATCTTTCAGGCGCTCCGCGGCGAACGGCCAGAGACGGTCGAACGCATCATCATCACCGCCTCGGGCGGCGCCTTCCGCGACTGGCCGATCGAGCGGCTGACGGAGGCGACGCCCGAGCAGGCGGCGACGCATCCGAACTGGGACATGGGGCAGCGGATCACGGTCGACAGCGCCAGCATGTTCAACAAGGCGTTGGAAGTAATAGAGACCAAAGAATTTTTCGGGATCGCGCCGGACAGGATCGAGGTCATCGTCCATCCCGAAAGCCTTGTCCACGCCCTTGTCGGGCACCGCGACGGCGCTCTCATCGCCCATGTGGGTCCGCCCGACATGCGGCACGCCATCGGGTACGCGCTGAGTTTCCCCGACCGGGCTGAACTGCCTGTGGAGAGACTGAATCTGGCGAGGATCGGTCAATTGACGTTCCTCGATCCCGAGGAGGCGCGCTATCCCGCCCTTGGGCTTGCGCGCGAGGTCATGCGGATCGGCGGGCTTGCGGGGGCCGCCTTCAACGCCTCGAAGGAAGCCGCGCTCGACGCGTTCCTCGACCGCCGCATCCGCTTCACCGACATGGCGGGCGTTGTATCCCGCGTGATCGAAATTATGTCAGCGCAGGGCCTCGACAGCGCCGCAGTTGACCTCGACACTGTCCGCGAGGCAGACAAGGCGGCCCGTATCAGGGCCGAAGAGGCGATTAACGCCTTGCAGAGCTGAGAGAGAGAACGCGCAGGCATGGACTCCCTGATCCCGGTTTTCGGAAACCTGGCCTTCACGCTGGTGGCCTTCGTCGTCGCGCTTTCCGTCATCATCGCGATTCACGAATACGGCCACTACATCGTCGGCCGCTGGTCTGGCATCAAGGCCGAGGTGTTCTCGCTCGGCTTCGGCCCGGTGCTGGCGTCTCGCGTCGACAAGCACGGCACGCGCTGGCAGATCGCGGCGCTGCCCTTCGGCGGCTACGTCAAGTTCCTGGGCGACAAGAGCGCGGCTTCCGACAAGGCCGACCCCGAAGTGCTGGCCGAGCTGACGCCTGAAGAGCGGCGCCACACGATGCACGGCGCGCCCCTCTGGGCGCGGGCGGCTACCGTCTTCGCCGGGTCCCGCGTTCAACTTCATCCTGTCGTTCCTGATCTTCACCGCCTTCGTGCTGTACTTCGGCATCCAGAAAGAGCCGCTCGTCGTCTCGGAAGTGAAACCTCATCCCGCCGCGGTCGAGGGGTTGGCCCCCGGCGACGCTCTTGTTGCCATCGAGGGCGTTCCCGCCGCCACGGCGGAACAGATGAATGCTGCGGCCGATGAGATCGAGCCGAGCCCCAGCCTCGATTACACCGTCCTGCGCGACGGGCAGGAGATCGTCGTCGAAGGGCCATGGCTGACGCCGCCGATCGCATCCGATTTCTCGCCCGACAGCGCCGCCGCTGCGGCCGGGATGGAGCCTGGCGATGTCGTCGTGTCGGTCAACGGAACCACCATCGCGGATTTCCAGGAGTTGAACGATGCCACTCGCAACTCCGAGGGCAGGCCGCTGAACCTCGGCATCTGGCGCGACGGCGAGACGCTGACGTTGTCGGTCACGCCGCAGAGGCGCGACACGCCCGCGCCGGATGGCGGGTTCGAGACGCGCTACCTGATCGGGATGCACGGCGGGGCGGTCATCGACTTCGAGACCGAGACGCCCGGGGTGATCGAAGCCATGGGCTATGGGGCCGAGCGTCTGTGGTTCGTCGTGGACATGAGTGTCCAGGGCATCTGGAGCGTCATCAACCAGGACA
The DNA here is from genome assembly GCA_963779765.1 of uncultured Alphaproteobacteria bacterium. Taxonomy (GTDB): domain Bacteria; phylum Pseudomonadota; class Alphaproteobacteria; order Rhodobacterales; family Rhodobacteraceae; genus Silicimonas. Next base: position 358,906 of record CAVZZP010000004.1, on the reverse strand, counting down.
TTTCGACCTGCGCCGTCTCGGGTCCCATCACCATAGCAAAGACCTCGGGCGAAGTGGCCGCGAAGGGTGTGTCGGATTTCATCTTCTTCATCGCCGTGATCTCGGCAGCCGTGGGATTCATGAACCTGATCCCGGTACCGGTCCTCGACGGCGGTCACCTCGTGTTCCACGCCTGGGAGGCGCTGACGGGACACCCGCCGCCCGACCGCGCCATGAACGTGATGATGGGAATCGGTCTGTTCCTCGTGCTGTCGCTGATGGTCTTCGCCTTCGGAAACGACATCTGGTGCAGATTTATCCTGTAGGTCACAGGAACGTCCCCCACCTGCCCCAATCCAGTCACATTTCGTGCCTAGGCATTAACGTGCACAGCACACGACTGGCGGAGCAAGCCGATGAAAATGATCCAGAGGGGATACGAAGGCTTCGAACTCCTGGTTGAACTCAACCTCGACCGGATGTTCGTCCTGACGGCGCTTGGCGCCGCGCTCTGGCTTGGTGCCTATTTCGGCACCTCCTGACGCCCGACCCTACGCCACCGCACACACGCACGACCTGCGACGCCGCCCTCACGGGGCGGCGTCGGGCTTTTGACAGGCCCCCAGAATCCGACTACTCACGTTTCAAACAGGAACAGGCGGGGCAGGGCGGATGGTCAGGGTGGCATCGAACGGCGTGAGGGCGGCGTGTCTTGGACTTGCGGTCGCGGTCGCGGGTCTTGCGGCACAGGCGCAGGTCAGGGTCGGTGCGGTCCAGGTCGACGGCAACCAGCGCATTCCCGACAGCACGATCGTCAGCCTTCTGGGCATCCAGCCGGGCGCCAGCGCCACGGACGGCCAGATCAACGATGGTCTCCAGCGGATCATGGGCTCGGGCCTGTTCGAGACCGCGGACGTGCAGACCACCGGCTCGGGCCTTGTCGTGACCGTGGTCGAGCGTCCGACGATCAACCGCATCAGCATCGAGGGCAACGAGCGCATCACCGACGAAGCCCTTCTGCCCGTCGTGACCTCGACACCGCGCCGGGTCTATTCGCCGCAGGCCGCCGCGACCGACGCCGCCGCCATCGCCGACGCCTACAATGCCGCAGCACGGCTGTCGGCCACGGTCACGCCCAAGATCATTCGGCGCTCGGACAACCGCGTCGACCTTATCTTCGAGATCGGCGAAGGCCGCCCCGTCGAGAACGAGCGCATCAGCTTCGTCGGCAACCGCGACTTCTCGGACCGCCGTCTGCGCCGGGTGATCGACACCAAGCAGGCCGGCTTTCTGCGCACGATCATCGGCCGCGACACCTTCGTCCCCGAACGGATCGACTTCGACCGCCAGCTTCTGACCGACTTCTACCGCTCGCGCGGCTACGTCGACTTCCAGGTGCTGAACGTGGCGAACGAGCTGTCGCGCGAGCGCGACGCGACCTTCATCACCTTCAACGTCCGCGAAGGGCAAAGCTTCGACGTGGGCCAGGTCTCGGTGTCGAGCGAATACGCCAACCTGAACGTCGAGGCCTACCGCCGTGCGCTGCGCATCCGCCCCGGGCAGACCTGGTCGCCCTCGCTGATCGACGAGAACATCGCACGGCTGGAGCGGAAGGCGCTTCAGGACGGCTTCGACTTCCTGCGCGTCGATCCGCGGGTGACCCGGAACGACCGCGACCTGTCGCTGAACGTCGAGTTCGCGCTGGTTCGCGGGCCCCGCGTCTTCGTCGAAAGGATCGACATCGAGGGCAACCGCACCACGCTCGACCGTGTCATCCGGCGGCAGTTCGACACCGTCGAGGGCGATCCCTTCAACCCGCGCGAGATCCGCAACGCCGCCGAGCGCATCCGCGCCCTCGGCTTCTTCTCGAACGCCGATGTCGAGACCCGCGAGGGCTCGAGCGCCGACCAGGTCGTGGTGGACGTCAACGTCGAGGAGCAGGCAACGGGATCGCTGTCCTTCGGCGGCAGCTTCAACGACGAATCCGGCTTCGCGCTGCTGATCGGCTTTTCCGAGCGCAACTTTCTCGGGCGTGGGCAGACCCTGTCGTTCAACCTTGAAAGCGGCACCGAGAACTCTCGTTCGACGTTCAGCTTCGTGGAACCGGCGTTCCTCGGCCGTGACCTGACCTTCGGGCTGCGCCTCGCCTACATCACGTCGGACTACGACAACGCCACCTATGACACCACGGTCGCCAGCATTTCACCCAGCCTGTCGTTCCCGGTCAGCGAGAACGGGCGTCTGACCCTGAGGTACGAGGCCGCCATGGAGGAGATCGTCGACGTCTCGGCAGATGCGTCGCCCATCATCCAGGCCGAGGAAGGAGACCTCTTCCGGTCGTCCCTTGGCTATGACTACACGCTCGACCTTCTGAGAGGGGGCCTCAACCCGAACCGAGGCGTCCGCGTGTCCTTCGGACAGGAGTTCTCGGGCCTGGGCGGCGACGTGGAATACGTCAAGAGCTCGGTCAGAGGCGTTGCGCAGCGCGATTTCCTGAACGAGGAAGTCACCCTTCGCGCGATCTTCGAAGGCGGCACCATCAGTTCCATAGGGAGCGGCGGCACGCGCGTCACGGACCGCTACTTCCTGAACTCGCGCCAGCTTCGCGGCTTCGCCTCGCGTGAGGTCGGACCGCGGGACACGGGAGCAGCCGAACCCGAAGTGCTCGGTGGCAACAACTTTGCATCTCTGCGGTTCGAGGCCGACTTCCCGCTCGGTCTGCCCGAGGAGTACGGGCTGTCGGGCGGTGTCTTCGCCGATTTCGCCTCGCTCTGGGGTCTCGATGACACCGCTGGCGTCGCGACGGTGGACGACAGCTTCGAGCTGCGCTCGGCCGTCGGGTTCTCGCTCTACTGGACGACGCCGATCGGACCCTTGAAGATGAACTTCGCCAAGCCGATCCAGAAGAACGACCTCGATGTCGAGAAAAGCTTCGACCTCACGATCTCGACCCAGTTCTAGGATGGGCCGCGCGCTCTGGCTCGCGGTCCTTCTCGCCTTGGGCCCTGTGACGGCGGCCTCGCCTCAGGAGGCGGCGTCTCCGGCAATCCAGGCTCCCGTGCTGACGATCGACCAGGACCGTCTGTTCTCCGAGACCAAGCTCGGCGCCGACACGCTCGCCGGGCTCGAGGCCGAGGCGCAGGCGCTGGCGGCCGAGAACCAGCGCATCGAAGGTGAGCTGATCGCGGAGGAGCGCCGCCTCACCGAACAGCGCGCCGAACTCGCACCCGAGGCGTTCCGCGATCTTGCCAACGAATTCGACGAGCGCGTCCAGCGCATCCGGGACGAGCAGGACCAGAAAGCGCGCGACCTGACGCGGACGAGGGACGAGGCGCGCTCGGTCTTCTTTCGCGACGTGGCGGTCATCATCTCCGAGATCGTCCGCGAGAAGGGAGCGCTCGTTGTCCTCGACCGCCGGGACGTGTTCCTGTCGGCCGACTCCATCGATATCACCGACGAGGCCATCCGCCGGGTGAACGACGCCGAGGGCAAGCAGGCCGAGTGAGCCCGCGCTTGCCGCGAGCCGCCCCGCTTGATACCGCTGGAAAAAAGGGACCATCCCCATGAGCGATCTGAAGACCGCCGACATCGAGTTGATCCAGCGGATCATACCGCACCGCTACCCGTTCCTGCTTGTCGACCGGGTGGTCGAGATCGACGGAACCGCCTCGGGCGTCGGCATCAAGAACGTCACCATGAATGAGCCGCAATTCACCGGGCATTTCCCCGGAATGCCCGTGTTTCCCGGCGTCTTCATGGTCGAGGCGATGGCGCAGACCGCGGCGGTCGTCGCGGGAGTCGGTCTCGATCTGGCGGACAAGAAGTTCGGCGTCTACTTCATGGCCATCGACAGCGCAAAGTTCCGCCGCAAGGTCGGTCCCGGCGACACGCTTCGCATGAAGGTCGAGACGCTGCGCGGCGGCGGCAAGGTCTGGAAGTTCCGCGGCGTCGCCACGGTCGAGGGCGAGGTCGCCTGCGAAGCCGAGTTCACCGCGATGATGGATCTTCCGAAGTGAGCATTGCCGCGACCGCGAGCGTTCATCCTTCGGCCGTCGTCGAGGAGGGTGCCCACATCGGGCCGGGGACGACGGTCGGTCCGTTCTCTCTCATCGGCGCAAAGGTGCGTCTCGGCGCGGAGGTCGTGGTCAAGAGCCACGCAGTCGTGACCGGCGAGACCGAGGTCGGAGACGAGACGGTGATTTTCCCCGGCGCGGTGATCGGAGAAATCCCGCAAGACCTGAAGTTCAAGGGCGAGGCCACGCGTCTTGTCATCGGTCAGCGCAACCGCATCCGCGAGGGCGTCACGATGAACACCGGCACCGAGGGCGGCGGCGGTCTGACGCGCGTCGGTGACGACTGCCTCTTCATGACCGGCGCGCATGTGGCACACGACGCCATCGTCGGCGACAGGGTCATCGTCGCGAACCAGGGCGCCATCGCCGGGCACTGCGTGATCGAGGACGACGTCATCATCGGCGGCCTCTCAGGCATCCACCAGTGGGTGCGTATCGGACGAGGCGCCATCATCGGGGCGGTCACGATGGTCACGAACGACGTCATCCCCTACGGCCTCGTGCAGGGGCCGCGCGGGCAACTCGACGGGCTGAACCTCGTGGGGCTCAAGCGCAAGGGCGTATCGCGTGAGGACATCACGTCGCTTCGCGCCGCCTTCCAGATGCTGGCGCAGGGCGAGGGCGCCTTCGCCGACCGCGCGCGGAGGCTCAAGGACGAGACCGGCAGCGCCTACGTGCGCGAGATCGTCGATTTCATCCTCGCCGACAGCGACCGCCACTTCCTGACGCCGGAGCGCTGAGGTGCTTGCGCTGATCGCGGGGCGGGGCAAGTTGCCGGCGGTCCTCGTCGACAGCCTCGAGGACTTGCCCTTCATCGCCTCGCCGGAAGGGTTCGATCCAGACTTCCTTGTCCCCGACCGCCGCTTCCGGATCGAGGAACTGGGCACGCTCATCGAAGAGATGCGCGCGCTCGGCGTGACCGAGGTGTGCTTCGCAGGCGGCATCCGGCGGCCCGACATCGATCCCGCGCGCATCGACGCCGCGACCCGGCCGCTTGTGCCGCGCATCCTGGCGGCGCTCGGCCAGGGGGACGATGGCGCCCTGCGTGCGGTTCTGTCGATCTTCGAGGAGGCCAGCTTCACCATCCGCGCGGCCCACGAGATCCTGCCGGCCCTTCTGCCCGACGCAGGCGTTCCCACCGCACGACGGCCGGACCCCGCCAAGGAGGCCGACGCCGCGCGTGCCGCCGCCATCGTCGCGGGAATGGGCGACCTCGACATCGGGCAGGCCGTGGCTGTGCTGTCCGGACAGGCGCTCGCGGTCGAGGGCGTCTTCGGCACCGACTGGATGCTCGCTTCGCTGCGGCACCGGCCCGACGGGGGAGGCGGCCTTATCTACAAGGCCGCGAAGCCCGGACAGGACCGGCGCGTCGATCTGCCCATGATCGGAACGGATACCGTCACCGCGGCGAAGCGCGCCGGTCTCGACGGCATCGTCGTGGCACGTGGCGAGGTGATGGTTCTCGACCTCGACCGCGTGGTACGCGCAGCCGACAAGGCCGGCCTCTTCCTATGGGTGCGCTGATGCTTCATTTCTTCCCAAATACGCATTGTCCCACATGCCCCTGAAGCTCTGGCTTCTGGCGGGCGAGGCATCGGGCGACAAGCTCGGCGCGGCGCTGATTGCGGGGCTGAGGGAGCTGCACCCGGACCTCGACCTTCGAGGCGTCGCCGGGCCCCTGATGCAGGCCGAAGGAATGGAAAGCCTGTTCCCGATGGACGATCTCAGCGTCATGGGGATCGCCGAGATCCTGCCGAAGTATCCCGCCCTGCGTCGCCGACTGAACGAGGCCGCCCGCGATTGCCTGGCCTTCGCGCCCGACGCGCTTGTCACCATCGACGCGCCCGACTTCTCGCTGCGCCTCGCGCGGCTGGTCAAGTCCGCCGCTCCGATCCGTACTGTCCACTATGTCGCGCCGTCCGTCTGGGCCTGGCGTCCCGGGCGTGCGGCGAAGATGGCGCGTCACATCGACCAGGTTCTGGCGCTTCTGCCGTTCGAGCCGCCCTACATGGAGGCCGCAGGGATGCGCTGCGACTTCGTCGGCCATCCCGTCGTCGCCGAGCCGGTGGCGACCGAGAAGGAGGCCCGCGCCTTCCGCGAGGCGTCGGGCCTTGGCGACGCGCCCCTCGTCCTCGTCCTGCCCGGCTCGCGACGGGCCGAGGTCGAGCGGCTGACGCCCGTATTCGGCGAAGCCTTGCGTCACGTTCTCGCGGCGCAACCGGAGGCCCGGGCGGTCGTTCCCGCCGCCCGATCCGTCGCTGCGCAGGTGATCGAGGCCGTCAGGGACTGGCCGGGCGCGCCGGTGGTTCTCGATCCGCGCGGCGATCCGCAAGCCGACGCTGTCAAGCGCGCCGCCTTCCGCGCCGCCGACGCCGCGCTTGCGGCAAGCGGAACGGTCAGCCTCGAACTGGCCGCGGCAGGCACGCCGATGGTCGTGGCTTACGACATGAACTGGATCTCGTGGCAGATCATGTCGCGGATGGCCCTGATCGACACCGTCACATTGGTCAATCTCGTCACCGGTCGGAAGGTCGTGCCCGAATTCCTCGGTCCAGCCTGCCGACCGGAGCCTGTCGGGGCGGCGCTGGCAGCGCTTCTCACGGACGGAGCGGCGCGGGCGGTGCAGGTCGCGGCGATGAACGAGACGATGGACAAGCTCGGAAAGGGCGGCGAGCCGCCGGGTCTGCGCGCTGCGCGCGCGGTTCTCGACGGTCTGGGAGTGTCTGGCTAGCGCGTGATCCAGCCGCCGCCGAAGACGCGCGTGCCGTCCGGCTCGTAGAAGACGCAGGCCTGACCTGGTGAAACCCCTTCCTCGGGCGACAGAAGCTCGACCTCGGCCTCGGTCGCCGAGAGCGGCCGCACGACCGCTTCCACAGGCGCCTTGGTCGAGCGGATCTTGACCGTGAGCGGCCACTCGGAGCGGCTGTCGAAGGGAGCGTCGCCCAGCCAATTGACCTCGCGCAGCGGAACCCTTCGGGTCGCCAGCAGCTCTTTCGGTCCGACGATTACGCGGCGGCCGTCGACGTCGAGCTTGACCACGTAAAGTGGTTCGTCCAGCCCGCCGATGCCGAGGCCACGGCGCTGGCCGATGGTATAGTGGATCACGCCGCCGTGCTCACCCAGGACACGTCCGTCGGCGTGGACGATCTCGCCCGGTTCGGCGGCGCCGGGACGCAGTTTCTCGATCAGTCCGGCATAGTTGCCGTCCGGGACGAAGCAGATGTCCTGGCTGTCGGGCTTGTCGGCGACCGTCAGGCCATGCGTCGCGGCCAGCGCCCGCGTTTCGGCCTTCGACGACAGGTGGCCGAGCGGGAAGCGCAGGAAGGCAAGCTGTTCCGGCGTCGTCGAGAACAGGAAATAGGACTGGTCGCGTGCAGCATCGGCCGCCCGGTGCAACTCGGGACCCGACGGGCCGACACGACGCTGGATGTAGTGGCCCGTCGCCATGCAGTCGGCGTCGAGGTCCTTCGCCGTCATCAGCAGGTCCTTGAACTTCACCCGTTCGTTGCAGCGGATGCAGGGCACGGGCGTGGCGCCCGCCAGGTAGCTGTCGGCGAATTCGTCGATGACCGCGTCGCGGAAGATGTTTTCATAGTCGAGGACGTAATGCGGGAAGCCCATCTCCTCGGCCACGCGTCGCGCGTCATGGATGTCGATGCCCGCACAGCAGGCGCCTTTCTTGGCCAGCGCTGCGCCGTGGTCGTAGAGTTGGAGCGTCACGCCGACGACGTCGTAGCCCTCGCGCGCAAGCTCGGCCGCCACGACCGATGAATCGACACCGCCCGACATCGCCACCACCACCCGCGTTTCGGCGGGCGGCTTGGGAAAGCCGAGAGAATTGAGGCTGTGGGCCCGGTCGAGCATTGCGTCACCAGAAGCGTAGGGAAGATCGTGGAGAATATGGGAAAAATTGGCGGAATTCACAAGGTGGAGCCTTCACCCAAGTTTAAGCCGGCCCGCGCAAAGGTCGTCCTGACAAAGCCCGGAACGACGCAACCCATGTATCTCAAGAAGGTGAAAGGACCAAGGGCGGTAACCCTGCCGGACGGCAGGGTGATGACCCGCGCCGACCTGCCGGACGCCGAGACCCGCAGGTGGGTCGCCAGCCGGAAGGCGGCAGTCGTGCGCGCGATCGCGAACGGTCTCATCACTCGAGCGGAAGCGCTGGACACCTATCACCTGTCCGAGGAAGAGCTGGACGCTTGGCACGTTGCGGTTGAGCGACACGGAGAGAGCGCTCTGAAAGCAACGAGTCTGCAACGGTATAGACAACCATAGCGTGTGCTGCTAGTTCTCGTCCGGGGGTAACCACCGGTTAAGTAATTGGCTCCAGTGTGTCCCCGAATGGCAAGACTGCGGAGATTGTGACTATGCGTGTTCTCTTGGTTGAAGACGATCCCACTACGTCGCGCAGCATCGAACTGATGCTGACTCATGCGAACCTCAACGTCTATGCGACGGACTTGGGCGAAGAGGGGATCGACCTCGCCAAGCTCTATGACTACGACCTCATTCTCCTCGACCTCGACCTGCCCGATATGGACGGCCACGAGGTGCTGCGCCAACTGCGTATGGCCCGCGTCGAAACGCCGATCCTCATTCTTACGGGATCGGACGACACGGAAAGCAAGATCAAGGGCTTCGGTTTTGGCGCCGACGACTACCTTACAAAGCCCTTCCACCGCGAGGAACTCGTCGCACGCATCCACGCCATCATCCGCCGGTCGAAAGGGCACGCGCAGTCGGTGATCCAGACCGGCAAGGTCGCGGTGAACCTCGACGCCAAGACTGTGGAATCGGACGGCAAGGCGGTTCACCTCACCGGCAAGGAATACCAGATGCTGGAGCTTCTTTCGCTCCGCAAGGGTACGACATTGACGAAAGAGATGTTCCTCAACCATCTCTACGGCGGCATGGACGAGCCGGAGTTGAAGATCATCGACGTCTTCATCTGCAAGCTTCGCAAGAAGCTGTCCATCGCGACCGACGGCGACAACTACATCGAAACGGTCTGGGGGCGCGGCTATGTCTTGCGCGACCCCGAACCCGTCAGCCTGCGACGCGACCCCGTTCGCGCCTCGGCCTGAACCCTCTCCCTGCCTGAAGGGCCGCATTCCAGCCGATACGGAACGCGGCCCTTCCTTTATGGCCTCACGGACGGACCGCGGTGGTCGCCAGGGCTGGACGCGGCGTGTGGGGCTTTTTATCCATGAGGGTACAGGTCCCACCCGAGGTTCGCCCGCGGCATGAAAGACGTATCCTCCCTTTCGCCCGCTGAGGCGCGCGCTGAGCTTGCCCGGCTGGCCCGCGAGATCGCACGCGCGAACGAGGCCTATCACGCAAAGGACGCGCCCGAGATATCCGACGCGGACTATGACGCGCTGAAGCGCCTCAACGCCGAGATCGAAGGCGCGTTCCCGAACCTCAAGCGCGAGGATTCGCCCTCCGAGCAGGTCGGCGCGGCGCCGTCCGAAGGCTTTCAGAAGATCACCCACTCGATCCCGATGCTGTCGCTCGGCAACGCCTTCGAGGATGAAGAGGTGGCCGAGTTCGACCGCTCGGTCCGCAAATACCTGGGCCTGTCTGCCGATGCGGGCCTCGCCTACGTCGCCGAACCCAAGATCGACGGACTGTCCCTGTCGCTGCGCTATGAGGGCGGCACGCTGATCTCGGCTGCCACGCGGGGCGACGGCACGACCGGCGAAAACGTGACGGCCAATGCGCGCACCATCAGCGACATCCCCGCGACATTGAAGGACGCCCCCGACGTCCTCGAAGTTCGGGGCGAGGTCTACATGAGCCACGCCGACTTCGCCGCGCTGAATACGCGGCAGGAGGAGGCGGGCGGCAAGACCTTCGCGAACCCGCGCAACGCGGCTGCTGGCTCTCTGCGCCAGCTCGACCCGAAGATCACCGCCGCGCGGCCGCTCAGGTTTTATGCCTACGGCTGGGGCAGCCTTTCCGAACCTCTTGCCGACACCCAGAAAGGAGCCATCGACCGTCTCGCCGCACTTGGGTTCGCCACGAACGACATGATGCGACTCTGCGACGGGACGCATGAGATGCTGGAGCAGTATCGACTGATCGAGGAAAAGCGCGCGACGCTCGGCTACGACATCGACGGGGTCGTCTACAAGGTCAACGATCTCGCGCTCCAGTCGCGGCTCGGCTTCCGCTCGACCACGCCCAGGTGGGCCATAGCGCACAAGTTCCCGGCCGAGCTGGCGTGGACGCGGCTGGAGAAGATCGAAATCCAGGTCGGGCGCACGGGAGCGCTGTCTCCGGTGGCCCGCCTGACCCCGGTGACCGTGGGCGGCGTCGTGGTGTCGAACGCGACGCTTCACAACGAGGACTACATCGCTGGACGCAGTGCCGACGGCACGCCCATCCGCGACGGCAAGGACATCCGGGAAGGCGACTGGGTGCAGGTCTATCGGGCGGGCGACGTGATCCCCAAGGTCGCGGACGTCGACGTGGCGAAGCGGCCCAAGACCGCGAAACCCTACGAATTCCCGACCGTCTGCCCCCGCTGCGGCTCGGATGCGATCCGCGAGGAGGGCGACGCCGTGCGCCGCTGCACGGGCGGGTTGATCTGTCCTGCGCAGGCGGTCGAAAAGCTCCGCCACATGGTCGGGCGTTCTGCCTTCGACATCGAGGGGCTGGGGGCCAAACAGGTCGAGCAGTTCTTCGAGGATGGCTGGATCGCCGAGCCCGCCGACATTTTCACCCTGCGAGACCGGAAGGGCGTCGAGTTGCGCGAGCGGGAAGGCTGGGGCGAGAAGTCGGCCGAGAACCTTCTCGACGCCATCGACGCGCGCCGCACCGTCGCCTTCGAACGCTTCCTCTTCAGCCTCGGCATAAGGCACCTGGGAGAGGTCGCGGCCAAGGACCTGGCGCGGCACTTCCACGACTGGCCGACCCTCGCCGCTACCGCCGACACCGCGGCGTCCGAACCCGCGGCCGAGGCCGAGGGGCGCGAGGCGCTGGCGAACAGCCCCGCCTGGTCGGAGTTCCTGTCGATCGACGGGGTCGGGCAGACGCTGACGCGGTCGCTGGTGACAACGCTGGCGCAGGCCGAGGAACGCGCGTCGATCGACCGGTTGGCCGCTCACCTGACCATCGAGGCTCCCGCCGCCCGCGCCACCGACAGCCCCGTCGCCGGCAAGACCGTCGTCTTCACTGGCACGCTCGAAAAGATGACGCGGGCCGAAGCCAAGGCACGGGCCGAATCCCTGGGCGCCAAGGTCGCAGGCAGCGTTTCGGCCAAGACCGACCTTCTCGTCGCGGGACCGGGGGCGGGCTCGAAGGCGAAGAAGGCGGTCGAGCTTGGGATCGAGACCATCGACGAGGATGGCTGGCTCGCGCTCATCGGCGACGCATGAGCCGCCGACCCGAAGTCCTGTTCCCGCTCTTCGCCGAGCTTGAGACCCTGCCGGGCGTCGGCGCCAAGACCGCCAAGGCCATGGCTGCGCTTCACGTGGCGACGCCGCGCGATCTCCTCTTCACGCTGCCTGTCTCGGGCGTCGACCGGTCGTTCCGCGACACCATCCTGGGCGTGCCCTTGCCCGCGACGGTCACGACCGAGGTCACCGTCGAACGCCACCACCCGGCGCGCGCGCGCGGCAAACCCACGCGCATCGACGTGGCCGACGCGCAAACGTCGTTCCAACTCGTTTTCTTCCATGCCAAGGGCGACTGGCTTCAGCGCACCTTGCCCGTAGGTTCGCGCCGCCTCGTGTCGGGCCGGGCCGAGGTGTTCGACGGGGTGGCCCAGATCGTCCATCCCGATCACGTCCTTCTGCCGTCCGAGGCGGCCGATCTGCCAGCGTTCGAACCGGTCTATCCGCTGACGCAGGGCGTCACGCTCAAGGTGATGGCGAAGGCCGCGCAGGCGGCACTAACGCGCGCACCCGCTCTGGCCGAATGGATCGATCCCGAGCTGGTCCGCCGAGAAGGCTGGCCGTCCTGGCGCGAGGCTGTGGCGGCCGCGCACGCGCCTACGGGTTCGGCCGACATAGCGGCCTCGGCGCCTGCGCGTCAGCGACTGGCCTATGACGAGCTTTTCGCGCACCAGGTGACGCTGGCGCTAGTCCGCGCCCGGCGCCGCACCCGCGCGGGACGGCCCTCGGTGGCAACCGGACGTCTGCAATCCCGCGTCCTCGCCGCCTTGCCCTACAGCCCGACCTCTGCGCAGGAGCGGGCTATCCGCGAGGTCACCGACGACATGGGATCGGACCGTCGGATGAACCGCCTGCTTGCAGGGCGATGTCGGTGCGGGCAAGACACTGGTGGCGCTGATGGCGCTTCTCGTCGCGGTCGAGGCGGGCGGGCAGGGGGTGATGATGGCCCCGACCGAGATCCTGGCGCGGCAACACCTCTCGGGCCTTAAGCCCCTGGCCGAGGCCGCCGGAGTCGTGGTCGAGCTTCTGACCGGCCGCGACAAGGGAGCCGAGCGCGCCTCCAAGCTCGCGGCGCTGGCGAAGGGCGACATCCACATCCTGGTCGGCACCCACGCGGTCTTTCAGGCGGATGTGGAGTTTCGCGACCTCCGTCTTGCCGTCGTCGACGAACAACACCGCTTCGGCGTGGCGCAGAGGATGGAACTCGGCCGGAAGGGCGAGCGTGTCGACGTGCTGGTGATGACGGCGACGCCGATCCCGCGCTCGCTCAGCCTGGCGAACTACGGTGACATGGACGTCTCGATCCTCGACGAGAAGCCGCCGGGCCGCACGCCTGTCGCGACTGCGCTGATCTCGTCGGGGCGGATGGACGAGGTCGTGGGTCACCTTCGCACCGCCGTCGAGGAAGGGCGGCAGGCCTACTGGGTCTGTCCGCTTGTCGATGAAAGCGAGACGCTGGAAAAGACCGCTGCCGAAGAGCGCTTCAAGCGCCTGCGGGCAGCACTTGGGGAAGACGTGGTCGGCCTTGTCCACGGTCAGATGCCACCGCGCGACAAGGACGCCGCGATGGCGGACTTCGTCTCGGGCAGAACGCGTGTCCTGGTGGCGACAACGGTCATCGAGGTCGGCGTCGACGTGCCCGAACGCCTCGATCATGGTCATCGAAGGCGCCGAGGGTTTCGGTCTCGCCCAGTTGCATCAGCTTCGCGGACGGGTCGGGCGCGGTTCCGAGAAATCGACCTGCCTTCTGCTGTATCAGACGCCCCTGACCGAGAGCGCACGTCGCCGCCTTGAGATCCTGCGCGAGACCGAGGATGGATTCCGCATCGCCGAGGAGGACCTTGCGATGCGAGGGGCAGGCGACGTGCTTGGCACGGCGCAGTCGGGTCTGCCGCGATTCCGCATCGCGGACCTGGAGCGCCAGGCGGCCTTGATGGCGGTCGCGAACGGCGATGCTCGGCGGCTCATTTCCGTCGACCCCGACCTGACCTCCGAGCGAGGCCGCGCGGTGCGCGTGCTTCTGTGGCTGATGGAGCAGGACAAGGCGATCGGGATGATCTCGGTCGGTTAGCCGGTCCGCCGATTAACCATTTGTTCGCGAATGTTCTCAAAAAGTTCTTTACATGTTTCTGAAAATTTGAGAACAAGATGGCAACACCGACGGCCCGCCCGCCGTCCTGCCTGACCAAAGGATCGAACCGAAATGAACGAATTGAGAGAGACCTTTTCGCGCAACGCCGCCACCCTGCCGCGCGATTTCGCTGGCGTGGCAGCCCTTGCCGTCATCGCCTTCGTCGGCCTGTCTGCGCCCGGCCTTTTCTGACCTCACGCCTCTGACTGCCTGCGGTCTGGACGGCCGGTCCCGCATCCTGTCCCAACGGTTTGCGAACTGTCCCTCGATCGTGGTCCCTGTCCCGGACCCGACCGGCCCGAACACCAGATACGCCACTGACCGCCGCCATCCGCCCGGATGTGCGGCGGTTTTTTTGTAAGAGGGCTCAGGCGCAGTTGGCGCGCGTCTCGGCCTCGGACACCGCTTCGGCAGTCGCTTCGAGGGCGAGCAGGATCGACGCGTGGCGATTGCGGAAATCGCGCGCGGGCTCCAACACCTCGTAGCCCTCGAAGGGCGCGTCAGGCACGGGACCGCCATTGGACAGCATCGCGCGAAGCTGGTCGCGGGCACGCTCGATCTCGGCTTTCGTCCAGCCTATGACCACGCGGCCCAGGACCGAGGCCGAGGCTTGGCCAAGCGCGCAGGCCTTCACGTCCTGGCCGAAGCGCGCGATCCGACCGTCCTCGAGCGCCACGTCCACCGTCACCGTCGAGCCACAGAGAGGCGAGCGCCGCTTGACCGTCGCATCGGGCGCGTCCAGCCGGTCGCTGTGCGGGATGTCCGCCGCCAGTTCGAGGATCCGCCCCGAGTAGAGCTTGACGAGATCGGTGTCGGCCATCGGCTTTCCTTCGCGCAGTTCACCCCCTAGATAGGCGCAGCCGGCTTCCAAGGAAAGGTTCCGCCGATGGCCTTCGATGCCTCCACGCTTCGTTTCGACGACCGCGGGCTGATCCCCGCCATCGCGCAGGAGGAGGGGACGGGCCTTGTCCTGATGATGGCCTGGATGACCGCCGAAGCGGTGACCCGGACGCTTGAGACGGGGCGCGTCACATACTGGTCTCGTTCGCGTCAGGCCTTCTGGGTGAAGGGCGAAACCTCGGGCCATGTCCAGACGCTGGTCGACCTGCGCGTCGATTGCGACCGCGATAGCCTTTTGCTGATCGTGCGTCAGGAAGGGCCGGCCTGTCACACGAATCGCGAGAGCTGTTTCTATACTGCTGTGCGCGATGGCTCCGAGGTCGAACTGATGCGGCCGGTGGCATAAGGGGCTCTGCCCCTTCGCGGCCTGCGGCCTCACCCCCGGAGTATTTCAGGACAGAAGAAGGTCAGAGGCCGACCATGCGGCGGATGTCTTCAGGCGTGGCGCCTGCGTCGCGGTAGCTTTGGATCGAGCGCGCGTCGTCGCGCTTGGCCAGACGCTTGCCGGTCTCGTCGCGGATCAGGCGGTGGTGGTGGTATACGGGCCGGGGCAGGCCGAGGATGTCTTGCAGGACCACGTGGATCTTCGTGGCCTCGAACAGGTCCTGACCGCGGACCACATGCGTGATGCCCTGGTCGGCGTCGTCGACCACCACCGACAGGTGATAGCTCGTTCCCATGTCGCGGCGGGCGAGCACCACGTCGCCGATCTCGCCCGGCAGGGCAAGCGGATCGACCTCGATCCGGCCTGTCTCTCCATGGGGGCCGCTGCCTGTTTCGTCGAAGACGGCGGTGTGCCTTCCGACGGCCTTCGCCATGTCGAGGCGAAGCGCCGCGTTCCTCGGCATGGTTGCATCGCCGGAGCTCTTCCGTTCGCGGCAGGTGCCAGGATAGACGATGCCATCCGGGCCGACAGCGGGCTCGCCCTCGTTCGGGGCCGATGCCGCCTCGAGGATGTCACGCCGATTGCAGGTACAGGCGAAAAGCAGGTCTTGAGTCCAGAGGGATTGAAGGGTCCGACGATAGGCGTCAAGTCGTTCCGACTGGCGCATGACCGGAGTCTCCCACGAGAGCCCGAGCCAATTGAGATCCTTGTATATCAGATCTTCCCACTCGGTCCGCGACCTGCTTCGGTCGATATCCTCGATACGCAGAAGGAAATCCCCGCCTGCCTCGCGCGCCATGTCATGTGCGAGGATCGCCGAAAAGGCGTGGCCGAGATGGAGGGGGCCAGTTGGCGAAGGCGCGAAGCGGGTCCGCAGCGTCATGTCCGGCGCAGGACGAAAACCGTGGAGCGAAGGCCTTTTGCCGAAAGATGCGGACCTTCCTCGTCGAGGACGACCTCGATGTCGGGGGCGAGCACCGCGATGTCCAGTCGGTCCGAGTAGGCCCGGTCCGCCAAGGCGTCGTCGTCGAGGGTGAAGGCGAGAAAACCGCCCGGCGCCAGGATGTCGAGGAGGAGGTCGAGAGTTCTTGGGAGGCGCTTCGCCCTGACCGATTGAAGAAACAGCTACGACAAGAGGATAGGCTCCGCGCTTGACGTGACCGAGACTGCTTGGTTCGGCTTCCCAGAGATGCTGGTAGATGCCTTTTTGCCGAGCCTGAGCCAGCATCTCGGGCGACAAATCCGTCCCGTCGATCTGCGCGAACCCCGCGGATTTGAGGGCGAGGCCGGAAAGCCCCGTGCCGCATCCGAAGTCCAGAAGCGGCTTGTCCGGGTTGGCGCCCGCGCGTCGCAGCGCCAGGGCCACGCGGGCCGGTGCGGCATAGCCCAAGGCACTGACGTCTGCGTCGTAGGTGTCGGCCCACGCCGCGTAGGTCGCGCGTGTGTCTTCGCGTCATTCCGCGGCTCGCAGCGCGGGAGCGCCGAGCCAGGCCAGCCAATCTGCCTTGGCGCGGTCCGTGTAGGCCTTGTAGCGCTCGCGCCGCCCGCGCCGCCCACCCTTCGCGTCGATCGGAGGGAACAGACCGAAATTGACGTTCATTGGCTGGAACGTCTTGGCATCCGCACCGCCAGTGATGTGGTGCAGAAGCGCGCCCATGGCCGTGGTCGGCGGCACAGTCGGAAGCGACGTTCCCGTCATCTCGGCCGCAGCAAGGCGCCCGGCCAGAAGGCCCATGGCTGCGCTTTCGATATAGCCCTCGACCCCTGTGACCTGACCGGCGAAGCGAACCGTGGGCAACGAGCGAAGGCGCAGGTCGGTATCCAGAAGGTTTGGCGCGTTCAGGAAGGTGTTGCGATGGATGCCGCCAAGTCGGGCGAACGACGCATTCTCAAGGCCGGGAATCATCCGGAAAACATCGGTTTGCGCGCCATATTTCATCTTGGTCTGGAAGCCCACGATGTTCCACAGCGTGCCGAGCTTGTTGTCACGGCGAAGCTGGACGACGGCGTAAGGTTTCACGTCGGGTTGGTGCGCATTGGTCAGGCCGACGGGCTTCATTGGCCCGTGCCGCAACGTCTCGCGCCCGCGTTCGGCCATGACCTCGATCGGAAGGCAGCCGTCGAAGTATCCCGCGGTCTCGCCCTCGTGGAATTCCGTCTTCTCGGCAGACAGAAGCGCGTCGATGAACGCCTCGTACTGGTCCCGCGTCATCGGGCAGTTCAGATAGGCGGTGCGGTCGTCTTCGGTTTCGCCCTTGTCGTAGCGGGACTGCGCCCAGGCCACGTCCATGTCGATTGTCTCGGCGTGGACGATGGGGGCGATGGCGTCGAAGAAGGCGAGGCTGCCTTCGCCGGTCTCGGCCTGGATGGCGCTGGCGAGGGCGGGCGACGTCAAAGGTCCGGTGGCGAAGATCCAGTGGCCGTGGCGCGGAAGGTCGGTCACCTCTCCGTCCACCACTGATATATTAGGATGTGAGCGGATCGCTTCGGTCACACCGGCCGAGAACTCGTCGCGATCCACGGCCAGCGCTCCGCCTGCGGGCAGGCTGTGCCGGTCGCCCATCCGCATGATGAGCCCGCCGGCTTGCCGCATCTCCCAGTGAAGAAGGCCCACGGCGTTCTGCTCGTCATCGTCGGAACGGAAGGAGTTCGAGCAGACCATCTCGGCGAAGTCGCCGGTGCGGTGCGCGAAGGTGCCGACCTTGGGGCGCATCTCGTGCAGGATGACGTGGACGCCGCGCTCGGCCGCTTGCCAGGCGGCTTCTGACCCGGCAAGACCTCCGCCGACGATATGAAGGGGTTCGGACATGAGGGGCGATTTAGACCCCGGCGCCCGGTTTGGAAAGGGTGTCAGTCGATCCGGGCGAGGTTCAGGTCTTCGCGGAAGCGCGTCACGGTGGCGCGCGGCTTGACCGCCACCCACTCCGAGTTGCTTTGGTTCGATGCAGCTTCCGAAGGTGTGTCGATCACGTCGGCGGCGCGATCGTGGACGCCGACTCGGGCCGACATGAGAAGACCGCCGATAAGGGCCAGGTCGCGCCAGAAGCCACCCACCTCGCCATGTGAGAAGAGGCTGAGGTAGCTTGTCCAGAACAAGATGATGGCCAGAACCAGGGCGGCAGCACGCCGGTAGAGACCGAAGACGACCAGCGCGCAGAGTGATAGGACGATAAGTCGGCTGACGTGACGCGCGAGGGTCTCGTCGAGGAAGGGGCTGATGAGGCGTGTCAGATCGGCGCCGTCGACAAGGCCGACGGCAAGTGCCACGAAGTACGAGACGATCAGTATGCGCGTCACATGCGCCGCCGCCGTGCCGTTGCCCGTCAAATCCCTCATTCCGATATCCCCGCGTCTGTCCCAGATGGCGTGGCCCGACGAGAGGGCCGAAATCGAACGGACGCAAAAATACATGGCGTCCCGGTAAAGAGAGAAGCGGCCAATGACGGCGTTTCTCCGGCGGAAACAGATTATCTTTGTCGCATCAATTAGGCACAAATACGGCAGCGCCCTCCAGTCGGGAGGACGGTGCCGCCTTGCGATGCGGGGTTCGAGGCCCGGGTGTCACCAAAGCTCGCGGCGGAGGAGCGGTGCGACCGGATCGGTGCGACCGAAGAGCCGCGTCGCGGGCGAGGCACCGCCTGCCGTGCCGAGCGAGAGCGTGACGCCGAAGGAGACGCGCGTTTCGCCCGGCGCCCCATCGCGGCCAGCTAGGCCCGAGCGGGTGACGCCGGCCTGAAGGCCCCAGGGGCCGTTGCGAGGCGACCAAGTGGCCGTCACGCCGGCGTCCCAGGATGTCGCACGAAAGACGGCTTCATCGAAGTCGGCGACGTCCAGACGACCCGCCAGGGTGATCTCGGGCGTCAACTCGTGCGCAAGCCCGACACCGCCGAAGATGAAGTCGAGCGCATCCGCGTCCGATACGCCGAAGCCGGCCCGGACTTCGAACGATGTGTCTGGAGACAGGGCGAGCATACCTTCGGCACCCAGAGATCCCCACATCATGGACCGGCCGTCCACATCCGACAGCGCGGCGAAAACGCCATACTTCTGCCCGTCGCGCGGCGCCATGTAGAGGTGCGCGGCAACGCCGCCGATCCCACCGGAGGCCGTGTCGTCGAAGGACAGGTCGCCCTGAAAGCCGTGGACCCCGGTTATCGCCACGTCGACGGTCGCCGAAGCCCGGGAGCGCGCCGAGCCGCTTTCATCTTGTGCCACCCCAAGGTTGAAGTCAGCACCGGTGATCCCGAGGGAGCTTTGCGCCTGCGCAGCAGGGCATGACAGACCGATCAACAAGGCAACTAGATACGCGCGCATCCACTCTCTCCACGTCCAGGCCCCAACCCGTGGAGATTTATCTCAAATCGGAGAGATTCCCGTAAGTGTAAATCCGAACAGATGGTTAACGGATCATCTTAACGCTGCTCAGACAAGCGCGACAGACTCCCTCTGCGTGGGATCGGGATAGGGTCGGTAGAGGCCCACGGCAAGCTGCCCGATCATGTCGTGCATGAGGTCATAGTACTTCTGGTCGCCCGGCGAGCCTGCATCGGCGAGGGACCGGAAGGCGGATTCGAGCTGCGCCATATCCTCGACCTCGATCGTCAGGATCATGTCGCTGTGCTGCGCCGAGGCGAGGCCGAACTTGCGGCGGAAGAGCTTCCACTCGCCGATCAGACCGCGGGCGGCGAGGCCCGAGAGCCAGTGTTCGGTGGCGGACGCGAAAGCGAGGGCCTGAGCATCGCGCTTCAGCTCGATCATGCAGTGGTACAGGTTCATGGACCTGCGACTAGCACGTCGCGCGTTTCCGATGCGTAAACGCCTAGGCCTCCGGGATGTCGCCCGGCTCGCCCGCGTCGTCCGCCTCGGCGATCCAGGCGACCGAGACGACCTCTTCGCCCCTTGCGGTGTCGAAGACCTTCACGCCGCCCGCGGTGCGGGACCGGAACGAGATGCCCTCGACCGGCACGCGGATCGACTGGCCTGTCGAGGTGGCGAGCATGATCTGATCGCCCATCTCGACGGGGAAGGAAGCGACAAGCGGGCCGCCCCGCATCGCGCGATCCATCGCCATGACGCCCTGACCGCCACGACCGCGCACGGGATAGTCGTGGCTGGACGAAATCTTGCCCGCGCCCTTTGCCGTGATCGTCAGGATCAGGTTCTCGGCCTCGGACATCTCGGCGTAGCGCTGCGGCGAGAGCTGACCCTCGGCCACGGCTTCCTCGTCGTCGTCGGCCTCGGATTCCTCCTCGACCACGCCAGCCATGAGGCGGCGCTGCTTGAGGTACGCGGCGCGTTCGGCCGGGTCGGCCTCGAAGTGGCGGATGACGGACATCGACACGACGCGGTCGCCGTCGGCGAGCCGGATGCCGCGAACGCCGCTCGAAGTCGCGGCCCTTGAAGACGCGAACCTCGGTCGTCGGGAAGCGGATCGCGCGGCCCAAGGCCGTCACCAGCATTATGTCGTCGTCTTCCGTGCAAATCCGGGCGTTTACAAGCGACACCTCATCCGGCAGGCGCATGGCGATCTTGCCGTTGCGCATGACGTTGGTGAAGTCCGACAGCGCGTTGCGGCGGACGCCGCCCTCTGACGTGGCGAAGAAGATGTGGAGAGAGTCCCAATCCTCCTCGGGCGCGTCGACCGGCATGATGGCTGCGATCGAGATGCCCGTGGGGATGGGCAGGATGTTGACGATGGCCTTCCCGCGCGAGGTGCGGCCGCCAAGGGGCAGGCGCCAGGTCTTGAGCTTGTAGACCATCCCGTCGGTGGTGAAGAACAGAAGCGGGGTGTGCGTGTTCGCCACGAAAAGGGTGGTGACGACGTCGTCTTCCTTCAGCGCGCCGCCCGAGAGGCCCTTGCCGCCGCGCTTCTGGCTGCGGAATTCGGCCAGTGCCGTGCGCTTGATGTAGCCGCCCTGGGTGATGGTGACGACCATATCCTCACGCTCGATGAGGTCCTCGTCCTCCATATCGCCGGCCCAGTCGACGATCTCGGAGCGGCGGGGGACGGCGAAAAGCTCGCGCACCTCGCGCAGTTCGTCCGAGATGATCGACATGATGCGGGCGCGGGACGACAGGATGTCGAGGTAGTCCTTGATCTTCGCCGCCAGATCCTCGAGCTCGTCGGTGATGGTCTTGACGCCAAGCTGCGTCAGGCGCTGAAGCTGAAGATCGAGGATGGCGCGGGCCTGCCGGTCGGACAGGTTGTAGGTGCCGTCGTCGTTCATCCGGTGACTCGGGTCGTCGATCAACTGGATGTAGGGCGCGATCTCATGCGCGGGCCAGCGGCGGGTCATCAGCTTCTCACGGGCGTCGGCGGGCGTGGCGCTGGCGCGGATGGTGGCCACGACCTCGTCGACGTTCGCGACGGCAACGGCCAGACCGCAGAGGATATGGCTGCGATCGCGCGCCTTACCCAGTTCGAAGGCGGTGCGGCGCGCAACAACTTCCTCGCGGAAGGTGATGAAATACGACAGGAAATCGCGGAGCATCAGCTGCTCGGGGCGGCCGCCGTTCAGCGCCAGCATGTTGCAGCCGAAGGAGGTCTGCATCGGCGTGAAGCGCCAGAGCTGGTTCAGGACGACATCGGGCGTGGCGTCGCGCTTCAACTCGATCACGACGCGGACGCCGACGCGGTCGGATTCGTCCTGGATGGCCGAGATGCCCTCTAGCTTCTTCTCGCGCACGAGGTCGGCGATCTTCTCGATCATCGCGGCCTTGTTCACCTGGTAGGGGATCTCGTCGAGGACGATGGCGAAGCGGTCCTTGCGCACTTCCTCGATCCGGGTCTTGGCGCGGATGATGACGCTGCCGCGGCCTTCGAGATAGGCTTTCCGCGCGCCGGAGCGGCCGAGGATGATGCCGCCCGTGGGGAAGTCGGGAGCGGGCACGATCTCGATCAGGCGCTCGGTCGAAATGTCTGGGATCCTCGATCAGGGCGAGGGTCGCGTCGATCACTTCGCCCAGGTTGTGCGGCGGGATGTTCGTTGCCATGCCGACCGCGATGCCGCCGGCGCCGTTGACCAGCATGTTCGGGAAGCGAGCGGGCAGGACCGTGGGTTCCTGGTCCTTGCCGTCGTAGTTGTCGGCGAAATCCACCGTGTCCTTGTCGATATCGGCGAGGAGGATAGCTCGCCGACTTGGCCATCCGCACTTCGGTGTATCGCATGGCGGCGGCGTTATCGCCGTCCATCGAGCCGAAGTTGCCCTGGCCGTCAAGCAGCGGAAGGGACATGGAAAACGGCTGCGCCATGCGTACCAGCGCGTCGTAGATCGCGCTGTCGCCGTGGGGGTGGTACTTGCCCATGGTGTCGCCGACCGGCCGGGCGGACTTGCGGTAGGGCTTGTCGAAGGTGTTGCCGCTTTCGTGCATCGCGTAGAGGATGCGGCGGTGGACGGGCTTCAGGCCGTCGCGCAGGTCGGGTATCGCACGCGAAACGATGACCGACATGGCGTAGTCGAGGTAGGAGGTCTTCATCTCCTCTTCGATCGACACTGTCGGACCGATGTGACGCGGACCCGCCGGTGGCGTTTCTTCCGTGTTTTCAGGCGGTTCTGGCGTGTCGTTCACAGGCTGCTCGCTTTTTCATCGCACCGCAAGATCTGGGTGGAAACAGTGTATCAGACCCCTACAGATAGGTGCAATGCCTGTTGCGCAATTGTCTGGCAGCCGCAGGGGCCGAGTGCCAACATGCTGAATTCATTGATCTTCAATCCGACTCGTGGCTCAATTCATCCGGCGGGCAGGCAATATGAGGTTGTCATGAGTCTTCTCGGAAACCGAGCTTCTGCTGAAGGGATACGGCCTTACGACGGCCGAGTTCTTCTACCGGATGCCGGATTATCGCAACGTTCTCAATACTTTCGTGTGGCAGGACTATGACGTCGCTCCTGACCATCCGAAGCTCTTCAAGTTCATCGAGTTCTGGCAGGAAGAGATCGAAGGGCCGCTTCATTCGGTCCGCTTCGTGCATCGCAAGAAGCTGTCGCCGACCGAGTGGACGAACGTGGTGGGTGAGTTCACCATCCACTGAGGTCGGGCGTCGGCAAGGCGTCTGCCAGGTGTCGGCAAAACGTATGGCACCTTGTCTGGCGGATCAGCGCCGGGTCGCAATCGCGCGCACCCAGATCGCGGCCAGCGCGAACGAGAAGATCGCGTTCCAGGACGCCATCGAGAGGCCTGCGAAGGCCCAGGCGACCTCATCGCACATGACCACGTCCGAGGGCAGGTCGAGCGAGAGGAGATCGCCGCCCGTCATACCCCGAAAGACCGTCGCCCGCGCCGCTGCAGGAGGTCGGACCCTCCCACCAGCCGCGCTCGACGCCGGTGTGATAGACGCCGAACACGCCCGACAAGCGCCGCGCCGAGCGCGCCCGCGAGACCGAGGAGGGCGAGCGGGCCCAGGACCAGGACCAGAGCCGCCAGCGCGATCGCTGCGCCGTGCGGCCAGCGCTGCCAGATGCAGAGCTTGCAGGGCGCATATCCCATGGCCTGGAAGGCAAAGGCGCCGAGGAGGAGAGCAAGCGAGCCTGCGGCGGCGAGAAGCATGAGGTTCTTGCGGGTCATATGAACCTTATCGCGTAGAAGCCGCCCGAGCAGCAAAATCACGAAAGCCGTGAAGACGAGGCCGAGGTACTTCTCGACGAAGATGCGGATCGGGGGGCCGAATTTCCAAAGAAGCCCGGCGAGGATGAAGAAGATGGCCGCGCGGGCGACGATCGAGGTCACGAGGAAGGTCATGAAGGGCAGGCCGGTCCAGCCCGACATGATCGTGATGACCTTGTAGGGGAAAGGGGTAAGCCCGCCGATCAGCACCGGCCAGAACCCGAAGTCGTTGAAGCGTTCGTTGAACTCGAGCATCCGGTCGGCCTTGCCGAGCGACTCGAGGATCGGCTGGCCGATGGCGTCGAAGGCAAAGGCTCCGATCCCGTATCCGAGGACCCCGCCGATGACCGATGCCACCGTGGCGACCCCGGCGATGAGCCAGGCCCGGTGCGGCGCCGCGAGCACCATGGGAACGATCATGATGTGCGGCGGGATCGGGAAAAACGAGCTTTCCACGAAGGCGACGAACGCCAGCGCCCAGAGCGCACGCGGATGCGCCGCCAGCGAAATCGTCCAGTCGTAGAGCCGTCTGATCATTTTCTGCCCGTCCTCGCGGATCAAAGGCCAGTTTGCGACGTTGCCGTCAAGTCTCGCAGGGTGCAATGTCGCGGCCAGCCAGGTGAACGTCGGAGGGTGGCATGAGGTGGCAGGGTCGGCGCGGTAGCCGGAACATCGAGGATCGGCGCGGAATGCGCATGTCCGGGGGCGGCGGCATCGGGCTTGTCGGCATCCTCTTCATCCTCGGAATGGGGTGGTTCTTCGGGATCGACGTGACGCCGCTTCTGACCGGTGCGGGCGGCGGCGGTGGCGAGGTCGTCCAGACCGACGCGCCCCTGACCGAGGCGGATCAGCGCGAGGGCGAGTTCGTCAGCGTAACGCTGGCCGACACCGAGGAGGTCTGGGCCGGGATTTTCGAAGAGCAGATCAACGAGCCCTACGCGCCCGCGACACTGGTCCTGTTCAAGGAGGTCACGCAGTCGCCCTGCGGCAACGCCAGCGGTGCGACGGGACCGTTCTACTGCCCGGGCGACAAGAAGGTCTATCTCGACACCCAGTTCTTCACGACGATGCGCGACCGGCTTGGGGCGGGCGGCGATTTCGCCGCGGCCTATGTCGTTGCGCACGAGGTGGCGCATTCGGTGCAGGACCAGCTTGGCATCCTGGGCGAGGCGAACCGCATCCGGGGGCAGGTGAGCCAGGAGGAAGCGAACGCGATTTCGGTGCGGATCGAGCTTCAGGCCGACTGCTACTCGGGGATCTGGGCGCGCCAGGCGCAGGAGAGGTTCGGCAGCCTCGAACGGGGCGACATCGAGGAGGCGATGAACGCCGCCGCCCAGATCGGCGACGACACGCTTCAGCGCAACGCGGGCCAGCGTCCGATGCCCGAGAGCTTCACTCACGGCACGTCGGAGCAACGGCAGCGCTGGTTCCAGACCGGCTTCGAGACGGGCGACCTCGAGGCCTGCGACACCTTCGGGACGAACGACATCTGAGGCGATGCGCCCTTCTTTGCGGGCCGCGGACGGGCCGCCGCTGACGCGGCGGCCTATTTGCGTATTTGCGAAGAAATGAAGCTCAGGCGGCGCGAAGCCGAGGGCCGGAGCCCATCCTGAGGAGGAGTGCCGCCACGATGCCCACGTTGAGGAGGTTCCAACCGATGCCATTCCAGATCGAGAGCGCGTAGCTGCCCGTCTGGTCGTAGAGCCAGCCCGTCATCCAGCCGCCGAGCGCCATGCCGACGATGGTCGCGGCAATGACCGCGCCGACACGGCGGCCGGCCTCGGCGCGGGGCAGGTATTCGCGGACGATGATGGCGTAGGAGGGCACGATGCCGCCCT
Organism: uncultured Alphaproteobacteria bacterium; assembly: GCA_963779765.1. Taxonomy (GTDB): domain Bacteria; phylum Pseudomonadota; class Alphaproteobacteria; order Rhodobacterales; family Rhodobacteraceae; genus Silicimonas. Next base: position 333,595 of record CAVZZP010000004.1, on the reverse strand, counting down.
GCGACAGGCCGAAGATAAGCGAGACGAGCGAAAGGCTTGTCCGGTTGCCTTCGATCAGGAACAGCGCAAGCGCCAGCATCTGGAGCGTGCCGCCGAGGAGAAGGGTGCGGACGCCTCCGAGACGGTCGGCGAGGGCGCCGAAGGTCAGGCGCGAGACGACGCCGCCCAGAAGCATGAGGGACAGCATCTCGGCGCCGACCGCCGGGCCGAAGCCGAGGTCGATGCAGAGCGCCACGATGTGGACCTGCGGCATCGACATCGCCACGCAGCAGCCGACGCCCGCGAGCATCGAGAAGCGCCTGGAGCGCGCGGGGCGAGAGGGCGACGGAGCGGGCGCGGGAGGCGGCGTCGGTCGCGGCACGGGCCGTCGTCGCGGCGTCGATGCGGCGGCGGAGGAGAAGCGCGCCGGGGATCATCACGACCGCGACGGTCAGGGCGATGGCGAGGTAGGCGCCGCGCCAGCCGTGGTCGATCGATGATCCAGGCGATGACGAGCGGCCAGACGGCGCCGGCGATGTAGTTGCCGCTGGCCGCGATGGCGAGGGCGAGGCCGCGGCGTCGCAGGAACCAGTGCGAGATGTCGGCCATGAGCGGCGCGAAGCTGGCCGACGCGCCGAACCCCAGGAGCGCGTGGATCAGCGTGACGCCGAGGAGCGAAGGGGCGAGGGCCGAGAGCGCGAAGCCCGCCGAGAGGCAGCGCCCGCCGCGGCAAGGACGGTCGAGACGCCGAAGCGGTCGACGGCGCGGCCGAGGAAGAAGTTGCCCGCCGCGAAGCCCGCCATGGTGGCGGTGTAGGGCAGGGAGGCGTCCGGCGCGGGCGATGTCGAACTCGGCCTGGAGCGCGGGCAGGATGACGATGACGGCCCACATGCCGACGTTGCCCACGACCGCAGAGGCCGAGGCTGATGGCGAGGCGGGTCCAGGAATAGCGGCTGTCGTGCTCGGAGAGTTCCATGCCGGCGACGCTAGGGCCGGGCGCGGGGAAGTTCCATGCCGAAACCGTCGCGCGAGAGGGCGAGGACGACACCGTCTCGTGTCACCCCCGGCGGGTCGCCGACGTCACGGACCTGATAGGTGGCGAGGGCGTCGAAGCCCGAGAGGGGAAGGTGGGCGCGGCCGAGGTCTCCGACGAGGACGCGCGCGCCTTGCGCGTGGCAGCGGTGGAGGAAGGGGAAGACGCGCGCGGCGAGGTCTGCGCTGTAGAAGACGTCGCCGGCGAGGATCACCTGCGCCTCGGGGGCGGGGCCGTCGAGGAGGTCGTCGGCAAAGGCGAGGCGAGTGCCGTTTGCCTCGGCGTTCATGGCGGTGACGAGGCGGGCGAGGGGGTCGGTCTCGGAGGCGGTGACGTGGGATGCGCCCGCGCGGGCGGCGGCGATGCCGACGAGGCCCGCGCCCGCGCCGAGGTCGAGGACGCTTTTTCCCGCGACCGTCTCGGGGTGGCGTTCGAGGTGCTGGATCAGCGCCGCGCCACCGGGCCAGAGGTGCGCCCAGTAGGGAGCGGCGCCGGACCCGGCGGATCGGGCAATGGCATTGATGCCGCTGCCGGGGTGGGGGGTGTGGCGCAGAAGGTCGGGACGTTCGGCCAGGGGCGCGAGCGGCAGTCGCGCCGCGATCATCTCGCGAATGCGGGTCTCGTTCAGACCTCGACCCGTGACGACTGCGTACCGCGTTCGCGGTAGGGCGTGGTGTTGTACTGCGCGCGGTAGCATTTGGAGAAGTGCGAGGGCGAGGAGAAGCCGCAGGCAAGGGCCACGTTGATGACGCTCATGTCGGTCTGCATCAGGAGGTTTCGGGCCTTCTGGAGCCTCAGTTCCATGTAATAGCGCTTTGGGCTGCGGTTCAGGTAGCGGCGGAAGAGGCGTTCGAGCTGACGCGTCGACATGCCGACGTCGCTGGCGAGGAGGGCCGGCGAGCGCGGCTCCTCGATGGCCGACTCCATCATGTGGATGACCTGCGCGAGCTTCGGATGGCGCACGCCGATCCGCGTGGGCACCGACAGGCGCTGCGTATCCTGGTCGGTGCGGATGGTGGTGTAGATAAGCTGGTCGGCGACGGCGCCCGCCAGTTCCTCGCCGTGGTCGTCGGATATGATCTTGAGCATCAGGTCGATGGACGAGGTGCCACCCGCCGTGGTGAAGGTCTTGCCGTCCACGGTGAAGACGGACTTCGTCAGCTTCACCTCCTCGAATTCCTCGAGGAAGCTGTCCTGGTTCTCCCAGTGGATCGTGGCGCGGCGCCCGTCGAGCAGACCGGCGCGGGCCAGCGTATAGCCTGCGGTGCAAAGCCCGCCGATTGTATTGCCGCGCCGCGCCTCGCGGCGGAGCCAGTTCAGAAGCGGCTTCGTCGTCGCGGCCGCGACGTCGATGCCGCCGCAGATGACGATGACCTCGTCCCTGACGGTTTCGCCGAGAGGGCCGTCGAGCTGGAAGGTCGTGCCGGCCGAGCAGGCGATGACGCCGCCGCCTTCGCCGACAGAGCGCCACTTGTAGAGATCGGCCCCGGCCATACGGTTGGCGATCCTCAGCGCTTCGATGGCGCAGGCGTAGGACAGGAGCGTGAAGCGGTCGAGCAGCACGAAGACGAAGCTTCGCGGGGTCTCGGGAACCTTGACCTTGATCGTCTGCACCGCGGTCTCGGCCATGTTGCGTCCCGTTCCTCCAACCCTGTCGTCGAACCGTGTCGAGACAACACGAAAGCCGGGTCCGGGGCAAGGTGGGTAGGCCCGGTCGCGCCGCGTGACGCTTCTGCGGTTTTCAAGCCTTCCGCAGGGGGATATAACGCGGCCTCGCATTAAGGCCCGAAGAGGACAGGACGATGAGCGATTGGCAGAAATCCGGGTGGAGATCCAAGCCCAGGGTGCAAATGCCCGATTATCCCGACGCGCAGGCGCTGGGATCCGTCGAGGCGCAGCTTGCCAAGTATCCGCCGCTGGTCTTTGCGGGCGAGGCCCGGTCGCTGAAGAAGAAGCTGGGTGCCGCGTCGCGGGGCGAGGCGTTCCTGCTGCAAGGCGGGGACTGCGCCGAAAGCTTCGCCGAGTTCGCGGCGGACAACATCCGCGACACGTTCAAGGTCATGCTTCAGATGGCGATGGTCCTGACCTATGGCGCCAAGGTGCCGGTGGTGAAGGTCGGACGCATGGCGGGGCAATTCGCCAAGCCGCGGTCCGCCGCGACCGAGACGGTGAACGGGGTCGAGCTGCCGTCCTACCGGGGCGACATCGTCAACGAGCTGGACTTCACCGAAACGGCTCGGGCGCCGAACCCGTCGAAGATGCTTCAGGCCTATCTTCAGGCGGCGGCGACGCTGAACCTTCTGCGCGCCTTCTCGACGGGCGGTTTCGCCGATGTTCACAGGGTCCATTCGTGGACGCTTGGCTTCACCGACTCGGACGAGGCCGAGAAGTACCGCGACATGGCGAACCGGCTTCAGGACACGCTGGACTTCATGACCGCCGCGGGCATGACGGGCGAGACAAACCATGAGCTTCACACCGTCGATTTCTACACCAGCCACGAGGCTCTGTTGCTGGAGTACGAAGAAGCCCTGACGCGGGTCGATTCGACCTCGGGCAAGTGGCTCGCGGGCTCGGGCCACATGATCTGGATCGGCGACCGCACGCGGCAGCCGGACGGCGCGCATGTCGAGTTCTGCCGGGGCGTGCTGAACCCGATCGGGCTGAAGTGCGGGCCGACCACCACCGCCGATGACCTGAAGGTGCTGATGGCGAAGCTGAACCCCGACAACGAGGCCGGGCGGCTGACGCTGATCGCGCGGTTCGGCGCGGGCAAGGTGGGCGAGCATCTGCCTCGGCTGGTGAAGGCCGTGCGCGAGGAAGGCGCCAACGTCCTTTGGTCCTGCGACCCGATGCACGGCAACACGATCAAGTCGTCGTCCGGCTACAAGACCCGGCCGTTCGAGAGCGTGCTGCGCGAGGTGCGCGAGTTCTTCCAGGTCCACGGCGCGGAAGGCACGATCCCCGGGGGCGTTCATTTCGAGATGACGGGCCAGGACGTGACCGAATGCACCGGCGGCGTGCGCGCGGTGACGGACGAGGATCTGTCGGACCGCTATCACACCGCCTGCGACCCGCGTCTTAACGCGAGTCAGGCGCTGGAGCTTGCGTTCCTCGTGGCCGAAGAGCTTTCGGCGCGGCGCTCGGGCGCGGCCCAGGTCGCGGTCGGCTGATCCATGTGGCGGATCGTCCCTGCGGCTTGTCGCGGGGACGGTCGCGCGAGGTTCAGAAGGGCAGGAGCAGTTCCTCGGCCGTACGCTCGTCCGACCGAAGCCGGTCGGCGGGAGCGGTGAGGGAGAGGGTGAAGCCGGTCGGGGCGTAGTCGACCTCGACCGTGCCGCTGAAGGCTTCGGGAAGCGCATACTGGATGATCGCGCTGCCGAAGCCGCGACTTCCAGGCTTCACGACGAGGGGACCGTCGGCTTCGCGCCAGGTCAGCCGGAAGTCGTTGCCCTCCATCTGCCATCGGAGGTCGACGTATCCCTTGCGGTCGCCGAGAGCGCCGTACTTGACCGAGTTCGTCGCCAGTTCGTGCAGCGCGAGGCTGAGGGCGGTGAGTTGTTCGCGGCCCAGCCCGATGTCCGGCCCTTCGATGCGGATCGCGGGTCCATCCTCGAGCAGGAAGGGCGCGAGGGACCGGCGCGCGACGTCGGAGATGGAGCCGTTGACGGTCTTGGCTTCGACAAGGACGTCCTGTGCGGCGACGAGCGCACGGATGCGCTTCTGGATGCGGTCCTGAGCATCCTCGACCGAGGCCGCGCTTCGGAATGTCTGGGAAATGAGCGAGGACACCAGCGCGTAGACGTTGCGCGCGCGGTGGACGAGTTCGCGGTTGCGCAGCATCGATAGTTCGCGTGCTTCCACCGACGAGGTCGTCTCGACCACCGTGTCGAGCATACCGCAGACGTTCCCGTGCTCGTCGCGCAGCGGGCTGTAGCAGAAGGTGAAGTATGCGTCTTCCGGCGTGCCAGACCGGGTGGTGACGATGTGGAAGTCCTCGATATAGACCGACTCGCCCGAATAGGCCTTCTCGACGATCGGCTTCAGCATGTCGGCGGCCTCGCCCCATGCGTCGAGAAACGGCCGACCCATGCAGGGGTGCTTGTTTCCGAGGATCGGCACGAAGGCGTCGTTGTAGATCATCGTCTTCTCGGGGCCCCAGCAGAGGCACTTCGGGAAGGAGGAGTTCAGCATGTTCGAGATCGAGATGCGCAGAACAGCCGGCCACGACGAGATCGGACCGAGCGGCGTGGCGGCCCAGTCAACCTCGGTTATGCGGTCTGCGGAGGCTCCGCCGCCGCGCAAAAAGGTCAGGTTTTCGTCAAGCATCAGTCGTGGAAAGTGTCGGGCCCATCGAGTTGCGCGGACGCCCTTATATGTGATTCTGGCACAGACACCACGGGATTGCGAGACTTACGCGTTATCCACGACGAGGCGTAACCAAGGGCGCACGGTGCGGCCGGGAAGATCGGACGCGGCGCGGGCTGGCGGAGCTTTGCGAGAGATGCGCGCGACGGTGGCGGACGACCGGTTCGGACTTATTTCATTGGGTTTCGCAGAGGACGGGGCCTCGAAGAGAGCCTCGCCCATGTGGGCCGGGCCCGCGTAGCCCACGAGAGACCGGCGCGTCTGGCCGGTGATCTCGAACCGGCGCGGCGTACGGCCGGTGCGGCCCGTCAGCACGATACCGCCCAGGACGCGGTCGATGTCGCCGAGGTCGGAGCGGAGCGGGAGGAGCGTCATCTCGCCCTCGAGAGCCTCGCGCCCGAAGCCAGCGGGTGAGGTCAGGGTCATGCGGATCGCCGCAGGTTCCTCGAAGACCGCAGTCAGGGCATCGGACAGGATCTCGCGCGAGGTAGGCAGGAACAGCGCCGAGCAGGGCATCTGGCGCAGTTCCAGTCCGGCGAGGTCGGCAAGGTGCGAGCCCGCGATGCGGAACCGCGCAAGGCCGCCCGCGATGCGTTCGAGGATGAAGGCATGTGCGAGGACGCCTTCCAGCCCCCTCGGGTCGATCTCGCAGCGCGACGGCACCAGACGACGGGCGCGGATTCTGGTCCCAGTACCCCTCGATCCGCGCGAGCGCCGGAAGGGGCGGGCGGGTTCGGGGGCGTCCACCCTCGAGCGTCACCACGTTCGGTCCACGGTCCTTGTCCGTCGTCATCGTCGTTCCTCCACCGCAGCGGCCCGTCCCCTTGCGGGGTCGCCGTCGCCTCTCTTTCACCACCATCCAAATTCTGCCACAAACGCGCCGCAAAGGCTGCTGAATTCTGAATGGAAGGTTAACGACATGGGCAAGACGACAGGGCCGCAAGGCAGGAGCCTCATGTCGATGACGGGCTTCGCCTCGGTGCGCGGCCGCGAGCGTGGCTGGACCTGGACTGCGGACATCCGATCGGTGAACGGACGTGGGCTGGAGCTGCGGATCCGGGTGCCCGATTGGGTCGACGGACTGGAGCCCGAGATCCGCAAGTTGCTTCAGGCCCGGCTGGCGCGTGGCAACGTCACGGTGAACCTGCGGCTGGCGCGCGAGGAGACGGTGGCGCGGACCCGGCTGAGCCCCGAGGGGCTGGCCTCGGCGCTTGGGATGCTGGCCGACGTGCGCCAGGCGGCCGAGAGGATCGGCGTCGAACTCGCCCCGGTGTCAGCCGCCGACATCGCGCAGTTGCGCGGCGTCGTCGAGACGTCGGAGGGCGAGGCGGAGGACGACATCGAGGCCCTGAAGACGGTGCTGGTGGCGAGCGTCGCTCACTGCCTCGACGCCTTCGAGGCCGACCGGGCGCGTGAGGGCCGCGCGACCGGGGAGGTGCTTGTCCGCCCAGGTCGACCGCGTGGAGGCTCTGGCGGCCGATGCGCGCGAGACGGCGGGCGAACGCGAGGCGCTGCTGCGCTCGGGGTTGGAGAAGGCTCTGGCGCGGCTTCTGGAGCAGACCGAGGTGCCCGACGAAGCGCGCATGATGCAGGAGATGGCGCTGATCGCGCTGAAGACCGACGTGACCGAGGAGCTGGACCGCCTTGCCGCCCATGTCGCGGCGGCACGCGCGCTTCTGGCCGAGGCCGGTCCCGTGGGCCGGAAGTTCGACTTCCTGATGCAGGAGTTCAACCGCGAGGCCAACACGCTTTGCTCGAAAAGCCAGTCGACGCCGCCTGACGTCCGTCGGGCTTGACCTGAAGGCGGTGATCGACCAGATGCGCGAGCAGGTTCAGAACATCGAATGAAACGCCGAGGTCTTCTCATCATCCTGTCGTCGCCCTCGGGGGCGGGCAAGTCGACGCTGGCGCGGCGGCTGCGGGACTGGGATCCGGGGATCCGGTTCTCGGTCAGCGCCACGACGCGCCCGGCGCGCGAGGGCGAGGTGGACGGGACGGATTATCACTTCGTCGACGACGCGCGCTTCAAGCGCATGGTCAAGGACAAGGAGATGCTGGAGCACGCCCATGTGTTCGGCAACTTCTACGGCTCGCCCGCCGCGCCGGTGCGCGAGGCCATCGAGGACGGGGCCGATGTCCTGTTCGATATCGACTGGCAGGGCGCGCAGCAGATCCAGAAAAGCGCGCTGGCCAGCCACGTCCTGTCGATCTTCCTGCTTCCGCCGTCGATCCCCGAGCTTCGCGCGCGGCTGGAGAGCCGGGGGCAGGACGGCCCCGAGGTGATCGCCCGGCGGATGCAGAGGTCGTGGGACGAGATCAGTCACTGGGACGGCTATTCCTACGTCCTCGTCAACGACGACCTCGACCGGACCGAAGAGAAGCTGCGCACCATCGTCACCGCCGAGAGACTTCGCGCCAGCCAGCAGCCCTGGCTGGTCGATCACGTCCGCACCCTTCAAACCGAATTCGAGGAGGGCGCATGACGCTCTACGCACTCGGCGACCGCCGTCCGGTGGTGCCCGACGACGGCAACTGGTGGATCGCGCCCGACGCCAACGTGATCGGGACGGTCATCCTGAATTCCGGCTGCTCGGTCTGGTTCGGGTCTACGCTTCGCGGCGACAACGAGCCGATCACGCTGGGGCAGGGCACGAACGTTCAGGAGAATGTCGTCATCCACACCGACATGGGCTTTCCCTGCACGCTTGGCCGCAACGTGACCGTGGGCCACAAGGTCATGCTGCATGGCTGTATCATCGGCGACGGCAGCCTGATCGGCATGGGCGCCACGATCCTGAACGGCGCGCGGATCGGGAAGAACTGCCTGATCGGGGCAGGGGCCATCGTGACGGAAGGCAAGGACATCCCCGACAACAGCTTCGTCCTGGGGATCCCCGGCCGCGTTAAGGGTGAGGTGACCGAGGCCCATCTGAAGGGCGCTCGTTTCGCCGCCGAGCATTACCAGAAGCGGATCGCACAGTACCGCGAGGGTCTGCGCGAGATCACGGAGTCCGAGCTTTGACCGATCGCCTGTTGCGTGCGGGCTGGCCGTCGTCGGTCAGCCGTCCTGTCGTGACGCCGATCCAGCCGTCCGTGGTCTATGCCAGCGCCGACCCCGACGAACTGGACGCGCAGTACGAAGGCGGCGCGAAGGGGTTCACCTATGCCCGCGAGGGCCATCCGAACGCCGAGGTGCTGGCGGGGCTGATCGACCGGATGGAGGGGGCGGACGGCGGCATCGTCACCGGCTCCGGCATGGCGGCCGTGGGGGCGGCGCTCTTCGGCCTGCTCAAGGCTGGCGACCACGCGCTTGGCGCCGACCAGCTTTACGGGCGGTCGCTTCGGATGATGAAAGAGGATCTGCCGCGCCTCGGCATCGCGACCTCGCTTGCCGATCCGACCGACGCGGCGGCCTTCGAGGCGGCGATCCGGCCCGAGACGAAGATGATCCTGGTCGAGGTGGTGTCGAACCCGACGCTTCGGGTCGCCGACCTGCACGCGATCATCGCAATGGCGAAGGCGCGCGGTATCCTCGTCGCCGTCGACAACACCTTCACCACGCCCGCCGCCGTGAAGCCGTTCGATCTGGGCGCGGATATCGTGATCCACTCGGTCACGAAGCTGCTTGCCGGGCATTCGGATGCGACGCTCGGCTATGTCGTCGGACGCACGCCCGAGCTGACGCAGCGGATGCGGGTCTTCGCGGTGACGCTTGGCCTGACGCCGTCGCCCTTTCGATTGCTGGCTGGCCGAGCGGGGGCTTTATACCTTCGACATGCGCTTCGCGCGCGCCGAGGCGACGGCGGCGGCGCTGGCCGACCGGCTGGCCGAGGCGTCCGGCGTGCGGCGGGTGCTTTATCCGGGGCGGCGGGACCATCCGGACCACAACCGGGTCGCCGGGCTTCTGAACGGGCGGCCGGGAAACATGGTCAGCTTCGAACTCGACGGAGGCCGCGAGGCGGCGAACCGCTTCGTGCAGGCCTTGGGCGAGGTCGCGTTCGCGCCGACGCTTGGGGACGTGGGGACGACGCTCAGCCATCCCGCATCGTCGTCGCACCGGGCGCTGACGCCAGAGGGCCGGGCGGCCCTTGGCATCAGCGAGGGGTTCTTCCGCGTGTCGGTCGGTTGCGAGCCCGAGACGGCGCTCCTTCAGGCCTTCGACGCGGCGCTGGACGGCGTCAGCTAGTCATCCAGCACGATGGCGAAGTCGATGTTGGGAAAGGCCTGGCGCACCTCGCGTTCGATCAGTTCGGGCCGCGGCAGGTCCTTCGCGATCGCGCGGTAGGGGCCCAGGTAGCCGATCTGGCTGAGGCGTGTGGCCAGGTCGATGCAGTCGAAGCGGCGCGCGACGACGGGCGAGAATACGACGGTCGGCGCGTGGAGAACGATGAGCCTTTCGGTCACCTCCTCGATCGACACGAAGGCCACCCCCTCTTCGGGCAGGGCGTCCCCGGCATGCGACCATTCAACGGGTTCACCGACGGCAACCGCGACAACGCGTATCATGCGCTGCGCGTCGAGTGCCGCCAGATTGTTCATCCAGCTCAAAGAGCAAACTCTTCCCATCAAGTGCCTTTCCCAATCTGTCCCAAGGTTGAATTGTTTGTTTTTGGAATAATCTAGAGGGATCTCAACGGACAGCGCAACCTAAAGGTGAACAACCTCTATCAGTCCGTATCATCCGGAGGGCACTTCCGCGATACGTCCGAGGCGGGTAAGCCATGCAGGACGAAAGGACGACGCGATGAGCGCAGGGATCATCGAGGCCATCGCGGTGCCGGCGCTTCTGGTCGCCGGAGACGGGCGCGTGACGGCCGCGAACGGGGGCGCGCGGTCGCTGTTCGGGGCGGCTCTGGTCGATCGCCACTACATCACCGTCCTGCGGCAACCGGGTCTTCTCGACGCGGTGGAGCGGTCGCTGGAGGCCCGCGAACCGACCGACTGTCGCTACCTGACGACAGAGGCGCGGCGCGAGACGACGTGGCAAGCGAGGTGCAGGCCGGTGCCCGGGGAGGCGGGCGTTCTGGTCACCTTCGAGGACCGGACCGCGATGGAAGAAGCGGGGCAGATGCGCCGCGATTTCGTGGCGAACGTAAGCCACGAGCTGAAGACGCCGCTGACCGCGCTGATCGGTTTCATCGAGACCCTGCGGGGAGCGGCCAAGGACGATGCGGCTGCCCGGGCGCGATTTCTCGACGTCATGGAGCGCGAGGCGCGACGGATGAACAGACTGGTCTCGGATCTCCTGTCGCTCAGTCGCGTCGAGGCGGACGAGCGTCTCCGTCCGACAGGCCGGGTTGACCTAGCGGCACTCGCGCGGGCGACGGCGGTGACGCTCGACGCGCTTGCAGCCGACAGCGGCGTGACGCTGGTGCGGGAGGGGCTGGACGCGCCGGCCGAGATCGCAGGCGACGCAGACCAGCTTTCGCAGGTAGCGACGAACCTCTTGGAGAATGCGATCAAGTATTCCGGACGCGGCGCCTCGGTCATTTTGTCGCTGGTGCGCGAAGACGACAATCCGCGTCTCCGGGGGCCGGCTGTGGTGCTTTCGGTGACGGACACCGGACCCGGCATCGATTCGCAGCACATTCCAAGGCTGACCGAGCGATTCTACCGAATCGACGGCCACCGCTCACGCGAGAGGGGCGGGACGGGCCTGGGGCTGGCCATCGTGAAGCACATCGTCAACCGGCATCGCGGCCGGCTCGTCATCGAGAGCACGCCGGGGCAGGGGAGCCGATTCTCGGCGGTTCTGCCTGCGGGTCCGGTCGGCTGATTCAGGGGATCTGCACGGAAGACGCTCTTTTCCGGTCGGAGACAGCCTGTGTAACCTCTTGTTAAAGCTTGCCCTCCCGAGCGTCATATAACCGTTACGCTTCTGTCACAAAAGCTTGGGCACGGACCCCTAGGAACCGGCAGCAAGGATCGCGAAGGGCGGTCCCGTGACATTCAGGAGTACTGTCCCATGCTGAACGCGAAGCTGACCGTCTCGACCCTGGCGATCCTCGCCGCCTCCGCGACCGTCGCCGTGGCACGCGACGAAATCCGCATCGTCGGTTCGTCGACCGTCTTCCCCTACACGCAGGCTGTTGCCGAGCAATTCTCGAACAACACGGGCTCGCCGTCGCCGATCGTCGAATCGACGGGAACCGGTGGCGGCATGCAAATCTTTTGCGCCGGAATCGGCGAGCAGCACCCGGACATCACCGGCGCATCGCGCGCGATGAAGGCGTCCGAGTACGAGCTTTGCCAGTCCAACGGCGTCACCGACGTCTCGGAGGCCCTGATCGGCTTCGACGGCCTTTCGATGGCCGTGTCCCGCGCCAACGAGGCCGACTGGAACCTGACGCTCGGAGACATCTACCTGGCACTGGCAGCCCAGGTCCCGGTCAACGGCGAATGGGTCGATAATCCCTACACGACCTGGAACGAGATCAATCCCGACCTTCCCGCGGTCGAGATCCTCGCCTACGGTCCGCCGCCGACGTCCGGCACCCGTGACGCCTGGGTCGAGCTTGCCATGTGGGCCGGCTGCGAGGAGCTTGCCTACGTGAAGGACGGCGGTTTCGACGGCGACTGGGTCGAGGAAAACTGCTCGCGCATGCGCACCGACGGTCCGTTCGTCGAGGCCGGCGAGAACGACAACCTGATCGTTCAGCGGCTCGAGGCCGATCCCAACGCCTTCGGCATCTTCGGTTACTCGTTCCTTTACGAGAACCTCGATCAACTGAAGGGCGTGAAGATCGAAGGCGTCGAGCCCACGACCGACACCATCGCCGACAAGTCCTACCCGGTGTCGCGTCCGCTGTACTTCTACGTGAAGAACGCACATCGGGGTGTGATCCCGAACCTGAACGAGTTCATCGAAGAATACATGTCGGACGATGCGCTTGAAGCGGGCGGCTACCTGTCCGAGCGCGGTCTCGTCCCACTGGCCGAAGATCGTCTCATCGAGCTTCAGGACGCGGTCGTGGGCGCCCAGTCCATGATGGCGCCGGAATCCTGATCCGCGTCAGCCGAGATGCATATCGCTCCGGGCCGTGGCGGCCCGGAGTCCTCTTTCAGGACACCAGTCCATGACCACGCTCGCCTTCCTCGTTCTCTTCGTCGCCTGCGTGCTGGGCTACGTCCTCAATCGACAGGGTGCCGCCGCCATTCGCGCGGATGGCGCGCAACTGCATTCGCTGACGAACTATCATGGATACTTCTCGCTTCTCTCCATCCTCGTTCCCGTTCTGACCGTCATACTGCTGTGGCTTCTGCTCCAGGCGCCGCTCCTCGACCGGATGACGATGGCCGGCCTTCCGGACGGGGTTCTCAGCGAGACGGACACCGGGGCGCGCCAACTGGTGCTGGCCGAGATCAAGTCGATCCAAAGCGGGCGGGTGTTCGGCACGCCGGAAGAGTGGAAGCTCGCCGCTGCCGAGCGTCTGGGGGCACTCAGGCAGATGTCGGGCTGGCTGATGGTCGGCGTGTGCGCGATGCTGTCGCTGGCGATCATGATCTTCGCCCGGTCGCGCGTGCGCGCCGATTTTCGGGCACGCCAGGGCGTCGAGCGGATCGTGTCGGGACTGATGATCTTCTGCTCCTCGGTCGCCGTCTTCACCACCGTCGGAATCATCGCGGCGCTCATGTTCGAGACCGCCAAGTTCCTGTCGATGGTGCCGCTGACCGAGTTCCTTTTCGGCCTGAACTGGGAACCGCAAATTCCCATCCGCGAAGACCAGATCGCCGCGTCGGGTGCCTTTGGCTGGGTGCCGGTCTTCCTCGGCACGCTCGTCATCACCTTCGTGGCTCTCGTCTTTGCGATCCCCGTCGGGCTGCTGACGGCAATCTACCTCAACGAATTCGCACCGCGCAGGGTGCGGGCCGTGGCCAAGCCGGTTCTCGAGATCCTCGCGGGTGTCCCGACCGTCGTCTACGGCTTCTTCGCGATCCTCGTCGTGGCACCCGCCATCCGCAGCCTCGGCATGTCGCTGGGGATACCCGTCTCGCCGAATACCGCCCTGGCCGCGGGGAGCGTCATGGGCATCATGCTGATCCCTTTCATTTCGTCCTTTGCGGACGACGCCCTGTCGGCGGTGCCGGGCTCGCTCAGAGATGGCGCCCTGGCCTTGGGAGCGACGCGTGCCGAGACGATGTTGAACGTCCTCTTTCCGGCAGCGATCCCCGGCATCGTCGGCGGAATCCTCCTCGCCATCAGCCGCGCCATCGGCGAGACGATGATCGTGGTCATGGCCGCCGGACTGATGGCAAGGCTGACCATAAATCCTCTCGATAGCGTGACCACCGTGACCGTCCAGATCGTGACGCTGCTGATCGGCGATACCTCGTTCGACAACCCGAAGACGCTGGCTGCATTCGCCCTTGGGATGATGCTGTTCCTCGTCACCCTGGTCATCAACATCTTCGCGATCCGGATCGTCCGGAAGTACCGCGAAATCTACGACTGAGGCAGGCCCATGACCGAGATAACCTCTGACGCTCTTCCCGGCCCGCGCAACTCCACGTCTCTGGTCAGGGCGTCTCTCAGGCGCCGGCATCGGAAGCAACGCGTGCTGGTCGGCCTGGGCATCGGAGCGGTGCTTTTGGCCTTCGCCGTGCTCTTCATCCTTTTGGGATCGCTGATCGCGAGCGGGTATCAGGCCTTCACGCAGACGCATGTGACGTTCGAGGTATACATAGATCCCGAAGAAGTGCGGCAAGAGCGCCTTCCGCGCGGAGGGTTCGAGGATGTGCTGACGGCGTCGCTGGCTGCACAGGTCCCCGGACTGGACCTGACTGACCGGGCGCTATTGAAGCAGGTGGAAGGCGTTCTTTCAGACGGGGCGCAGTTCAGGTTGCGCGACATGGTCGTGGAGAACCCCGGTCTCATCGGGCAGACCGTCAGGGTCACCGTGCCTGTGTCCGACCCTTACGACCAACTCAACAAGGGCCTTATCGACCGGATGACGCCCGAGCAGAACCGGCGACTGAAAGACCCCGAGATCGCTATCTTCGATCAGCTTGACGAAGTAGGCGCGCTTTCGGCTCCATTCAATACCGCGCTCTTCACCAATGCCGACAGTCGCTTTCCCGAGCTTGCGGGACTGAAAGGCGCTCTCGTCGGATCATTCTGGGCGCTTCTGACCTGCTTCCTGATCTCGTTTCCTCTCGGCATCGGCGCTGCGATCTATCTGGAGGAGTTCGCACCGAAGAACCGGATGAGCGACTTCATCGAGGTCAACATCAACAACCTCGCCGCCGTGCCGTCGGTGGTCTTCGGTCTTCTGGCTCTGGCCGTCTTCATCGGATGGTTCGGCATGCCGCGGTCGGCGCCTTTCGTGGGCGGCCTGACGCTGGCACTGATGACGATGCCCACGATCATCATCGCGACGCGCGCGGCGCTGAAGGCCGTCCCGCCTTCGATCCGCGAGGCGGCACTCGGGGTAGGGGCCTCGAGGCAACAGGTGGTCTTCCATCACGTCCTGCCATTGGCGATGCCGGGCATCCTGACCGGTACGATCATCGGACTGGCGCAGGCGCTGGGGGAAACGGCACCGCTGCTTCTCATCGGGATGAACGCCTTCATCACGTCGGCCGCATCGAGCCCGTTCGAAAGTGCGACCGCGCTGCCCACCCAGATCTTCATCTGGGCCGACAGCCCCGAAGAGGATTCGTGTCCAGGACCTCGGCGGCGATCCTCGTGCTTCTGGGATTTCTGATAACAATGAACGCCATTGCCATCTTCCTGCGGCAACGCTTCGAACGCCGCTGGTAGGAGAACGAACATGAACGACATGCGACTGATGGACCGGAAGACGACCATGAACGAGATCAAGATCGCGGCCGAGGGCGTCGACGTCTTCTACGGCGAAACCCATGCGCTCAAGGACGTCTCGGTCGACATCGAGGAGCGCACGGTGACGGCCTTCATCGGCCCGTCGGGCTGCGGGAAGTCGACGTTCCTGCGCTGCCTCAACCGGATGAACGACACGATCCCGACGGCGCGGGTGGCGGGCAAGATCACGCTCGACGGCGAGGATATCTATGCGCCCTCGGTCGATCCCGTGCAGTTGCGCGCAAAGGTCGGCATGGTGTTCCAGAAGCCGAACCCTTTCCCGAAGTCGATCTATGACAACGTGGCCTACGGACCCCGCATCCACGGCCTTGCCCGCAACAAGGCCGAACTGGATGAGATCGTGGAAAATTCGTTGCGTCGCGCGGCCTTATGGAACGAAGCTAAGGATCGTCTGGCCGAGCCGGGAACAGGTCTGTCGGGCGGTCAGCAGCAGCGGCTCTGCATCGCGCGCGCGGTCGCCACGGCGCCCGAGGTCCTATTGATGGACGAGCCGTGTTCCGCGCTCGACCCGATCGCCACGGCGCAGGTCGAGGAGCTGATCGACGAATTGCGCCAGAACTTCTCGGTCGTGATCGTCACGCACTCGATGCAGCAGGCGGCGCGCGTCAGCCAGAGGACGGCCTTCTTCCACCTCGGACACCTCGTCGAATACGACGACACCGACACCATCTTCCAGAACCCCCGCGACGCGCGGACGGAAAGCTACATCACGGGCCGGATCGGGTAGGAGAGAGACTGATGAACAACGCGCATATCGCCTCGGCCTTCGACCGCGACCTGGAACGGGTTCAGGCCATGCTGATGAAGATGGGCGGCCTCGTCGAGACCGCGATCCTCGACGGCGCGAAGTCGCTTGAGGCCCGCGACCTCGAGCTGGCCGAGAGCGTGCGGAAGGGTGACCGCGCCATCGACGCGCTGGAAGAGCTGGTGAACGCCGAGGCGACGCGGGTCATTGCCTTGCGCGCGCCGACCGCGCGCGACCTGCGCACGGTGATGACGGTCATCAAGATCAGCGCCAACCTGGAGCGCTGCGGCGACTATGCCAAGAACATGGCCAAGCGCACCACGGTCCTGGCCGAAACGCCGCCCGTGGGAAGCGCCTCGGTGTCGATCCGCAAGATGGCGCGCGAGGTGCAGTTGATGCTGAAGGATGCGCTCGACGCCTATGTCCAGCGCGACGCGGCGCTCGCCGCCGACGTGATCCAGCGCGACGAGGATGTGGACCAGCTTTACAACGCGCTGTTCCGCGAGCTTCTGACCTTCATGATGGAGGACCCGCGCAACATCACGCCCTGCATGCACCTGCATTTCATCGCGAAAAACATCGAACGGATGGGCGACCACGTCACCAACATGGCCGAGCAGGTGGTTTATCTGGTGACAGGGGCGCTTCCCGACGACGCGCGCCCGAAGCTGGACGTGACCGCCTACGTGTCCGAGGAATAGACCCATGTCCGCGCAACAGCCCATGGTGCTGGTGATCGAGGACGAGCCCGCGCAGCGCGAGGTGCTGGCCTACAACCTTCAGGCCGAGGGCTATGGCGTCACCCATGCCGAAACCGGCGACGAGGCTCTTATCGCGGTCGAGGAAGCGCAGCCCGACGTCATCATCCTGGACTGGATGCTGCCGGGCGTGTCCGGGATCGAGCTTTGCCGGCGGCTGAAGGCGCGCAACGACACGCGGGCCATTCCCGTGATTATGTTAACTGCGCGCGCCGAGGAAGCCGACCGGGTGAGGGGGCTCGAGACCGGGGCGGACGACTATGTCGTGAAGCCTTATTCGGTGATCGAGCTGATGGCGCGGGTTCGCACTCAACTGCGCCGCACGCGGCCCGCGACCGTGGGCGAACGGCTGGAGTTCGAGGACATCGCTCTCGACGCCGAAACGTACCGTGTCACGCGCGGTGGCGAGGCGATCAAGCTGGGGCCGACGGAATTCCGGCTGCTCTCGACATTCATGGAGAAGCCGGGCCGCGTCTGGTCGCGAGAGCAGCTTCTCGATCGGGTGTGGGGGCGGGACATCTATGTCGACACGCGGACCGTGGACGTCCACATCGGACGGCTGAGGAAAGCGCTCTGCGTCCACGGCGGAGATGACCCGGTGAGGACCATCAGGGGTGCGGGATACGCGCTTGGGTAAATGACTACCCTTAAGGCGTATAATCGGTATTATGTAATATAGTGATTTGGCAGACGGCCCAGTACCTTATGGCCCGACGCCGACGATTGCCCGTGGCGTGTCGGTAACACATATCTGCGCAACGCAATGTTTACGCACGCCCCACCTCGCGCTGGCTTCCCTTAGGGAAACTTTTAAGGGATAATCCGCCCGTTCCGTGAGTGATGGCATTCTTGCCAAGGAACGCAGCCTTCCCGAACCCCGGTGTGCGCCGGGTCAATTGACGGGAGGCATCGGGTGAAACCGAAGCTGGCGGATCGGCGCATTCACGTCGTGAGGCTGGCATTCCAGAGAACGAGTGCGAGGTGCGCCCTTACCTCATCCCCATTGGTGGCGTACCGGGAGCGTTATGGTGTTCAGGCGGTGCCGCGTCCCGGCGGCACCGCCTTTTTACTCAGGCGCCGCGCGCCGTCTTGGCGACCTCGGCGGCGAAGTCCTCGGTCTTCTTCTCGATGCCTTCGCCGACTTCCATGCGGACGAAGCCCATGACGGTCATGCCCGCCGCTTCCGCCGCCTTGCCGACGGTCAGGTCCGGGTTGACGACGAAAGCCTGGTTCAGAAGCGTCGCTTCGGCGACGAACTTCTTCATACGGCCGTCGATCATCTTCTCGATAACCGCCTCGGGCTTTCCGCTTTCCCGCGCAATGTCGATCTGGATCGCGCGTTCTTTTTCGACCACGGCCTGATCCATGTCGGCCTCGTTCAGCGCAGCCGGGTTGATGGCGGCGATGTGCATCGCGATCTGGCGCGCAGTGGCGTCGTCGCCGCCTGAATATGCGACCAGCACGCCGATCTTGCCCATGCCGTCACCGGCGGCATTGTGGACATAGGACGCGACGTTGTCGCCGGAGATCTTGGCCATCCGGCGGATCGTCATGTTCTCGCCGATCTTGGCGATGGCGTCGGTCAGATGCTCGGACGCCGACTTGCCATCGATGTCGGCGGTCTTGAGCGCCTCGACGTCGTCGGCCTTCAGAGCGGCGGCGGCGAACTTCGATACCATGCCCTGGAACTCGTCGTTCTTGGCGACGAAGTCGGTTTCCGAGTTGATCTCGACCGCGACGCCGGTGCCGCCCGACGTCTTGACCGCGACGAGACCTTCGGCAGCGGTGCGACCGGCCTTCTTGTCGGCCTTCGACAGGCCCTTGGTCCGCAGCCAATCGACTGCGGCGTTCATGTCGCCGTCGGTCTCGGTCAGCGCCTTCTTGGCATCCATCATGCCGGCGCCGCTCAGCTCGCGCAGCTCTTTCACCTGTTGTGCGGTGATCGCCATCTTAGGCTCTCCTCGATCTATGGAATAAGCATCCGGACGCGAGCATGTTCGCGTCCGGTCTCAGAAATGCGACAAGGATTACTCCTTGTTTTCCAGCTCGTAAGGCGCGTCCTTGGCGATGGCGTCGTCCGAGACGGTCTCGGTCGAGGCGTTGCCGACCTCGACGCCACCACCGGCTTCGGCGGGCGCGTCTTCAGCAATGGCTTCTTCCGACGTGTCCTCGAGAGCGCCGACATCGACACCGGCCGCGCCAAGCTGCGCCGACATGCCGTCAAGCGCTGCACGGCTGACGAGGTCGCAGTAAAGTGCGATCGCACGCGCCGCGTCGTCGTTGCCCGGAATGATATAGTCCACGCCATCGGGCGAGCAGTTGGTATCGACGATCGCCACGACCGGGATGCCCAGCTTCTTGGCTTCGGCGATGGCCAGGTCTTCCTTGCTCACGTCGATGATGAACAGAAGGTCCGGAAGCCCGCCCATCTCGCGGATGCCGCCGAGCGAGGCTTGAAGTTTCGCCTGGTCGCGTTCCATGCCAAGACGCTCTTTCTTGGTCAGGCCCTCGGCGCCCTGGTCCATACGCTCGTCGACCTGCTTGAGGTGACCGATGCGCTGGCTGATGGTTTTCCAGTTGGTCAGCATCCCGCCGAGCCAGCGGTGGTTGACGTAGTACTGCGCACAGCGCTCGGCCGCGTCGGCGACGGGCTTCTGCGCCTGACGCTTGGTGCCCACGAACAGGATGCGGCCGCCGCGCGCGACGGTCTCGCGGATGACGTGCAGCGCCTGGTCCAGCATCGGCACGGTCTGCGTCAGGTCGAGAATGTGGATGCCATTGCGCTCGCCGTAGATGAACTCGCCCATGCGGGGGTTCCAGCGTTGCGTCTGGTGGCCGAAGTGAACGCCAGCTTCCAAAAGCTGACGCAAAGTGAATTCAGGGAGCGCCATGTCCAAGGTTCCTTTCCGGTTTGCGCCTCGGCAGAGCGTTTCATCCCGAAACCGGGACAACCGGCGGACCTTGCGGGATGTCTCCCCGAAAGGCCCAAGCCCTGCCTGTGAAGTCCGCGCGAGATAGTCCTATCCCGCGCGGGTATCAAGAGGAAAACGCCGGCGTCACGGACGACGCAGGCAAAGCCAGGCCTCCCCTGCCCCGTCCCAGTCTTCCTTGGCCATCGCGTGACGCGCCACGGGCCGGAACCCGACCGAGGTATAGAGGGCGAGCGCCGCAGCATTGACGTCGACCGCGATCAGCGACAGCGGCTGCCATGCGCCTGCCGCCGCATCCTCGATCAGCGCCCGTGCGACGCCGCGGCGCCGGAACCCGGGGAAGACCGCCAGAGCATTGACGTAATGCGTGCCGCAGAGCTCGTTCTCGGCCTCGACGAGGACGCGGATCAGCGGCCCCGCGTCACCGGCGTCTTCAAGCGTCTCGTCCTTCTCATAGCTCAGAAGGCCGCCCGCTGGCACGCCGTCGATCTCGCATATGCGGAAGCGCATCGCGGGGTCGGCGATCTTGAGCCTCATCCGTTCAAGGATCGCGCCGTCCCTGTCGGCCTCGCCCGCAAAGGATTTGGCCCAGAGGTACTGCGAGAGCCCATGGCTGGCCTCCTCGAAGACCCGGCGCAGGACGGGGGCGTCGGCGTCGGTGCCCGAGCGGATGGAAAGGCGCGAGGCCGCGATCTTGGTGTGATACGTCATTTTTCTGTCTCCTGTCTTATGTCCCCGGCGATCCGGGGGCGATCACGACGCGGGCGCGTGATCCTTGTGTCGATGCACGAGATGGCGCGCCGCGCAGCCGACGTGCCGCTCGTCCGAGCCACAGCACCCGCCGATGACGCGCAGGGCCGGCAGGCTGTCGCGGAAGCTGGCGTAAAGCGTGCCGAACTCCTCGGGATTGCCGTCGTCCAACTCGGTCGCGGCGTCCAGTTCGGCGTGGCTCATGCGCGACGCGTTCGCCCTGACGCCGCCGATGCGGGCCGTCCAGTCGCCCGAAAGCGTGCCGGAGAAGTGGTCGGGATGCGCGCAGTTGACCATGTAGAACAGGGGGTATCGGCCCGTCGCCTCCTCGGTGGCCGCGATGGCCTCGGCCAAAGTGGGGCCGGACACGAGGCGACCGTCGGTCTCGACGGTGAAGCTGATGACGACAGGAACACCTGCACTGCGCGCGGCCTCGACGATGCCGATCGCCTCGCCGGTGTGGGTCATGGTCATGGCGGACACCAGGTCGGCGCCCTCCTCCGCCATCCAGCGGATCTGCGGCGCGTGGATCGCCGCCGCGGCTTCGGCTTTGTGCATCCGGTCGGGCGCGTATCCGTCGCCCGCCGGTCCGACCACCCCATTGACGAGGATAGGCAGGGACGCCGCCTCGTGCGTGTCCCGAAGTCCGACGGCAAAGGCCGTCGCGGCGCGCGTCAGACGCTCCATCCCGGCCTCGGTCTGGCCGAGCGTGTCGGCCCAGAATGCGCCCGAGCGCCAGGTCGCGGTGTCGAGAAGGAAGCCGGTCCCCGCCGTGCGTGCCAGGTCGATGTAGCTTTGGAAGTACCGCTCCAGCGCCGTCACGCCGTCTTCGCGGTCGAATAGAGCGCAGGAGGCGAAATGCGGCAGGTCGATGCCGTCATGGAAGATCAGGCTGGTCTCGAGCCCGCCATCCGCCACCCAGGGCTGCCGGGCCGCCATCAGCCGGTCAATGCGTGGGTTCGTCATGATGTGTCTCCGTTTCTTGAGGTGCGGTGGGGATGCCATGTTGGGGCGCGGTCGGGCAGTCGTCCCGTGGTTCAGCAGGTATTGGACGGAATTATGATTTCAGATCAGAGGTTTGCGCATCAGCCTTCCGAAAGGCGCAGGCGCGAGCCTGTCTCAACTGTACTGACGGTACAGCACTGCCCCAATGTGCGCCCGAGGTTTCGCGATGGCGCCGCCTGCGCTACTCTCGCCCACGGCAGGCCACGACAAGGAGCGGAGGCGATGGCGGCAGGCCCGGACACACGCACGCGGATCATGGATGTCGCGCAGGATTCGATCCTGGCGAAAGGCTTCGACGCCACCTCGATCGAAGAGATCGTCGCGGGCGCCGAGATCACCAAGGGTGGCTTCTTCTATCATTTCCCCGACAAGAACGCGCTGGCCCTCGCCCTGATCGAGCGGCACATCGGCATCGAGGACGCGATCTTCGACGACATCCTCGCCCGTGCGCGCGAGTTGAACGAGGATCCGCTGCACGCGACGCTGATCGCGCTCAAGCTTCTGGCCGAACTTCTCGACGACATGCCGAACGGGCATCCCGGTTGCATCGTCGCGACCGCCGCCTATCAGGACCGTCTGTTCAACCGTGATGTGCGCGAGGCGAACAGGCGCGCTGTCCTTGGCTGGCGCGCGCGGTTCCGCGCGACGTTCGAAGAGATCGCGGAGGTCTATCCGCCGAACGATCCCGTCGATTTCGATGCGCTGGCCGACCTCGTCAGCGTCGTGGTGGAAGGCGGGATCATCATGTCGAAGGCGCTTGGCGAGCCGCGCGCGACGGCGGCGCAGGTCATGCTGCTTCGATCCTACGTCAAGCTGCTGTTCAGTCCGCGCCGAAGCTGAGGTACTAGGATCCTAGTGTATCACGCCTCGAACCGCGACCTCGAGATGGGCCGCGCCGCGGTGAACCGGCGGGCGGCGCCGATGGTTGCGACCTCGGGGAACAGCTCCAGGATCTCCTGACGCTGCTGTTCGGCCATGACCCCGAAGATCTGGTCGTCGGGATGAAAGGTCTCGGTCCAGACGCCATCGGCAAGGATGACCTCGTGGCGGGAGCAGAGAATATGGAGATAGCTGACGCCCAGCACGTTCGCCTCCCCTACCCCGGCGCGCCAGACCAGGTCCGATGCCGCGATCAGCACTTCGTCGGGCGAAGCCATCGCGGGACCCAGGTCGGGCCCGGTCAGGAAGCGGTGATGCGGGCTGACCAGCATGTCGCGGTTCGGGCAGCCCTCGCCGAAGGCACCCTTGCGCACGAGGACCGGTCGCAGATCGGGCTGCTCGCGGATGTCGCGGTAGCCCACGTCGCGGCGGCCGACCCAGGCGATCCGCTTGAGGCCATTGTCACGGGTGACGACGCGGTCGCCGCGCGACAGTTCCTCGACGGGCCGCGCCCCCCGCTCCGTGGCGATAAGCGTACCGGGTGTGAAGCAAGGCGATGCCGTCCGCAAAAGAAAAAGCCCCCGTCAAAGGGGGGCGATTTGGCCGGGTAAACGCGGGGACCGATGCCTTGTCCGATGCGACCCTCCACCCAGGGTCAAGATGCATGGTTCGGCGCCGGTCCCCGCTGCCGAATGGCAGCACTCGATACCCATCTCCGCAGGTCGCCCTACGGAGCCTGCGCGGCTCCCCCAAAGCGCCGCACAACATACCCCCCAGCGAGGTAATGGAAACTTAACCAATGGCGGGGCCACGCCCAAGGAAAAAGGGCGGAAAGGTGGCGGAAATCCGTGGGCAGGCTGCCTTGCTACGGACAATGTGGCAAGGCACTCTCGGTCAGGTTGCAGGATTGTGGCAACATGAGAAACAGCCAGAACTCGCTGCTGGCCGCTGTTTGCGGCACGTTACCCGGAGGTTGATGGCCTACCCTTCTTCCGCCTGACTTCGGGGTATCCCGCGGTTTGTTTCCGCTGTCGAACCAAACGCCGATGCCACATGGCCAAAAGAAGGCGAAACTGTGGCGCCGAAAAATTGAGCCAAAGTCGTTCGCAGCGGTGGATCAATCGGATCAAAGACAGCCCATTGGCGACGCGGTCGGCGGAATCCTGCCGAATTGCACGTTCAGTCCGGCCGCGGAAGCACCCTCAGAACCGAAAGCCACAGCCTCGCGCCGACCGCATGAGGCCCTCCGCGCGCCAGCGTCACACGCTGGCCGAAAACGTCCAGCTCAAGCCCGCCCGAGGTTCCCATGACCGTAGCTGGCAGGCAGAGGCTGGCATCGCTGCGACCGGGATCCGATGTCGAGACGAGCACGCTGTCGAGGGGCAGGCCCAGCCCGACCGTCTCGCCCATGCGCGCGACGAGCGGCAGCGTCATGTCGGCCCCCTGCCCCGGATCGGCGCCGAGGATGCGCACCCGCATCAGCCCGCCCGTGACCGAGGTGACGACGGCGCGAAGTCGCGCGGGCGGCGTCCGCCACCCCGTCAGCCGTCCGCCCGAGATCCCGAGCACGCGGTCGGCCAGCGTGGCGACCTCGGTCGCGGAATGGGTGACGTAGAGGGCGGGCACCTTCGCCTCGCCCACGGCGCGCCCGATGTAGGGCAGAAGCTCGGCCTTGCGGGCCGTGTCGAGGCCATTGAGGGGCTCGTCGAGGAATAGGACGGAGGGGTTCGACGCCAGCGCGCGCCCCAGGGCCACCCGCCGCGCCTCGCCGCCCGACAGGTCCGCCACGCCGCGCGACATCAGCGCGCCCAGATCCAGCGCGTCGACGATGGCGTCATAGCTTTTGACCTCGCGGCGCCGCGCGCCGTAGCGCAGGTTCTCGGCGACCGAAAGATGCGGGAACAGCGCCGGGTTCTGGAACACGAAGCCCACGTGCCGGTCCTCGGGCGCCAGCCGTATCCCCGGCGCATCCCAGGTCTGGTCGCGGAAGCGCACGGTTGCCTCGTCGGCGCGCTCCAACGCCGCCAGTGCTCGCAGAAGCGTCGTCTTGCCCCCGCCCGACGGACCGATCAGCGCCGTGATCCCGTTCAGCGGCACGCTTTCGGCCACGTCGAGCGAGAACAGCGCTCCCCGTCTCAGCCGGATCCGGAAGTCGAGCGTCTCAGCCAAGCCCCGCGCCTCCCCGCCGGTTGAAGGCATAGACCAGCACCAACACGATCAGCGACAGCGCCAAGAGCCAGAACGACAGGATATGCGCGGTGCGGTAGTCCAGCGTCTCGACGGCGCTGAAGACCTCGATCGAGATGACGCGCGTCTTGCCGGGGATATTGCCGCCGACCATCAGGATCACGCCGAATTCGCCCACGGTATGGGCGAAAGACAGGACGGCGGCGGTGACGAGGCCGCGACGCGCCAGCGGCATCGAGACCGAGAAGAAGGCGTCGCGCGGCGAGGCGCCAAGCGTTCGTGCCGCGTCGAGAACGGGTCGCGGGACCGACGCGAAGGCGGTCTGAAGGGGCTGCACCGCGAAGGGAAAGGAATAGATGACGCTGGCGAGGACGAGGCCGGGAAAGCTGAAGGCGAGCGTGTCGCCGGTCAGACGCACCCAGAGCCCGCCGAGCGGTGCCGAGGGCGCCATCAGGATCAGAAGATAGAACCCCAGCACCGTGGGCGGCAGAACCAGCGGAAGCGCCGTAATCGCCTCGAACAGCGGACGCGAGCGCGCCCGCGTCGTGGCCAGCCACCAGGCGAAGGGCAAGGCGATGATCAGGAGGATCACCGTCGTGACCGCGGCAAGCTGAAGCGTCAGAAAGACGGCGGGCCAGACGCTCATGCGCCGGGGGTGCCGTAGCCCGCGTCGCGGATCGTGCCGGCGGCGGCATCGGAGGCGAGCCAGTCCCAGAACGCGCGCGCGGCGTCGTTGCCCTCGGCACGGTTCAGAAGGGCTGCGTCCTGGCGGATCGGCGCCACGAAGTCGGCGAGGTCCATCGTGAAGGGCGCGGCCATCGCGGAAAGCTGCGAGGTCGACACGAAGGCGAAGTCGGCGTTGCCGGTGACGAAGACCGTCGCCACCTGACCCACGTTGGCGACGAGGACGGGACGGAAGGTCGCGGTGTCGAGCTTCAGCCTTTCCATCGCCGTCGTGGCGGCCTTGCCGTAGGGTGCCACGGTCGGATCGGCGAGCGCCACGGTCTGACCCTCGACGGCCTCGCCGATGGTCGCGGCATCGACAGGCGCGCGTGAGACGAGGACGAGACGGCCGAGGGCGTAGGTACGCACGTCGGTGGCGCGGCCCTCTTCCTTCAGGCGCGCCGGGCGTTCCTCGTCGGCGGACAGGAAGATGTCGAAGGGAGCGCCCTGCACGATCTGCGCGTAAAGCTGGCCGGTCGAGCCGTGGGTGATGACGATCTGATGCCCCGTCTCGGCCTCGAAGGCCTCGGCCAGCGTCTCGGCGGTGGTGAGGAAGTTGGCGGCGACGGCGACTGTGGCCTCTCCCGCGGCGGCGAGCGATCCCCAAAGCGTTGCGGAAAGTGCGAGAACCCAGCGTGTCATGCGCCTTTCAGGCCATGCCCGCGAGGATTTTGCAAGGGTCGCCGGGGTCACGGAGGCCTTGGCCAGTGCAATCGTCCCCACTGTGCACGCGTCAGGCCGCGTTTGCCGCGAATTGCGCCTGCGTCTTCGCCCGGGAGCCGGAAGACCACGATCCGGTCGACGAGGTCCATCACCTGCCGCATGTCGCGGCTGACGAGGGTCCACGGTTCACTCGCCACGACCGCCGTCTCGCATTCCGACTACGAGCCCTGTCAAAAGGCTGGGCCGCCCGGAAAACCGGGCGGCCCTCTGGTTCGAATGACGCAGCCGTCAGGACTGGCTGTCGGTCGGCACGAGGAACAGGTGGAACACGCCCGGCTCACCCGAGGCGGACGTATCCGAGCCCGCGTCGCTTGCCGTCGTGTCGGATGCGGTGTCGCTGGTGCCGGCGGTGGCGGGATCGGACGTCGTGCCGCTTGCAGACGCGTCGGAGCCCATCGTCCCGGACATGCCGCCCATCGCGTTCACGGCGTTGTCGTACTGCATGTCGCCCGACGTCATGAACTCGTCGCGGCTGAGGCTGCCCGAGGCGTCGGCATCGATCGTATCGAACTCCTGACCATAGCTTTCGGACATGTCCGCCGTCATGGAGCCGTCGACGCTCCACTCCGTCTCGCTCAGGTCGCCGCTCTGATCGGTGTCGAGAGTGCGGAACATCTGCCCCGAGCGTGCTTCGGTCTCGCTCTGGCTCATGCTGCCGAGGTCGCTGTCGGACATCGTGCTCGGCAGAAGGATATAGCGCCGCAGCACGACGACCCCGTCGCTACCGCCCGATTGCGCGTTCTGAGTCGCCTGACGGTACTCGTCCGCGCTGACCGTGCCGCTCTGGTCGGTGTCGGCCTCGCCCATGTTGTCGGCGGTGCGCATCGATTGGGGATCCATGGTGCCGGTGTCGGTGGACGACGCCGAGGCATCGCCGCTGGTGCTGGCCTGCTGCATCGTCGGCGTCAGGCCCGAGGTGCAGGCGTCGTATTCGTCCTGGCTGATCTCGCCGTTGCCGTCGGTATCCATCGCCGAGAAGTTCTGCTCGCGCCAGCCGGCCCATTCGTCGCGCGATACGGTGCCGTTGCCGTCGTCGTCGGAGACGTCGAAGGAGATCAGGCAGGAGGATTCCGCGGTACTGCCGGTCGCAGCGCCTTCGGGCGTGGTTTCGGTCGTCTGCGCGAGGGCCGGAGCAGCCAGGCCCAGGGCGCAGATAAGTGCAAATGTCGATGTCATGTTCGTGTTCATGTCGGTTCCCTTCTTTGTCGCTCCGGACCGACAGGGGGTGGCCTGCCGGCGGGTGGAGCGCGGTGAACTCCCTGAACAGAGAGACTGGTGAGATGTTCCAGCATTCGTTGGTCCGCTCGGGCCGTGATCGGGACCGGGGCCACGACGCCGCGACCGGCGCTGCGCACCGAACCGTATGCGCACCGTGGACGGAGAATCGTCAGGTCGCGGGGGAGCCGACTGGCTTGGAGGTATTCAGGACCACGTTCAGCGCGTCACCGACGTTTCTCGCGCGGTAGGGCTTGCTGACCAAGGGTCCGTTGAAGGCGAAAGGCAACTCGGAGAGCTCGTAGCCGGAGGCCAGGACCAAAGGTATCCCCGCCCTTTCCAGCGCCTCGACGATCGGCCACGCGGATTCGCCGGCAAGGTTCGCGTCGACGACCGCAGCGTCGGGAAGGGAACGTCCGAGAAGCGCGATGGCGGCGCTCACGGAGGAGGCCGGGCCGGCGACGCGGTAGCCGAGATCCCCCAGAAGGTCCTCGAGCTCCATCGCGATCAGCGCTTCGTCCTCGACGGCGAGGATCGTGAGGGGCTTATCCGTCATCGCTCAGGATCCTTTCAGCGGGAAACGACATACGACAGGTAAGCCCCGTCGGCGCATAGTCGAGCGTTACCTTGCCGTCGAGCTCGTAGGCGATGCCCCGCTCCAGCATCCGGCTTCCGAATCCCTCGCGCTCCGGTTTTTCGACCCTCGGGCCGTCGTGTTCGCTCCAGGACACGTCCAGCCGCTGGCCCTCCTTGTCCTTCCGCAATTCCCAGGACAGGCTCACCGTCCCGTCGGAGTGTTTAAGCGCGCCATACTTCAGCGCGTTGGTGGACAGCTCATGCAGCGCCATCGAGATCGTGATGGCGGCGTTCGGCGACAGCCGGACAGCCGGCCCCTCGAACACCAGCCTGTCCTGTCCGTCCACGAAGCCTCCCAGAACGGCGTCGGCAAGCTCGCGCAGGTCGGTGCCGAGCCAGCGTTCCTTGGTCAGGAGACCATGCGTCCGTGCCAGAGCCTGCACTCGGTCCTGAAAAGCCGAGACGAACGCTTCGGGATCGGACGAAGACCGAAGGGTCTGGCTGGCGATCGACTGGACCACCGCCAGCATGTTCTTCACGCGGTGGTTCAACTCGCCCATCATCATCTCGCGCTCCGCCTCGTGGCGTTTTCGATCGCTGATGTCCTGGAACAGGATCGCGACGCGGCTGTCGTCAAGCTTGCTGAAGCTGGCGCCGAACCAGCGATCCAGCGGCTTGGCGAAAAGCTCGGCGTGCTCTGGTGTTCCGGTGTCGAGGACCTGGCCCGGCAGCGTCCACCAATGAGGTTCGAAACCGCCGCCGACGTCCGAAAGACGCTTGCCCATGAAATCGATATCCGCCAGCCGGACGGCCGCGGGGTTGGCGTCGATGTAGCGAACGTCGACGGCCTTGCCCGCGTCGTCGCGGATCACCTCGGCCAGGATGTATCCCTCGTCCATCGAACTCGAAGAGTCGGCGATAGCGCACCTCGCTCTCGCGCAGCCGCTCCTCGGTTTGGCGGCGCACGGTGATGTCCACGAAACTGAGGACGACGCCCTCGATCTTGTCATCGACCGTTCGGTACGGACGCAGCCGCATCATCAGCCAGCGGCCGTCTTTGGTCTCGACCTCGGATTCGACCGGGACAAGATCGCGCAGGACCTTCTCGGCCTCGCGCGCCACCCCGTCGTGGGCGAGCTTGTGCGTGAAGTCGGTGATGGGCCGGCCGATATCGCTGTCGGTGACGCTGAAAAGCTGCTCGACCGCAGGCGTCAGCATCTTGATGCGAAGCTTGGCGTCAAGGAACAGAGTGCCGATGTCGGTCGCGTTGATCAGGTTCTGAAGGTCGCTGTGGGCCGAGGCGACATCGTCGAGCTTGTCCTTGAGCTCGCTGTTGACGGTCGAAAGCTCCTCGTTGATCGACTGAAGCTCTTCCTTGCTGGTTTCCAGTTCCTCGGCGGTCGAGCGATACTCCTCGTTGATCGACTGAAGCTCTTCGTTCGCGACGCGAAGCTCCTGGTTCGACCTCTCGTGCTCGCGCCGGCTGGAGCTGAGACGGTCCTGCGTGGTCCTGAGTTCGGATTCGAGTTGGCGGATGCGCTCGATGCTTGCCACATCTCCATCGAGGACGTCCGGCGCCCGATCGCCTGACGCAGGGCCCGTATCGATGAAAAGGACCAGCGCCTGCTTTCCCCCCTGCCCTTCGGCGACGACGGGCTGGACATGCATCACCACCCGCCTCGCGTCGCCGTTCAGCCCGACGTTGACCGGCAACGTCAGCGTCGGCTCTCCGGCCTCGAACGCGCGGTCAAGCGCCAGAAGAACCTCGGGACGCAACTCGGCGCGAAGGACCGAGGGCAGGTCCGACGTGAAGGGCCCCTCGGGCAGCCGGATGAATTGGCCGGCGGATTTGGAGAGGTTGAGGATGCGGTGTTCCTCGTCCACCAGCACGCTTGGCGGCGCGAACTGTTCCAGCGCCGCGGCGTGTACCACGGGGGATGGCTTTGCCTGCACGCGTGCCTCGTAGTCGCGCACCAAGGGAAGCGGCGGCCGGTGTTCGGCGGGCAGTTGCATCAGAAGGTCGACGCTGCGTCTGCTCTTGGGCTTCGCGGAATAGACCCGTGCCTCGCGGTCGCAGGGCGCAAACAGTTTGGGATCGGTATCGGCGCTTTCGGCCGATCCAAGGAAGAGATAGCCGCCCGGCTCCAGCGCATAATGAAAGAGGGCGAGAAGCTGATGTTGCACCTCGCGCTCGAGGTAGATCAGCAGGTTGCGACAGGCCACGAGGTCGAGATGGATGAAGGGCGGGTCCTTGAGCGCGCTGTGATGCGCAAAGAGGACCATCTCCCGGATTTCCTTCCGTATCCGATAGTGCGTGCCTTCCTCGACGAAGAAGCGCTTCAGCCGCTCGGGGGAGACGTCGGCCTCGATGGCCTTCGGGTATCGCCCTTCCCTCGCAGTGGCCAGCGCGCCATCGTCAAGGTCGCTTGCGAAGATCTGGACCGCAGGCACCACCTGCTGCCGCTCGGCTTCCTCGACCGCGAGCATGGCGATGGAATAGGCTTCTTCTCCGGTGGCGCAGCCGGCCGACCAGACACGGATTTTCGAGTCGCCGTCGAGGTTCCGGATGAGCGGTTCCAGGGCCTTCTCGACCAGGGATTCGAAGGCTGCCGGATCGCGGAAGAACGCGGTGACCGAGATCAGCAGGTCGCCGAAGAGATCCTGCGCTTCCTCCGGGTTCTCGCGCAGGTACTCGACATAGGCCGCAAGACTGGTCCGCCGTGTCACCTGCATGCGACGTGCGATCCGGCGCATCACCGTCGCCCGCTTGTAGTTCGAGAAATCGTGGCCCGTCCGCCCATGGAGGAACGCCAGGATCTGCCGCACGGCGTCCTTGGCCTCGTCATCCTTCAACCGGCGGAGAGCGTCCTTGCTGCGCGCAACTTCGGCGATGAGCTCGGTCATCCGTTCGATCGGCTCGACGAAATCGGCGACGCCGGTGGCGATGGCGCTTCGCGGCATCATGCTGAACTCGGCTTCGCTCGGGTCCTGCACGAAGATGACGCCGCCGGCCTCCTTGATCTTGCGGACACCCACGGCGCCATCGGATCCGGCACCGCTCATCACCACGGCAAAGCCGTCGCCCCGCCCGCTGGCGACGGACCGAAAGAACATGTCGATCGGCGCGCGGTGTCCCCTCGGCTCGGTAAAGGGGCGCGACGCGACGCTGTTGCCGTCGATGAAAAGCTCGCGGTCCGGCGCGATGACGTAGACGCAGTTCGGCTCGAGCTTCGGCGAGTCCTCGACCTGAAGAACCGGCATCTTGGTGCGGCCGGTCAGGATCTCGCTCAACTGGCTTTCGTGGTCAGGCGACAGGTGGACGATGACGACGTAGGCCAGCCCGAGTTCGGGGTCTATGCTCTCGAAGAACGTCTGAAGCGCACGAACTCCACCAGCCGAAGCGCCGATGGCGCAGACCGGTGTCAGCGGCCCTTCAGGTCCGCCCTTATTCTTTGTGACATCGACCATATTCGCCTTGAAGTAATCGGCGGAACCCTGTGCTTCCGCCTGATGTATATCTATAACCGCGAATGACGGGAAAACGATTTGAACTATATCAAACGAACCCGAGCAGGCTTGTAAAGTTCCTCGGCGCTATAGTGAACCAGCCGTTCTCGCGTCCCTCTCGGGCCATGCAAAACTGCCGTGACGTCAGGGCGATATCGTCCCTTTTCAATCGCTTGTGAGAGACCGCT
This sequence comes from uncultured Alphaproteobacteria bacterium, assembly GCA_963779765.1. Classification (GTDB taxonomy): domain Bacteria; phylum Pseudomonadota; class Alphaproteobacteria; order Rhodobacterales; family Rhodobacteraceae; genus Silicimonas. The sequence continues at coordinate 302,188 of CAVZZP010000004.1, read as the reverse complement.
CCGGTCGGCAAGCGTCATCCTGATCAGCTTGAAGTTGTTGAAACACCCGACTGCGCCGGCCGGGAAATGGCAATCGCGTCCGTAACGATCCGGCGGCCCCGACTTCCGGTTTGAGAGTCGTGACCCGCCGAGGCGATCACCGCGACGTCTTCTTCCTGGCCTTCCCCTGGCGTCAATCCTCGGTTGAACGACAGGAACCAAGGGCGGTTTTCAATGTTGGGGAGCCAGTGATGAGCCAAGAAAACAGGGCCGATGAGTGAGTGGATTTCGCAGAACGGCGAGTTGCTGAACTCTTGCTGGACGTTGCCATGACGGTGATATGGATCGCCTATCTGCACGTCTTCGCTCAGAGCCTGCGACGTCAGCGAAGGTCCGATATCCACATCTCGCAAAGTGCCGATGGATCCGTGTTCGTCTCGAACCTCGGCCTCGAACCGATTTTCGTTTCCGACATCATCGCTGAAGTCGATATCGGCAAGAAAAGTCGCGTTCTGGAACTGACGGATCGGTGCGAGAACATCGATCCGACCAGCGGCAAGTCGGCCATGGTCACGACGCACGGTCCCATGAGCAGCGGCGGTTTCGCGAAGATCTGCACGCGCAAGGAACTTGCCGAATGGATCTCGTCGGACATCGACCGTCCTGACGAGATAGATCGCATCACCCTCTCCGTCCTTGCCGAAACGGCGGCGACGGATACCCCCGTGGCGGCATCGCGCGAGTTTCGCGTCCGCTCGGGACGCGGTGGGCCGGAGTTCGCGCCGAGCACGTTGAGAACGCGGCAGGTCCGAAGCCGCCGCAACGTCCGGCGTCTGATGGGCGTCGTCCGTTCGCTGTCCTACGACGCCGCGGGAGGCTGACCCGACTGACGCGCCTTTCACGCCGCCAACGCTATGGCTTCGTCGGTGGGCCGATCCTTCGGGAACATCTTCATGCGCGTGCTGTTCGAAGGCACAGCACCAGGCAAGCCCTAACGGAGAACCCTAGATGACGCAGTATTCTGACGACCGTGTGCAGGACCAGCAGCCCGGCCTTGAAAGCGAGATGTCGCCCAAACCGGAGTACCACCCGCGATTTCCCGGCGCAGGCCGGCTGGACGGTCGCGTCGCGATCGTGACGGGCGGCGATTCCGGCATCGGCCGCGCTGCCTCCGTCCTCTTTGCGCGCGAAGGCGCGGCCGCCGTCGCCATCCTTTACAAGAACGAGGACGGGGACGCAGAGGAAACCCTGAAGGCGGTCCGCGACGAAGGCGCGGAGGCGATGTCCCTGAGGGGCGACGTCGGCGACCGCAAGTTCTGCATGGATGCCGTGTCGCAGGTCGTCGAGCGCTTCGGGCGTCTCGATGTTCTCGTCAACAACGCGGCCGAGCAGCATGCTCAGGAAGAGTTCGAGGACGTCTCGGAGACGCAGATCGAAGACACCTTCCGCACGAACATCTTCGGCCAGATGTTCATGGTGCAGGCCGCCCTGCCGCATCTGAAGGAAGGCGCCAGCATCGTCGGCATCACGTCGGTCACCGCCTATCGAGGGCAGGACATGCTGATCGACTATGCGTCCACGAAGGGCGCCATCCTGGCGTTCATTCGCGCCCTCGCCCACAAGCTCGCGCCCAAGGGAATCAGGGTCAACGGCGTGGCACCTGGCCCGATCTGGACCCCGCTCATCCCCGCCTCGTTCCCGCCCGACAAGGTCGAGAAGTTCGGCAAGAGCAGCACGCTCGGCCGTCCGGGCCAGCCAAACGAAGTCGCGCCCTCCATCCTGTTCCTCGCCTGCGAGGATGCGTCCTTCATGACCGGCCACGTCCTGCACCCGGACGGAGGGGCGATGGTCGCTGACTGACGCGGCGATGGGTCTATCGCGCGTCACCGGCAGGCTGACTGGCGTACCATTCCGCAAGAAGCGAGATGTCGTCGTCGCTCAAGGCACGAGCGGCGGCGACCATCTTGGCTGACTCCGTGCGCACGCCGTCCCGCCACAGCCGCAACTGCGTCTCGAGGAAGGCGCGGTGTTGTCCCGTCAGCCGAGGGCCGAGCGTCTCATCCGGCGAAGCACCCGGTCCGTGGCACGCGGTACAGGCCGGAACCTCGCGGGTGCCACGGTTCGCAAGACGCTCGCCGGCTTCTGGAGCAGGACGGGGTTCCGGGACGTCGCCGGTCATCTGCGCGAAGTGCTCGGCCAGACGCGGCAGCTCCTCCGCCGAGACGACGCTCGCTGCCTGCTGCATGATGCCACTCGGACGCGCGCCGGTCAGGTACTCACCAAGTTCCTCCCGCAGATAGTCCGCCTCCTGGATGTCGAGACGGGGAACGACGCCATCGATCTTCCCGTGGCACGAGGCGCAATAGGCCACGCTGGAGCCGGCGGTGCTCTCGGAGGTCGCCTTGGGAAGCGGCGGCGCGTCATCCTCCTTCACCTTTTCCAGGTAAGCGACAACCGCCCAGACCTCGTCCGATCGACCCGCTGCGGGCCAACCGGGCATTCCGGACATCTTGACGCCGTTCTCCACGATCCAGTGCAGTTCGTTCGGACTCCAGCGGGCGACGGCAAGCTTGATCGGCGGTGGTTCGGGCAGCATTGCGTTCGAGAATGCAAGTCCCGGCTCGTCGGGACTGCCGTGGCAGGGCACGCAGGACGTCGCATAGTGCCCCGCTCCGAGGGCGACGAGGTCGGGGTCATCAAGAACGGGCACCTCGTTCTCGGGCGGCGCACGCCAGCGGACCGAATTCTTGAATGTCGTGTGGAGAACCCAGGCGATGCCGGGAAGATGCCCGGCGCTGGCGGACACGTTGTAGAGACCAAGGCCGACCACCCCGTAGCCGACGACAAGCCCTATGGCGGCGATCACCGAAAAAACGACGAGGGCGCGCTTCATGCCGTGCTCTCCTGAAGGCCGCGGGATGTCAGGATCAGCCCGCCCGCGAGATAGGCCGGAGTGCCGATCGCCAGCATGAGCATTCCGCCCATCTGTTGTCCCGCAAGGTCAGGCGCGGTCCCGCAGATCTCGAAGTAGAGGTCGCGCGGAGCCAGGATCAGGAGCGCGCCCAGCAGGGTCATGTGCATCGAGGTGATGAGGAGACCGCCTGCGCCCGCAAGCGGGTTCTCGGCCCGAATGCATCCGGCCCAGACCAGCAGGCCGACGGCCAGGAAGCTCGCCTGCTCGAAGACGTAACCGGGCGCCACCGTGCGTCCCAGGGCATGGGCCGCCGGCAAATGCCACGCCCAGACCACCACGAACTCGACAACCGCGGCGGTGAGAGGCGGCGCCGCCAGCCTTTGCGACAGGCCCGGGCGCTCCGACGACGAGCAAGGGTGCGGCGACCGCGACCAGACCCATGTGCCGCAGCATGTGGACCGGAAAGGCGGGCAACCAGTCGTCGAGCGGCAGGACCCAGAGGATCGCAAGGAGGGCGAGACCGGAGAGAAGCGCAAGCCGTCTCATTGGCAGCCCTCGAGCAATAGAAGCGGCAAGGTCGTGTAGACGGTCGCGATGCCCGAGATGAGAGTGAGCAGAAAGGTGGCGTGTCCAAGAAATCGGTGGCGGTCCTCGGCCTTTCCTTCCGACAGCGCGGAGGGGTGCCCCCGCTCGGGCGCCCACTGCTTCCAGGCCCGCCAGCCCTGCCACACGAAGAAGAGAAGGACGACGACCGAAACCGCGATCAGCGACAGGCGTGTGGCCTCGATCGGAAGAAGCCCGCGCACGCAGGCGAGCGAGACGGCCGCGTAGCAAAGAACGAAGTGTCCTGCCCAGACCGACGGCGCCAGCGCGATCCGCCACAGGCTTCCGGATTCCGCCGCGAACTCCTCGCGGTCCTGTTTCGCCTGATGCCCATGATCTGTCACAGCAACCTCGCAACCGGACCCATGAGAGCGCAGGCGACCAGGGCGGACGCCGCGAAGAAGTGCCAGAACAGGCTGACGTTCCAGATGTCGGCCTCGTAGCGCGGCGTCATCTTGCCGGTCAGGCTTCCCGCCAAACAGTAGAGCTGCATTATTAGGCCGACCCCGGCGTGCGCCACGATCCAGACCATCAGCGCCCACATCAGGGCCGGATACACATGGGACGTTGGATCGAGAGGAAGAACCGATGCGATCAGGGCGGCCGCACCGATGCAGGTCGCAAGCGCTCCGGCGGCCAAAGCCGCGCGGGCCGCTCCCACCCTGCCCCGTCGGTTGGTGAAGCGCGCCAGGATCGTCAGCACCCAGCCCGACGCGAACGCCGCCGCTGCAAGCGCCACCGCGCCTGCCCCGGCATGAAGCGCCTCTGGCGGCGGGAAGGCGGTGTTTGACGTCCAGTAGAAGAAGAAGCCGAACACGATGGAAGAGAATGCCGTCGCGTCCCCCAGCATCGTGATCCAGACGGCCCACCACCCGCAGGATTCCGGACCCGAGACGTAGGTGGGCAGCCGAAGCCCCAGACCCACGTCCTTCATGTCCTTCTCGGGTGGCCGCGCGGTCGTGGTCCAGAGCCAGTAGAGGATCGCGCAGACGGCCAGCAATCCCGACACGATGGCCGGTGTGTAAAGGTGGAAGGTTGGAAAGATGAAGGCGCCTCCGGTGAAGGCTGCCGCTATATGCGTGATCCAGGTCGGCGTGTTCACGCGCTGCACCAGGATCGGCTTTGCGTCGATTACCGAGGTGACGAGCGTCTCGCGAAGGCCCTCCTGGGCGTCAGGCAGGTAGAAACGCCCCTCTTCGACCCTCTCGAGAAACCCGGGCTGCTCCCACAGCGGATAGCGGCTGGAGATATGGGGGATCGACCGCATCCCCCAAGGCTCTTCCGGCACATCGTGCGCCCATTCCAGCGTTCCCGACTTCCAGGGATTGCGCGGGCTGAGCGGCTGGCTTCCCTTGGGCCGCAGCAGGTCCCAGACGAAGACGGCGAACCCCGCCGCGATGACGAAGGCCCCAACGGTCGAGATGAGGTTGGTGACCTCCCAGCCCAGACCCTCGGGGTAAGTGTAGACGCGCCGCGGCATGCCCAGAAGCCCGGTCAGGTGCATGGGCAGGAACGTCACGTTGAAGCCGGTGAAGATCAGCCAGAAGGCCCAGCGCCCAAGACGCTCGGAGAGCCTCTTCTTGGTGATGAAGGGATAGTAATAGTAGACCCCCGCCATCACCGGAAAGACCATGCCGCCGAAGAGCGTGTAGTGAAGGTGTGCCACCACGAAGTACGTGTCGTGGACCTGGAAGTCGAAGGGCGCGAGCGCCAGCATCACCCCGGTCAAGCCGCCCATGGTGAAGATCGCCAGAGCCCCGGCGATCCACAGCATCGGAAGGATCATCCGGATCTTCCCCGCCATGAGCGTCGCGAGAAAGGCGAAAAGTTGAACGCCCGTGGGAATGACGACAGCCTCGGACGCGGCCGAGAAGAAGCCGAGCGACAGCGTCGGCAGGCCCGTCGTGTACATGTGATGGACCCACAGCCCGAAGCTGAGAAAACCGGTTCCGACGGCCGAGAGCACGATCCACGAGTAACCGACGATCGGTCTCTGCGCGACCGTAGGCACGATCATGGCCGCGATGGCGATCGACGGAAGGAAGATGATGTAGACCTCGGGGTGACCGAATATCCAGAAGAGATGCTGCCACAGCATCGGGTCGCCGCCGCGCGTGGGATCGAAGAACGGCCAGTCGAAGCTGCGCTCGAGTTCGAACAGGAAATCGCCGGCGATGAGGGGCGGAAACGCGAAGAGGATCATGCCGCCGACCACGAGGACGTACCACGCATAGAGCGGCATCAGGTTCACGCGCATCCCCGGCGGGCGGCATTTCAGGGTGCCGACGATCAGCTCCACCGCCGCCGCGATCGAGGCCACCTCGATGAAGCTGAGCCCGAGAAGCCAGATGTCGCTCCCCGGCCCTGCGTCCTCGGTGGCGAGCGGCGGATACATGAACCACCCCGATCGCGGAGCCGCGTCGAACAGGAGCGAGCCCAGGACGAAGACGCCGCCGATCAGGAAGCACCAGTACCCGAAGGCCGAGAGGCGCGGGAAAGGCATATCCCGCGCGCCCAGAAGCCCAGGAAGCATGAGGATCGAGATTGCCTCGAACAACGGCACGGCGAAGAGGAACATCATCGCCGAGCCGTGCATGGTGAAGAACTGGTTGTAGCGGTCGGCGGAAATGACGTCGATTTCGGGCGCGGCAAGTTGCACCCGCATCACGAGGGCCAGGACGCCCGCGCAAAGCATGAAGAACAAGGCCGTCAGCGAATACCACTTGCCGACCTCGGTATTGTTGACCGCCGACCAATAGCGCCATCCGGTCGGGGCCTTCCAGACCTCCCGAAGACGGTTCGCACTTTCGCTGTCGAGGCCTTGAGGCGCCTGCTCGTCAAGCATCGCCTCGGTTGGAGGAAACGGGCCTTCGGGCTTCGGCCGCAGGGGGCTGAGGGAGCGCTCCGTCATTTCAGCTCCTTGAGGTATCGGGCAAGATCCTCGCTCTGCCTCGGAGACAGCTCCGGATAGGGCGGCATCTGCACCTCGGGCTTCAGATCGTCGGTGTGGGCGATCCAGCGCTGTATGTCGTCGAGCGTCGCGCCAAGCCGCCCCGCCCCGATCGACTGCCGCGAGCCGACATGGGTCAGGTCCGGGCCGACCCGGCCGACAGCCGGTGTGCCGCGAACCGTATGGCAGGCGCCGCAACCGCTTGACTGGAAAACGGCCGACCCGCGCCGGGCGGCTTCGCTCTGCGGCTCGGCGGCGTCCTGCGCTTCTGCCTCCAGCCAGGTCATGAATTCGCCGGGTGGCATGGCGACTGCCATGAAGGCCATCCAGGCATGGCTTGCGCCGCAGAACTCCGCGCATTGACCGCGATAGATTCCAGCGTCCACGGGCTCCAGGCTCATGCGGGTTTCCCGACCGGGAAACATGTCCATCTTGCCGCCGAGTGCTGGAACCCAGAGGGAATGGATCACGCTGTCCGACGTCAGTCTGAAGTCGGTCCTTTGACCTGTCGGCAGCCTGATCTCGTTCGCTGAAACGACGGTGCCCTCGATGCCGTCCATCGCGTATTCGACGCGCCACCACCACTGTTCGCCCGTGACGGTGACGGTCAGGCCGTCCCCCGAGGTTCGCTGGTCGGGAAGATGCGAAAGCCCCCAGACGAGGACGGCCCCCAAGACGATCGTCGGGGCGATGACACCACCGAAGAGGATGAGCATCCTCCCCGACCGTTCAGGCAATGCGCCGGTACTCCTCCGGGTGAACCAGTAGAAGAGCCCGTTCATCGAAAGCCAGAGGACCGTGGCCCCCGCGAGTAGCCAGACGAAGAGTGTGAAAAGCGCCTGAGCGTCCGATCCGGCGGGATCCAGAACCGATTGCCGACCGGAACACCCGCTCAGGACAAGCGCGGCGGCAGTCGTTCTGAGAAGGCGCCTGCGGATCCTGCGTGACTTTGGCCTGGGCGCGGCTTCGGCGCCTCTTTCGGCGGGTGATATGAGGTCGCGAACGGGCAACAGAACCTAGAGTGCCACGAGAGCCAAACCCAGCGCGGCGACGGCGGCGGCGATCAGGATCAGCATGGCGAGACCATTGCGAGAGGTCTCGCGGTTCTGCGGCACGCGCGTGCGGTCCGCGTCGGTTGAACCGGCCTGACGTCCGGTCTCCGCCATCCGAACCTCGGCAACCGTAGGAGAATGGCCCCCGGCCTCCGCGTCGGTTCCAAGTGGTGCGGCGGCGGGATCGGAGAACGCGACCTTGTCGCCGGTTTCGCCCCTGTCGATCCTGTCGCGCAGCCGCACGACTGCCGCTGCGCCCGAGCGCCTGGTTCCTCTGTCGCGTGTATTGCTCATGTCCACTCCTCGTTCAGGAGCCTGAACAGGAGTACCGGCAGGATGTTCCCGCTGGGACTTCGAAGCCTCCCCGATGTCGGGACATGCAGCTTCAGCGCAAGACGCCGGCTGTTTCTGCGGAGACCAGCGAGAAATTCATTGATCCAGACGGGACACTGCGAAGTAGACTTCGGGACGTAAAGGTAACGGGCCGGACACGGCCGCAGGTCAGCAAGGAACGAGAATGAAGGGGCAGTCCACCACGATCGCCGACGAGACCGCGATGAAGCGGGAACTGGAAGAGCAACTTCGGAGGATCGAGTCCGAGGATGTCCCCGAGCGCCTTCTCGAGCTTGCGCGGCAGCTCCAGGATCAGCTTCGGAAACGCGGCGCCGTCGAGGGCTGATCGCCCCCGGGATCCCTCCGTCCGCCGAACCCGGGCGTCCCCCACGACGCAAGGGCGGTCGAGCCAGCGCGTAAAGGGCAAGGAACACTTGGCAGGGGGTCACGTTGTCCAGACGCGTCCGCAGCGCACATTTGTAAGCCAAGTCCGGGGGGCGACATGCTGGTTCAGTCCGAGAAAGACGAGACCTTCGACGACATCATCAGCTTCATTCCCGCCCTCAGGGCCTACGCCTGGTCTCTGACCCGCAAGCAGCAGGAGGTCGACGACCTCGTGCAGGAAACGCTCACCAAGGCCATCGCCAAGGTCGAGCGCTTCACCAGGGGCACGAACCTGCGCGCCTGGCTGATGACCATCATGCGCAACACCTTCTACAACGAGATCGTCAAGCGGAACCGCGAGCGGCCCGGCGGGAAGGACTGCGTCTCCGACATCCCGGTCTCGGCCGGGGGCCAGGAGTGGTCCTACTACGGCAACGAGATCATGAAGGTCGTGCGGCAACTCCCCGACTGCTATCGCGAAACCCTGATCCTCGTCGTCATGCTCGGCGAAAGCTACGAAACCACGGCGCAGATTTGCGGCGTCGAGATCGGCACCGTCAAAAGCCGCGTCAACCGCGCGCGTCGCATGATCCTCGAGGAACTGGGCGAAGAAGAGTTCACCCGCCTTTGAGGCGTCGGCGCAAGTCGCCAAGCGCCGCCAGGCAGAGTTCACCGTCAGTCAGTCGTAGGCAGGACCGTGTCCGGCTAGCTCAGAAGCCGTTTGCCGCGTCGCACATGAAGGTCCTGCATCTGCGAGATCATGTAATGCTCGAATTCGGACTGGCTGGACCAGGTCGTCGATCCGCTTTCGATCACCGATTTCAGAGTGAGTTCCACCAGCCTGTCGGCCGACGGCGAGTCCGGCATCAGGTCGCGGGCATGAAGGATCATCATGGGCAAGGCGGCCACGGCGTTGATCGCAGGCGGCTTCCGGCGCGCGCCATGCGACCGCAACAACTGCACCAGGGTCTCGGTCGGGGTCGGTTTGCTGATGAGGGGGACGCGATCATACCGCTGCGGCAGCCGGAGGCTGTAGGCGGTGTAGAACACGAACGGCGTCTCCCGCTTCAACAGGCAGTCGGCCAGCGGAAACGACGTCTCGTCGCGCAGCCGGATGTCGAGGATGGCCGCGTCGACATGCTCGAGATGATCGACGGCGTCGTGCGCCTCGGAAAAGGGGCCGACGACCTCGGCGTTCAGCCTGGCGAGCTGAAACTGAAGTTCCGACGCGAGGATGAAATCATCCTCGGCGACGAGAACTCTCAAGGCATCGGTCATGTGTCACCCTTCCTTTCCATCGGTGCTGTCGCCGGTCACGCTCGGTCACCCGGGCGCGCGCAGGTCAGCGCTCCCCGTCGAGCTTCTCCTGAAGCCTGAGCGCCAGCTTTCGTATCCCTTCGGGAACGTCCTCCTGACGTATGAGGTCCAAAGCCGCCTTGACGTCCAGGTCCACCCGCCGCTCGTCCGTCCGGTCTTCCCGTTTCATGGCTGTCCCGCCTCTTGTGCATGTATCTGTCTCTCGGATGCCAGGTCCCCCCGGTCGTCGAGCGAGCCGAGAGGGACCGCGACCTCGGACCTGAATCGGTACGCCATCCACAGCATGCATCCACAGATAGGGCAAAATCCCCGATCAGCAATCGTCGATGACAACCAGATCTCGGGCGCGCGCTTCCACGAGATGCCGTCCCGAGCCGTACAGACCCAGGTGACGGGTGCGCCTCCGCTCAGCCGTCGGCACCTGAGACAATGGCATTCCACGATCTCGTCGATCCGGAAGATGGAAAACCGGCAGCGTCCGCAAAGGCACCCGCCTTCCAACCCTGAGGACCTCGACGCGGCGAGCGTTACGCACAGGCCGGTACTCGGCATCCGGCCGTATCCGTCTCGCTCGCCACCCTGTTCCATTCTCAAGCCCTTTCGCTTGCCGGTGCGAGGCTCAGACCCCCGGAACGGAGATCCTTCGATCCGTGTGCGGGGTCAGCCCCGCGCGCCGAACCGCAGCCGCCTTCGCACCCTTTCCGTCATGTCTGTTCGCTTTGGGCGCCGGAGCCCGGCTTGGCCTTGCCGAGGCTCGGCTTCTGTCCAAGCGGCTTCGGTTCCTTCATCACCGAGAACTCGGACCGACCGTCCAGAGACGGCCCGGACGTCCACCGCCCTTCAGGCGTCGGCTCGTCGAGCGAGGTGTTCAGGAAGTAGTAGCTGTGCTCGGTCGCCTCGTGATCCTGGGGCGTGGAATTCGGGATCGGGAGTTGCGTCTCCCAGCCGCCCAGTTCCTCGAGAACGGCGAGCCACTGCTGCTGGTGCATGGTGTCCCGCGCAATGAGAAAGGACAGCATGTCCTTCATGCCGGGATCGTCCGTCATGTTGTAGAGCCGGCTGGCGAGGACGCGGCCCCCGGCTTCGGCAGTGGCGTTCGCCAGCATGTCGGCGCCGATGTTTCCCGTCGCGTAGACGTGGCTCATGTCGAAGGGGACCCCGTTCGAGTTGACGGGCATCGCGGAGAGACCGGAGGACAGGATATGCCTCGGGTTCATTCCGCCGAGAATGGCATGAACCACCGGGTCCTTGGCCGCCTCGTCCTGCACGTCCACCGGCGCTCCCTCGAGGTTCAGTGCGACGGCATGGCCCAGAAACTCGATATGGCTCAGCTCTTCGGTCGCCGTCATCATCAGCAGGTCTCGGTACTTCGCGTCACCGCGCGCGCCCATGGCCTGGAAGAAGTACTGCATGGCTACGCGGATTTCTCCCTCGATGCCGCCAATCGCCTGTTGCAGATGCTTGGCGAATGCCGGGTCGGGTCGGTCGACGCGGACTTCGTACTGAAGCTTCGAGGAATGATGGAACATGCTGCTTCTCCTGGATGGACTATGGACATTCCGAGAGCGGTGCCTCTCGATGAGACCCCAAACAGCAGTTGCAGCAGAGTGTTCCCGAGAGAGGTGTCGGACAGCGCCGAAACCGTCTCACCAGGGATATTGGCGCTGTTCGGTGTGCCGTGCCTGATTGCGCCAGCCAATGAGAGGGACAGCACGATTGACCGTGAGAAGACTGGAGACTTGCGTTCGCAGCCCCGAACCCTAGGCAATCCTGTTCAAAAAAACTTGGCGGCGGAGATACTGCTGCGTCAAATCAGACGATCGCCCGCCGCCAACTTCCTGTTGTCACACGTCGGCCGGAGGACCGTGCGGGTCTGCACCCGGAGCGAGCGTGGACTTGGGCGCATTTGGATCTTTCCTGCGCTTCTCGGTTTTCTGGACCGAGATGTAGGCGAAAATTGCGACCGCCAGCAGCGTGAAAAGCGTAAGCAGCGGCAAGTAGAACGAAAGGTCCATGGGGAGGCTCCTTGCTAACCATAAGCCAAGGAAACCGCCGAACCGGTTCGAGGGTTCCGACCCATCGAGGCGCACCGCTGCACGTCAGGCCCTCGCTCCGTCCTTGTCAAAGTCTAACGACGATCCTGGACGAGCAGCGGATGCCGCACATCCTCCCTGCACGAGAAGTGAGCAAACGGGATGTGGCCGATCCCGGCGAGGAAAACCCTGAAAAACCGATTTTGTCTGACAGAGGCACGATAAGCCATTACCGCTAGAGAAAGCCGCAATATCGCATGTTCGGCCGTTCGGTGAGAGGAGGATCGTTGACTGTGGTCAGACTGATGCGAGCCAGCGTCCACCTGAACGGTGACGGGTATCCGTGCTGCCACGCGGGGCCGTGATGGGATCGGTCTGGGAGGCAACCCGTGATCTGCACGACGCAGCAGAACAACACCCCGTAGCGAAGCGCATGTCTTCGGGCGCGACCAGTCCGCAAGAGTGGGCCGATTGGCTGCACGCCCACTGGACGATCCAACAGGCGATTGATCCGCACCTGCCTCTTTGCGTTCGGCGCGCGGATGCGCTGGCTCTCGACCTGCGCGCCCTCTTGCCGGTGCGGGCGACACCCAGTCCCTCGGCCGCCTCGTTTGCAGCCGGACTGACCGACATCCAGGACATCCTTGGCGCGGCTTATCTGACAATCGGAGCCCATCGCCGAGGCGGCCGGATGATCGAGAAGGCGATGCGGGCCGCTGGAAACCGGCTGCCGTCCAGGCACATCGTTTTTGACGATCCCAAGGCTGCCGAAAGGTTCGTGAAGCGTCTGCGCGACCTGCCCGAGATCGCGAGCGCTGCACGCAAGGCTTTTTCCGCACTGATCGCCGTGATGAACGAGATCGAGGACCGCCAGTGAAAAACCGTCCGCCGCGCTGCAGACACAGCCCGGTGAGGTGACGAAGACGCTGACCCGGCCAGGAGGATCGACCGGGAGGTATCCAATCGGCCTGAACTATTGAGGTTGTCAGACCAACTACGTTTGACGGTATGATGAACATCACGGAAAGAGCGACACGGGGAGGGTGGAGCATCGATCGCGCTGTGCAGAGGTTGTTGTCCGACCCGCGCGCGGACAGGCAGCATTGGACGTGGCTTGACTGCGAAGACGTGGGCTGGGAATTGGCGTTTGCCTGTCCCGAGCCACTGATCGCCTGCGGCGCCGCATTGGAAAGCCTAAGTCGGGACGCACGCGAAGCACTCCGGCGGTTCTCCGGATGGCTGTCCCCTCTGGACCGGGCGAAACGCTCCGCATCTCCGGGCCGATCCTGACCGTGGATACTGTAAACCTCGATACATGCGACCGCGAACCGATCCATCTGATCGGAAAGGTGCAGCCGCATGGCGCCCTGATCGCGTTGAACGCATCGAATTTGGTGGCCGAATATGCCAGCGCGAATACGGCTGCCTTCGTCGGTTCGCCACCCGAGGCAATCCTGGGCAAACACATCGCCCACCTGATCGGCGAAGACAACTTGGCCCAACTTCCGGATTTTCCGCTGGAGCCGACGATGCCGGACTTGCTGAAGCCGTGGTTCTTCAGCTTTGACGGTCCTGAAGGCCGGCCGATAAAAGTCGAATGCCTTCCGCACAGGAACAGGGACCACATCATCCTTGAATTCCTGCAGCCGGAGCCGGGCCCGGCCCCGGTCTGGGAAGACGAATACCTGCGTCGCGGATTTATCTCGGAACTCGTCAAGCCCGATGCGCTGCACGAACTTGCAGACGCCAGCGCGCGGATCATCCGGGATGTTACCGATTTCGACCGGGTCATGATCTACCGGTTCGCGGAAGACAAACATGGCGAAGTGATCGCGGAAAGCACACGTCGAAGCGACAGCTTCCTCGGACTTCATTATCCCGCATCCGACATACCGGACCCGGCCCGGCGGCATTTCCTGCTGAACGTGATGCGGTCCATCCCGGACATCAATGGCGCGCAGGTACCGATCGTCAGCCAGTCGGGCGACGGAGCTGGCAGGAACTCGGCCCACCCGCTCGACCTCACCTTTTCCAAGCTGCGCGCAGTCGCGCCGGTTCATGTCGAATACCTGAACAACATGGGAGTCGGTGGAAGCCTTTCGATCTCTCTGATCACCAACAACAAGCTTTGGGGCCTCGTCGCCTGCCACCACTACGGGCCGCGGCTGATCTCATCCAGCCGGCTGCGCTTTGCCGAGCTGGTAGGCGGCTACGACCTCTGCGCTGTCTGCAAAGCATCGAGAATACAACCCAGCTCCGCAAAAGCATCTAGGCCGAGAACATGGCGTTCCGCGTCGAGCAGCAGGCCCGCGGCGGCGCATCGCTCAAGACGCTGATCGCGGAGCGCGCCGATGCGCTGATGGACCTGATCGGCGCGCAGGGTCTTCTGCTAGTCCTGCGCGGTGAAACGCAAAGCTTCGGTTCGGTTCCGGACGATGCACTTCGTTTCAGCGGCCTGCGCGAGCTTCTTGAGGAAGGTGTCGCGACCACGTCCCAACTTTCTGCCGTCATCGATATCGACGACGACCAGATCCAACAGGCGGCCGGCGCGGCTTTCCTGGACCTGTCCGAGGACGGAAAGGATTTCCTGGTCTTCCTGCGAAGCCATTTCGACCAGACGATCAGCTGGGCCGGCAAGCCGGACAAGATCGAGACACGGACAGAGGACGGCATCACGCGGCTGTCGCCTCGAGGCTCCTTCGCCCTCTGGCGCGAGGAGCGTCGCGGCCAGAGCCGTCCCTTCGACGCGCCCGACCACGAAGCCCTCCGCATCCTCCGCCGGGCACTGTTCGCGCTGAACAGCATCGAACATGAACGGATCGCGCGAGAAGCACAGAAGAGCGCCGAGGCAGAAGAGCTGCGGCTCAGGCACGCTCTCCTCGACGCCTCGCGGGCCAGTTCGATGGGAGAGCTCGCTTCCGCCATCGCCCATGAACTGAACCAGCCACTGTCGGCAATCTCGAATTATGTGAGCGCCTGCCGCCAGGAATTAACCGAATACCGGCCTGGAGATCCCGGACAAGGCGGCGCGCTTGATGGACGAGGCGGTAGCCGAATTCCGCGCGGGCGGGGGACCTGATCCGCCGGGTGCGCGAACTTCATTTCTGCTGGCGACCTCAACGCCGAACGCATCGACCTGAACGAGGCCATCCGGCAGGGTATAAATCTTGCGCTGGTCTCCAGCGAGCTGCCCCGGCTGCAGGTCGAGCTGCTGTTGGACCCCACGCTTCCCCTGGCCTTTGCCGACAAGGTACAGATCGGGCAGGTCGTCCTGAACCTGGCCCGCAACAGTCTGGCCGCCATGGAAGGCTCTGAGACGCAGGTCCTCACCGTCGAGGTGGCTGCGTCCGACGGGGCCGTGGACGTCACCGTTCGCGATACCGGCTGCGGCATTCCCCCGGAACAACTGAAGCATCTTTTCGAGCCGTTTCACGTCTCGACCACCAAGGGAATGGGCATCGGCCTATCGCTCTGCAGATCCATCGTCGAGGCACATGCGGGCCGGATATGGGCGCAGCCGACAGCCACTGGCGCGTCCATGATCTTCCGCCTGCCGATCAATGGTGCGCACGGTGCCTAGTTCCTGTGAGCCCTTCTGCGTCTACGTGGTCGAGGACGACCCTGCGGTCCTGAAATCGCTGTGTGCGTTGCTGCAGGCCTACGCCTACAGAGCCGTCCCCTGCAGATCCGCCGAGGAGTTCCTGGACCTCTTCGATCGTTCGGAGAAAGCCTGCGTCGTGCTTGATCTACGCCTGCCGGGGATGAGCGGGATGCAGCTTCAGAAGCATCTGTCCAGCATCAGCGTGACGATCCCCATCGTCGTGGTCACCGCACATGGTGACGTTCCGATCGCGGTGGAGGCGATGAGGGCGGCGCGATCGATTTCATCGAGAAACCCGCCGGGGCCGAACAACTGCTCGAGGCGGTGAACAACGCAGGCGCCTGCTGTACGACCACGCGCCGCCCGACTATACCGAAGAAGTTGTCGCCGACCGTCTGTCGAAGCTTACCGAGCGCGAACACGAGGTTATTCGGTACCTGCTGCAAGGACGGCTGAACAAGGAAATCGCGGCTGAACTCGACATCAGCCAGCGCACCGTCGAGGTTCACCGGGCGCGGATCCGCGACAAGATGCAGGCGCGCGGCATCGCCGACCTGATCCGGATGCTTGGCTGAACGTGAGCTCCGGAAGGTGTACGTAGCAATACGTAGTGGGAAATCCGATCTAGCTTGGAATCTTGGCCGCGCCTTACGCTGATCGACAAGGGAAGCAGAGCGCAGATCAGCCGAATGGACGGCACGGGACGCTCGGTAGGCGGCGAAGGTTCGTAGGGAGCGGGCCGTGCCACTTGAAACTGCCGAATGGACCGTTTGCGCAAATGCCAGGCCGACAGTCGCGAGCTGTCAGGTATCTATGATCGGGGGGACCGTGGACATCGCCGGAACAACAAGCAGGCCAGGGGGCGCCGCGAACGGCACGCCTCTGGTTTGCACGACGGTTCGACCCGATGACCGCGATGCACGCGCAAGAAGCACCACACGCCCCGCTCTGACGAGGATGCAAATTCAGCCGCTTCCGAAGGGATCGGAAACGGCGTGATGGATAGGCCAGCCCACGGCTAGCGCGGGCATTGGGAGGAAGACACGTGCTCGCAGAAGATTTGTCCGTCCGAAGTCCTGCAATTCGAACCCTACAGACAGAGCCTGTCCAATATCAGGCGCCTCAAGAGCCAGTTACCCGCCGCGCTCGTTGCAGACCTTGCGCACGAGGTGATCAGGCGCCTGGCGTCCCATAACCGGAACTACGATCATGTCGCCCACAATCCCACCACGGAAGAACTCGAGACCCTTTGCGCGGCGCTGATATCGGACGATGACACCGCTGCGGCGGCGATCGTCCTGGGCGTGAGAGCCGAACACGTCTCGGCGGAAGCGATCTACATGAAGTATCTTGCGGCTTCGGCCCGGATGCTGGGCGAGTGGTGGCTGGAGGATCGTGCGACCTTCGTCGAAGTGACGGTCGGCACGGGCCGCCTCTTCGCGATCATGCGCGGGATGCGGCACCTTTTCTCGCCGCCCGCCGTGTCGCATCGGATGTCTGTGTTCTTCGCTTCGGTTCCCGGCGAACAGCATACGCTAGGTGTTCAAATGGCAGCGGACCTGTTTCGGGACGACGGCTGGGATATCACCCTGCGTACCGGTCTGGATCACGACGACCTCGTGGCCGAGATCGAGCGGTCACCCACAAGCATCATCGGTCTATCCATTGGCGGCCGGCACTCGATAGAGCCGCTGTCACGCCTTGTGGCCGCGCTGCGCATCTGCCGGCCGCGTGCTCCCGTGATGGTCTGTGGTCATGACATCGAGGAGATCAGGCCGATCCTCGACCTCATGGGTCTGGACGGCATTGCCGACGAGATGGCGGACGCGAAGGAACAGATGGCTGCCATCTGGGACCGCGAGATCGCGTCCCTGGACAGCCCGGTCCGGCAAGACGCGTCTGACCGGCAGGATCCGGACACTTGCCCGAACGCAATCGGCCAATCCTTGATGCCGGTCGCCGTGCCTCAGGCGATGGCGGGGACGACGTCGCGTTCCAGATAGATCCTCAGCCAAGGCGCAAAGGCGGACGGCGTGCGACGAACCCGCGCTCGCAACTCCTCGATGTCGACCCATTCGGTCTCCATCACCTCCGCCGGGTCTGGCGCCAGCTGGATTGGCTGCGCCACCCTGACTATGAACACATCGACCAGTTCATGTTCGGTCAGCCCGTCACCCACATCGGCCCGGTATTCGATGGTCTTGGCGTGCTCAAGCGGAAGGCCCGTCACGCCCAGCTCTTCGCCTAGCCGCCGCGCTGCGCAGGCCAGTGCCGTCTCGCCCCAATGCGGATGGCTGCAACAGGCGTTCGCCCACAGGCCCGGCGTGTGATACTTGCCGAGCGCCCGCCGTTGAATCAGCGTGTCGGACCCGCACAGTATGAAGACCGAGATCGCCTTGTGCCTCAGTCCGCGTCGATGCACGTCCAGCTTGTCGACCGGCCGCAGCCGGCCCTCGACCCAGGCGGGGATGTCCGTCATCACACGTGTTCGGCCGAGACGAGCCCGGTCAGATGCGCCAGGTTCTTCAGCCCGATCTTCAGGTGCGCCAGGGGACGGGTTCGCACGAGCCGTTTGTTCATGTAGGCCTCGAACGTCAGGCGCTGCACGTCAACGTCGTGGCACAAGGACACGAACCGCTCGCGCCTCTCGTCCGAGCGGTAGTAGGCCCGCTGCATCGACGCCAGGACGCGGAAGACGGTCTTGTGCTCGCGCATGAACAGCCGCCGCGCCAGTTGCAGATCTCGCGCGCGTCCCGACGCAAGGCAGGCCGCTGCCGCGCTGGCTGCGACCCGGCCGCCGACCATCGCGTAATAAATCCCCTCGCCCGAGCTTGGCGCGACAACACCCGCTGCGTCGCCGGCAAGTACCACGTCCCGCCCGTTGTCCCAGCAATCCAGCGGCTTCAGCGGAATGGGTGCGCCTTCGCGCCGGATCGTGACGCAGTCGGTCAGGCCGCGCGCCGCGCGCAGATCAGCCGTCGCGCGCTTGAGGTCGACGCCGTCGACCATCGAGCCCATGCCGACGCTTGCGCGCGCACCGTGGGGAAAGACCCAGCCGTAGAAGTCCTCTGAAATTCGCCCGTCATAGATCACCTCGCAGCGGTCGGGATGATATTCGCCACCATTCGGCGACGCTATGATCTCGTGATAGGCGATCACGTAGGGAATGTCGTCGCCGCCCGGCACCTCGTCGCGGGCAACCCGCGACCGAGCGCCGTCCGCCCCGATGACAAGCCGCGTCGAGAGACGCGCTTCCTTGCCCGAAGTCCGATCGCGATAGATGACGACAGGTCGGGTGCCGCGCTCGATCCGCAGGTAAGTTCCGGTATGGAGGTGGGCGCCCGCCGATACTGCCCGCTCCCGAAGGAACGCGTCGAAATGTTCGCGATCGACCATTCCGACGAAGCCGTCCTCGATGGGGATGTCCACCTTCCGTCCTGTAGGAGAGATCATCCGGGCCGTCTGGACCCGTGCGACGAGTTGGTCTGATGGAATTGCGAAATCGGCAAGCAAGCGCGGCGGGATGGCTCCGCCGCAAGGCTTGATCCGTCCAGCCCGATCCAGCAGCGCAACCCGGTAGCCCGTACGGGCAAGATCCTCTGCGGCAGTAGTGCCTGCCGGTCCTCCCCCGACAACGACGACATCGTACATTCTCATTCCCCCGGAACCAGAGTTTCGAATCTCGGTTGCGCCGCGCCCATCACGCGCAGCGCCATAACCGCCGTCGCCGCGAAGAGAAGCGCCTCGCCAAGGAAGACCGCTCCGAACGCCGGCGCGTCCGCCATCACGCCCCGCGCCAGATCGACCGCCCCCGCGCCCAACAGGCCGCCAAAGCCTGCCGCGATTGCCTGCGCCGCGCCCCAAAGACCCATGCGCGTTCCCTCACGGCCTGCCCGACCGCGACCGGCCATCGCCATCATCGAGGCGATTGCAGCCACGGCGAACATCCCGTTGAAGAAGCCCAGCGTCACCACGGCAGGCAGCAGCCCCGATCCGCCTGACGTCCCCAGCATGGCGATTGCCGCAAGGCTCGCGGCAGAGCCGAGGCAGCCGGAAATCGCCCAGGATCTAAGGCTGCCCATCTTCAGGCCCGTGGACGCGACGCCCACGGTCAGCATTCCCAGGAACACTCCTCCGTTCTGAGCCCCGGACAACTGGGTCGATTGACCCGGCGTGAATCCGAAGACGAGGCCCGCGTAAGGCTCAAGGATGAGTTCCTGCATGAAATAGGCGGTCATCGACAGGAAGACGAAAAGCGTGAAGTTCCGGGCCTCCGGTTCGCTCCAGACCTCTCGCAGCCCCTCGCGAAACGCGGGCGCCGCCTCGCGTTGCGGCTGGAGCTTCACTCGACCCTCGATCCCGCGCACGGCCAAGGCCGTGACGACGACAGCCCCGACTGTCACGACCGCCACGACCTGCAACAGCCGCGCTGGCGTGTACGGGTCGATGAACGCCCCCACCGTCGCTGCCGTCAGCGCAATTCCTGCGATCATCATCAGCCATGTGATCGTCGCGGCGGCAGCCCGGCGCTCGGGCGGCACGGCCGCGGCCAGCAGGGCCAGCAGCGACGTCCCGGATGCTCCGACACCCAAACCGATAAGCGCATAGGCGAACACCGACAGTCCAAGTGCCAGAGAGAAAGACGTCTCGAACAGCACTACCCCGAGAGCCGCGCCATAGGCTCCCAGCCCCAAAGCCGCCATGCCGCCGACGATCCACACCGTTCGCCGTCCGCCGATATCCGACAGGAAGCCCCAGTTCGGCCGCGTCACCTGGATCCCGTAATGAAGCGCCACCAACGCCCCCGGCAGGACCGCCGGCAACGCCATCTCGACCACCATGAGCCTGTTGAGCGTCGACGTGGTCAGAACCACGATGGCGCCCAATGCCAACTGAACGAGTCCCAGCCGAACGATCGTGATCCAGCCCGCCATCTCAGCCCACCATTCCACGCAAGGCGAAGGCGGCGACCATCATGCCGCCGACATAGAGCGTGACCCCGTTCGCGTTGTACCAAGGCGCACGGCCGCGGGGATCGGACAGCAGCACCCGCATCGCGCGGAGCTGCAGCAGGACAAGCGCCGCGATGACCGCCGCATGCCAGGGCTGTCCCCATGCAAGTAGCAGCGCCACGACCGCCAGTTGCGGCAGCACCATGACCCAGCAGGCCACCCGCGCCGCACGCTCCGGCCCCAAAGTGACCGGCAGCGAGCGCACGCCGGTCTGCCGGTCGCCTTCCAGTGCCTTGAAATCGTTCAAGGTCATGATTCCATGTGCGCCCAGCGCGTAGAGCAACGCCAGCATCACGACCGGCCACGCTGGCGCGCCGGCCGACAGGACCGCCGCACCCGTGAACCAGGGCAACCCTTCGTAGCACAGGCCCACCAGGCCCGGTCCGAAGATGCCGGACCGTTTCAGTCGGACAGGCTCTGCCGAATAAGCCCAGGCCGCCACGACGCCGAACACCGTCGCACCAAAGCCCCAGGGCCCCAACGCCGATCCCAGCACAAGAGCCAGGACGCTCATCGCCAGAGCGATCCACAGTCCCCATCGACCCGGGATCGCTCCCGAGGGGATGGGGCGGGCCGGCTCGTTGATCGCATCGACATGCCGGTCGCACCAATCGTTCGCAGCCTGGCTCATTCCGCAGACCACCGGCCCAGCCAGAACCATACCCAACAGGACCTGCGAAGGTGCGGAAAGCACGGGCACGCCCGAGGCGACGACACCGCACAGGTAGGCCCAGATCGGGGGAAACCAGGTGATCGGCTTTATCAGAGTGAGGACGGCACGCGGCTGCGGCAGGTCCGGCCTCGGATGTATGAATTGAATGACACTCATAGTGTCAACTAAACTATACAATCCGGAGTCTGGAAAGGCTTTTCTGCGTCCCGACGCGACTGGCGTCAGCTATCGGAACCCGGAGTGTGCATGCCGTGCTTTCGCAGCTTCACGTAAAGGCTCTGACGAGACAGCCCAAGCATCTCAGCGGCAGCCACACGGTTATTTCCGGTAAGCTGCACGGCCGTCTCGATGCAAATCTTCTCGATCACGTCGGAGGTGGCCGACACCAGGTCCTTAAGAGACGCCGTGCCAACGAGATCCATGACGTTCTTCATGTTTTCCTCGCTAACCGAGGCCGCGCTCGCCACCGCGTTCGTCGTGTCCGCCGGCGTCGCCTCGCGCAGAATGAAACCGTAGCCCAAATCGCCTCCACGCTCGATCAAGCGCGCCACCGATATGTCGACGCTGGACCGGGTGCCGTTGATGCTGGCGATCTGCGCAGAATAACCGCGCAGCCGACCCTGTCGTGCAGCGCCGTCCAGGATCAGCTTCAGGTCGATACTGCCGCGAACGAGGAAGTCGCCCAGCCACTTGCCCCGCACATCGCGCAGTTGCGCGGCATCGGCGAGGATGAGGAACGCTTCGTTGGCTTCGCGTATATTGCCTTGGGTGTCGGTCAGCACGACGGCATCGCTCGTAGCGGCAAACAAGGCCGACAGCGAGTGCACGATCTCTGGGTCGGCCCCGTCAACCTCTTCTGCGACGACGAGGCGGCACAACATGTAAAGGTCTCCCGCTGCGCGGAATGTCTCGGGGAAGACAGTTATCACCTGGCCATTGCGCCGCGCCACGGCCTCGACTCCCGATGCCTCTTCGGCACCGGCGGCGGACTGCAGGCTTTCCATGAATTCGCCCGGCCGTCGGCCCTCGAACGTCTGTGACAGGGATCCGCCGGACAGCGCATCGACGCTGCTGCCCAACAGAGACGCCGCTGCGCTGTTCAGATCCCGTATACGCCCCTTCTGAGGTTCGACGACGATCATCGGCGTCTCTGACGCCTCCAGTACGACGCGGTAGAACGTGGTCTCGCCTCGCAGCTTCTGCTGATCGCGCTCGCGCGCCATCTGCTCCTTTACGAGTCGCTGCTGAACTTCGGCGATGGGCTGCATATCCCGGCCCAACAGCAGCAGGGAGTCACTCCCGCCGACGCGGTGCAGCGTGTACCGGACCGGAACCTCCCATGTCGCGTTGTCGAAATGGTTGAGCTCCAGCGGTCGCGGCACGAGGTCCGGATCGGCCCGCATGTCATGCTGCCGCTTGGTGAACTTGCCCTTGCTCTCTTCGGTCAGGAAATCGACGAACGCGCGGCCGACCCAATGGTCCAGACGGCCGATGGACGGGCTGTCCGGATTGACCGAGATCCCTGTCACGACGCCCTTGGCGTCGACATGGACGGCGATATCGGCGGCCTGCTCGAAGAGGTTCGCAATGCTTGCGCTTTCGGGCAGGACACCGGCGATCTTCGGATGCAAATTCGGGCCCTGTCGTGTCACGTCCTACTCCTCGCAACGAACTTTCGTACGCGCCCGTCTGTCAAATCTCTCGAAGCTCAACCCGGTTTCAACCGTCGAAAGACCACTTTGTTTCTCGGCTCCGCGAGCCGTTCTCACGACATGAGCCGCATCTGTCAACTTTGCAACCGTCGCCGATCCTCCCGCCGGCCGTCCGCCAAAGGCGATCGCTCCGACACGGGCCAATCGTACACGATGACTTTTTCCAGGGTCTTGTGACCGTTCAAGGGTATCGCCCGTGGCTGGCAACGGGCCGAAGACCCCCTTCCCGCGCAGCGCAACGAGTTCGCCCGGCCCGTCGCGCGTCATACCGATGGCCACGTCGCTGCAACTGCCATGCAGGCGCAGCGGGCCGGATAAAAGAAGGCGCGCCCGCCAGCCAGACTTCGGACCCTTCGGTCTAGAGAAGTTGCGATCTCGCAATGGGGGCTGGCCGGTCGCGATGCGGTCACCGCCGGAACGCGGATGCCGGGTTGCCGTAGCGCCCGCAAATCAGATCCGTCGAAATAAACGGTCTTATCCATTGGCCCCTCCTTTTGGACACAGTGGATAGCGCCATTGCTGGCGGTGTTACGGGTTCGGCACGGATTTGAAGGAGTTTGCACGGATCGGACGCAATGTCAATTCATGTTTACACTGCACCCAAGAAACGCAACTTGCTGGCGTCGAAGGTCGGTGAACTTCACCTGTGTTCTCACGCGCCTTCAGCGGCTTGCGAGGTTCACTGAGGGGACACGCTAAGCTCCTGCGAAATTCCAGAGGCAACAAAATCATCCGGAAAAATGTGTAAATCTTGATTGACACTTTGCGCCACCGACCCCTAGCATCCAAGCACAGACAATCGCTGTGAGGGCCAAGATGACGCACAGCACGACCCACCGGAAGACAGGTGTCGGCCTCTACACCGAGGCCCAGCGATCGCGCCGCGATGCCAGCGTATGGACGAAGGTTCAGGCAATCCTCGCCCCCGCGCAGTTCGTCGTCTTCCTGGTGTCGCTCGTCCTGGTTCTGCGCTTCCTGCTGTCCGGCGAAGGCTACGAGGCGGCGACTCTTTCGATCGTTGTGAAGACGGGCGTCCTGTACCTCATCATGGTTACCGGCGCGATCTGGGAGAAGGTCGTTTTCGGCCAGTACCTCTTTGCTCCTGCGTTCTTCTGGGAGGACGTGTTCAGCTTCGCGGTCATCGGCCTGCACACCGCCTATCTCTGGGCGCTGTTCACCGGCGCGCTGTCTCCTGCCGGGCTGATGGTCCTGGCGCTGTCGGCCTACGCTGCCTACGTCATCAACGCTGGCCAGTTCCTGCTCAAGTTGCGGATGGCCCGGCTGCAGTCCCAGGCCGCGTCATGACGCGCCAGGACCGCCATGCCCCGGACGCCGGATGCCGCGACGCGCCGATCCTGCGCCAGCGAGGCCAGCACGAGGTGTTCTGCGGTCTGACCGGCATCATCTGGCTGCACCGCAAGATGCAGGACGCCTTCTTTCTCGTCGTGGGCAGCCGCACCTGCGCTCACCTGCTGCAATCAGCCGCTGGCGTGATGATCTTTGCCGAGCCCCGGTTCGGCACGGCGATCCTCGAGGAAACCGACCTCGCCGGTCTCGCGGACGCTCAGGCGGAACTGGAGCGCGAGGTCGACCGCCTGCTCTCGCGCCGCCCCGACATCCGACAGCTTTTCCTCGTAGGCTCCTGCCCCTCCGAGGTCATCAAGCTGGATTTGTCGCGCGCCGCGGAACGTCTGTCGGCGAAGTATGCGCCGCGCGTCCGCGTACTCAACTACTCGGGTTCCGGCATCGAGACGACCTTCACCGAGGGCGAGGACGCCTGTCTTGCCTCGATGGTCCCTGCCCTTCCCGATACGGACATGCGCCAGCTTCTTCTGGTCGGCGCCCTTCCCGACGTGGTCGAGGACCAGGCTCTCTCGTTGCTGGCCGCGATGGGAATCGAACCGGTGCGAGTCCTTCCCGCGCGGCATGTCGGCAATGACTTGGGCGTCGGTCCGAACACGGTCTTCGCCTTGACCCAACCGTTCCTCGGGGCCACCCATGCCGCCCTCGAAAGGCGCGGCGCGCGTCACATCGCGGCGCCGTTTCCGTTCGGGGAAGAGGGCACGACCGCCTGGCTTCGCGCCGTGGCGCAGGAGTTCGGCGTTGACGTCGAGACGTTCGACGCTGTGACCGAAGCGCCGCGCGACCGCGCCCGCCGCGCGGTGTCGCAGGCGGCCGAGGGGCTGAACGGCAAATCCGTCTTCTTCTTCCCGGACAGCCAGTTGGAAATCCCGCTGGCCCGCTTCCTGACCCGCGAGTGCGGAATGACCGCGATCGAGGTGTCCGCGCCTTTCATCCACAAGACCATCGTCGGCCCCGATCTGGACCTGCTGCCCGCTGGTCCGACCTTGGCCGAAGGTCAGGATGTCGACCTGCAACTGGACCGCTGCCGCGCCGCCCGACCGGACCTGACCGTCTGCGGGCTGGGTCTGGCAAATCCTCTGGAGGCGGAGGGTCTCGCGACCAAGTGGGCGATCGAACTGGTGTTCACCCCGGTGCATTTCTACGAACAGGCGGGTGATCTGGCGGCCCTGTTCTCGCGTCCGCTGCGTCGCCGCGGGGCATTGCGGCTGGAGGCGGCCGAATGAAGCTTTCGGTCTGGACATACGAAGGCCCGCCCCACGTTGGCGCCCTGCGCGTCGCGACGGCGATGAAGGGCCTGCACTATGTCCTTCACGCGCCGCAGGGCGATACCTATGCCGACCTTCTGTTCACCATGATCGAGCGGCGCAATCACCGCCCGCCTGTGACATACACGACGTTCCAGGCCCGCGATCTGGGAGCCGACACGGCGAACCTGTTCAAGACCGCCTGCCAGAACGCCTATGACCGGTTCAAGCCGCAGGCCATGATCGTCGGCGCGTCCTGCACCGCCGAACTGATTCAGGACGATCCGGGCGGCATGGCAGAGACGATGGGGCTGCCCTGCCCCGTGATCCCGCTGGAGCTGCCCAGCTATCAGCGCAAGGAGAACTTCGGCGCCGACGAGACCTTCTTCCAGATCGTCCGCACCCTTGCGAAGCCCATTGACCGATCCGCGTGCATCACCGCCAACCTGATCGGCCCGACTGCACTTGGCTTCCGCCACCGCGATGACATCACCGAAGTCACGTCACTTCTCGAAGAGATGGGCATCTCGGTCAACGTCTGCGCCCCCTACGGCGCCACCCCCGCCGACATCACCCGTCTGGGGGCCGCCCACTTCAACGTGCTGATGTATCCCGAGACCGGCGAAAGCGCCTGCCGTTGGATGGAAAAGGAGTTGGGTCAACCCTACACCCGCATCGTTCCGATCGGCGTGGGAGCGACGCGCGACTTCATCTCCGAAGTCAGTGGACTGGCGAATGTGCCGGCCAGGACTGACGAGGCCCGTCTGCGCCTGCCCTGGTATGCGTCCAGCGTCGACTCCACCTATCTGACCGGCAAGCGCGTCTTCATCTTCGGCGACGGCACGCATGTCGCTGCCGCCGCCCGCATCGCCCGCGACGAGATGGGGTTCGAGGTGGTCGGTCTCGGTTGCTACAACCGCGAAATGGCGCGCCAGATCAGGACACTCGCCCGGGACTATGGGGTCGAGGCGCTGATCACCGACGACTACCTGGACGTCGAGGCGCGGATCGAGGAACTGGCGCCCGAGCTGATCCTCGGCACCCAGATGGAACGCCATATCGGCAAGCGTCTGGGCATTCCCTGCGCGGTCATCTCTGCCCCGGTCCATGTGCAGGACTTTCCCGCCCGCTATTCGCCCCAGATGGGGATCGAGGGCGCAAACGTCATCTTCGACAGCTGGGTGCATCCTCTGGTCATGGGGCTGGAAGAGCACCTGCTGCACATGTTCCGCGACGACTTCGAGTTCCACGACGATGCCGGCCCCAGCCATCATGGCGGGCACGCGCCGCGCTCCTTGCCCGAAACCCCGACCGCCCCCGAACCGGTCGGCTCATTGACCTGGAACCTCGACGCCGAGCGCGAACTGAAAAAGGTTCCCTTCTTCGTGCGCGGCAAGGCCCGCCGAAACACCGAGACCTTCGCCGCCGAGCGCGGACTGCACGAAATCGGCATCAGCACGCTTTACGAGGCCAAGGCCCACTATGCGCGATGACGTTCACATGACCGCGCCCTACCGGGTGGTGATTGTTACGCTGGACGCCCATGCCGCCGGTCCCTGCGCCTGCGCCGCAGACCGCCTTTCCGCGGATTTCCCCGGACTTTCGATTTCCGTACACGCCGCCGCCGAGTGGGGAGAGGACCCGGCCGCACTTGATCGCGCCCGTACCGCCATTGCGACGGGTGACGTGATCATCACCAGCCTTCTGTTCCTCGAAGATCATATCGAGGCGATCCGCCCCGATCTCGAGGCACGCCGCGACCATTGTGACGCCATGGTCGCGATCATCTCGGATGCCAAGCTTGTCCGCCTGACGCTGATGGGCACTCTGGACATGTCGGCGCCGGAAAGCGGCACCCGCAAGCTGCTCAAGAAGCTGCGCGGCGGCGGCGATGCCAACAGGGCCGACAATGGCGCGCGCAAGATGCAGATGCTGCGCCGCCTGCCCCGCATCCTCAAGCTGATTCCCGGACGTGCCCAGGACCTGCGCGCCTGGCTTCTGACCATGCAGTATTGGCTTGGAGCATCCGACGATAACATCGAAGCCCTGGTTCGCTTCCTGATCTCGCGATATTGCCAACGCGAGGAGTGGCGCGGCACCCGCGCTCCCGCGCCGACGGTCTATCCCGACACCGGCCTCTACCATCCGGACCTGCCGGGGCGCATTGCCACTGACCCGGCCGACCTGCCCGGCTCGCGGCAGCCGCGGACGACAGTCGGCCTGTTGATGATGCGGAGCTATGTCCTGTCGGGCGACACGGCGCACTACGATGCCGTCATTCGCGGCCTCGAAGCCCGAGGCCTTCGCGTCCTGCCCGCATTTGCCGGCGGCCTCGATGCACGTCCCGCGATCGACGCCTATTTCCTTGGCCCGGACGGCGCGAAGATCGACGCGCTTTTGTCTCTCACCGGCTTCTCGCTGGTCGGTGGTCCCGCCTACAACGACAATACGGCGGCCGTGTCGGTTCTGAAAAAGCTCGACGTCCCGTACCTTGCGGCGCATCCGCTGGAATTCCAGACGCTGGACCAATGGGCGCGCTCGCCGCAAGGCCTCGGGCCGATCGAGTCCACCATGCTGATCGCCTTGCCGGAACTCGACGGCGCCACGAACCCCACTGTCTTCGCCGGCCGCCACGGAGAAAGCGGATGTGCCGGATGCGCCCGGGCCTGCAAGCCGCATAGCGCCCTGCGTGCCATGGCTCCCTGCCCCGAACGGATCGAGGCGCTGGCCTCCCGCACCCTTCGCCTCGCCACCCTGCGCCGGTCGAAGGTGGCAGAGCGACGCGTCGGCATCGTCCTGTTCGGCTTCCCGCCCAACGCGGGTGCGGCCGGCACCGCGGCCTATCTCGACGTGTTCCGCTCGTTGCACAACACGCTTCACGCGATGGCGGCACGCGGCTACGACGTGACACCGCCGGACACCGTCGAAGAGTTGAGGGCGCTCGTCCTCGAAGGTTCGGCCCGGCAGTACGGACAGGAGGCGAACGTCGCCGCACACATCCTGGCCGACGAAATCGTGGAGAACACTCCCTGGCTCAGGGAAGTCGAAGCGCAGTGGGGCCCAGCTCCCGGCCGGCACCAGTCCGACGGGGCCGGCGTCTTCGTGCTGGGTGCGCGCTTCGGCAAGGTCTTCGTCGGTCTGCAACCCGCCTTCGGTTACGAGGGCGACCCGATGCGCCTGTTGTTCGAGGGCGGCTTTGCTCCAACCCACGCCTTCACGCAGTTTTATCTGTGGCTTAAGAACAGCTTCCACGCCGATGTTCTTCTACATTTCGGAATGCACGGTGCCCTGGAATTCATGCCTGGCAAGCAGAACGGCCTGTGCGGCGCAGACTGGCCGGACCGCCTGATCGGCGACATGCCAAACGTCTATCTCTATGCCTCGAACAACCCGTCCGAAGCGACGCTGGCCAAGCGCCGCGCGGGCGCGATCACCGTTTCTCACCTGACGCCGCCGCTGGCGACTGCCGGGCTTTACAAGGGTCTGGCCGAGTTGAAGGACAGCCTGACGCGCTGGCGCAACGCGTCCCTGGATGCATCCGAACGCCCCGAGATCGAGACGCTGATCGCCGAACAGGCCGCGGCGGTCGACCTCGAGGGTATCGATCCGCAGGATCTCTGGCTGAAGCTGCTCGAGACACAGGACGCGCTGATACCCGAGGGGCTGCACATCGTCGGCCAGGCGATGACTCGGGACGCGCGGGCGGGCTACCTGGCCCTGATGACGGACGCAAGCGACGCCGACCGCGCCGAGATCGATCGTCTGCTGCAACAGGACACCGAGATCCCCGGTCTGATGAATGCGCTGGACGGCAGGTATACGCCCCCGGTGCATGGTGGCGACTTGATCCGGTCGCCCGACATTCTGCCGACTGGGCGCAACATTCACGCCTTCGATCCGTTCCGGATGCCCACCGAGTTCGCCTGCCGCGAAGGCGCCAAGCAGGCGCAGTTGATCCTCGACACCCATAAGAGCCTGCCGCGCACGGTCGCCCTTGTCCTGTGGGGATCGGATAACATCAAGTCGGACGGCGCCGCCCTGGCGCAAGCCCTGTCGCTGATGGGCGCACGTCCCCGCTTCGACAGTTTCGGCCGGCTGTGCGGGGCGGACCTGATATCGCTCGCCGACCTCGGACGCCCCAGGATCGACGTCATCATGACGCTGTCCGGCATCTTCCGCGACCTGCTTCCCTTGCAGACAAAGCTGCTGGCCGAGGCCGCGCTGAAGGCCGCGACCGCGGACGAACCGCTGGATCAGAATTTTGTCCGTGCCCATGCACTCAACTATGCCGAAAAGATCGGTTGCGACCTCGAGACTGCGGCGCTTCGGGTCTTCTCGAATGCCGAAGGCGCCTACGGATCCAATGTGAACATGCTGGTCGACGCGTCGGCCTTCGCCGACGAGGACGAACTGGCCGACAGCTATCAGATCCGGAAAAGCTACGCCTACGGTGTGAACGGAAAAGCGGCGCGCAACGGCGCCCTCCTGCAGGCCGCTCTGGCCGATGTCGACCTGGCCTACCAGAACCTGGAGTCGGTCGAACTGGGGGTCACCACAGTGGACCACTACTTCGACACGCTGGGCGGCATATCCCGCGCCGTGAAACGAGCACGGGGCGGGACCGAGGCCGCGATCTACATCTCCGACACGACGCGAGGCGCGGGCAAGGTCCGCACGCTGGCCGACCAGGTGTCGCTGGAAACCCGCTCGCGGTCCCTGAACCCGAAATTCCACGAGGCGCTGCTGAGCCACGGCGCCGAAGGCGTGCGGCAGATCGAGGCGCACGTCACCAACGTCATGGGTTGGTCCGCGACGACCGGACAGGTGGAGCCCTGGGTCTACCAGCGGATCTCGGAAACTTTCGTTCTGGACGAAGCGATGCGCACCCGGCTGGCCAATTTGAACCCGACGGCGTCGTCACGCATGGCCAACCGCCTGCTCGAGGCGCACGACCGCGCCTACTGGCAGCCAGACGCGGCCACCGTGGCGGCGCTGCGCAATGCGGCGGACGTGCTGGAAGACCGGATGGAGGGGGTGGCTGCAGAATGACCGCGACCTGCAAATCCCTGGCGCGACGCCCAACCAGACAGTCCGAACCCAATTGGAACGAGAAGAAGCAGGCGCGATGCGCATCTGCAGAAAGGGAGCTTTCATGAGCCCGCGCGACGACATACCGGACCTTCGGGGCCAGGACGGCGAGGGTTCCGTGCAAGTGCACCTGGACCCCGAAACGCAGATCGTGGGGGCCAAGGTGTTCTCGGTCTATGGCAAGGGCGGCATCGGGAAATCGACGACCTCGTCGAACCTCTCCGCGGCCTTCGCGCAGATGGGCAAGCGGGTGCTGCAGATCGGGTGCGACCCGAAGCACGACAGCACGTTCACCCTTACGGGGCGCCTGCAACCCACGGTGATCGACATCCTGAAAGAGGTCGATTTTCACGCCGAGGAACTGCGCCCCGAGGATTTCATCGCCGTAGGCTGGGGCGGCGTGCGCTGCGTCGAGGCCGGTGGACCGCCCGCCGGCACAGGCTGCGGAGGTTATGTCGTCGGCCAGACGGTGAAGCTGCTGAAGCAGCACCACATGCTGGAAGACAGCGACGTGGTGATCTTCGACGTCCTAGGCGACGTCGTGTGCGGTGGCTTCGCCGCTCCGTTGCAGCATGCCGACCGGGCCGTGATCGTGACGGCGAACGACTTCGACTCGATCTACGCGATGAACCGCATCATCGCCGCGGTTCAGGCCAAGTCGGTCAACTACAAGGTCCGGCTTGCAGGCTGCGTCGCCAACCGCTCGACCGACACCAACGAGGTGGACCGCTATTGCGCGAAAGTCGGCTTCAACCGGATCGCGCATATGCCCGACATCGACGCCATCCGCCGCTCGCGCCTGAAGAAGAAGACGCTGTTCGAGATGGACGACGACGAGGACATCGTCCAGTGCCGCGCCGAATACGTGCGCCTGGCGGAGCGCCTGTGGAACGGCACCGAGCCTCTGGCACCCGCGCCGATGGCAGACCGGGATATCTTCGAGCTTCTGGGATTCGACTGATGACCTACGCCCGCACCCTGACGCGCGTCGAAACCTACTTCGACAAGACCGCCACCCGGACGTGGGAGCGGCTGACCAGCGACGCTCCTGTCTCGCGGATCCGCGAGACCGTGCGCCGCGGGCGCGACGGGATGCGGGCACAGCTGCTGGCAAGGTTGCCCGCCGATCTGCATGGCGCACGGGTGCTGGACGCAGGCTGTGGCGCGGGGCAACTGACGCTGGACCTCGCTTCACGCGGGGCCACGGTGATGGCCGTTGATATCTCGCCGTCCCTCGTCGGGATCGCCGAACGACGTCTGCCCGCGGCGCTTCGACCCTTGGTGACCTTCCGCAGCGGCGACATGCTGGACGCGGCGCACGGCGATTTCGACTACGTCGTCGCGATGGACAGCCTGCTGTACTACGACAAGACCGATATCGCGCGGGCGCTGACGCTTCTCGGTGCGCGCACGTCCGGCGGCATCTGTTTCACCCTTGCGCCGCGCACGCCATTGCTGATGGCGATGTGGCGCGTTGGCCAGTTGTTCCCCCGTGCCGACCGTTCGCCCACGATGATCCCCCATGCCCCCGCGGCACTGGTCCGGGCCCTTCGCAAAGAGGGCGCCGACGGAACGCTGACCGTGCTGGATCGCATCACCAGCGGCTTCTACATCAGCCAAGCGATGGAGTACGCCGCATGATCATCGGCCGCGCCACCCTGTTGCGCCTGCCGATGAAGGCCCTGCCCTTCGCGGATGCCGCCAGCGAGGGGCTGCCGATGGCGCAGTTGCTGCGGTTGTCGCTCTTCCAGGTCTCGGTGGGCATGGCAACCGTGATGCTGCTGGGCACGCTGAACCGCGTGATGATCGTCGAGTTGTCGGTTCCCGCCACCGTCGTCGCAGTGATGATCGCGCTGCCTGTGCTGATTGCGCCATTCCGCGCGCTGCTGGGCCACCGGTCCGACACCCATCGCAGTGCCATAGGCTGGAAACGCGTTCCCTACCTCTGGTTCGGTTCTTTGTGGCAGATGGGCGGACTGGCCGTGATGCCCTTCGCCCTGCTGGTCCTGTCAGGCCAGCAGAGAATAGGGCCTGACTGGGCGGGCGAGGTCCTTGCGGCGATCGCGTTCCTGATGACAGGCCTCGGGCTGCACATGACGCAGACTGCCGGTCTCGCCCTGGCGACCGACCGCGCCGACGACGCCACGCGTCCGCGCGTCGTGGCGCTGCTCTACACCATGTATCTTCTTGGCATGGGCGTCTCGGCCGTGATCATCGGCTGGCTCCTGACCGACTTCACCCCGCTGACCCTGATCCGGGTCGTCCAGGGCGCCGCGTCTGTTGGCATCGTCCTGAACCTGATCGCGCTGTGGAAGCAGGAAAAGGTTCGCCCGATGTCCCGCCTCGAGCGCGAGGCGCCGCGACCGCGGTTCCGCGACGCCTGGGCGGACCTGACTGTCGGCGGCGCGGCGGGTCGGCTGCTGGCGGTGGTCTTCGTCGGCACCATGGCGTTCAACATGCAGGACGTGCTGCTGGAACCCTACGGCGGCGAGATCCTGGGCCTTTCCGTCTCGGCAACCACGATGCTCACCGCTCTCTGGGCGGCGGGTGCGCTGGCCGGTTTCATCCTTGCCGGACGGGGCCTGTCACGCGGTCGCAACGCGTTCCGCGTCGCGGCCAGCGGCGTGCTAGTCGGGATTCTCTCCTTCACCACCGTGATCTTCGCCGCGCCGATGGGCTCTCCAGCGCTGTTCTACGTCGGCGCCGCCTTGATCGGGTTCGGCGCCGGGCTCTTTGCCGTCGCTACGCTGACCGCGGCCATGACCTTGCCGGTGACGGGCACGGCAGGGCACGGACTGGCGCTGGGCGCCTGGGGCGCGGCGCAGGCCACAGCCGCGGGCCTGTCCATTGCGCTGGGCGGAGGCCTTCGGGACGCGATCAACACCATCGCCACTTCGGGAGCCTGGGGCACCGCTCTCAACACTCCGGCGACAGGATACTCGTTCGTCTACCATATCGAGATCGGACTTCTCTTCGTGACGCTTGCGGTCCTCGGGCCACTGATGCGCCACACCCGCCAACCAGTACATCGCGCCGAGCAAGGACAGACCCGCCTCGGGCTGTCCGAGTTCCCCACGTGACCCGCCGCAAACCGGAAAGGACCCTGCCATGACAGGAACATTCTTCGGCAACTTCGATCTCGCCAGCCTCTCGCTCTGGCTGTTCTGGATCTTCTTCGCGCTGCTCGTCTTCTACCTTCAGCGCGAGAACATGCGCGAGGGTTACCCTCTCGAAGACGATGACGGAAAGCCCTCGGCCAACCAGGGCATGTTCCCTGTCCCGGACGACAAGACCTTCCTGCTTCCCCACGGGCGCGGCACCCTGACGGTGCCTTCGGGCCAGCATCCCGACCGCACCAACCTGGCGCTTGCCAAGACGGCAGCCGGCAACGGCTTTCCCTTCGTGCCCACGGGCGACCCGATGGTCGACGGCGTCGGTCCTGCCTCCTGGGCGCCGCGCCGCGACGTGCCGGAACTTGACGGCAACGGGCATCCCAAGATCGTGCCGATGGCCGCGACCGAGCATATCCGGGTCTCGGCGGGGCGCGATCCGCGGGGACTTCCCGTGGTCTCGGGCGACAACAAGGTCGTGGGCATCGTCGTCGACATGTGGGTCGACGAACCCGAACAGCTTGTCCGCTTCCTGGAATACGAACTGGCCGAGGGTTTCGGCACCGGCAGACGTCTGGTCCCGGTCACCCTGTCGCGCATCAAGTCCGACCGTGTGCGGGTCCGCACGCTTTACGCGCACCAGTTCGCGGGCGTCCCGCAACATGCCTCACCGCGTCAGGTCACCCTGCTCGAAGAGGACAAGATCGCCGGCTACTACGCGGGCGGAACGCTTTACGCCAGCGAGGCGCGGCTCGAGCCGCAGCTCGGCTGACGCAGGGAGACTGTCATGAGCCACGACGACTTCGCCCTTGAACCCGTATGGGGCCTGCCAGAGACGCCGCCTGAGGGCGAGCACATCCTCTGGCAGGGTCGGCCCGATGTCATGGCCCTGTTGCGCGATGCGCTGAACCTGCACTGGGTGGTCGGCTATTTCCTCCTGCTTGCGGTCTGGCGGTTCGTGGCGATGCTGGGCGAGGCTTCCGCCGGGACGGCCTTTGCCGGCGCGCTGCCCTTCCTGTTGCTGGGGTTCGTGGTATGCGCACTTCTGTGGCTTGTCGCCTTCGTCCAGGCCCGCGCCACCGTCTACACGATCACGAACCGCCGCGTTGCAATGCGGATCGGGGCCGCGCTGACGGTGACGCTGAACCTGCCGTTCCGGCAGATCGCCAATGCCGACCTGCACCTGAACCGGGATGGCACGGGCACCATCGCTCTCGACCTGCTCGGAGAAACGCGCCTGTCGTTCCTGGTGTGCTGGCCGCACGCCCGCCCGTGGCGCATGCGTAAAACACAACCGGCCCTGCGTTGCATTCCGGACGCCGAGAAGGTCGCGCAGCTTCTGGCCGAGGCCGCCGAGGCCCGTGTTTCCACCCCGCAACTCGCCCGGCGTCCCGCGCTGGTCGCGGTTGCCGCCGAATAAAGGGAGATCACCGTCATGGTTCACGCCGACGCCCAGCCCCGCATTCGCCGCCCCGACACCGAGCTTGTCCCGCGCGCGCTGGTGCGGGCCGTGGCCGCGCTGGTGCTGACGGTCTTTTCCCTGGTGACGCTGTACGTCGTCATGGACGGCCCGGTGATTTCGTCACCGCCGAAAGGCGGCGTCGTCATCTCTCGCGATGTGGTGCTTTCCGGCGACCTGGCGGGAGCCGCTACCGTCACCGAGCCAGATGGCACGCTCATTGCCGATCTGTCGCCCGAACAGGGCGGTTTCATCTCCGGCGTCTACCGCGTGATCCTGCGCGAGCGCACCAAGCACCGCGTGCCCCTCGACGGGCCCGTCACGCTGATCGGTCACGATACCGGCCGGACCTCGATTTACGACCCCTCGACGGGGTGGAGCGCCGACCTGATGGGATTCGGCGCGGACAATGCCAGGGCCTTTCACAAGCTCCTGGCTCAGCAGGAAGGAGGCCAATGATGGGATGGCTTACGAAGGACATCGAACATGCGCCCTGCACCGTAGAGGTCAGTCATTGCTTCGAAAGCTTGCACGCGCATGTCCGTTTCGACAACGGCGCCGTTATCCACCCTGGTGACGAAGTGCGGGTTCAGGGGCCGGAGATCATGGCCCCTTTCGGCCATGTCGTCCGCGAGGCGCGCCAGGCCACAATCGTGCGTGCGTCTAAACTGGAGCAGCTCTGGACCCGCCTGACAGGCGACATCGAAGTCATGGAGCTTTGCGAGTTTTCGTTCTCCGAGGAGGCCAGACTATGAACGTTCAGAAACTCCACACCGCTGATGCGACGCCAATGACCGCGGTTCACACCGCAGACGCGACCACAGCCGAGGAAAGCCTTGCCATCCAGGAAGCCCAGTCCAGGCTCGACAGCTTCGGCGCCACCGATATCGCGATGCAGAACACGCTGCTTACGCCGCGGTTCTACACCACCGATTTCGATGAGATGGATGCAATAGACGTCTCCCCGGTCCGCGCCGACTGGGACGAGCTGATCCACGAAATGGAGTCCGATCCGAACAAGGGCCATTTCAAGAAGAACGAGGACTGGGACCACGTCGACTGGGACGGGATGGACCCCGAACTGCGCAAGGAATTCATCGATTTCCTGATCTCGTCCTGCACGGCCGAGTTCTCGGGCTGTGTGCTCTACAAGGAAATGAAACGCCGCGGCGGCAACCCCGATATCACGGGCCTGTTCCAGCTGATGGCGCGCGACGAGGCGCGGCACGCCGGTTTCATCAACGACGCGTTGCGCGAGGCAGGCGTGGCGGTGAACCTTGGCTTCCTGACCAAGGCCAAGAAGTACACCTATTTCCGGCCGAAGTTCATCTACTACGCCACATACCTCTCCGAGAAGATCGGCTATGCCCGGTACATCACGATCTTCCGCCACCTCGAGGCGCATCCGGAGCATCGCTTTCACCCCATCTTCAAGTGGTTCCAGGAGTGGTGCAACGACGAGTTCCGCCACGGCGAAGCCTTCGCGCTTCTGATGAAGACCGATCCCAAGCTCACGCGTGGCGTCAACGTGCTGTGGATCAAGTTCTTCCTGACGGCCGTCTATGCCACGATGCACGTCCGCGATCATCAGCGCCCTGCCTTTCACAAGGCTCTGGGCGTCGATACGGACTGGTACGGGCACGAGGTCTTCACCAAGACATCCGAGATCTCGAGGCAGGTGTTCCCGATCACCCTCGATATCGAGAACCCGCGCTGGAAGGCCGGTCTGAAGCGGCTGCAAAAGGCCAACGCCGACCTCGCCGACAGCACGGGCATCCCGGGCGTCGGGAGCATCTGTCCGCCGCCTTTCGGCCCGCGTTCGCGCGGCATCGGCCTTTGTCGGGCTCTACTTCATCCCGGCCAACAAGCACCGCGTGCCCGCGAGCACGCGGCTTCAGCCGGCGTACTGACCGATGGAGAGCCCCTGGATCGCTGCGCTCATCGCGCTGTTCCTCTGGTGGTTCTTTACCGGGGCGATCCTGATGGCCGTCCGTCATGCCGATCGCGCCGGGGGCCGTGCGCCGCTGAACTGCACGCTCGCCGCCCTGCCCATGCTGCTGGGCGGGCTCTGGGTCTTCGACGCGACGCTGGGCGACACTGTCGCCCGGCGCGGTCTATGGCAGCTTCATCGCCGCGCTGGCCATCTGGGGGTGGGTCGAGATCGCCTTCCTGACCGGAACGATCACCGGCCCGAACCCGCATCCCTGTCCGCCGAACCTGCCGGAATGGGAGCGTTTCATTCGCGCATGGGGCACCCTCGCCTATCACGAGATGCTGCTGACAGCGCTTCTGATCGCGCTGTGGACCTACGCATCCGGCACCGACCACGCCTTCGGGTTCTGGACCTATGCCACGCTTTATGGCGCGCGGATTTCGGCGAAGCTGAACCTCTATTTCGGCGTTCCGCGGATCAACACCGAATTCCTGCCGCGCGCGCTGTCCCACCTCGCCAGCCACTTCCGCATCTCGCGGCTCAACTGGGTGTTCCCGATTTCGGTGACCACGCTGACCTTTGCGACCGCGTGCTGGATCGAGCGCATGATTTCCGCCAGCACGCCTGGCGAAATCGCAGGCTTCGCCCTGCTCACGGCCATCACCGCGCTCGCGCTGCTGGAGCACTGGCTGATGGTGCTGCCGCTGCCCGATGCCAAACTCTGGCGCTGGATGCTTCCAGCGCCCAAACCAACAGAAAAAACCGTAAGACCGGAGGGATATCATGGATTTTGACGCCATGTTCAACGCACAGCTGAAAACCCTGAAGGACGAGGGCAACTACCGCGTCTTCGCCGAGTTGGAACGTCGCTGTGGCGCATTTCCCAAGGCCAGATCACACGACGATCGCGCCCCCGAGGAGGTCACCGTCTGGTGCTCGAACGACTATCTGGGGATGGGCCAGAACGCGGATGTCCGGCAGGCGATGAAGGACACGGTCGACCTCTGCGGAGCCGGGGCCGGCGGCACCCGCAACATCTCCGGCACCAACCACTATCACGTGCGGCTCGAGGCCGAACTGGCCGACCTCCACGGCAAGGAGGCGGCCCTTCTCTTTACGTCCGGCTACGTCTCGAACTGGGCCGCGCTGTCCACTCTCGGCAGCCGTCTGCCAGACGCGGTGATCCTGTCCGACGCGCTCAACCACGCCAGCATGATCGAAGGCATCCGCCAGTCGCGCGCGCACAAGGTCATCTGGCGCCACAACGACCCCGAGGACCTGGACCGCAAGCTGGCAGCCCTGCCCGCCAACGCGCCCAAGATCGTCGCCTTCGAATCCGTCTATTCGATGGACGGCGACATCAGCCCGATGAAGGAAATCGTCGAGGTCGCCGAGAAGCACCGGGCGATGACCTATCTCGACGAGGTCCACGCCGTAGGCCTTTACGGGCCGCGCGGCGGCGGCATCTCGGAACGCGAGGGGCTCGCCGACCGGATCACGCTGATCGAGGGCACGCTGGGCAAGGCCTATGGCTGCATGGGTGGCTATGTCACCGGGTCCGCGGCGCTGTGCGACTTCATTCGCAGTTTCGCGAGCGGGTTCATCTTCACCACCGCCCTGCCTCCGGCAGTGGCGGCAGCGGCCCAGGCCGCCATCCACCACCTCAAGCACAGCGACGCCGAGCGGCAGAGCCAGCGTCGCCAGGTAAGGCGTCTGCGCGACGCCCTGGACCGTCGCGGCATCCCGCACATGGACAACCCCAGCCACATCATTCCGGTCATGATCAAGGACCCGGTGAAATGCCGGATGCTGGCCGACATCCTGATGCGCGATTGGGGCATCTACGTGCAGCCGATCAACTATCCCACCGTTCCGAAGGGCACCGAGCGCCTTCGCTTCACGCCGTCCCCGCTGCACAGCGATGCCGACATCGATCACCTGGTCGACGCGCTGACCGTGCTGTGGAAGCAATGCGCCATCGCCCATGCAGTCGCATGACCTGCTGCAGATACGATCATTGATCCCGACACCCGCATCCTACGTATAAGATCAGGATGTGCGTCAAATTGGAGGAGAAGACATGAAGTTTCTTTTGGCCGGCATCGCCGGACTATGTCTGATGGCACCAATGGCCACGGCGCAGGATATGGGAGACGCGGCGGCCGGCGAGAAGACGTTCCGCCAATGCGTGGCCTGTCATTCGATCACCGACGCCGACGGCAACGATATCGCCAAGGGCGGAAGGGTCGGACCCAACCTGTACGGCGTCGTCGGGCGCACGGCGGGCACCTGGGAAGACTTCAGCTACTCGGACTCGATGGTCGCGGCGGGCGAGGCCGGGCTTGAATGGAACGAGGAGAACTTCGCGGTCTACGTCCAGGATCCGACGGCATTTCTGCGCGAGTACCTCGATGACAAATCCGCGCGCGGAAAGATGACGTTCAAGCTGCGCAAGGCCGAGGACGCGCCCGATATCTGGGCCTACCTGAAATCGGTCGGACCCGAGGCTGCCGGAGGCAGCTGACCTCGACCACCCGGACAGACCAAAGGCCCCCGAACGTCCGGTTCGGGGGCCTTTGTCTTTCCATGCGCAGCACAAGCGGGATTTGAGTTGCGACCAGGTCTACCGTGCCACTGACAGAGGGACGATCTTTCCCCCGGCTCCCAATGCCGAACGCGCCGTGGCCGCGATGTCCAGGGCGGACATTCCTGCGGCCCGATACATCTCGGACGGGCTCGCCTGGTCGATGAAACGGTCCGGCAGGCAGACGTTGCGGATCGCCAGCCCCCGATCGAAGGCCCCGTTTCGGGCCAACGCGTGCATCACCATGGACCCGAAGCCACCTTCGGCCCCCTGCTCCACCGTCAACAGGGCCCGGTGTCCCCGCGCCAGTCTCAGGACCAGCTCCTGGTCCAGCGGCTTGGCAAATCGGGCATCAGCCAAAGTTACGGTCAGACCCTCGTCCGCCAGCATGTCCGCCGCCGCGCGGCACTCTGCAAGGTGAGCGCCGAACGACAGGATCGCGACATCCTCACCGTCCTGCAGAATACGGCCCTTGCCGATCTCCAGCACCTCGCCGCGCTCCGGCATGGCAACCCCGGTGCCCTCGCCTCGGGGATAGCGGAATGCGATCGGACCGGCATCATGTGCCGCCGCCGTGGCCACCATGTGCATCAACTCGGCCTCGTCCGCCGCCGCCATCACCGTGAAGCCCGGCAGGCAGGACAGATAGGCCACGTCGTAGGCCCCGGCATGGGTCACGCCATCGGACCCGACCAACCCGGCACGGTCGATGGCGAAGCGAACCGGCAGTCCCTGGATCGCCACATCGTGGACGATCTGATCGAACCCGCGCTGAAGGAAGGTGGAATAGATGGCGCAGAACGGTTTCAGGCCGCTGGCGGCCATCCCTGCGGCAAAGGTGACGCCGTGCTGCTCGGCGATGCCGACGTCGAAGACACGGTTCGGGAAATCGTTTCGCCATGATGTCGACGCCGGTCCCGGATGGCATGGCGGCGGTGACCGCGACGATGCTCGGGTCCCGGGACGCCTCGTCCGTCAGCGCCCTGCCGAAAACCGACGTATAGCTGGGGGCACCACCGGCTTTCTTGGCCTGGGTTCCCGTCGCCACATCGAACTTCGAGACGCCGTGATACTTGTCGGCGCTGGTTTCCGCAGGAGCATAGCCCTTGCCCTTGACCGTGCAGCAATGGATCAGCACCGGGCCCGTCGCCCGCGCCCGTGCGGCGCGCAGGACAGGCAACAACTGACCCATGTCATGTCCGTCGATCGGCCCGACGTAGTCGAATCCCAGCTCCTCGAACAGCGTGCCGGTGCCCGTCACCCCGGTCACCAGTTGCCGCGCCCGCCGCGCGCCTTCGCGCATCGGCGGCGGCATCGCTGCCTCGAACCCTTCGGCCAGCTCGCGGAGGTGCGCAAAGGGCTCTCCTGCATAAAGCCTGGCGAGATAGGCCGACATCGCCCCCACGGGCGGCGCGATGCTCATCTTGTTGTCATTCAGGATCACGAAAAGCCGCCGACCCTCGGCCCCGGCGTTGTTCAGCGCTTCATAGGCCATTCCGGCGCTGATCGCGCCATCCCCGATCACCGCAATGGCATCGCCGACAGGCTGGCCCATGTCCCGGCCCACGGTGAATCCGAGGGCGGCGCTGATGGAGGTCGAGGAATGAGCGGCACCGAACGGGTCGAAGGCGCTTTCGCTCCGCTTGGTGAAGCCGGACAGCCCGTCCTTCTGCCGCAGCGTTCGCATCCGGTCGCGACGGCCGGTCAGGATCTTGTGCGGATAGCACTGATGTCCGACATCCCAGATCAGCTTGTCGTTCGGGGCGTTGAAGACAGCGTGAAGGGCGACGGTCAGTTCCACCACCCCCAGAGAAGAGCCGAGGTGGCCGCCGGTTTCCGAGACGACCGAAACAAGTTCGCTCCTCAGTTCGGTGGCCAGCCTGGTCAGATCGCCGTCGCTCATCTGGCGCAGGTCGGCTGGTCCGGCGATCTTGTCCAGGAGCGGTGTGTGGCTCGTGTCGGTCATCGCTGCCCCCTTGGCGGGTTGCTCTGGCGACGTCCGCGCATCTGGTCGGGACGCGAACGGCGCGATGGAGGGCCGGGCGCGGTTCGGCGCCCGGCCACCTGTTCATTTGGCAGGCGCTGCGGGTTCTCCGCCGGCGTCCGGCGCGCTTCTTCGGTCGCCGGCGCTCTTTCAGCCGCAGGCGCTTCGATGGGCGCTCCGCGAGCCTCGGACCTCCGCGGCGTCGGGATAGACCGGCGCTTCCGTCGAGGCCAGTTCGGGCCAGTTGCCCATGACGT
Source organism: uncultured Alphaproteobacteria bacterium (assembly GCA_963779765.1). Taxonomy (GTDB): domain Bacteria; phylum Pseudomonadota; class Alphaproteobacteria; order Rhodobacterales; family Rhodobacteraceae; genus Silicimonas. The sequence goes on along the minus strand of CAVZZP010000004.1, from coordinate 260,601 downwards.
TGAGCCCCTGCAGCGGCCGCTGATATCCCTTGTGACAGGTGCGGCACGCCGCCTTCGGTGCGTCGCCGTGCAATGCGCCCAGCCTCTCGGCCGGGTAGACATCCTGCAGCGGCACCAGGTATTCGGCATTCAACTCCTGCACCATCGCGATGCCGAGAGCTTCATTCGCCCACTGAGGCGTCACCTGTGCCCCGTCATAGAAAGCGCGGGTGTTGTGGCAGAAGGTGCAATTCACCCCCAGTGAATTCGAGATGTAGTTCATGAAGGCGAAGGTGCGCTCTGCATGCTGGATACCGGGATAGCCGTCCTGCCCCGGAATGCCTGCCACGCGGCTTTCCAGATCGTGAACGGCGATAGGCTCCAGGTTCAGCAGGTAGGCTTCCAGAGCGTCCGACGGCAGCGATGTGAAACTCGACAACGGCGTGACCCGGTTCTGGTTGGCCGACCATCCCTGGGCAGCCAACACGGTGGGCGTCGAGAGGAACCAGATGTCGCTGGGAACAGGCTCGCCCCGGTGACAGGTATAGCAGGTCACACCGTTCTCGCCGTAGGCGTTCACATGGCCGTCCCAGTTCTCGTTGATGTTCTGCACCATCTGGATCATGCGCCGCGCCACGACGGTCTGATAATTCTCCGGATCCTCGAGAAGGTCCGGAATGCCGGTCCAGGCACGCATCGCGGTCAACAGCCGGTCGTAGTTCTCGACCGTCAGATCGGCGAGCAGCGGCTCGGCGTTTTCGTAGGCCTCACCAGCGGTCCGCTCGCCGCCGGTCGGAGTGATCGGCGGCGTCTCGGTCGCGAGGAAGGCTTCGATCGTCGGTTCCGTCCCGCCGATGTCCGAGACGAACTTGACCACCTCCATCCCCGTGCCGCGCGGGCCGGTTTGCAGGCTGTCGGTCGCGAAGGGCTGGCCCAGAGTCACCAGCGCCGTCGCCGCGATCACCGAGACGCCGACGACGCCGACGATGATTGCGGGACGCTCCACATTCGTGGGGTTGTCTCTGTTCCATCTGGAAAACCAGTCGAACATGGTCACTCTCCCTGTCCGATGAAGGCTTCGTAGGTCCCGTAGGCCTCGTAGCCGTAGGATCCATCGTAGGCCGGCGCGAAGTTGTGTTCCTGCGCCCAGATGAACCAGTTGTCGACGACCGTGCCCGTCAGCAGGATGCCGATGCCGCCCGTGATCGGTGTCAGGACCGCGAACCACCAGGCCCAGCGATGGATGCCTTCCATCGTGGCGTTGAAGCCCATGGTCCAGCGCCAGAACAGCGCCGCCCGCTCGGCGGCCGTGCCGCGGTCGACGATCTGCTCGAGCTCGCGGTCGCCGCCGAAGCGGCTTACGGCCAGGATCGTCGCGCCGTGCATCGCAAAGAGCAGCACGGAGCCGTAGAGGAAGACGATCGAAAGGCAGTGGAAGGGATTATAGTAGAGGTTGCCGTAGCGGATCGAGAACGCCGTGGTCCAGTCAAGGTGCGGGAAGATGCCATAGGGCACCGCTTCGGACCACGAGCCCATCAGGATCGGACGGAAGAGGCCCAGCACCAGGAACAGCCAGATCGCGGAGGCGAAGGCCCAGGCGACGTGCTTGCCCATCTTGTGCTGTTCGGCCAGCAGGTAGGTCCGAAGCCACCATGTCATCACGCTGACCAGAAGCAGGAACGAGGCGATGATGTACCATCCGCCCTCTTGCAACGGCGGTATCTTGAGGCCCCATTGCGGCCCCGGCGGCTCCAGCGCCAGCCAGAAGCCCTGGCGCAGGAACTCCGGGATCGACCAGTTGACCTGCGCCAGCATGTTGAAGCCGATGATGTTCAGGCAGAGCACGAAGGTCGCCGCCGAAACCATGCCGGTCCAGCCCAGGTAGATCGGGCCAAGTTGCGCGTTTCCGATCCAGCCGATGAGGCGGCTGAAGCCCGGCCTGAAGATACGCTCCTCGGCCATGTTGAAGGCGTTGTCCATCCCCATCTCGGGCGGACCCTGCACCTGCACTTGTGTAAAAATATTCTGATATTCGGCCATTGGTCAGTCCTCCCTCACGGCCAGATCGGCAGATCGAGCCACCAGTTCCACCATTCCGGCCAGCCCTTGGTCCAGACGGGGCCCGAGATGATGATGCAGACGGCCGAGAAGAACACGGCGTTGATCGCCAGCAGGAAACCCAGGCGATGGATGCCGAGAGTGCCTATCGAGTAACCGATGAAGTCGCGGAAGAACGTGTCCTCGTGGTCGGGAGTCTTCATCTCCTCGCCCTTCTCGGGGTTCGCCGCGCTCAGGATCAGCCCGCCATGCAGCGCGAGAGCGAAGCAGGTCGCGAAGAAGAGCGAGACCGCCAGCATGTGCGCCGGATTGTAGTGGAAATGGAGGTACGCGTAGCCGGTGTTCGACACCCAGTCGAGGTGGCTGAATATCCCGTAGGGAAAAGCGTGTCCCCAGGCGCCCATCAGGACCGGGCGGAAGATCACCAGCGTCACGTAGGCCAGGATCGCGAAGCCGAAGGCGAAGGGGACGTGATAGCCTATCCCCAGCTTGCGACATATCTCGACTTCTCGCAGGGCCCAGCTCACGAAGGAGCCCACGGCGCAGATCGTGATGATCTGCCACAGACCGCCCTCCATCAGCGGGGCGGCGCCAAGACCGTAGGACAGGTCCGGCGGGGCGATGTTGATCAGCCAGGGGTTCCATGTTCCCTGATGCGCGGCGCCCCAGAAGATGAGGATCGTGCCGAGCGACGCGAAGAAGGCCGTCGTGACCCCGAAAAAGCCGACATAGAAGGGTCCGACCCAGAAATCGAAGAGGTCGCCGCCAAGCAGGGTGCCTCCGCGAACCCGGTATTTTCGTTCGAAACTGAGTAGCGCCATTTGGGTCACCTCCCGAGCCGGTCGACATCACGGACGGAAGGTCCGGTCGGCCGGCTAAAGTCCTAGTGTGTGGCTGCGGGCGAGCGGGGCCGCCCGCAGCGTTGTCTTAGAGCAGTGGGCCCGGGATCAATTCCCGACCGCGGCGCGCGCTTCGGCAGCATTCTCGAACCAGTTGACGCCGTTTGACAGAACCACCAGGTGGATCATCACGGCCAACAAGAAGAGAAATACGCCCTGCGCCACGAAGACGCGGCGGGGATCGAAGATGAGCCAGATCTTGTAGAACTTAGACATCGTCGATCCTTCCTCAGAACCATGGAGCCCAGATGTAGGTCGCAAGATGCGCGACCACTGCAATCGCCACGAACAGCCAGAGGCCGCTCATGTAGACCGAATGCAGCTCCTGGGCCTGCTCGTCGGTGAGACCTGTAAAGGACAGGTCGGTGTTATCAGCCATGAACTTTCCTCCGGAACGCTATGCTGACGCCGCGTTCCCCGCGGCAGGGTCCGTCAGTCCCGTCGGAACGGGCCCTCGGGAGTCCGCCAGCCCTTCCGGGCCAACAGTCGGTATCACGGTCTTTCGCCTGCATGGCTCAGACCGAGAATATCAGTGGCGTCGTCCGGTCCGCTTCCGCCCAGGCGCGCGCAAGCGGCCCGAACAGGTTGAGCGTGCGGAGCCGGATCGCGTCGCGCACCCACGAGATGCAGGACGACGGCAGCGCCAACAGAAAGATGACGGTGAAGTACAGGATGAACTCTGCGTTGCGTTGACGCCCGTTGCGGCGACGCCGCGGTGGGTTGGTTGCAAGATCAGTCATCGGATCAAACTTCCTCCGTTTTGCTCGCCGCGTCGGGCGATAGGGCTTGCACCGTCTCGAGGACGACGCGTTCCGCGCCTTGGCGCAGGGCCGCCGCCTCGGCGGCGTCGCGCAAGGTCTTCGAGGCAGAAATGCGGGTCAGCACGGGGTGGCGCGCCACGATCGCGTCAAGCGCGGCGGCGGCATCCTCGTCCCAGGGAAAGTCGCGACGCAGAGGTGTCGGCGTGGCGGCGGCGGCATCCATGTCCGTGCCAAGCGGCAGGATGTGGAACAGAGCATCGAACAGGCCGTTGCAGACTTCCTGCAGCAGGTACGTCGCTCCGGCGTAACCCATCATCGGCGTGCCGGTGGCGCGGCGGATCGCAGCGCCGGGAAAGCTGGCCGGGATGAAGGCCGGGCGGGGTCCATGACCAGCGCTGGTCTCCGCCAGGTACATCTTCTCGTTGATCGATCCCATCAGGATCAGCGGTCGCTCCTGCGCGATAAGGGCCCGGACCTTGACATTGTCCGTCTTGGTGCCCGCGACACGCGCGACGGCAAAGGCGCAGGGCAGGCCCAGGTCGCCTTCCAGGAAATGGCGGATGCCGCGGGCATAGGTCTCGTTCGCGACGATGCCGAAGCTGGCCGTCGCGAAGAAATCCTGCGTGACCGAGCGCCAAAGATCCCAGACCGGCTTTATGGTCGAATGCTTCTCGCGCTCGATGAACGGCTCTGGGTCCAGCCCGACCATCTCGCCAAGCGTCCGGAGAAACCTGGTGGTCGAGTCGATCCCGATCGGCGCCTGCAGGTAGGGCTTGCCCAGTACCTCAGCCAGCCCGCGGCCGAACTCGCGGTACATGCAGACATTGACGTCGGCGTTCACGAGGTTGCGCATATCGGCGAGGTGAGCGCCCAGCGGCAGCACCATGTTGACCTCGGCGCCGATCCCTTCGATCAGCCGCCGGAATCTCGTGGAGGTCGCTTGGCATGTTGAAGGTGCCGTACATCGGTCCGAGGATGTTCACGCGCGGCCTCGCATCGTCCTCGCGCTTCGCTTCCTTGGGCATCCGGCCCTTCGTCATGCCGAACTCGGTAAAGAGCCAGGTCATGGCGCGGTCGGCCGATTGCCATTGATCCTCGTCTATGGTGCGCGGCAGGAAACGCTGGATCGAGGTTCCCATCGGCGTGACGCCGCCGCCGATCATTTCGGCGATGGACCCGGTGACGACCACGGCCGGCAGCGCGGGGTCCAGCGTCTCCCAGGCCCGCTTCATCGCGCCCTCGGTCCCTTCGCGGCCAAGCTCTTCCTCGCCCAGTCCGGTCACGACGATTGGCAGTTCGTGCGGCGGAAGGGCGTCGGTGTAGTGCAACACGCTGGTCACCGGCAGGTTCTCGCACCCGACCGGACCGTCGATCACGACCTGCAGGCCCTTTACGGCACAGAAGGCATAGACCGCCCCCCAGTAGCCGCCGGCGCGGTCATGATCCTGGATCAGCATCAGATCATCTCCTGCGCCTTCGCGGCGCGCTTCTTGTTCTCGAGCTTCTTCAGGTTCAGCGCCCGGAAATCGGGCCGCAGGTTCGGCTCGCCTTCCCATATGCCTGCGGTGTCATTGACGCCGACGCCGTCGAAGAACGAGCGCATGCGGTCCATCCGCTCCTTGCCCGCGATGGCCGCATTGATCACCTCGGCCAGACTTCCCGCACCAGCCGGCCCCATCAGCGGACGGGCCGAGATCAGGTTCGTGAAATAAAGCGCTGGAATGCCGCGCTCTTTTGCTTTCTGGACTACCGGAGTGGTACCGATGGCGAGGTCGGGTTTCACGCCTTCCATCGCCGCACAATCGTCTTCCAGCGAAGCACGGAATTTGACCTTGGCGCCACGCGCGCCCAGCCATTCGGCGTCGGCCTCGGACCAAGGCGTCCGGGGACAGGCCGTGCCGACGTATGGCACGTCGGCTCCGCTTTCGATCAGGAGCCGGGCAACCAGCAGCTCACTGCCCTCGTAGCCCGAGAGAGTGATCGTGCCCTTGATCGGCGCCGCGGAAAGCGCCCCCTTGATGGCGGGCAGGATGGCATTCTGCGCTTCGGCAATCTTCTCTGAAGGGACCCCGAAGGTATCCCCGACGGCTGAAAGCCAGGCGGCGGTGCCGTCGTGACCCACCGGAGCCGAACCCAGGACCGGCCGGCCGGCCGCTTCGAACTCGCGGATCGCGGCGGTATAGAACGGATGGATCGCCGCGACGGCGCCGCAATCCAGCGCGGCATAAAGCTCTCGCCACTCGCGGCAGGGAACGACCGGTCCCGCCGCCAGACCCATCGGTGCCAGCATCCGCCCGATCATCATCGGGTCCGATGGGAACATCTCGCCCAAGAGGGTGACGGTGGGGCGATCCGAGACACCGCCCACAGGTGCCGGGACGGGTCCGGCCATGATCTCCTTGCGTGCGTAGTTCAACATCGCACCGGCCAGGACATCCTTTGCCTCGGCATGGGTCGGAATGCCGAAACCCGGCACGTCTATACCGACGACCCTGACCCCGTTGATCTCGCTGGGGAGCAGCCGCAGCGGCACGCCGCTGGCGCTCGGCACGCAAAGATTGGTCACGACGATGGCGTCCAGCCGGTCGGGGTCGGCCATTTCGTGCACCGCGTCCCGGATGTCCTCGAACAGCTTGCCCGTCACAAGGGACTCGGAATTGAACGGCACGTAGCCGACCGACCTCCGCGCACCGTAGAAGTGGCTGACGAAGGTCAGCCCATAGACGCAGCAGGCAGAGCCGGACAGAACCGTCGCAACCCGAGACATCCGAAGGCCGACGCGCAGCGAACCGAACGCAGGACACATGCTTTGCGGCTTGTCGTGCGGACCTTTCGGATAGTCCTTCGCGAACTGCTCCAGCATCTCCGACTGTCCGGCCTGTCGCGCGGCTTTCGCCATCTCGTCGCTTGAGTGGCAGCCGCCCGATCCTCCGGACGGCGCTGCGGTTGCGGCCTCTTCGGCTTCGCCCCGGATCACCTCGACCGCGCTGGCGCCGTCATATGTGACTTCGCCGGTCATGCCTTGTCCTGAACTGGCGTTGAATGGCCGCAGCTTGCCGTCATGCCGCGGATTCGGTCAGGCGTCGTCATAGATCACCTCCAAGCTTTCCTTCGGCTTGGCGTACTTTCCGCGCATGTCCGCGTCCGTCGCAGGCTCCAACGTGACGCCCGCACCTGTGTCGGCGCCGTCGAACAAGGCGAGAAGCCCGTCCTGGTCCAGCGGAGAAGGACGGATTGGCGGTGCGGCCGAGACCTCATCGGCCAGTCCGGCGAACAGGCTGCCCCAGCGGCTCTTGGCGGTTCCGACGATCTGGTAGTTCGCGGATTTCTTCCGAAGGTCGTCGTCCTGGGGGATTGCCGCAAGGATCGGGACACCTGCCGCCTTGGCGAAGGCCTGCGCCTCGCCCGACCCGTCGTCCTTGTTGACCACCAGTCCGGCGACACCGACATTGCCGCCCAGCTTGCGGAAGTACTCCACCGCCGAGCAGACGTTGTTCGCGACATAAAGCGACTGCAGGTCGTTCGACGCGACCAGGATCACCTTCTGCGCCATGTCCCTCGCGATCGGCAGTCCGAAGCCGCCGCAGACCACGTCGCCCAGGAAGTCGAGCAGGACATAGTCGAAATCCCAGTCGTGGAACCCAAGCTTCTCGAGAAGTTCGAACCCGTGGATGATCCCGCGTCCGCCGCAGCCGCGACCCACTTCGGGTCCGCCCAGCTCCATCGCGAAGACACCGCCCCGTTTGAAACAGACGTCTCCGATCCGGACCGGCTCGCCGGCGAGGTTCTTCTTCGTCGAGGTCTCGATGATCGTGGGACACGCCTTGCCGCCGAACAGAAGACTGGTGGTGTCCGATTTCGGGTCGCACCCGATCAGCAGGACGCGCTTGCCCATCTCGGCCATCATGTGGCTGAGGTTGGCCAACGTGAACGACTTGCCGATGCCGCCCTTGCCGTAGATTGCGATGATCTGGGTTTTCTTCGTCGGCTCCGCAGATATGATATCTGCAAGATCCTCGTGAGCCTCGTCGCGCAGGCGCTGGTCGAAGTCCTTCAAGTCAGGGACGTCCTTCATGCCGCTTCCTTCCAATTGAGGATCATCTTCAGGCACCCTGGATCGTCGAATGCCGTGCGATAGGCGGCCGGGGCAGATGCTGCCGGAGACCGATGGGTGATAAGTCCGTGCAGCGAAAGCGCTCCGCTTGCCACCAGTCGGGCGGTCACGGTCAGGTCGTCGCGGGTCCATTCGGCCGCGATCCGCAGGCGCGCCTCCTTCATGAAGGCCGGCGGATAGGCAAAGCTCACGCCGCTTGCGTAAAACCCGGCCAGGACAATCTCTCCGCGCTTGCGCAGCCTGCCCATGAGGCTGTCCAGCACCGTAGTGTCGCCGGTCGCGTCGTAGATTGCAGCGTAGTCTCGGCGAGGATCGTCGTCGGGCGAGATGACGTCATAGCCCTCTGCGCCATCACGCCGCGATGGGGCTGTTTCCCACACAGTTGGTGCCGGAGCACCGGCGGCGATCGTCAGCCGCGCCAGAAGCCGGCCCATCACGCCGTGCCCAACGATCAGGTCGGGCATCGCCTTGTCGAGGCCCGCCATCGCGTGCCGCGCCGTTGCGGCCAGCGCCAGCAAGGCGCCTTCGGCTCCAAGTGCTGCGTCCACCCGCACGACTCGATCCGCCTTGACCACCAGCCGGCCTGCGGCGGCGCCGAAAAGCCCGAAGGCGCCTTCATAGCAGTTGGCGCCCGGCACGAAGACATGCTCTCCGACCCGGAACCCGGTATCGGCGCCGGCCTCGACCACTTCTCCCGTGGCCTCGTATCCGGGGACCAGCGGGTAGCCCATGCCCGGGAACGGTGGCATGTCCCCGCTCCAGAACAGCTTCTCGGTTCCTGTGGAGATGCCCGAGTGAGCGATGTCGACCACGAGATCACCCGCCTCCGGCGAGGTCAGAGGAAGGCTTTCCACCGCCAGTTCCCTCGGACCGTTCAGCACGACAGCGCGGGTTTCCATATTCGCCTCCCGACTCCGGCAAAAAGCCCAAGTCCCTAATGTCAGTTTAGACAGACACTCATATGTGTCAATCTTTGTTTACACTCTGAAATGAGATCTTGGTCAGTCCGGCTTGACGCAGGTCAGCACAGACGTGATGCAGGGGCGCTCGGCGCGCGGAGCGGTTATGTCGACGAAGCCGGCGTCCCGACAGAGCGATGCAATTCGCGCGGCAGAGCGGACGCGACCGGTGCCCATCGCCATCGTGTAGAAGGCAAAATAAACGTCCGTAGCGCGGTCGGGTCTCGCTCCTCCGGACATGGGTTCTGACACGATCAGACGGCCACCCGGCGGCAGCGCAGCGAAGACGCGCGCCAGCAACTGCGTGACTGTGTCGTCGTCGTGATCGAAAAGCACCCGCACCAGGGAAACGGCGTCTGCCCCGCTCGGCAAATCGGACGCCCTGAAGCTTTGCGGTCTCAAGGTGACGCGATGCGCCAGTCCGGCAGCGGCCAGCCTGACCTCTGCCGCGGGTATCACCTCCGGCAGATCCAGAAGGACTCCCCGCAAATCCGGCCAGGTAGTAAGTGCCTGTGCCAAGAACGCGCCGGACCCGCCACCCACGTCCATGAGCACCTTGAGTGCCCCGCAGCGAAACCTGGCGAAGCGTGTCTTGCGCCACGAGTTTCTGTGACTGCGCCATCAGGTCTGAGTAGCGCTCGGCATCGCGCTGACCGACGTCACCACTCGCGCCCATGACGTAGGGCCAGAAGCGTTGCAGGTTCGTCTGCTCCTCGCCGCGCATCAACGCGGCCGGGTCCGACATGTCGGCATAGAAGGCTGCATTGTGCGCGATCATCGCCTCCAGGCCCGGAATGCCGACGATCGCGGCGCCCCGTCGCGCCAGGGCGAACCGTCCGTCCCGGCGCTGCTTCAACAGGCGCAAGGCGACCCCGGCCCGCAACAGCACCTCAAGCCGGTCGGCCGAAACGTTCACGGACAGTCCCAGCTGCTCGACCCGCGCCGGCGCACCGAGCAGGCGACGGAGCAGTCCCAGATCGACGAGCGCGAACAGAACCTGCGATGCGACAAAGCCCTGCAAGACATCGAAGATCGCAGCGCCGTCACGGCGCACGAAGATCCGTCCCAGCGGCAAGCGAGCCATGAAAGCCTGGAAGCCGGCGTTGGCGACAAGACGGTCGAACTTGAGGGGGAAGACGCTGTGGAGAAGGGACGCCTGCCGACCCGCCACCTCGCTAGACCCGAAACCGCGCGGGCGCCTTGGGGACGATGCGGTCGGCCTGGAGGCGCACCATGTGCGCCAAGGCGGCCTCACCCGGACAGGACGGAATGGAGGCGATCGCTCCGGCCAGGATATCGTTCAGCCGCGCGAATGCGCCCTCGACGCCAAGCTCCGAAACCGCATTCGGACGACCGTGAAGCTCATCCTGGCCGACAGGTTTGCCAAGCGCGTCACGATCCATCAGAGCATCGCGAAGATCGTCGGCGACCTGAAAGGCCTCTCCGATCAACGCGCCCAGATCGTACCAGGCCTCGCCATCGTGTCCGGCCGAGATTGCGCCCATTTCGGTGGCCGCGACGAAAAGCGCCGCGGTCTTCGAGCGATGATAGGCGGCAAGATCGATCTTCGGCTCGCTCTCCCATCCCTGGCCGGCACAAATTCCATCCGGCATCCCGGTCCGACGCGCCAGCGACAGGATCAGGCGCATTGCCCTATCATCCGTGCCTGCGGACGCGAGAACCCCGAACGCGAGGACAATCAGGCTGTCACCCGTCAGAACGGCAAGCGGCTCGGAATAGGCCTTGTGTACCGATGGCTTGCCGCGCCGGAGATCGGCGTCGTCAAAACAAGGCAGGTCGTCATGCACGAGGCTTGCGCAGTGTATCAGTTCGAGGGCGGCGGCTGAGGCATCGGCGAGCTCTGGTCGGTCGTCGCCGCAAGCCGCGGCTACAGACAACAGGATCGTCGGCCGTATCCGTGCTCCGCCTGGCGAGGTGGCATAGCGGAGCGCCTCGGACAGCTGCCTGGGCGCCTGCCCTCCGCGAGCGGCCTCCAAGGCGCGACCCATCGCCAATTCGACACGTTCCTTGATCGCCATCCCGGCCTCCGGGTTATAGTGTCATTTCGATGCGACACAGTATGTGTAAATCAAACTGGACAATGCTCTGGCAGGAGTCAAGAATTCAGACATGACGGGCGCGCGATATTTGGAGAGGCAAGACGGACGTGTGGTCGTCGTCGGCGCCGGGATCGCCGGGCTGGCGGCTGCAGCACAGCTTGCCCACGCCGGACTGAACGTGACCGTACTGGAACGCCATGCAACGCCCGGCGGCAAGATGCGAAGCGTCCCATCCGCTGCCGGTCCCGTCGACGCCGGCCCCACCGTCCTCACGCTGCGCCCCGTGTTCGAGGCTCTCTTCGACTCTCTGGGCGAAAGACTGCAGGATCACGTCCCTCTCGTGCGTCAACGCATCATCGCCCGGCATTTCTGGGCCGATGGAAGCCGACTGGACCTTCACGACGACCCTGCGGCCAACACTGACGCGATCCGCGCATTTGCCGGTGAACGCGCGGCGCGCGAATTCCAGAGGTTCGACCAACGCTCCAAAGAGCTTTTCCAGGCATTCGACGGCCCTATCCTGCAGGCCGGGCGACCGTCTCTGGCGGCCCTGTTTCCGCTCGTTGCCCGGCGGCCCCGGATTTTGCGGGCGATGGCCCCCTTCTCTTCCCTCGCCCGGATGCTTGAGAACGGCTTCGGTGATCCGCGGCTTGCGCAACTGTTCGGGCGCTACGCCACCTATGTCGGCGGTTCGCCCTACCGATCGCCGGCGCTGCTGGCGCTGATCTGGCACGCCGAGACGTCGGGGGTCTGGGCGATCCCGGACGGCATGCACAGTCTTGCCCGAGCGCTCGAGGACATCGCGACCCGCCGGGGCGCAGAGTTTCGCTACAACGCGCATGTCGACCGGATCGACGTTCGAGACGGGAACGTCGCAGGCGTCACCTTGCTGGACGGCGAGCGGATCAGCGCAGACAGTGTCCTCTTCAATGGAGACCCTCGCGCCCTTGCCACAGGCGCGCTTGGTCCGGCCTGCTCGTCTGTCGCGGCGCAATCCAAAGGTGCTGGACGCAGTCTTTCGGCCGATGTCTGGGCCTTTGCCGCTCGGCCGACCGGTGTCGATCTTGCCCATCACAACGTCTTCTTCCGAAACGATCCAAAGCCGGAGTTCGATGCGTTGTCCCGAGGGCTTCGCGGCACGACGCCAACTCTTTACGTCTGCGCAATGGACCGCGGTCTAGGCAAAGCCGTGCCACAGACCGAGCGCTTCGAGATCATAGCAAACGCGCCGCCGCACGACGGGCAGCCGACGCAGGACGAGGTACAGGAATGCCGGGCAAGGACATTCGAGACGTTGGCAGACTTCGGCCTGCGGTTCACTCCCGAACCGCAAGTGGATTGCCTGACGACGCCGCAGGCGTTCGACCGGCTGTTCCCGCACTCGGCCGGGTCACTTTACGGGCAGAGCCCGCATGGCCTGATGGCCGCATTCCGGCGTCCGACAGCCAGGACGTCGATCACGGGACTGTATCTGGCGGGCGGCGGCACCCATCCGGGGGCCGGTCTGCCGATGGCGACGCTCTCCGCCCGGCACGCGGTCGAGGCGATCTTGAGCGACCGAACTTCGACATCTCCGTCCCGCCGAATGGCTATGCGTGGTGGTACGTCGACGGGCTCTGCGCCGACGGCGCGCGCGCCATCAGCGTCATCGGGTTCATAGGGTCGGTCTTCTCCCCCTGGTACGCCTGGTCCGGCCGTCGTTCGCCCGAAAACCACGTGTGCATCAACGTCGCGACCTACGGTCCCGGAGGGCGGTTCACGATGACCGACCGCGGCCGCGACGCGCTTCGGCAGACACCGGACTGCCTGACAATCGGCCCCTCTTCGATGCGGTGGGCGGACGGCCAGTTGATCGTCGAAGTCGACGAGATATCCGCGCTGCCTTCCGTCTCGCGCGTTCGTGGCCGGATCACGGTGACACCCACGGCAATCACCGGCGTCGAGTTGCCGCTCAGTCCTGACGGCGCCCATGTCTGGCGCCCCTTCGCACCGACATGCACCATTGACGTGGCGCTGGATGCGAAAGGTTGGCAATGGCAGGGCCACGGCTATTTCGACGCGAACTTCGGCACCCGCGCGCTCGAGCAGGATTTCTCCTACTGGACATGGGGCAGGTTCCCGACTGCGCAGGGAAGCACCTGTTTCTACGACGCGCGGCGTCGGGACGGCAGCAAGCTTGCGCGCGGCTTCCGGTTTAGCGACGGACGGCGAGGTCGAAGACCATCACACCGCCGCCGCTGGCGCCATTGCCCCGCAGCGGATGGGCGCTGCGGCGGGAAACGCGCGCAGACCCGGGCTACGCGCCGCGGCAGGTTCAGGCAATGCTCGACGCTCCGTTCTACTGCCGGTCTGCCGTTCGCACCTGCATCGACGGCGAGGAAACGACGGGCGTTCACGAAGCGCTGGACCTGCGGCGATTTCGTTCGCCCTGGCTCAAGCCGATGCTGGCGCTGAGGGTCCCGCGACGGGCGCGATGGCGGTTCGACTGACCTTTCGGCTTAACTGGCGCTATCGGCGAGCGGTTCGCTTCGTCGGGATTCAGCCTCAGAACCGACAGGTTCAGAGCACCGGCGACCGACACCCAAGCGAGGTACGGCACGAACAGACAGCCCCGCGATCCAGTCCACCATCCACAGCGCAACCAGCGTCGCCGCAACCGCCAACCAAAGCGCGATCAGAACGACCAGTCCGAGACGCAGCCGCTTCAGACCGAAAAAGACCGGCGTCCAAAGCGCGTTGAGTGCGATCTGCAACGCCCAGAGCGCCATGGCGATACCGTTGTCTTCGGCGACCGCCGCACGCGCGCCCGCAGCCGCAATGCAGAGATACAGCGTCGTCCAAGCCACCGGGAACAACCAGTTCGGCGGGGTCCAGGACGGTTTGCGCAGCCGCTCGTACCAGGGCCCGGGCGGAAACAGGCCGCCGGTCGCGCCCGCGGCGAAACACGCGGCAAGGAAAATTGCGAAGCAGATCCAGATCATGTCGGCAATCTAGCGCCACGCGGCCGTCCGACCAATGCCGCCTGCTGTTCCATGTCGCGGGCCTTGAGGCCGGCGAAGGTCGAGAACAGCACGTCGACGGGCTCGCGCCGCGGCGCCTCCGGTGCGGCGGCCGCCTCGACAAGGTAGGCGGTCTCGGGCAAGGGGCGTGCATAGATCACCGCGGAACTCGGAGCGACCGTCGACGCCCCGGCACGAATAGCCGGACCAAAGCAGCCATCCCAGTTTCTGGCGACCGGTGGTCCGGGCCCGCTGGGTGATCGCATCGCATGTCCTGGATCTGCAGCCGTGTGCCGATACCGGCGTAGATGTAGCGGGCGGCGAAGATGCCGGGCCGGCAGGACAGAGGCAAGGCACCGATGCCCGCTTCGGACCGCTCGTAAAGCCCGTCGGCTTCGCGGAGCAACCGGGCCACAAGCGCGGCGAGGTCAGGGCTGTATTCCGGTCTCGACAGGAAGGCATCGGGGTCTATCCCTGCCTCCCGCATCCACGACAGGGGCAGGTAAAGCCGACCCTCGCGCGCGTCCTCGCCCACGTCACGGGCGATGTTCGTCAACTGCATGGCCACGCCAAGGTCACAGGCTCGCGCCAGCGCATGGCGGTCCCGCACCCGCATGAGGACGCACATCATCGCCCCGACCGACGAAGCGACGCGCGCTGAATACGCGCGAAGATCGGAAAGCGTGGCGTGGCGCCGTCCGTCGGCGTCCCATTCCAGACCTTCGAGAAGAGCTTCGGGCAGAACGCGCGGCATCTCGAATGCCTCCAGGATCCCGGCAAAGGCCCGATCCTCGGGCACGTTGAGCGGCCGGCCGGCATAGCAAAGCTCCAGACGCTCACGCAGTCGCGCGACGGCGGTCGCCTTGCCGGCGCTCAGGTCAACTTCGTCGTCGGCCAGCCGGCAGAAGGCGTAGAGCGCCAGCGCCGGATCGCGCAGTCTGCGCGGCAGCACTCGCGAGGCCGCGTGGAACGACCGCGATCCATGCGAGATCGCTGCAGCGCAATGGTCGAGATCGGCTTGGTCGATCATGATGCTCTCGCAAATTCGGGCTCTGGAACGAGCGCCTGCAAGACTTCGGCACTGGCAATGACGCCAGGCAAGCCCGCTCCGGGATGTGTGCCAGCGCCGACAAGGAAAAGACCCTGCACTTCCTCGCTGACGTTGTGCGGTCGGAACCACGCGCTTTGGAGAATGCGCGGTTCCAGCGAAAACCCGGAGCCATGCGGGCTGAGATACCGGTCCCGAAAGGTCTCTGGCGTGAAAACGCGGCTGGTCGACAGACGACCGCCAAGTCCAGGCAGCAATTGATCTTCGAGGATCGCTTGCACCTTGCGGCGATACCTTTCCGCCATCGACGTCCAGTCGACTGGGTTGGCATGACCAAGGTGAGGCACCGGGCTCAGGGCGTAGAAGGTATCGTCGCCCTCGGGCGCCACGCCCGGATCGGTCACGCTTGGTCTGTGAACGTAAAGGCTCATGTCCTCCGATAGTCGGCCGGTGCGGAAGATGTCGCGCACCAGACCCTCATAGCGCGGCCCGTTCAGGATCGTGTGGTGACCGACGTCGGACCACAGCTTCCGGCTGCCTTTGGTTCCGAAGTACCAGACGAACAGCCCCATCGACCACCGCGACCGGGCCAGCCTGCGTGTCGTCCAGCGCCGCCGGGGCATGTTGCGCAAGAGCCGGTCGTAGGTATGTCCGGCATCGGCGTTCGAGACGACGATGTCACCGCCGATGATGTGTCCATCGGTCAGCCGCACACCCGCGACCCGACGATTGCGCAAGAGGATCTCGTCGACCTCGACGCCGTGACGCAGGAGCCCCCCTGCCCCTCGACGACACGCGCCATCGCCTCGGCAATCGCCACGACACCGCCTTGGCGTAGTGGACGCCGAACGTCTTCTCGAGGTGAGAGACCAGAGTATACATCGAGGTCACGCGGAACGGATCGCCGCCGATGAACAGGGGATGGAACGACAGCGCCATCCGCAACCTGGGGTCCCGGACGCGGCGGGCGACATGGGCATAGACGGAACGATCCGCACGCAGAGCGGCGAAGGTCGGAAGGACCTTGAGCAGGTCTGCAAAGCGGTTCATCGGCCGCCGACCGAGGTCCTCGAAGCCGAAGTGGTAGCGTTCTTCGCTGTCTCGCAGGAACCGCTCATACCCCCCGGCATCCTTCGGCGACAGCCGCGCCACCTCGGCGCGCATCGCGTCGGTATCCTGCCGCGCGCTGAAGCGGCTGCCGTCGGGCCACCGGATCTCGTAGAACGGGTCGAGGGCGCGCAGGTCGACATCGGCGTCGAAATCGCGACCGCACGCCGACCACAGGTCGCGAAAGACCTGGGGGGCCGTCACGATCGTGGGACCCAGGTCGAACCGGTGCCCGTCCTGCCAGATGCAACTGCCGCGCCCGCCGGGACCGTCCAGACTGTCCAGGACGGTGACCCGATACCCCTTCGCGCCAAGCCGCATGGCGGCGGCGAGTCCGCCCAGCCCGGCTCCGATAACGATCGCTTTCGGGGAGAGGGCCGCTCTGGTCTCTTCCGTCAGGCCCGGCTCAACACGTGTCAACATGGCCTGAGCCTAGACGTGTAAATAAAATCTGACAACTGTGTTCAAAACTCTTTTCCGAGCGGCTCTGTCCTGTCACTATTGTTCTACAGGGAGAGCAGTCATTCAGACCGTCAGCCTCAGTTTCTTTCGCTTTGCTTCAGGTCGGAACCGCCTCTGGGCGTTTTCCATGATGGGCCTTGCACGGCCCGGTCTCGGTCGCGTCCCCGACATCGGGTTCTGGAAGCTCTGCGGGTCCGGCACGGGCGAAGGCTTCACGCCCGTTCCGAACACGACGGTCTATGCGATCCTCGGCGACCTGGCCAGACCTCGAGCACGGCGAAATCCCGCGTCGCGGAAAGCGAGGCCTTCAATCGCTTTCGCAGCCGAGCGCAAGAGGAGCTGGACGGTCTATCTGGGGCCGGTTTCCGCGCGCGGCGCATGGTCGGGCGTGCAGCCCTTCCAGCAGCATCAGACGCTCTCAGCACGGCCCTGTCGCCGCCCTGACCCGCGCGACGATCCGCCCTGCCGTCGCGCTGCGCTTCTGGCGGCGAGTGCCCGACATCAGCGCGGTGATCGGCGAGGACCAGAACGTGATCTTCAAGATCGGCATCGGAGAGGTGCCGCTGCTGCACCAGGTCACCTTCTCGATCTGGCCCGACGTCGCGTCCATGGCCGCGCTTCGCCCGCGCCGATGGCCCCCACGCCCGTGCCATCGAGCGCCGTCCGCGAAGGCAGGCTGGTTCTCGCGAAGAACTCTATGCGCGGTTCCGCGTGCTGGAGGACGCCGGCACCTGGGAGGGCTCGCGACCGCTCGGCACAATGGAGGCGGCAGCATGATCCCCGCCTTCCCTTTCTCGGCCATCGTCGGACAGGAGCGAGATGAAGCTCGCGATGATCCTGACGGCCGTCGACCCGGGCATCGGCGGCGTGCTGGTCTTCGGCGACCGCGGCACGGGCAAATCGACCGCCGTCCGCGCGCTGGCCGCGCTTCTGCCGCCGATCACGGCGGTCGAGGGCTGCCCGGTCAACTCGCGCCACGCCCGAGGACTGCCCCGACTGGGCCGGGGTCGCGCAGGCCGCACTGGTCGAGAGTCCGACGCCGGTCGTCGACCTGCCGCTCGGCGTCACCGAGGACCGGGTTACGGGCGCGCTCGACATCGAACGGGCGCCTGACCCGGGGCGAAAAGGCGTTCGAGCCCGGCCTGCTGGCGCGCGCCAACCGCGGGTACCTCTACATCGACGAGGTCAACCTGCTGGAGGATCACATCGTCGACCTGCTGCTCGACGTGGCGCAGACCGGCGTGAACGCGGTGGAGCGCGAGGGTCTGTCGATCCGGCACCCCGCCCGCTTCGTGCTTGTCGGCTCGGGCAACCCCGAGGAAGGCGAACTGCGGCCGCAGCTTCTGGACCGCTTCGGGCTTTCGGTAGACGTGCGCTCGCCAACCGACATCGAGGAGCGCATCGAGGTGATCCGCCGCCGACATGCCTTCGAGACGACGACCGACTGTTTCATGGCGAAGTGGCAGGCCGAGGATGCCAGGATCCGCGACGCGATCATCACGGCGCGCGAACCGCGCTGCCTCTCGTGTCGACACCCGAGGCGGTGCTGCGCGATTGCGCAGAGCTCAGCATGGCCCTGGGCGTCGACGGGCTGCGGGGAGAACTGACGCTGCTGCGCGCCGCACGCGCGCTGGCCGCCTACGAGGGCGCCACGGAGCCTGACCGCACCCAGTCTGCGCCGCGTCGCGCCGCTGGCCATGAGCCACCGGCTGCGCCGCGATCCGCTGGACGAGGCCAGCTCGGTCAGCCGTGTCGAGCGCGCCGTCGCCGAGGTGCTGTCGTGACGGCGGCGTCGGCCCCGGAGTGGCAGCGGGCCCTGCGCGCGCTTTCGGCGCTGGCGATCGACCCGGCCGGGCTTGAGCGGGATGGCGCTGCGCATCCGCGCGGGGCCGGTGCGGCAGGCCGTTGACGGTGTCGTCGGAACGCCTGCCGGGCACGCTGCGCCGCATCCATCCAGGCCTGACCGACACGCAGCTTTTCGGCGGACTCGACGTCGCCGCATCGCTTGCCGAGGGCCGCAAGGTCTGCACCTCCGGACTTGCGGACGCTGCCGCGCTGCCTTGTCCTGCCGATGGCCGAACGGACACCGCCGGGTCTGGCCGCGCGGTTGTCCCAGATGCTCGACGGCATGGCGCGACCATTGCCTGATCCTGCTCGACGAAAGCGACGAGGCACGAGGATCGGGCCCCGGCCGTCCTGCGCGAACGGCTGGCCTTCGCCGCAGACCTGAACGCGCTCCGATACACCGACACTGCGGGCCGCCTGCCCGCGCCCGCCGATCTCGACGCCGCTCGATCGCTGCTTCCTCACGTCGCGGAACCGCGACGAGGACGTGACCCAACTTGCGCGGCTCGCCGTGGGGCTCGGCATCGAAAGCTTGCGCGCGCCGCTCCTTGCGACCTGCGCGCTGCCCGCGCGTTGGCCGCACTCGACGGGCGCACGAAGACGAGCGACGATGACATGCTTGCGGCGGCCGAACTGGTCTATCCGCAGCGCGCCCGCCACCTGCCCGTGACGGCCCCAGAGCCCGCGCCTTCGGAGCCTCCTGAGACGTCTGAAGAGGCCGGTCCGAGAGAGGCGTCCGACCTGCCCGGACGACATGCTGATCGACGCCGTCCGCAGCCTGCGCTCCCGCCGACCTGCTTGAACCGAGCTGGAACAGGGCCGACCGCCCCGCGAACCGGCTGACCGGAAGCGGCGCCGGCGCACGACGCAAGGGCAACCGGCGCGGCCGGCCCCTGCCGGCGCGGCCCGGTCGCCCCGACGGTCGCGCCCGCATCGACATCATTGCGACGCTGCGGGCCGCCGCGCCGTGGCAGACGATCCGCTGGGGCAGCCTGCCCGGACGGATCGCGCGAACATCATCGTTCACCCCGGCGACATCCGGCTGCGGCGCTACGAGGACCGCTCGGACCGCCTGCTGATGTTCGCTGTCGACGCCTCCGGCTCTGCCGCAATGGCCCGCCTGGCCGAGGCGAAGGGCGCCGTGGAACTGCTTCTTGGCGCAAGCCTACTCGCCGGCGCGACCAGGTCGCCCTGGTCACCTTTCGCGGCACGGGCGCCGAGCTTCTGCTGCCGCCCACGCGGTCGCTGGTGCAGGCCAAGCGCCGTCTGACCGCGCTGCCGGGCGGGGGCGGCACGCCGCTGGCCGCCGGGTTGAGGGAGATACTGAGCCTGATCTCGATGGCGCGCGGCCAGGGGCTTGGCCCGGCGCTCGTCCTGCTGACCGACGGCAAGGCGAATGTGGCGCTAGACGGCGCCGGCGACCGCCATAAGGCAGGCCAAGACACCCTCCAGCTTGCGCGGCTTGTCGCGGCACAAGACGTCCCGGGTCTCGTGATCGACATTTCACTCCGCCGCTCGGATGACTGCGCAGCGCTGGCCCGAGCGCTCGGCGCACGCCATTTCCCGCTTCCGCACGCGAACGCGGTCGGCATCTCGCGCGCCGTCGGCGCAGCTTTTGCGGATTGACCGGATGGACCGCCTGAAGGACCTGCCCCTCTGGCCCCACGCCGACACCTCTCGATTCATACGGTCCGGACCGCACGACTGGCATGTCCAGGAGATGGGCGAAGGCCCCATGATCCTGTGCCTGCACGGGGCGGGGGCGTCGACCCATACCTGGCGCGATCTCATGCCCCTGCTGGCGAGACGCTGGCACGTTGTCGCGATCGATCTGCCCGGCCAGGGCTTTACCAGGGCAGCAACCCTCCGCCGTTGCGGTCTCGACCACATGACAGAGGACATCGCGCGGCTCTGCGCCGCCGCGGGCTGGCGCCCGGCCGGTATCATCGGGCATTCG
Organism: uncultured Alphaproteobacteria bacterium; assembly: GCA_963779765.1. Taxonomy (GTDB): domain Bacteria; phylum Pseudomonadota; class Alphaproteobacteria; order Rhodobacterales; family Rhodobacteraceae; genus Silicimonas. The sequence continues at coordinate 240,353 of CAVZZP010000004.1, read as the reverse complement.
GCAGGGGCCGCGATAGCGCTGAACCTCGCTCCCCGTCTGCCTGAGCGGCCAGCCGTGGTTGGGCTCAACGCGGCTCTGGGACATTTTCGCGGTGCCGCCTCGTGGCTTTTCCCGCTTCTGGCGCGGCTTCTGGCGCTGAACCCGCTGACCGCCACGGTGTTCACGCTCGGCGGTCCGAACCTTGCGCGCGCGCGACGGCTGATCGAGGGCACAGGTTCGCGGATCGACGAGGCGGGGCTGGCCCTCTATGCCCGCTTGTTCTCCGACCGCAAGCATGTCGATGCGACGCTCCAGATGATGACCCAGTGGCGGATCGACGGGCTGCTTGCGCGCCTGACGCATACCGATGCCGAAACGCTGCTGATCGCGGGCGACGGCGACCTTGCCGTACCGCCGGACACCTCAGACCGGGCCGCCTCTCAACTCCCGCAGTCCAAAGCTGTGCGCCTCAAAGGGCTTGGTCATCTCGCGCACGAGGAGGCGCCGGACGAGGTAGCGACACTGATAGAGGGACACCTGAAGTCAGTTGCGCGTGAACAGACGTTCGAGGCGCGCCCATGCGCATGAACCATTTGCTGCAGAGCCGTCTGATCGACCCGTCCTGTGAATTGGCGTCGGTCTCGGCGCACCGGGCTCGACTGCGCCGCTACCTGAAACACCATTAAACTGGATCAGACCAAGGAGGTCGGGACATGTTCAATCCACGACAACAGATACTCCTCATATCGGGCTTCACCGTTATCCTCGTGTTCTTCCTTGGACAGTTGGGCGGTATCGACGGCGGAGCCTCCTTGTTATGGGGGCTGGTCGTAGGCTTCGTCGCCTATCGGCTCCAGCGGCAGAACCTGATCGTCGCCGGCGCCCGGAAAACGTCGCAGGGCAAATCTGACCCCGGACGGACCGTCAAAGCGCCGCCACTTCCTGCTGAACCGGCAAAGGAGACCGAGAAGCTTCCAGAGGTGGAGGAGGCCAGCCAGCCTGCTGCGCTCTCTGCCCCGCGCGGCGGCAAACCCGACGACCTGAAGCGGATTGCCGGAATCGGCCCCAAGCTCGAGCGCGTTTTGAACGACATGGGTTACTTTCACTTCGACCAGATCGCGGCCTGGAGTGCGAGCGACGTGGCATGGATGGACGCGAACCTGCCGGGAGCAAGCGGCCGCGCCACCCGCGACGAGTGGGTGTCTCAGGCCAGGACGTTGTTGAGCCCATAGGTCTTCGCGCGGCCGAGATGCGGCGTCGATTATTGCAACGGCGCGAAGATCGTACTTATCGAGAGGGAAGAATTGCGGAAATCGCTCCTGCGAGCTGCGCCGACTTAAAGGGCTTCTGTATGGTGACGGCTCCGCGGAATTCTTCGGTCAATCCGGTCTCGCCGTAGCCCGTGGCAAAAATGAACGGGATTCCTCTCTGCTTAAGCACCTGTGCGATCGGATAGGACCGCTCATTTGCCAAATTCACGTCCAGGACAGCAAGATCGACATTTGCGGTTCGGGCGAACTCAAGAGCCCGATTGAGTCTCGTCGCAGGTCCGATCACGTCGAAGCCAAGCTCAACCAGCATGTCTTCGACAAGCATCGCGACGAGAATTTCATCCTCAACAAGCAGGACTTTCCGCACTGTCATGAAGGAATTGTGGTGTGACCGTCTAGCGAGGCAAGGGCAGCCTTGAACTTGAACACGAACCCCGAGGGCGCATAGTCGAGCGTCACCTCGGCATCGAGCTCGGTTGCCAGCCCCCGTTCAATGAGCCGCGTTCCAAATCCCTGGCGGGAGGGCGGGACCACTGGCGGCCCTCCACTCTCATGCCAGTCAAGTTGCAGGACCGGACCGTCATCCCCTGACACTGACCAATCGATGTCCACACGACCGCGATCTGTCGACAAGGCGCCATACTTCGACGCATTCGTCGCAAGCTCGTGCAGCGCCAGCGAAAGCGCCAGCGCGGCGCGTGGACCGAGAGGAAGAGATGGACCGCCGATACGAAAACGGTCCGGTGCCTCGTTCTCGAACGGTGCAATGGCCACGGACACCATTTGAAGAAGGTCCGCGCCCTGCCAGTTCTCGCTGGTCAACACGTCTTGCGCACGAGACAGCGCCATGATCCGGGAATTCAGGGCCTGACGGGCGTCCTCAAGAGAACCCGTTCCCTTCAGTGTCTGGGAGGCAAACGCTTGCACGGTGGCAAGCGTATTCTTCAGCCTGTGGTTCAGTTCGTTCATGAGCAGACGCAGGTGCGCCTCGCCATGGACGCGCTCGGTCACATCGAAACCTTCGACGAAAATGCCCGTCACCGTGCCGTCTCCGCCGATGACGGGTTGGTACACGAAGTCCACATAGCGTTCTTCCGCGGCCGCATTCGGCGTTCGTTGCAGTCCCACTTTCACCGAGGAGCCTGTCACGGCCTCTCCCGTCCTGAATACCTGGTCCAACAGATCGATGAAGCCCTGACCCACGACTTCGGGAAGCGCTATGCGGACGGGCTTTCCCTTGATGTCCCGGTGACCGACCAGTTGCATGTAAGCAGGGTTGACCAAATCAAAGACGTGGTCACGTCCGCTCAGCATCGCCATGAAGCCGGGTGCCTGTTCAAACAGACGATGAAGTCGTTCGTTCTGTGACGCGAGGCGCTCTTCGGCAAGGACCTGGGAGGTCGTTTCCTGGCAGGCGCAAAACATGCCGCCGATGTCGCCGGTTTCGTCGCGAACGGGCGAATAGGAAAAAGTATACCAGGTGTCTTCAGGAAAACCGTTGCGTTCCATGACGAGGTGCAGGTTCTCGTGGAAGGTCGCTTCACCTGCCAGCGCGCGTTCGACCAGCGGCCTGATGTCGTCCCAAATCTCATGCCAAATCTGGGCGAACGGCTGTCCCAGTGCGTGCGGGTGCTTTCCCCCGAAGATGGGCCGATAGCCATCGTTATAGAGAAAAGCGAGATCCGGCCCCCAAGCGATGAACATGGGATAGGGCGAATTCAGCATAAGGCTGACGACGCTTCGAAGCGACTGAGGCCAATTTTCGGGCTGGCCGGCGGGCGAGTTAGACCAGTCGTGGTCCCGCATCCGCTGGCCCATCTCGCCTCCGCCGGAGAGAAAGCTCAGCCGGTCCGGTTCAACTGCTTCATCAACAGACCTAAAGGTCATCTGTGGCAACTCTTTCATCTCGGCAATGCCCTGGCGACTGAGGCGACACGTCGCAAGCCAGATGCAGCGCGGGCTGTGGAGATCAGTCAAAGTCTAAAGGACCATCGACGGGCCTGCCAGACGATACTTCCCTGCGCCCGACGTGTCGCATCGTCGCGAAGCCTATGGTCTGACACAGGCCCTGAAGAGGTAAATCGGTGGCGCCACGAGACGGCATCGGCGCCCTCGCAATCAATTCTCTCGACGCATTACTTTACAGTAAAATCTATCGCCACATTGAACACACGAGTTTCGTCGTCTCTCTGAACACCACTTGCAAACCCGCCAATCCGACCAGGAAACGGCAGATCAGACGCCCAGACCGCGTGCACAGTTGTAAAACCTTCGCGAAAATGACCTTTCGGATTTGTCACCAGAATTGTCCGGAATCCGACGGCTTCATACCAGATCTGCGAGGTTCTGGCGTCGGGCATGACGCTGTGGATACGAAAGAAACAGACCTCCATCTGCTGCGCATTGGCGATGCTACCCCAGTCAATTCGCGCAAGATCATAGCCTTCTTCAGTTTTCGCATCGGCCAGACAGGACGCTGCATCCGGAAAGAACCATAGAGCCGTTCGGTATCTCATCCGTCGCCAAAGGCCCAATCTCTCCCGTTGCTCTTCGATCTCCTGGCCGAGATGCAAGAATGGTCGAGGTACAAGGCCAGAGGCAAAGCTGTTCGCTAGACACTCGGATGAATGACACCCGATATTGTAGGACACCGGAATGTCATCGGCCCACGAAGAGCCAGTAAAAAGGCTCGGAATGAGTACGAGGATGGAATAGATAAAATTCCGCATGATCCGGTACGCTTGCGGCTCGCAGACTACTTGTCAACAAACGGCAGCGTCCTTTCCGCGCCAAGCGAAATCGCGTCGGACAAGACGGCGGCGGGGAGCGAACGGGATTCGAACTCACGGTCCTCCGCCGACAGGGGTTTGGTTAGGCAAAGGGAGGAGGACGCAGAGGCAGGTAAAGATACCTCACCACATGCCAAGCACTTGATTTAAGATAACTATTTTGCTTGGCTGGTGCCCGAGGTCGGACTCGAACCGACATGATGTTGCCATCGGCGGATTTTGAGTCCGCTGCGTCTACCATTCCGCCACTCGGGCGCACCGGGGACTGAATACCGGCGGGCGTTGCTCTTGAAAAGGGTCTTCCGCCCCTAGCCTTGCGCCTGTTGCGCCAGGTCGCGGACGACCGCGAAGGCGCCCTGCACGCGCTCCTTCGTCGTCGACCAGTCGCGGCGGACGATGATCTTGTTGTCCTTGACCTTCGCCAGGCCCTTCTGGTCCTGGATGAAGGCCACAAGGCCCGCGGGGTTCGGGAACTTGTCGTTGTGGAACTGGATCGTGGCGCCCCTCGGGCCGGTGTCGAAGCGCGCGATGTGGGCCTTCTTGCACTCGGCCTTGATGCGCACGACGAGAAGCAGCGTGTTGACCTCTTTCGGCAGCGCGCCGAAACGGTCGATCAGCTCGGCGGCGAAACCCTCCAGCTCGACCTTGGTCGTCAGCCCCGACAGGCGGCGATAGAGCCCGAGACGCACGTCGAGGTCCGGGACGTACTCCTCGGGGATCAGCACCGGCACACCCAGGCTGATCTGCGGCGCCCACTGGTCGTCGGACTCGGACAGCCCGTCCAACTCGCCCGACTTGATCTTGGAAATCGCCTCTTCCAGCATCGACTGGTACAACTCGTAGCCGACCTCGTTGATGTGGCCCGACTGCTCCTCGCCCAGAAGGTTGCCCGCGCCCCGGATGTCCAGATCCTGCGAGGCCAGCGCGAAGCCCGCACCGAGCGAATCGAGCGAGCCCAGCACCCTCAGCCGCTTCTCGGCCTGAAGCGTCAGCTTCTGGCGCGGCTTCGTCGTCAGATAGGCATAGGCCCGCGTCTTGGCCCGGCCCACCCTGCCCCGGATCTGGTAGAGCTGAGCCAGCCCGAACATGTCGGCGCGGTGGATGATCATCGTGTTGGCGGTCGGGATATCGAGGCCCGATTCCACGATCGTCGTGGCCAGCAGCACGTCGTACTTGCCGTCGTAGAAGGCGTTCATCCGGTCATCGAGTTCGCCCGCCGCCATCTGGCCGTGTGCCACGACGACGGTGACCTCGGGCACGTTGTCCCGCAACCACGCCTCGATCTCGGGCAGGTCGGCGATGCGTGGAACGACGAAGAACGACTGCCCGCCCCGATAATGCTCGCGCAGAAGCGCCTCGCGCAGGGTCACGCTGTCGAACTCGCTGACATAGGTGCGGATCGCCAGCCGGTCGACGGGCGGCGTGCCGATGACCGAGAGATCCCGCACCCCCGTCAGCGACATCTGAAGCGTGCGCGGGATGGGCGTCGCGGTCAGCGTCAGGACGTGGACGTCCGAGCGCAGCGCCTTCAGCCGTTCCTTGTGGCTGACGCCGAAGTGCTGCTCCTCGTCGACGATCAGAAGGCCCAGGTTGGCGAACCGCACCGACTTCGCGAGAATCGCATGCGTGCCGACGACGATGTCGACCGTGCCGCGCGCCAGACCCTCGCGCGTTTTCTCGGCATCCTTCGCGTTGACGAACCGCGACAGTTGTCGCACCTCGACCGGGAAGCCCCGGAAGCGCTCCCGAAAGCTCGCCGCGTGCTGGCGCGCCAGCAGCGTCGTCGGCGCGATCACCGCGACCTGCACGCCCGACATGGTGGCGACGAAGGCCGCGCGCATCGCGACCTCGGTCTTGCCGAAGCCCACGTCGCCGCAGATCAGGCGGTCCATCGGAATGCCGGCTTCCAGATCGGACAGGGTGTCGTCGATGGCGCGAAGCTGGTCGTCGGTCTCCTGATAGGGGAAGCGGGCCGAGAAGGCGTCCCACATGCCGTCGGGCGGCGTCAGGACGGGCGCCTTGCGCAGGTAACGCTCGGCCGCGATGCGGATCAGACGGTCGGCGATCTGCCGGATCCGCTCCTTCATCCGGGCCTTCTTGGCCTGCCAGGCCCCGCCGCCCAGCTTGTCGAGAAGCCCCTCCTCGTGCCCGAAGCGCGACAGAAGCTCGATGTTCTCGACCGGCAGGAACAGGCGGTCGCCGCCCGCGTATTCGAGGTGGATGCACTCGTGCGGCGCACCAAGCGCCTCGACCACCTCAAGACCCATGTATCGCCCGACGCCGTGGTCGACGTGGACCACAAGGTCGCCCGGCGTCAGGCTCTGATGCTCGGTCAGGAAGTTCTCAGACCGCTTTTTCTTCTTCGCGCCGCGGATCAGACGGTCGCCGAGGATGTCCTGCTCGGCTATGACGGTCAGCCCGTCGTTGTTTCGGCCTACCGCATCGCTACTTGAGGCCGGGGCTTCGAACCCATGTTCCAGCGCCCAGACCGCCAGGTAGATCCCGCCCCGACCGTCCGGCACGTCGCGGAAATCCTCGATGAGACGAACGCCCTCTACGCCTTCGTCCTCCATCAGGTGCTGAAGACGCTCGCGCGCACCGACCGAATAACCCGCGACGATCACCTGCCCCAGCTTGCGCCGCGCGCCGATGTGGGCCGCAAGCGCGCCGAACAGGCTGATGCTCTCCTGCTGCCGCTCGGGAGCGAAGTCGCGCCCGACCCGGCCGCCCGCATCGGTGACGTTCAGTCCGACGGGTTGCGGCAGAACGCTGAACCGCAGGACGCGGTGCCCCTTCACCGCCGCCTCGAAGGCCGCATCGTCGAGGTAGAGCCCGCCGGGAGGAGCGGGCTTGTAGACCGTGTCGACCCTGCCCTTGGCCGTCATCGCCTCGCGCCGCGCGTCGTACTGGTCGGCAATGCCCTCCCACCGCGACAGACGGATCGCGTCGGACTGGTCGTCCATCGTGACCGTCGCACCGGGCAGGTAATCGAACAGCGTCTCCAGCCGTTCGTGGAAGAACGGCAGCCAGTGTTCGACGCCGAATGCTTGCGCCCGGCACTTACCGCCTCGTAGAGCGGATCGTCCGTGCCGGCTGCCCCGAACTCCAGCCGGTAATTCTGCCGGAAGCGCGTGATCGACGGCTCGTCGAGGATGATCTCCGACACCGGCGCCAGCTCGACCAGCTTCAGCGTCTCGGTCGTGCGCTGCGTCTCGGGATCGAACCGCCGCGCGCCGTCCAGCACGTCGCCGAAGAAGTCCAGCCGCACCGGCCCGCCCTCGCCCGGCGGATAGATGTCGATGATCCCGCCCCGGATCGCATAGTCGCCCGGTTCGGTCACCGTGGGAGCCTGCACAAAGCCCATCCGGACGAGGAACTGCCGCAGCGCCGCCTCGTTCACCCGGTCGCCGACATGCGCGGTAAAGGCCGCCTCGCGCAGAACCTCTCGCGCCGGGATCTTCTGCGTCGCCGCGTTGATCGTCGTCAGCAGCACGAACCGCGACGGCATCCCGTGGACCAGTCCCGCCAGCGTCGCCATCCTGGTGGCCGAAATGTCGGCATTGGGTGACACGCGGTCATACGGCAGGCAGTCCCAGCCGGGAAAGCGCACGACCGGGATGTGCGGCGCGAAGAAGGCCAGCGCCTCGGCCATCGCCGCCATCCGCTTGTCGTCGCGCGCGACATGCACGACCGCCCCGCCCCGCGCGTCCAGCTCGGCGAGGATCAGGCGGGCGTCGAAGCCTTCGGGCGCGCCGCTGACGGTGATGTGGCGGGGGTCGGACATGGTTGTGCGGAGGTAACGGCTTCGGGGGCCGTGTCAACTGGCGGAACGGCGTCCGATCAGAAGCCGGTATAGGGCGCCACGTAGAGGTTCGTGTACATGCCGTACATCGCGGTGACGAAGATCGACAGGAAGCCCAGCGTCTGAGTGGCGATCCGGTGCCGCAGCAGACGGCGGATCAGCGCCTCGCCCTCGTCTTCGTTCTGGCGGATGCGATGCGCGGTGCGGACCGTCATCAGCGTCAGGATCGACATCGGCGCCACCAGAAGGAAAACCGCCGTCGCGAACTCCACCCGATAGACGAAGGCCGCAAGGCCCAGCATGGTCAGAAGCGCCGACCAGATCAGGGAGATCAGCGGCCCCGACACCTCGGCGATGTAGAGAATGCGGTTGACGTTCACGCGCACGAGGTCGTGCAGGTCACGCATTGCGTCCTGCGTCTTGCCGCGCCGGGCGCGGATCACGGTGTCATAGGGAACCCCGATGACCCAATGGCTGACCGACGACCACAGCACGGCCAGACCGATCCAGTACCACAGGTTCGAAAAGGACCGCATATCGATGACTTCGAACACGGTATCGTAGAGATTCACGTCCAGAGCGCCCCGACACTGACTTCGTGCCGGACACTAGGCAATGCCACCGGGCTTGACCACCCTCGGCACCGGGGCTACCGCAATTGTCCATCCGTACGGCACAAAGGCGGCAGCGCATGGTCACAGGCTCCTACCCCGCAACGCGGTTCCGCCGCACCAAGCGCACGGATGCCCTCAGACGGCTTGTGCGCGAGACGACGCTGTCGGTCGACGACCTGATCTGGCCCGTCTTCCTGCGCGAGGGCGAGGACGACGAAACGCCGATCGCCTCGATGCCCGGCGTCTCGCGGCTGACGATAGACCGCGTCGTGAAGGCGGCACGTGAGGCGCACGACCTCGGCGTCCCGGCGATCTGCCTCTTTCCCTACATCGATACATCGCTCAAGACCGACCTCTGCGAAGAGGCGTGGAACCCCGACAACCTGTCGAACCGCGCCACCCGCGCCATCAAGGAAGCGGTTCCCGGCATGGCGGTGATGACCGACGTCGCCCTCGACCCCTACAACATCAACGGCCACGACGGCATCGTGCGGAACGGCGTCATCGTCAACGACGAGTTGGTCGAGGCGCTGGTGAAGATGGCCGTGGCGCAGGCCCAGGCGGGTGCCGACATCCTTGGGCCCTCCGACATGATGGACGGCCGCATCGGCGCGATGCGGACCGCGCTTGAAGCGGCGGGTCACCAGGACACCTGCATCCTGTCCTATGCCGCCAAGTACGCCTCGGCCTTCTACGGCCCCTTCCGCGATGCGGTCGGCGCGTCGGGTCTGCTCAAGGGCGACAAGAAGACCTACCAGATGGACCCCGGCAACACCGACGAGGCCCTGCGCCTGATCGAGCGCGACCTGAAGGAAGGCGCCGACATGGTCATGGTGAAGCCCGGGATGCCCTATCTCGACATCTGCCGCAGGGTCTCGGAGACCTTCCAGGCGCCGCTCTTCGCCTACCAGGTCTCGGGTGAGTACGCGATGATCAAAGGCGCTGCGCTTAACGGCTGGATCGACGGCGACCGCGCGATGATGGAAAGCCTGATGGCCTTCAAGCGTGCCGGATGCGACGGGATCCTCACCTATTTCGCCGTCGATGCGGCCCGCGCGATGGCGTGACGTCTGCGTGAGGATTAACCCTTAATTAACTGGTTTCGCATGCGAAACCTTATCGGGACAGACACTCGGCTGTCCCATTGGAGCACAGAGCATGAGCCAGAACCGCATCCTCACCCTGGGAGATGACGCCCTCGCCCTCGAAATCTGGACCATCGGCGCGCGCCTGAACGACGTGCGGATCGGAGGAGAAGGCGACCACCTCGCCCGCTGCGAGACCCCCGAGGACGCGCTCGGGCTCAAGAAGAACTACGGCGCGGTCGTCGGCCCCGTCGCGAACCGCCTCGCCCGCGCCGAGGCGCCCGTCGGGGACACAATCCACAAGCTCGTCCCGAACGAGAACGGTCGCACGATCTGCCATTCCGGCGCCAAGGGCGTGAACACCAAGACATGGGAGGTGACGCGCGAGACCGAGGACACGCTGGAACTGTCGCTCTTCATCGCGGACGGCTCCGACGACTTCCCCGGCAATCGCACCTTGAGCGTCCGCTACGGTCTCGTGCCGCAGGGTTTCTCGGTCGCCTTCGAGGCGGAAACGGATGCGCCGACGCTGGTGAACCTCGCCCTCCACCCTTACTGGTCGCTCAACCGGACCGGGCGCGAGGGGCAGCGGATCGAGGTGAACGCCGACCGTTATCTGCCGATAGACGGAGACAAAATTCCCACGGGAGAGATCGCGCCCGTCGACGGCACGATCTTCGACCTGCGCTCAGCACGAGAGCCGTCGCACGAAATCGACCACAACTTCTGCCTCTCGGGCGCTCCCGCCGTCCGGCTTGTGGCCGACAGCGGCCTCACCCTCGAGATCGAGACGGATGCGCCGGGACTTCAACTCTACGCCGGAAGCGTCGTCGGCCTCGCCATCGAACCGCAGCACTGGCCCGATGCGCCGCACCACGACGCCTTCCCGTCGATCCTGCTGCACCCCGGCGAGACCTACCGCCAGCTCTCGACATACCGCTTCTCGCGGCGCTAGACCGCATCCCATGCTGAAGACCCGCATCATCCCCTGCCTCGACGTGGCCGATGGCCGTGTGGTGAAGGGCGTCAACTTCATCGACCTGATCGACGCGGGCGATCCCGTCGAGGCCGCCATCGCCTATGACGCCGCCGGTGCGGACGAACTGTGCTTTCTCGACATCCACGCGACGCACGAGAACCGCGGCACGATGTACGACCTCGCCCGCCGAACCGCCGAGCACTGCTTCATGCCGCTGACGGTCGGCGGCGGTGTGCGGACGGTGGACGACGTGCGCAACCTGCTGCTGGCGGGGGCGGACAAGGTGTCCTTCAACTCGGCCGCCGTCGCGGACCCGGACGTGGTGGCGCGTGCGGCGGACAGGTTCGGCAGCCAATGCATCGTCGTCGCCATCGACGCCAAGACCGTGAGCCCCGGCAAATGGGAGATTTTCACCCACGGCGGACGGCGCGGCACCGGGATCGACGCGGTCGATTTCGCCCGGACGGTCGTGGAGAAGGGCGCGGGAGAGATCCTGCTGACATCAATGGACCGCGACGGCACCAAGGCGGGATTCAATCTGCCGCTGACGCGCGCCGTTTCCGACGCGGTGCCGGTGCCGGTGATCGCGAGCGGAGGCGTGGGCACGCTCGACCACCTCGTCGAAGGCGTGACCGAGGGGCACGCAAGCGCCGTCCTCGCCGCCTCGATCTTCCACTTCGGCACCTTCACCATCGGCGAGGCCAAGGCTCACATGGCGGCGGCTGGTATCCCGGTGAGGCTGTCCTAGCCGGGACAGCGAGCCTTTCACGTCACGATGCCTGCTAAAACCGGCGGCTCCAGCCGGATCGCGCGGCATCCGCCCTATCGTGAGGGTTTTCCGAGGCACCTGCTTGCCCGTGCCTGCGGGGCAAGCTCCTTGACAAGCCATCCCACCCGCGCGACGGGATGGTCCATGTCTGACCGCGACGCCTTCACCCGCCTTGCCGCCACCATCGACGCTCGCAAGGGCGCCGACCCGGCGACGTCATGGACCGCCAAGCTTCTTGCTGCCGGTCCCGAAGCGGCGGCCGCGAAGTTCGGCGAAGAGGCCGTCGAGGCGGTGATCGAAGCCGTGCGCGGCGACCGGGACCGGCTGACGGCCGAGGCGGCGGATGTGCTCTACCATCTCCTGGTCATGCTGGCGTCCCGCGACGTGTCGCTGGCGCAGGTGCTGGCCGAGCTCGAACGCCGCGAAGGCACCTCGGGCCTTGCCGAGAAAGCTTCACGCGCCGACTAGAAGAGTTCGACGTCGTTCGACGGCATCGCCTTCGGCGTCTTCAGGCGCGGCGCTTCCTCGACGAATTTCAGTTGCGCGACGCCCGTCGCCGGAAAGAAGCGCAGCTTTCGGGCGCGGGTCCCGCCCACGTTCTCGGCGTCGCAGGGGATGCCTTCGGTCCGCAGATATCCCTGGCCAAAGGCCGCGTTTCGCGCGCCGATGTCGGTGCGGCCCTGAAGCATCGAGCTGCCGCCGAAGAGCTTCCCGCGCAGACGCGGCCGCACCGCGCCAAGTGGCATCATCCGGTTGATGAGCCGGTCCATCGCGACGGCGCCCGAGGTGGAGAGGCTGCCGGCCTCGTGCATCTCGGGCAGGAGGAGATGGTTCATGCCGCCGACGCCGGCGACGGGATCCCAGAGACAGATCGAAATGCAGGAGCCGAGGATCGTGGTGATGACCATGTCCTCGCACCGTCCGACCGCATCTTCGCCCTGCGCGATGTAGAGGTTGGTCATGGCAACGCCTCGCCCGCCGGTGCGCCGACCCGAGCGAGGATCCGCGCGCCGATCTGGCCCAACCGCACGACTTCGGACGCCGCCCCCAGTTCGCGCGCGGCACGCGGCATCCCGTCGACCACCGCCGTATCGCCATCCTGGACGATGGTATGGGCGCCGGCAGCGTGGAGCGCCTTCATCGCCGCAGCCCCGTCGCGGCCCATGCCGGTCAGCATGACGCCGAGGATTCGCAGTGCGTGCGGGACGGCGGAGGTGAAGAGGACATTGACGGAGGGAACGTAGGCCTCGGCCCCGTCCTGGGGAACGAGGCGCAGCCGCAGGGGGTCGCGGCGGTCGAGGGCGGCGTGGAAGGTGCCGCCGGGGGCAAGAAGAATCTCGCCCGGGGCCAGCAGAGCGTCGTCGGTGGCAAGGCGAACCCGAGGCGCGCAGTGGCGGTCAAGGCGCTGCGCGAAGCTTTCGAGGAAGGCAGCCGGCATGTGCTGGGCGATGACCGTGGGCGGTCCGTCGGCGGGGTAATGCGACAGCACGTTCATCAGCGCATCGACCCCGCCCGTCGAGCTTCCGATGACGACGATGCGTCCGTTCCAGTGAAGCTGGCCGCCATCCTTCACACGCTCGCGCACCGAGGGGCCGGTCGACCGGCTTTCCGCCGCCATCAGCACCGTCTCGGCCAGGTCGACGTCGCCGCGCGCGGCGAGTGTCGCGAGGTCCACGCAATCGACGGCGCCGAGAGACAAGGCCTTCACCGCCTCGGCGCTTTTTTCGGTGGTGCGTGTCGAGACCATGACGACAGGCATCGGACGAAGCCGCATCAGGCGCTCGAGGAACGACAGCCCGTCCATGCGCGGCATCACCACGTCGAGCGTGATGACGTCCGGATCAAGCGCGCGGATCAGTTCCCGCGCCTCGTAGGGGTCGCCCGCCTCTCCCACGACCTCGATCCGGGGGGAACGCTGGAGGAGCGCCCGGATCATGGCGCGGATCGAACGGGTATCGTCGACGATGACGACCCTGACTTTCCGGCCGGTCGTGTTCCCGACGAAGTTCATCTGCCGTCCCCTGCGTCGACGCTGGGGCGGTGTGTGGCATGGGGCGGTCTAAGATTCGGTTACCCCGAAAAGGAAGGGGCGGCCGAAGCCGCCCACCTCCCCGTAGCGTTCTTGTGTGACGTCAGGTCTCGATCGGGAAGCGCAGATAGAGGCCTTCGACATAGATCTCGGCGGCCTCGCCGACATGGAACATGGTGTAGCTGAGGCCCGACTCCTGAAGGCGACGGACGCCGGGCCGGGCCATCAGCATCGCGGCCTCGCGTGCGCCGGAAAGACCCGAGCGGTGATCGCCGACGATGATCTGGCGCGGCGAGACCTGGATCTCGCAGGCCGGCGCCGAGGGCCCAAGGGCGTTGGCGCCGATGACGATCGGGTTGCAGTCCGGCTTGAGCCTCAGGATGTGCTCGTCGAGCATGATCCGGTTCAGCCAGACGATCGGGCGAAATTCGCCGGTGTTCGTCAGGACAGGGTCGCCCTTGCGAAGCGCCACGGCGTGCACGTCGCCGAACGAGGTCCGCACACGGGTCATCGGCGCGAGACCGGGAAGCGGCCAGGTGTCGAGACCTTCGTCGCGGACGGGCGCCGGCTTGCTGCGCTCGCGGGGGCGCCTTTCGATGTCGGCGGGACTGAGGGGGTGGCCTTCGGCGTCTACAGGATGGCGCCGGTTCGTCCGTCCCGCCGTCATCTTGCTGACGACACGCGACAGACGGGATCTTTCTCCGGTGTCCGGAGCCATATTATTACTCATTACGACCTCTACTCGTACACACACACGCACATCCGCCACAGGCGGTCACTTTGACCGGGACGCGCCACCTGAAAAAAGGTGACACGCCCCGTAAACCAAAACCCGGCACAGCACCGGCACACTCGGCACACAACCAGGACGTCGCACCGTCCCGACCGTTCACAGCCTTGGTGTCTCACGCCGGTGCGGCGGGAATTTGACGCTAAGTTTAGCAAGTGAGCCACAATGAGGGAAGCATTGCGCCACGGGTGGTCACGATACCTTAACGGGTTGCGCAGATGGCGACAGTGATGCGAGGGCGGTCTGGCGGACCCTTGAAACTATGGTTTGGCCTGGGACGGGTTTCCCCTGCGGAAACGACGGGCCTAAACCATTGAGGCGTTTGTGCCTCATTCCCTAAGGTCACTTCCCCGTTACCACGCTTTCCGAACGCTGTGTTTCCGTTTCGGCGGATAATCCGCGTCGATTGCGGCGTCGAAACCAGCGAGTAGGCTTGGACGATGTGGGCCGAACACGACCTGTCGAGGCTTATCGCCTGCCCGACCTGCGATACGCTGGCCGTTTCGGGCGGTGTGGCAGAGGGAAGGCGGCTGGCGTGCGCGCGGTGCCACCGGGTTCTCGTCTCTCCCCGGCGTCACTCCAGCGCGGTTGTCCTGGTCCTTGCCGCCGCCTCGGTCGGTCTTGCGATTGGCGCGGCCGCCCTGCCCTTTCTGACCTTCCATCGCTTCGGCCTGACGCGCGAGACGACGCTTCTGGGCGCGGTGCTGCGGTTCGAGGGTGCTCTTCTTGTCCTGTCGGCGGCGGTTCTCGCCCTGGCGATCCTGCTGCCCGTCGCGCGGTTGCTTCTGACGGTCTGGGTGCTGCTGCCCCTTGTCGTCGGGCTGAAACCCTGGCCCGGAGCGGCATGGGCGTTCCGGCTGGCCGAGACGCTGCGGCCCTGGGCGATGGCCGAGGTCTTTGCGGTCGGCGCGGGTGTCACGCTTCTGAAGGCGTCGGACCTGGCGCGCGTCGACATCGGACCCGCGTTCTGGATGCTGGCGGGTCTCGTCGTGCTGGTCTGGGCGCAGGAGGCGATCCTGTGCCGGGCGGGCATCTGGGAGGCGCTGGAGCGATGACGACGGCGCGGGCGGCGGGGCTGGTCGGTTGCACGCGCTGCGCCCGCGTCTGGCCGGGCGATACGCCGGTCTGCGGGCGGTGCGGGGCGCGGCTCGAGAGCCGACCGAGGCGTCCCCTCGCATGGGTCTGGGGCTGGTGGGCGCTTGGCGTCGCGGCCTATGTCCCGGCGATGACGTGGCCGATGATCGAGACGCGGGTCCTTCTGTCGTCGAGCGCCGATACGGCGGTGGCGGGCGCGGTGTCGCTGGCAAGGCACGGCGAATGGGTGGTGGCCCTGGTGATCCTCATCGCTTCGGTCGCGATCCCTGTCGCCAAGTTCGGGGCGGTGGCCCTTCTGGCGCTCGCGGTCGGGTCGCGGTCGAGGGGGCGGGCCGAGGTGCGCCACAGGCTACACGCAGCCGTCGAGTTCATCGGGCGCTGGTCAATGGTCGATGTGTTCGTGGTGGCGCTTCTCGCTTCGACGGTGCGATTCTCGTGGATCGCCACGGTACGGCCCGGACCGGCGGTGCTGGCCTTCGCGGTGTCGGTCCTCTGCACGATGCTGGCGGCGCGGGCGCTGGACCCGCGGCTGATCTGGGATTTGGACGAAGACGTCTAGCCCGACAGCTCCATCACCTTGCCGCTGTCGAGAAGGCCGCTCCACCGCAGGGGCGAGACGGGATAGCTGTCGTCCATCGCGAGGCGCTCGAAGCTGAAGTCGGGCTCGAGCCGGCGCAGGCGCTCGCCGACGCGGATCGCGTCGTCTGGCCGGTCGGCGGCGGCGTAAAGCGCGGTCAGGTAGCGCAGCGGCGGGCGGAATTCGGGCGAGAGGGCGTGGGCGGCCTCGGCCAAGCGCAGCGCCTCGTCGCGGCGCCCCGTCAGGGCGGCGGTCAGGCAGCGGCCGAAGTCCCACCAATGGCCGAAGGGCGAGCCCGACGACATCTTCTGGGCGCGGACGGCCAGCGCGTGGGCCTCGGCGATCTCGCCCGCGTAAAGCTTGGCGGTGGCGAGGCTGTTCCAGGCGAGCGGATTCGCGGGGTTGAGGCTGACCGAGCGTCGCGCGAGTTCGAGGCAGACGCTCACGTCCTTGTCGAGGACGAGGCGGGTGTTGGCGACGGCGGCCAGCACCATCGAGTTCATCGGCTCGCGCTCCATTGCGTCGATGCAGAGGCGGCGGGCCTCTTCGGGCAGGTCGGGCGAGGCGGTCTCGTGCCTCTCGACGTGCTGGATGACGCGAAGCTGCGCGCGCCAGGCTGTCGACAGCGCCCCTGCCCCCAGTTCGCGGGCGCGGAGCAGCATCTCGTCGGCCTCGACCAGCGCTTCGGGGCGCAGGCAGAAGATGCGGCGGATGGCGAGGCGCGTCAGCAGGTTCGCGTCGCGGATGTCTCGGCTGTCGGTGATGGACTGGGTCATCGCCTCGGCCAGCGCGTCGATGAGCTGGTTGCCGAGCGAGACGAATTGCAGGTCCTCGACCGGCGGTGCGCCGTGAAGCTGGGTCGAGGTCATGCCGGACCACACGAGACGGTCGGGCGATCCGTGGTGGACGCGGGCGCGGATGCCGACGGCGGCGCCGTCGCCGCGGAAGGCCTGCACCTCGGCGCGGAAGGCAGAAGACGGCGCATCGCCGCCGACACGGACGTCGGCGGACAGGGTTTCCCGCATCGACCGCGCGACGCTGTCGACGAAGATATCCTCGATCAGGCCGAGGTCGCCCGAGCCGCCGGGAGAAGAGCCGTTGAGGGTGCGGAAGACCACGACGGGCATTCGAAGCTCGGCGGCGACGTAGACCTGGCGTCGAGACTCACCCACGGGGGACGGAGCGCGGGCGACCGGCGCACCGGGGGGCGCCGCCTCGCGTTCGCCGCGGTGATGGGCCAGCCAGTCGTCGAGCGCGTGGTCGTTCGCGGGAAGGCCGAGGCCCTCCATGAATTCGGCGCCCTCGTCGGCTTCGGCGATGTCGAGCGTGTCGAGCGCCAGGCAGGCGGCGCGGCGGTCGGTCTGGAGAAGCTCGCGGTGATCGCCGAGGGCGCGCCGTATCTCGGACAGTGATTGCCTCAGGCTGGTCGCGGCGCGGTCGGCGTCGGAATTGGGCCAGAGCCGCTTCTGAAGCCACAGCCGTCCCCGGCTGCCGGTCTCGTTGGTGGCGAGCAGAGCGATGAGCGCCTGGCTCTTGGCGCTTTTCGGAGAAATGTCCGTGCCGTCCGGCGCCTCGAAACGGAACCTTCCATAGAGTTGAAGGCGTGCCTTGACCCGTTGTTCCACGTCTGACCCCTGTTGCTCTTCCGGCTGCGGCCGGTTGCCCCCACGTCACATAGGACCACGGGCCGGTGACATTTTCAAGAAAACTGGCGATTTTCCGGGGCTCACGCGTAAATCGTGAATGAAACGTGAAAATCGACCTGCGGGCTGACGGCCTGCTTGATTTGACGTCGCCTCTTGCCCCTCATCGACCGAACGAAAGCGCTGTTCGCGCTGCGGGGAGAGCGACGTGGGTCAAGGACAGGGACAAGGTCAGGGGCAGGGCCAAGGGCAGGGTCAGGGCCAAGGTCAGGGGCAAGGCCAAGGCCAAGGACAAGGACAAGGCCAGGGTCAGGGCATCGACCATGCGGGTGGTCCGGGTTCGGGCATGTTGTCGTGGTCGCTTGTCACAACGCATGACGGCATCGTCGGATATTGGGACGGTGAGCCCCTGAGGGTGCCGGCGCGCATGGGCACGACGGACGAGGACCTGGATTATCTCTCGAAGCCTGTCCGCTCGGTCCTGATCGACGCCATGCTGCATCCGTCGTTCCGCGTGACCGGATCCGATGGTCAGGCCACCGCCTCGGTCGAGGGCCGGCCGCTGTTCACGATCGAGCGGCCGTCCCGCGCGGTATTCCGGCAGCAACTGAAGATGGTGCGCGCCTATGCCGATCTGCGGGCCGACCGGGTGAACGAGATCCTGATGCAGACCGGCGATCTGTTCTCGTTCTTCGGCGCGCAATGCTATCTGAGCGCCGAACGGCACGCGAAGACGCTGGCGATGCTTTATACCTGTCAGCGGCTGATGGTGACGCTCGAGATGCCGCTGAAGCATTTCTGCCGCGCGCCGCGTCCCATCGACTATGCCACGCACATCCAGCCGATGATCCAGACACCGGACCATTCGAGCTATCCCTCGGGTCACGCCATCGAGGTCTTTGCGGCGGCCACGGTCCTGTCGCGCCTCACGACAGGTTTGGGGCCGAAGGCGGCCATGACAGATACGGACGCGCGGGGCCGGCGGGCGGGTATGGCCTTCCGCCTGGCGCACCGGATCGCGACGAACCGCTCGATCGCGGGCGTGCATTTCCCGGTCGACTCGGGCGCGGGCGCGGTAGCGGGATGTCTTCTGGGCGAGGCGGTCTATCGCGTGGCGACGGGGCTGAAAGACTGGCCGGACGAGGTGTCCATCGGATTCGAGGCTCAGGGCGACGGAGTGCCGCCCTATGACCTGACGCTGAACTGGCTGAGGAACCGGCTCCCCGACGATGCCGACGCGGGCGCGGGCGATCCCGAGACGATCCTCGGCACGCTCTGGGCCGCGGCGGCGCTTGAATGGCGGGAGCTGACCGAATGACGCTGACCTGGACCGACTGGGAGGACGACGCGTCCGCCTCGGACGGGACACCTCCGTACATCGACTGGCTGCGCACGGTGACGTTCGGCGGGGCCGACACGCGCGACGGGCTGTCGCTGGCGCCCCTGCCCCTGTCTCCGATGGCGGCGCGGATTCTGCGGCCAGACGCACCGGCGCGCGCCGCTTCCCGACTTCGCGCGTCCGGGGCCGGAGGATGCCGTGTCGGACGATCCGCTGATCGAACTGTCGTGGATGCCGGACCAGGATTGCGCGGTGGTCGGCGTCATCGACAGCGCCATTGCCCTCTCTCACGCCCGCTTCCGGCGGATCGACGGCGGCACGCGGTTCCTGTCGGCCTGGCTGATGAACGGCACCTGGAGGAAAGGTGCGGCCGTGCCTTTCGGGCGCGAGCTGTTCCGGACCGAGCTTGACCGGCTGATGTTCAGGGCGCTGGCGGCAGGCGGTCTGGACGAAGGACAGTTCGACCGCGCGGCGGAGGCCTCGCAGTATCCACATCCGCGCGGTGACCGGCGGCTCGACACGCACGCGACACACGGCACGTCGGTCGCGGATCTGGCGGCGGGCTTCGACCTGCGGCTGTCGTCCGAGGACGAGAAGCGCCGCCGCCTGCCGCTGATCGCGGTGGGGCTGCCGCCGCGCACGAGCATGGGATCGTCGGGCAATTTCCTCGAGTTCTTCGCGATGCATGCAGTCGAATACGTCATCGACCGCGCCGACCGGATTCTGGCGCGCCTGCGGGCATGGCGGCGACGGCGGCTTTCCGATCGTCATCAACCTGTCCTACGGATTGCAGGCGGGGCCGAAGGACGGGCACCTGACCGTCGAAACGCTGATGCGCGCCATCGACCGCGCGGCGGATGAGATGGGCCGCCCGGTACGGATCATGCTGCCCGCCGGCAACGACCTGCGCTCCGAGGGCGCGGCGATCTTCGATCTTGGACGGGGACGGCCGGGGCGTCTCGACTGGCGGATCAGGCCCGAGGATCACACGCCGAACTATGCCGAGGTCTGGTCGGACGTGCTTCCGGGCGACGGCGGCGTCTCTCCTGCGCATCCCGTGGCGCTGACATTGTCGCCGCCCTTCGGGCCGGAAGGACCGGCCACGCGCGGGCGGCACGGAGAATGCGCGACGCTTGTCGACAGCGAACGCCCCGACGTGCCCGTGGCCCGCATCTATTGCCGGAGGCACGACGATGCGGCGGACAGCGGAACGGCGACGTGGCACAGGGTGGGCTATATCCTCTGCACCGGCCCCACTCTCGAAGAGGACCGGCTTTACGGCGCGCCTTCGGGCGACTGGCGGATCGGGCTCAAGGCTGACGGAGATGCGACCCGCGCCTTCGCCTACGTGCAGTCGGACCAGAGCCTGACCTTCGGCAGCGACACCGGGCTCGTGCCCACCTTCGCGCATCCGGCCTTCGCGCCCGTGGACGAAGCGGGCCGGGCCATCGATGTCTCGGACTATCCGCTGGACGGATCGGTGCCCCGAGACACCGATACGACCCCGCCCATGCGACGGCGGGACACGCTGAACACCATCGCATCGCTTTGCGAGGCGCGGGTGATCGGCAGCTACCGCGCGACGGATGGCCGTCCGTCGGGCTTTTCGAGTGCCGCGTCGCCGGATCCCTTGGGCGACGGCCGTGCCGCGCCGACCGCCCTCCTCCCGGGTGAGGACGGCGCGGCACGGTGGGGTGTGCTTTCGGCGGGGTCGAAAAGCGGCTCGGCCGTGGCGATGCAGGGGACGAGTTTCTCGACGGCGCTGGCGACGCGACGGGTGGCGCTGGCCATGCTCGACTGGCTGGACGACGGCCGTTCGGGCGAGGCGCCGGGCAGCGAGACGTGGTTCGAGACGGCCGCGCTGGCCGACGAGGCGACGGCCGCCTGGCCGGGGCAGACGGTGCCCGAGAAAGCAGGGTTCGGACGGCTGGCCGCTCCGGCCTCCGGGCGCATGGAACGGTGACGTGGTTGTGTGAGGGGTGATGCGCCCGCCCAAAAGCGGCGCGGGTTCGGGGATGCAGTCTGCCCCGGCTCCGCGCCGCCGACGATTTGAGAATTCTATGACCTAGGACTTTTAAGCAGGTGGGGCCGGCGCACCGTGAGGCGCCGGCCCAATTTCTGTTCACCCAAGTCGTTTCCGCGACGTTCCGCTTGAAATTACGCTATGTCGTGCGACAATCGCTTGTGCGAACGGAGCCAATCGAGTCAATGGACCGCACATGACAGTTGCACGCAAACACGCGCGGCAGGACGAGCGTCTTCATGCGCTGCGGTCCTACGAGATCCTCGATACGGATCCCGAGAAGGACTTCGACGAGATCGTTCGTCTGGCCGCGGCGCTGTGCGGAACACCGATCTCGGTCATCAACTTCATCGACGAGGACCGCCAGTGGTTCAAGGCCGAGACCGGCCTTGGCGTGCGCCAGACCCCGCTTGCGACGTCGCTCTGTTCGCATGCCATCCTCGAGGAGGATTTCCTGGAGGTGCCGGACACGCTTGACGACGCGCGGATGTGCGACAACCCTCTGTGCCTCGGCGACGATGGGCTGCGGTTCTATGCCGGTGCGCTTCTCAAGACGAGCGAGGGCCTGCCGCTGGGGACGCTCTGCGTTCTCGACCGCGAGCCGCGCAGCCTGACGCCGCTTCAGCGCGATACGCTGCGGGTTCTCGCCGACCAGATCATGGCGCGGCTCGAGATGCGGCGTTCGCTGGCGACGGCGGCGCTTCTGCGGCAGGAGGTCGATCACCGGGTAAAGAATTCGCTCCAGTCGCTGTCCTCGCTGATCCGGATCGCCAATCGGGGGGCCGCCTCGGACGAGACGCGCCGCACGCTTTCGACCCTGGGGTCGCGCGTGGATGCCGTGGCGAAGCTGCACGAGGAACTGTACCGGACCGACGCCGGCCCGGTGATCGATCTGGCGCATTACGTCGAGAACCTGGGGCGTCACTTCCGCGCGCTTGCGCCTGCGCACCTGAAGATGGACGTGGTCTCCGAACCGATCCTCGTCACTTCGGGTCAGGCCGTGGCAGTGGGTACGCTTCTGAACGAGTTCGTGGCCAATTCCCTGAAGCACGCGTTCCCGGGGAGCCGTGCCGGGAATGTGCGGATCTCGATCGAGCGGGGGAACGACGGCACCGTGCGTATCCGTTGCTCGGACGATGGCGTGGGTTTTTCGACCAGTGCCGCAAACGCCACGTCAGGCCTGGGAATGCAGATCAACGATGTGATCTCGGAAGAGCTTCAGGGTCGCATCGACATCTCGTCGGACAGCGACGGCACCGTCCTCACGCTGTCGTTCGACGCAATTTCGGCGCCGATCGCCCTGTCAGCCTAGGACGCGGCGCCGTAGAGCGTCTTGGCACGGCCCTCGAAGGCACGCACGACGCGCGACATCGCCTCGTTGAAGAAGACGGTCGCCGTGGCCTGGAGGATCCGGTTGCGGAATTCGAAGTCGACGTGGAAGTGGACGTCGCATCCGCCGTCCTCCGCATCCTCGAACCGCCAGTTCGAAATCATCTTCTTGAACGGGCCGTCGAGGTATTCGGTGTCGATGCGCTTTTCGTCGGGCCAGAGCGTGACGCGACTGCCGAAGCGCTCGCGGAAGACCTTGAACGAGATCACGAGGTCCGCGAGCACAACCGTCCGGTCGTCCTCCTCGCGCGTCTCGCGGATGCGCGCGGCGGCGGTCCAGGGCAGGAACTCGGGGTAGTCCTCGACGTCGGCCACCAGATCGTACATCTGCTGGGCGCTGTAGGGCAGTCGGCGGGTTTCGGAGTGGGTCGGCATCGCTTCCGTCTGGTCTTGTCCGTGGTCCTGAGTGTAGAGACGGGCGCGGAGCGTCAAGGGGGAAGCGGGCCGTGACCCAGTCTTACGACATCGAGGAACTGATTTCGGCCAAGGCCATCGCGGCCCGGATCGAGACTTTGAGCCGCGAGATCAGGCGGGCGTTCCGGGATACCGACAAGCTTGTGGTCGTGGGTCTTCTGCGTGGCTCGTTCGTCTTCATCGCCGATCTCGTGCGCGAGCTGGACTTGCCGGTCGAGGTCGATTTCCTCGAGACCTCGTCCTATGGCGACAGCATGGTGTCGAGCCGCGAGGTTCGGATCCTGAAGGACCTGCGTGGCGAGATCGAGGGCCGCGACGTTCTGGTCGTCGAGGACATCGTCGATACCGGTCATACGCTGAGCCACGTCCTGCACCTTCTCGAATTCGCGGCATCCGCGGCGACTTGAAACCATCGCCCTTCTCGACAAACCGTCGCGGCGGGAAACCGATGTGAAGGCGACATGGACCGGGTTCGAGATTCCCGACGAGTTCGTCGTCGGCTACGGCATTGATTTCGCGCAGAGGAACCGGAACCTTCCGTACATCGGCTGCGTTCGTTTCAGCGACGCAACTGAGACCTGAAGGCCACAAGACCGCGCATTTCGCGGAAACGGACGGTGCGAATCCCGCAGTCTCCGACCTATGGTCCTTTCGGGTGGTGGCGTCGAAAGGAACTTTGGTGCGCCCGCCCGGATTTGTCCTTATCGCCATACTCAGCGCAGCGCCCGCAGGCGCGGAGAACCAGTTTTCCGGTGTCGAGCTGAACGAAGGCCTGCGCCTGGACAGCCGAATAGAGGCACGAGAGAACACGGACACCGGCGCGTTTCGTCTTGGCGGGGCCGTCAAACGGTCGGAACCGCTCAACGCGCTGGCGCCCCCGGACACGCCGACGCTGCGGCTCGCAATTCCCTCGATCATCCACGAGACCGGCGTGAGCGAGCGCGAGACGCCCTTCGGCGGACTGGCCCTGACTTTCGGCGAAAGCTGGAACGGGCGCGACGTCTTCCATCTGGGGACATCGCTGACGCGGGGCGCCACGACGGCGGGGGTGTCGGTGACCTATGAGGACACGGGCGGCGACGTGACCGCGGGCAAGCTTTACGTCGACTATGCGTTGACCGAGAGGATGAGCGTGGGCGTGTCCGGCATCCTCACGAACGAAGTCACCGTCGGCGACAGCCCGGTGCCGCTGCTGGGGATCAACGCCGAACTGACCGGTCGCAATGGTGGCTTCGTTCAGGGCGGTGTCTCCGACGCGGGCCAGGCCGAGCCGATCTTCGGGCTGGCAGTGGGCCTTCGGTTCTAGGCGCTTTGGCGCGCGGGCGCCGTTGCGTCCACCTCTCCCATCATTTGCGGTCCGAGCGCGGTCAACCCTTCGAGCAGCACCTTGCGCACCCGGCGGAGGCGGCCCGAGCGGGCATAGTCGCGGTGGCTTGCGACCCAGACCGGCACGGGTGCGAGGTCGTGGGGCATGTCGATCCGTTCGATGCCGGGCCAGATGTCGCCGAAGAACACCGGAAGAAGCGCCCTGCCCCGGCCAAGCGCCACCAGCGACGCGAGCATCAGGAAGCTGTCGGAAGCAAGGCGGGCGCCGCCGCCGCGCGCGCGCATCCAGTCCCCCGCCATGGAACGGCCGAGAGGGCCCGAAAGACCCAGCCAGACGTCGTCGCCGCCCTGCGCTGCATAGACACCGAAGCGGAAGGTGCCGGCGCAGTCGCCCGACAGTTCGGGCGGCAGCGTCAGCGCGGGGCGGACGGTGATGTGGGCCTGGAAACGGGCGAGATCGAGATGCGTGTTCGCCGTCACGATCTCGACCGGCGTGTCGAGGTCGGCCGAGAGGTCGGACACCAGCGGCGGCAGGAGCGCGAAGGAAAACGTGTCCGTCGAAGTGAGGCGGATGGCGTTCGTCATGCGCGGACGCTCGGCCTCGATCATGCGGTCGACGTGGCCGAAGGCGTCTCCCGCCTCGCGCATCGCTTCGACCAGCGACCTGCGGTCGGGCGAGACCTGATAGCCGCGCGGCGTCTTGTCGAAGACGCGGAGACCCTCGCGCGTCTCGAAGGCGGCGATGCGGCGCAGGACGGTTGCGTGGTTCACACCAAGTTCGCGCGCCGCGGCAGCGACAGAGCCGTGGTCCGCGACCGCCAGAACATAGCGGATATCGTCCCAGCTTGCCTGTGCGTTTGTCGTCATGACCTCTGCAAACTTGCCGTATTACATTTTGCCTACAGGCCTTTACGCTTGGTCACCAGTCACAATCAGTTCAGGGAGGGTCCCCCATGATCCGTCTTCCGATCGTTCTCGCCTCGGCCGCCGCCATCAGCGTCGCCGGCATGGCCTTCGCGGCCTCGCACAGTGGAGGCAACCCCGCCGTCAAGGCGCGGCAAGCGCACATGCAACTTTACGCCTTCAACGTCGGCGCCCTGGGCGCGATGGCGAAGGGAGAGATGGAATACGACGCCGAGGTGGCCCAGGGCGCTGCGGACAACCTCGCCGCCCTCGCCTCGCTGAACCAGAGCCGCTACTGGGTGCCCGGCACCTCGAACGCAGAACTGGGCGACGAGACGAAAGCGCTTCCGGCGATCTGGGAAGAAGGCTCGAAGGCCGGTGAAATCAGCGGACAGCTTCGCGAGGCGACCGCCGCTCTCGCTTCCGTGGCCGGCGACGGGCAGGAAGCCCTGGCCGCTGGCATGGGTCCTGTGGGCCAGGCCTGCGGGGCCTGCCACAAGGCGCACCGCCAGTCCGACAACTGATCCGGACCGGCCGGGGCCGCGCTGCCCCGGCCATCTGACGCGCGGATGAAGCGGTTCCTTCTCTGGCTTGTCGTTCTTGGCCTTGTCGTCGCCGGCGCAGGGCTTTGGCTCACGCGTGCGCGCGCGGTCGAGCCTGCGCGCTTCGCCGCGATTGAAGGCGATTCAACGCGGGGCGAGGCGATTTTCTGGGCCGGAGGCTGCGCGTCCTGCCATACGGCGGCGGAGTCGGACGACTCGCTGGCGCTGCCCGGCGGCAAGCGGTTCTCCACCCCTTTCGGCACCTTCATCGCTCCCAACATCTCGCCCGATGCGACGCATGGCATCGGCGGCTGGAGCCTGCCGCAGTTCGCCTCGGCGCTGCTGAATGGCACTTCGCCCGAGGGCGCGCATTATTATCCCGCCTTCCCCTGGACGACCTATGCGCGCATGACGGATGCGGATGTGGCGGATCTCTGGGCCTTCATGGGCACCCTGCCGCCGCAGGACAGGGCGGACGTGCCGCACGAGGTCGGCTTTCCCTACAACATCCGCGCCTCGCTCGGCGGCTGGAAGCTTCTCTTTGCCGACGACGACTGGGTGATGCCGGCGGAGACACCCGAACTGGAGCGCGGCCGCTATCTGGTCGAGGCTCTGGGCCACTGCGCCGAATGCCACACGCCGCGGAACGCGCTGGGCGGTCCGGACAAGACGCAATGGATGGCGGGGGCGCCGAACCCGGCAGGTGAGGGCAAGATCCCCGGATTGCGGCCGAACCAGCTGGACTGGAGCGCGGAAGACATCGCCTATTACCTCGAGTTCGGGTTCACGCCCGACTTCGACAGCGCGGGCGGGCAGATGGCGGAAGTGGTCGCAAACATCTCGAAGCTTGCGCCGGAGGATCGGGCGGCCATCGCGGCCTACGTCAAGGCGCTGCCTGCGGCTCAGTGAGAGCCAGGCTCTTTCCCGGCAACGGGGCAAGGGCTAGGATTGCGTGCGGAAGGAGCGCGCATGGACCGCAGGATCCTGATCGTGGGCGCCGGTCCGACCGGCCTGACCGCCGCCGTGGAACTGGCGCGGCGCGGCATCCTCCCCGAGATCATCGAAAAGCGGGCAGGACCGTCCAAGCTGTCGCGCGCCGTGGGGATCCTGCCGTCGAGCATCGAGATCTTCCGGCGCTCGGGCACGGATGTTCCCGTGCTGGACGAGGCGATCCTTTTCGAGGGCGGCGTCTTTCACGACGGACGGCAGGCCCGTCCTGCACCTGCCGCTGAACATCGACGAGCGGACGCGGATCTGGGGGCTGGCACAGGACCGGACCGAACGCCACCTGGCCGATACGCTGGAAAGACTAGGCGGATCGGTGCGTTACGGGGCGACGCTCGAGCATCTTCGGGAGACGGAGGACGGCGTCGAGGTCACGATCGGAGGGGTCGAGGAGCGCTATGACCTCGTGATCGGCGCGGATGGCGTCCACAGCGCGGTGCGCGACGCGCTGGGTTACGACTTCCCCGGCCACGACCTGCCCGAGGACTGGTCTATTGCAGACGTCGATGCGCCGGACTGGGAGGGTCGGGCGCGGTTCATGGGCTATCGGCTGGAGGGCGGCCGCGTGGCCGTGGTCGTGCCGCTGGAGGCGACGCGCTACCGGGTGATCGCAAGCGCGCCCGACGCACTGGCCGCCCTGCCCGTCGCGATGCCGGTTGCGAATGTCAGGCGGTCGGGGGCCTTCACGATCTCGGTCCGTCAGGTGGCGCGCTACCAGTCCGCGCGCGTATTCCTCGCGGGCGACGCGGCGCATTGCCATTCGCCGGTGGGTGGACGGGGGATGAACCTGGGGATCTCGGATGCGGCGGAGTTGGCGGAGAGGATCGCCGAAGGCACGACGGAGGGTTACACCGACGCCCGTCACGCCGCCGCGGCGCATGTGATCCGGTTGAGCGAGCGCGGGCGCCGTTTCATTCAGGCGAAGGGGCCGATCGCGCGCGCGGGCGTGCTGGCCGTGATGCGGACGGTGGACGCGGTCCCTGCCCTGCAGAAGGTCGTGGCGCGGCAGTTGGTCAGCGGCTAGTCAGACCGCCTGTCCGAGCTTCCTCAGCCGCGCGTCCCGCAGGCGGGCGAAGTCGTCGCCGGCGTGATAGGACGAGCGCGTGAGCGGCGTGGCCGAGACCATCAGGAACCCCTTGCCGTAGGCGGCTTTTTCGTAGCCCGCGAATTCCTCGGGCGTCACGAAGCGGTCGACGCGGTGGTGCTTGGGCGTCGGTTGCAGGTACTGGCCGATGGTCAGGAAGTCGATGTCGGCGGCGCGCATGTCGTCCATGACCTGCAGCACGCCCTGCCGGTCCTCGCCCAGGCCCACCATGATGCCGGACTTGGTGAACATGGCCGGGTCGAGTTCCTTGACCCGCTGGAGAAGCCTCAGCGAATGGAAGTAGCGCGCGCCCGGGCGGACCTCGGGGTAGAGACCGGGGACCGTCTCGAGGTTGTGGTTGAAGACATCGGGCTTCGCTGCGACGACGGTCTCTAGAACGGACGGATCGCAGCGCAGGAAGTCGGGCGTCAGGATCTCGATGGTGGTCGAAGGCGACTGCTTGCGAATGGCGCGGATCGTCATGGCGAAGTGCTCGGCGCCGCCGTCGTCCACGTCGTCGCGGTCGACGCTGGTGATGACGACGTGGTTGAGGCCGAGCTTCTTCACGGCATCGGCGACCCGGCCCGGCTCGAACACGTCGAGGGATTCAGGCGGCTTGCCGGTGGCGATGTTGCAGAACGAGCAGGCGCGGGTGCAGACGTCGCCCATGATCATCATGGTGGCGTGACCCTGGCTCCAGCATTCGCCGACGTTCGGGCAGCCCGCCTCTTCGCAGACGGTGACGAGGCGATGCTCGCGCATGATGTCGCGCGTGGCCTTGTAGCCGGCGCCGGAGGGCGCCTTCACGCGGATCCAGTCGGGTTTCTTCGGCTGGGCGTTATCGGGCCGGTGCGCCTTCTCGGGGTGGCGCAGGCCGGGAATCTTCAGGTCTCGGGACGTCATCTGGGCGTGTCCTCCGCTTGGGCGATCTTCTAGCGCCCGCGTCGGGAAAAGTCCAATGGAGACGGGCGCATGTCGGCTATGCGTCCTGCGGCGAGCGGCAGATCTCGACGGTGGCGTGTTCGATGCCGAAATCGCGGGCCAGCACCTCTTTCAGGGCGCGGCGTGCGGTTTCGCCATCGGCACCGGGAGAGAGGTCGGCTTCGAGGGTGGCCATCGGCCTTTCCTCGGTGATCGACCAGGCGTGGAGGTGGTGGACGCGGGCCACGCCCGGCACGGCGTTGAGGTGGGCGAGCGCCACCTGGGTGTCGAAGCCGGGAGGTGCCGCCTCGAGAAGGACGAGGCCGGACTCGCGCACCACGCGCCACGCCGCGCGGAGGATCAGAAGCGAGACGAGAATCGACAGGATAGGGTCGATCGGCACCCACCCCGTCCAGAGGATCACGATCGAGGCGGCGATGGCAGCGACCGAACCGAGAAGGTCGCCCAGGACGTGAAGCGTCGCGGCGCGGACGTTCAGGTTCTCGTCGCCCGCGCTGTGCAGGACCCAGAAGGACGCGAGGTTGACGACCAGCCCCAGGACGGCGACGGCCAGCATCGGGCCACCCAGAACCTCGACCGGGTCGCGGAGGCGGAGGACCGCCTCGACCGCGATCCAGGCGGCGATGACGAACAGCGCGATGCCGTTGACGAAAGCGGCGAGGATCGAGAAGCGGTCGAAGCCATAGGTCCGCTGCCAGTCTGCGGGTCGACGGGCGAGGCGGAAAGCGAACCACGACAGGCCGAGGGCGGCGAAGTCGGTCAGCATGTGACCCGCATCTGCCAGCAGCGCCAGCGACCCGGTCAGAAGGCCGCCCGCGACCTCGGCCAGCATGAAGCCGCCTGTCAGAAGGGCGGCGATGCCGACCGCGCGTTCATTGGCCTGGCCGTGGGCGTGCTGCGCTCCGTGGTCGTGGTCGTGGTCGTGGGGATGGCGCTCCGGCATGGGATACAACCTATGCCGGAGCGGTGTCGTGGCAACGCGGGCGTGTCGCGTCAGACGGCCGCGTCTTCCTTGGCGGGCTCTTCCTTCACCACCTCGATCTTGAGGCGTGCGGCGAAGGCGCCGATCGCGCCGAGGACGGCAAGCAAGGGAGCTGCGAGAACGACCGCCCCGCCCGCGAGTGCGCCGTAGGTCAGCGGCACTTCCAGCGCGATGTCGCCGTCGGGCTCGATGATGCGAATACGCTTGACCTTGTTGTCGGCGGCGAGCGCCTTGACGCGGTTCACGAGTTCTTCGCTCTTGACCTCGATCTCGTCGATCCAGGTACGCTTGCGGCCGTCATCGGTGTTGGTTTCTTCGGTCATGGGACACCCCCTCTCAAGGTTGATCCCACCCATA
This sequence comes from uncultured Alphaproteobacteria bacterium, assembly GCA_963779765.1. GTDB lineage: Bacteria > Pseudomonadota > Alphaproteobacteria > Rhodobacterales > Rhodobacteraceae > Silicimonas. The sequence goes on along the minus strand of CAVZZP010000004.1, from coordinate 210,625 downwards.
TAGGTATCGCCCCGGCGGCTTGCATTGACGCACGTCAAGGATTGCGCGGCGTGGCGTCCCGGGCAAGGGTCAGCGCCGCGCCGCCCGCATCGACGAGGATCCCGGCCGATGTGTCGACCCAGCCCGCGCCCTCGGCCGCGCTGCGGGTGACGAGGGCCAGGTCACGGCCCGGCTCGGGTGCCTCGAAGCGGCGGAGCGCGAGATCGGGCTGGGCGCGCAGTTCGGTCGCGACGGCGAGTTCGGGCAGGAAGGTCAGGCCGAAGCCCTGTGCGACGAGGCCCGCGAGGGTGGCCAGCGACGACGCGCCAAGATCGACGTTCGGGCGCGAGCGGAGGCCACAGACCTCGAGCGCCTGATCGGCAAGGCAGTGCCCTTCGTCGAGAAGAAGAAGCTGGTCCTGGGCGACGGCCTGGGGGCGCAGGCCCTCGGCCCCCTGCCCCAGACTGTCGAGCCGGGCGGCAGATCCGCAGAGAAGGAAACGGTCTCGGAAAAGGGGCCGCGCCGTCAGACCTGCGTCATGGAGCGGCAGCGCCATGATCGCCGCGTCGAGCCTGCCGTCGCGGAGGCCCGTCATCAGCGTCGTCGTCTGCGCCTCGCGGATGCGGATGTCGAGCGTGATGTCGCGAGCACGCAGCCGCGTCAGCGCCATCGGCAGGAGGTAGGGTGCCACGGTAGGGATCACGCCCAGTCTCAGGCGCCCGGCAAGACCGTCGCGCCAGCGCACCGATTGTTCCAGGTCGCCGACCTCGGTCAGAACGCGGCGGGCGCGGTCCAGCACCTCTTGTCCCACGCGGGTCAGCCGCACCTCACGCGGGAGACGGTCGACGAGGCGGGCGCCGAGCGCCTCTTCCAGCGCCTTGATTTGAAGCGACAGGGCCGGCTGCGAGACGTGGACCTTCTCGGCCGCCGCACCGAACTGAAGCGTTTCGGCGAGGGCCACGAAATACTGCAACTGCCTGAGGGTGACGCCCATAGGTTTTACTTATCGCAAGAGACAGTAAATGCAATTTTTAATTATTCCAGGAATCGGCCACAAGCGCGGCAGGTTGCACCCGAAACATCTTGAGGAGGATGGCATGGCCCCCCGCCAGACGACCACCGCCGGCGCGCCGGTACCCACCAACGATACATCCCAGACCGCCGGCCCGCGCGGCCCGGTCCTGCTTGAGGATTACCAGCTTATCGAGAAGCTGGCCCACCAGAACCGCGAGCGCATCCCCGAGCGCGTCGTCCACGCCAAGGGCTGGGGCGCGCAGGGCACCTTCACGGTGACGCACGACATCTCGAAGTATACCCGCGCCAGCATCTTCTCGAAGGTCGGCAACACCTGCGACATCCTCTCGCGCTGGTCGACCGTAGCCGGCGAGCAGGGTGCGGCGGACGCCGAGCGCGACGTGCGCGGCTTCTCGGTCAAGTTCTACACCGACGAAGGCAACTGGGACGTGGTGGGCAACAACACCCCCATCTTCTTCGTCCGCGACCCCTACAAGTTCCCCGACTTCATCCGCACCCAGAAGCGTCACCCCAAGACGAACCTGCGGTCGCCCGAGGCGATGTTCGACTTCTGGGCGGCGCAGCCCGAGTCGGTTCACCAGGTCACCATCCTGATGTCGGATCGCGGCATCCCGATGAACCCGATGCACATGCACGGCTACGGCAGCCACACCTATTCGTTCTGGAACGACGCGGGCGAGCGGCACTGGGTCAAGTTCCACTTCCGCTGCCAGCAGCCGATCCGGAACTACACCAACGCCCAGGCCGAGAAGCTGATCGGGCAGACGCGCGAGAGCTATCAGGAAGACCTCTACAACGCGATCGACGAGGGCAACTTCCCGAAGTGGGAGCTGAACATCCAGGTCATGGCCGAGGAAGAGGCGCGGACCTGCGGCTTCAACCCCTTCGACCTGACGAAGGTCTGGCCGCACAGCGACTATCCCCTGATCCCGGTCGGAATGCTCGAGTTCAACAAGAACCCGGACAACTACTGGATGTTCGTCGAAAACGCCGCCTATTCGCCGTCGAACAAGGTGCCGGGCATCGGCTTCAGCCCCGACAAGATGCTTCAGGGCCGGGTCTTCGCCTATGCCGACGCGCACCGCTATCGGCTGGGGACGCACTACGAAGCGCTTCCGGCGAACGCGCCTCAGGTGCCCGTCCACCACTACCACAAGGACGGGACGATGCGGTTCTTCCCGCAGGTGACGGGCCATCCCGACGCCTACTACGAGCCGAACCAGTACGGCGAGTCGGCGAAGCCCGACGCTTCGGTCAAGGAGCCGCCGCTGCGCATCGAGGCTGATGCCGACCGTTATCGGCAGAACGAGGAGGACGAGGATTACGTCCAGCCGCGCAAGCTTTATGCCGAGGTGATGGAGCAGGATCAGCGCGACCGTCTGCATTCGAACATGGCGGCGGCCATGGCGCCGTGCTCGGACAGCGTGAAGGAGCGTTGGCTCGCGGTCCTGAAGAAGGTTCACCCGGATTACGAAGCCGGGGTGCGGGCGGCACTGAGCCATCCCAAGGACGAGGTTGCGATCTCGGTGACGGAAGAGACGCCGACCGCCGCCGAGTAAGTGTCACTCTGCACGAAATGAATTGGGGCGTCCGGTCAGGGCGCCCCTTCTTCTTCCGGATCACCCGATCATCGGCGACCAGTTGCCCGAGGTCTCGTCGTAGTGGCCCTTGAGGCGGTGGAGCGCGATCCGCAGCACGATCTTGCCCGAGCGTGCCGACCAGCCCATGCGCTGCTCGACGGCCTCCATCCCTTCGAGGAAGCAGCAGCAGCGCAGCACGACGTCGCCGAGGCCCGGCCCCAGGTCCGACAGCGCCGCCGTCACGCGTTCGCGCGCACGGGTCGAGCCGCCGCCCGCGCCGCCGGGATTGAAGCTTCCGCGCGCGCCGCCTTCCAGGAAGCGCTCCCAGTTCTGGGTGATGCGGGGACCCATCTGCGCCAGTTCGAAGTCCTCGCGCAGCCTCTCGCCCGCAGCGACGAGTTCTGCGGTGAGGAAAGGCTGGCCGTCGCGGTCCTTGCGACGCGCGAGAGCGGTCAGAGGGCTTTCGGCGGCGTTGTAGCGGATGCCGCGCTTGCGGTTCGGCCGGTCGTCGGCGTTGCGGCGCGCCCAGTCGCGGTGCTGCTCGGAATAGGGGTCCATCCCCTCGCCCATGTTGGCGCGAAGCGCTTCCTCCTCGGCCAGAAGGCGTTTGAGCGCCATTCGCCCCGCCTGCGTGATGCGATAGCGCTGGATGCGCCCCTCGCCCTGCGGGGCGATCCAGTCCTTAAGGGCCATCGCCTCGGCCAGCGCACGATCGACGACGGCGGTGCGCAGCGTCTGGCCGTCCTTCTCTTCGCGCACGATGACGGCCTTTTCCATGTCGGCCGCGATGGCGAGGCAGGCGCCGGGCTCATTGAGGCGGCGCAGGATGCGGGGCGCGGCCTCCTTCAACTGCTCGTCGTCCGGCACGGCGAAGTCTTCGGGTTTTCTGTTCAGCATCACGACTTGGGTACCCCCTGGAGTGACAATACGCCGGTCGGGTCGGGCAGCGACCCCTTCAAGCCGGCGAAGTGCTAGGTCGACGAGAAGATCGTCGCGGCGCGTCTCGAAGCGCCGCACCTGCCGCAGTACGGTCGAGGCGTGGCAGCCCGCCTCTCGCGCGAGCGACCTTATGGACCGGCCATGGGTCACATGCGCGAGGTAAGCTCTGACCTGGGCGGGAACCCAGTCCGGCCCTTGTTGGACGCTGCAACGTCCTTGCACCGCAAGCGACATCCGTCTCCCCCTTTCATCCCCGGCGCTGATGCGTCGTAACAACCTGTGATAGTAAACGTTACCGCTTCATTAACGCTCGCCGGGTTAACGATGATCGTTCACGAAGTTTGTAAACAAAGGGAAATATGATCGAGCGCTCTTGGCTGGCATTAAGCAACACACGCTTGGGTTGCGTTAGATATGGGGAAAGCTTAACAGGAGTACCGCCCGTGACCGATCCCCAGAGCCTTCTTTCCTCGCTCCGACGTCCCAGTCTTCTGGTGCGCGCCGCGCGTCACGGCGCGGCCGATTACAATCGCGACCGCCTGTTGCGGCGCGTGTTGCCGGGGGAAATGCCTCCGGGTCCGGGACTGGCGTTCGAGAGGCTGGCCGAGCGCGAGGCCGAAATCGACCTGGCGCGGCGCGAGGGTGGCGCGGCCTATTCGGTCGCGCGCCATGTCGAAGCGCTGGTGGCGCTGATCGAGGAGGCGCGGCTGGCGCTTCTTAGGCAGCCAGCCGCGAATTGATCATCTAGTCGAAGCTTTCGGGGATCTCGGACTTCCGCTTCGCGACATAGGCGTCGAGCGCTTCGGCGATGCCCGGGTCCAGCGCGGGCGCCTGGTATTCGGACAGCATCCGCGCGACCTTGGCCGTGGCCAGGGCTTCGGTGTCTCGTGCCCCCTCCTCGGCCCATGTCTCGAACGGCTTGTAGTCGAAGACGCCGGTCCGCCAGAAGGCAGTCTGGAAGTTTGCCTGGGTGTGGGCGCAGCCAAGGTAGTGACCGCCCGGTCCGACCTCGCGGATGGCGTCCATCGCCTGGGCGTTCTCGGACACGTCGACCCCTCCGGCAATGCCGTGGAGGATGCCGAGTTGATCTGCGTCCATCACGAACTTCTCGTAGCTGGAGACCAGACCGCCCTCCAGCCATCCAGCGGCGTGGAGCATGAAGTTGACGCCGGACAGCAGACCCACGTTCAGCGAATTGGCGGATTCGTAGGCGGCCTGGGCGTCGGGCAGCTTGGAGCCGCAGAACGCGCCGGCCGAGCGGTACGGCAGTCCCAGGCGGCGGGCCAACTGGCCCATGCCGAAGGTGATCTGCGCCGCCTCGGGGGTGCCGAAGGTGGGCGCGCCCGAGTTCATGTCGATGGACGTCACGAAGGCGCCCGCGATGACGGGGGCGCCCTTGCGGACAAGTTGAGAGTAACCGACGCCAACCATCACCTCGGCCAGCACCTGCGTCAGCGTGCCTGCGACGGACACCGGCGACATGGCGCCGCCCACGATGAAGGGCGACACGATGGCGGCCTGATTCGCCGCGGCATAGGTTTCGAGCGCGCCCATCATCGTGCCGTCGAAGGTCAGCGGCGAGTTGATGTTGACGAGCGACGTCATCACCGTGTTCTGCGCCACGAAATCCTCGCCGAAGAGGACACCGGCCATCTCGACTGAATCCTTCGCCCGCGACGGCTCGGTGACGGATCCCATGAAAGGCTTGTCCGACAGCGTCATGTGCGCGTGGAGCATGTCGAGGTGACGGACGTGGACGGGCACGTCTGTCGGCTCGCAGACCGTCCCGCCCGAGTGGTGCAGCCACTTCGACATGTAGGCGAGGCGGACGAAGTTGCGGAAGTCGGCGATGGTCGCATAGCGACGTCCGCCCGCGGCATCGCGGACGAAGGGCGGGCCGTAGACCGGGGCGAGGACGAGGTTCGGGCCGCCGACCTCGACGTTGCGCTCGGGGTTGCGGGCGTGCTGCGTGAAGCGGGCCGGCGCGGTCTTGCACAGCTCGCGCGCAAGGCCCTTGGGAAGGCGCACACGGTCGTCCTGGACGTCGGCGCCAGCGTCGCGCCAGCGCGCGAGGGCCTCCGGGTTGTCCGAGAAGACGACGCCGATCTCTTCCAGCACCGTTTCGGCGTTGGCCTCGATGATCTCGATCGCCTCGGGGTGAAGGATGTCGAGGTTGGGAATCCGGCGCTCGATGAAGCGCGCGGCCTCGTGCCGGATCTGGGTGCGTTCGGCGCGGCGCGCCGCGCCCCCGCCTGTACCGCGGCGGCGTTTCTGGCTGTTGTCATCCATGGGTCGGCTCCGGATCTCGACGTCTGAGGTCTAGTCATAGAGCCGAGACGGCCCGCCGCGGACGATGTTTCCGCCGCTCTGCGACTGAAAACGACATCCTGTGCGGCGGGCCGCTTCGTCCGGAGGGAGCGGCTCCGGACGAAGAGCAGGTCAGGTCAGGCGGCCTGACGGTTCAGCGTGCCTTCGGCGAGCTTGGTCAGCTTCTCGTCCGCGGCGTATTCCTGGTCGAGGTTGGCCTGCAGAAGCTGTCCGACCTCCTTCGGAAGGCCGAGCGTCTTGCACCAGGAAATCATCGTGCCGTAGCGCGTGATCTCGTAGTGCTCGACGGCCTGCGCGGCGGCGATCATGCCGGCGTCACGGGTATCGCCGTCCTCGGCCTCGTCCATGATCTCCTTGCCTTCATCGAGGATGCCTTCGATCGCGGCGCAGGTGACACCGCGGGCCTTCAGGCCGAGGTGCTCGAAGACCTTTTCGAGGTTCTCGATCTGGGCGTTGGTTTCTTCGAGGTGGCTCTCGAAAGCCTCTTTCAGCTCGGCGCTGTCGGCCTTGCGCGCCATCTTGGGCAGCGTCTTCTTCACTTGCTTTTCAGCGTAGTAGATGTCTTTCAGGAAGTGCTTGAACAGCCCGTCAAGGTCCTTCATGTCGTGTCCTCCAGTCATTTGTGAGTGCTGTGTGCGCGTATGAAGTCGGAACGCGACGACCGCCGGGCGGTTCCGCCTTTTCGACGGGCATCGGGCACTCTCTCGTCGCCTGGCAACCGCTTGCCGGGGCCCCTGCCCTTGCACGGCGAGCGGACGCGCCGTAAGCCAGCCGGATGACCCAGCACGCGACCGAACATCAGCGCCTTCTCATCATCGACTTCGGCAGCCAGGTGACGCAGCTCATCGCGCGGCGGCTGCGCGAACTGAACGTCTACTGCGAGATCCATCCCTTCCAGAACGTGACCGACGACTTCCTCGCGGACTTCGCGCCGAAGGCCGTCATCTTCTCGGGTGGACCGGATTCCGTGGTGCGCGAGGGCTCGCCGCGTCCCCCCGCATCCGTCTACGAGCTGGGCGTGCCGATCCTGGGTATCTGCTATGGCCAGCAGGCGATGATGCAGGACCTGGGCGGCCGGGTCGAAGGCGGCAAGATCTCGGGCGGAGGCGGAACGGCGGAGTTCGGGCGGGCTTGGGTCGAGCCGCAAGGGTCGCTGCCGCTTCTCGAAGGCTGGTTCCAGACTGGGCGCGAGCAGGTCTGGATGAGTCACGGCGACCATGTCTCGCGCCTGGCGCCGGGGTTCGAAGTCTACGGCACTTCACCCAATGCGCCCTTCGCTATCACGGCCGACGCCGAGCGGAAGTTCTTCGCCGTACAGTTCCATCCCGAGGTGCATCACACGCCGCGCGGGTCGCTTCTCTACGAGAACTTCGTGCGGCTTGCGGGTTTTACCGGCGACTGGACGATGGCCAGCTATCGCGACGAGGCGATCCGCATCATCCGCGAGCAGGTCGGCGATCGGAAGGTGATCTGCGGTCTGTCGGGCGGCGTCGATTCCTCGGTCGCGGCGGTGCTGATCCACGAGGCCATCGGCGACCAGCTGACCTGCGTCTTCGTCGACCACGGGCTTCTGCGGCTGAACGAGGCCGAGGAAGTCGTGACCATGTTCCGCGACAACTACAACATCCCGCTGATCCATGCCGACGAGAGCGAGCTGTTCCTGTGCGCGCTCGAGGGCGTGTCGGACCCCGAGACGAAGCGGAAGACCATCGGCCGGCTCTTCATCGACGTGTTCCAGAAGCACGCGAACGACATCGAGGGCGCCGAATTCCTGGCGCAGGGCACGCTCTATCCCGACGTGATCGAAAGCGTCAGCTTCTCGGGCGGCCCCTCGGTCACCATCAAGTCGCACCACAACGTGGGCGGACTCCCTGCGAAGATGGGCCTGAAGCTGGTCGAACCCTTGCGCGAGCTCTTCAAGGACGAGGTCCGCGCCTTGGGACGCGAGTTGGGCCTGCCGCCGTCGTTCATCGGTCGCCATCCCTTCCCCGGTCCCGGCCTCGCCATCCGCTGCCCCGGCGAGATCACGCGCGAGAAGCTGGACATCCTGCGCAAGGCCGACGCCGTGTTCATCGACCAGATCCGGCGTCACGGGCTTTACGACGACATCTGGCAGGCGTTCGTGGCGATCCTTCCCGTCCGCACCGTGGGCGTGATGGGCGACGGGCGGACCTATGACTTCGCCTGCGCACTTCGCGCCGTGACCAGCGTCGATGGCATGACGGCTGATTACTTTCCCTTCACGCACGATTTCCTGGGCGAGACCGCCACGCGGATCATCAACGAGGTCGGCGGCATCAACCGCGTGACCTACGACATCACGTCGAAGCCGCCCGGGGACGATCGAGTGGGAATGAGGAGGACGCCATGACCCTTTACCTGACGGGGCGCCTGATCTGCCGCGACGACGTCGAAGCCGGGATCGTTCGCGATCACCTGGCCGAGCACGTCCGGCTGACGCGGGCCGAACCGGGATGCCTGTCGTTCGAGGTTAGTGAGGCGGACGATCGCACATGGGCGGTCGATGAGGCCTTCGTCGATCGCGCCGCCTTCGAGGCGCATCAGGCTCGGACGCGGGACAGTGCCTGGGGCGAGGCAACTACGGGGATCCAGCGGGACTTCTCGATCCGCGAGGGTTGAGAAACCTGTGGGCCGAGAGGCCAATATCGGCGAAGGTGGCGCCGGGGAAGCCGCGGGATGACGACATGGGTTTGATTCGATGGATTTTCTCGATCGGGGTGCTGGCGATTTGGCTGGCCCTGATCGGAACCGGTCTTTACGTCGCGATGTACCAGGCACCCGAAACGCCCGAGGGACAGGCCATCGTCGTGCTCGCCCACGGCATGGATGAGGCCGGAACCTCGCTTTCACCCGAAAGCGAATCTCGGCTGGCCAAGGGCATCGAGCTTTACGGAGCCGGCAAGGCGCCGCTTCTGGTCCTGACGGGTGGCGGCACGCCACCGGTTGCGCGGGCGATGGAGGAGGTGGCGCTGGCCGCCGGCGTGCCTGCGGATGCGATCATCGTCGAGGACGCCTCGCTTTCGACGCTGCAGAACGCGCTTTTCACCGCAGACATAGAACGCGTGGCGCACGACCGGCCGATCCTTCTGGTCACGCACCGCTACCACTTGCCGCGCGCCAACGCCTCGTTCCGCTGGGCGGGCTTCGAGGACGTGCGCAACGTCGCTGCCGACCCCGACGAGGGCTTCGCCATCACCGAGGGCCTTCTGTGGGAAGCGGTGAAGTGGCCCTACAACGCCCTGCGCGCGGCAGCCGCGAGCGCGTCCGAGGCGGCGAACGTGCCGCGCGAAAGCTACATCACGTACCTCGAATGACCGACACCGCGCGGCCGCTGGTGGCAGCGGCCTGGATGAGCGGCGCGGTCGTGTCGTTCTCTTCGATGGCCGTCGCCGGGCGCCAGCTCTCGGGCGAATTGGACAGCTTCGAGATGATGATGTACCGCTCGTTCATCGGGCTGTTCATCGTGCTTGCCGTGGGAACCGCGACGGGCAAGCTGCGCGAAGTGCGCGTCGACCGCCTGCGGCTTCACCTCCTGCGCAACCTCGCCCACTTCACCGGGCAGAACCTGTGGTTCTCGGCTCTGCCGCTCATCACGCTGGCGCAGGTCTTCGCGCTGGAATTCACCTCGCCCATATGGGTCGTGTTCTTCGCCGTGCTCTTCGCGGGCGAGAGCCTGACGCGGTCGCGCGGCCTTGCCGTGCTTCTGGGCTTCGCGGGCGCGCTGATGGTCGCTCGACCGGGCGTCGGCGGGGATGCCCTCGGCCTCGCCTTCGCGGCGGCTTCGGCGATCTGCTTTGCGGGATCGATCGTGACCACGAGGATGCTGACGCGCACCGAGACGATCCTCGGCGTCCTCTTCTGGCTGACCGTCATGCAGGCCGTCATGGGCATCATCGCGGTCGGCTGGGACGGGGACGTGGCCTGGCCACGCGCGGCGTCCTGGCCTCTCGTCATCCTGATCGGCTGTGCGGGCCTTCTCGCGCATACCTGCGTCACGAACGCCCTCGCGGTGGCGCCCGCCATAGTGGTGACGCCGATGGACTTCGTCCGCCTGCCCGCCATCGCCATCGTCGGCGCGCTGTTCTACGGCGAGGCGCTGGACCTCTGGGTCCTTCTCGGGGCGCTCATGATTTTCGCGGGCAACTGGTTCAACCTGTTCGCGCAGACACGGCGGTAGGCAATTCGTGACGCTGCGTTACGCCCTCAGGCTGACGCATCGTCAAGAATTGACCGCGGCCTACTATCCTTCCGAATATCAACCCGAGGTTTTATCAGGACCGGGAGGAGGACCATGAAACATTTGATTAATACGACGGCCATGATCGTCGTCACCGCCGTCCCGGCCTTCGCGGCCGGCGTCGAGCGCAACAACCAATCCGTTGCCGTGCTGTTCGAGCAGGGTCGCTATCTGGAGTTCGGGGGCACCTTCGGAAGCCCCGACGTCTCGGGTGTCGGCAGCCCCACATCGCCCACGCCCGGCGCGGCCTCGGGCGACATGACGGAGAGCTATTTTTCGTTCGGCGCGGCCTACAAGGCGGACCTGAACGACACCTGGTCCTATGCGATCATCTTCAACCAGCCCTACGGCGCCGACGTCGCCTACCCGACCGGCACCGGCTATTTCGCGCAAGGATCGACAGCGACGCTCGACACCAACGCGCTGACCGGGATCATCCAGTACAACATGCCATCGAACGTCAGCCTCTACGCAGGCGTGCGCGGCCAGACCCTGTCGGCCGAGGCGACCGTGCCCTTCGTCGCAGGGTATTCGGTGGTGGGCGAGCGCGACCTCGCCTTCGGCTGGCTTGCCGGTGCCGCCTACGAGAAACCCGAGTTGGCCCTGCGCGTGTCGCTGACCTACAACTCCGAAATCGAGCATTCGCTCGACACCGAGGAGACCTCGCTTGCCGGATCGGGTCCGTCGACGACCGACATCACCGCACCGCAGTCGCTGCACCTCGAGTTCCAGTCGGGCGTTGCCGAGGACACGCTGGTCTTCGGCTCGGTCAAATGGGTCGACTGGACCGAGTTCGCCATCGCGCCCGCGATCTATACCGGCGCCCTCGTCGGCGCACCGCTTGTCAGCTATGCCGACGACCGGACGACCTTCACGCTTGGTGTCGGACGCCGCCTCAGCGACGTCTGGTCGGTCGCGGCCTCGGTCAGCTACGAGGACCACACCGGCAGCCTGACGGGCAACCTCGGGCCGACCGATGGTCAACTCGGCGCGACGCTCGGCGCCACCTACACGCGCGGCAACATGAAGCTGACGGGCGGCGTTTCCTACGTCGACGTGGGCGACGCGCGCACCAACGTGGGTGGCGCGGTCGGCGGCATCTTCGAGGACAACACCGCATGGGGCGCGGGGCTGAAGGTCGGCTACACCTTCTGATCCGCCCTCCAGATCAAGCGAACAGCGGCCCTCCTTGCGGGGGCCGTTTCATTTCGCAGGTTCCGGGTCGCCCGCGTGCCTGCCGCGCATAGTATCGCTTGCCGCATGGCACAGACCGACATCACCGCCGCCACCTGGGGCAGGCTCTCTCTCCTCGCCCTGATCTGGGGAGGGTCCTTCCTGTCGGTGCGCGTGGCGCTGGACGAGATCGGGGTGCTTTCTGTCGTGGCGCACCGGGTGCTGTGGGGCGCACTGGCGCTCTGGGCCGTGGTGCTGGCGCGCCGTCTGCCCTTACCGCGCGAGGCGAGGGTCTGGGGCGCGCTGCTGGTCATGGGACTTCTCAACAACGCCATCCCCTTCACGCTTCTCGCCTGGGGCCAGTTGCATATCGAAACCGGGCTGACCGCGATCCTGAACGCCGCGACAGCGCTATGGGGCGTCCTCGTCGCGGCGGCCGTATTTGCCGACGAAAGACTGACTCGGGCGCGGCTTGCAGGTGTGCTCATCGGTTTCGCGGGCGTGGTGACGGCCATTGGTCCCGCAGCACTTTCCGCCTTCGACCCGCGTTCACTGGCGCAACTCGCGGTGATCGGCGCGACGGTAAGCTATGCCCTCGCCGGAAGCTGGGCACGGGCCCAACTCTCGGGATTGTCGCCCCTCGTCAGCGCGGCAGGGATGCTGACGGGCGGGGCGCTGATCCTTCTGCCGCTCGCCTGGATGGTCGATGGTCCCCTGCCCCTCGACCTGCGCCCCGAGACCTGGATCGCCGTCGCCTATGTTTCCCTTGCCGCGACGGCACTGGCCTATCTCCTCTACTACCGTATCCTTGCCGCAGCCGGCGCCGGCACGCTGATGCTCGTCACGCTGATGATCCCGCCCGTGGCGATCCTCCTCGGCGCGGCGGTCAGGGGCGAGGCGCTGGAGCCGCGCGCCTTCGCGGGCTTCGCGCTGATCGCCCTCGGCCTCGCCGTCCTCGACGGGCGGGCCGGCCACGCCCTGACAAAATCCCGCCGCGCCTGATTGACCGGCCCCGGCCCGCGCCGTAACCCTCGGGCCGGTCATAGGGACGGCGGGAATGATCTACGACAGCGGCGAAGCCTGGCGGACGGCGCGCGAAAAGCGCGTCATGCTCTTCGGCATGTCGGGCCTGGGCAAGACGCATGTCTCGTCGATGCTGCGCGAGGCGGGCAACTGGTTCCACTACTCGGTCGATTACCGCATCGGCACCCGCTACATGGGCGAGCACATCGCCGACAATTTCAAGCGCGAGGCGATGAAGGTCCCGCTTCTGCGCGAGCTTCTGATGACGGATTCGGTCCACATCGGCTCGAACATCACCTTCGACAACCTGGCGCCCCTTTCGACCTACCTCGGCAAGCCCGGTGACCCCTCGAAGGGCGGTCTGCCGTGGGAGGAGTACCTGCGGCGTCAGGACCAGCACCGCGCGGCCGAGACTGCGGCGATGCTCGACACCGCGCATTTCGTGCGTCGCGCGGGCGAGCTTTACGGCTACGACCACTTCGTCTGCGACACGTCGGGTTCCGTGTGCGAGATCGTCGATCCTTCCGATCCGGCCGATCCTGTGCTGTCCGCCCTCTCTGACACGCTGCTGATGGTCTGGATCGAAGGCTCGGACGCCCACACGCAGGAGCTTGTCCGCCGCTTCGACCGGGCGCCGAAGCCGATGTGCTACCAGCGCGAGTTCCTCGACGCGGCCTGGGCGGCCTATCTCTCCCAGACCGGCCTCGCGCCCGAGGCCGTCGACCCCGACGCCTTTGTCCGCTGGACCTACGCCCGCGCGCTGGCGCACCGCCAGCCCCGCTACCGCGCCATCGCGGACAATTGGGGGCTGACTCTGAAGGCAGACGACGTGGCCCGGATCGAAACCGAAACCGACTTCGTCGACCTCGTCGCCCGCGCCTTTCCCGCCTGATCCTTCATTTCTTTCCAAATACGCAAACCACGCCTGCCGTGCGCGCCGCGCCCGGAGGCTTGAGGCCACTGCCCCTTCCGGGTATCGCTATCCTCCGGACCGGAGAACCCAGATGCCAATAAAGCTGCCCTCGACCCTGCCCGCCTACGACGTGCTTTCGCGCGAAGGCGTCATGGTCATGGACGAGGAGCTGGCGCAGCACCAGGACATCCGCCCGCTGAAGATCGGGCTTCTGAACCTGATGCCGAAGAAGATCCAGACCGAGAACCAGTTCGCCCGGTTGATCGGCGCGACGCCGTTGCAGATCGACTTCCGCCTGATCCGCATGTCCGAGCACGAGACCAAGAATACGGCCGCCGAGCATATGGAGGCGTTCTATCGCCCGTTCCAGGAGGTCAAGGACGAGACCTTCGACGGCCTCGTCATCACCGGCGCACCGATCGAGCACCTGCCGTTCGAGCAGGTGACCTATTGGGACGAGCTGACCGAGGTTATGGACTGGACCCAGACCAACGTGCATTCGACCTTCGGCGTCTGCTGGGGCGGCATGGCGATGGCCTGGCATTTCCACGGGGTCGAGAAGCACATGCTTCCGCACAAGGCCTTCGGCTGCTTCCGGCACCGCAACCTTGCCGCCACGCATCCGCTTCTGCGCGGGTTCTCGGACGACTTCGTGATGCCCGTGTCGCGCTGGACCGAGATGCGGCAGGAGGACATCGACACGGCACCCGGCCTGACCACGCTTCTGACATCCGAGGTGACGGGCCCCTGCCTCGTCGATGATCCGGCGCATCGGGCGACCTACATCATCAACCACCTCGAATACGACTCCGGCACGCTGAAGGAAGAGTACGACCGCGACGTGGCCAACGGCACGCCGATCAACGTGCCCGACAACTATTATCCCGGCGACGACCCCTCGCAGCCGCCGCTGAACCGCTGGCGCAGCCATGCACATCTGCTCTACGGCAACTGGATCAACGAGATTTACCTGACGACGCCCTTCGACACTCGGCTGATCGGGCGCTCCTCGACGGACCTGCGGCGCTGAGCGGGCGGAGGGTCGGGAAGGTGCTGACCACCGGCCTTGTCGCCCTTGCGATCCTGATCGGCTTCGGGCTGTGGATCGACCGGAAGGCCGACCTGAACGAGGCGCGGACCGAGGCGCGGTTCCCGCCGCAGGGAACCTTCGTGACGGTGAACGGGCACGATGTACATGTCATCGTCAAGGGCACGGGGCCGGACCTCGTCCTGATCCACGGCGCCGGCGGAAACGCGCGCGACTTCACCTTCCGCTTCATGGACCGGCTGACCGACCGATACCGCGTCTTCGCCGTCGACCGTCCGGGCCTCGGCTACAGTGAGCCGCTTGAACCCATCAGCGCCTTCGGCGGCCGCGCGGCCACCCCGCGCGAGCAAGCTCGGCAGCTTGCCGATGCGGTGGCGCAGCTTGGCGCCGAGCGTCCGATCGTCCTCGGCCACTCCTATGGCGGCGCCGTCGCGATGGCCTGGGCGCTGGAGCGCGAGACTTCGGGGCTCGTCATCGTCTCGGGCGTGGCCATGCCGTGGCCGGGACCGCTCAGGCTCTATTACCGCTTCTTTGGGTCGCCCCTCGGCGGCGCGCTTGGCGCGCCCCTCGTCTCGGCATTCTGGGGGCCGGATCGACTGGACGGCTCGGTCGCAGGCGTCTTCGCGCCCCGTCCGACACCGTCCGGCTATGTGCAGGGTGCAGGTGTGGCGCTGGCGACGCGCACAGGGCACTTCCGCGCCAGCGCGCGGCAGGTGCGGGAGTTGCGGCCCGAGATCGTCGAGCAGAGTACAGACTATGGCCGCATCGAGGTGCCGGTCGAACTGGTTCACGGGGTGGAAGACGACACCGTCCCGGCGGACGTCCATGCGATCCCGCTGTCCCGGATCCTGCCCGACGTCACCCTCACCCTTCTCGACGGCGAGGGGCACGCACCGCATCACACCGACCCCGACGCCGTGGTGCAGGCCATCGACCGTGTGGCCGCCCGCGCCGGATTGCGCTGACCCCGCCGCCTGCTAAGGTGGCGAAAAGTGAAGGCGCATCACATGACATCCCTCCCTTTCGACGGCGAGATCTCCCGCTATTTCCGCGAGGAGGCACCCGTCGAGGTCCGCGAGGCAATCGAGTCCGCAGACAAGGACGACATCCTCTCGGACGACTATCCCTACGACGAAGAGATCAAGGGCAAGGACTACGACCGCGAGATGGAGGCGCTCCAGCTCGAACTCGTCCGGCTCCAGGCCGACGTGAAGGAGACGGGCAAGCGCATGGTCGTGGTCTTCGAAGGCCGTGACGCTGCCGGAAAAGGCGGCACGATCAAGCGCTTCCGTGAGAACATGAACCCTCGCGTGGTGCGCATCGTGGCCCTGTCGAAGCCGACCGAGACCGAGGCCGGGCAATGGTATTTCCAGCGTTACATCGAAGAGATGCCGACGGCCGGCGAGATCGTGCTCTTCGACCGCTCGTGGTACAATCGCGGCGTCGTCGAGCATGTCTTCGGCTTCTGCACGCCTGCAGAACGCGAGAAGTTCTTCGCGCAAGTCCCTGAATTCGAACGGATGCTGGTCGATGAAGGCATCCACCTCGTCAAGCTCTGGCTGAACGTGGGTCGGGCCGAGCAGCTGAAGCGGTTCCTCAAGCGCGAAGCCGATCCCCTGAAGCAGTGGAAGCTGTCGTGGATCGACGTCGAGGGGCTGAAGAAGTGGGACGCCTATTCCGACGCGATCCGCGAGACGCTGGAGCGGACTCACAGCGATCATGCGCCCTGGACAATCGTCAGGTCCGACGACAAGGAGCGCGCGCGCCTCGCCGCGATCCAGACCGTGCTGCGCGACATCGACTATGCGGGAAAGGGAAAGATCGAGGTCCCCGACCCGAAGATCTCTGGTGGGCCGGACGTCTGGAATGCCTAAGCAGGGCTACCACCACGGCAACCTGCGGCAGGCGCTGGTCGATGCCGCGCTCGAATTGATCGAGGAGAAGGGACCCACGGGCTTTACCCTGTCCGAGGCAGCGAAGCAGGCGGGTGTCACACCCGCCGCCGTATATCGACACTTCGAGGGCCGCGAAGACCTGATCGCGGAAGCCGCGCGGCAGGGGTTCGAGATCTTCGCCGACCTGATGGCCTATGCCTACGAGACCGGGCAACCCTCGTCGTTGGCCGCGTTCGAGGCGACGGGACGCGCCTATCTCGCCTTCGCGCGGCGGCATCCCGGGCACTACGTCGCGATGTTCGAGTCCGGGATATCGGTCAACCGGACGCCGGAACTTGCCGAGGTGGCGCGTCGCGCCAACGACGTTCTGGAACGCGCAGCCCGGACATTGGCCGAGCAGATCCCGCCCGACCGCCGCCCGCCGCCGCAGATGTTCTCGGCCCACGTTTGGGCTATGTCTCACGGTGTGGTCGAGCTGTTTGCGCGCGGCTCGGCCGGAACGCGGTCGCCGTTTTCTCCCGAGGACCTTCTCGAAACGGGTATCGGTATCTATCTAAGGGGTCTGGGGTTGATCGAGAAAGATGCGTGACGCCATGCAGAAGCGCTGCGGGATCGTGCCCAAATTCGGCCCCGATCGCGCGCCAGCTTACCAGTGACGGAAAGGACGATCAGATGACTGACAGCTTTCTTCCCCTCGGCCTCCTCGGCGGCCTCCTGGCGCTTGGCCTCGCGCTTGCGGCCAAGGCCCGGCCAAAGCCGGTGCGCATTCCCGTTCGGCCCGACGCGCCGCGTCGCTGACCCTTTCAGGTCGTGACGGGCGTGCT
The DNA here is from genome assembly GCA_963779765.1 of uncultured Alphaproteobacteria bacterium. Classification (GTDB taxonomy): domain Bacteria; phylum Pseudomonadota; class Alphaproteobacteria; order Rhodobacterales; family Rhodobacteraceae; genus Silicimonas. The sequence goes on along the minus strand of CAVZZP010000004.1, from coordinate 193,630 downwards.
TAACTGATCCGCATGGACGGGTTCGATTTTCCAAGGCTTCTCTACCTAGTCATTCTCGGCGCGGCCGTGATCGGCTGGCTTTTGGCCGAGAACCGGCAGAATCTTGGCGGCACGCTTCGGATGGCGCTGGCCTGGGTGCTGATCTTCGTCGGCGTCATCGCGGGCTACGGCCTGTGGCAGGATGTCCGGCAAGAGATCGCGCCGCGGCAGGCGGTCCTGGAGGACGGCGCGCGGATCGCGGTGCCGCAAGGGCCCTTGGGCCATTACCACCTCACGGCAGAGGTGAATGGAACGCCGATCCGCTTCCTGGTCGACACCGGCGCATCGGACATGGTCCTGACGCTGGAGGACGCGCGACGCGCGGGACTGGCGGTCGAGGATTTGGCCTTCGTCGGCACGGCACGCACCGCGAACGGGGTGGTCAGCACCGCCTCTGCCGTCCTCGACGAGATATCCATCGGCCCCCTGTCCTTCGACAGGGTGCGCGTCTCGGTCAACGGGGGCGAGATGTCGGACAGCCTGATGGGGATGAGTTTCCTGCGCCGCTTCGGGAGGATCGAGATCGCGAACGGCGCGCTGATCCTCGAACCCTAGGTTCCGCTCTCGGCCTTCTTGATCCAGCGTCCGCCGTCCTCGGCCCAATAGAACGCCTGCACCCCCGCCTCGGTCAGGGTGCGCCACTGGGCACGGGCCGTCTCGACAGCGGCGGCGTCGGCGCCCTCGAACAGAATGCAGACCCTGTCGGCGCCCTTGACCTCGTCCGGGGCGACGTCGGCGCCGCCCACGCTGATCACGCAGGATCGAAGGTCGGGCGCGGGTGCGACCGTCAGGAGAACGGGCTGGTCCGCGTCGTGCGGCCCGCCGTCAAGCCCGTGGGGCAGGAAGCCCTCCACCGCCCAGAGCTGACGGTCGAGCCGGTCCATCGCCTCGCGCTCGCGACCGCGGACCTCGACCCGCCAGCCCTGCTCGAGCGCCTTCGCCAGAAGGACCGGCAGGGTCGCTTCCAGCGGGCGCTCGGTCAGGTGATAGAAGTAGGCCTGCCCCATCAGCTCTCCGCGCCGTCGGTCTCCTCGGGGGCGGGTTCGGGCTTCGGCTCGGGCTTCGGCTCGTAACGGTCGCGCACGAGACGGTCGAGCGCCAGGACGCCCCAGCCGGTGGCACCCTTGGGCGCCAGCGTTGTCGAGGTCTTGAGGCTGGCCACACCCGCGATGTCGAGATGGATCCAGGGCGTGCCGTCCTTGACGAAACGGGCCAGGAATTGCGCCGCAGTGATCGACCCTGCCGGTCGGCCGCCGGTGTTCTTCATGTCGGCCACGCGGCTCTTGATCTGCTCGTCGTAGCCTTTGCCCAGAGGCATCCGCCAGGCGCCCTCGCCCTCGGCCTCGGCGGCGTTGAGGAAGGCTTTCGCCAGCGCATCGTCGTTGGAATAGACGCCCGCCATCTCATGCCCGAGGGCGATGATGACAGCACCCGTCAGCGTCGCGAGGTCGATCATGGCGGTGGGTTCGAAGCGGTCCTGCACGTACCACATGATGTCGCAGAGAACGAGGCGGCCCTCGGCGTCGGTGTTCACCACCTCGACCGTGTCGCCCTTCATCGAGACGACCACGTCGCCCGGCCGCTGCGCCTTGCCGTCCGGCATGTTCTCGACAAGCCCCACGATGGCCACGACGTTGGCCTTGGCCTTGCGCAGCGCCAGCGCGCGCATGACGCCGGCGACGGTGCCCGCGCCGCCCATGTCCATCGTCATGTCCTCCATGCCGACGGCGGGCTTGATCGAGATGCCGCCCGAGTTCGAAGACGACGCCCTTGCCGACGAGGGCGAGGGGCTTTTCGTCGCCGCCGCCGCTCCACGTCATCACGACGACCTTGGACGGGCTTTCGGACCCCTGCCCCACGGCCAGAAGCGTCCGCATCCCGAGCTTCTCGAGATTTGCCTCCTCCAGCACCTCGACCTTCACGCCGAGCTTCGCCAGGCCCTTCAGCCTCTCGGCGAATTCTGTGGTGGTCAGGATGTTCGAGGGTTCGTTGACGAGATCCCGTGTGAAATAGACGCCTTCGGCCAGCGCGGCCTGAGCGCGCGCGCTGTCCTGTGCAGCCTCGGAAGCGCCCATGACCGTCAGAGTTCCGCGCGCGTCGGCCTTCTTCGACAGGTAGGCGTCGAAGGCGTAGCACCGCAAAAGCGCCGCGAGGACGACGTCGTCCAGACCACGCAGCCCGCCGCCGAGGACGAGCGCGCCCTTGGGACCGAGAGCCGCGCCAATGGCGGCGCCTGCCTTCCGCGCGGCCTCGCCCTTTGTCTTGCGGTCGAGCCGGATCACCTGCACCGCCTCGGCGGCGAGCCCCGATGGCCACGACATGAGATGCGTGCTGCCGTCCTTCATCTTGCCGAAAGCCTCGCTTTCGGCGAAGCGCTTCAGCGCGCCGCGCGTCAGCTTGTCGATCCGCCGTCCGTACTTGTCGAGCGTCCCGTCCTCGGGGACGAAGACGACGATGCGCCCTTCAGCAATTGCAATCCGGTCGAGGTCGGCGTCGGTGAAGTCGAGCTGCGGCAGGTCGGTCATGGAATCCTCGGTCTGGGGTGGAGCCTCATTGCTAGACGCCCTTTTCCGGGCTGACCAGCGCCGATGCCGCGTCTAGCGGTTTTACCAGCGCTGCGGGATCGTCTAGGGTCGCGCACAAAGAAGACCAAACGGGCGGCATGGGCGGACGATTCGACAGATACATCCTGGCGCAGCTCCTGATGCTGTTCGGGTTCTTTGCGCTTGTCCTGGTGCTGGTCTACTGGGTCAACCGCGCCGTCGTGCTGTTCGATCAGTTGATCGCGAACGGCCAGTCGGCGGCGGTTTTTCTTGAATTCAGCGCACTGACCCTGCCGAACGTGATCCGGGTGGTCCTGCCGATCGCGGCCTTCGCGGGCACGGTCTATGCCATCAACCGGCTGATCACCGAAAGCGAACTGGTGGTCGTCCAGGCCACGGGATTCTCGCCCTGGCGGCTGGTACGGCCGGTGATCGTCTTCGGTGTCATCATCTTCGTGCTGTCGTCGATCCTCGCGCATCTTCTCGTCCCGATCTCGACGGCGCGGCTGACCGAACGGACGGCCGAGATATCCGAGAACATGACCGCGCGGCTCCTCTCGGAAGGGCGCTTCCTTCACCCGTCGGACGGCGTGACCTTCTATATCCGCGAGATCACGCCGCTCGGATCCCTGTCGAACATTTTCCTGTCGGACGCGCGGGTCGAAGGGCGGACCGTCACCTATACGGCGCGCGAGGCGCTTCTGATCCGGGGAGAGGACGCGCCGAGCCTCGTGATGATCGACGGCATGGCGCAGGTCTATGACGAGGCGTCGCGGCGGCTGTCGGTGACGCGCTTCGACGACTTCGCCTTCGACCTGGACGGTCTCGTCTCGGGGATAAGCGCCGACCGCCGACGCCCGGCGGAGTTGTCGACGCTTGCTCTCCTCGCCGCCACGCCCGAGACGCAGGAACTGACGCGCTCGTCCCGCGCCACCCTGATCGCCGAGGCGCACGAGCGCTTCTCGAACGCGCTGAACGGGCTTGTCGCGCCGCTGATCGGGTTCGCCGCGCTTCTCGTCGGGGGCTTCTCGCGCTTCGGGGTCTGGCGGCAGATCCTCGGCGCGATCTTCGCGCTGATCATCGTGCAGATGGTCACGCAGGCCGGTCAGGGCGCGGTCCAGGGCGACGAAAGACTTTGGCCGCTGGCCTATGCCGGGCCGGTGCTTGGCGTCTTCATGGCCTGGTGCCTTCTCCTTCTGGCGGCACGGCCGACGCTTCTGCGGTTCAGGCGGGTGCGGCCATGACGCTGCACTTCTATTTCGCACGGCGTTTCCTCAAGACGTTCCTGAGCGTCCTCGCGATCTTCTTCGCCGTCCTCCTCCTGATCGCGCTGATCGAGCAGGTGCGACGCTTCGGCGGGTCCGAGGCAGGGTTCGGCACGCTTCTGGTGCTGTCGATCCTCAGCGTGCCGGATTCGCTCTATCGCATCCTGCCGCTTCTGATGATCCTGGCCACTCTGGCGCTGTTTCTCGGCCTCGCGAGGTCGTCCGAACTGGTCGTCACCCGCGCCTCGGGCCGGTCGGCGCTGGTCAGCCTGATGGCGCCGCTGCTTCTGTCCGTCTTCATCGGCATCTTCGCCGTCGCGGTCTTCAACCCGATCGTCGCCGCGACGCAGGTGCAGTACGAGACGCTGTCGCAGCGCCTCTCCGGCGAGGCCGCGACGCTGTCGGTCAGCGGCAAGGGACTGTGGCTGCGGCAGGGATCGCGCGAAGGCCAGACCGTGATCCGGGCCGACCGCGCCAACCTCGACGGGACCGAGCTTTTCGGCGTCACCTTCCTCGGCTACGACCGCGAGGGCAGCCCGACGTACAGGATCGAGGCGGAAACCGCCCAGCTTCAGCCCGGCGCCTGGCAAATTACGGGTGCGAAGGAATGGCGCTTCGACACCGAGGCCGCGATCCCCGAGGTCGACAGCTTCGAGAGCGAGCGGATGTCACTGGCGTCGAACCTGACGCGCAACCAGATCCTCGACAGCTTCGGCACGCCGTCCGCGGTTCCGATCTGGGAGCTTCCGGGCTTCATCCGGAGGCTCGAAACGGCGGGCTTCTCGGCTCGCGTCCACCGCACCTTCTTCCACATGGAGCTTGCGCTGCCGATCCTACTGGCCGCGATGGTCCTTGTCGGTGCGGGGTTCACGATGCGGCACACGCGCATGGGGCGGACGGGAATGATGGTGCTGATGGCGCTGGCACTTGGCTTCGGCCTCTATTTCATCCGCAACTTCGCAGCGATCCTGGGCGAGAACGGGCAGATCCCCGTCATCCTCGCTGCCTGGGGACCGCCGGTGGCGGCCCTTCTTCTGCCGCTCGGACTTCTTCTGCACCTGGAGGACGGATGATCCGGCTCGCCTTCCTGCTCGGTCTTCTTCTGCTTCCGTTCGGCGCGGCGGCACAGGACCTGGCGTCCCTCGTCGCCGACCGGATCGACGTCGATCCGGCGGGCCGCGTCACGGCAAGCGGCAACGTGCAGGTCTTCTTCGAGGGCGCGCGCCTGTCGGCGGGCGAGGTCAGCTATGACCGCACGGGTGACACGCTGACCATATCGGGCCCGATCCGCGTCACCGATCCCGGTGGCACCATCTTCCTCGCGTCCGAGGCCGAGCTTGACCGCGACCTAAGGAACGGCGTGCTTATTTCGGCGCGCATGGTGCTGGACCAGCAGCTTCAGATCGCCGCGAACGAAATCGCGCGGGTCGGCGACCGTTATACCCGGCTCGACCGCGTCGTGGCGTCGTCCTGCGAGGTCTGCTTCAACCGTCCCGTCCCGCTGTGGGAGATCCGCGCCGCCCGTGTGACGCACGACCAGATCGAGCGGCAGCTCTATTTCGAGAACGCGCAATTCCGCGTGGCGGGCGTGCCGATCATCTATCTGCCCCGCCTGCGCCTGCCCGACCCCTCGCTCGACCGCGCGACCGGGGCGCTGATCCCCGAGTTCAAGACCTCGTCCGAGCTGGCGGCCGGCGTCAAGGTGCCCTACTTCGTCGTTCTCGGACCCCACGCGGACGTGACGCTGACGCCTTATCTCTCGTCGTCGACCACCACGCTGGAGTTCGGCTACCGGCAAGAGACGTCGCGCGGGGACATCAGGGCACTGGGCGCCGTGACCGACGACGACATCTCCGGCCAGCGTGGCTATCTCTTCGCAGATGCGCGCCATCGGCTGCCCAAGGGATTTCTTCTGGAGGCGCAGGTCGAGTTCGTCTCGGACCCCGGCTATCTCTTCACCTACGGCTATTCCGACCAGGACCGACTGACGAACGAGATCCGCCTGTCGCGCGTGCGCGAGAAGGACATCTTCAGCGCTTCCCTCACCGAGTATCGCACCCTGCGCGACAGCGAGATCGCGATCCGCGACACGCTGCCCGACCAGTATCTCGAACTGGCCTACAGCCGCGAAGTGCCCGCGCTGTCCTTCGGCGGGCGAACCGTCATCAACGTCAACAGCGCCTCCCTTCGCCGACCGTCGTCAGCCGACGTCGACGGACGCGACGTGGGGCGTATCGGTGCGGGCATCGACTGGTCGAAGGACAGGGTCGTCGGACCCGGCCTCGTCACGCGGGCCGAGCTTGGCCTGCGCGCGGACGCCTACTCGATCGGGCAGGACAGCACCTATCCGACAACCACCACCCGCATCGTGCCGCGCGCCGCGGCCGAATTGCGCTGGCCTCTTTCGCGGGGCGTGGCAGGCGGCGTGACCGAGGTCCTGGAGCCCATCGTGCGCATCGACGTCTCGGACACCGGAGGCACCACGGTTCCTCTGGAAGACAGCCGCGTGATCGAATTCGACGAGGGCAACCTGTTCTCGTTCTCGCGCTATCCCGGCGTCGATGGGGTCGAGGACGGCGTGAGGGTCGCGGCGGGTGCCACCTGGCGGCGTCGGGACGCGAACGGCTGGCGCGTCGACCTGGCCTTCGGGCGCGTGGCGAGCCTGGACGGAGACCTCGGCTATGGCGACGCACTCGGCCTGTCGGGCGACCGGTCGGAATGGCTGGTCGCGGGACACCTGGGCATCCGCGACGAGCTGACGCTGGCGACGCGCGCACTTCTGAGCGACACCACCGACGTGACGCTGACCGAAAGCCGTATCGACTGGGACACCGAGCGCTTCACCATCGGCTCGAGCTATGTCTTCGCGCCGCCGGAACCGGCCGAAGGTCGCGATGCCAAGCTGTCGGAATGGACCTTCGAAGGCGAGTACGACCTGACCGACCGCTGGACCGCCAGTGCCGACTGGCGCTACGATTTCACCGGCGACCGCACCGCCCGGGCCGGTGTCGGCATCGAATACACCAATGAATGCGCGCGCGTCGCGCTTTCCATCTCGCGTCGCTACGCCAGCTCGACTAGTGTCGATCCGACGACCGAGTTCGGGTTCAGGGTCTCGCTTCTGGGTGTCGGCGGCTCGGACGCCGAGCGTGTGGCGCGGCAGAGTTGCGGAGGATAGCCCCTTGTTTCCACGTCTGGTTCTTCTGGCGATGCTGGTCCTTGTCCTGCCCTTCGCCCCGGCTGCGGCGCAGGGCCGCTTCTCTCCCGTAATTCAGGTCGACGACACCGTCGTGACGCGCTGGCAGCTTGACCAGCGGGCGCGGTTCCTGTCGCTCCTGCGCGCTCCGGGCGATCCGAACGAGCTGGCGCGCGAACAGCTCATCAACGAGGCCGTGCAGATGAACGCCGTCCGGGCGGCGGGTGAGGAAACCTCGCCCGAAGCGATCGACGCCGCATTGGCCGAATTCGCCGGCCGCGCCAGTCTGACGACGGACGAGTTCGTGACGGCGCTCGGGCAGAACGGCGTCGGCGAAGAGACGTTCCGCGATTTCGTAACCGCGGGGATCGCCTGGCGCGACCATGTCCGCGACAGGTTCGCCAGTGACGCCCGGGACTCGATCTCGCGCGACCAGATCAGCCAGACCCTGGCCCGGACGGGCACCGAGGGTGGGGTGCGCGTCCTGCTGTCCGAGATCCTGTTGCCCACGACCACGCCCGAGACGGCCTTCGCCTCGCGGTCGCGCGCTGCCGAACTGGCGCAGATCGACGACGACGCGGGCTTCGCAGCCGCCGCGCGCCGCTTCTCGGTCGCGCCCTCGGCCTCGCGTGGGGGGGAGCAGGCCTGGGTCGCGCTGGAAAGCCTGCCCGACGACGTGCGCGGCATCGTGGCCGGGTTGGCGCCCGGCCAGACCAGCCGTCCGGTCGAGATCGAGAATGCCGTGGCCGTCTTCCGCCTGCGCGACCTGGAACGGGTGCAGGCCGGCGCGCCGTCCGACCTCGCCGTCGACTACGCGCTTTACATCGCCGGACCCGACCGTGCGGCGGCCGAGGCGGTCAAGGCCAGCGTCGACACCTGTGACGATCTTTACGGCGTGGCGCAGGGCCTTCCGCCTGAACGGCTGATCCGCGAGACGCTGCCGCAGGGAGCGCTGCCGGCCGATGTGCGCGGCGCCATCGCGTCGCTCGACGTCAACGAGGCGACGACGTCGGTCGTGCGGGGCGCCAACGCGACGGTCCTGATGCTGTGCGAGCGGAAGTCCGGACAGGAAAGCACGGTCGATTTCGAGATCATCGGGACACAGCTTCTGAACGCGAGGATGACCGCGCAGGCGGTCGACTATCTCGCCGACCTGCGCGCGCGCAGCGTCATCACGACCCTCCAATAGGGGGCGACCCGTGACCGAACGCCCGCCCGTCGCCGTCACCTGCGGGGATCCCTCTGGCATCGGGCCCGAGATCTCGGTCGGCGCGTGGCGGGCACTTGGCGTCGACGTCGCCTTCTTCGTCATCGGCGATCCGACGCATTTTCCGTCCGGCACGCCTCTTGCGGTGATCGACGACCCGTCCGAGGCACCCGCCGCCGCCGCGACTGGTCTGCCCGTCCTGCCTCACGCCTTCCCTGCCCCCGCACGGTCCGGAAAGCCCTCTCCTGACAATGCGCCGGGCGTGGTCGAGGTGATCCGCCGCGCAGTCGATCTGACCGTCGCGGGCGAGGCGTCGGCCGTCTGCACGGCGCCGATCTCGAAAAAGGTTCTGGCCGACCACGCAGGCTTCGGCTTTCCCGGGCATACCGAGTTCCTCGCCGATCTCGCGGGTGGCGCGCAGCCGGTGATGATGCTGGCGTCGGACGAGTTGCGCGTCGTGCCGGCGACCATACACATCCCGCTGTCCGAGGTGCCGGTCGCCTTGACGCCGGAGTTGCTGGAAACCGTCATCCGGATCACCGCGTTGGGTCTTGTCCACGACTTCGGCATCGAGGCCCCCCGGATCGCCGTCGCGGGCCTCAACCCTCATGCCGGCGAAGGCGGCCTTCTGGGAGCGGAGGAGACGCACTGGATCGCGCCGCTCTGCGACCGCCTGCGGGCCGAGGGGGTGGCGCTGGCAGGTCCCTTGCCCGCCGACACCATGTTTCATGCCGAGGCACGGGCGCGATATGACGCGGCGGTCTGCATGTACCACGACCAGGCGCTGATCCCGATCAAGACGCTGGCCTTCGACCGGGGCGTCAACGTCACGCTCGGCCTGCCCTTCGTGCGGACCTCGCCCGATCACGGGACGGCCTTCGACATCGCCGGGCAAGGCATCGCCAACCCGGCATCGATGATCGCGGCGATCCGCCTTGCCGCGCGTATCGCCGAGACCCGCGCTTCGGGCGGCGGAGCGTGAGCGCCATCGACGGTCTGCCGCCGCTGCGCGAGGTCATCGCGCGGCACGGTCTCTCGGCGAAGAAGGCGCTTGGACAGAATTTCATCCTCGACCTGAACCTGACCGCGAGGATCGCGCGCGCGGCGGGCGACCTGACGCAATGCGACGTGCTGGAGGTCGGGCCCGGACCTGGCGGACTGACGCGCGGGCTTCTGGCCGAGGGCGCGCGCCGGGTGCTGGCGGTCGAGAAGGACCCGCGCTGCCTTCCGGCGCTGGCTGAAATCGCCGAGGCCTATCCGGGCCGGCTTTCGGTCGTGAATGCCGATGCGCTTGGGCTGGACGTTTCGGCGCATCTGACGCCGCCGGTCAAGATCGTCGCGAACCTGCCCTACAACGTGGGCACCGAGCTTCTGGTGCGCTGGCTGACGCCGCCCGTATGGCCTCCCGTCTGGCAGAGCCTGACGCTGATGTTCCAGCGCGAGGTGGCTGAACGCATCGTGGCGCAGCCGGGCTCGAAGGCCTATGGCCGGCTGGCCCTGTTGGCGCAGTGGCGCTGCGACGCGAAGATCGTGATGGAGCTGCCGCCCGAAGCTTTCACGCCGCCGCCCAAGGTTCGCTCGGCGGTCGTGAACCTGGTGGCGCGGTCCGCGCCCCGGTTCGAGGCCGATCCCAAGGTGCTGGAACGTGTCGTGGCGGCGGGCTTCAACCAGCGCCGCAAGATGCTGCGGGCAAGCCTCAAGGGCCTTGCGCCCGACATCGAGGATCGGCTGAGAGCCGCAGGAATCGAGCCGACGGACCGGGCCGAGACAGTGGATCTGGAGCGGTTCTGCGCGCTGGCGCGGAGCCTCGGCTAGACCTTACTCGGCAGCGTCGGGCTGTGCGGCGTCCGGCTGCGCGGTGTCTGAGCCGGATTCCTGAGTTTCCGTAGGCGCCTTGCGACGGGTGCGGCGGGGCTTCGGACGGCTTTCCGGAGTCTCGACCAAGGTGGATTCCTCGCCGTCCGACGACAGGTCGATCACGTCGGGTTGACGCTCCGGCTTCTGTTCGGCCCGCTCCGGCTGGCGCTCCTGGCGTTCCTGCTTCTGCTCGGCGCGCTCGGGCTGACGTTCCGGACGGTCCTGACGCTCCTGCCGGTCACCGCGATCCTGGTTGCGGTCGCCCCGGTTGTCGTTGCCCCGGTCCTGGTTGCCGCGGTTGTCGTTGCCCCGGTCCTGGTTGCGGTCGCCCCGGTTATCGTTGCTACGGTCCTGGTTGCCACGGTTGTCGTTGCCGCCGTCCTGCTGGCCGTCGAAACCGTCGTCCCTGCGATCGTCGTTCCGGTTCTGGCCGCCCTGGCCCTGCTGGTTCTGGCCGCCCTGCTGGTTGTGTCCCTGGCGTTCGTTCTGCTCTTGCAGCGCCTCGGCCAGCATCCGGGTATAGTGCTCGGCGTGCTGCTGGAAGTTCTCGGTCGCGACGCGGTCGTTTCCGAGCTGCGCGTCGCGGGCGAGCTGATTGTACTTGTCGATGATCTGCTGCGGCGTCCCGCGCACCTTGCCTTCGGGACCGGAGCTGTCGAAGACCCGGTTGATGACGTTGCCGACGGAACGATTGTTACGGTTCGACTTCGACCGCGATCGTGACTTGGAAGATCTCATAAGGTGTGGTCCAGCCTCTGGTCTGGTTGTTACGGACCTGTCCGAAATTTGCCCCGCTTCGGAGCTCTGGTCCGTGAAATGATTTGGCAGATGTTCGGGGGAGCCAGCCTATGCTCCGCCGCCCGCACGCAATGGGTCTAGACACAGGATCGCCTCAGGGCAAGCGGTTTTTGCGGCATTCCCGCGCCATTGCGGCGGCATTTCGCACAAGTGTCACGGGTCCGGCGCATCGCTCTTGCGGGCGGACACGACCCGGTCCCTGCCATCGAGGTCGGGTGTGACGCTGATGTTTTCAAGACCCGCGTCCCGGAACATATCCGCGACGGCCTCACCCTGCGTCGGCCCGATCTCGACCATGAGCCGCCCGTCCGGCTTCAGATGACCCGGCGCCCCGGCCGCGATCCGGCGATAGGCGGAGAGACCGTCGACGTTGTCCGTCAGGGCTATCGTCGGGTCGAAGCGCGCAACCTCGGGGGAAAGCGTCGTCATCTCGTCGGGGTGAATGTAGGGCGGGTTCGAAACGATGAGGTCATAGGTGCCGTCGACGGCTTCGAACCAGTCCGAGACCAGGAAGTTCACCCGGTCGGCCACGGTCCAGGAGACCGCGTTGATCGCGGCGGTTTCAAGCGCCTCGGGAGAGATGTCGGTTGCGACAGCGACGGCGACCGGACGCTCGGCGAGAAGCGACAGGGCGATGCAGCCGGAACCTGTTCCGAGGTCCAGGATCTCGGCAAACGGTTCGGACAGGGCGAGGTCGATCAGAAGCTCGGTCTCGGGCCGGGGATCGAGGACGGAGGGCGAGTTGGCGATCCAGCGGCCATAAAACAGCCGACCGCCGATAATCCGCGACACGGGCTCACGCGCCATGCGCGCGATGACATGAGACGAGAACGTCTCGCCCGCATCGGGCGGCAACGGATCGCGAAGCCGGACCGCGACGCGCGAGGTCTCGACGCCAAGGGCGTCGGCCATCAGCCAGCGGGCGTCGCGCGCCGGATCGTCAATGCCGGATATTCTCAGGGTTTGCGTGGCCTTGGCCAGCGCCTCCGCAACCGTGACGTCGTGGCTCACAGCCCCGCTTCCGCCAGCCGTTCGGCCTGGTCGGCCTCGGTCAGCGAGTTGATCACCTCGTCGAGGTCGCCGCCCATGATCTCGGTCAGCCGGTAGAGCGTCAGGCCGATCCGGTGGTCCGTCATCCGCCCCTGCGGAAAGTTGTAGGTCCGGATCCGCTCGGATCTCGTCGCCAGAGCCGACCTGGCTTTTCCGCGCGGCGGCTCGCTCGTCGTCGGCCGCCTGCCGCTTCATGTCGAAGAGCTTGGCGCGCAGGTGGGCCATGGCGATGGCGCGGTTCTGGTGCTGCGACTTCTCGGACGACGTCACCATGATGCCCGTCGGCAGGTGCGTGATACGCACCGCGGAATCCGTCGTGTTGACGTGCTGCCCGCCCGCGCCGGACGCGCGCATGGTGTCGATGCGGATGTCCGTCGCGGGGATGTCGATATCGACCTCCTCGGCCTCGGGGAGGACCGCGACCGTCGCGGCCGAGGTGTGGATGCGGCCGCCCGATTCCGTTTCCGGCACACGCTGCACGCGGTGGACGCCGCTTTCGAACTTGAGCCGCGCGAAGACGTTGTCGCCCGCGATGTTGACGACCGCTTCCTTCACGCCGCCAAGCTCGGTTTCGGACAACTCGATGACGTTGAACTTCCAGCCTCGCGCCTCGGCATAACGCTGGTACATGCGCAGAAGGTCGCCGGCGAACAGCGCCGCTTCGTCGCCGCCCGTGCCGGGGCGGATCTCGACGATTGCGGGCCGCGCATCGGCGGCGTCCTTCGGAAGAAGCGCCAGACGCAGCTTGGCCTCGGCCTTGACGATAGCCTCCTTCAGCGACTGCAATTCATCCTCGGCCAGCCCCCTGAGTTCGGGGTCGGACAGCATTGCTTCCGCCTCGTCGCGGTGGGTCAGCATCGCGCGGTAGCCTTCGATCTCCGCCACGACGGGCTTCAGGTCGGCATATTCCTTGGCCAGCGACGCGATCTGGTCAGGCGGGGCGCCGCCCGACATCTTCGCCTCCAGGTACTGGAACCGCTGCCGGATCTGGTCGAGGGTATCGAGAGGAACCATGCGGCTTCCTGTCTTCCGAATGCCGGGCGGCGTCAAGTCGCGGGCCTTTCGGGAATCGCCACGCGTGTGTTAGGATCATCGACATGAGACCGGCCGCCCTTCTTCTGGCCGTCCTGGCCCTTCCTGCACACGCCGACGTCATCGGACCCGGCGGCAAGAAGATCGATTGCTACTGCACCGACACTCAGGGGAGCCGCGTCGAACTGGGCGAGACGATCTGCCTTTTCGTGAACGGGCGCGCATTCATGGCGCAATGCCAGATGTCGCTGAACGTGCCGATGTGGCGTGAGGTCAGCGAAGGCTGCCTCAGCTCATCCCTCCCCCAGTCGAAGCCCCATCTCGTGGAGCCAGCGGTCGATACGGGCCGCATTCACACCGGCATCTGATCGACCGTACTTCGCGCGCGAGATGATCGACAGCTTCGTCCTGTCGCCCTCGGCGGTGGCCTTGGCCGTCACGAGGTCGGGAAAGCCGAAGACGCGCGAGCGGGCGACAAAGGTCATCATCCCCTCGTCCAGGCTGCCGTCGAGCAGACGGGTGCGAGGGTCGGACAAGGCGATGTCCGAGAAGGCGCCCAGAACGTCGTCCGGCGTGCCGGGAAAACGCGGCGCTTCGGGTCCGATCATCCTGACGCCGGTGTCGCGTGGCGGATCAGCCTCGGCGGGGTCGAGGTGCCAGTCGTCTGCGTCGATCGGCGCCAGGCGGAACCACAGAAGCGCCACCGCTAACAGGATAAGGAGCAGGAAGAGAACTGTCTTCATCGGCACCGGCCTCGCTTAGTCGCCTGACGGCGTCAAGGAAATCGTCCCTTCATCACGGCAGGTCCTTTCAAGACCGTCAACCTGTGGCGACGGTCCTTCGTGTCCAGCCCCAGAGCGCGATCAGGTCGTAGGCGATGTGTGCCCCCGCCATCGCGGTGATGTGCGCGTGGTCATAGGGCGGCGAGACCTCGACCACGTCGCCCCCGATCAGGTCGATGCCCGCGAGATGCCGCAGGAACAGCGCGGCTTGCGCCGTGGTCAGCCCGCCCCACACTGGCGTCCCTGTGCCGGGCGCGAAGGCCGGGTCAAGGCCGTCGATATCGAAGGACAGGTAGACGGAGGCGTCGCCCACGATCTTGCGCACTTCGGCCGCGACATCCTCGGCTCCCCGCGCATGAACGGCGCGGGCGTCGATCCGGTGGATCCCAAGCGCCGCCTCGGCCTCGACCTCGACCCGGGTGCCGACCTGAACGGATCGCGACGGGTCGATCAGCCCCTCGCGGATCGCCTTGTAGACGATGGTGCCGTGATCCACCCGCTCGGGCGCGTCGTCGGTCCAGGTGTCGGGATGGGCGTCGACCTGCACCAACGCCACGGGTCCGTGCTTGGCGGCATGGGCGCGAAGCGAGGGCAGCGTCGTCGAGTGGTCACCGCCCAGAAGGATCGCCCCCTTCGCCCGCCCGATCAGAGCCGCGACGTGAGCTTCGATCCGTCCCGGCACCTCGGAGGCGCGAGCATAGTCGAACGGCATGTCGCCCGCGTCGACGACGTGAACCTCCTCCAGCGGCGAGTATCCCCAGCCATAGGGCGGGTCGCCCGCCATCATGGTCGAAGCCTCGCGGATCGCGCGGGGGCCGAAGCGCGCGCCGGGGCGGTGCGTCACGGCCTGGTCGAAGGGGATGCCCGAGACAGCGAGATCGGCTCCTGTCGCGTCGGCGGCATAAGCCCGCCGCAGGAAGGACACCGCGCCCGCGAAGGGATTCTCGTAGGCCAGACCCGTGGCCTTGCCCGAGAGCGCCCGGTCGGCCTCGCGGCTTGCGTCTTCCAATGCCATGCCGTTCCCTCCGGTGGACTTCCGCCATTCGGCGTGGAACCTAGACGCCCGAACGACAGAGGCAAAGGGGGCAAGATGAGCGAAAGCGATCCGATCTTCGGGGTGCCGGACGGCCTGCCGCGCCTGGTCGAGGTGATGCGCCGCCTGCGCGACCCCGACACCGGCTGCCCCTGGGACATCGAGCAGGACTTCGGCACCATCGCCCCATACACCATCGAAGAGGCGCACGAGGTCGCCGACGCCATCGAGCGCAAGGCATGGGACGACCTCGAGGGCGAGTTGGGCGACCTGCTGTTGCAGGTGGTCTACCACGGCCAGATGGGCGCCGAGGCCGGACACTTCGACGTCGAGACGATTGCGCGCCGCGTCACGGCCAAGATGATCGACCGCCATCCGCATGTCTTCGGGTCCGAGAGCCGCGACAAGTCCGCCGAGCAGCAGACGCCGCGACTGGGAGGCGCAGAAGGCGCGCGAACGCGAAGGATCGGGCGAGAAGCGCACGCTCGACGGAGTGGCGAAGGGTCTGCCAGCCCTTCTGAGGGCGCTGAAGCTTCAGAAACGGCTGGCGCGGGTCGGGTTCGACTGGGGCGACACAGGGCCGGTGCTGGAGAAACTGGCTGAAGAGTTACGCGAACTGGACGAGGCGAAGACCTTGTCGCGCGATGCGGTCGAGGACGAGTTCGGCGACATTCTCTTCGTCCTCGTGAACCTCGCGCGGCATTGGGACATCGATCCGGAAGCCGCGCTGCGGCGGACGAACGCAAAGGTCGAGCGTCGCTTCGCTCTGGTCGAGGATCGGCTGGCGGCGCAGGGCTCATCGCCGTCGCAGGCGACGCTCGACGAGATGGACGCGCTCTGGACTGCCGTGAAGCGCGAGGAGAAAACGACGTGATCCGCGCCTTCGTGGCGATCCCCCTGCCCCACGCGCTTTTGCCCGCCTGTCGGGCGGCGGCGCGGGTCGCGATCTCGGGCCGGAAGGTGCCGGAGGAAAACCTGCACCTGACGCTGGTTTTCCTGGGGGTGCAGGAGACGCGCCGGCTGGAGGATTTGGCCGAGGCGCTGGAGGCGCTCCGCCCGCCGCCAGTCTCGGTGCATCTGACGGGCCTCGATATACTCGCGGGCTTCAAGTCATCCCGGCACCTCGTCGCGACGGTCGAGCCGGAGAAGGGCCTGCTTCAGCTTCAGGAGGCCGTCGAACGTGCCGCGCGCCGAGTCGACATCGCGCTGGAACGCCGGCGGTTTCGCCCTCACGTCACCGTGGTCCGCGACTGTATCGACCCGACGTTGCCGCCGTGGACCGCCGTCCCGGAGGCATCGGCTCTCAGCTTTTCGCTGTTCCGCTCGACGCTGAAAAAGCACGGCGCGGAGTACGATGCGCTTGCGACCTACCCTCTGCCGGGTGCCCCGGACCATTGACCCGACAAAAATAGTCGGGTTTAAGCGGGCCATCGAAACGAGAGAGGTCCGCGTCATGATTCGCACCGTCACCCTTGCCCTCGCCGGCAGCCTTCTGGCCACCACCGCCATTGCGGAAGAGGTCAATATCTACTCCTACCGTCAGCCCGAACTGATCCAGCCGATCCTGGACGCCTTTACCGAGGAAACCGGCATCACGACGAACGTCGCCTACATCGACAAGGGTCTCGTCGAGCGCCTTCAGGCCGAGGGCGCACGGTCGCCCGCGGACATCATCATGACCGTCGATATCTCGCGCCTCGCCGCGGCCAAGGATGCCGGCGTCACGCAGGCCGTGGACGACGAGGCGCTGAAGGCCGCCGTTCCCGCCAACCTTCGCGACGACGAGGGGCACTGGTACGGCCTCACTACGCGCGCGCGGATCGTCTATGCCTCGAAAGAGCGCGTGGCCGAAGGCGAGGTGACGACCTACGAGGATCTCGCCGACCCCAAGTGGAAGGGCCGCATCTGCACGCGTCCCGGCACGCACGACTATAACCTCGGCCTCATCGGCGCGATGATCGCGCACAACGGTGTCGAGGCGACCGAGGAATGGGTCGCGGGCGTGAAGGCCAACCTCGCGCAGAAGCCCGAGGGCAACGACCGCGCGCAGGTCAAGGCGATCTGGGCCGGACAGTGCGACATCTCTCTTGGCAACACCTATTACATGGGCGCGATGCTGGACGACCCCGAGCAGGTCGAATGGGCCAACTCGGTCCGGATCGAGTTCCCGACGTTCGAGAACGGCGGCGGCACCCACGTCAACCTCTCGGGTGTGGCGATGACCGCCTCGGCCCCAAATCGCGACGCGGCGCTGAAGTTCATGGAGTTCCTCGTCTCCCCCGAGGCGCAGGCGATCTATGCCGCCGAAGTGGACGAGTATCCCGCCCGCCCCGATGCGATGACGAGCGAACGCGTGGCGTCGTGGGGCGATTTCACGCCTGATGACCTTGAGCTGACCGAGATCGCGGCGCACCGCGCCGAGGCCCTGCAACTGGTCGAGCGCGTGGACTTCGACGCGGGCAACTGACGCTTTTCGAGCAGCAGGCGGACGGGCGGTTCTTCGGGGCCGCCCGTCTTGTCTTCCGGTTTTGCGCGGGCCAATGTTCCCGTCGAAAAGGACGACGACATGGCTGTGCGCAAGATCATCATCGACACCGATCCCGGCCAGGACGACGCCGTGGCGATCCTTCTGGCCCTCGCCTCGCCCGAGGAAATCGAGGTGCTGGGCGTCGTCGCGGTCGCGGGCAACGTGCCTTTGCCGCTGACGCAGAAGAACGCGCGGATCGTCTGCGAACTGGCGGGCCGTCCCGACATCCCCGTCTTCGCCGGCTGCGACGCGCCGCTCGAGCGCCTGCTCGTTACCGCCGAGCATGTCCATGGCAAGACCGGGCTTGACGGCCCGCCGCTGCCCGAGCCGACGATGCCGCTTCAGGAGAAGGACGGCGTCGACTTCATCGTCGAGACACTGCGAGCCGAACCCGAAGGCACCGTCACGCTGGTTCCGATCGGTCCGCTGACCAACATCGCCGCCGCGTTCCGCCGCGCCCCTGACATCGTCGAGCGCGTGCAGGAAGTCGTTCTGATGGGCGGGGCCTATTTCGAAGTCGGCAACATCACGCCGGCAGCGGAGTTCAACATCTACGTCGATCCGGAAGCGGCTGAAGTCGTGTTCAATTCCGGCGTGCCGCTGACCGTCATGCCGCTTGACGTGACGCACAAGGCCCTGACCAGCGAGGCCATCGTCCAGCGCTTTCGCGACATGGGGACCGAGGTCGGCCGGATGGTCGCCGCCTGGACCGACTTCTTCGAGCGGTTCGACATGGAGAAGTACGGCTCGGAGGGCGCGCCGCTGCACGACCCCTGCACCGTCGCCTATCTGATCCGCCCGGAGCTTTTCACCGGCCGCCACATCAACGTCGAGATCGAGGTCGCCTCGCCGCTGACGCGCGGCATGACCGTCGCCGACTGGTGGGGCGTCACCAACCGGGCCGCCAACGCCATGTTCATGGGGTCCGTCGACCGCGACGGCTTCTACGAGCTGATCATCGAGCGGCTGGGACGCTACGCATGAGCCAGATCCTGCACCTCGCCGGGCCCGACGACATGGAACGCCTGCTCGTCATGGTCGAAGCCTATCACGCCGAGGAGGGGATCGAGGTCGACGGCGCTCATCGCGAGGCGGCACTGCTGCCCCTTCTCGAAGGCTCGCCGCACGGGGCGGTCTGGCTGATCGGACCGCGCATGTCGCCCGTGGGCTATGTCGCCGCCTGCTTTGGCTGGTCGATCGAGCTGGGTGGCATGGACGGCTTTGTCGACGAGTTGTGGATCCGCGAGAAGGTGCGCGGTCGCGGTATGGGGGCCGAGGCGCTGACGGCGCTGCAACGCGCCCTTGCCGACGCGGGCGTGAAAGCGCTGCACCTGGAGATGGCCGAGGGCAACCGGGCGGAACGCCTGTACCGCCGGGCGGGATTTCGCCGCCGCCCCTTCGCGCTGATGACCTGGGTGGCCTGAGGAGCGCGGCCCTCCTGGCCTGCGGCCAATTCACCCCATGCGTATTTCGAGCAAGATGAAAGGCGTGGGAATCCCCTCCGAGGCTTCCTAAGTATGGGGCATGAGCCTCGATCTGCCTTTTGACAACTCCTACGCCCGACTGCCGGAGCGGTTCTACGAACGCCTCGCGCCGACGCCTGTCCCCGCCCCGGCCCTCGTTGCCCTGAACCGTCCGCTCGCCGCGCGACTCGGCCTCGACGCCGATGCGCTGGGTTCCCTTGAGGGACTCCAGGCGCTGGCGGGCAATGCGGTGCCCGAGGGCGCCGAGCCGATCGCGCAAGCCTATGCCGGGCACCAGTTCGGCGGCTTCGTGCCGCAACTCGGCGACGGGCGCGCGATCCTTCTGGGCGAGGTCGTGGCGCCTGACGGTGCGCGTTTCGACATCCAGCTCAAGGGATCCGGCCCGACTCGCTTCAGCCGTAGGGGCGACGGGCGCGCCTGGCTGGGGCCGGTCATGCGCGAGTATATCGTGTCCGAGGCGATGGCCGCCTTGGGCGTTCCGACGACCCGCGCGTTGGCGGCCGTGCTGACCGGCGAGACGGTCATGCGCGAGGCTCCCTTGCCGGGCGCCGTTCTGACCCGCGTCGCGTCAAGCCACCTGCGCGTCGGCACGGTTCAATACTTCGCCGCCAAGGACGACCGCGAGGGGCTGGAGGCGCTCGTCGCCCACGCCATCGCGCGGCACTATCCGCAAGCGGACGGCGCGCTCGGTCTCTTTCAAGGCGTCGTGGAACGGCAGGCGCGGTTGATTGCCCGCTGGCTGTCCCTGGGCTTCATTCATGGCGTGATGAACACGGACAACATGACCCTTTCGGGCGAGACCATCGACTACGGCCCCTGCGCTTTCGTCGACACCTATCATCCGATGCGTGTCTTTTCGTCCATCGACAGCCAAGGGCGCTATGCCTATGCCCGCCAGCCCGAGATGGCGCTTTGGGATCTCGCGCAACTCGGTCAGGCGTTGATGCCGCTCATCGACGACGTCGGCGCGGCACAGGGCGCGCTAGACGGGTTCGCGCCGGTCTTCCAGGCCGAATGGCTGCGGCTCTTCCGGGCCAAGATCGGGATCGGCGAAGGCGACGACGAGGAGGACGGGGCGCTGATCCACGGCCTTCTCGACCTGATGGCCACGGGACGCGCCGATTTCACAAACACCTTCCGCGCGCTTGGGACGCCTCTGGCGCGCGACGAGTTTCTCGAACCCGCGAACTTCGACACATGGGAGCAGGACTGGCGCAGGCGCCTCGCGCGCGAAGGGACCACGCCGGAGGACAAGGCCGCTGAGATGCGGCAGGTGAACCCCGCTTTGATCCCGCGTACGCACCGGATCGAAGAGGCCATCCGCGCCGGCGTCGCGGGCGATCTCGGACCTTTCGAGCGGCTCAATCGCGCGCTCGCCCGTCCCTACGATCCCGACCCGGACGACGCCGACCTCGCGCGCGCACCGACTGACGAAGAGGTCGTGCCCCGCACCTTCTGCGGCACCTGATCCTTTCGGTGGCAGGCCCCTGCCCCTGTGCTATTGGGGGGCATGGACCTGTTGCAGCTCACGTCCCTTCTCATCGTCCTCGCCGCGCTTTTCGGTGCGGTGAACTATCTGTTCCTGAGGCTGCCGACGGCCATCGGCATCCTCGTCGTCTCTCTTGCGGCCTCGCTGGTGATCCTCGTCCTCGACCTTCTCGTGCAGGGGTTCACCGTCGATGACGACGTGCGCCGGCTGGTCGGCGGGATCGACTTCTCGGACGCGCTTCTCGAAGGGATGCTCGGCCTCCTGCTGTTTGCCGGTGCGCTTCACGTAAAGCTGAGCGACCTGCGCGCCGAGTGGAAGGTCGTGGCCCTGATGGCGACCATGGGCGTGGGCATCTCGACGCTGATCGTGGGCGCGGGATTTTCCTGGCTGACGGGGATGCCCTTCCTTGTGGCGCTCGTCTTCGGCGCGCTCATTTCGCCCACGGACCCCGTCGCGGTGCTGGGCGTCCTGCGCGAGGCGTCGCTGCCGAAGACGCTCGAGACCAAGATCGCGGGCGAAAGTCTTTTCAACGACGGCGTGGGCTATGTCGTCTTCCTCGTCCTTGTCGGCCTCGCCTTTCCGGTCGTCGGCACGCACGGCAGCGATGCGCACGGGCCGGAAGGTTCGGTCATCGCGGGGGCGGCCGAATTGTTCTTCCAGGAGGCAGCCGGAGGCGCGGCCCTGGGCCTCGTCCTCGGCTACCTGACGTTCCGGCTGATGCGGCGCATCGACGACTATTCGCTCGAGGTGCTGCTGACGCTGGCGCTTGCGTTTGGAGGCTACCAGTTGGCCGTCTTCCTGCATGTTTCGGCGCCGATCATGGCGGTCTGCGCGGGTCTCCTGATCGGCGACGTCGGCGCATCCAAGGGCATGAGCGAGGAGACGCGGCGGTACGTCGACGCCTTCTGGAAGCTGATCGACGAAATCCTGAACGCCGTTCTCTTCATGCTGATCGGGGTCGAGGTCTTTGCCGTGACCTTCGACTGGTCCATGTTCCAGACCGGCCTCGCCGCGATCATCCTCGCGCTTCTCGCGCGGCTGGCGGCGGTGGCGATCCCGGTCATTCTTCTCAAGCCCTTCCGTGGCTTTTCGCCCGGCACGATCCGCATCATGACCTGGGGCGGACTCAAGGGCGGGATTTCGGTGGCGCTGGCCCTGTCGCTGCCGGACAGCGAGTGGAAGCCGATCATCCTGACGTCGACCTACATGGTCGTCGTCTTCTCGATCATCATCCAGGGCCTGACCGTCACGCGCGTCGCGAACCGGGTCGGGCGCGAACCGGACCTTGTGTGACGCCATGACCAGACGCACCCTTCGTCACCTATGACGTCTTCACCGACCGCCGCTTCGGCGGCAATCCCCTGGCCGTCGTCATCGACGCGACGCAGGTGCCCGAGGCCATGTTCCAGACCATCGCGCGCGAGTTCGGCTATTCCGAGACGACGTTCGTTCTGCCGCCCGACGATCCCGCGCACGCCGCGAAGGTCCGCATCTTTACACCGACGATGGAGCTGCCCTTCGCCGGTCACCCGACCGTCGGCACGGCGCTTGCGCTGCATGAAGCCGGACGTGCAGGCGACGAGATGGTGCTCGAGCTTGGCGTGGGTCCGATCCCGGTGACTGTCCGCGACGGTGTTGCGCGGTTCACGACGCGCGTGCCGCTGTCGATCTCGCCCGGACCCGACGCGGCGGGTGTCGCGGGTATGGTCGGTCTGTCCGAGGCCTCCGTGCGCACGGATCGCCATATGCCCGAAACGGCAGGCGTGGGCGTGCCGTTCCTTTTCGCCGAATTGAGCGGAGACGCCGATCTTGTCGCGGCCCGTCCGGACCTCGACGCCTTCCGGCGTGCTGCGGGTGAGGATGCGGGGCGCCTTGGCCTGCTCGTGTACCTGCGCGACGGCGCGTCGATCCGCGCCCGCATGTTCGCGCCCCTCGGCGGCATCATGGAGGATCCGGCGACCGGAAGCGCCGCCGCGGCGCTGACGGCCTATCTCGGCAGGCTCGACGGCCGGTCGCAGAGCTTCGAGATCGTCCAGGGCGTCGAGATGGGGCGGCCGAGCCTGATCCTGACCGAGGTGACGGTGGAAGACGGCGCACCCGTCGAGGTCGCTGTCTCGGGTCGCGCGGTGCGCGTGATGGAGGGGCGGATCACCGTCTGACGCCATGCCCGATCTTCCCAAGCGCACCCTGCCCGACCTGATTTCACTCCACCTCGACGGAAGGGGCTGCGGCCATGCCGAGCCGCCGTTGTCGGCGACCGAAGGCGTGGGCTTTCACTGGGTCCACCTGCGCCGCGACGCCGAGACGACGCCCGCGATCCTCTCGGGTCTCGGCCTCGACCCCGAGGTACTGGCGGCGCTGACGGCTGAGGAAACACGGCCGCGCTGCACCGTCCACGGAGAAGGGCTTCTTCTGAACCTGCGCGGCGTCAACCTCGACCCGTCCGAGGAACCCGAGGACATGGTCTCGGTCCGCATGTGGCTGACGGCGGCCCGCGTCGTGGGCGTCTGGATCAGGCCGCTTCTGGCGATGCAGGATGTCCTCGACGCCATCGAGCGTGGTCAGGGGCCGGTGTCGCCCGGCGATTTCGCATCGAAGCTGGCACTCAGGCTCGCAGACCGGGCCGAGCCGTCGGTGGCGGCGCTGAACGAGGACATCGACGCGTTGGAAGAGGCCGTCGACGAGCCGCAAAGCGACAACCTTCGGCCCGAGCTGTCCCGCATCCGCCGCGCCTCGATCCTGCTGCGCCGCTTCATGGTGCCTCAGAAGGATGCGCTTTCGACCATGCAGATCGAGGACGTCGACTGGCTGACGGCGCGTGACCGCATCCGCCTCCGCGAGGCGACCGAGCGCGTGGTACGGCTTGGCGAGGATCTTGACGCGATCCGCGATCGTGCGCAGGTCGTCCACGAGCAGATCCTCGACCGCAGGTCCGAGGACCTGAACCGCCGGATGCTGCTTCTCGCCGTGATCTCGGTGATCTTCCTTCCGCTGACACTGCTGACGGGCCTTTTAGGCGTGAACGTCGCGGGCATTCCCTTTGCCGACCGGCCTTGGGCCTTCTGGGCCTTGAGCGCCGGGATCGTCGTGGTGGCGGTTGCGCTCTACCTCTGGATCCGGCGAACGGGCTTCGGGAAATAGGGCGTCAGGCCCGCTTCAGCGCCAACACCGCGTTCAGGCCGCCGAAGGCGAAGGCGTTGGACAGGACATAGTCGACCTTCGCGTCTCGCGCCTCGTTCGGAACCACGTCCAGCGCGCATTCCGGGTCCGGCTCCTCGTACCCGATGGTGGGCGCGATGACCCCGTCCTTCAGCGCCATGATGCAGGCCAGAAGTTCGACCGCGCCGGTGCCGCCGATCAGGTGGCCGTGCATCGACTTTGTGGACGAGATCATCACCCTGTCGGCATGGTGGCCGAAGACCCGCGCAACGGCGGCGCATTCGGTCTTGTCGTTGGCTGCCGTCCCGGTGCCGTGGGCGTTGATGTAGCCCACCTTCTCGGCCGGGATACCCGCATCCTTGAGCGCGCCCTGAATGGCGCGCGCCGCCCCTTGCGTCGAGGGCATCACGATGTCTTCGGCGTCCGACGTCATCGAGAAGCCCACGACCTCGGCCAGGATCTCGGCGCCCCGCGCCTTTGCGTGCTCGTAGTCCTCGAAGACGAAGACGCCTGCACCCTCGCCCTGGACCATGCCGTTGCGGTTCGCGCTGAACGGCCGGCAGGCGTCCTTCGACATGACGCGCAGGCCCTCCCAGGCCTTCACGCCGCCGAAGCAGAGCATGGACTCCGATCCGCCGGTGACCATGACCTTCGCCGCCCCGCCCCGGATCAGCCAGAACGCCTGGCCCATGGCATGGTTCGACGAGGCGCAGGCAGTGGCGACCGTGAACGACGGACCCTTCAGGTTGAAGGTCATCGACAGGTGGCTCGCGGCCGCGTTGTTCATAAGCTTCGGCACGACGAAGGGATGGACGCGGTTCTTCCCTTCTTCGTAGACGACGCGATAGTTCTCGTCCTGGGTGTTCAGTCCGCCGCCCGAGGTGCCGAGGACGACACCCGCCTCGGCGGCAAGGTGCCCGGTGAACTCCAGTCCCGACTGGCGGATCGCCTCTTCGCCGGCGATCAGAGTGAACTGGGTGAAACGGTCGTAGAGCGCAAGCTGCTGTCGGTTGAAGCGTGTCTCGGGATTGTACCCCTTGACCTGGCCTCCGATGCGGATGGACAGGCGTTCGACGTCGCGGATGTCCAGATCGCCGATACCGCAGCGTCCCTCGCGGAAGGCCTCGAAGGTCTCAGCTACGGAATGGCCGAGCGGGTTGATCGTGCCGGCGCCCGTGATGACGACGCGC
Source organism: uncultured Alphaproteobacteria bacterium (assembly GCA_963779765.1). Lineage (GTDB taxonomy): Bacteria > Pseudomonadota > Alphaproteobacteria > Rhodobacterales > Rhodobacteraceae > Silicimonas. The sequence goes on along the minus strand of CAVZZP010000004.1, from coordinate 168,979 downwards.
CGCATTCAGACTTTCTGCTCGGCCACGAGCCGCTCGACGGCGGCTACGATGGCGCCGACCGAAGAGATGTCGAACTCGGACTTGTCGGGCTCGTTGGCGTTGAACGGCACCTGGATGTCGAAGGCTTCCTCGATCGCGAAGATCGCCTCGACCAGCGCCATGCTGTCGATGCCGAGATCCTCGAGAGACTGTTCCATCCTGATGTCCGACGGCTGAAGGACCGCCTGCTCGGCGACGATCCCGACAACCTTTTGCCTGACGTGCTCGCTCATCACCCGGTGCCCTTTGCGGCTGTTAGGCCGCTGTTTAGTCGTCCTCGTCCTCCAAGGGAACCGGATTCTTGAGAGACCTCACGTCCTCGAAGAGCCGGGGAAGGCGGCGCCAGTTTCGGCTCGCCTCGAGGTATTGTTCCATCTTCATTGCGGGATAGCCGAGGATGACGCGGCCCGCAGGCGTCTTCGACAGGATCTTGGTGCCGCCACCCGCGACCACGTCGTCACCGATGAAGATGTTGTCCGTCACGCCGACCTGACCGCCAAGGACGACGCGGTTGCCGATCACGGTAGAGCCGGCGATGCCGGTCTGACCACAGAGCAGGCAGTCCTCGCCGACGACGACGTTGTGGCCGAGATGGACGAGGTTATCGAGCTTGGTGCGGTCGCCGACGCGCGTGGCGCGGATCGTACCCCGGTCGATGGTCGAGTTGGCGCCGACCTCGACATCGTCGCCGATCTCGACGGTGCCGAGAGAATGGATGCGCGTCCAGGCGGCGTTCCTCGCCTCGATCTCCTGCCCGCGCGCATGGCGCGCCTCCTCGACACGGCTTTTCTCGGGGGTGACGAAGCTGAAGCCGTCGGCGCCCACGACGGCTCCCGGCTGTGCGATGAAGCGCGCCCCGATGCAGACGCGCGCGCCGATGCGAACGCCTGAGTGGATCAGTGCGCCGTCCCCGATCACGGCATCTTCGGCGATGGAAGCGTGAGAGGCGATCCGCGCCCCTGCCCCGATCCGCGCGCGCGGTCCGATGACCACGAGCGGTCCGATGGCCGCGCCCTCGCCCACCTCGGCCGTCGGATCGACGACGGCGCTGGCGTGGATGCCGGGGGCGATCTCGGGGCCAGGGTCCATCAGGCGCGTCAGTCCCGACATGGCATAGCGCGGGCGCGGCACCACGATTGCGGCCTCGAGCCCGAGCGCCTGCCAGTCGGCGCCGTCCCAGACGATGGCGGCGCGCGCCCGGCCCTTCGAGAGACCGTCGGCGTACTTCGGGTCCATCGCCAGCGCCAGATGCTCGGGCCCGGCAGAGGCCGGTTCCGCCGCGCCCGCGACGGAAAGATCGGCGTCGCCGAAGACGGAGGCGTCCAGTGCCGCCGCGATGTCCCTGATCGTGAAGCGCATCCTTGGCCCCTTTCAGGGCTCAGACTTAGCCCTGAACCCCGCCGGACGAAACCCCGGCCGACTGAAGCGCCTGCCAGATCCGCGCGTCCCTGCCGTAGATGTCGCGGCGGAACTGGACGCGTCCCTTCGCCGGCGCGATGGCGGTGCGATAGATGAGGTGGACCGGCACATACTCCTCTAGCTCCACGATGGTCTCGCGGCCCGTCGCGAGCCGCGACTGGAACACTCCCTGCGGATCGGCCGTCTGCGGCGCGAGAAGCGTATAAGCGAAGTCGAACGGGTCGCCGAGCCGGATGCAGCCGTGGCTGAAGGCGCGCGACTCGCGGCCGAAAAGGTTCTTCGTCGGCGTATCGTGCAGATAGATGTTGTAGCGGTTCGGGAACATGAACTTGACGAGCCCAAGCGCATTGCCGTCCGACGGCGGCTGCTTGAGATCGAAGGGAAAGGTCCGCTCGTTGAACTGGCGGAAGTCGACCACGTCGCGCGGCACAGTACGGCCCCTGCGGTCGATGATCCGCAGGTGTCCGGCGGCATAGGGGTTCCGCTGGAGAAGCGGCAGGTATTCCTTGATCGCGATCGAGCGCGGCACGTTCCAGGTCGGGTTGATGACCATGTGCTCCATCATGTCCGAGAACTCGGGCGTTCGCTGGTCTGCCACGTCGGACCCCACGACGGCGCGGGTCTTGAAGGTCACCTTCCCGTCGTCGATCACCTGGGCGTGGAAATCGGGGATGTTGACCAGGATGTGGCGCTTGCCGCGCGGCATGTTGGTCCAGCGCTCCCGCTCCATCGCAACGATGATCTGGCCAAGGCGCGTGGTGGCGCCGGTATTGATCTCGGCCAGCGTGCCGGGTCCGGCCACGCCGTCGATGTCGAGCCCGTGTTCGGCCTGAAAGGCGCCGACGGCCTGACGCATCCGCTCGTCATAGGTCGTCGTCGCCGTGCGCTTGAGGTAGCCCATTGCGATCAGGCGGTTCCGTAATGTCACGACAGCCTGTCCGGACTGGCCCGGCTCGAGCTTCGAGGCGGCCACCTCGGGTCCCCAGCCGCCGCGGGCGACGAGACGCTCGAACTCGACCTTGGCCTTCATCAGCCGCGCGTATTCCGGGTTCTGCGGCGGCAGGGCGCGCAGAAAGCCCGTGGGCGAAGATTTCGAGAAGGCGGACAACAAGCCCTTGCGGTCGCGGTAGGGCACCTCGCGGACGATGCCCGCATCCACCTTCGCGGGCGTAAGAACCCCGGTCTGGACGTCGCGCGCATAGGAGAGGAAGAGCTTCGACATCGCGACCTCGAGCCGGCCGAGGTCACGTTCGGACCGGACCGATCTCAGGCCGACCTTCAGGGCGGCGGTATCGTAGGCGTCGGCAGGCAGCCCGTGGGCGGGTGCCTCCTCGATGGCCCGGAGAAGGGCCTCGCGCCGCTTGGCCGACGCCCGGTCGGTGCCGGTCCAAAGCGCTGCGTATCCCGTCGAGCGGTAGAATTCGGCGATGTCGCGGTCGGCCGCCGCGCCCTCGGCCACGGCCTGCACGAAGGCCGTCACCTGTGCTTCCGCGGGACGGATCCAGCCGGCAATCGACAGGGAAAGGGCGAGAAGGCATGTCAGGCTGAAGGTCCTGACGGGATGGGTTGCGGGCATCGAGCGTCCTGTGGTTCGGGTCACCGTTACAGGTCTTTGATGCCTGCTGTTCTTCGAGGGTGTCCATTCACAATCCCGCAAGATCCGGGCCCTGTCTCCCGGAAGACACGCGGCTATCACAAAATTGCCGCAGACCGCTCAGCCAGGCCGCGTTGGCAGATTTTTGCCGATATCGTGCCGCAGTTCCTAATTTTCGTCTTACGCGGTTTCTTCGCTTAACCATTGCTGCCATACAAGTCTTGCACCTGGGGGACAGAGGTGACTCCAACGTCGGCTTCAACCGGCGAGGGGCAGAAAACGGGACATGTGCAGCATGACGACTTCTTCATCGAAGGGCGTGACGCGTAGAGGTTTGCTCAAAGCGTTCGCCGCAACCACGCTTGTGGCAGCACCCACCTACTCCAATGCATTCGGACTTCTCAGGGGCGCGGGCGATATTCGCCGCATCCGGATGCACTCGGGCCGAACGGGCGAGAAACTCGACACGATCTACTGGATCGAGGGCGAGTACATCCCGGAGGCCCTCTCGGAAATCAACTCCTTCATGCGCGACTGGCGCACGAACGCGGTCATCAAGTTCGACAACCGCACCGTCGACATCCTTGCGGCCTCGCACCGCCTGCTGGACGCCGACACGCCTTACCTTCTCCTCTCCGGATACCGCTCGCCCGAGACGAATTCGATGCTTCGCTCGAAGTCGAGGGCCGTCGCGCGGAACTCGCTCCACATGAAGGGCCAGGCCGCCGATATCCGGGTCGAAGGACGGTCGGTCAGCCAGATCTCGAAGGCGGCGGTGTCGTGCTCGGCCGGTGGCGTCGGCAAGTACTCCGGCTCCAACTTCGTCCACATGGACTGCGGCCCGGTCCGCGTCTGGGGCCGCTAGGCCCCGGCTCTCACAGACGGAAATCTCTGATCGGTGCGTGTCCCGCGCGCCGACGGAGTGCTGCCAGAAACGCGCCCGTGTCCCTCCGGGCGCGTTTGTCTTTTCAGGCGCAAAAATAACCCTTTAGCAGGTGTAGTTCAGCGCGAGCCGACCGCCGTCGACGTAGATCGTCTCGCCGGTGATGTAGCTGGCCTTGTCGGACGCGAGGAACGCCACCACGTCGCCGATCTCGCGCGGCGTGCCGATCCGCTTCAGCGGCGTGCGCGACATCGCCCGCGCCATCGCGGCCGGGTCGGCATTCACCCCCGCCATCATCTCCGTGTCGATCGAGCCCGGCCCGACCGCGTTCACGCGGATGCCGTGGGGCGCGAGCGCCAGCGCGGCCGACTTGGTCAGCTGCATCACGCCGCCCTTCGAGGCGCAATAGGCCGGGATCGTCGGGATCGCGACCTGCGCGTTGATCGACGACATGTTGACGATCGGCGCCCTCGATCCCCGCCTCGACCATGCCTCGCGCCGCGTGCTGGGTGCGCGAGGAAGCTGCCGGTCGAGGTTCACGTCGATCACCCGCCGCAAGTCGTCGAGGGACAGCGTCAGGAAATCGCCGCCCAGGGCGATGCCGGCGTTGTTCACGAGCACCGACAACGGCCCGTGCTCGGCCGCGATGCGTGCGAATAGGTCGGCCACAGCCGCCGGCGTCGCCCATGTCGCAGACATAGCCCGCTCCGCCAAGCCGGTTCGCCGCCTCCATCGCAGCGTCGCCGCGCAGGTCGGCTAGGATGACCTCGCAGCCGTCCTCCTTCAGCGCCTCGGCGCAGGCATATCCGATGCCGCGCGCCCCGCCGGTGATGAGAGCCTTGCGTCGTCATGTCGTCGTCCTCCATCCGTAGGTTTCGCGCGCCGCGGCAGCCGAGATGTATCCCCCCGCCACATCCGCGCGCACGGCGTCGGGGTCGCGCGCCGATGCGTTTCCGTATCCCCCGCCGCCCGGAAGCGAAAGCCTCAGCGTCGCGCCCTCGGGCACCGATTGACGCCCCTTGGCGCGCAGCGTCGTGCCATCGGTCAACTCGACACGGCCGGGCGCACCTTCGCCCCCGCCGTCGCGGCCGCGCGCGGGATAGGCGCAGCGGTCGAACATGGCGTTGAACATCAGCGCATAGCCCTCGCGCGGCGAGATCTCGATGACCTGCCCCAGCCCGCCCCGCTGCTGCCCGGCACCGCCGGAATCGGGCCGCAATTCCTTGCGCCAGACCGTGATCGGCCCGACCTGCTCGGTCGCCTCGACGCTCATGGTCGAGACGCCCGAGGGGAAGGCGGTCGCCGACAGCCCGTCGAGCGCGGGCCGCGCCCCGGTGCCGCCCGAGTTGAACATCAGCACCTCGCGGCGCGGCAGGTTCGAGCCGTCCGTCGACCGGCCGGCAGGAGATCTGGATATTCCACAGCGCCGAAGCCCCTTCAGCCGGCACCGGTCCCGGGCAGCGCCTTGTGCAGCGCGCCAAGCACCACGTCGGGAACGAGGTGGCCCATGACGTGGCGGACCGAGACCGGGGCCGGGCGCCTTGCGGCGAGGATCGAGCCTTCCGGCGCCGTGATCTCGAACGGCTCCAGCGAGGCCGCGTTGTTCGGCACCTCGGGCGCGATGGCGCACTTGAGCGCATAGCAGGCATAGGCGCGGGTATAGACCTCGGGGCAGTTGACGCCGAAGCGGCTCATGCCGCTCGTGCCCGCGAAATCGCAGGTGATGCGGTCGCCCGCGACGGTCAGCTTCACATGCATCTCGACCGGGGCTTCAAAGCCGTCGACGGTCATCTCGTGGGTGTAGGTGCCGTCCGGCACCTTCGCGATGGCGGCGCGTGTCGCCTCGTGGCTGGCCTTCGCGATGAAGTCGGACAGATCCTCCAGATCCCCGGTGCGAAACTCGTCCAGCATCGCCTGAAGGCGCTTTTCGCCCGCCTCGTTGCAGGCGGCGAGCGAATAGATATCGCCCACGACCTGTACCGGCTCGCGGACGTTTGCGCGCACGATGTCGACGAGGAAGGCGTTGACCTCGCCTGCGTCGGCGAAGCGCGAAATGGGGATCAGCAGACCCTCCTCGTACACCTCGTTCGCGTCGGGCCCGAAACCCCTGCCCCCGATGTCGACGATATGCGCGGTGCAGGCGAAGAAGCCGATCAGGCGACCCTCGCGGAAGACCGGCGTGACGACGGTGATGTCGTGCAGGTGCCCCGTCCCGAGCCAGGGATCGTTGGTGATGTAGACGTCGCCCTTCTTCATCGTCTGCCGCCCGATGGCGTCGATGAAGTGCCCCACGCTTTCGGCCATCGCGTTGACGTGGCCCGGCGTGCCGGTCACCGCCTGCGCCATCATCCGGCCCCGCGCGTCGAAAAGCCCCGCCGACAGGTCGCCCGCCTCGCGCACCGAGGTCGAGAAGGCGGTGCGCACCAGCGTCGTCGCCTGCTCCTCGACCACGGCGATCAGGCGGTTCCACATGATCTGGGCGTCGATGCTCATGTGCGGTCCTTCCGGATCAGAAGAAGGCTGCCGTCGTCCTGCGCGATGCAGGTGAAGGCGCTGGTGACGATGGTCGAGGTCTCGTCCTCGGTCACGATGGCCGGGCCATCGACGCGGTCGCCGGGCGAGAGGTCGGCGCGCGCCACCTCGGCGGCGTCGACGTGGGCGCGCAGGGCGGCATCGAGGAACCGGCGCGCCTTGCCCGTCCGCCTTTCGCCCGGTCTCGCGCCGGGTCACGGCCTCGCGCGGCGGTCTTGGCGTCGCCACGGACAGCGTCCAGTTCGCCACCTCGATTGCCAGGCCCTCGATGATGCGTCCGAAGAGCGTGCGGTAGGCCTCCTCGAAGGCCGAGCGCAGTTTCGCGGGCGCGTCCTCGCCGAACACGCGGGTGTCGAGGGGAACCGGGATTTCCCAACCCTGCCCCGAATATCGCATGTGGGCGACGAGGCGCGTCTCGGTCGCCTGTCCCGCCGCGCCCGCCTCGACGAAGCGGAGCGCCTCGGCCTCCATCGCCTCCAGCACAGCGTTGACCGTTCCGGCGTCGAAGGTGTCGAGACGCTGGTAGAGGCCGCGCGCGGTTTCATAGCTGACCGGCGCTTCGAGAAATCCGATGGCCGAACCGACGCCCGCGCCTGGCGGCACGAGGACGGCGCCGATCCCCAGCTTCTCGGCCAGCCGCGCGGCGTGAAGGGGCGCGCCGCCACCGAAGGCGATCATCGTGAAATCCTCGATCTCGCGCCCGTTCTCGACGGCATGGACCCGCGCGGCATTGGCCATCTGCTCGTCCACCATCTCGGTCACGCCGAAGGCCGCGTCGGCGGGGCTGAGGCCCTGCGCCTCGCCCACATGGGCCGCAAGCGCGCGTTCGGCGGCGCTTGGTGGACAAGGGGATCTTGCCGCCCGCGAAGGCTTCGGGGTCAAGCCGCCCGAGCGTCAGGTTGGCGTCCGTCACCGTGGGATGCTGGCCGCCCCGCTGATAGCAGGCCGGCCCCGGCTCGGACCCCGCCGAGCGCGGACCGACCTGGATGCGCCCCATGGCGTCGATCGAGGCGATGGAGCCGCCGCCCGCGCCGATCTCGACCATCTCGACCACTGGTGTCGAGACACGGTCATCCCCGAACCCTTCTTGAAGCGCCAGGTGCGGGCGATCTCGAAGGACGAGGCGGTCTTGGGCGCGCCGTCTTCGATCAGGCAGATCTTGGCCGTCGTGCCCCCCATGTCGAAGCTGAGAGCGCGGCCGATGCCATGCGCGCGGGCATAGCCTGCAGCGAAGATCGCGCCGCCCGCCGGGCCGCTCTCCAGAAGGCGCACCGGCTCCTCTGCCGCCGTCTCGACCGAGATGAGACCGCCGCCCGAATGCATCATGTAGACCGGCGCGTCGGTTCCCGCCTCGCGCAGACGCGAAACGAGGCGGTCGAGGTAGGCCGCGACCTGGGGCCGGACGTAGGCGTTGGCGATGACGGTGTTGAAGCGCGGCAGTTCGCGCATCTGCGGCGAGACGCGCGACGAAATCGACACCGGAAGGTCCGGAGCGATGACGCGAAAAGGCTTCGAACACAACGCGTTCGTGGGCGTCGTTCGCGTAGGAATGAAGGAAACCCACGGCGACCGTGGCGTAGTCTCTTGCCGCAATATCCCGCACCAGCGCCTCGACCGCATCCGGATCGAGCGCGCGCAGGACGTCGCCCTGCGGCGACATGCGTTCCGACAGCGTGAAGCGGTCCTTGCGCGGCACCAGGGGCTCGGGCAGGCGCAGGTTCAGGTCGTATTGCTCGAAACGGTTCTCGGACCGCATCTCGATCACGTCGCGGAAGCCCTCGGTCGTGACGAAAGCCATGCGCGGGCCGGATCGCTGGATCAGCGCGTTGGTGACGAGAGTGGTGCCGTGGATGACCTGTCCCAAGTCGGAAAGCGCCACGCCAGCCGCGTTCGCCGTGAGGCGGATGCCTTCCAGGATCGCATCTTCGGGCCGGGCATAGTCGGTCAGGACCTTCGTCGTCGCGCGCCCGCCCGGATGATCGAGAACGACGTCCGTGAAGGTGCCGCCGATGTCGACGCCGCAGCGGATCACAGGAGGCCCCTGGCAAACTGGTGCGCCGCGAAGGCGGTGTCGTAGGCCAGTTCCCTGACGCCGGAAAAGCGTTCCGGCGCGCCCAATTCCGTCAGCGGCAAAGGCATGTCGGCCGGGTCGCCTCCGCTCAACAGGTCAGCCATCGCGGCGCCGAAGATCGTGCCGGTGATGATCCCGCGCCCATTATAGCCGATCGGCGTATAGGCATTCTCGCCCAGGTGAACGACACGAGGCAGGTGGTCGGGCGTCATGGCGATGTCTCCGTGCCAGCTTGTCTGGAAGGCAACGGGCCCGAGGTCGGGGAAGAGACGGCGCAACTCGCGTGACGCCCATTTCCGGGTGACGCCGCCCAAATCGCGGCCCATGCTGCCGACGATCAGGCGGTCATGCGCATCGCGACGGATCGAGGTCATGATGGGCGCCGTCGTCCAAAGACCCTGACGATCTGGTAGGATGTTTGTCAGCCTGTTCTCAAGCGGTTCCGATGCGACGTTGAAGTAACGGATGCGATGATAAAGCCGTGACAGACCGGGCCAAAGCGTGTCGGTGTAGGCGTTCGTCCCCAGCACGAGGGACTTGGCGGTTACCGCACCCTTCGAGGTCTCGAGATGCCAGCGCCCGCCCCCCCGCGTCAGCTTCGTCACCCGGCAGCCCGTCGCGAGCCTCGCGCCCGCAGCGCGGGCGGCGCGCGCAAGGCCGCGCGTGTAGCCCATGGGATTGATCGTGCCCGCGCGATGGTCGAGAAGCCCGCCCGCGAAAGCGGGGCTGCCCGTGCGGGTGGCGATCTCGGACGCCGAGAGAAGCTCGACAGGCGCGCCGAGGGCGGACCAGTCGCGGTGGCGCACCTGAAGCTCGGCGAAGCCCTTCGCGTTGTGCGCGGCGTGGATGGTGCCCTCGCGCGTCGCCTCGCAGCGGATCTGGTAACGCTCGATCAGGTCGAAGACGCGCCGGGGTCCGTCGCCGAAGACGCGCAGGAAGTGACCCGCTGTCTTGTCCCCAAGCGTCGCCTGCACCTGTGAGGGCGGCAGCCAGACGCCTGCGTTCACGAGGCCCACGTTGCGCCCAGACCCGCCATGGCCGAAGGTCTCGGCCTCGCAGAGCTGGACCGACAGCCCCCGCTCGGCGGCGTGGAGCGCGGTCGAGAGGCCGGTGAAACCGCCGCCGACGATGGCGAGGTCGACCTCGCCCGAAGCGAGCGGGTCGCGGTCTGTCAGCGGTTCGGGCGACGTCGCGTCCCAAAGGGAAATCGCGGCGTTGCCGGGGCGGTCTGGGTTCATTACGGTCGAACTCGACAGCGGTTGCGGGGGCAAGTGTTTCACTCTTCCCCCGGACCTGCCAGAGGCGAGGTCGAACATGCGGAAACTGAAGAAAACCTCGGCCGACCTCGTGGCCGAAGCACGGGCGAAGATCGCGGAGATCGCGCCCGCCGACCTCATGGCGCGACACGGCGATGAGGACCTCGTGATCGTGGACATACGCGACGTTCGCGAGCGTCAGAAGCTGGGCTTCATTCCGGGCAGCATACACGCGCCGCGCGGGATGCTCGAATTCTGGGTCGATCCTGAAAGTCCCTATTACCGCGAGGTTTTCGGGCAAGATAAGACCTATGTCCTCCATTGTGCCGCCGGATGGCGATCGGCACTGGCGGCCGCCACCCTGACCGACATGGGCTTCGAGGCCGCGCATCTAGACGGCGGGTTCAAGGGATGGGTCGACGCAGGCGGGCCGGTCGAAGAGGCCGCGCCGCGAAGCTGATCGGCAGCGCAGTCCTCAGGGCACGGGCAGCGATGCGACGGCCTCCCGCGCGCGGGCGATCATGCTGGTGAGGTCTGCCTCGCTGCTGGCAGGCCCGCGGCGCTCGATCTCGACGAGGATGCCGCGCAGTTCGTCGTACCCGACCAGACCGGCGGAGCCCGCCAGCTTGTGGGCCGTGGCCGCCATGACCGAGCGGCCGGGGTCGTCGCGCGCAAGAGCGTCAAGGCCGCTCACGCCCTCGGTCAGCATGGCGCGGGCGTCTTCGAGGACCGTCATCGCCTTGTCGCGGCCAAGCGTCTCGATCAGTTCCGCCATGGCTGGCGATGATTGCGGACGGACACGGCGGTCCGGCCCCCTCAGAACCGCATAGAGCCGGTCGCGAGAGAGCGGTTTCGTCAGCACGTCGTTCATGCCGGCGCTCAGAAAGCGGTCGACGTCGTCCTGCATGGCGTGCGCCGTCAGCGCGATGATGGGGGTGTGCGCGTTCGGCCCCTGCCCGCCACGGATCCGGCGCGTGGCGGCGATGCCGTCCATGCGCGGCATGCTGATGTCCATGAGGATCATGTCGAACGGTTCGAGCGCCGCGCGTTCGACGCCTTCCAGTCCGTCCTCGGCCTTGGTGACCGAGCAGCCGGCCTGTTCCAGCATCTCGCCCACGACCATGCGGTTGATCTCGTTGTCCTCGATGACGAGGACACGCGCGGTCGAGACGGCCGCTCCCGTCGTCGCCGGCACCCGTGCGCTGCGCGGACGGCTCGCCAATACCGCTGCCGCGTCGCAGAGGGGCAGCCTGAACCAGAACACCGATCCTTCCCCCCGCTCGCTTTCGACACCCAGTTCGCCGCCCATGAGTTCGACGAGACGGCGGACGATGCCGAGGCCAAGCCCCGTGCCTTCGACCTCGCGCTGGTAGGAGGCGTCGAGTGTGACGAAGTCCTGGAAGATGCGCGGGATATCCTCGGTCGCGATGCCGTGGCCCGTGTCGATGACGCGGAAATCCACGGTGCCTTCGTCGGGTGCGTGTTCGACCTCGATGGTGATGCGGCCGTTGTCGGTGAACTTGTTGGCGTTGCCGACAAGGTTGAAGAGGATTCTGGCGCAGTCGGGACGGGTCGCCCACCACGCGTCCGCGCGGCTCGCGGCAGACGTTGACCGCGATGCTGTTGCCACGGCGTTCGGCCTGCGCGCGCATCCCGTCGGCAACAGAACGCACGAGGTCGACCACATCGAAGGGTTCCGCCGCGACCTCGGCCTTGCCGGCATCGACGCGCGAGATGTCGAGGACGTTGTTAACATGCTCCAGCAGGTGGCGCCCCGACGCCTCCATCACGCGGACATAGCGCATCTGCCGGTCGTCGAGCCCGGTTTCCGACAAGAGGTCGAGGGTGCCGAGGACGCCGTTCAGGGGCGTGCGCATCTCGTGGCTCATGACCGCCAGAAGCTCGGCCTTCGCCTTCTCGCCCGCCACGGCCAGATCGCGGGCGGTGACAAGCTCGCGTTCGGCCCTGACGCGATCCGATATGTCCCGGATGAAGGCCACGATCAATTCGCCTTCGGCGCTGTCGGCCGTGGAAATCGAGAATTCGACCGGAATGACCTCGCCGGCCTTGTTCATCACCTCGTACTGATCGGCACCGCGGTGCGCCACGGGGTCGCTGACGGTGCGCAGGAAGCGCTGCATGTCCTTCGTGACGGTGGCGCGAAGATGGCCGGGGATCATCAGCTCGGCAACATTGGCGCCGATGGCCTCGTCGCGCGTATAGCCGAAGATGCGCTCGGCCGCGCCGTTGTAGTCGACGATCCGGCCCTGCGGCGTGATGACGAGAATCGCGTCGATCGACGACGAAATCATCGCCTGAAGCCGGCTTCGCCCCGTCGCGATCTCTTCCGTCTGCCGCTTCGAGGACTGGATCAGGATGAACAGCGCGCCGACCGAGGCCATGAGCGTGGCGAGGAGCAGGAACATGATGACGCCAAGGTCGAAAAGCGCGCCGGCGACGCGGTTGCGCTGCATTTCCGCGGTGGTGGCGAAGACGCCCACGGCCTGAAGTGCGATCAGCCGCATGTCGTAGTGCATGGCGTCCAGCTGGCCGGCAATCTCCGGAAGGGCGTCGCGCAGGGCTTCGGGCGGGCCGTCGATAAGGGGCACCGTCCTGTCGATGAAGGTCTCGATCGTGCGGCGCGTGTCCTGAAGCTCGGGCAGGCTGCGGACCGAGGCGAGCGAAACCGCTTCCTGGAAGGTCTGGAATCGCGAATAGAACACGTCGAACCGGCGGCGCACGGCGGCGAGGTCGGGTTCGGGGTCGACGAGCGACTTGATGACGGCGGACTCGAGGGCCAGAAACTCCACCTCGATCTGGGCGATGGACCATTGCGAGCTGTCGCTGTTGGCGGTGGCCAGCCGGTCGATCTCGCGCCGGGCGTCGGCCGAGAGGATCCAGATCATCATGGCAGAGGCCACGACGGTCAGCGCGAAGAGCAGGCCCCAGACCCAGACGCGCGTCCGCCGGGGCGTCGGCAGATCAGCCGCCGTCACCGCTGGCGCCGCGCCGTCAGGGAAGGACGGAAAGGCGGTCGAGTTGCCAGATGCTGCGGGAATAGATCACCTCGGACTGGTATTCCTGTTTCGAATCGAAGGGATAGACGATCCATAATGGACCCTTGTCGCGCACGCCCATGTCTTCGCCGTTGCGGCGGTAGGCGATGATGGGTCCATCCTCGACCGCGTCCGAGACGGGGATCTGCACCGCGTAGTCGTTGATCGCACGCGCTTCGATCATGCCGTCCGCGACCTCGGCTTCCGCCAGGAAGTACGCCAGCGGCACCCCTGTGAAGGTCTGGTCGCCTTCGGTCCAGATCGTCGTCGTCCGGAAGGTCACGGCCGGCATCGCGGCCAGCGCCTCGCGGTCGTATTCATGGACGTCGGCGCCGACCCGAAAGGTGAGGATCGCCTCGCCCGCCGCGGCAAGCGCGGGCAGAGGGATCAGGGCGGCGGCGATCAGGGCGCGGCAGAAACGGGTCATCACGGGCTCCATGATAAGGACATCGGTCGAGCAGGCAAATAACCTGTGCAGCGTTACGAAATCGTAACCCGACTCGGACCGATCCTCCGCCAACCTGACGGACAGGCTGGGCATCCGGGCCGTCACCTCCACGTTCACCTTGCTTTTCTGATAAATTGCTTCTCGAATTGTAGGCGAAGTACCGTCGTTATAAGCGTTGGAGCAAGCGCTTCTTAAGGGTTCGCGCGGGATACCTTGGTGCCGCCACAGCAGGACGGGCACGGAATGCGGATACTGATCGCCGACGATCACGGCATGGTGCGGGACACCATCGCGCTCTTCCTCGAGTCCGAGGGCGTGGAGCAGATCGCGCGCGCCGAAAGCCTCGACGCAGCACTTTCGGCAGTGCGCAGCACGGGAAGCTTCGACCTCGTCCTGCTCGATTACAACATGCCCGGGATGCTGGGACTGTCGGGCTTGGGACGGATGCGCGCCGCAAACGACGGGCGGCCCGTCGCAATCCTCTCGGGCACGGCGACGCCCACGGTCGCACGCGATGCGATCGCAGCCGGCGCCGCGGGGTTTCTGCCGAAGACGCTCGATGCGCGCTCGATGATTTCGGCCATACACCAGATGGTCGGCGGCAAGACCTATGTCCCGGTCGAGTTTCTCGAGCGTGACGCGGCGCGGACCGTGGGCAACCTGACCGAGCGCGAGACCGAAGTGCTGCGCGGTCTCTGCGAGGGCAAGTCAAACAAGGAAATCGCTCGGGACCTCGCGTTGCAGGAGGTCACGATCAAGCTTCACGTCAAGACGCTCTGCCGCAAGCTGGACGCGCGCAACCGGACGCAGGCCGCAATGATCGCGCGCGACCTGAGCCTGGTCTGACGCGCCGGGCGATGGCGACCGAGGATCTTCTGGCAGGGCGATGGCGTTCCGCAGGCGGCGCGCGGTGAAGTCCTTCGGCATGCGCCTGTCGGGCGAAGTGGCGCTTCCCCCCGGCTTCGTTTCGGGCCGGATCGAGGCAGCCAGGGACGCTTTCGGCGAGGCGGAGGCTTTTCGAATTGGAATCGCCGCGGCGTCGGTTTTCACGGGAGGTCCGGTCGTCGTGGGACGCGACGGCGAAGATGGCGACGATGACGGAGGAGCGGACCGAGGCGAGGCGCTGTCCGACGCCCTTGCGCGCGGTCTCGCGGCGCGGGGGACAGACGCGGTCGACCTGGGCGATTGCGGGCGGGAAGAGGTCGACTTCGCCATCAGCTACCTGGGCGCGGCGGGTGGTCTTGCCTTGCGGATGCGTGGCACGGACGAGGTCGTCCTGGAGTTCGTCGGCGCCGGGTGCAGGCCGCTGACGGAGGATGCGTTCCGCCGTGTCGGCGTCCTTGCGCGGGCGCAAAACGTCGATGCGCCGCTCAGTTCCGACGCGGCGCAAGGAACGGTGCGGCGTATGGACCTGCGGGAAGCCTTTGCCTGGTATGTCACCGGTCTTGTCGTCCCCGGCGCAATCGGATCGGCGCGTCTCTGCGTGGGCGCGGGATCGCGCTCGACCGCTGGCACCCTCGCCGCGGTGGCCGAAGCTCTGAGGGCACGCGGAGCGGACCTCGAGGTGATCGGCGACCGCGCGATTGCGGCGAACCGCATGCCGGGGGCCATCCGACGGCACGGCTGCCACATGGGTCTGCAACTTGACGACGGCTGTCTTGGCGCGCGTTTCCTCGATGACGTCGGACGCGTCGTCCGCACCCCGGCGCTGGCCGCGATCCTTGCCGACGCCGCCATCCGCCATGCGCCGGGCGGGTTGGTTCTGCACGATCCGGCTTATGCCTGGACACTCGGCGACCGCGTGGCGCGCGCGGGCGGGGAAAGCCGCAACCACTCCGGCGGGGCCGCGACGCTGGCGCAAGCGATGCGCGACGCGGGCGCGGTCTATGGCACGCACCGCGATGGCCGACACGTCTTTCGCGACTTCATGTTCCGCGACAGCGGAATGATCTCGCTTCTGCGCCTGCTCGAAGTCCGGGGGCGCGCGCGTGCCGACCTCAGCCACCTGGTCGAGGAACAGGAGGCGCGGTTTCCGGCGTCGGACGTGCTTTCCTTCGACATCCGCGAGCCCGGGCGCGCCATGGACGATCTGCACGCGATGTTTCGCCCCGCGGCGATCCGCGTTCAGCGGGATACGGCGCTGACCATGACGTTCGAAGCCTGGCGCTTTCACCTCTGGCGGCGCGGCACGTCCGGTCTTGGCCTCACCGTCGAGACGCGAAGGGACCCCGGCCTTCTGGCTGACCGCATCGCAGCCTTGTCGCAACGGATCGAAGGCTACGCGGCCGCCGGCTGAACCGGGTCGGGCGGCTGGAGCGATACGATCCGCGCCCCCTCGCCCACCTTCAGTTCCGGCGTGTCCTCGACGAAGGACAACTCGCGCCGCGCATTAAGGGTGGCGAGGATCATCGCCCCCGGCCGGTTTGCCCGCCAGTCGTCAAGCGTGAACTCTTCGGTGATGCGGGTCAGCCTGAAACTCCAGCCGTCGCGCATCAGCGATTCCAGCGCGTCGTAGCTGCGGCCTTCGCCTATGGACATGCCGCCAAGCTGCGAGGGAAGCGCGTGGCGGGCCGCGTTTTCGCGCGTCCGCGCGATGCGCCAGACCTTGTCGCGCCCGAACTCGGGCGCGAGGTCGGTGGTCACGAGGGTGTTGTAGGCATCGTTGTCCGTCGCCGCGACGACGGTGGTGTAGGCCAGAAGCTCGATCGAATGCTCGGCCGCCTCGCCCAGGATGTCGCCGTAGAAGGTGGGGATGCCGGCGGTGCGCGCGGGCACCAGGTGGACATGGTTCGGGTCGGTCAGGAGGACGGGAAGCTCGGCCTTCTTCAGCGCCTCGGCGAAGGCGGTCGTGAAGCGCGACCCGCCGATGAGAAGCACGCCCGGCGCCTCGCCCCCCGAAAGCCCCAGCCAGCGCGCCATCGGGGCGAGCGTGAAGCCGTGCAGCACGACGGTGGCCGCGACAAGCGCGAAGGCCAGGGGGCCGACGATGGCGCCGTCGGGGACCCCGACCTCGGCCAGCCGTTCTCCGAAGAGACCTGCGACGGCGACGAGGACAACGCCGCGCGGACCGGTGAAGGCGATGAGAGCGCGCTCGCGCCACGGCAGATTGGTGCCGAGAAGCGAGATGAGAACGGTCAGCGGCCGCACGACGAAGACGACCACCGCCACGAACAGCGCGGCGCGCCATGTCAACTGTCCGAGGACGGCGAAGTCGAGCGATGCGGCCAGAAGGATGAAGACGCCCGACACCATGAGGACGGTGGCCTGCTCCTTGAAGCGTCGGAGCTCCTCGTAGGACGGAAGGTCCGCGTTGGCGATGACGAGGCCCATGACCGTCACGGCAAGAAGGCCGCTTTCGTGCAGCACGCCGTCGGTCAGCGCGAAAGCGGCGATCACGCCGCTGAAGAGGACCGGGACCTTCATGTATTCCGGCACCAGCGCCCTGCGGAACAGGGCCACGATACCCGCCCCGACGGCGAAACCCGCGACCCCCGCGAAGACGATGCCGAAGGCTGTGGCGGCGAAGCTGACCTCGGATGAGCCGTTGAGGACGAGGACGGTCTGGAAGGCGATGACGGCGGCGATGGCTCCGATCGGGTCGTTGACGATGGCCTCCCATTGCAGCAGGGCCGCGGGACGTCGTTGCAGGCGCGCCTGCCGCAGGAGGGGTGCGATGACCGTAGGGCCGGTGACGATCATGATGCCGCCGAAGACGGTCGAGGCCTCCCAACTGAGACCCGCGCCGTAGCGCAGCGCCAGCGTCGACAGAAGCCAGCCGAGCGGCGCGCCGATGACGACAAGGCGAAATACGCCCGAGCGCGCATCGCCGAGCTTCCGGAGGTCGAGCGTCAGACCGCCCTCGAACAGGATCACGGCGACGGCGAGCGCCACGAGCGGCTGGACGAGAGCACCGAATTCCAGTCCGGGGTCGAGGACGCCCGCCACCGGGCCGATCAGTACGCCCGCCGCCAGCATCAGCACGATGGCCGGCAGGTGCAGTCGCCACGCCAACCATTGCGAGCCAACGCCGAGCGCGCCCACAAGCGCCACCGCCGCCACCGGTCCCAGGCTTCCCGCCGTCTCGATCGCCATCCCTCGCCCTCGCACTGTTTGCGGGAGGAAAACCACGCCTTAGCCCGCGTTGACAATGGGGTGCGGCGTCAAGGCGGGCAGCGTGCCCCCCCGGAAGGGTGTGATCGGCGGCGCGTGAGCGCGGGACGTCACGCGGGCGCGCCGTCCAACCGTCTCGCCGTGAACCCCTTCACGACCTCGGGCACGATGACGAGCGGCAGCGCGAAGGCACCGATCATCATCCACTCGTCAACCGACAAGGGCACGGTCCTCAGAAGCGTCTGTAGGGGCGGCCAGTAGACCGCCGCGACCTGAAGCGCCAGGCTGACGGAAAAGGCGGCGATCAGGACGGGGTTGGACAGCCATCCGATGGAAGTGACGGGCTTTTGCAGGGATCGGAACGCGAAGACGCTCACCTTCTCGAAGACCAGCATCCCGGTGAAGGCGGCCGTCCGGGCAAGGTCGGTGCCCGAAGGAAGAAGGGTGTAGAAGACCCAGAGGCTTGCGGCACTGGTATAGATCCCGAAGCAGAGGACCAGCGCCATGCCGGTGCGACCGAGGATCGGCTCGGCCGGGCGGCGGGGTGGGCGGCGCATCTGATCGGGCTCGGCCTTTTCCAGCCCGAGGGCGACCGCCGTGACACCGTCCGTGATGAGGTTCATCCAGAGGATCTGCGTGGCGAGAAAGATCACCGGACCGCCGATGAAGAGGTTGGCGAGGATCGCCAGGACCTCGCCCGCGTTCGAGCACAGGAGGTAGCGCACGAACTTGCGCACGTTGTCGAACTGCCGGCGGCCCTCGGCGATGGCGTTCACGATGGTGGCGAAGTTGTCGTCGAGAAGGATAAGGTCCGCCGCGCCCCGCGACACCTCGGTCCCGCGCGTGCCCATGGCGATGCCGATGTCCGCCGTCTTGAGCGCAGGCGCGTCGTTGACGCCATCGCCGGTCATGGCGACGATCAGCCCCTGCGCCTGAAGCGTCTCGACGATCCTCAACTTGTGCTCGGGTCGGGTCCTGGCGAAGAGGACGTCGTTTCGGAGGAGGTCCGAAAGCTGGTCGTCCGACAGCGCGTCCAGATCCGCGCCCTCGACGACGTCAGGCCTGCCCAAGCCCACCTGCTCGGCGATGGCCGCGGCGGTCAGGCGACCATCTCCGGTGACCATCATCACGCGAATGCCCGCGCCCCTCGCGAGGGCGATGGCGGGCTTCACCTCGGGCCGGGGCGGGTCGATCATGCCGGCAAGGCCGAGAAAGACGAGGTCGTGCTCCCTCACGTCGCCCTCGTCCGCGGTGCGCGCCGCAAGTGCCAGGACGCGCAGCCCCTGCTCTGCCATCTGGGCGTAGGCGTCCGCGATCCGTCGCCGGGCGGACGGGTCCAGCGCCGCGACGCCGTCCTGGCCCAGATACGCCGTCGACCGTTCCAGAACGACCTCCGGCGCGCCCTTCACATGCAGGCGAAAGCCGTCGCCCTCCCGCGCAAGGACGCTCATCCTCTTGCGGTCGCTCGAGAAGGCCACCTCGGCGATACGGTCGGCAGGCGCGACCTCGCGCGCGCCGCCCTTTTGCGCGACCGCCACCAGAGCGCCCTCGGTCGGCTCGCCGATCATCGTCCAGGCCTCGCCGTCCCGCCTCAGCGAGGCGTGCGTGCAGGTCAGGGCCGTCTGCAATAAGGCGGCGAGAACCGGATCGCTTGCGGCATCGACACAGGTTCCGTCCCTCTCGATGCAACCGTCAGGATCGTAACCGTCGCCGGTGACGTCGTAGGCGCTGTCCGGCGTCCAAAGTCGCGTGACCCGCATCGCGTTCTCGGTCAGCGTGCCTGTCTTGTCGGTGCAGATGACCGAGGCCGCACCCAATGTCTCGACCGCCTGAAGCCTTCGGGTCAGCGCCTGCCGCCGCGCCATCGCGGAGGCTCCGAGCGCCAGGGTGATGGTCACGACCGCCGGCAGGCCTTCGGGAACCATTGCCACGGCGAGAGAGAGGCCCGTCATCACCATCTCGAAGATCGGCCGGCCGCCGTACCAGCCTACGGCGACGACGAGTGCGGCGACGACCAGCGAGGCGAGACCGATCTGGCTTGCCAGTTGCCCCAGCCGCTTCTGGAGTTCGGTCTGCTTTTCGCCGACGGCTCCCGTCAGCGCCGCGACCTTGCCGAAGTCCGTCCGAAGCCCGGTTGCGGTGACGACCCCTTCGGCCCGTCCGGAGACAAGGGTCGTTCCGGCAAAGAGCCTGCTGGCTGCGCCCTCGCCCCCGACCGTCTTCGCCACGGGGAGGGATTCGCCCGTCAGCGCGCTTTCATCCGCCCGAGGCTCGGCGCCGGAGAGCAGTTCCAAGTCCGCAGGGATCGCCTCGCCCGCGCTTACGATCACGTAGTCGCCCGGCACGATCTCGCGCGCGGCGATCTTTCGTTCGACGCCATCCCGGACGACCACGGCGACAGGCGACAGCATGGACCGCAAGGCTTCGAGGGCGGTCTCGGCCCGCCATTCCTGCACGAAACCGAGGACCGCGTTCAGGACAAGGACCACCATGATCGCCAGGGCGTCGATCCGTTCATCGAGAAGAAAGGCGATGGCGGCAGCGAGGGCCAGGATCAGGACGAGGAACCCACGAAACTGCCGGGCAAGCACGGCGACGGGCGATGGGGCCTTCTGCCGGGGAAGCTCGTTCCATCCGAACCGCTCACGCGAGGCGGCGACCGCTCCGGTGTCGAGACCGCCGGGCTTGGTCTGGAGCGCGTCATTCATCGTCGTTCGCCTCGGACCGGGTGTCGCGGTCTGCTAGCACTCCCCGGAACATCGCCCCTTGCGCGAGATCAAGACAGCGGGTCGGCTTCAGACCGACCTATGGCCGGACGGCGGAGGTTTCGAAAGTCAGCGAGGCCCAATAGCTTTTCCACATGGCCTCGGCGGAGTCGTCGACAGGCTCCAGATGGACGGCGTTCAGGAGGTATTTCCCCGGCTTCGCCATGCGAATCGTGGCGCGTCCGGCAGCATCGGTGCGGAATAGGGTTCGCTCGGTACCCGCGGGTGGCACGCCGTCGGGCGGGAGGAAGAAGACAGACACCTGAACGTCCGCCGCCGCTTCGCCCTGCCAGAGAACCTCGACGTCGAGAGCGGCGCGTCCGAAGACGAAAGGATTGCCGAGTGCCACGATCTCGAAATCCATGCCGCCCGGCGCGTCGGTCTCACCGGCGTCGGCCGGACCCGCCTGGACAAGCGCCCGCGCGTTCCGGACGAAGGTTTCCTTGATGCCCGCCCGGGGCAGCCCCCGCTCGACGTGCAGTTTGACGTAGTCGCGCAGACCCTCGTATTCGAGATAGGCGTCGAACTTCTGGATCGTCTCGAATTCGACGAAGGAAGGATTCGTCTCGAGCGCGATCAGGTGCAGCCCCGGCTCGATGAGGTTCAGAGACTGAATGGCGGGCCGGTCGCCCAATCGCGCTGCGATCTCGGTCGTTCCCGCGGGCGAGCGGTGGGTCATCCGCTTGAAGATCTGTGTGACGAAGGGCAGCGAGTTCCCCGGCGAAATCCTGACCGACACGGACCTCGGCCGAGATGCGTCTGTCCCGGATCGACGACAGCCCGGTCGGGATCGATCCAGAACTCGTGGGCCTGGGCCGGCGCGCCGAACGCGAGGGCGAAGAGGCACGCAGCGACGCTCCGCACTCCCCGGCTCAAGGGTCGCACGCGCCGCATCCTCAGTAGAGCCCGTTGATCTCGAGCGGGAGCTTCCGAACCTTTTCCTCCCGCAGAAGCGAACGTGCCCCCGGCTCGGCCTCGGCATTCCGGACGCGGTTGAACCTCTGTTGCGAGGCGGTCCGGCCATCTGCGGCCGAGCGCAGGATGGTCGGGCGCATGAAGACGAAGAGCGTCCGCTTGGTGCTGGTGTTGGACCGGCTCTTGAACAGGTTGCCGACCAGGGGAACGTCGCCGAGAACGGGCACCTTCTGCTGCGTCAACTGCCGGTCGTCGGTGATGAGGCCGCCCAGGACCACGGTGCCGCCGTCGTCGGCCAGCACGATGGTGTTGATGACCCGGCGGTTGGTGATGATGTCGGCCGCACCGGCGACGGCGGTGTTCGACAGCGACGACACCTCCTGCGCGATCTCGAGCTGGACGACGCCGCCCGCCGTGATGCGCGGGCGCACGTCCATCGTGATGCCCACATCCTCGCGCTCGATGACTTCGGCCACGTTGCCGCCGTCGGTCGTCAGGCGGCCCGTGCGGAAAGGCACGTTCTGGCCGACGACGATGGTGGCGGACTCGTTGTCGAGCGTCGTGACGCTTGGTGTCGACAGGAGGTTGGCGTTGGTCGACTGCGACAACGCCTGGACCAGAAGTCCGAAATCGTCGCTGGACGACAGGCCGACCGAAAGCCCGGTCGAGAGGGCCGCGGCGTTGGTCTCGCCAAGCGCGATCAGCACCGATTGCAGCGAGGCGCCGCCATTGCTGAAGGAGGTGGCCGCGATGCCGCCCGGGGGCGTGCCGCCGCCGAAGCCGAGCTGGACGCCGAGGCGTTCGGCGGTCTCGCCCGAGACCTCGACGATGGCCGCCTCGATCATCACCTGCGGACGGCGGATGTCGAGAGCCTTGACCAGTTGCGCGACCTCGGCGAGCTGGCGCTGAGTGCCGCGCGCGATGACCGAGTTCGTCTCGGTCGAGGCCTGGATGGACACGTCGGGCGCCGATCCCGCACTTCGGTCGGTTACGGCGAAGCGGCGCACCGGCGGCGTGGCGGGCGCCTCGCCGTCTGCGGCCTCTGCGGCAGGCGCGGAGCCCTCATCCGCAGCGCCGACGCTTTCGGCCACCGGGTTCGACAGGTCTACCGCGCCGGTCAGAGTGTTGCGGACGAGGTCGGCCACGACCTCGGCGTTGCCGAACTCGAGGCGGAAGATCATCGTGTTCAGGCTTTCCGTCGTCGTCCGTGGCGGCGCGATGTCCAGCTCGATGGCCAGATCCCTTATCTGCTGGATGTCATCGGGCGTGCCGCGCACCAGAAGGACGTTCGAGGTCGCGTCTACCGAGATCCGCGCGCCTGTCCCCGCCGGTCCCAGAACCTCGGTGATCGCGTTGGCGACGGCACCCGCATCGGCGAAGGAGAAGCGGATAACCTCGGCGCGCGTCGCGGCGGTGCCGTCGAAGGTGCGGGCGATGTCCACGATGCGATTCACGTTCTCGAGCGTGTCGGTCACGATGATCGAGTTCGGATCCTCCAGCGCCTCGATATATCCCGCCTCGTCGATAAGGGGGCGCAGGACACGCACCGCCTCGCTGGACGGCAGGCGTTCGAGGCGCAGAAGACGCGTAACGAAGTCCTGCGTTCCCAGTGGGTCGGTAGAGGAGATGTTCGCCCGCGTACGCGCCTCGGCCTCGGGGACGACTTGCCAGATCGCGCCGCTTTCGACGGCGGTGTAGCCCCGGACGCGGAGGATGGACTGGAACAACGCCCAGACCCCTTCCCAGTCGAGAGGCTCGGCCGAGAGGACGGTCACTTCGCCTTGAAGTGCCGGGTCGATCACCAGAGTCCTGCCCGTGATCTCGGACACCTGCTCGGCGAAGACCGTGATGTCCGTGTCGCGGAGGTTGATCGTGAAGGTCTCGTCCTGCGCAGAGGCGCGGCCTGGCGCAAGCGCCAGACAACAGAGGACGAGAACGGCGAGGACCCTGCTCATGCGGTCCGTCATCTCAGGGGGAAGCTCATTGTGATCGTCTTTCCGTCTCTGATGATCTCAAGCCGGGCGACGCCTGATGCCGCGACTTCGTCATATCTCTTGCGGTCGGTTTCGACATTTCCGACGGGCTGCCCGTTGACCCGGGCCACGACGTCGCCTGCCTTCAACCCTGCCATTCGCACGCCAGGATCATGCTCTTCGTCTATGATGTATCCATTGTCGGACGCGGTCAGTCCTATTTCCTTCAATACATCACTTGGATTGCGATTGATCCTTTCGCGCCACATGTTGATGTAGTCTTCGGTGGTCTCGGGCGTCGGCTCCTCGGCCTCGGGCCGGGCGTCGGCTACGGTCAAGGCGGCGCGCAGCCGGTCGAGGCTCGACGGCGCGGCGTCGGGCTCGGCCGTCGCCAGAGGCTCTTCGTGATTGGGGAAATACAGGCTTTGAGTTTCGCCGCCAACGTCGAGCGTCACATGCTCGGCCGCGATGGTTTGCAGCGTAACGGTCTCGGAGATCGGCTCGCCGGTGTTGTAGCCGCGCGTCACGCCTTCCGAGGCGATGAAGGCGAAGGACAACTCCGGGCGGTCGTTCAAAAGGATGCCGCGCAGTTCGAGGTCAAGGTCCGTTTCCTCGATAACCGCCTGTGGCGCTTCGGGCTGCGACTGGCGGCCGAAGGGAGCAAGGGCAAGAAGCGGTGACACGTCGAGCGGGACGGCATCGGGTGGCGCGGCCGCCTGAGGGGCGATCGGGATCGGCTGGTCCGACGCCTCACCCGCGATGTGCCAGGCCGCCTGCCCCCCCGCCACGGCGACCGAAGCGAGGACGGCGAGCACCGTGACAGCGCGAATGGTTGCGAGCCACCGCCTCATTGAGACGCTCTCCGCGCCGGTATCGACGAACCCCGTCAGCGTGTAGAGCGTCGCGTCCCCACCCGCGGGCCCGACGGAGACGTCGAGGCGGACGAGCGTAGGGTCGGAGGTTTCGGCCTCGGCCGTTTCGATCCGCCAGTCCGCGCCAAGCATCGTCGCTTCGGTCGACCTCGGCAGCCCCAGGCGGTCCGACGCCAGAGCATTTTCCGCGACCCATCGCGCGACGGTCCGGTCGCGAAGGTCTCCGACCCTCGACGCGTGAAGCTCGGCGGCGGAGAGAACGGACACGGCACCGACGGCGAGGATCACAAGCGCCACGAGCACCTCGACGAGCGTGAAGCCCGCGTCAGGGCTGCGGGGGTGATGCGGCACCAGGGTCACGGGGTCGGCGCCGACAAGCTGGCCGACGCGCCGTCGAATACGACACTTCTGACCGCGGCGCCCTCGCCCCGGAAGTCCATCCTGACGGCCCCTACGCCCTTTCCGAACGCCGGAAGCAGATCCGGCGCGATCAGCACCGATCCCCGCGCGGCGGAGCCGGACGCCAGGCTGACACCGCCCGGCAGGTCGTGCTCTTCGGCCAGGAGCGGCGACCCGTGCGCGCCCCAGCCGTCGCCCGCGTATTCGGCAAAGCGGTATCCGTCGGTGTCCCAGAGAAGGGCGGCGGTCGTTCCCTCGGTCAGCGCGCGTTCGGCCGCTCGGTCGAGCCGGGATTTCAGAAGCACCGCCTCACGATCCAGGGTCGCTGTCCGGTCACCCGTTCCGATCGACAGGGCGACGGTCGACGCCATGACGCCGACCAGAACGAGGACCACCAGAACCTCGACCAGCGTCACCCCGGCGTCGGACGCACGGATGGGCGCGGGTCGCGTCATTGACTGGCCACCAGACCGTCCTTCGAGACGTCCGCATCCACGCCCGTTCCGCCGACCTTTCCATCCGCGCCGAGCGAAATCAGATCGTAGGGTCCGCTATCGCCCGGGGCGCGGTAGAGATAGACGTTGCCCCACGGGTCGACCGGAGGGCTGGGCAGGTAGCCGCCTTCGACCCAGTTCGGCGGCTCGGGAGGAGAAACCGGCTTTGTCACCAGCGCCTCAAGTCCCTGCGATGTCGTCGGATAGGTGCGGTTGTCGAGCCGGTAAAGCTCTAGCGCGCTCGAAATCGAACGGATGTCGGATGCAGCCAGCGTCACGCGGGCCTCGTCGGGACGGCCGATCACGTTGGGGACGACCATCGCGGCAACGAGCCCGATGATGACGAGGACGACGATCATCTCGATGAGAGTGACGCCGCTGTCCGGCTTGCGCGGATTGCGGGGACGACTCGCCTTGTGTCGCGCGCGGATCATCTCTGCTAGGGTGTCGGTCACTGCGGATCGGCCTCTGAAACTGTTGGACGCACAGTATCGTATTTACTCCATAGGGAAGCCGAAAGAAAGGGCTTTCTATTGAATAATGGAAGCAAAAACAATAACTTGAACGCGCCGCGCGCGTCTCGAAGTGATGCGGGATCGGCCTCCGGAACAGTCATCGCCGCCGGCCCCGCGCCGGTCGTCGACTTCCCCTCCGGCAGAACAAGCCCGGATCGCGCGAACGGGCTGCGTCTCTGCCTCGAAGAGGCTTGCCGGAAGCAGAAGAAGCCCATCCCCGTTGTTCTGCCGGCGGAGGCCGTGACGCTGGTGGCCGTCGACATCCCCGTCCGGGGCGCGCGGGCGCAGCGGGCCGCCCTGCCCTTCGCCGTCGAAGAACAGGTCGCCATGCCTCTCGAAGAGGTCCACGTCTCCCTTTGCCGGCCCGCGCCCGGTCCGGGATCGCCGAACCGGCTTCTGGCCGCCATCGTCGGCAGCGACCTCATGACCGCGAGCGCGCGGGACGATGCGCCCGTCCTGCCCGAGACCTTCGCCATACCCACGCCTGCGCGCGCCGAGGATCGCGACACCTGGGCCGTCTGGCGGGACGGCGCGCGCGCGATCGTGCGCCGGTCGGATGGGACAGGCTTTGCGGTCCAGGCCGAGATGCTGGCGCGGATCTGGACGATGTCGGGGCGGCCTGCTGTCCTGAGCTACGGCGCGGCCCTGCCGCCCGCTCTCGACGCGCGCGACCTGTCGCACGACAGGCCGCCGCCCGATCCGAAGGATTTGGCCATCGATCTGCGGCAGGGGGCCTTCGCGCATCGCCAACGCGACCTGGCGCCCACGTTGAGGTTCGTCGCGGCTGTCGTCGGGATCGGGCTTGCCGTTCATGTTGGCATCGCAGCCGCCGACCTTCTGGCGCTTCAGCGGATCGCCGGGACCGAGCGCGCGATAGCCGAGGACGCCCTCGCACCGCTTCTGCCCGGGGTGCAGGTCGACACCGATCCGGCGATGATCCTGTCGCGCCTTGCCCCGCAGGCCGTGGCGGTCGAAGTGGGCGATGCCCTGCCTCTTCTCGTCGGCGTCGCCGAGACTCTCCTGGCGGGCGGGCCGGACGTGACATGGCGGCGGGCAACGTTCAACGAGGAAAACGCGACGCTATCGCTTCTCGTCCAGGCCGGCGGGCTCGACGACCTCCTCGAGGCCGAACGGTTGCTGGAAGGCGCCGGCTTCGCCGTGTCGAGCGGTGTGGCGACCGCCGACCAGGGGGCGGCCGAGGCGGAATTCCAGGTGACGCGGGGGGCGCCGTTGTGAGCTGGCTCGAGACCCGCTCTCCGCGCGAACGCGCGCTCCTGCTGGTCGGCCTGCCAGTCGTGTTTCTGGCCGCCGGATACCAGGCGGCCTGGGCACCACTAACCGAAGCGAGATCGGCGGCGCACGAGGAGATCTCTGCCTACCGCACGATCACCTCGGCCGTCGACGCCGCGCGCGACCGGCCCCAGACCGCCCGTCCCGCCGTGGCGGATGCGCGGCCTATCGCGACGCGCGTCACCGCAAGCGCGCAGGGCGCCTCGGTGTCCCTCAGACGGCTCGAGCCCGAAGGTGAGGCGCTGCGCGTGACCATCGACGACACGGCCTTCACGGATATCGTCACCTGGCTCTCGGCCCTCGAATCCGAGGCGTCGGTGCGCATCATCTCAATGGAAATGGACCGTCGCCCCGAACCCGGCGTGGTCGCGACGCGGCTGACCCTGGGAGAAGCGCGATGATCCCGAGACTGTCCTACGGCTTCGCGAAATCGCAAGGCGTCCTGCTGACCTCCGTCGCCGGCGACCCCGACGCGACCGTCTGCCACTTCAAGCCGGGCGCGGACGTCGTTTCTCTGATCGAAGCGCAGCGTGTGGCCGGGCGCATGATCGCCTTCGTCGAGATAACGCCCGAGGTCTACGAGGCCGACCTGGGACGTATCTATCGCGACAGCGCCTCCGAGGCGGCCGAGGCGGCGGCGGACGACGACCTTGCCTCGCTGGCCGACAACGCGGCCGCCGTGGACGATCTGCTCGACCAGAACGACGGCGCGCCGGTCGTGCGGCTGATCAACGCGCTGCTGCTCGAGGCGGTGAAGGAAGGCGCGTCCGACGTCCACATCGAGACCGAGGAGCGGCGCCTTGTCGTGCGCTTCCGCATCGACGGCGTCCTGCGCGAGGTGATCGAGCCGAAGCGCGCGCTGGCGCCGCTGCTGGTCAGCCGCATCAAGGTGATGGGCAAGCTCGACATCGCCGAGAAGCGGCATGCCGCAGGACGGGCGGGTCTCGCTGCGCGTGGGCGGCTACGATCTCGACGTGCGGATCTCGACCATTCCCTCGCAGTTCGGCGAGAGGGTCGTGCTGCGCCTCCTCGACCGGGGCCAGACGCAGCGCGGGCATCGACGAGCTCGGGATGTCGCGCCAGGATCAGGCGCGCGTTCGAAGCGCATCCTGGCGCGGCCCGACGGCCTTCTCCTGGTGACCGGCCCCACGGGATCGGGCAAAACGACGTCGCTCTATGCCGCGCTCGGGCGGCTCAACGACCGGTCCGCGCAACATCATGACCATCGAGGATCCGATCGAATACTCGATGTCCGGCGTGGGCCAGATGCAGGTCAACGCGAAGAACGACCTGACCTTCGCCAAGGGTCTGCGGGCGATCCTGCGCCAGGATCCCGACGTCATCATGGTGGGCGAGATCCGCGACCGCGAGACGGCGCAGATCGCGGTCGAATGCGCGATGACCGGCCACCTCGTCCTGTCGACGCTGCACACCAACACGGCCATCGGCGCGGTCTCGCGGCTGGTCGAGATGGGCGTGGAGCGGTTCCTGCTGGCGCCCGATGCTGCGCGGGCTCGTGGCGCAGCGCCTTGTGCGCCGGATCTGCCCCGACTGCGCCCGTCCGCACATCATCACCGAGGGCGAAAGCGAACTGCTGTCGCACGCCATCGCGGCGGGCGAAGAGGTCCGGCGCGGCACGGGCTGCGACACGTGCCACGGGACCGGGTTCCGGGGCCGGCTGCCGATCTACGAGATCATCGAGGTGACGCCGGCGCTGGAACGCCTGGTCCATGACGGCGCGTCCGAGGCCGAGTTGGAGAAAGCGGCGCGGCAAACCGGTCCGGGCATGCTCGGCGACGGGATCGCCAAGCTTCGTGCGGGTCGCACGACGGTCGAGGAAGTGGTGCGCGTCGTCTACGAGGATACCTCCTACGCGGTCGAGGCCTAGGTGGCGGCCTACCTGTTCAAGGCGGTCGATGCGAAGGGCGCCAACTCGTCCGGCGTCATCGAGGCCGCGAGCCCGGCGGCGGCGCGACAGGAACTGCGGTCAAGACGTCTTCTGCCGCTCTCCGTCGAACCGACCAAGAAATCCGCGAACCTGACGGCCACGCCAGGACGCGAGACACGGACGGGCCGGATCGGACAGCGCGCGCTGGTCATCATCACGCGGCAGCTCGCCACACTGATCGGCGCGGGAATCCGGGTCGAGGACGCGCTTCGGACCGTTGCCGACCAGGCGGCCAACCGGAAGGTCGCAACCCTCCTTCTGAACATCCGGGCCGCCGTCCTCGACGGCCAGTCCTTCGCGGCGGCGCTGGCCGAGCATCCTCAGGTCTTCGGCAACTACTACCGCGCCTCGGTTCGGGCGGGCGAGGCGTCGGGGCAGTTGAACGCCGTCATGCAGCAACTCGCCGACTTCGTGGAACGGCGCGGCAAGAACCAGCGCACGGTGCGGCTGGCGCTCCTCTACCCGTCGCTTCTCGCCACGGTGTCCATCGGGGTCATCGTGTCGCTTCTGGTCTTCGTGGTCCCGGACATCGTCCGGGTGTTCGAGACGCGCGGCGCGGAACTGCCGTTCCTGACGCGCAGCCTGATCGCGATCAGCGACGGCATGGCCAGCTATGGTCTTCTGGCGCTGATGGTCATGGGAGGGGCCGCCTTCCTGTGGCTGTGGGGGATGTCGCAACCGGCCTTCCGCCTGCGCGTCCACAAATGGCTGGCCGAGACGCGGCCCTTCAGCGGCTTTGTCCTGAAGGCGAACAGCGTCCAGTTCGCCGGCACGCTGTCGACGCTGATCGTGTCGCAGGTGCCGCTGACCGAAGCGCTGGATGCGGCCGCGTCGAGCATATCGAACCTAAGGATCCGGCAGTCCGCGCTTCAGGTCGCCGAAAGCGTGCGCGAGGGGACGTCGCTGTCGGTCGCAATGCGCGACGCCCGCACCTTCCCGCCGCTTCTCGTCGCCATGGTGGCGAGCGGCGAGGCGGGCGGCACGCTCGGCGCAAGCCTGACGCGGGCCGCCGACGATCAGGCGCGCGACTTCGACGCCTTCGTCGCAGCTCTTGTCGCGCTGATCGAGCCGGCCGTTCTTCTGGTGATGGGCGGTCTCGTCATGCTTCTGGTGATGTCGATCCTCCTGCCGATCGTCAATCTCAACAACCTGGTGGGCTGATGGCCGGGCCGACGTCAGAACGGCATTTCGATCTCGGTCGGCGCCGAGCTTGGCATCCCGGGCACGAGGCGCGCGCCTTCGGGTTCGACCCGAAGGCGCAGCCACCGGTCAGGCGCGACGCTGACCGAGCCGAGCCGGGTTGCTGCCGCATCGTCGGTCACGACCGTTGCAACCCCCCGCTCGGCCTCGCTGGTGAGATCCACGCGCAGCGCCGGGACCGCGACGGGCGCCTGCCCCTGCGGCGTGCAGACGCCGTCGCGAACGCGAACCTGACCTTGAGCGTCGACGGCCGAGCGGCCCCAGGTCAGGCGATCTATGGCGACGATGGTCTGTCCCTCGCAGCGCGTTCCGGGGACTGCCTCGATGAGGTCCAGCATCTCGGGGCCGAGGCGCCCTTGGACCGAAGCGACGCCAACCCTCGTGAAGCCTGCACGGGCCAGCCCGTCGAGGCGCGTCGCAGGTCCGGCAAGGGTGAAGTCTGCGTCCAGCCTGCCGGCCAGCAGGCTTCTCGCGCGGGTGTCCCAGTTCAGGACAAGGCCTTCGGCAAGATCGATCTGGCCCGCGAAAAGAGTTCCGGACAGAGACTTCGACCTGTGGTGGAACCTCGTAAATTCGCCTAACTAGCGACAGTGGAGCGGTCCAGATCAGCGTGACCGCGAAGACGGAGAGTGTGAAGAATGTCAGGCCCAGGTACTTCGACAGCATCTCGATCGCACTCCTTCGGTCACGGTCGCATGAGCCGGCGAACGGTCCTGTCACGCCTTGCCGCCTCAATGTCCGTCCCGCTGCTGGCCGCCTGCGAAGGCGGCGCCCTCGGCGGCGAGTTCAGGGCAGGATGACGCGCGCACGGATTTGCCCGGCCGCTCGGCGCTTCTGGCGCCGATGTCGGGCCGGTCGCCCCAGTTAGGCCAGATCATGGAGAAGGCCGCAAGCCTGGGCGGCAACGTCCTGGGCAATACCGGCGAGATGAGCCTCTTCGACACCGGCGACACCCCCGAAGCGGCGGCGGCCGCAGCGACGGCGGCGGTCACGGCGGGCGCGCGCATACTCGTCGGTCCGCTCTACGGCGATCAGGCGGCGGCGGTCGGGCGGGCGGTCGGATCGCGCGTCCCGGTCATCACCCTGTCCAACGACAACGGCGTCGCGGGAAACGGTGTCTTCGTCATCGGCGTGACGCCCGAGCAATCGGCGCGCTCGATCCTCAGCTTCGCGGGACAGCGCGGCATGGGCAGCGTCGGCATCGTCGTGCCTCCGGGCGAGTTCGGCCAACGGGCCGCGGCAGCCGCCCTGACGACGGGACAGGGCCTCGGTCTTCGCATGGTCGGGCCGGTCACGACGTCCGACCCCTCGGTCGCGGCCGCCACCTTGCGCGAAGCCGCAGGCGGCAACCTTCCGGCGGCGGTGTTCTTGCCCTCCGGAGGGCCGGAACTTGACGCTCTGGCAGCAGCTTTTTCCGGCACGCAACTCCTCGGCTCGTCACAGTGGTCGACACGCGATCCGACGCGGTCGCCCGCGCTGGAGGGTGCGTGGTTCTCGGCGCCCGATCCCGTCGCGTTCGAGCCCTTCGCGGTGGCCTACGAGGAAGTTTACGGCGAGGCCGCGGGCATCCTCGCCGGCGTCGCCTTCGACGCCGTGGAAACCGCGCGTCTCCTGGGCCGCATCCGGCAACAGGACGAAAAGGGCCTTTTGCGCGAGAACGGCTTCAATGGCGTGATCGGGCCCTACCGCTTCCTGCCCGACGGCACATGCAGCCGGGGTCTTGCCGTCGTGAAGGTCAGCGCAGGCACCATCAGCCTCGTCGGAGCGGCGTCGGCCTGATGGCCCGCGCCCAGAGGGCGACACGAGACGCCCGGGGTCGCCGCGATCCCGAAGCCGGGGTGACGCTGATCGAGGTGCTGGTCGCGATGGCGCTGTTCGCGGTCATCGGCGTATCCGCCTTCTCGGTCCTCGACACCATCATCCGCGTGAGGACCAGCACCGAGGCGCGGCTCGAGAGGATCGCCGATATCGACCGGACGCTCCTGATCCTGACGCGGGACCTCAATCAGAAGGGATCGGCGCCCGTCGCCTCGGACGGAACCTCTCTCAGCTTCTCGAGATGGGACGGCCTCAGGCTGGTCTACGCCGCGCCCGAGGGTGTCCTCATTCGCCGCCTGCCCGCTCTCGACACCGACCAGCGCCTTCTGGCCGGTGCGGGCGGGCTGACCTTCCGCCTTCTCGACACGAAAGGCGTCTGGCACGACGAATGGCCCGTGATCGACGCGGGCGTCCTGCCGCAGCCGGCCCTTCTTCGCGCGGTCGAGATGAGCTTCTTCGTCGCGACGTCGGAGGCGGAGGAGCCTCAGGCGGTCATCCGTCTGGTCGACCTGCCGCAAGAGATCCGGCGATGACCGACTGTCCCCGCGACCGCGAGTCGGGCGTCGTCCTCGTCAACGTCCTCGTCGTCCTGACGCTCGCCTCGATCCTGGTCTACATGATGCTGAGCGATCAGGATCTGGCCATCGCGCGGGCCCGCAACATGGCCTCGGCCAGCGCGGCCGACGCGCTCGCTCGCGGTGCCGAAGCATCGGTCGTGTCGGCCTTGAGGCGGGACGCCGAGGACCATCCCGAGACCGACCATTACGGCGAAGAGTGGATGCAGGTCGGGCAGCAGGTCGTCGAGCTTGAGACCGGAACCTTTTCGGTCAGCGTCACGGACGCGCAAGCGCGGCTGGACGTGGGCCGGCTCAAATCCGGCAACGTCCAGGAAAGCCAGGTGTTCCTGAGACTTCTCGCGGTCCTCGACCTTCCGCCTGCCCTGGTCCCGCGCATCGCATCCGAGTTGCTCCAGTCGCCCGATGTCACCAGCCTCGACGCGCTGACCAGCATCGATGCGGCGACGAAGGAGATCCTCGACCCGCATGTCGACCTGCTTCCGATACCGTCGGCGCTCAACCTGAACACCGCGTCCGAG
Organism: uncultured Alphaproteobacteria bacterium; assembly: GCA_963779765.1. Lineage (GTDB taxonomy): Bacteria > Pseudomonadota > Alphaproteobacteria > Rhodobacterales > Rhodobacteraceae > Silicimonas. The sequence continues at coordinate 136,286 of CAVZZP010000004.1, read as the reverse complement.
ACGCTGCTGGCGGTCGTTCTCAACAACCCCTCGGCGGCCACGCGGCTGATCGCATCGAGAAACCGGAACGGCTTTCTGGATGCCGCCGCGTTCGCGGACATCGGCGTCATCCAGCCTCCGGGCACGGGTTTCACCTCGAACACCTTCGATGCGCAGATCGAAGCCGAGGTGGACGAGACGGGGATCGTTCTGTCCAGTCGGATGCACCGAGACCAGCGCGGCGATGTCAGGGTCATCCGACGTCGCTACGGCGCGACGCCGCCCGCGCAACTGCCTCCTCCGCCCGACAAATGAAAAGCGGCCCCGAAGGGCCGCTTTCGTCGTCGTGTCGTTTATGACGTTCAGGGGTTGAACGGGTCCGCCGTCGGATCGACCGTCAGGGCAATCGTGTCCGGGTCGACCGGCTCGGTGTTCGGTCCGGCGTTGAACGCGTTCACGAAGCCTTGTCCGAGGCTGCCGATCCCCTTCATCCCGCCGCCGCCGCCGCAGGCCGCGACGAAAAGCACAAGGCCGGTCAGAAGGGCGATCTTTGCCCTGGGCGTCATGTCATGCAACTTGGTCATGGTCATGCGTCCCTCCCCTTACGAGCCAGCGCCGGGAAGCGGCGTGTTCAGGTAGGGGAACGTCTCGCGAAGTTCCGACGGAAGGATCGGAGCACCGTCCGTGAAGGCGGCGGTTCCGACAGGTGCATCCTCGGGGTCGCAGAGACCGAGGTTCACGAGGTCGGTTCGCGTATCCTCTTCAGCGCCATCGACACCAAGTTCGGCTCCGAGCGGCACCGGGTGGCAGAGCGCTCCCATTGCGACGCGAAGAGCGATGTCGACCGTGTCGTCAGCAGGACGGCGACCGTTCGGGAACCCGGCGAGGTCTTCGGCAACGACGCCGAACACGTTCTGACTTGCCAGCGGGGTCGCGGGCACGCCGGTGTTGAGACGCATCATCTCGGATGCGGTCACCGTGGCCTGCTGGTTGAAGCCCGGGAAGCCGGTCAGGAAGGCAGCCACCAGGTCGTTGCGCGGGAAGTTGTTCGGTGCAAGTTCCGTCGGGAGTGGGCCAGCGCCCCCGAAGAGCAGCTCGAGCAGTTCGGGCAGCGTCGGGTTGGTCACATAGGTCGCCAGCGCGCCGTCCTGAGTAGGCTCGGCCGCGTTGAACAGGTCCTTGTCGGGCAGACCGATGACGACTTCGTTCACCAGAGGAGCCGACAGGCGGGCGACCTGGACATAGGCGCCGCCGAACTTCGCCGTTCCCTCGTAGGTCGGGCTGGGATCGAGCAGGCTGGCCTGGGGCAGGCTGGCCGTCGTCCAGGCACCGATGACGCCATTGCCGTCGCCGGTCAGGCATTCGATCGGAACCTCGATCGCGAGGGACGTCACGTTGAACTTGCCGATGAGGTCGTCATTGGCGCGATCCTGCGTGATGCCGCCCGGGAAGGGTTCGCCCGCATTGTACTGCGGATAGGTTCCGCTGTCCGCACCCTGGATCGGGACGAGGTTCACGAGGTCGAAGATCTCGCCCAGGTTCACCGCGAAGGCTTCCGCCCGCTGACCGGCGAAGACGCGGCCGCCGGTCTCGCAGCCCGGAATGTCGACGTCGTAGATGAAGCTGTCGGCATAGGCGTCGTAGTCGGGGATCGTCTTCGAGCCGATGTTGTCGATCGGCTTCATGAACGAGGTCGTGTCGGAGCCGCTCATCGTGAGTTGCGCGCCATCGGTATAGCCCGAGCGACGGTCGCCCGAGATCATGCGGACGCTGTAGCTTTCGATCTCGTTCTGAGCCGAGGCGTCGTCCGCCGAGATCTGGTTGGCCTGACGCAGCGGGATCGCGACGTTGACTTCAGAGCCCTCGGGTCCGACCGGGATCGCGATGCCGGTTCCGCCCTTGAGCATGTTCGTGAAATCGAACTGGAAGGTCAGATCTTCCATCGCGTCGCCATCGTTGTCGACGTGGATTTCGTAGACCGCGTCGCTGTCCATGGTGAAGTAGTTCGGACCGCCGTACGGCGCCTGGAGCGGCTGGAAGTTGGCGATGAAGGTGACGGAGTCCGGAGCGGCGGGATCGTAGCTCCGGAACATGTAAAAGTCGGTGGCGTCCACCTTGGGCTTTTCGGTTATGCCCGGAGCCTCGCGGTGAGACGACGACCAGGCCGCGGTCGTCGACAGCACGGCAAGGATCGCCGTGGCGCTGACCAAGGCTTTCTGCTGGTTATGCATTGGGGGGTTCCTCCATGTTGAGTAACACAGCGCGGACGCTGTAACGTGACCTCACGAAGCAGGGAGCGAGGCCATGCTACACCTACGAGTGCAAACTCCGGGTAGTTTCAGAGAACGAGGCCAAGCGGACAGAAATATTCCAAGTGCCTGATCTCCCGTATATTATGTTCGGCTCTCGGCCGTCCTGGTACGATTTCCTTGCGACCCCGTTCCTGCTCGCCATCCTCGCAGCTTTGGTCGCCTACGATCTGAAACAGAGGCGCCTGCCGGACCGCTTCACCCTCCCGCTCGTCCTGGCCGGGCTTCTTCTGTCGTTTTTCCGGACACCCTCGTCATCGCTGGACGCCTCGCTCGGTGCGGCGACAGGTTTTGCCCTCTTCGCCATCCTGGGCGCCGCCTTCCATCGCAGGTTCGGTGTGGAAGGTTTGGGAGGCGGAGATGCAAAGCTCCTCGCCGCCGCCGGAGCGTGGCTCGGATGGCAACCCCTGGCCTTCGTCATCCTGATCGCATCGGCAGGAACGCTCGCGGTCGTGCTTCTCTCCCGCTCGAAGCGCCGCGACATCGCCTTCGGTCCCGGCCTGGCGCTGTCATTCGCGCTGGTCTGGATGGCGTTCCTGACGACGTGACGGCAATGGAGTGTGAAGTTGGCGCACCCGACAGGATTCGAACCTGTGACCTCTGCCTTCGGAGGGCAGCACTCTATCCAGCTGAGCTACGGGTGCCTGCGGGCTGTCATAGCGTCAGAGGACGAGGGAGGCAATCGTGGAATTGGCGCCGCCCGGAGGCGGGCGGCGCCTCGCATTCCGTCAGTTCGGCGGGCCGCCCGCAGGGCCCTGACCGCCCCGGTCGTTGTCGTCGCGTCCGTCGCCCGGGTCCCGCTGGTAGACGGGCGGACAGTAGATGCCCGATGCCGTCTGGACGGGCTGGAGGCACTCGTCTTCTGGAACGCACTGGGACATGGGAGCCGCGCCGGGCGTATAGATCCAGCCCTCTTGGCAACTGCCGCTTCCGTACTTGTCAAATACCGGCTCGGGGCGGACCATCGTCGTTTCCGTCTGCGCGCAGGCGGTGAGGATCGCGGCCGCACCAAGCGTGGCCATGAGTTTCGTAAGGCTCATCATGTCTCTTCCTGATCGAGTTGGTCCCATCCCCAGGTTGCGCCTACCTTCGGACTTCCTGTTGCGCGCTCAAGAAAAACTTCCGCATGATGCTCATGCATTAACGCAGGACAGGTCATGATCGACTGGGATCACCTAAAGGTCGTGCTCGCAGTATCGCGCGCCGGGTCGCTGACGGGTGCGGCGCTTCTGCTCGAGATGGACCAGACGACGGCGGGTCGCCGTCTGTCGGCGCTGGAGGAGCGGCTCGACACGCGGCTCTTCCTTCGGGCGAAGACGGGTTTTCTGCCGACCGACGACGGGCTTGCCGCCATCGATCATGCGCTGCGCGTCGAAGCCGAGGTCGCGCGCATGTCGGATGCACTTGCGGAGGCACGGCATTGCGTGTCCGGCGTCGTGCGTCTGTCGGGCAACGGCTGGATGCTGGACCGCCTTGCCGAGACCGTACTGGGCGGCGTCCTCGCCGAGAACGAGGGGATGGAGATCCGGATGAACGGCCGCCTGCCACCCGTGCCGCTCTTTCCGGATCCGGGCATCGCTCTCTGGTTCGACGCCGAAGCCCATGCGCCGGAACGCGCGCATCCCTTCTGCACAGTGCCCTACGCGGTCTATCGCGCGGCGGAAGGTCCGGCGGCGGAAGGCGCCTGGGTGCAGTTCCGGGACGACCTGGCGACCGGGCCATCCTTCCGGCGGCAGGTCACGCGACGGATGCCGAAAGGCGCGCGGGTGCGGTTGACGGCCACGGACGCGGGCACGCTTCTTTCTGCGATCGCGGCGGGGGTGGGACAGGGCACCCTGCCCGTCTGCCTCGGCGACGCCGATCCGCGCCTCGTCGCGGCGGACGTGCCCGACGCACGGATCGACCGCGTCCTTCACCTCCACGCCAGCGACGAAGTCCTGCGACTGCCGCGCGTTCGCCATCTCGTGAAGGGCATCGCCTCGCGGGCGGCCGAGGTCCTTGGCGGCCGTCTTCTGGCCGACGTCGACCGCCTGACCCAGGCCACTGCCTGATGCGATCTTGGCCGTTTCTCGTCGGTCTCCCCGAGATTTAAACCGATGCTCTAGGCGAACAGGTCGTGGCACAACTCCAGCGCCTCGACCAGAGTGTCGACCTCGGCTTCGGTGTTGTAGAGCCCGAAGGACGCCCGGCAGGTCGCAGTGAGACCCAGGTGATCCATCAGCGGACCGGCGCAGTGATGCCCGGCCCGCACCGCGACACCCTTCTTGTCGAGGACCGTCGAGATGTCATGGGCATGGGCCGCGCCATCGAGCGTGAAGGAAAAGATCGCGGCCTTGTCGGGCGTCGTGCCCTGCACCTGCAGCCAGTTCAGACCGTCGAGCCGTGACCGGGCATAGTCGCGCAGACGTTCCTCGTGGGCGGCGACGTTCTCCATCCCCAGGTCCATGAGATAGTCGAGCGCCACGCCGAGGCCGATCTGCTGGACGATGCCGGGGGTGCCGGCCTCGAACTTCATGGGCGGGTCGGCATAGGTTATGACGTCCTTGTGGACCTCGCGGATCATGTCGCCGCCGCCGAGGAAGGGCCGCATCTCGGCCAGCCTCTCGCGGCGGATCCAGATCGCGCCGGACCCCGACGGGCCGTAAAGCTTGTGGCCCGTGATGGCATAGAAGTCGCAGCCGATATCTTCGACGTGGACCGGCATGTGGACCGCGCCCTGCGAGCCGTCGACGAGGACGGGCACGCCCTTTTCGCGCGCGCCGGCGCAGATCGCCTTCACGTCGACGCGGGTGCCGAGGACGTTCGACAGTTGCGTCACGGCAACAAGTTTCGTGCGCGGACCGATGGCGTCGATGACCTTCTCGGGCGGCAGCGCCCCCGTTTCGTCGACGTCGACCCACTTCAGCACCACGCCCTGACGCTCGCGCAGGAAGTGCCAGGGCACGATGTTGGCGTGGTGTTCCATGACCGACAGGACGATCTCGTCGCCAGCTTCGAAGCGCGGCATGGCCCAGCCATAGGCCACGAGGTTGATGCCTTCGGTCGTGCCCGACGTCATCACGATCTCGTCTTCGTGGCGGGCATGAAGGAAGCGGGCAATGGTGCCGCGCACGCCCTCGTACTTCTCGGTCGCGAGGTTCGACAGGAAGTGCAGGCCGCGGTGGACGTTGGCGTATTCCATCGAATAGGCCTGCGTCACGGCGTCGATAACGACCTGCGGCTTCTGCGCGGAGGCGCCGTTGTCCAGGTAGACCAGCGGCTTGCCGTTCACCTCGCGCGACAGGATGGGAAAGTCCTTGCGGACCACGGAGACGTCGTACATCAGGACTGCCCTCCTCCGGCGACGATGGACAGGATCAGGATGCCGAAGACGTAGACCGCGACCCAGGCCATGACGACCACGGCAAACGCCTTGGCAGGCGTGGCAAAGCCGAAGATCTGGGCGAAGAACACGCTCTGAAGCCAGATCCAGGCCATGATCGCGCCAAGCCCCAGAAGGCCGGCAAGCGGCGGCAGGACGAAGAGCAGGACGAGCATCGCCAGAAGGCCGAGCGAGAGGAGAAGTTCGAGCCAGGAGAACACCACGACGACTTGCGCGAGGTCGGCCGTCCCGCCCATGAGCGAGGCGATCTTCCAGATGGCCCAGACGAGAGCGCCCGTGAAGGGGATCGTCACGAGGAAACGCATCAGGGGCGCGATCGGATCGCCGAAGGTGTCGGGCGGCGCGAGCCGGAACATCGGCTCGGTCACGAGAACCGAAATCGCCAGTGATGCGGCAAGCGCCATCCATGCGGCGCGGCCGGGCAAGTTCAGGCCCGCCAACATCGCTGCGGCGCCCCGCGGATTGCGGAAGGTCTCGCGCATGAGTTCCGAAAACATCAGACGGCCTCCGCCCGCGCGCCCGCAGCCGAAAGGCCTGCGACCGTAAACAGTCCCACGGCGGCAATGGCCACGGTGCTGATCACGGTCAGCGCGGCACCGCCGCCCTCGAAGCCCGCGATCAGGCCCGACAAAAGCCAGGCCGGCACCGACGCGAGAAGCGCCCAGAACAGCGCCTGACGCACGCGGAACGCGGTCGTGGCGACACCCGCCGCGCGCAGCACCAGGTGCAGGACAAGCGACAGCGCATAGAACGCCAGCGGCATCAGCATGAGCCAGGCAAACAGCGCCCCCGCCATGCGCGCGTCGAGTGCGATGGACGGATCGAGATGCGCCTCGCGCGCCAGCCTCGGCCACTGGGCGACGTAGATCAGCCCGCAGGCGGCAAGAAGGATGGCGAGCGCCCTGTCCTCGCGCGGCGGACCCGCCATCCGGCGGGCCTGCACCTGTCTCGGGGCGCGCCAGGTGCCCAGTATGTCCAGCACGATGCTCACCGTCTTCGCCGCGACAACCAGCCTTCCAGCCGAGACCGGATGTCCTCGGCGATGGTGGCATCCTCGACCTCGTCGATTGCCTCGGCGAGGAAGGCGAGGACCAGAAGGTCGGTCGCCTGCGATTCCTGCACCCCGCGCGAGCGCAGGTAGAACATCGCATCCTCGTCGATCGCGCCCGACGTCGAACCGTGGGAACAGGCGACGTCGTCGGCATAGATCTCAAGCTCGGGCTTCGCCAGGAATTGCGCGTCCTCATCGAGCAGAAGCGCCTGGCTGATCTGATAGCCGTCGGTCTTCTGCGCGCCGCGCTTCACCAGGATCTTGCCCTGGAAGACGCCGACCGCACCGTTGCGCAGGACCTTCTTGAAGACTTGCCGGCTTTCGCAGTTAAGCGCGTCGTGGACCACGAAGACCGTGTCGTCGTGATGGAAATCGCCATCCCCCACGGCAGCACCCGCGACGTGCGCCACGGCGTCATCGCCTGTCAGCTCAAGGAAGACCTCGTTCCGCGTCAGGCGCCCGTTCGACGTCAGGGTGAAGGACTTGAAGACACTCTCCTCGCCGAGACGACCGAAGAGGTGCGTCACCGCGCGGCGCTCGTGGTCCCTGCCCTGGGCGCGGACATGGTGGAAAGCCGCGCGGTCGGCCACGTCGACCTCCATGCACTTGTTGAAGCGCGCGGCGGCGGGACCGTTCTCCAGAAGGGTCAGTTCCGCCCCCTCCTCCAGCCGCACGACGACATGCAGCATGGCGTCGCTGTCCGTCTTCTCGTGCAGGTAGCGCAGGTGGACGGGCCGTGTGACGCGTCCCGTCACGCGGATGACGATGCCGTCGGTTGCGAAAGCGGTGTTCAAGGCGGCAAAGGGACGGGCGACGGGCTCCTGCCCGCGGGCTTCCAGCACACCGTACAAGTCCTTGGCCCAGTGGATGTCGGCGCGCGCGGCATCAGCCAGACGCTCGATCTCCAGCCCTTCGCCCTCCAGAGCGTCCGAGGCATCTTCATCGAAGACACCGTCCCGGAAGACGATGCACAGACGGTCGAGAGCGCCGAAGACGGGGATTTCCTTCGCGTCGAGGACGGCGGCCTCGGGGGCGGCGGCGGCATTCAGATCGTCAGGCCGGGTGAAGCGCCAGTATTCGTCGCGGCGCTCGGGAAGGCCCATGGCGCGGAACCGCGCCAGCGCTTCGTCGCGCGCTTTCCGGATCCAGCCCGCGCCCTCGGGCTTGTCGAGAGCCGCGAGCCTCGCCTCGGTGGCGTCCTGCCTCTTCTGCGGCAAAGCCATCAGGCCACCTCCGCCAGGATGTCGGCATAGCCGTTCTGCTCGACCTCGAGCGCCAGTTCCGGCCCGCCCGATTTCACGATGCGGCCGTTCGCCATGATGTGGACGACGTCAGGGCGGATATGGTCGAGAAGACGCTGGTAGTGCGTGATGACGAGGAAGGCACGGCCCGCGTCGCGCAGCGCGTTCACGCCCTCGGCCACAAGGCGCATGGCGTCGACGTCGAGGCCCGAGTTGGTCTCGTCGAGGATGCACATCCGGGGCTCGAGGATCGCCATCTGGAGGATCTCGTTCCGCTTCTTCTCGCCGCCCGAGAAGCCTACGTTGACGGGCCTCTTGAGCATGTCGGGTTCGATCTCGAGAGCCTTTGCCTTTTCGCGCACGAGCTTGAGGAAGTCGCCCGCGCTGACTTCGGGTTCGCCCCGCGCCTTCTTCTGAGCGTTCAGCGCGGTGCGCAGGAAGGTCATGTTGCCGACGCCCGGGATCTCGACCGGATACTGGAACGCGAGGAACAGACCCGCCGCCGCACGCTCCTCGGGCTCCATGCCCAGAAGGTCGGCGCCCTCCAGCGTGGCGGTCCCGCCCGTCACCTCGTAGCCATCGCGCCCCGACAGGACGTAGGACAACGTCGATTTGCCCGACCCGTTCGGCCCCATGATGGCGTGGACGGCGCCTGCGGGCACCTCGAGGTCCACCCCTTTCAGGATCTCCTTGTCCTCTTCCTCGAGCTTCACCTGGAGGTTCTCGATCTTCAGCATGTCTTTCTTCCTCGCAAAACGACGGAAAGGGCACCGCCCGGATGGCGGAGCCCTTCCATAATGAATGACTGTGGGTCGGGTCGGCTCAGACCGAGCCGAGATGGCTCTCGACGAATTCCTTCGAGAAGAACGCGGCATAGACGCCGGGCGCGGATTTGACGAGCACGGGCTGGTACTGGACCATCACGAAGAGCCCGACGGCAATCGCCACAAGCCGAACCACGCCCATCAGCTGGAACGTCCAGGCGAAGAGCACCGCGAAGAACCCGCCGATGATGAAGTCCGCGACGGGCACGTAGGGCGCCACCGCCGTGGCCGACAGGTCGAGCTTGATGAGCCCGGTGTCGGCAAAGAGGTGATAGGCTGCGGCCTGACCGACGAACATCGACAGCACGCCGAACAAGAAGGCCAGGATCAGGAGCGACACACCCGACGAGCGGCCGATTTCCTTTTTCGACGGCTTCTTTCTCTTCAGCCGGACGGTGTTGTTCGCCTTGCGCTTCTGACCGGCGCGCACCTCGTCCCGAGGCCCGATGTGGACCTCGCCCATGGTGTTGTCGCCGCCCTTCTTGATCCGGGACAGCCTGTCCTCGAACCCGGTGCGCTGAATCTTCGAGGTCGCCATGCCTCTCGCCCTTCTGCTCGTGCCGCGGCGACACTCGCAACGGATCGTGGCCAGAAGATGGCGCATTCGCGGAAAATCCTGCGATACTGTCGCCGTTCCGGGCGGATTTATGGAGGCGGAGCGGGATCATTCGACCGTGACGGCGGTGCCCGATGCCGAGACCATCAGCATCCCGTTGCCCTCGCCGATCACCTCGTAGTCGAGGTCGACGCCGACGACGGCGTTTCCGCCGGCTTTCGCGGCGCGCTGCTCGAGTTCGCGAAGCGCGATCTCGCGCGCTTCCTGAAGCGACTTCTCGTAGGCGCCCGAGCGGCCGCCGACGATATCCGTCACGCGGGCGAACATGTCGCGAAAGATGTTTGCGCCGATGATGGCCTCGCCCACGACGACGCCGTGGTACTCGGTGATGCGGCGGCCCTCGATCGAAGGCGTGGTGGTGACGATCATTCTGTTATCCCCTGAAGACGAAGGCCGCGCCGACGGCGATGAAGGCGAAGCCGATGACCGTGTTCAGTGTCACGGCCTCCTTCAGATAGAGCGCCGAGAAGCCCACGAAAACGGTCAGCGTGATGACTTCCTGAATGGTCTTGAGCTGCGCCGCCGAATAGACCGAGTGCCCAATTCGGTTGGCCGGCACCGCGAGGCAGTATTCGAAGAAGGCGATCCCCCAGGACACGAGGATCACGACGATCAGGGGCGTCGCCTTGAACTTCAGGTGCCCGTACCAGGCGAAGGTCATGAAGACGTTCGACAGGGCCAGCAGGACGATCGGCAGGACCGTGGGCGGTATGAGGGCGGTCAATCACGGCAACTCCGGGTGCACATCCGTCCGGCCTGCGCCTGCCCGGTAAGCTTCAACCAGTTCTTCTGCACTCGTCATCGCGATGCCAGTATTTTTGCCTACCTTTCGGGCAAGCGAATGATCGTCTGGAAAGGACTGCAAACCCTCGATCAATTCGACCTCACGAAGAAAAGCGCTTCCGTGCGCGCCAATGGCCTGACACAGCACGTCCAAAGCTGCCGACAGGCTTAGATCGAATGTCTCTCGAAGTCGCCGGACCACGACGATGGCGGATACGCCCTTCCCCGCAAGATAGCTGGCATACATCTCGGGGCTGGCATCCGGATCAGGATTCGCGTCCTCGACCTTGACGTAGTCGGACATCCACGGATTTGCATCGTAAGACAAGCGCCTACCCCACACTGCCTTCAAGCGAGATCGCCACGAGTTGCTGCGCTTCCATCGCGAACTCCATCGGCAGGGCCTGAAGCACCTCCTTGCAGAAGCCGTTCACGATCACCGCCACCGCCTCTTCCTCGTCGAGTCCACGGCTCCGGCAATAGAACATCTGCTCGTCGTCGACCTTCGACGTCGTCGCCTCGTGCTCGACGCGGGAGGAGTTGTTCTTGACCTCGATGTAGGGAACCGTGTGCGCCCCGCATTCGGACCCGATCAGAAGGCTGTCGCACTGGGTATAGTTGCGCGAGTTCTTGGCCTTCGGATGCATCGACACGAGCCCGCGATAGGTGTTCTGCGCCTTGCCCGCGCTGATCCCCTTGGACACGATCCGCGACCGGGTGTCCTTGCCCAGGTGGATCATCTTCGTGCCGGTATCGGCCTGCTGGTAGTTATTGGTGATGGCGATGGAATAGAACTCGCCCTGGCTTTCGTCGCCGCGCAGGATGCAGGACGGATACTTCCACGTCACCGCCGAGCCGGTCTCGACCTGCGTCCACATCACCTTCGAGCGGTCGCCGCGGCAGTCGGCACGCTTGGTCACGAAGTTGAAGATCCCGCCCTTGCCGTTCTCGTCGCCGGGGAACCAGTTCTGGACGGTCGAATACTTGATCTCGGCATCCTCGAGCGCCACCAGTTCGACCACGGCGGCGTGAAGCTGCGTCGTGTCGCGTTGCGGCGCGGTGCAGCCTTCCAGGTAGGAGACGTAAGAACCCTTGTCGGCGATGATGAGCGTCCGCTCGAATTGACCCGTGTTCTCGGCATTGATCCGGAAGTACGTCGACAGTTCCATCGGGCAGCGCACGCCGGGCGGCACATAGACGAACGAGCCGTCTGAAAACACCGCCGCGTTGAGCGTAGCGTAAAAGTTGTCGGACTGCGGCACGACCGAGCCCAGGTACTTTTTCACCAGATCGGGGTGATTGCGGACCGCTTCCGAGATCGAGCAGAAGATGACGCCTGCCTTGGCAAGCTCCTTCTGGAAGGTCGTGCCGACCGACACGCTGTCGAAGACGGCATCGACGGCGACCTTGCGCCCTTCGGCGGGCGCGTCCTCGGCGCCCTCGACGCCCGCGAGGATCATCTGTTCCTTCAGCGGAATGCCGAGCTTGGCGTAGGTCTCGAGCAGCTTCGGATCGACGTCGTCCAGCGACTTCGGCTTCTCGGCCATGCTCTTCGGCTTGGCGTAGTAGTACTGATCCTGAAAGTCGATCTTCGGGTAATGGACCATCGCCCACTCTGGCTCGTCCATCGCGACCCACCGGCGATAGGCCGTCAGCCTCCACTCGGTCATCCACTCCGGCTCGCCGTTCTTGTCCGAGATCAGGCGCACGATGTCCTCGGACAGCCCCTTGGGGGCATAGTCCATCTCGATCTCGGTGTTCCAGCCGTACTTGTATTTGCCCGAAAGCGACCGGACCGCATCCACGGTCTCCTGATCGACGCCTTCCTTCACCTCGTTGTCCAGTGCGGCCATGCCCCGGTGTCCTTCCTCATGCCGCCCGTTGGCGGTATTTCCGTTCGTGCTTCAGCCAGACATCGGCGAAGCGCATGATCTCGTCTTCCGTCGTCGTGGGGCCAAGCGACACGCGCAGCGCGCCCTCCGCAGCCCGGGCGTCGAGACCCATGGCCTCCAGCACCCTCGGCGTCTTGACCTTGCCCGACGAGCAGGCCGACCCCGACGACACCGCAAATCCCGCCAGATCCATCTGCATGACCTGCGTCTCGCCTTTCCATCCGGGCGTGACGAAGCAGGATGTGTTCGGCAGGCGTCGCGACTCTTTCCCGACAAAAATAGTCTCTTTGCCGCAGGACACCAGAGTTGATTTTAGAATATTTCTAAGTTTCTCCACCTCGGCCCAGACACCGGCGTCGAGATCGCGCAACGCAGCGCGGGCCGCTGCCCCGAAACCAGCGATGCCCACGACGTTCTCCGTGCCGGATCTTCGCCCCAGTTCCTGCCCGCCGCCCGACTGGATCGCGGTGATGTCCATGCCATCGCGGACGACCAGACGCGCCCACGCCCTTCGGGCCGCCGAGCTTGTGCGCGCGACAGGCAGGCGAGCGCCGCGCCCGACCACGCGAAGGACCAGGGAATGCGTCCCACGGCCTGCGTCACGTCGAGGAACAGGCTGTCCGCCCGCGCCGCGCCGAAGGGGTACTTGCCGTCCACCTTTTCCGGTGGATCGGTGATGACGCCCGTCTCGGAATTCGCGAGCCCCATCGCCAGCGTGTGTCCCGGTCCCTCCGGCTGCTCGGTCCAGTTCGACATGCGGACATGCGCCCAGACCGCGTCGTGGGCCGTCGGCTCGACCAGCACATCGTATTGCGATGGCACCGTCGCCAGAACGCGCGCGGCCTCGGTCGCGCCCGAGGTGAAGACCACCTCGCCCGGCTTGCAGCCGACCAGTGCCGCAACGTCGGCGCGGGCGTTTTCAACGAGCGCACGCGCCGCCCGCCCCTCGGCATGAACGGACGAGGGATTGCCCGCAACGTCCATTGCAGACAGCATCGCCTCGCGCGCCTCCGGCCTGAGGGGGGCGGTCGCGTTCCAGTCGAGATAGACGCGCCCCGCCCCGCCGGTCATGCCTCGTCCACCACCTCGAAGAGAGCCGGGACGGCAGGACAGGGGACCAACTCGTTCGTCACCACGTCGGACAGACGGACCTGGTGGAGGAAGACATAGACATGCGCCGACAAGCCTTCCCAAAGCCGGTTGGTCAGGCTTTGCGCCTTCGACCCCGACACGCCGCCGGACGCGCCCGCGCCGGTATGCATGGCGCTGACCGTCTCGTCCACGGCGCCCAGGATCTCGCTCACGCGGATGTCGGACGCAGGGCGCGCCAGGCGGTAACCGCCGCCGGGACCGCGGACGGACTCGACCAGACCCGCCCGCCGCAGCTTGACGAAGAGCTGTTCGAGGTAGGGCAGCGAGATATCCTGCCGGCGCGAGATCTCGGCCAGCGAGAGGTGCAAATCGTCCTTGGCAAGTGCGAGATCGGCGAGCGCCACCATCGCATACCTGCCCTTCGTGCTCAGTTTCATGGAACCGCCTGCGTCATTGACCTTTTCGCGCCCGGGCCTTACCTCAGCCCTTGTCCTTTCGGAGGGCAGACCCGAATTAGAACGCTTCTAAGGTCCCCGACCTTTTCCGTCAACTATGGGCCGGCCCGACGCCCCCGAACGAAGGTGAAGACGACGATATGCCCGAGGTGATCTTTCCCGGCCCCGAGGGCCGTCTCGAGGGGCGCTACCACGCGCAGAAGAGCAAAGACGCTCCGATTGCCATCGTGCTGCACCCTCACCCGCAGTTCGGCGGGACGATGAACAACCTCGTCGTCTATAATCTCCACTACGCCTTCCACAACATGGGCTTCAACGTCCTGCGCTTCAACTTCCGCGGCGTCGGCCGCAGCCAGGGCGAGTATGATCAGGGCATCGGCGAGTTGTCCGATGCGGCATCCGCGCTGGATTACCTCCAGTCGATGAACCAGAACGCCAAGCATTGCTGGGTTGCGGGCTTTTCGTTCGGCGCCTGGATCGGAATGCAGCTTCTCATGCGGCGGCCCGAGATCACCGGCTTCATCAGCGTGTCGCCTCCGGCCAACATGTACGACTTCTCGTTCCTCGCCCCCTGCCCTGCCTCCGGTCTCGTCATCAACGGCACGTCCGACCGCGTCGCACCGCCGCGGGACACGCATGTCCTCGTCGAGAAGCTGCAGGAGCAGAAGGGCATCACCGTGACCCATTCCGAAGTCGATGGTGCCGGCCACTTCTTCGAGGATCCGCACATGGAGAAGATGATCGGCACGGTGACCGACTATGTCACCCGGCGTCTGGGCGAGACCTCCCGCTAGGGCGTTGCCGGTCCGGCGCCCGAATTTCGCCTCAAATCGGTCTTGGCGCCGCCGCACCTCGCGCGCCTGATCGACGCAACGGGGCGGCTTCGGCCACCTTCCGGCCTTCAGACGGCGGAACGACCATCGAGCGCACAAGGACGACGGGCCCGGCCATGCCGGGCCCTTTCCGTTTCACTCAGGCGTCAGCGACCCACGGCCTGCTGCACGGTGCGGATCCGGTCGGCGTTGGGCGGGTGCGTTCCGAGGAACCTGTCGCCCGGATCGGCCGCGTCCTGGAAGTACAGCACGCCGCGGACGGGATCGTATCCCGCGCGGGCGGCGATGCGGGCGCCAAGCGAGTCCGCTTCAAGCTCGAACCCCTTCGAATAGCGGCGCGCGCCGACGGTGCCGCCGATGTTCGTCACCACGTCAACGCCCTGCGCATCAAGCCCCGCAAGCTGGCCAAGGACCGCACCGAGGACCGCACCCGTCTGCGCGCTGCTTTGGGTCTGGCCGATGTGCCCCTCGATGTGGTGCGCGGCCTCGTGGCTCAGCGCGAAGGACAACTCGTCCCGGTTCCGCATCTCGGCGATGAGCGCCGGAGTGAAGGCGATCACGGGCCGACCCGCATCGTCGTAGGTCTGGTAGGCGTTCGGCGGCAACCCGGGGCGGTTGTCGAGGAGGATGTTGAAATCGCAGTTGTCGCGGGGCCGCATCTGACGGCACACGCCTTCGGCCACAGGCTCGACCCTCGCCACCACCGCGCGGAAGTCGCCAAGCGACTGGGCGGAGCCGGTGCGCGAGACGACGGCCACCGGTTCGGCTCCGGGTGCGGGCCGCGAGACCGGTACGGGTTCGATGTCGCAGGCCGAGAGCGCGCTCAGGGCGGCGGCGAAGAAAATGGATTGCTTCAGCATGGATGCCTCGGTGTCTGCTCTGTTTTCCCAATTCTGCTGCCTAACGCGGCAGTCCGCAATCGGTTCGATTGCCCGCGATCAGGAAACCGCTTGAACCGGCAGGATGTGGCGCGCAGTCTGGGCCCCATGTTCACCATCGAGCACGACTTCGACGCCACCGTCGTCACCCTCATCGACGATCCCGCCAGCCACCGGCAGGAGGACGTCACGATCAACGCCTTCGAGGATTGCGTCACGATCGAGCAGGAGGACGCGCAGACCGGACGGCTGTGCAAGATCACCCTGTCGCTGTCGCAGGTGGCCGACCTGACGGCCGCGCTGAACCTGCCCGAGGGCGTCTACAAGCGGAAGGCCTGACGCGGCGCGGCGGCGCGGCGCAGCCGGTCGTTGATCGCAAGGCCAAGGCCCTTGTCCGGAATGGGCGCTATCGCGATCCGGTCATGCCCGGCGGCATCCGCCTCGTGCAGCCGCGAGAACAGCGCCGCCGCCGCCTCGCGCAGATCACCCGACGCCGACAACGAGACATCGCCACGAACGGGACCGAAGCCTAAGTGCCATTCACCGGACGCGGCCGTGACGGCGTCAAGCCGCACCGAGCCCTTCGGCGCATAGTGCGATGACAGTTGACCGGGCGCGTCGGCCCGACCCTCGCCGGCCTCGGTCAATCGCGGCATGGTCGCTGGCGGCTCCCACACTCCCTCGCGGTAGACTGCCGGGACGCCGTCCGGAAAGCCGAGGATGGTGGATTCGAGCCCCGCTTCGGTCGGTCCGCCGTCGAGCACCGCCGCGATGCGGCCCGAGAGCCCTGACAGGACGTGATCCGCCGTCGTGGGGCTAACCCGGCCCGAGGGATTGGCGGAGGGGCCGGCGAGCGGACCTCCAAACGCGCGCAAAAGCTTCTGCGGCAGGTCCGCCTTAGGCACTCTCAGCGCCACTGTCGGATTGCCCGCGCTGACGAGGGGCGACAATCCCGACCCCTCGCGCAGGGGCACGACCAGCGTCAGCCCGGCGGGCCATCCGTCCGCCACGAGGGATCGCGCCGCTTCGGGAAAGACGCCATAGCGCTCGGCCTCGGTGAGGTCGGGCACATGCACGATCAGCGGATTGAACCGCGGACGCCCCTTCGCCTCGAAGATGGACGCCACCGCCTGACCCTGCCGCGCGTCGGCGCCGAGGCCGTAGACCGTCTCGGTCGGAAATGCCACCAGACGCCCCGCCCGCAGCAACTCCGCCGCGCGCGCGATGCCTGCTGCATCCGGGTTCAGTCTCTCGGTTCTGCCGTCCATACGTGACGCTGCGTCCGTGTTGCGGGGCCTGTCGCCCGCTTGCATCCTCGGCCACATCCGTTAGCGAGGACGCCGACCCTTGCCAACCGCCTTTCAGGGAAGCCGCGATGCCCTACACCTCGCCCACGACGGAGATCCGCTTTATCCTGGACCGCGTGGTCGGCTTCGACGACGTAGCGGCGACCGAGCGTTTCGCCGAGGCGACGCCCGACACGGTCGAGGCGATCCTGACCGAAGCGGGCAAGCTCTGCGACCAGGTTCTCGCGCCCCTCAACCGCGCCGGTGACACCTCTCCGGCCAGACTCGAAAACGGCGTCGTGCGGACCTCTCCCGGTTTCGAAGAGGGCTTTCGCGCGATCGCCGAGGGCGGGTGGATCGGCTTGACCGCCTCGCCCGACCACGGCGGCATGGGCTTGCCCGTGGCTCTTGGCACCGCGCTCAACGACATGATGTCTGGCGCCTGCCTCGCGCTGCAACTGAACCCGCTCCTGACCCAGGGCCAGATCGAGGCGCTCGAGGCGCACGCCAGCCCTGACCTCCAGGCGCTCTACCTTCCGAAACTGATCGACGGCACATGGTCGGGCACCATGAACCTGACCGAACCCCAGGCCGGTAGCGACGTGGGGGCGCTTCGCACGAAGGCCGAGCCGAACGGCGACGGCACCTACGCGATCTCGGGCCAGAAGATCTACATCACCTGGGGCGATGCGGACTTCATGGAGAACATCTGCCACCTCGTCCTCGCCCGCCTGCCCGATGCGGCGGCGGGTACGCGCGGCATCAGCCTTTTCCTTGTCCCGAAGTTCCTCCCTGACGACGGCGGCAATCCCGGCCAGCGCAACGGTCTCCGCGTCGTAAGCCTCGAACACAAGCTCGGCCTCCACGGATCGCCCACGGCGGTGATGGAGTACGACGGCGCGACAGGCTGGATGGTGGGGCCCGAGAATGGCGGCATGGCCGCCATGTTCACCATGATGAACAACGCCCGCCTCGGCGTGGGCGCGCAGGGCATCGGCGTGGCAGAAGCGGCGTTCCAGAAAGCGCTGGAATACGCATCCGACCGCAAACAGGGCAAGGCCGGCGGCTCGGGCGCCATCGTCGAGCACGCGGACGTCAGGCGAATGCTGACCGCGATGAAGGCCGACGTCTTCGCCGCCCGCGCCATCGCCTTGGCCTGCGCCGTCGCCATCGACATGGGACGCGCCACCGGCGAAGCGGACTGGACCGCGCGCGCAGCACTTCTGACGCCGATCGCCAAAGCCTTCGGCACCGACACCGGCATCGCCGTGTCCGAAGAGGCGATCCAGGTCCACGGCGGCATGGGATTCATCGAGGAGACGGGCATCGCGCAGTACCTTCGCGACGTGCGGGTCACCTCGATCTACGAGGGCACCAACGGCATTCAGGCGATGGACCTCGTCGCGCGCAAGATGTCGGACGGCGGCGAGGCGATGTTCCGGCTTCTGGACGAGGTCGAGGCGTCGGCCGAAGCGGCCCGCTCAGAACTTCCCGACCTTGCCCACGCCGTCTGGAGCGCGGCCGAAACCCTTCGCGAGTCGACCGAATGGCTGGTGGCGCAGCCTCTCGACGATCGCTTCGCCGGCGCGGTGCCCTACCTGCGCGCCGCCGCGCGGGTTCTGGGAGGTCACTTCCACCTCAAGGCAGCACTTGTCGAGGACGGCCCCCGCCGCGCGCTCGCACGCTTCTACATCACCCGCCTCATGCCCGAACACGCGGCCCTTCTGGCGCAGGTCTCGGTCGGCGCCGCCGGTCTCTACGACTTGTCGCCCGAAGATCTGGCCTTCGCCTGATGGACGATGGCGGCCGCCGCATCCGCTATCCCCATGCCGAGCCTCCCGGCCTCGGTGAGGTCATCGAGGTCGCGGACGGCATCCTCTGGGCGCGGATGCCCCTTCCGATGGCGCTGGACCACGTCAACGTCTACGCGCTGGATGACGGCGACGCATGGACACTGGTCGATACAGGGCTGAACAGCTCTGCCTGCCGCGCGGGTTGGGACACGCTGCTGGCCGGTCCGCTGGCCGGCAAGCCCGTCGCGCGCATCGTCGTGACACACCACCACCCGGATCATATCGGCCTTGCAGGATGGCTGATGGAGCGGACGGGGGCGACGCTTGTCACGACGCGCACCGCCTGGCTTTTCGCGAGGATGCTCACGCTTGACGTGCAGGAGCGGCCGAGCGAGGCGGCGCTCGATTTCTGGCGTGGTGCGGGGATGCCGCCCGCCATGCTCGAGGCGCGGAAAGTCGAGAGGCCGTTCAACTTCGCCGACGTCGTGGCGCCGCTCCCGGTCGGCTACACCCGCATCTCGGAGGGTGACGTCCTGACCGCTGCCGGCCGCCGCTGGCACGTCCGCATCGGACACGGTCACGCCCCCGAACACGCGACGTTCTGGTCGCTGGATGACGACCTCGTCCTGGGCGGCGATCAGCTTCTGCCGTCGATCTCGCCCAATCTCAGCGTCTATCCGACCGAGCCCGACGGCGATCCTGTTGGCGACTGGATCGCATCATGTAACAAATTCAAGATTCTGGAGAGTGATCCTCACTTGATCTTGCCCGGTCACAAGCTGCCGTTCACCGGCCTTCCGACACGTCTCGACCAGATGATCGAGAACCACGTCTCGGCACTTCACCGTCTCGAAGCCGCGCTTTCGTCAAGGCCCGCAACCGCCGTGGAAAGCTTCGTTCCCATCTTCAAGCGAGAGATCACGGGCGGCCAGTTCGGCCTCGCATTGGGAGAGGCGGTGGCGCATTGCCTGCATCTCTGGCATCACGGACGAGCCAGCCGGGACCGCCGCGAGGACGGCGCCTGGGTCTATCGTGCGGGAGACTTGCGATGACATCGAACGACAGCCCGCCCCCCTATCCTGCTGACCGCTGCCGCGCCGCCGCGGTCCATGCCGACCCGGACGCGGTAACGGTCGAGCGCGAGCCGCTGCCCGCGTCCGTGACGCGGCGACCGGTCGAGCGGAAGAGCCCCGCGGAGTGGGCCTATCAGCGCCTGATCCTCTATATCCAGAACTTCGAGAAGGTGCTCGACGCCGAGCACGAGGTTGCGATGAGCTTCACCGATACGGGTGCAGGCTTTTTGCGGATCGAGGGACTTGGCTACTTCGATCCGGACATCGTTACCTTCTATGGCACCGATGGATCGGGCGCGAAGGTTCAGCTTGTCCAGCATGTGACCCAGCTCAACGTCCTTCTGCGCGCCATGCCGAAGCAGGTAAAGACCGAAGCCCCTCGTCGCATCGGGTTCCAGCTTGCGAAGGGTCTGGACGACGACGAGGATGATGACGACGCCTGAACATCACCTCGCATCCTGCTGATTTGAAATCTATTCTGCAGCCTCAAGTGTCTGCTGATCGCCTTTTTCCTTCGGCGCGCGCATGATGGCGTCAGGAAGGGCGGGATCGGTGATCGCGTCGTAGAGCGCCCGGTACTCCGGCTCCCGGATCAGCGCGTCTATGCGTTCGCGATGCCAAGCCACCGAGGCTCGGTGAAGGTGAAACAGGTCATCATCCGCAAGGAGCCGCGCCAGGACTTCGCGTGCGCGCGGCAGGCGAGCGTGGATCGAGGTGTCGGTCTCGGTCGCATAGTTTCGTGTGACCCAGTAGTTCACGCCCTGATCCTGGTCGACGTGGTTGATCCGGCCTCTCTGGCGCTTCACAAGAAAGCTCTCGGCGGAACGCAGGACATAGTGGTTCAGCGTCACCATGTCATATCCGATGGTATCCTTGCGACTGAACCACTCGCTTTTCAACGCGACCCTCTCGGGCATGGCGCGGCCCGCGCCGTTGATCCATCGCACCTCGTCGGCACGCCCGGGGTCGAGCCCGAGGGGGCGATGTACGCCCACTTTCGTGAAGGGGCCGTCAGGACGGTAGAAGCTCTTGAACCCCCACCCAAGGCGCGGTTTCGGGATGTAGAGCGGCGCGCAGGCGGTGAGGATCTCGGTCTGCCAGCGGTCCTCATAGGCGTGAACGCCCTTGTTGCCGAAAAAGCGCCAGGTCATCGAGATGACGTTCGGATGGTTCGACGCCTCGAGAAGCGCGGCGAAGGTGCCGTCGCCGACGTGGATGTTGACGAATTCGTCCACGTCGATGATGCCGACCCAATCGGCGTCCCGCACCACCGCGCGCTCGGCGGCGTCGTTCAAAGCGCCGCGCTGCGGCTTCTGGCCGGTCTCGCGGTTGAAGGGATTGTCGACGCGGGTGACGTGGCCAAGCGCCTGAAGGCGGTCCAGAACGGCATCAGTCGGGTCGTCGCAATCGTTCGTGTAGACGAGGAAATGCGTCACCCCGATCGAGAGGTGGTAGGCGATCCATTCGAGGATGAAGCAGCCCTCGTTCTTCATCGAGGTCACGACGACGATCTTCTCGGAGCGGGGCGGCGTGTCGAGGGGCGGCAGAAGCGGCTGGCGGGACTTCAGCCGCTCCATCAGCCCCGCGAACTGACGCGCGGCCTCGTCGCCCGTGGGCGGCGCCACGTCGCGCAACTCGATCAGCGACGGAACAGGCGCAGCCGCCATCGGTGCGAGGAACAGGTGGGGCGTCGGGAAGCGCGATATCCTCCAGTTTGTGCGACTGGGGATCGGCCGAGACGTGCGCGAAGAAAGCAGTCTCTCGCGCAGACGCCTTCAGCGCGTCGATGCGCGCGCGGTGCCATTGGACGGCGGCCTCATGCAATGGTCCCAGGGCCGGATCCCGCGCGAAGACCTCGCGCAGGGCCCGCGCGCGTTCGAGCCGGGGCAGGATCGACGTGTCGGTCTCGTCGTTGCGGTTGTAGGTGTTCCAGTAGGCGACGTCCTGCGGCCGCGCGACGTGGTTTGACCGGCCCCGGTCGCGCTTGACGAGAAAGCTCTCGCAGGACCGCACGGCGTAGTGGTTCAGCGTGACGAGGTCGTAACCCCAGCAGTCGATCCCGCTCCGCCAGCCTTCCGCCAGATACCGCTCGGGAAGCTGCTTGCCCGACCCGTTGGTCCAATGCGGCATCGGCCCCGTGGCGTCGTGCGGGCGGTGGACGCCGAAGCCCGCGAAGGGCGCGCCGCGCCTCAGGATGGTCTTGAAACCCCAGGCCTGATGCGGCTTGCGCGTCTGGGCAGGTGCGCATCGCGTGAAGCGTTCAGGCGCGGGAATGTCGTCGAAGTCGACGTGACCCGAGGTGCCGAAGAGCCGCCAGGTCATCGAGATCATGTCGGGGTCGCCCGCCGCGCGGAAGAGATCACGCAGCGTCCCCTCACCCGCGTGGACGTTGATGTATTCGTCGACATCCATCACCACCACGGCGTCGGCGGCGGTCACGCAGGGGTGGCTCCAGGCTGCGGAAAGCGCCTGACGCTGCGGCTTCTCGCCGGCCGACACCGGGTTATCGACGCGCGTGACCAGGCCTCGCGCGGCGAGCGCGTCGAGCATCGCGACAGTCTGGTCGTCGCAGTCGTTCGTGTAGACGAGGAAATGCGTGACCCCGACGCCCAGGTGATAGGCCACCCAGTCAAGGATGAAGGTGCCCTCGTTGCGCATGGTCGTGATGGCGACCACCTCGTCGAGCGGCCGAATTTCCTCCGACAGGGCAGCGACGGGATGGGCCTTGCCGGACGCCGCCTCGCGGTAGCGACGCGCGAAAGGATGATCGCGGTCGGGGTCCGGGCAGTCGCGCAACGGCGCCTCGCAGGGGTCGATGCGGTGCTTCATCAGAAGCTGGCCGATGAGGCTGTCGGGGTCAGGCAGGCCCTTGTCACGCTCGGCGATGCGTTTCCTGATGCGTCGGCCGTAAAGATGGATCGACTGGGTCTCATCGGTGATCTTGAGGTCGTGGTCGACGCCGGGGGTCAGAAGCTTGCGCCGCTCGGCGAAGGTATAGGGATAAAGCGCGGCCTGCGGCAAAGCGTGGGCGATCTCGCCGGTTTCCTTCAGGAAATGCGTGATCGCGTGCGGACCCCAGACGCCCCAGGTCTGTTCGCCGACATGAACCGGCTCGCCTCGGTCCTTGGCTGCCTCCAGTTCCCGGCGGCGCCAGGGCTTTTCCCACGGCGGGATGGCGAATTCGTCGGCGGTGAAATCCAGGAGGGCCGCCAGCGTGGCGCTGTCGGACGGCAATCCCAATACGCCGCCGTTGACATGGTGCTCGCTCTCCCAACCGTGGAGGTGACCGTCGCGCGGACGGAACGGGCGCAGGCAATAGGCGTCGGTGTCGGCCCAGATCTCGCCCGTCCCCCGAGCAAGGAGACGATAGCGGAAAAGGTCGGAATGTAGGGCGGGAGAGCCGGTGCGCTCGTGGATCAGGAACCCCGTCTCGGGCAGTATATCGGAGGCGTCGCGCCTCTCGACACCGTCCGGCACGCGCCCGATCTCCTCGTAGCCGTAGAGGATGACGTGGTGGCCCGCGTCGAGGAAGGATCGAACGCAAAGCTGCTCGACGAAGCTGAGGCTTCCCCGCATCCAGAGCATCGCGATCGGTTGGTCCATGCTGCCCGGCCCCCGTTTTCGGAAGGTTACACGGTCGCTTGCGCAGCGTCCATTACTGGTCGGACCCGGTTGATCTAGGACGCGGGCAGCCGGCTTTCCGCCATCTCGACATACCAGGAACAGCCCGCCGGGATGGCCTCGTCGTTGAAGTTGTATTCCGGGTGGTGGACCATCGCCGTGTCGCCGTTGCCGACGAGGATATAGGCGCCGGGGCGTGCGTTCAGCATGAAGGCGAAATCTTCGCCGCCCATGACGAGGGGGGCCTCTTCGCAGTCGCCCGAGATCTTCTTCGCGGCGTCGATGGCATATCCGGTCTCGGTCTCCGAGTTCTCCATCACCGGGTAGTTGCGCGTGTAGTCGACCTGCGCCCTGCACCCGAAGGCGGTGGCGATGTGCGTGACGATCTCGTTCAGTCGGCTCTCGGCAAGGTCGTGGGTGTCGGCGTCGAGCGTCCGCACGGTGCCCTTCAGCGTCACGCGCTGAGGGATGACGTTGAAGGCGGTCGACGAGGTGACGAAGGAGGTGACGGACACCACGATCTGCTTCACCGGATCGGCATTGCGGCTGGCGATGGTCTGAAGGGCCATGACGATCTGGGACGCCGTCACGGTCGGGTCGATGACCTCCTGCGGCTTGGCGGCGTGACCGCCCTTCCCCTCGACCACGATATCGAAGACGTCGGTGGCCGCGAAGAAGGCTCCGGCGCGGATCGCGAAGCTGCCGACGGGCCTGCCCGGCCAGTTGTGCATCCCGTAGACCTCGTCGATCCCGAACCGGTCCATCATGCCGTCGTCCACCATCTCGCGCCCGCCTCCGCCGCCTTCCTCGGCCGGCTGGAAGATGACCGCGACGGAACCGTCGAAGTTCCGCGTCTCGGCGAGGTATTTGGCGGCGCCGAGAAGCATGGCCGTGTGCCCGTCGTGGCCGCAGGCGTGCATCGCACCTGGGGTCTTCGACGCATAGTCGAGACCCGTCGCCTCCTCGATCGGCAAGGCGTCCATATCGGCGCGCAGGCCGACGGTGCGGCCGGATTTGCCGGTGCGGCCCCTGATGATCCCCACGACGCCCGTGCGCCCGATGCCGGTCACGACCTCGTCGCAGCCGAACTCGCGCAGCTTGTCGGCGACGAGAGCGGCAGTACGGTGAACCTCGAAGAGGATCTCGGGATGCTGATGGATGTCGCGGCGCCAGGCGGTGATCTCATCGTGAAGCTCGGCAAATCGGTTACGGACGGGCATGGGCGACTCCTTCAGGTTCGCTTGTCAGATTTCACCCCTCGCGCGGCTATGACAAGCCCCGCCGCCACCGCCCCTGCGTCAATAGCGCCACGCATCCGTGACTTGAGAGGGGCGCGGGGCGCGGGTAGGAAGAAGCCATGTCGCTTTGGGAATACGCCAACCCGCGCAAGTTCATGGCCACGACCGACCGGATCGTGGCGCCTCTGGCGGGGGTGGCGGCGCTGTGTCTCGTGATCGGGCTGGTCTGGGGCGTCGCTTTCGTGCCCGAGGCGGAAAATTTCCGCGACTCGGTGAAGATCATCTACCTGCACGTTCCGTCGGCGATGATGGCGATCAATGCCTGGGCGATGATGCTGGTGGCCTCGCTGATCTGGCTTGTCCGGCGGCATCACGTCTCGGCTCTGGCCGCGAAGGCGGCCGCGCCCGTGGGCGCGGTGATGACGCTGATCGCGCTCTGGACCGGGGCCATCTGGGGTCAACCGATGTGGGGCACCTGGTGGGAGTGGGACCCGCGGCTGACGTCGTTCCTGATCCTGTTCCTGTTCTACCTCGGCTACATGGCGCTGTGGTCGTCGGTCGAGAACCCGGACACGGCCGCCGACCTGACCTCGGTGCTTTGCCTCGTCGGGTCGGTCTTCGCACTCTTGTCGCGCTATGCGGTCAATTTCTGGAACCAGGGGCTTCATCAAGGCGCGTCCCTGTCGCTCGACCGGGACGAGAACGTGGCGGATGTCTATTGGGTGCCGCTTCTGGTCTGTATAGCGGGCTTCGTGCTGATGTTCGTGGCGCTCGTCCTGATCCGCACGCGGACCGAGATCCGCCTTCGCCGCATCTCGGCGCTGGAACTGAAGGAGCGGATGGCCTGATGGAGGGAACGCCAACCTATGCCGCCGAAGTGGCGCTGGCCTATGCCGGGTCGCTTGGCCTTCTTGCCGCGCTCCTCGTGCTGACCTGGGTGCAGTCGCGCCGGTCGCGCCGGCGGCTGTCCGAGACCGAGGGACGCCGCACCGTTGGCTAGGATCTCGCCCCTCGTCCTCGCCCCGCCCCTCATCTTCGCCGCAATGGCGGGGCTGTTCCTGGGCGGCATGTTTCGGGACGATCCAGATGCCTTGCCATCGACACTGATCGGCAGCCCTGCGCCGGCCCTGGCGCTCGCGCCCCTGGGCGAGGGCGCGCTGCCGACGGATGCCTCGTTGCGGTCGGGCGAGGTGACGCTGGTGAATTTCTGGGCAAGTTGGTGCGCTCCCTGCCGCGTCGAGCATCCGCAGATCATGGCGCTGAAGGACGAGGGGCTGACGATCGTCGGCGTCAACTACAAGGACGACGCGGCGAAGGCCTTGGGCTTTCTCAACGAGTTGGGCGACCCGTACAGCGCCATCGGCGCGGACGCGGATGGAAGAACGGCGATCGACTGGGGCGTATACGGTGTGCCCGAAACTTTCGTGGTCGATGGCGATGGGACGGTGGTGTTGCGGTTCGCGGGTCCGATCACGGACAGCATTCTGGAGAACCGTATCCGCCCCGCGATCGAGGCGGCTTTGACCGACTAGGTCAGCCGACCAGCCAGACGATCATCAGGACGATCAATGCGCCGCCCTCGAGCGGCGGCAGGGAAAACGGCATCGCCCTCGCAACCACGCGAAGGGCATCACTGGTACGGCCCATAAACATCCCCGGGAACTCGTTACACGAATAACCGTGTCACAATCTCGCCCGAATTGGAAGAATTGCGATGCTGGACGGGCGTCAAAAACAGGTTTCGTGAAACAGACTTCAGGAACCGCGGAGATTGTCGGCGCAATTGGGCCGGTATCGAATCGAAAGGCCCGGACGCTGCCGCCCGGGCCCTCGATGGATCGCCTGTTCGCCGTCAGGCTGCCTTGGCGAGGTTCCGCAGCACGTAGTGCAGGACACCGCCGTGCTCGATGTATTCCTTCTCGATGGCCGTATCGATCCGGCACCGCAGCGTGATCTCTTTCGACGAGCCGTCGGCATAATCGATCCGGCAGGGCACTTCGGAGAGCGGCTTCAGGTCGCCGTCGAGGCCCGTGATGGTGATGACCTCGTCGCCTTTCAGGCCCAGCGACTTGCGGGTATCGCCGGCGCTGAACTCGAACGGGATGACGCCCATGCCGACCAGGTTCGAGCGGTGGATACGCTCGAAATTCTCGGCGATGACGGCCTTTACGCCCAGAAGCGCCGTGCCTTTCGCGGCCCAGTCGCGCGACGAACCCGCCCCGTATTGTTCGCCCGCGATGATGACGAGAGGCGTGCCCTGTTCGACATACTCCATCGCGGCGTCGTAGATCGAGGTTTGCTGCCCGTCCGGACCCTTGGTGTAGCCGCCTTCGACGCCGTCCAGCACCTCGTTCTTGATGCGGATGTTGGCGAAGGTGCCACGCATCATCACCTGGTGGTTGCCGCGACGCGAGCCGTAGGAATTGAACTCGCGTACCGGAACCTGGCGGTCGACGAGGTATTCGCCGGCGGGCGAGGACTCGCGGAACGAACCGGCGGGGCTGATGTGGTCTGTGGTGATCATGTCGCCCAGCATCGCGAGGATCCGCGCGCCCTCGACGTTCGAGATGGTGCCGGGGTTCGGTCCCATGCCCTGGAAGTAGGGCGGGTTCTGAACGTAGGTCGAGGTCGACGGCCAGTCATAGGTCAGGCTGTCGGTCGTCTTTACGCCCCGCCACTTCTCGTCGCCCTTGAAGACGTCGGCGTACTTGGAGAGGAACGCCTGCCGCGTGACAGTCTCGGCCACGAGGTCCGCGACCTCTTTCTGCGAGGGCCAGATGTCCTTGAGGTAGACGGGCTGGCCATCCTTGCCGGTCCCAAGGGGCTCGGTCGTGATGTCGACGTTCATGTCGCCGACCAGCGAGTAGGCCACGACCAGCGGCGGCGAGGCGAGGTAATTCGCGCGCACGTCCGGGCTGATGCGGCCTTCGAAGTTGCGGTTGCCCGACAGCACGGCGACGCCGATCAGGTCGTTGTCGTTGATGCAGGCCGAGATCTCTGGCTCAAGCGGGCCCGAGTTGCCGATGCAGGTCGTGCAGCCGTAGCCGACGAGGTTGAAGCCGATGGCGTCGAGGTCCTTTTGAAGATCCGCCGCTTCGAGATAGTGCGACACCACCTGGCTGCCGGGAGCGAGCGAGGTCTTGACCCAGGGTTTGCGGGTCAGGCCCCTTTCATGCGCCTTCCGCGCGACGAGCCCCGCGCCGATCATCACGTAGGGGTTCGAGGTGTTGGTGCAGGAGGTGATCGAGGCGATCACGATAGAGCCGTCGTGAAGCTGGTAGCCCGACTCACCGGAAGCGACGCGGCCCCGGCGGTGGTGCCCCTCGTCACCCGGGATGACCACAGGCTCCATCTGGCCGCCCTCGCCTTCCCACCGCACCTCTTCCTTGACGGTGGCGTCCTTGGCCGCACGCTGTCCCTCGACGTATTTGTGGAAGGTCGTCGCGGCACGGTCGAGCGCGATATAGTCCTGCGGACGTTTCGGGCCCGAGATGGCGGGCACGATGGTGCCCATGTCGAGCGACAGCGTGTCGGTATAGACCGGCGCATAGTCGTCGCCGCGCCAGAAGCCGTTCTCCCGGGCATAGGCCTCGACCAGCGCGACGCGATCTTCGGTCCGGCCGGTCTGGCGCAGGTAGCGCAGCGTCTCGGCGTCGATGGGGAAGAAGCCGCAAGTTGCGCCGTATTCGGGCGCCATGTTGGCGATCGTCGCGCGGTCGGCGAGCGGCAGGTGGTCGAGACCCGCGCCGTAGAACTCGACGAACTTGTTGACCACGCCCTTCTTGCGCAGCATCTCGACGACCTTCAGCACGAGGTCGGTGCCGGTCGTGCCCTCGACCATCTGGCCCGTCAGCTCGAAGCCCACGACCTCGGGGATCAGCATCGAGATGGGCTGGCCCAGCATCGCGGCCTCGGCCTCGATCCCGCCCACGCCCCAGCCGAGAACGGAAAGGCCGTTGACCATCGTGGTGTGGCTGTCGGTGCCGACGAGGGTGTCGGGATAGGCAACGGTCTTCCCGTCCTGGTCGGTGTCGGTCCAGACGGTCTGGCTGAGGTATTCGAGGTTCACCTGGTGGCAGATGCCGGTGCCGGGGGGGACGACGCGGAAGTTGTCGAAGGCCGACTGTCCCCACTTGAGGAACGTGTAGCGTTCCATGTTCCGCTCGTACTCGCGGTCGACGTTCATCTGGAAGGCGCGCGGATTGCCGAACTCGTCGATCATCACCGAGTGGTCGATGACGAGGTCGACGGGGTTCAGCGGATTGATCTTCTCGGCGTCGCCGCCGAGCGAGATGATGGCATCGCGCATCGCGGCCAGGTCGACGACGGCGGGAACGCCGGTGAAGTCCTGCAGCAGCACGCGCGCCGGGCGGTAGGCGATCTCGCGCGGGTTCTTGCCCCCCAGGCTGGCCCACTCGGCGAAGGCCCGGATGTCGTCCACGGTGACGGTCTTGCCGTCCTCGAACCTGAGCATGTTCTCGAGCACCACCTTGAGCGAGGCGGGCAGCTTGGAGAAGTCGCCGAGTCCGGCGGCCTCGGCGGCCGGGATCGAGTAATAATCGACGCTTTGTCCGCCGACGGTCAGGGTCTTGCGGGTTTTGGTGGAGTTGTGGCCGACAACAATGGGCATAGGGGCCTCCGTAGGGTCTGGCGGGTGAGTTGGGCGTGGCATACTCTCCCACGCCCCCACCGCGCAAGGGGTTTGGGCCCGATTTTGTATACCATTGTGCACAATTTATGAGCCCTTGCGAGCTGGTCAGGCCTGTCCTCGGCGCGTGACCGCGACGTCGCACCTTCCCGGCTGTAACGCCATCTCTCAAAACCTTGATTGGCTCGGCCACGGTTCCTCGGATACCCAGAACCGGCCAGACCAACCGGACCCCTGCATGTCGCGTATCCTGCCCAGCTTCCTCGTTCTTCTGTCCCTGCTCGCCGGCACGGCCGTCCAGGCCCGCGACGCGGTCGTGGTAGAGCTGTTCACCTCGCAGGGTTGCTCGTCCTGCCCCCCCGCCGACGAGATCCTGGCCGAGCTTGCGACACGCAACGACGTCTTCGCGCTGGCTTATCACGTCGACTACTGGGACTACCTCGGCTGGGCCGACGAGTTCGGCAGCGCCGCCTTCACTGCCCGTCAGAAAGCCTACGCCCGCTCAAAGGGTGAGCGTTCGATCTATACACCGCAGGCGATCATCGGCGGGACGGACCATGTCGTCGGATCGAAATCGATGAAGATCGCCAACGCGATCCAGCGCCATTCCGACGCGCCCGACCCCGTGACGGTCTCGGCGCGGCGCAACGGTGGCCGGGTCGAGGTGGTCGCGCGGTCGACCTCCGTCTTCGATGCGCCCGCCGTCGTGCGCGTCGTCACCTACATCCCGCAGGCCACCACCGAAATACGTCGGGGCGAGAACGCCGGGCGCACGATCACCTATGTGAACATCGTCTCGGGGTGGCGCGACCTGGGGACATGGACGGGTGCGGGCGAGTTCAGCGGCTCGGCCGAGGTTCCCGCCGGCGTGCCTTGCGTCGTCATCGTGCAGCTTCGCGAGACCGGCCCGATCCTTGGTGCGGCCCGCCTGCGCTAGGCCTTTCGCGGCACGTGCGTTTTCCAGCGATTGTGAATCCAGAACCATTGGTCGGGGTGCGCTCGCACGATCCGCTCCACCTCGTCGTTATAGGCCTGCATCATCGCCTTGGGGTCGCCCTTCGGGATTTCGTCGGCGACGTGGATCCGGAAGGTGAAGCCGTCCGGCTGGCGGATGCCGAAGATGGGGATCAGCGCGGCGTCGTACCTGATCGACCACTCCGCCGCTGACAGAGGCG
The DNA here is from genome assembly GCA_963779765.1 of uncultured Alphaproteobacteria bacterium. GTDB lineage: Bacteria > Pseudomonadota > Alphaproteobacteria > Rhodobacterales > Rhodobacteraceae > Silicimonas. The sequence goes on along the minus strand of CAVZZP010000004.1, from coordinate 106,117 downwards.
TGTGAGCCGGCTGGCCGTAGAATGACAGGATCGGCGCCTTGCGTGAGGCGACGTCGGCCACGATGCCGATGATGCCGCCCTCCTTGAGGTGCCGCACCAGTGCCGAGATGCCTTTTGCGTCCGTTGGAAAGACCGGCTCGGCGATGGTCGAGATCGCCTCGAGATAATGTTCGTGGAAGGCCGGGTTCTCCATCGGGCGATAGAGTGCGGCCATCGGATAGCCCTCGCGGCTGAGCTTGCCGCGGACGGCGTCGTAGTTGCCCAGGTGCGCCGTGACGAGGACGACCGCCCGGCCTTCGTTGCGCGCAGCCTCCAAGGCCGGGAGGCCCGGACCGCCGATCTGAGAGTCGCGGGCGCGGGTGACGAATTCCTCGCCCGAGTAGATTTCGATCAGAGTCCGCCCGACATTGTCCGGAACCGCGCGCACGATCCGTTCCCGGGTAGCGGCGTCCAGCCCGGGCTCGGCGAGTGCCAGGTTGCGGCGGATCCGACGTCGCCATCCCGCGACGGGGGCGATCAGGGCGCTGACGGCCCGGCCGGTGAAGCGCACGCGGGTCTCATACGGCAGCGCCAGCGCAAGGCCCAGGACGGCGCGCGCGACGGCGTTCTGCATCCAGTCCCTGAAACCGCTTCTGCCCTCCGCCATCCGTCACCCGCCGGGAAAACCGCGGGTTACATCGCCCGCTCAGGCGTCGTTTGCAACGAAGAAGATCTCGCCCGCCGTCTCGAGTTCGCGGATGACGCCGACCGCGCGGATCATCGCCGCCTCGACATCTTCGGGTGTGACACCCTTCTTCTCCTTCGCTTCTTCGCGGATGTTTTCCGCCATACGCTTCGAGATGTTCTCGAGGAGGAAGTCGATGGCCTTGCGGTCGCCCTCGCCGGCACCGGCGACGATCAGGGTCAGGTCGTCCGGCGCGATGTCGCGCTGTATTCGCGGCACGTCCCGCGCCGAGATCCGCTCGGGGATGTTGGCGAAAGTGAAGATGGCGGCGCGGACGCTGTCGGCGAACTCCTTGTCTTCACCCTCCAGCCCCGTCAGCACATCGTCGCGGACGCGGGACTGGGCATAGTTCAGGATCGCACCCACGCGCGTCACGGGTCCGTCGGTGAAGGCGGTGACGGGTCGCGCGCTCAACTGGTCTGCCAAGGCGCAGCCGATGCGGTGGACAAGCGCGGGAGAGACGCCGCCGGTCTGGCTGATGGCATAGGCGATGCGCCGCGCGCGTTCGCCGGGCAGCTTGCCCAGAACCTCGGCCGCCTTGCCGACCTTGAGCTTCGACAGTACCACCGCCGCGACCTCGACCGCCTCGCTTTCCAGGAAGGGCACCAGGCGGTCCGCTTCGGCCTTGTCGATGTCGTCCCACGGATTGCCGCGATAGCCGGACGAAGGCGCCATCTGCCGCAGGCGAGAGGTCGCGCCCTCGCTCAGGACGCCGTCGAGAAGGCCGATGGCGCTTTCGAGACCAGCAGGGAACGACAGGCCGATCCGTTCGATGGCGTCGGCGAATTCCGCGGCCACGGCGGCGACGGTGTCCTGGTCGACGGGCGCCATGCGGGCAAGCTGCACCGCAAGCTCGGTCTGCTTGTGTTCGGGCAGCGAGGCGAGGAAAGGCACCGATCCCTTCGTCAGAAGCAAGCGCACGACGATCGCCGCCTTTTCCCTGCGGCTGAGAGTGACGTGCGGACCGTCGAGGGAAGGCAGGGAATCGAGCATCATCTTGGCGGCGGCACCCTGGCGTAGAGGGAGAAGGTTCGCGTTATGTTCTACCGGCCCGCGGGTTAACGGTTAGCTACGCGACCTCCGCCCGCCAAAGAAAAAGGGCGGCCCCCGCGGACCGCCCTCCTGAAGCTCGTGCCGAACGGCATCAGCCCGTGGGCGTGATGCAGCTCCGGCTCTCGGAATTGAAGGTCTGACCTTCGGGACATGACATGGTGACCTGATCGTGACCTTCGCACATCGCCAATACGGCGCTAGGCATCAGGGTCATCACGAGCGCGGCCAACAGGGCTGCCGTCTTCATTGGGGGCCTCTCCTTTTCGTCGCTAACGTAGGGGAAACCTAGCACGCGTCCCTCACCGCGCTCCTCACGCTTTCGTGAGTCTCATTCGCCGAAAACGCGGGCGAAAATCGTGTCGACGTGCTTGGTGTGATATCCAAGGTCGAACTTCTCCTCGATCTCGGCCTCGCTCAATGCCGCCGTGACCTCGGGATCGGCCTTCAGCTCTTCCATGAAGTCCGCCCCCTGCTCCCAGACCTTCATCGCGTTGCGCTGGACGAGGCGATAGGAATCTTCGCGGCTGACACCCTTCTGGGTCAGCGCCAGCATGACGCGTTGCGAATGGACGAGGCCGCGGAACGTTTCGAGGTTCCGCATCATGTTCTTCGGATAGACGACCAGCTTCTCGATCAAGCCCGTCAGCCGCGAGAGAGCGAAGTCGAGGTGGATCGTCGTGTCGGGTCCGATGCCGCGCTCGACGGAGCTGTGCGAGATGTCGCGCTCGTGCCAGAGGGCCACGTTCTCCATCGCGGGCACCACGGCCATGCGGACGAGACGCGCAAGGCCCGTCAGGTTTTCGCTCAGGACCGGGTTGCGCTTGTGGGGCATGGCGGACGAGCCCTTCTGGCCTTTCGAGAAGAACTCCTCGGCCTCCAGTACCTCGGTTCGCTGCATGTGGCGGATCTCGATGGCGATGTTCTCGATGCTACGACGCGATGACGCCGAGCGTGGCGAAGAACATGGCGTGCCGGTCGCGGGGGATCACTTGTGTGCTGATCGGCTCGGGCGTCAGGCCGAGCTTCTCGCAGACATGCGCCTCGACCGCCGGGTCGATGTTCGCGAAAGTACCGACGGCCCCGGAAATCGCCCCGGTGGCAATCTCTTGGCGGGCATTCTTCAACCGGGCTAGGTTGCGATCCATCTCGGCGTAGAAGCGTGCGAAGGTCAGCCCCATGGTCACGGGTTCGGCGTGAATGCCGTGGCTGCGGCCGATGCGGACGTCCATCTTGTGCTCGTGAGCACGCGTCTTCAGTGCGGCAAGCAGGCGCTCCAGGTCCGCGATCAGAATATCGGAGGCGCGGACGAGTTGGACGTTGAAGGTCGTGTCCAGCACGTCAGAGGACGTCATGCCCTGGTGGACGAAGCGTGCCTCGTCGTTGCCGATGATCTCGGCCAGATGGGTGAGAAAGGCGATCACGTCGTGCTTGGTCACCGCCTCGATCTCGTCGATGCGCGCCACGTCGAATTCGGCATCCTTCGCCTTCCAGACGGCTTCGGCGTTCTCGCGCGGGATGACGCCCAGATCAGCCATCGCGTCGCAGGCGTGAGCCTCGATCTCGTACCAGATGCGAAACTTCGTCTCGGGCGACCAGATGGACACCATCTCGGGGCGGGCGTATCTCGGGATCATGTTGCGGCCTCTCTGGTGACGGCCAGCGTTTAGACCGGCGCAGGCCGGGGGACAAGAAGAAGGGATGCGGCCATCGTTCGCGGGACCGGCATCGGGCGTCTGACGTCCCTACGGGCGCTCGCGGGGACTTGGCGTATCGAGCGCGACATTCGCCATGCAGATGGGACCCGCGCCAGCTTCGAGGGCGAGACGACGTTCACGCCTTCGGGTCGGCGGCTGATCCAGGACGAAACGGGACGGCTTCACGTCGGCGGGCAGAGCTTTGCGGCCTCCCGACGCTATGTCTGGCAGGAGGACGGCGAGACCATCGAAGTTCTCTTCGACGACATGAGACCGTTTCACAGTATTCCTGCAGGGGCGGCGCGGCACGAGGCGACGCACCACTGCGATCCTGACCGCTACGACGTCGACTACGATTTCACCCAATGGCCGCGATGGCGTTCGGTCTGGCGGGTCCGGGGGCCGCGGAAGGACTACATAATGACGTCGGACTACGCGCCGATAGAGCTTTTTCCTGTCCCGAAACACTCCGGGGTGAGACGCCGCAGGCGGCGAGGGGCAGCGCCCCTGCCCCGGCTCCGCCAATCTTGCGCCCGCAGCATGGTGGGTGCATAACCCGAGGGAACATCAGAGGAAGAGGGACCCTCCCATGACCACAACCGCCGTCCGTCCGGTCCTGACCGAGACCTTCTGGACCACCGACGTCTCGACGCAGCTCTGGATCAAGCGTGCCGCCCTCTTCGTCGCGGGCATCGCGGCGCTCTGGATTTCGGCCAAGACGCAGATCGCGACCGTTCCGGTGCCGGTGACACTCCAGATGCTCGTCGTCATGGTGATCGGCGCAGCCTATGGCCCCCGCCTTGGTGCCGCGACCGTCGCGGGCTACCTGGCCCTTGGCCTTCAGGGGCTGCCGGTCTTCGCGGGAACGCCCGAAAAGGGCATCGGTCTCGCCTATGCGCTCGGGCCGACGGGCGGGTACCTGATCGGCTTCCTGATCGCAGCCTATGTCGTGGGACTTCTGGCGCGCGCCGGCTGGGATCGCTCTCCGGTCAGCATGGGCGCAGCGATGGCTGTGGGACTGGTCTGCGTCTACGTGCCTGGCGTCGTCTGGCTCTGCTCGGCCTTCGGAGCCGGTGCGGGTTGGGCCAACTGGTACGCCTGGGGCGTCGAGACCTTTCTCTGGGTCGACGCGCTGAAGCTTGTGGTGGCGGTCATCGCCTTCCCGGCGATCTGGAAATTCGTGGGCGACGCCCGCGTCTGAACCTTCCCGCCGATGAACAGATGAACGCGGTCCTTCGGGGCCGCGTTTTTCTTTGAGAGGGGCTCTGCCCCTCACCGCCTGCGGCGGCTCACCCGGGAGTGTTTCGGGACAGAAGAAGCGGGATCAGCGCAGGTTGATCCGAAGTGCCGCCGCACCGGCGAAGGGCAGAAGGGCCAGGCTGCCGAGTGTGATGAGGGTCACGAGCAGAAGCGGCGTCGAGGCGCCCTGCCCGTCGGCCGCGCGCCGCGCCGCTTCGGCGCCGAAGATCAGCGTCGGCATGTAGAGCGGCAGGACGAGGAGCGACAGAAGCAGACCTCCCCGCTTCAGGCCGACCGTCAGGGCCGCGCCGAAGGCGCCGATCATCGACAGCGCCGGCGTGCCGAGGAGCAGCCCCAGGAAGAGCGTGCCGTAGGCCGGAGCCGGGAAGTCGAGGAGGATGCCGAGCGCAGGCGCGGCCAGCGTCAGCGGCAGGCCTGTCGTCAGCCAGTGCGCCGCCGCCTTGACCGCGACCAACGCTTCGAGCGGCAAGGGGGCCGTGGCGAGAAGCTCGAGCGAGCCGTCCTCGTGGTCGGTCGCGAAGATGCGGTCGAGCGACAGGAGGCAGGCGAGAAGCGCGCCGATCCACAGGATGCCGGGGGCGATGGTTCCCAGAAGCTCGGACGCCGGTCCGACGCCGAACGGGACGAGAACCGTCACGATCAGGAAAAAGGCAAGGGCCAGACCGAAACCGCCGCCCGCCCGGACGGCGAGCTTGAGGTCGCGGACGAGGAGGCGGATCACAGGAAGGCCTCGTCGAAGGCGTCGGTGCGGGCCTCGGTGGGTTTGAACTGCGCGACGTCGAGGACCGGGACGTCGAGGCCAAGCTCGATATGCGTGGCGATCAGCGCAGCCCCTCCGCCGGCAAGGTGGGAGCGGACTGCGTCGGCGAACATCGCGACCGCGCGGGCGTCGAGAGACACCGTGGGCTCGTCCAGCGCCCAGACCGGGCGGCCGGTGACGAGGAGGCGCGCGAGGCCGAGGCGGCGTTTCTGCCCGGCCGAGAGAGCCTGCGCGCGGCGGTGGCGCAGGTCGGCGAGATCGAAGGCCGCGAGGGCGGCGTCGATGTCGCGCGTTCCGAAGAGCCCGGCCCAGAACTCGAGGTTCTCGGCCACGCTCAGCGTTCCCTTCAGACCGTCGGCGTGTGCCGAATAGGCGATTGCCTCGAGATCCGCGTCGATGACACCTGCAGCAGGCGGCTGGAGACCGGCGACCGTGCGGAGAAGCGTCGTTTTGCCAGACCCGTTCGGACCGCGAAGGATCAGCGCGTCGCCCGCTCCAAGCGACAGGGACAGCCCCTCGATCACGATCAGGCCGCCGCGCGCACAGGCCAGATCGGTGAGCGTGAGGAGCGCCATCCGTCTAGACGGGCAGGACCGCGAGGCCGACGCGGCGGCCCTCGCCGAGAAGGACGTTGTAGGTGCGACAGGCCTGAGGGCTGGCCATGGCATCGACGCCGATGCCAGCGGCCTCGAGAGCCGAGCGGAAATCGGGCGGCAGGTGCGCCGGCTCGACGCCCGTTCCGACGAGGAGGACGTCTATCGCGCCATCTTCGAGGAAAGGCGCCTGATCCCAGGGCTCCCACGCCGCCACGCCCGAGGGCAGGATGGACTGAGCGCCGTCGCGCTTCACCCCGCCGACGCGAAAGAAGCCCGGACCGTAGCCGTCGACCGGAAGGGCCCCGTTGTAGGTCACTTCGTTCAGGCGCATGGAGCCTCCTTCCCGGTCGTCGTGTGGCGGGAGCCTAGCCCCTGCCCGCTCAGGCGTCGACGTTGGCGAACTGCGTACCCGCTCCGCCGCTGCCGTCCGACGGCTTGGACCAGTCGCGCTTTACGCCCAGCATCAGGACGATGTTCTTGGCGACGTAGACCGACGAGTAGGTGCCGACGATCACGCCCCAGGTGATGGCGAAGACGAAGCCGCGGATCACGTCGCCGCCGAAGACCAGCAGGGCGATCAGCGCCACGAGCGTCGTGCCCGACGTCATCACCGTACGGCTCAACGTCTCGTTCACCGACTTGTTCATCACCTCCTGCAGCGGCATGACCTTGTACTTCCTGAGGTTCTCGCGCAGGCGGTCGAAGATCACGACGGTATCGTTGATCGAATAGCCCACGATGGTCAGGAGAGCCGCGATGGTCGAGAGATCGAAGCGGATCTGCAGAAGGCTGAAGATGCCGATCGTCACGATGGTATCGTGGAACAGTGCGGCCACCGCACCGACCGAAAACTGCCATTCGAAGCGCAGCCAGATGTAGATCAGGATCGCGACGAGCGCGGCCGCGACCGCGATGATCGCGGTCGTGATCAACTCGCCCGAGACCTTCGGACCGACCGACTCGACCGAGGCGAATTCGATCGACGGCGCGATCTGTTCCAGCGCGGCCTCGACCTGGGCGATGGTGTCGCCGGTGACGCTTTCCTGCCCGTCCTGGGCCTGGATGCGGATCATCGTCACGTTCTGGTCGTCGCGGAAGTTCGGGTCGAAGACCTCGATCACCGAGACCTCGCCCAGATCCAATGTCTCGACCGCCTGGCGGTAGGCGCCGACGTCAACCGGCTCGGCCGCCTCGGTGCGGATCGTGGTGCCGCCGCGGAAGTCGATGCCGAAATTCAGGCCGACGAAGGCCCAGAGCAGGATCGACGCGATGACGGCGACGACCGAGACGCCGAAGGTCGCGGTACGCCACTTGAAGAAGTCGTAGTTGGTCTCGTCTGCGAAAAATCTCAGGCGCATGTCATACCTCGATGGTCCGGGGACGGCGCCGCTCGAACCAGAACACCACCAGAAGCCGCGTCAGCCAGATCGCCGTAAAGACCGAGGTGACGATGCCGACCATCAGCGTCACGGCAAATCCCTTCACCGGCCCCGAGCCCAGAAGGAAGAGGATCAGCGAGGTGATGAAGGTCGTGATGTTGGCGTCGATAATGGCCGAAAGCGCGCGCTGGTAGCCAAGTTCGATGGCGCGGCTGGGGCCCTTGGAGGTCTTCAGTTCCTCACGGATACGCTCGAACACCAGCACGTTGGCGTCGACGGCCATGCCCATGGTCAGGACGATGCCGGCGATGCCGGGAAGCGTCAGGGTCGCTCCGAAGGCCGAGAGCACGCCGAGCAGCATGGCGAGGTTCACGATCAGCGCGATGTTGGCGAAGATGCCGAAGAGGCCGTAGGACAGCGCCATGAAGACGATGACGGCGACGAAGCCCACGATGGCGGCGATGCGCCCCGCCTCGATCAAGTCCTGACCGAGGCCCGGGGAAATCGTGCGCTCCTCGAGGAAAGTCAGTTCGGCCGGAAGTGCGCCCGCGCGGAGAAGGACGGCGAGGTCGGTCGAGCTTTCGACGGTGAAGTTGCCGGTGATCTGAGCCTGACCGCCGGTGATCGGCTCGCGGATCTGGGGCGCGGTGATGACCTTGTCGTCGAGGACGGTGGCGAAGAGGGCGCCGACGTTTTCCGAAGTGAACCGACCGAAGACCTGCGCGCCGTGTCCGTTGAAGTTGAGGGTGACCGAAGGCTGACCGTTCTGGTCGAACCCGGGCTGCGCGTTTTTCAGGTCCTCGCCCGACAGGATGGCCGCACTTTCGAGAACGTACCACTGGCTCTGTTCGTCGATGTCCTGGACAAGAACCTGCCCTGCCGACGTGCGCGTGTCGGCGGTGGCCGAGGCGGAGACCACAGGATGGAAGGTCAGGCGCGCAGTGGTTCCGATGATGGCTTTCAGTTCTTCGGCCGAGCCGACGCCGGGGACCTGGATGAGGATCCGATCCTCGCCCTGACGCTGGATGGTCGGTTCTCGCGTGCCGACCTCGTCGATCCGGCGACGGATGATCTCAAGCGCCTGCCGCACGGTGCGGTCGTCTGTGGCGAGCTTTTCCTCGGGCGAAAGCTCGACCGTCAGGGTGGAGCCCTGCCCCGCCACGACGAGGTCCTGCGCGCCGATACCCGACAGGCTGACCACGGGCTGGGCCAGCGCGCGGACCGCTTCGAGAGCCGCCGGCATGGCGTCGGCGTTCTGGATCCGGACCGACAGCGTGCCGGGAGCGGCGCCCTCGAGCCGCTCGACGAACCCGACCTGGTCGCGGATCGCCACAAGGGCGTCGCGGACATCGGGCCACGTCGTGTCCATGCGGTCGGCGTAAACGTCCTCGACATGGACCTCCGCCAGAAGGTGCGCGCCGCCCCTGAGATCGAGACCAAGGTTGACGAGCGTCGCCGGCAGGAACGACGGCCAGAGGCCGGCGTCGGCTTCGCGCTCGGGCGTCGAGCCGAGGGTCTCTATCGCGGAGACGGCATCGTTGTGTGTCTCGACGCGAGTATAGAAGGCGTTCGGCAAGGACAGCAGGAGCCCGAGCAGGCACAGGCCCAGGATGACTACCCGCTTCCAGAGGGGGATCTGAAGCATGGAGCCCCTATTTCGCCGGCTCGGTCCTGGAGCGGACGGTCTGGATCGTATGCTTGATGACGCGGACGTTGACGCCGGTGGCGATCTCGATCTCGACCTCACCATCGTCGCGGACCTTGGTGACCTTGCCGACAAGGCCGCCCTGGGTGATGACCTGGTCGCCGCGGCGAAGGGCCTCGACCATCGCGTTGTGCTCCTTCAGCTTCTTCTGCTGGGGACGGATCAGCAGGAAGTAGAAGATCGCGAAGATGGCGACGAAGAAGGGAAGCTGCGCGAGAAGCGACGGTCCCGCTCCTCCGGCCGCCTGGGCATAGGCAGGGGTGACGAACATGGGGAGTTGGGTCCTTGTCGTTGTTCGTGTGTCGGCGACGAGGGCGACCGGCGCCCTGCCTCGAAAGTTGGCGGACCCTACTTAAGAGCCCTTGGAATGACAAGCAATGGCCGGGGACGTCGGGACAGCCTCCGGGCCGCATCGAAAGCGACGTCGCTAAGGTTGCGCGACAGGTCGAATTATTGCATCGCAACGCAGGGGAAGCCGGATACAGGTGTCGCCACCGAGAGGAGTGCCGGATGGCCGAGGTCACCATCGTCTACTGGCGGGACATTCCCGCGCAGGTCATCGTCGGCAAGGGCCGGCGGGGCGCCAAGGCGCCCTTGCCCGAGCGCTTCGAGCAGGCGATCGACCGGGCGGCGATGAAAGTGGGCGCGAGGGACACGGACGCCTATCTGTCGGAGTGGCGCAAGGTTGCCTCGGGCGAGGCGGACGGCGCGGACGACGAGGTCGCGCGTGCGACTGCCGAGAGATTGGACCGCGACTATACCGACGACCGCCTCAGGGCGCTGATCGAGAACGACGGATGGGCCTGACGCCCCGCGACATAGGGAAATCTTTGATGTCACTGCTGAACTTCCGCAAGAAGACCGAGGCGCCCCGCATGGGTGACCGCCGTGTCGAGACGTTCCTGCGGGACTTCTCGATCGAGGTGATGCCGCGCACCGCCGAGAAGGTCGACGATTTCCGCGCCCTCCTGCCCGAGGGCACGCGGGTCTATATCGCGCACATCGACGGCACCCCGATCGAGGACATGGTGGCCACGGCGAAGCGGCTTTCTTCGGACGGCTTCCAGGTGATGCCGCACTTTCCGGCGCGGATCATTGACAATGCGCAGATGCTCGGGGACTGGATCGCGCGCTACCAGGGCGAGGCGGGCGTCACCCAGGGTCTGATCCTCGCGGGCGGCGTGACCGAACCGCGCGGCGTCTTCGAAAGCTCGATCCACCTTCTCGAGACCGGGCTCTTCGACAAAGCTGGCTTCACGCGGCTTCACGTCGCAGGCCACCCGGAAGGCAACAAGGACATCGACCCCGACGGCACGACCCTGAACGTCGAGACCGCGATGAAGTGGAAGAACGACTTCGCCGCCCGGACCGACGCAGAAATGGCGATCGTCACCCAGTTCGCCTTTGAGGCGGATCCTGTCATCGCCTGGGCCAACGCGGTCCGCGACGCGGGCGTGGGCCTGCCGATCCACATCGGCATCGCGGGCCCGGCGAAGCTCCAGACGCTGATCAAGTTCGCAGTCGCCTGCGGCGTGGGGCCGTCGCTGCGCGTCCTGCAGAAGCGCGCGATGGACGTCACGAAGCTGCTCCTGCCCTATGAGCCTGACGAGATCGTGACCGAGCTTGCGCACCACAAGGCGGCGCATCCCGACTTCGCGGTCAGCCACGTCCACATCTTCCCGCTCGGCGGGATCAAGGCCGCGGCCGAATGGACGGCCTCGAAGGGCGCCGTGCCCGCCGCTCGGGCCACGGCGTGACGCCACGCGCGATCCTCTTCGACATGGACGGGACGCTGATCGACAGCGATCCCGTGCATGCCGCCGTCTTCATCGACTTTCTCGGCGCGCGGGGCCTCGACATCACCGAGGCCGACTACACGCGCCGTATCCACGGTCGCCTGAACCGCGAGATCTTCGCCGAGCTTCTGCCGAACCACGATGCGGACGAGATGGATGCCGGCAAGGAAGCCGCTTTTCGCGAGCGCGTCACGGCCGAGTTTCCGATGGTGAAAGGCGCGCGGGCCTATCTGGAAACGCTATCCGCCGTCCTGCCGCTGGCCGTCGTGACGAACGCCTGCCGCGCGAACCTCGACACGGTGCTCGAGCGGTTATCGCTCGGCGGACACTTCCGGCACCGTGTGTCGTCCGACGACGTTGTCCACGGCAAGCCCGCGCCCGACCTTTATCTTCGCGCGCTCGACTTGCTCGGCGTCCGCGCCGACGAGGCGATTGCGTTCGAGGACAGCGCCTCGGGCGTCGCCTCGGCCTGTGCCGCGGGTCTTGCCGTCATCGGCGTCGCCACCAGCCTTACGCCCGAGGCGCTTCTCGACCTCGGCGCGATCCATGCCATACGGGACTTCACCGACCCGACCCTTTCCGATCACATCGCCATCCCCGAAGGAGCGACCCTATGACCCGCACGGTTCTCGAATCCCAGACCAAATCCACCGTGATCGGCTTCGACGCGCCCTTCTGCGTGATCGGCGAACGCATCAACCCCACGGGCCGCAAGAAGCTGAACCTCGAACTGGAAGCCGGCGACTTCTCGACGGTCGAGCGGGACGCCATCGACCAGGTCGCCTGTGGCGCGATGGTCCTGGATATCAACTCGGGCGCAGTGTTCTCGAACAAGATGGCCGAGGATCCGCGCTATGCCGACAACAACTTCGTCGAGCCCGACCTGATGCGGAAGCTGATCGAGACGGTGCAAGCCGTCACCGACTGCCCGCTCTGCATCGACAGCTCGGTTCCGGGTGCGCTCAAGGCCGGGCTCGAGGCGGCGAAGGGTCGTCCGCTGGTGAACTCGGTGACGGGCGAGGAAGAGCGTCTTGAAGCCGTGCTGCCGCTCGTCAAGAAGTACAACGTGCCGGTCGTCGCGATCTCGAACGACGAGACCGGCATCTCGGACGACCCCGACGTGCGTTTCGCTGTGGCGAAGAAGATCGTCCAGCACGCCGCCGACTATGGCATCCCGGCGCATGACATCATCGTCGATCCGCTCGTGATGCCGATCGGCGCCAAGGATATCGCGGGAACCTCGGTCTTCGCGCTCATCAAGCGGCTGCGCGAGGAACTGGGCGTCAACACCACCTGCGGCGCGTCGAACATCTCGTTCGCCATGCCGCACCGCCACGGCATTAACGCGGCCTTCCTGACGATGGCCATCGGCGCGGGCATGACGAGTGCCATCATGAACCCGATCCGCCCCGTCGAAATGGAGGCGATCCGCGCCGCGAACCTGCTGATGAACCACGACCCGCATGGCGCGGAATGGATCCGCTTCGGCCGCGTTCTCGACGCCGTCGCCGAGGGCATGGAGTTTCCCGCGGCGAGCCTCGCGCAGCAGACCTCGCAGATCGGCGGACGCAGCGGACGGCGCCGCCGGGCCTGATGCACCTTCAGGGCGAGGGCGGGGCTTTTCCCCGCCGCGCCCGGCGCTAGGGTGACGCCCCGAAGGAGCGGGCTTTCATGGACGAGACGGCACTGGTCATCTTCACGCCCTCGGGCAAGCGCGGTCGTGTCCCCGTCGGCACGACCGTGCTCGAAGCCGCGCGCAAGCTGGGCGTCGACCTCGATTCCGTCTGCGGCGGGCGCGGCATCTGCTCCAAGTGCCAGGTGAGCCCCGGCACGGGCAGCTTTCCGAAGCACAATGTCACCGTGGCCGAGGACGCGCTGTCGCCCTGGAACGCCGTCGAGGCGCGCTATGACGAAAAGCGCGGGCTGCCCGAAGGTCGCAGACTGGGCTGCCAGGCGCGGATCCAGTCCGACGTCGTGCTGGACGTGCCGCCCGAAAGCCAGGTCCACAAGCAAGTCGTCCGCAAGCGCGCCGAGGCCCGCGAGATCGTCATGAGCCCGGCCGTCCGGCTTTGCTATGTCGAGGTCGAGGAACCCGACATGCACGAGCCATCGGGCGATCTGGAGCGGCTGGCGGCGGCGCTTGCGGACCAGTGGTCGCTGCCGGGCGCCACGGCGGGCCTCACCGTGATGCACGGCCTCCAGCCGATCCTGCGGAAGGGCGAGTGGAAGGTGACCTGCGCGGTCTTCCAGTCGGCCGAGGGGGCGTCACCCCGCATCCTGAAGGTCTGGCCGGGCTTCCATGACGGCCCGCTTCTGGGACTGGCCGTCGACCTTGGCTCGACGACCATTGCGGGTCACCTCTGCGACCTGGCAAGCGGGGCGGTCGTCGCGTCCTCCGGCCTGATGAACCCGCAGATCCGGTTCGGCGAGGACCTCATGAGCCGGGTCAGCTATTCGATGATGAACGCCGGCGGCGCGGACGAGATGACGCGCGCGGTGCGCGACGGCATGAACCGGCTGATCGCCGAACTGACCGCCGAGGTCGGAGCCGAGCCGCGCGATATCCTCGACGCGGTCCTCGTCTGCAATCCGGTGATGCACCACCTCTTCCTTGGCATCGACCCCTATGAACTGGGTCAGGCGCCTTTCGCACTTGCGACCTCGGACGCGATGACCCTGCGCGCGCCCGAGGTGTCGCTCGACCTCCACCCCGAGGCGTCGATCTATCTTCTTCCCTGTATCGCAGGCCATGTCGGCGCGGACGCCGCTGCCGTGACCCTGTCCGAGGCGCCGGAGAAGTCTCGCGACCTCGTCCTCGTCGTGGACGTCGGCACCAACGCCGAGATCCAGCTCGGCGACGCGGCGGGGGGTGTGATGGCCTGTTCGTCGCCCACGGGGCCCGCCTTCGAGGGCGCGCAGATCTCGTCCGGCCAGCGCGCCGCGCCGGGAGCGATCGAGCGGGCCGAAATCGATCCGGTCACGAAAGAGCCACGCTACAAGGTGATCGGTTCGGACCTCTGGTCGGACGAGGATGGCTTCGACCTGGCCATCGCGACCACTGGCGTCACCGGCATCTGCGGCTCGGGCATCATCGAGATCGTGGCCGAGATGCGCATGGCGGGCATCCTCGACGCCTCGGGCCTGATCGGGTCGGCAGAACAGACGGGCACAGAGCGCTGCTTCCCGGACGGGCGGACGCACAGCTATCGCGTGCGTGACGCCGACGATCTGGGCCGCGAGATCGTGGTGACGAACAAGGACATCCGCGAAATCCAGATGGCGAAGGCCGCGCTCTATTCCGGCGCGCGCCTGCTGATGGACAAGCGCGGCGTCGATACCGTGGATCGCATCGTCCTGGCCGGCGCTTTCGGGGCGCATATTTCGCCCAAGCACGCCATGGTTCTCGGCATGATCCCCGATTGCCCGCTCGACAAGGTGTCCTCCGCCGGAAACGCGGCCGGCACCGGGGCACGGATCGCGCTTCTGAACCGCGAGGCGCGGGCCGAGATCGAGGCGACGGTGCGAGATATCCGCAAGATCGAGACGGCTATCGAGCCTCGTTTCCAGGAGCACTTCGTCAACGCCTCGGCGATCCCGAACGCGGTCGACGCATTCCCTAATCTCGAGGCGATCCTCACCCTTCCCGATGTGTCCTTCAATACCGGCGGCGACAGTGACGGAAGCCGCCGGCGCAGGCGTCGGGGCTGAGACTTGACCGGCTTCCGGCCTTGGCTTAGGTCAGGTTCGTCGCGGGTGTAGCTCAATGGTAGAGCAGGAGCTTCCCAAGCTTAAGACGAGGGTTCGATTCCCTTCACCCGCTCCAGTCGCACGAATCAACTTCAGGTTTTAGTCGTCAGCGAACGCCTCGTTCCCGACACAGTCCCGTGAACGCAAACACGCCTTGGAAACAGTAGCTTCACCGTGCGGCTTTTGTGTTCACCGACTTGTGAATATCTCACCCTGAACGTGAGTAGCGCCTGCCTCCTTTGCCACCTTTGGTAATGCGAGTCGTCTGTCGCCAAGACGCGACAACGGCGCATGTCTCCGTTATTTTCGGACAATTTGATTGTCGCTGCTAACAAGTGGTGAAGGGTCAGCGGCTCGAACCAATTGCAGGTGCCAATTATCTTTCGAATGTTACCGTCCGAATTCCTCCCCAATTCCAGGTCATTCTAATTTCAAGGCAGCGGTTGGCTGAGTGTCGGACCAATGCCGGACAAAATGAAATCGGGACCGCATCCCCCATTCAGCCCTCTGGAAAGGTGACTCTCATGAAAAGAATTTTCTCAACAGCCTGTATCGCTGCATTCTGCCTGCCGATGCCGCTTCACGCCCTCGACCTGAGCGTGGGCGCCAGCGTAGGTGGGATCGACGCGAACGTCTCGGCATCAGTCGGACACGGCAGCGTCGCCGATGTCGGCGCCAGCGTCGGCTCCGGCGGATCGGGCTCGGGACTGGACGTCGACGCCTCTGTCGGACTTGGTGGCGGCGGCTACGGCGGCGGCGGTTCGGGCGGTGGCACGAACCCTGGAACGAACCCCGGAACCGGCACGAACGGTCCGTCCAACACTCCCGGCCAGACGAACGGCAACCCCAACGGGCTTGGCAACGGCTTGCCGCTGGTCATGGTTAAAGCCTTTATGGGAAGGCCCGTGGTGTCGTCGGACGGCATCCTGCTTGGCCGCGTGAACGACATCAAGCCAAGCGGCAAAGCCTGCCCCATGCTGGGCGTCAAGACCAACCCCGGCCTCGACCTCGACTACTCGCAGGTCTGGCTGAAGACCTCGCGTTGCGGAGGCGGCGATGGTGCCATCCGCCTGGGGATGAAGAGCTCGACCTTCATCAACCGCGCGACCAATTGACCTCGAGGGTCCGGCAGACCCAAGAGGAGCCCCCGGTTCGGTCTTTTACCCCTGGGCCGAACCACCCGCCCGACGCGCCCTCACACCGCGTCGGGCGGTATCAACCGATCCACCGGGTAGATGACCCTGACGAAATACTGGAATTGGTGTTGAAATGAACAACAGTAGCCCAGTCGCATTCATTCTTGGAAGCGGACTTCTTTTCGGAGCAGGTACGGCTTTATATCTCGCCATGACTGGCGCGGGCCCGGTCATTGCATTCATCGGCTATGCCGGCGGCGGACAGATCGGAATATTGGCCGCAGCCTGCTGCATCGCTGTCTGGCGATAGCTCAACCGACGTAGCGGCGAATATACCCCACTAGTTGAGCGGTGGAGCCGTCCTTGGCCTCGGCACTTTCCTCGCCCGACACGACGGGCTCCAGCGCTTTCGCCAGTTCCTTGCCCAGTTCGACGCCCCACTGGTCGAACGAATTGATCCCAAGCATTGCGCCTTCGACGAAGACCCGATGCTCGTATAGCGCGATCAACTGGCCCAGGACGAAGGGCGTGAGCTTCGGATAGACCAGCGTCGTGGAGGGGCGGTTTCCGGGGAAGACGCGGTGACGGGCCTGCCGCTCCAGCTCGTCGCCCTTGAACTTCCCCTCCAACATCGCCCTTGCCTCGTCCAGCGTGCGCCCGCGCATCAGGGCCTCGGATTGCGCGAGGCAATTGGCGACGAGAAGCACATGCTGGTGGGCAAGCTCCGGCTCGTGACCCTCGGCCCCGACCATGAACTCGCAGGGGACCACCCGCGTCCCCTGGTGGATGAGCTGATAGAACGCATGCTGCCCGTTGGTGCCCGGCTCGCCCCAGACGACGGGCCCCGAGTCGACGGCCAAGCCTTCGCCGTCCATCGACACGCCCTTGCCGTTCGATTCCATTTCGAGCTGCTGGAGATAAGCCGGAAGCCGCAGCAGACGCTGCTCGTACGGCAAGACGGCGCGGGTGGCATATCCCAGGCCCTGGTTGTGCCAGATGCCTGTAAGCGCCAGCATGACCGGCATGTTCTCAAGAGGGGAAGCCGCGCGGAAGTGCCGGTCCATCGCCTCGCCGCCCGACAGGAAGGCGTGGAAGGCATCGCGCCCCACGGCGATCTCGAGGGCGAGGCCGATGGGCCCCCACATGGAATATCGCCCGCCGACCCAGTCCTCGAACCCGAAGACGCGCTCGGCGGCGATCCCGAAGGCGGCCGTCTTGTCGGTTGCAGACGATAGCGCGGCAAAGTGGCCGCCTGCGCTCGCTTCGCCCACGCCTTCGGCGATCCAGCGACGTGCCGTCTCGGCGTTGGTCATGGTCTCGATGGTGGTGAAGGTCTTGGAGGCGACGATCACCAACGTCGAGGCGGGGTCGAGCGCCACAAGCGTATCGTTGATGTGTGCGCCGTCCACGTTCGAGACATAGTGGATGCGCGGTCCATCGTGATAGGGCGCCAGCGCCAGCGTCGCCATCGCGGGGCCGAGGTCCGACCCGCCGATGCCGATGTTGACCACGTCGGTGAAGCGCGCGCCGCCGGGAGCGGTCAGGGTGCCCGACCGCACGTCTTCGGCGAAGACGTCCATCCGGCCGAGGGTGTCCCGCACGCCCTTGGTGATGTCCTCGCCATCGACCATGACCTCGGCGCCGTGCTGTGCGCGGAGGGCCGTGTGCAGGACCGCCCTGCCCTCGGTCTCGTTGATCCTCGCGCCCGAGAACATCGCCTCGCGCCGCGCCGGGACGCCGGCCTTTTCGTACATCTCGACGAGAAGCGCGCGGCCAGCGTCGTCCATGGCGGTCTTCGAGTAGTCGAACAGCAGATCGCCGGCGGTGACCGAGAAACTGCGAGCGCGCTCTGGTCGGTCGAAACGGTCGAGGATCGGTGTCCGCGTGGCCTCTTCGGCGGCTTTCGTCAGGCGTGTCCAGTCCATGCCCGTCTCCTCAGTTCGCGATTTCGCGCCAGCGCCGGCCTTCGCGATGCAGAAGCATCGCGGCTTCCTCGGGTCCGGTCGAGTCGACATCATAGGTCTTGGGTCGTTCGCCGGTGTCGTCCCAGCCCTCGATGATCGGATCGGTCCAGGCCCAGGCCGCCTCGACCTCGTCGCCGCGCATGAACAGGGTCTGGTCGCCCCGGATCACGTCCATGATGAGCCGCTCGTAGGCGTCAGGCACGTCTGCCGCATCGGGGCCGAGCGCATCGGCGAAGGTCATGTCGAGCGGAACGTCGACCAGACGCATTCCCCCCGGCCCCGGCTCCTTGATCGTGACGAAGAGGTCCATGCCTTCGTTCGGTTGCAGACGGATCGCCAGCACGTTGCGGTGGCGTCCGAGCGACTGACCGAAGATCGAATGCGGCGCGTCCTTGAAGATGACCGCGATCTCGGTGTGCCGCGCCTTCAGGCGCTTGCCGGTGCGAAGATAGAAGGGAGTGCCCGCCCATCTCCAGTTCGAGACCTGGAGCTTCATCGCGACGAAGCTTTCCGTGCGGCTGCCCGGATCCTCGACCTGGTCGACGTAGCTTTCGCCCTTCGACTTCGAGACGTATTGACCCCGCACGATGTCGGCCGGCGGCACGGCTTCCAGCGCGCGGATCACCTTGAGCTTCTCGTCGCGCACAGCGTCGGGGCTGAACCGCGCCGGCGGCTCCATCGCGGTCAGGCAGAGAAGCTGCATCAGGTGGTTCTGCACCATGTCCCGCATGGCGCCCGACTTGTCGTAATAGGCCCCGCGTCCGTCGACACCCACGCTTTCGGCCACGGTGATCTGGACGTGGTCGACGTAGTGGGCATTCCACAGCGGCTCGAACAGGACGTTGCCGAAGCGAACGGCCATAAGGTTCTGGACCGTTTCCTTGCCCAGATAGTGGTCGATGCGATAGATCTGGTTCTCCGAGAAATGATCCCGCAGCGTCTTGTTCAGTTCCCGCGCGCTGTGAAGGTCACGGCCGAAGGGCTTCTCGACCACGATCCGGCATTTCGGACCCGCACAGCCGTGCTGGTGCAGACGCTCGGCCAGGGCGCCGAAGAGCGACGGCGCCACCGAGAAATAGAAGGCGCGCGTGACGCCCTTGCGCAAGAGCTTCGACAGTTCGTCCCATCCGCTGTCGCCGGTCGCATCGACCGCGACATAGTCGATACGCTCGAGGAAGTCTTCGATCTCGGGCCTGGGGCGGTCCTTGTCCAGAAATTCCTCCAGCGCCGCGCGCACGTCATTGCGATAACCCGCGCTATCCATCTCGGACCGTGCCGCTCCGACGATGCGGCTCTCGGGCGTCATCTGTCCGGCCTGGAAACGCCGGAACAGGGCAGGCAGTATCTTGCGCCGGGCAAGGTCGCCTGTGCCACCGAAGATGACGAGGTCAAAATCCTCGACGGGGATGACGCGCGAGACCATCGCCTATTCCTCTTCGCTCATGGTGTTACCGCTAACAAGCCATTTGCCCGCGCGGATAGCGCGTCGCGGTCCCGAAGTCCAGCCGGGCCCATGGTCATCACATCTTCGTGCCGGCCGCACTCTTTTTCTTTCGGACAAAGACGCGACATTCTAGGCAATTGCATGTGAAGGAGGACTGAACCGCATGAAGGACGCCAATGGCCCCGAGGGACTGCAGAAGTTCTCCGATCCCCTTGTGACGGCCAAGGGCGAGACGCGTGCCGAGGTCGCCCTGACCAATCCCGAAACGCTGTGGTTCAACACCGGCACGCTCTGCAACATCGAGTGCCTGTCCTGCTACATCTTGAGCTCGCCCACGAACGACGCGCTGGTCTACATGACCCGTGCCGAGGTCGAAGATTATCTCTCCCAGGCCCGGACGCGCGGCTGGTCGCTGAGGGAAATCGGCTTCACGGGCGGCGAGCCATTCATGAACCCCGAGATCATCGGGATGACCGAAGCATCCCTTCTCGCAGGCTATGACGTCCTTGTCCTGACGAACGCCATGCAGCCGATGATGCGGCGGCGCTTGCGCGACGGCCTTGTGGATCTTCATGCCCGCTTCCCCGGCCGCCTGACGCTGAGGGTGTCGCTCGACCACTGGTCGGCGCGGCTTCACGACGCCGAACGGGGTGCGGGCAGCTTCGAGCGGTCGCTCGAGGGGATGCGCTGGCTGCGGGACGAAGGCATCGCCATGACCGTCGCAGGCCGCACCGTGTGGGGGGAAAGCGAGGCCGAGGCGCGCACGGGCTACGATGCGCTTTACCGGGCCGAAGGGTTCGACATCGACGCCAGGGATCCGGGTCGGACGGTTCTCTTCCCCGAGATGGACGAAACCGTCGACGTACCCGAAATCACGACGGCCTGCTGGGGCATCCTTCACAAGTCGCCCGACAGCGTCATGTGCGCCTCGTCCCGGATGGTGGTCAAGCGCAAGGGCGCCGCCACGCCGACCGTCGTGTCCTGCACTCTCCTGCCGTACGAACGCGATTTCGAGTTGGGACGCACGCTGGCCGAGGCCGAGCGCCCGGTGCAGCTCAACCATCCGCATTGTGCCAAGTTCTGCGTCCTCGGCGGGGCAAGCTGCTCGGCCTGATCCTCCATCGACCCTTAAATACGTCGGGGGGCGCGAGGGGCGGCGCCCCTCGCCGTCACACCATGGCGCAGAGAAGCTCGAAAAGGATGTTTGCGCCCAGGTAGGCCGTCGCGCCCGAAGGATCGAAAGGCGGCGACACCTCGACTAGGTCGGCGCCGCGAATGTCGAGGCCTGCCAGATGGCGGCACACCTCCAGCGCCTGAAAGCTGGTCGGGCCGCCGACCTCGGGCGTGCCGGTGCCGGGCGCGAAGGCAGGGTCGACGAAGTCGATGTCGTAGCTGACATAGCAGGGCCGCTCGCCCACGACCTCCACCGCTTCCGCCATGACGTCGGCGACACCGCGGGCGAAAAACTCCTCGATCCGCACGATGCGAATGCCGACGCTTTCGGCGAAGTCCAGATCCTCGCGGCCGTACATCGAACCGCGGATGCCGATCTGGATCACGCGCTTCGGGTCCAGAAGCCCTTCCTCGACCGCCCGGCGGAAGGGCGTGCCGTGGGTATACATCTCGCCGCCGAAATAGCTGTGGTAGAGGTCGGTGTGGCTGTCGAAATGGATCATGCCCAAAGGCTCGTCCGCCGCGACCCCCCGCAGGATGGGCAGCGAGCAGAGGTGATCTCCGCCAATCGTCAGGGGACGTATTCCTTGCGATTTCAGCTCCTTGTAGAACGACGTGAACCTTTCCAGCGTATCGGGAACGCTGGCCGGGTTGGGGCCGATGTCGCCCACATCAGCGCAGTTCGCGCGCTCGAATGGGCGCGTTCCGGACACGGGATGCTCGGCCCGGATCATGGTCGAGGCGTCGCGCATCTGGCGCGGCCCGTGGCGCGGACCGGGACGGTTCGTGGTGCCTGCGTCCCAGGGCGCGCCGACGAGCCCGATCTCGACCTCGGAGAAACGCGGGTGGTCGGGCGGCACCAGGGGCAGGCGCATGAAGGTCGGCACGCCCGCGAAACGCGGCAGCACGAAGCCCGAGACGGGCTGGAAGAAGGGGTCGCTCATGGCCGGAACGCTAGCGCGTCGTCACGGCCTTGCATAGCTCACGAAGGCGAAGCGGCGCGCATCCGGCGCCCAGCAGGGCACGTTGATCGTCCCTTGCCCGCCGAAGAGCGACAGAAGCGTCCGGGGCGCACCGCCTTCCGCCGGCATCAGGCGAAGCTCGACGTCGCGATCGCGAGGGTGTCCTTTGGTCCCCGCCTCGAAGGCGACGTAGAGGACGTGCGCGCCATCAGGCGAGGGATGCGGGAACCAGTTCACGCGCTCGTCGTCGGTCATGCGCTCGGGCGTGCCGCCAGACGCCGGGATGCGCCAGAGGTCCACCGAGCCGTCAGTCTCGCCGTTGAACCAGAATCCAGCGGCCATCCGGCGTGTAGTCGGGTCCGTCGCAATGGTCGAACCCCTGTGTCAGGATCGATTCGGCACCGCCTTGCGCGGGCATTGTGCAGATTTGAAAGACGCCGTCCCGCCGACCGGCATAGGCCAAAGTCGCGCCGTCGGGCGACCAACCGTGCCAGTAGGCCGGCAGAGGCGCACCCAGGGGTTCGGGCGCTCCGCCCGAGACCGGCAGCGTATAGATCTCGCTCATGCCGGTCCGGGTCTTGTCGCTGATGGCGAGGCGCGTGCCGTCCGGCGACAGGCCGTGGTCGTTGTTGAGCTGGCACAGCGTCTCCGGTGTCGATCCGGTCGAGGCGGGGAGCGTCGAGCGGAAGCCGAAAAAGGAGGCCGTCACCATTGACGATCAGCGCCGTTCCGTCCGGCGTCCAGTTCGGCGCCTCGATCAGGCGGTCGGTCTCGAAGACGGTCTCGGTTCTGTTCGAGACCAGGTCGTAGATGCGAACCGACGAAGTCATGCGGGTACGTACGAGAAACGGGCGAACCGCGCCTCACGCCCCTGCCCCGAGGTGTCGTAGGCGACGACGCCGACGAAGGCCCCGGTGAAGGAGGCATGCTCGCCCCGCCCGCCTTCGTCCGAGATGACGGCGGCATTGAGGGCTGGCCCGATGGCCTGCCAGTCGCCGCCTTGCCGCCAGAAGAATTGCTGTGTCGCGTGATCGACATCAACGGCGCAGATCCACAGGGCCTTCCGCCAGAGGGACAGGCGCTTCGAGCGGATGCTCGAGCGCGCAGTCGGGCCAGTTGCCGGGGCAGCTCTGGATCGTCAGGACGCGGCCCATCCCCGGCTCGTGGGTGACGAGAAGCGCGTGGAACTTGTGCCGGTTGTAGTAGGTCGTCAGCCCGGCGGCGTGCTGGTAGTCGCCGGGCATCACGTCGACGACCGTCTCGGCGCGAAAGGCCAGGTGCTGCTGGCGGCGGGCGACGAGGGATTGCTCGAACCAGCTTCCGATGCTTTCGCGCCCGATCAGGGTCAGACCGTCCGCGCCGGTGCGGAACAGCCTTTGCGGATGCGGGTGACGCAGCCACTGGAAGTCGTGATGCAGCGCCCTCGGCGAAGTCATAGCTCGACGGCTGCGGCGGGGGGCTGTCGCTGTCGTGCGGCACCTCCTCGCGCACAAGGAGGCCGCCGCCTTCCAGATAAAGCCAGTCATCCTCGCCCCAAATCACCTTCTCGATCCCCGTCTCGCGCCCGAGAGGACAGAACCGTCCCTGCCCGTCCGGTCCCGCGATCGGACGCCCCATGAGGAAGGTGTGCCAAAGCGTGCCGTCCGGCGCCTCGACGTATTGTCCGTGCCCGGTGCGCTGGATCGCGTGGTCCGGCGCGTCGGCGGCTGAGAGGAGAAACTTGTCCGGATGCGTCTCGTAGGGTCCGCGGATATCGCGTGAGCGCGCCATCGTCACAGCGTGGCCATAGCCGGTCCCGCCTTCGGCAGTCGTCAGGTAGTACCAGCCGTTTCGCCGGAAGAGGTGCGGCGCTTCGGTCAGGCCGCGGTCGGTGCCGTCATATATGTTAGTGCATTCGCCCGTAAGCCCCTGGTTCGGCGACCATTCCTGCAAGAGGATCCCGTCGAAGCTGGCGTGCTTCGGGTTGCCGCCCGTGCCCTTGCCCCTGTGGTTCCAACGCATGTTGACGAACCACTTCCGCCCGTCCTCGTCATGGAAGAGCGACGGGTCGAAGCCCGAGGAATTCACGTACCAGGGGTCGCGCCAGGGACCCTCGATCCGCTCGGCGCAGGTGATGTAGTTGTGCGCGTCCTTGAACGCGCCATCCAGCCGCTTGACGTCGGTGTAAACCAGCCAGAACAGCCCGTCGGCGTAGGACAGGCAAGGCGCCCAGATGCCGCCCGAGTCGGGATTGCCCCGCATGTCGAGAAGTGCCTCGCGGTCGAGAGGCGCGGCGGCGAATTCCCAGTTGGCGAGATCGGTCGACCGGTGAATGCGAACGCCGGGATACCACTCGAAGGTGGAAGTGGCGATGTAGAAGGTATCGCCGACGCGGCAGATCGAAGGATCCGCGTGGAAGCCGGGAAGGATCGGGTTGCGGATCATGACTGGGCCTCTGTGGTGCGGGCGGCTTGCGCCACCCGCCTTCTCGTCACGCAAGCAGGTCGCGCGCTGCCGCCGGGTCCAGCGCGGCCGGACGCGAACAGGTTGTCGTCATTTCGACGAAGCTGCCGGTCTCTCCTGACTTCAGGATGCCGGTCATCACCTCGACCGCGTGCAGCGCCAGCTCCATCGAGCAGCGGTGCGGGCGGTGCTCGGCGATGGCGATGGCCATGTCGGCAAGACCCGCGGTGCGATAGTTCGCGCGCACGTCCTGGTTCGCTTTCCCGAAAGGGTGGTCCCACGGCTCGACCTTTCGCGCCGGATCGCGACCCTCGGTCAGGATCAGGTCGCCGCCGAAGAAGTTCGGATCGGGCACGTCAAGGGTCGCCTCCGTGCCGTAAAGCTCCATCGGCTTGTGGCCGTGGCCCCAGACGTCCCAGCTCGTCGCCATCGTGATCGACCGCGCCGCTGGCGAAGTCGAGAAGCGCGTGGATCGTCGTCGGCGTCTCGACCGGGATCGTCTCGCCCTTTCTCGGGTCGGACGAGATCGTGCGCGTCGTCGACGGCGTCGAGGTCAGCGCCACGACGCGCTTCACCGGCCCCAGAAGCTGGACGAGGTTGGTCACGTAATAGGGCCCGATGTCGAGGACGGGCCCCGCACCCGGCAGGAAGAAGAAGTCCGGATTCGGATGCCAGTGCTCCATCCCGTGCGACATCACGAACGCCGTGCCGCTCGTGACCTGCCCCACGGTGCCGTCGTCGATCAGCGCGCGGGCCTGCTGGTGCGCGCCGCCGAGGAAGGTATCAGGCGCCGAGCCGATGCGCAGACCGTTCGGTATCCGCGATGTGCTTCAGTTCCGCGCCTTCCTCCAGCGACAGGACGAAGGGCTTTTCCGAGTAGACGTGCTTGCCCGCTTCGAGGATGGCCTTCGACACGGCGAAGTGCGCGGCCGGGATGGTGAGGTTGACGACGATGTCGATGTCGCTGGCCGCCAGAAGGCCCTCGACGGTCTCGGCGCGGACACCGAATTCCGTCGCGCGCGCCTCGGCCGCTGCCGCGTTGAGATCGGCCACTGCGCGCATCTCGATCCCTCGAAACAGGGGCGCGAGGCGCAGGTAGGCCGCCGAAATGTTGCCGCATCCGATGATGCCGACGCCCATGGTCATGGGTCTGTTCTCCTCAGAGGGACTTCAGGAACTCGATCGAGCGCCGCGCGAAGCGGGCGTCGTCCGAGGGGTTGTCGTGTTCGGCGACGAAGAGATCGAGCGCCGATGTTCTGGAGCGCCAGCATGATCCCGCGCCAGTCCATCGTGCCGGTGCCGACATCGGCCCAGCCATCCTCGTCGGCATTCTCGCCCTTGGGTGCGATATCCTTGACGTGGGCGGCGGTGATCCGGTCGGCATAGCGCTGGATCCAGGGAAGCGGGTCCTGATCGCCGCGCACGGCCCAGGCCACGTCGAACTCGAACGACAGGTCCGGCCCGCCGTCGAGGATCGGCCTCGATCGGAAAGCTGCCGTCGTCGAGGGCGGTGAATTCGAAAGCGTGGTTGTGCCAGCCGAAGCGATGGCCGGCATCCACGATCGGCTTGCCGGCGTCGGCCAGCCGACGCCCGAAGGCGCGCCAGCCGTCGGCGTTGGTCGGACGGTCGGGCTCGGCCAGGTGCGGGACGTAGATGTCGGTGATCTTCAGCGTGCGCGCGATGTCCAGCACCGTCTTCGGGTCGGTCGCGACCATGTCGAGGCTGAAGTGCCCGCTCTTCATGTGCAGGTTGTTCTTCTCGAGGTCGGTCCTTCAGGCCGTCCAGGTTCTTGAGATTGGCATAAAGCGCGCCATAGCCCTCGACGCGCGAGTAACCGAGGTTCGCGATCATCGCGAGGGTATCGGACATGGGTCCGAAGTTGCGGGAGGAATAGAGCTGATAGGAGTAGTGGGTCACGGGATCGGAGTCCTTGGGTGGGTGTGTCAAAGCCGGGCTTCATCGCCCGTATCGAAGAGCGAGGCGTCGGCCGTGCGTAGCCCGACGGTAATGTGGTCGCCACTGCGAATTCGCGTCTGTCCGTCAGTGCGGAGCCAGAACCGCCCGCCGTTGAGGGTGGACAGGATCAGGGTGTCCGATCCAAGCGGTTCGACGACTTCGGCCTCGAGGTCGAGAACGGCGTCGCCGCTGTGGGCCGCGTCGCCGACGAGGACGTGTTCGGGCCGGATGCCGAACCACGCCTCGCCCTTCGCGGGGCGGGTGAAGTCGTAACCGTCGAGCGGGATCGACAGCGCGCCCGAGGTGAAGCGGTTGCCCGAGACAGTGCCTTTCACGAGGTTCATGGCGGGCGAGCCGATGAAGTCAGCGACATAAAGGTTCGCGGGCCGGGAATAGATTTCCTCGGGCGAGGCAAGCTGCTGGATCATGCCGTCCTTCATGATCGCGATGCGGCTGGCCAGCGTCATCGCCTCGACCTGGTCGTGGGTGACGTAGATCATCGTGTTCTTCAGCCGGTGGTGAAGCTGCTTCAGCTCCACCCGCAGGTCAGCGCGGAGCTTCGCGTCGAGGTTCGACAGCGGCTCGTCGAAGAGGAAGACGTCGACGTCGCGCACCAGCGCCCGTCCGATGGCCACCCGCTGGCGCTGGCCGCCGGATAAAGCCGAGGGTTTGCGTTTCAGGAGTGGTTCGATCTGGAGGACTTCCGCCGCGCGGGCCACGCGTTCCTTGATCTGGGGCTTCGGCACCCGAGCGTTCTTCAGGCCGAAGCTCATGTTCCCCTCGACCGTCATCTGCGGGTAAAGCGCGTAGGACTGGAACACCATGCCGATACCCCGTTCGGACGGCTCGGCCCAGGTCACGTTCTTGCCCTTGATCCAGATCTGGCCTTCGGTGATCTCGAGAAGGCCCGCGATGCAGTTCAGAAGCGTCGACTTTCCGCACCCCGACGAGCCGAGCAGCACGAGGAACTCGCCCTCGTAGACGTCAAGGTTGAGGTTCCGCAGCACCTTCACGGCGCCGAAATTCAGGTCCAGGCTCTTGATCTCGACGGACTTGCGATTGGCGTCGGTCATGGTTGCTACCCTTTCACGGCGCCGGCGGCGATGCCTCGAACGAAGAGACGGCCGGACACGAAGTAGATGACGAGGGGGACGAGGCCGGTCAGGATCGTCGCGGCCATGTTGACGTTGTATTCCTTCACGCCCTGCACCGAGTTGACGATGTTGTTGAGCTGAACCGTCATCGGATAATATTCGGGCTTGGTGTAGACGACGCCGAAGAGGAAGTCGTTCCAGATGCCGGTGACCTGCAGGATCATCGCCACCACGAAGATCGGCAGCGACATCGGCAGCATGATCTGGAAGTAGATGCCCCAGAACCCCGCGCCGTCGACGCGCGCCGCCTTGAACAGCTCCTCGGGCAACGAGGTGAAGTAGTTGCGGAAGAGAAGCGTCAGGATCGGCATCCCGAAGACCGAGTGGACGAGGACGAGGCCCCAGAGGGTGCCGTAGAGACCCATCTCGCGCAGCAGGATCACGATGGGGTAGAGCATCACCTGATAGGGGATGAAGGCGCCGAAGATCAGGATGGTGAAGAAAATGTCGGCCCCCTTGAAGCGCCAGTTGGCCAGCGCGTAGCCGTTCACCGAGGCGATTGCGATGGACAGGATGACCGAGGGCACGGTGATCCGGACCGAGTTCCAGAAGCCCCGGCTGAGACCGTCGCAGTTAAGACCGGTACAGGCCTCGGCCCAGGCCTTGACCCAGGGCTCGAAGGTGATCTCGACCGGCGGGGCGAAGATATTGCCCATGCGGATCTCGGGCATCCCCTTCAACGAGGTGACGACCATCACGTAGAGCGGAAGAAGGTAATAGACCGAGACGAGGATCAGAGTGCCGTAGAGGAAGATGTTGCGGCGCGAGATCAGCCGGCGCGGACGCGTGCCCGACGGACCGTCGAGCTGCGCGCGGACCGGGTCGGTGCCGGCCTTGGTGACCGCGAGGATGCCGGGATCAGACACGCTTCTTCCCTCCGAATTCGAGCATCGCCCAGGGGATGATGACGATAGCGACGGCGAGAAGCATCATGGTCGATGCCGCGAAACCCTGCCCCAGGTTCTGGCCCTGGAACATGTAGTCATAGACGTATTTCGCGGGCACCTCGGACGAGATGCCGGGGCCACCGGAGGTCTGCGCCACGATCAGGTCGTAGAGGCGGACGATGCCGCTGGCGATGATGACGAGCGTCGTGATGAACACGGGCCGCATCATCGGGATGACGATGAAAAGATAGGTCTTCCACATCGGGATGCCGTCGACCCGCGCGGCCTTCCAGATGTCCCCGTCGATGCCCCGCAGCCCGGCCAGCATCAGGACCATGACGAGGCCCGTGCCCTGCCACAGCCCGGCAATCAGCACGCCGTAGATGACGATGTCGGGATTGTAGAGCGGATTGAATTCGAAGTTGGTGAACCCGAGGCTGCGGATCACGTTCTGGATGCCAAGGTCGGGGTTCAGAAGCCACTGCCAGACGAGGCCCGTGACGATGAAGGACAGCGCGAAGGGATAGAGGATGATCGTCCGGAAGGTGTTCTCGAACCGGATCTTCTGGTCCATGAGAGCCGCCAGGACGAAGCCGATGATGAAGCTGAAGACCAGGCTGCAAAGACCGTAGATCATCAGGTTCTCGATCGACACCTGCCAGCGCTCCGTGCTCCACAGGCGTTCGTACTGGTCGAACCCCACGAAGTTTGCGCGCGGCAGAAGCTTCGAGCTGGTGAACGAATAGGTGATCGTCCAGAGCGTCCCGCCAAGGAACACCACCAGCGCCGTCAGGATCATTGGAATCGCGGCGATCTTGGCCGCCAGGTTGCGGAACAGGCCGATCGGCCTCTTGGCTTCCGACGCCACGCGGTCCCCTCCCCTTCGCTCGTCTTCTTTTGATTGGGCGGGACCGCATGTCTGCGGCCCCGCCGTCGGACTATCCCTGAAGGATCAGTCCTTGTTGCGCACGATCTCGACGAAGCGCTCCTGGGCGGCCTCGGGCGTGATCGACTCGTCCTGGAAGAACTGGACGAAAAGGTCGTTGAGCTGGTTGTTCGTGTCCTCGGTGTTCAGGAGGTTCACGTCGGGCATGGTGTTGCCCGCAGCCAGGATCTCGAGACCCTTCTTCATGCAGTCGTTCGCCGCGGTGAGGTCGATGTCGCCGCGGATCGGAAGCGAGCCCTTCTTCAGGTTGAAGTTCACCTGCGTCTCGGGCGACAGCAGCGTCGCCGCCAGACGGTCCTGCGCCGCGCTCACTTCCGGGTCGTCGTTGACGGGGAAGTAGAAGGCGTCGCCGCCGGTCGAGATGATTTCGCGCACGCCGAGACCCGGCAGGCAGGTATAGTCTTCGCCCGCGACCTCGCCCGCGACGGCGAATTCGCCCTGCGCCCAGTCACCCATGATCTGGCCGCCGGCCTGATCGGTGATGACGAGGTTGGTGGCCTGGTTCCAGTCCTGGACGTTCGAGCCCTTCGCCAACTCACGCGCGTCGGCCGCGGCCGCAAAGACGGCCTTCATCTCGTCGCCCGCAGCAAGCTCGGCATCCGCGTCGCCATAGATCGTCTGAAGGACCTCGGGACCGGCAACGGTCGCCATCAGCACGTTGAACATGCCCGACGACTGCCAGGGCTGCCCGCCAAGCGCCATCGGCTGGATTCCAGCCTCGCGCAGCGCCGGTCCGGCGGCCACGAACTCGTCCCAGTTGGTCGGAACCGCGACGCCAGCCTTCTCGAATGCCGCGTTCGACAGCCAGAGCCACTGCCACGAGTGGATGTTGACGGGGGCGCAGTAGATTTTGCCGTCGAGCGTGCAGGCATCCAGAAGCGACGGCGGGTTGACGATGTCCTTCCAGCCCTCGGCCTCGGCCACTGCGGTCATGTCTTTCAGAAGACCCGCCTCGATCAGCTCCTCGGCCTGGCGGCCGTGGTTGAACTGGAAGGCGCCCATCGGATCGCCGCCGATGATCCGGCTGACCATCACGGGACGCGCAGTTCCGCCGCCGCCGGCGATGGCGCCGTCGATCCACTTGTCGCCCGAGGCGTCGAAGGCCTTGGCGAACTCGCTCACGGCCGCCGCCTCTCCGCCAGAGGTCCACCAGTGGGTGACTTCAAGATCGGTCGCATGGGCGGCGCCAGCCGAAACGAGCGCGGTGCAGCACAGTAGGGTACGCAACGATTTCATGGATTTTCCTCCCTATTCCTAAATCGTTTGCGGTCACGTTAAATCGTTTTAGAATGGTAAATCAAGCGCGGAAAAAACTGGCTTTTCACAGCTTGGTTGCGCGGGAAGGCGACGATGACGGATTCGGACAAGAAGGCGCTCCTCATGCCGGGCGAGCGCGAGCGGCCGACGCTCAAGACCATCGCGCGTCTTGCCGGCGTCGCGGTGCCCACGGTGTCGCGTGCGCTGTCCAACGCACCGGACATCGGCGAAAGTACCAAGGAACGTGTCCGCGCGCTGGCCCTTGAACTGGGCTACCGGCCGAACCGCGCTGGCCTTCGTCTGCGCACCGGCAAGACGAACGTGCTGGCGCTTGTGCTGTCGACGGACCACGACGTCATGAACCACACCGCTAAGCTCATCACCGCCGTGGCGAGTGAATGCAGGGGCACGCCCTATCATCTGGTCGTGATGCCCTACTTCCCCGACGAATCACCCCTCACTCCGGTCGAATACATCGTTCGCACCGGCTCTGCCGACGGTGTGATCCTGAACCGCATCCAGCCCCGCGATACCCGGATCGAGTTCCTTCGCGAGCGCCGGTTTCCCTTCGTGATGCACGGCCGGACGGCCGACTGCGCCGATGATCCCTACTTCGACTTCGACAACGAAACCTACGGCCGCCTGTGCGCCGAAACCTTCGCCGCCCGTGGCCGGAGACGGATGCTGATCGTCGCCCCGCCCGGCGATCAGAGCTATTCCCAGCACATGACGCGCGGGGCCAGCGAAGCCGCAGCCGCGGCCGGAATGGCCGCGCGCATCCTCGAAGGCGCGACAAGCGACAGCCCGACGGAACGTGTCGCCGCGGCTGTTGCCGCCGAACTTGCGTTGCACCCCGACACCGACTGCGTGATGACGGCGTCGGCGCCGTCCGCCGTCGCGGCCACCCAGTCGATCGAGGCCGCAGGCCGCGTTATCGGACGCGACATCGACCTGGCGTCAAAAGAGGCGATCTCGTTCCTGAAGGTCTTCCGCCAGGAAATCCTTGTCTTTCACGAGGACGTCGCGGGGACCGGAAGTTTCCTCGCAAGGGCGCTGATGCAGCGTATCGACCGGCCGGATCTGCCTCCGCTTCAGAAGGTGATCCGGCCCGATCCGATTGCAGAGATCATGGCCTTCGACGGTTAAGCGTTTCGCAAGGCTGGATCGCTAGGACGCAACCCTGTGATTGTCCAACCAGGGTAGCCAACCATGACCAGACTTGCACTCAGCGGCGCGATTCTCGCGCTTACCGCAATTCCCGCCCTCGCCAACGACTTCGAACCCGCGATGCGCGGATTTCTCGAAGACGGCATTCAGGGCTGGGCGTCGAACCAGGTCCTGATCGACGCGATTCGCAACCAGAACGCCGCCACCGGCGGCTATGACCAGGCGCGGATCGAAGCGCTGGATCAGACCTGGCGTGCCGAAGTGGGCACCGCCGCGACGCCGACCATCGATCCGGTCCTGGGCAACTCCGCTGCCGACTTCCTGCGTGAACAGGTTGCGAAGTCGAACGGGCGCATCACCGAAGCGTTCATCATGGACGCGCACGGGCTGAACGTCGCGTCCTCGGCGGTGACATCGGACTATTGGCAGGGCGACGAGGACAAGTTCCAGAAGACCCATGACGTGGGTCCGGACGCCATCCACTTCGGCGACGTCGAATTCGACGAATCTAGCCAGACCTACCAGGGCCAGATTTCGATCACGATCGTCGATCCCGACACAGGCGCGCCGATTGGCGCGATGACCGTCGGTGTCGACGCGGAGTCGCTTCTTTGACCCGTCTCTGACCCGTCCCACGTCCCGCCTCAAGGAGACCGCGTCGCCATGTCCACGTCGCAGGCCAGCCGCACGTCGCTGCCGATCTTTCTCAAGTGCCTCATTCTTATCGCGGCGATCTGCGCGGTGCTGTCGACCGCACTGACGGTCTTGTCGCTTCGCACCAGCGGCCAGATCGCGATCGATGCAGCGCGTTCCCTGGGCGCGAGCATCACCGTGGCCACGGCGCAGCAGATCGCTGCGCCGCTCAAGTTCGGCGATACGGACCAGGTCGAGAATCGGCTCGAAGCCGTCATCGACAGTACGGACCTCGCAACCCTAGCTGTCGTCGTCGCGCAAGGCGCCGTCGTCGCGCAGCAGGGCAAGGACAGCGACCTCGACGCAATCGAAACGCTGGCGAGACAGGCCGCAGACACGGGAGAAGAGATCGTTTCGCCCGACGGGCTTCTTGTCGGGGTTCCCATCTTCGGCGGCAAGGACGGCACCGTGCTCGGCGGCCTCGGCGTCGTGTGGAGCCCGGCGGCGCTCGAAGCGACCGTAGCTGACGATCTGAAGCTCGGCATAGCGGTCAGCGCCGCGATCGCCCTCATCATGTCCGCTCTCGGGACATGGGCGGTTCGGCACATCGTGACCAGTCCTCTGAACCGCATCATCGTGCGGACCTCTGCCATGGCCCAGGGAGACTTCGCCTCATCGGTGCCCTACCTCGAACGGGGCGACGAGATCGGCAAGACCGCAACGGCGCTCGAAACCCTGCGGACAAGGCTGGACGAGGCCGAAATCGCCAAGGTCGATGCCATGTTCCGAGGCGCGGGTTTCCAGGGGTCGACCGCCGCAATGATGCTCTGCGACACCGACATGACCGTCACCCACTGCAACACCGCGATGATCGACCTCGTGCGCGACAACCTCGACGATTTCCGTGTCGTCGTGCCTTCGTTCGATCCCGACCAACTCGTCGGCATGAACGCCGACCTTTTTCATCGGAAACCCGAAGGTCCACGCAGGCGGATGGCCGAGGCATCCTTTCCGATCGACATCGACATCACCATCGGCGGCGTCCTGATGAACCTGGTGCTGAACCGCATCGAGGGCGATAAAGGCGCGACGATGGGCTATGTCCTCGAATGGCTCGACGTCACCGAGCAGCGCAAGACGGCGGCGGTCCTCGCCTCGCTGGAACAGGCGCAGTTGCGCGCGGACTTCGGCCCCGACGGGTTGCTCTCGGCGATGAGCGACCGCATGGGCGTCGCGCTGAAGACTGCCGGGCGGACGCCATCGGACGTGCGCATGGCACAGTTCGTCCAGAACGCCGACGGAAGTCCGGTCGAGGCCGCGCTCAAGTCCGGCAAGGCGGTCTTCGGGAAGTTTCACGTCACAATGGGGACCGTCGATCTGCTGCTCGACGGCAGCCTCAGCCCTACCACCAATTCCGCAGGCCGTCTTACGGGCTTCGTCCTCCTTGGGCAGGACATCACCGAGAGCGAGACCCGGCTTCGTGCCGCAACTGAACAGAACGAGCGCATGGTGGCCGAGCAATCGCGCGTCATGACCGAACTGAAGAGTGCGCTGACCGAGTTGTCGGACGGAAACCTGCGCGTCCGCATCGAGACCGCCTTCCCCGGCGACTACGAGGCGCTTCGCACCGACTTCAATCGCGCCGTGAGCGAACTCGACGGTGCGATCGCCCGTATCCTTGCCAGCGCGGACACCATACTCGGCGAGGCCGACAACGTATCCGGCGCGGCCGACGACCTGTCTCGCCGGACCGAACGTCAGGCCGCCACGCTGGAGGAAACCGCTGCAGCGATCTCGGAGCTTACCGCCTCGGTCGCCTCGGCCGCGTCGGGGGCCAAGCAAGCGAACGATGTCGTCGACGACGCCCGCGACAACGCGGCGACTTCGGGTGACGTGGTCCGGCAGGCCGTCGACGCCATGGGCGAGATCGCCAACTCCTCGGAACAAATCTCGCGCATCATCGGCGTGATCGACGAGATCGCCTTCCAGACGAACCTTCTTGCTCTAAATGCCGGGGTCGAGGCCGCGCGAGCAGGCGATGCGGGACGCGGATTCGCCGTCGTCGCGTCGGAAGTGCGGGCACTTGCGCAGCGGTCCTCGGAAGCCGCGCGCGAGATCACCGACCTGATCTCGACCTCGTCCGAGCACGTCAAGAAGGGCGTCTCGCTGGTCGGAAAGGCCGGGCATGCGCTGACCGAGATCGTGGCGTCGGTCGGCGGCATCGCCGAGCACGTCTCGGGCATCGCTGCCTCGGCGCGCGAGCAGTCGACCGGCCTCGACGAGATCAACACGGCAATGAACCAGCTTGACCAGGTCACCCAGAAGAACGTCGCCATGTTCGAAGAGACGATGGCCTCCTCGAAGCTCATGACGACCGAGGCGACTTCGCTCGTGTCGATCACACACCGTTTTCAATGCAGCGGGTCGCGCGCGACCGCCTCGGACACCGCACCCGTAGCCGTTCAGTCGAAGAGCGGGTCGGCCGACGCTGCTGCACCGGCGGAGCGTGGCGTCGCCACCATTGCGCCTGTCAATCGAAGCACCGGGCAGGATGTCCGAAAGGATGCCGCTCGACCCCCGAGGTCCGCCGGCAATCTGGCCTTGGCGCCGGAGGACGCGTCCGACGACGACTGGGAGGAGTTCTGATCCTAACCGGGCGGTGGCCCCTATCTTCTCGCTGCGCCGGCCGCCTGCCCTAGCCCCGCATCCTCGCGCCATCCGGATCGAAGACCGGACGCGTGACCAGGCGGGCACGCCGCTTTTGGCCCAGGATCTCGATTTCGATCTCCAGCCCGTCGCGGACCCTTTCCGCAGGGATCAGAGCCAGCGCCATCGACCGGTCGATCCAGTGCGCATAGCCGCCCGACGTGCAGTAGCCTGCGACATCGCCGTCGATCCACACCGGCTCCCATCCCACGACGTCGGCGTCGTCCGCGTCCACCTCGAAGGCGACGAGGCGACGCCGCGCGCCCGCCGACCTTTCCGCCACGGCCGCGGCCCGTCCGATGAAGTCCGCCGCCTTGCCGAAGTCGATGAAGCGATCAAGACCCGTCTCGCCCGGCGTCAGATCAGCGGTATAGTCCCGACCCCACGCGCCGAAGGCCTTCTCGAGCCGAAGCGACATGAGCGCCCGCGATCCGAAGGGCCTCAGCCCGAGGTCGGCGCCCGCCGCCTCGAGCGCCCGCCACAGCGCGCGTTGCATCGTTCCGTCACAATAGATTTCGAACCCGAGGTCGCCGGTGTAGCTGACGCGCTGTATCTGCGCCTCGGCCGGGCCCACGGTCGCGCGCGTGACGGCTAGTAACGGCATCGCCCCCTGAGAGACGTCCGCCCGCGTCACGCGCATCAGAAGCTCGCGCGCCGACGGACCTGCAAGCTGAAAGCCGGTCAGCCGATCCGAAAGGTTCTCGACAGACACGTCCTCGCCGGGCAACAAAGACGCCTCGAACCAGCGCAGATGCATGTCCTGCGCGGCGTAGCTCGACACCAGCAGGAAATCGTCGGCGCCGTAGCAGGCCACCGTCATGTCCCCCAGAAGCCGCCCCGAGGGCGCCAGCATCGGCGTCAGCGCCATGCGCCCCGGAGCCGGAATGCGCCCCGCCATGACGCGGTCGAGCCAGTCCCGCGCGTCCGAACCGGTGACGCGGAATTTCGCGAAAGCCTGGATATCGCCGATGCCCACGCCTGTGCGGACCGCGCGCACTTCGTCCCGCACCGCGTCCCAGGCGTTCGAGCGCCGGAAGGTCGGCTCTTCCCGGCGCGCCTCGCCGGGGCGCGCGAACCAGTTCACCACTTCCATGCCGTAGCTCGCGCCGAAGACCGCGCCCTTGGCGTCCCAGACGTCGTACATGGGCGACGTGCGGAAGGGGCGCGCGGCGGTGAGTTCCTCGTTAGGATAGCTGACAGAAAAGCGACGGCGATAGTTCTCGATCACCTTCGGCACAGTGTATCCCGGCGTCGTCCAGCGCCCGAAGCGCGCCA
Source organism: uncultured Alphaproteobacteria bacterium (assembly GCA_963779765.1). Lineage (GTDB taxonomy): Bacteria > Pseudomonadota > Alphaproteobacteria > Rhodobacterales > Rhodobacteraceae > Silicimonas. The sequence continues at coordinate 70,300 of CAVZZP010000004.1, read as the reverse complement.
CATCCATCGCGCGCGGGTCGCGCTCGGTCTCGCCTTCTATCATCCACTGCGCCAGCGCCAGGCCCACGCCCCCGCCCTGGCTGAAGCCCGCCATGACCGCGCAGGCCGCCCAATAGTTGCGCAAGCCGGGCACAGGGCCGACCAAGGGATTGCCGTCGGGGGCGAAGGAGAATGGCCCGTGGATCACGCGCTTGATGCCCGCGCGTTCCAGGATCGGAAAGCGCCGCCAGGCGAAGGCGACGCTGTCCTCGATCTTGTCGAGGTCGTCGTTCAGCAGCTCGTGTCCGAACTCCCACGGCGTGCCGTCGACCGCCCAGGGCTCGCAGCGCTGCTCGTAGAAGCCGATGACGAAGCCCTTCCCCTCCTGGCGCAGATAGCTTTCGCCGCCGGGATCGATAACGTGCGGGATCTCGTCGGTGCGGGCTGCGATCTCGGGCACGTCGCCGGTGACGAGGTACTGGTGCGCCATGGGCAGAAGCGGAAGATAGACGCCCGCCAGCGCGCCGACCTCGCGGGCCCAGAGGCCGCCCGCGTTCACGACATGCTCGGCGTGGATCGTGCCCTTCTCGGTGACGACGTCCCAGGTGCCATCGGCGCGCGGCGTGGTGGCGAGGACGCGGTTGTGGGTCACGATCTCGGCCCCGCCCATCTTCGCCGCGCGGGCATAGGCGTGCGTCGTGCCGGACGGATCGAGGTGGCCGTCGAGCGGATCGTAAAGCGCGCCGAGGATGCCGTCGGTGTTCACGAAGTCCGCCATCTCGCGGATTTCGTCCGGCCCGATGATCCGGGTGTCGAGCCCCATGTAGCGATGCTTGGCGCGCTCGGCCTTCAGCATGTCGAGGCGCTCGGGCGTGTCGGCGAGCGTCATGCCGCCCGAATGATGCAGCCCGCAGGACATGCCGGTGATCGCTTCGAGTTCGCGGTAGAGGTTGATCGTGTAACCCTGAAGCGCGGCCATGTTCGTGTCGCCGTTCAGGGTGTGAAAGCCGCCCGCGGCGTGCCAGGTCGACCCGCTGGTCAACTCCGAGCGCTCGATCAGCATGACGTCGGACCAGCCGAGCTTTGTCAGGTGATAGAGCACAGAACAGCCGACAACGCCGCCGCCGATCACCGCCACGCGCACATGCGTTTTCATGCCGTCCCCCCTTCAGGTCCGGCGCAGGGGCCGGCGTGCAAGGGTCAGCCTGCAAGGCGGCGCAAGGTGCGTCACGTCATTTCGCGACATACCGACGCCGCTCCGCGTCATCGTACACGTGCGGTTGGGATGGCCACCGCAGCGCGGACCATGATCAAATGCGACCTTCCGACAGGTTTGCGGCGCAGCCTGTGGAACATTGGTTGTCCGGACGCGACAATCGTTGTTTTCCGTGCCTTCGCGGACGCGGCGTCGGTCAATCGGCGGGTTCCCATGCCTTCCGCCTTTACACTTGGCAGCCGAGCCCCAATGTCCGCTAGATGATCCGTTTCGTTCCCGGACCCGACTCGCAGACCGACTTCCGTGAGGCGCTTGGCGCCTTCGCGACGGGGGTGACCGTCGTGACATGCCGGTCGTCGCATGGCCCGCTCGGGATCACGGCGAACAGCTTCTCTTCGGTGTCGCTCGATCCGCCGCTCGTTCTTTGGTGTCCGGCGAAATCCTCGTCCCGCTTCGATGCCTTCGTTCAGGCGAAGCGCTTCGCGATCCATGTCCTCCGCCGGGATCAGCAGCCCCTCTGCCGCCGCTTCGCCTCCGAGGGCCTGGCCTTCGAAGGTCTCGACTGGCGCGAGGATGCGGCGGGCGTGCCCGAGCTTGACGGCTGCCTCGCCCGCTTCGAATGCGCCTCCGAAGCCGTCCACGACGCGGGCGACCACGCCATCGTCGTCGGACTCGTGCTTGCCGTGACCCGGCACCGGGGGGAACCCCTGACCTTCGCAGGCGGGCGTTACGGCGGCGTCGACCTCGACCTGACGCGTCAGGCCAGTTCTTCGACCGCCACCACGCCCGGTAGCGACTTCAGCGCACCCTTGATCTGAGGCGAGACGGGCCAGCCGTCGCCGATGTCCACGGGCACGTCCTGTGGCGCCCCGCCAAGCGGAACGGCAAGCGCCGTGATCCGCACCGGTCCCCGCGCCCGGATCGAGCCATCCTCGCGGAAGCGACCGAGGACCGACTGGATCAGCACGGCGGCATCAGGCGTGTCGATCATCACGTTTAGACCCGCGGCCATGCCATCCGCCACGAGTCCTTCAATCGGGGTGACGCCACGCGCGACGGGGTCGAACTGACCCTCGTTGAAGCGCGCCTCCAGCGTCATTACGACCTCGTGGGTCTGCTCGAACACGCGGCGGATGGTGTCGAAGTCGTCGGGGAAAAGCGCCATGCCGGACACCTGACCCGTGGGGTCCGAGATGTTCATGCGGAAGAAGCGCGTGCCGCGTCCGGACTTCCGTTCCTGAAGGCCCGAGACGATGACGCCGACGCGGGCGACCGCCGCGCCGTCGCGTTCGGCCTTCTGCTGCAACTCGGCCAGCGTCAGCATTCCCTTCCGCTTCAGCGCGACCGCGTAATCGTCGAGGGGGTGACCGGACAGGTAGAAGCCGATCGCCGCCTGCTCCTGCGCCAGCCTCTCGTTCGGCAGCCAGTCGTCTATTGGCGACAGACGCGGCTCGGGCAGGTCGTCGCCGGCCTCGCCGAAAAGGGACACCTGCGCGCTGCCCTTCTGTTCGTGGATCGCCGCCGAATAGGCGGTCAGCGCGTCGAGCGACGAGAAATCCGGCGACGGTTCGGATCCAGCTCGTCGAAGGCTCCGGCGCGGGCCAGCATCTCGAGAGGTCGCTTGCCGATGCGCTTCAGGTCGACGCGTCGGGCAAGGTCGTAAAGCGTCGAGAAGGGTCGCCCGCCCCGCCCCTCGACGATCAGCCGCATGGCGTCGAGCCCCACGTTCTTGAGCGCGCCAAGGGCATAGACGAGCTTGCCGTCACGAACCGAGAAGGACGCCTCGGAGCGGTTGACGCAAGGCGGCACGATGGCGATGTCGAGGCCCCGGCGGACCTCCTCGGCATAGACAGACAGCTTCTCGGTCTGGTGGAGGTCGCAGTTCATCACGCCGGCCATGAACTCGACCGGGTGGTTCGCCTTCAACCAGGCCGTCTGGTAGCTGACGACGGCATAGGCGGCGGCGTGCGACTTGTTGAAGCCGTAGTTGGCGAACTTGTCGAGAAGGTTCCAGACGTCCAGCGCCTTGCGGTCGTCGACACCGTTCGTCTTGGCCCCCGCGATGAACTTCGGCCTTTCCTTGTCCATCTCGGATTGAAGCTTCTTGCCCATGGCGCGGCGCAGAAGATCGGCGCCGCCGAGCGAATAGCCCGCCATCTCCTGGGCGATCTGCATCACCTGTTCCTGATAGACGATGATGCCCTGCGTCTCGTCCAGGATATGGTCGATGGAGGGGTGAAGCCGCGCGCGCTCGGCGCGGCCGTTCTTCACGTCGCAGTATTGCGGGATGTTCTCCATCGGGCCGGGGCGGTAGAGCGCCACAAGCGCCACGATGTCCTCGATACAGGTGGGCTTCATGCGCCGCAGCGCGTCCATCATGCCCGAGCTTTCCACCTGGAACACCGCGACCGTGCGGGCCTTGGCGTAAAGCTCGTAGGTCTTTTCGTCCTCGAGGGGGATCAGTCCGATATCGTTCTCGGTGCCTGCCTCCGGCTCGTAAAGCGTCGTGCCGTCCGCCGTCTCGTGCAGCCTGCGCCCCGAAGCGAGGATCAGCTCGATGGCGTTCTGGATCACGGTCAGGGTCTTCAGGCCGAGGAAGTCGAACTTCACCAGCCCCGCCTGCTCGACCCACTTCATGTTGAACTGGGTCGCCGGCATCTCGGACCGCGGATCGCGGTAAAGCGGCACAAGCTGGTCCAGCGGCCGGTCCCCGATCACCACGCCGGCGGCGTGGGTCGAGGCGTTACGCAAAAGTCCCTCGACCTGCTGGCCATAGGTCAGCAGACGGTCGACGACTTCTTCGGCGCGCGCCTCCTCGCGCAGGCGAGGCTCTTCGGCCAGCGCGCGCTCGATGGACATCGGCTTGACGCCCTCGACCGGGATCAGCTTCGACAGCCGGTCAACCTGGCCGTAGGGCATCTGGAGAACGCGCCCGATGTCCCGCACGGCCGCCTTCGACAGAAGCGCTCCGAAGGTGATGATCTGCCCGACCCTGTCGGCGCCGTACTTGCCCTGGACGTAGCGGATCACCTCTTCGCGCCGGTCCATGCAGAAGTCGATGTCGAAGTCCGGCATCGACACGCGCTCGGGGTTCAGGAAACGCTCGAACAGAAGCGAATAGCGCAGGGGGTCGAGGTCGGTGATCGTCAGCGCATAGGCCACGAGCGAGCCCGCGCCCGAGCCTCGGCCCGGCCCGACGGGGATCGACTGGTCCTTCGCCCACTTGATGAAGTCGGCGACGATCAGGAAGTAGCCGGGGAACCCCATGCCCTCGATGATGCCCAGCTCAAACTCGAGCCGCGCGTCGTAGTCCGCGCGCGGGGCGGCGGGTTCGATGACGGCAAGCCGCGCCTCGAGCCCCTCCTTCGCCTGCCGCCTCAACTCCTCGACCTCGTCGTCGGCGAAGCGCGGGAGGATCGGCTCGTGGGTCTCGACGGCGAAGGCGCAGCGGCGCGCGATCTCGACCGTGTTCTCCAGCGCCTCGGGGAGGTCGGCGAAGAGGGCCGCCATCTCTTGCGGAGACTTGAAGTAGTGCTGCTGGGTCAGCCTGCGGCGTGGCGCCTGCTGATCGACGTAGGCGCCTTCGGCGATGCAGATCAACGCGTCATGCGCCTCGTACATCTTCGCATCGGGGAAAAAGACGTCGTTCGTGGCGACGAGCGGCAACTCCATCGCATAGGCCATCTCGATGGCAGGGCGTTCCGTCAGGCGCTCGGCCTCGGGCAATTGTCCGCCTTCGCCGGGGTGACGCTGAAGCTCGATATAGAAACGCGTCGGGTAGATTTCCGACAGACGCCGCGCCAGGGCCTCGGCCCGGTTCGCGTGTCCCGTCTGCAGAAGCCGTCCGACCGGTCCGTCCGCACCGCCCGAAAGACAGATGAGTCCCTCGGCATTCGCGGCAAGATCCTCGAGGGTGACATGGGGCCAGTCGGCATCCCGCAGATAGAGGCAGGAGTTCAGCGTCATCAGGCTCTGGTAGCCCGCCTTGTTCTGCGCCAGCAGGACCATCGGCGCGGGCGGCACCGGCTTGTCGCCCGGCGCAGGCCGCTCGTAGGCGACCGAGATCTGGCAGCCCACGATCGGCTGGATGCCCTGCCCGACCGCCGAGACGGAAAACTCGAGCGCCGCGAACATGTTGTTCGTGTCCGTGACCGCGACGGCGGGCATCCCCGCCTTCTGGCAGAGACCCGGCAGCTTCTTCAGCCGCACGGCCCCTTCGAGCAGCGAATACTCGGTGTGGACGCGCAGGTGTATGAATTGGGGGGCGTTCGTCATGGACGGCAGACTAGCGGCGTGACGCCGGCGGCGGAAGGCTCCGATGCCCGTTGTGAGCGCCCGCGCGCAAGCGTAGCGTCCCGGGTCGTATCCCCTGCGCGAGTCGCATCTTGGACACCGTTCTGCTGTTTGCCGCCGTGGGCTTCTGCGCCCAACTCATCGACGCGTCCCTCGGCATGGGCTTCGGCCTCATCTCCTCCTCCATCCTTCTCGCGGGCGGCGTGTCGCCGCCACTCATCTCGGCCGCCGTGAACGCGGCCAAGCTGCCGACCGGCCTCGTGTCGGCGCTGTCGCACATGCGCTTCGGCAACATCGACCGCCGCGTGCTGACGCGGCTGACGGTGTCCGGCGTGGCGACCGGCGTCCTCGGCGCCCTCCTCCTGTCGCACCTCAAAAGCCCGGCGGTGGTCATCCTCGTCTCGGTCTTCCTGATGATCATGGGTGTGCTGATCTTCGTGCGCGGCATCCTCGGGCGGACGCCTTCCCTCGTCGCCTTCGCGCCGGTCTGGGCCATCGGCGGGGCGGGCGGCTTGATCGAGGGCATCGGCGGAAGCTGGGGCCCTATCGTGACGACGGGCCTTCTGGGCGCGGGCTACGCGCCGCGCAAGGCCGTGGGCTCCTCCTGCACCGCCGAACTCGCGGTGTCGGCGGCGGTGTTCCTGACGCTGATGATCACCTTCAGCCGGGGCCACTGGGGAGAAGATGGCGGGTTGCACACGGTTCTGGGTCCGGTCGTCGGGCTGATCGTCGGCGGCCTGCCCGCCGCGGTCGTGGGCGGCTACATGGCCTCGCGCATCCCGCGCCGGCCGATGAGCGTCGCGGTCGGCTGTCTCGCCTTCGGAATAGGGCTCTGGAGGATGCTGGAAGCGGTCTGACGCAAGGGCGTCCGCGCCACAGCGTCTCACCCGTCGTCCTTCCCCTGTCCTTCGCGCGATTGCAGGCTAACCTCCGCCATATGCTTCTAGCCATTCGCGATCTCGTCAAACGCTTTCCGGGGGTCGAGCGCCCCGTGCTCGACGGGATCTCGCTCGACGTCGACGGTGGCGAGATCGTGGCTCTGACGGGAGAAAGCGGCTCGGGCAAATCGACCCTTCTTCACGTCGTGGCGGGGCTGGAACCCGCCGATACGGGCGGCGTGCTGATCGACGGCCAGGACCTGACCGCGAATGGACGACAGGGGCCGCGCGGCGCTGAGGCGCAGCGACATCGGCATCGTCTTTCAGCAGTTCAACCTGATCCCGTCGCTGACCGTGGACCGCAACCTCGCGTTCCAGGCGCGCCTTGCGGGACGTGGCGAAGATGCGGCCCTCGCCGCCCTCGCCCGTCGCTTGGGTCTCGAGGATCACCTTTCGAAATACCCCGAGGAACTTTCGGGAGGGCAGCAGCAGCGCGTGGCCATCGGGCGCGCGGTCGCGGCGGGTCCGCGCCTTCTTCTCGCCGACGAGCCGACAGGCAACCTGGACGAGGCGACGGGCGACACGGTGATGGACCTTCTCGTCTCGCTCGCCCGCACCGAAGGCACGGCGCTCCTCGTCGCCACGCATTCCCAAAGGCTCGCGGCCCGCGCCGACCGCCGCCTGCATCTCAGCCGGGGTCGGCTGGCATGACGGCGCGCTTTCATCGCGCGTCAAATACTTCGGGGGGCCTCCCGCAGCGAGGTGGGGGCAGAGCCCCTTCGTCCGCCGGATGATCCGCACCGTCCTCTCGGCCCTCCTGTCACACTGGCGGCGGCGCCCGTTCCAGCTCGTCACCCTTATCCTGGGCCTGGCCCTCGCCACGGCACTCTGGTCGGGCGTCCAGGCGATCAACGCCGAGGCACGGAAAAGCTATGCCGAGGCCGCCGACATCCTTGGCGGCGGCGGCGCATCCGCCCTCACCGCCACGGGCCAGACCACCATTCCCGTCGAGACCTTCGTGGCGCTGCGCCGTGCGGGTTGGCTGGTGAGCCCGGTGATCGACGGCTGGATCGAGGGCGACCGGGGCCGCGTCCGGCTTTTGGGCGTCGACCCCTTTACCCTGCCCGAGGCGTCGCCCGCGTCGGACAGCCTCACCGCCGACGACCTCTCGAGCCTCGTCGCGGCGGGGGGAGACATGCTGGCCGACCCGGCCACGGCAGCGCGGCTCGCTTCCTTCGGGGACCGCGTCGTGGCGCGGGCGGGACTGGCGCCCGGCCTCGTCCTGACGGATCTCACCGTCGCGGAAGAGCTGACGGGACAGCAGGGATTTTCACGCCTTCTCGTCGATCCCGTCCAGCCCCTGCGCCAGGCGCCCCTCGACGTCATCGCACCCGGTCTGTCGCTGACGCAGCCCGAGACCGCCGACGACCTCGGGCGTCTGACCGACAGCTTCCACCTCAACCTGACCGCCTTCGGACTTCTGTCCTTCGCCGTCGGGCTCTTCATCGTCAACGGCGCGGTCGGTCTCGCCTTCGAGCAGCGCCGTTCGGTTTTCCGCACCCTGCGCGCGCTTGGCGTCCCGGCCGGCACGCTGGTGGGTCTTCTCACCATCGAGCTTCTGATCTTCGCGGTGATCGCGGGCGCGATCGGCATCCTGCTCGGCTACCTCATCGCGGCAAGCCTTCTGCCCGACGTCGCCGCGACACTGCGCGGCCTATACGGCGCCAGCGTCGAAGGCACGCTGACCCTTTCGCCCGCCTGGTGGCTTTCGGGCGTCGTCATCGCCTGCCTCGGCACCGCACTTGCCGCGGCGGGTGGCCTGTTGCGGGTGGCACGGATGCCGCCCCTCGCCCCCGCGCGGCCCCGGGCTTGGGCGATGGTGTCGGGCCGCGCGATCCGGTCCCAACTTCTTCTGGCCGGGCTCTGCCTCGCGCTTGCATGCCTCGCGCTCGTCGCGGGCGGCGGCCTCGCGGGCGGCTTCGTTCTTCTGGGCGGCGTCCTCCTTGCCGCGGCGCTCGCGCTTCCGGCGGTGCTGTCCGGCCTTGTGGCGCTGGCGGGGCGCAGCGCGCAGACGGCCCTGTCGGAGTGGTTCTGGGCCGATACACGCCAGCAGCTTCCCGGCCTGTCGCTGGCGCTCATGGCGCTGATGCTGGCGCTTGCGGCCAACATCGGCGTCGGTACGATGGTGTCGAGCTTCCGGCAGACCTTCACAGGATGGCTCGACCAGAGGCTCGTGAGCGATCTCTACGTCAGCGCCCGCGACGACGCCGAGGGGGTCAGGCTGCGTGCCTTCCTCGAAGCCCGCGCCGAGGGCGTTCTGCCGATCTGGCACACCGAAGGCGACATCCTGGGCGCGCCGACCGAGATTTACGGCATCGCCGATCACCCGATTTATGCGCGGACCTGGCCGCTTCTCGACGCGCTGCCCGAGACGTGGGCGCGGATGGGCCGGGGCGAAGGCGTTCTCGTCAACGAGCAACTCGCGCGGCGCGAAGACCTGTCGCCCGGCGACCGGCTGGACCTGCCAGGCGGCTTCAACGACGAGATCCTGGGCGTCTACAGCGACTACGGCAATCCGCTCGGGCAGGTGGTGATCCCGCTTCAGGTGCTGACCGATCGCTATCCCGAGGCCGAACGCACCGACTTCGGAGTGCTCACAGACGAAGGCGGGACGGACGACCTGCGCCGCGCGCTGGTCGAAGAGTTCGGGCTGCCCGATGACGCGATGACCGACCAGGCCGCACTGAAGGCGTTCAGCCTGTCGATCTTCGAGCGGACCTTCGCGGTCACGGGCGCCCTGAACGTGCTGACGCTCGGCGTGGCGGGCGTCGCCATCCTCACGAGCCTCCTGACGCTTGCGTCGATGCGCCTGCCCCAGCTTGCGCCTCTCTGGGCGCTCGGTCTCACGCGCGGCCGCCTTGCCCGGATCGAGTTCCTGCGCGCCCTCGTCCTCGCCGCGCTGACCTTCGTGCTGTCCGTGCCGGTGGGCTTGGGGCTGGCCTGGATCCTCCTCGCCGTCATCAACGTCGAGGCGTTTGGCTGGAGGCTTCCGATGTTCGTCTATCCCCTCCAGTGGCTCTGGCTGGGCCTTCTGTCGCTGGCAGCGGCCGCACTTGCCGGTCTATGGCCAGCCGTGCAACTGGCCCGCCGTCCGCCCGCCGACCTGATCCGGGTTTTCACACATGAACGCTAGAACCCTCGCCGTCGTCCTGTCTCTTCTGCCGCTCTCGGCCATCGCGCAGGGGTTCGCGGGCCTCGGATCCGACGCGGACGGCTACGCTCTTCCCGACCCCGCGACGCGCTTCGTCTTCCCCGAGGATCATGGGCCTCACCCCGATTTCCGTATCGAATGGTGGTACGTCACCGCCACCCTCGACGGCGCGGACGGCGAGACCTACGGCGTGCAATGGACGCTCTTCCGCAACGCGCTGGCGCCCGGAGGCGACCCGGACAGGCAGGTCTGGATGGCACATGCCGCCCTCTCGACACCGGAAGGGCATGTCTCGGCCGAGCGGCTGGCCCGTGGCGGCATCGGACAGGCCGGGGTCGACGCCGAGCCCTTCGACGCCTGGATCGACGAATGGCGGATGGCGGGGCCGTCGCTGTCGGACGTCACCCTGACGGCGCAAGGCGCGGACTGGGCCTTTGACCTGGCGCTGACAGCCGATGGCCCCTTCGTGCCGCAGGGTGTCGAGGGCTTCAGCGTCAAGTCCGAGGCAGGACAGGCCAGCCATTACTATTCACAGCCGTTCTACGACGTGACGGGAACCGTCACGCTGCCCTCGGGTCCGGTCGAGGTCAGCGGCGAGGCCTGGCTCGACCGCGAATGGTCGTCACAGCCGCTGACGGGGTCGCAAACCGGATGGGACTGGATTTCACTGCACCTCGACGACGGCCATCGCCTCATGGGCTATCGCCTGCGCGAGGGGGACGGGAGCGCCTATACCGTCGGCACCTGGATCGCACCCGATGGCACGCCGGACCCGCTGGAGCCCGGAGCGCTGACGATGACGCCCCTTCGCACCGCCGAGGTCGAAGGGCGCGAGGTGCCCGTCGACTGGCAGGTGACGCTGCCGTCCGAGGATCTCGACATCCGCGTCGAGGCGCTGCGCGACGACAGCTGGATGCGGACGCGCATTCCCTACTGGGAAGGTCCGGTCGAGGTCTCGGGCACGCACGAGGGTCGCGGCTACCTCGAGATGAGCGGCTATGCGCCGCCTCGCCAAGACGATTGAGAGCGGCTAGGCAGGCCAGATGCACGCGCTCCCGCTTCCCCTCGCGCAAGAAGTCGTCCTCGTCGGCGGCGGTCACGCACATGCTCTGATGCTCAAGCGGTGGGGCATGGATCCCGCTCCCCGGCGCTCGGCTGACCGTCATCACGCCGGAGCCGACCGCGCCCTACACGGGGATGCTCCCCGGCTTCATCGCGGGCCACTATGCGCGCGACGACCTCGAGATCGACATCGTCCGCCTCGCTCGGTTCGCAGGCGCCCGGCTGATCTTCGGTCTCGCCTCGGGACTGGACCTCCACGCGAAGACGGTGGAGGTGTCGAACCGCCCGCCCGTGCGCTACGACCTTCTGTCGCTCGACGTCGGCATCACCTCCGACATGCCAAACCTTCCGGGCTTCGCCGGACACGCAATCGCGGCGAAACCCCTCGGGCCCTATGCCGACCGCTGGACGCGGCATCTGGACGAAGGCGGCCCGGTCGCGGTCATCGGCGGCGGAGTCGCGGGCGTCGAACTGGCGCTGGCCATGCACCATGCGCTGGCGGGTCGCGGCGCGGTGACGGTGATCGAGGCGGACAAGGCTTTGCGAGATGTCTCGGACCCGGCGCGGGAACGGCTTCTGTCCGAACTGGCGTCGGCCCGGATCGACCTGATCGAGAACGTCCGAGTGGATCGCATCGGGGCGGAGAGCGTCACCCTCTCGGATGGCCGAACCGTTGCGGCGGCGCTGACCGTCGGTGCGGCAGGGGCGAGGCCGCACGACTGGCTGACAACGACCGGTCTCGACCTGACGAACGGATACGTCACAGTAGACGCGACGCTGCGGTCGGTCACCGATCCTGCCGTCTTCGCCGTGGGCGATTGCGCCCACCTCTCTCACAGCCCCCGCCCCAAGGCCGGGGTCTATGCCGTCCGCGCCGCTCCCATCCTGACGCGCAACATCCGCGCAGCGCTGACCGGCGAGGCGCTGGAGCCCTTCAGGCCGCAGAAGCATTACCTGAAGCTCGTCTCTCTCGGGCGGAAGGCGGCGGTCGCCGACAAGTGGAATCGCGCGATCTCGGGCGACTGGGCCTGGACATTGAAAAACCGCATCGACCGCGCCTTCATGGAAAAGCTCGCCGACCTGACGCCGATGCGCCCGCCGCCCCTGCCGGAAGACGTCGCGGACGGCGTGGCCGAAGCGCTTGGCCCGAAGCCTCTCTGCGGCGGCTGCGGCGCGAAGGTGGGGCCGGGCGCGCTGGACCGGGCACTGGCCGCCCTTCCCGGCATCGAGCGGGACGACATCGAGACCGGTACGGGCGACGACGCGGCGGTCCTTCGGATCGGAGGCGCACGGCAGGTGCTGACGACGGATCACCTGCGCGCGGTCTGGGAGGATCCCTACGTCATGGCCCGCATCGTAGCCCTTCATGCGCTCGGCGACGTCTGGGCGATGGGAGCCTCCCCGCAGGCGGCGCTGGCGCAGATCACCCTTCCCCGGATGGCCGAGAGGATGCAGGAAGGCTGGCTGGCCGAGATCATGACCGCCGCAGGGGAGGTCTTCGCAGAGGCGGGCGCCGCCATCGCGGGCGGGCACACGACGCTTGGTCCAGAACTGTCCGTCGGGTTCACGGTCACCGGTCTTCTCGACCGTCCCGCCCTGACGCTTTCAGGCGCGCGCGAGGGCGACGTATTGGTCCTGTCACGCCCCATAGGCTCGGGCACGATCCTCGCCGCCGAGATGGAGTTGAAGGCCGATGGCCGCGACGTGAAGGCAGCACTCGACATTCTTTGCCGCGCGCAGGGCGATGCGGCCGCGCGGTTCGCGACGGTGGCTCACGCGATGACGGATGTGACCGGTTTCGGGCTGGCGGGCCATCTTTCGCGAATGGCAAGGGCGTCGGAGGTTTCGGCCGAAATCGACCTTGCCGCCGTCCTCCTCCTTCCCGGTGCCGAGGCACTTGCCGAAGCCGGCGTCCGGTCGTCGATCTGGGCCGCGAACCGCGCGGCGGTCGAGGCGACGGTTCCTTCAACGGCGCGGGGCGCGCTTCTCTTCGATCCGCAGACGGCGGGCGGGTTCCTTGCCGCCGTGTCGGAAGTCGAGGCGGAAAGCGCCGTCGCGGACCTGCGCGCCATGGGCCACGACGCAGCAACTATCGGACGCATGACGGCAAAGGGCCACGTCACCCTCGTCGCGCGCTAGTCCTTCGCGATTGACGCCACCTCGTCGGCGATGGCGTCGATGCCGGCATCGTCGAGCGTCTCTGCCCTGACCACGGCCCGCACCTCTCCTTCGATCCGCTCGCGCACCTTGCGATAGCGCGGGTCGTAGTGAAGTTCGATCAGTTCGGCCGCCAGCGCCTCGTGCCCGCCGTCGCGGGCAAGCGTCTTCCAGCCCTCGACCCGCTCGCTCCCCTGGAGCTTGACCAGAAGGTCCAGCCGGTCCTCAAGCGCGCCTCCGTCCGCGACGAGGTCGCGGTAGGCGCGCGTCAGATAGGCAGCCCGCGCCGCGACGGGGGCCGAGATCTCGATCCGTGGCGCGGCCTTCATCGCCGCGAAGATGCGCGGCGGCACGTTCAGCCGACCGACCTTGCTGCTTTCCGCCTCGATCACCACAGGTCGCGCCGGATCGAGCGCCTCGATGGCGGCGGCAAGGCGGCTTTCGAACATCTTCTGCCCAGGCTGGCCTCCCCTCTCGCCAAGAGCGGACCCGCGGTGGTTCGCCAGGCCCTCGAGGTCGATGGACTGCACGCCACGCGCGTCCAGGCGGGCCAGGACCTCGGTCTTGGCGGTGCCGGTGTTGCCATCGAGCAGGATGACCGGCGACGGCAGCGGATCGTCGTAGAGCCGCCGCGCGACGAGGCGGCGATAGGTCTGATAACCGCCCTTCACCACCTCGGTCCGCCAGCCGATCTGCGCCAGGATCGAGGCAAAGGAGTTCGACCTCTGCCCCCCGCGCCAGCAATAGACCAGCGGCTGCCAGCCGCCGTCGAACCCGGAGAGCGGCCCCTCGATGTGCGCCGCCGCGTTTCGCGCCACCAGCGCCGCGCCGATCTTGCGCGCCTTGAAGGGACTGTCCTGAACGTAGATCGTGCCCACCCGCGCCCGCTCCTCGTCCGACAGGACCGGCAGGCTGATCGCGCCCGGCAGGTGATCCTCGGCGTATTCGGACGGAGAGCGGACGTCGATGATCGTATCGAATGGGGCCGAGGCCAGATCGGAGAGGCGGGCGAGTTCGAACATGGGCCTTGGGGTAGACCGGATCGGCGGCACAAGGAAGAGACGCCGTGCGACAGGTGTCTGAGCGGAAATGACATGAAATGAAATCACCTGCGCACGCCGCCTTGACGGGTGCTCGGCGGCACGGACAGAAGGGCGCGACCATCCCGACCGGGATGCCGCTCTTCAGGGAGGACTCCATGAGCGTTCGTTTCGCCATTCTCGGTGCAGGCCGGATCGGACAGGTCCATGCCCGCGCCATCTCCGAAACCCCGGGCGCCGAGCTTGTCGCCATCTACGACCCCGTCAAAAAGGCGGCAAAGTCGGTGCGAGACACCTACGGCTGCGAGATCCGCTCGGTCGAGGACTGCGCGCAGGCCAAGGACATAGATGCCGTCGCGATCTGCACGCCGACCGACCTGCATGCCGACCAGATCGAGATGTTCGCCCGCGCCGGCAAGGCCGTGTTCTGCGAAAAGCCGATCGATCTGTCGGTCGAGCGCGTGCGCTCGTGCCTCAAGGTCGTCGAAGAAACCGGCGCCACGCTGATGATCGGCTTCAACCGGCGCTTCGACCCAGATTTCCGCGCGCTGCGCGACACCATCGACGCGGGCGATATCGGCAAGGTCGAGATGGTGACCGTCGTCTCGCGCGATCCGGGCGCGCCGCCGATCGACTACATCAAGCGGTCGGGCGGCATCTTCCGCGACATGACGATCCATGACTTCGACATCGCCCGCTGGATGCTGGGCGACGAGGTCGAAAGCGTCATCGCGCAGGCCAGTGTCCTCGTCGACAAGGAGATCGGCAAGGTCGGCGACTATGACAGCGTCAACGTGGTGCTGAAGACGAAGAAGGGCCGCCAGTGCGTCATCACCAACTCGCGCCGCGCGACCTACGGCTATGACCAGAGGATCGAGGTGCTGGGATCCAAGGGCATGGCCTCGGCCGAGAACATCCACGAGAACCGCGTGCAGGTCGCGAACGGCAAGGGCTTCGCCCGCCGCCCGCTCGTGAACTTCTTCCTCGAGCGCTATATGCCCGCCTACAAGGCCGAGATCGCGGCCTTCGTCAAAGCCGTAAACGACAAGACGACGCCACCGACGACGGGTCATGACGGGCTGATGGCCCTTGTCCTTGCCGAGGCCGCGAACATCTCGGTCGCCGAAGGCCGTGCGGTCAAGGTGTCCGAAATCGCCTGACCCGCGACGACGGGGTGACGGCGGACATGGCCTTCGATAGCATGTCCGCCGAACCTTCGACCGTCCGCGAAAGGACCGCCCGCCGATGGACTTGCGCAATGCCTTCGAGGTCCGCCATCCCTTCTTCCGCCCGCTCTGGCGAAGGATCGTGGTGACGTTGCTCTGCGCTGTCTGGGCCGGGGTAGAATACCAGGCTGATAACGGCATGTGGGCCGTTCTCTTCGCGGCCTGCGCCATCTACCTGGGCTACCGTTTCTTCGTGAGCTTCGATCCGGCGGAGTACGAGCCGCCGGCCGCCCCTCCCCAACCCGAAAGGTCCGACAGTTGAGCCAGAAGCGTCTCGACCGCAAGCTCGCCGCGATCCGCGCCGGCGACTACTCCCCCGCCGACTTCATCATCGCCGACGCCAAGGACGGCGACATGGCCTTCGGGATGCAAACCCCCGGCAAGGCGGACGACGGGCGCTGGAAGCCGCTCTCGGCCTATCGCGAGGACATGGTCAAGGTCACGCGTTCGGACCTGGCCGACATCATGCTGATGTCGCTGTCGAGCGCCGAGGCGCTGACCAACGACGGCGTCTTCGCCCGCAGCCAGGTAACGCCCGCTGTCCGCCTGAACGACGCGAGCGACATCTGGTCCGCCCGCGGCGGCCGCTACCAGGCCGAGCCCGCGCTGCCCTTCTCGACCGCGCGTCTCAGCCGGGTGCGCCCGGTGGCGGACCTCGGGCTCTACGCCATCACCTTCTACAACGACCTCGCCCGCGACGCCGCCACGCTCGAAGCCTACAACCGTTTCGTGATCGAGGCAGAGGGCGCGGGTGTCCGTCACTTCCTCGAGGTCTTCAACCCGCAGACGGACGTGAAGACGCCAGACTTCTGGGCCTTCAACAACGACGCCATCGCGCGTGCGCTGGCCGGCATGTCGCATCAGGATCGGCCGATCTTCCTCAAGGCCGCCTACAACGGCCCTCGTGCGACGGAGGAAATCGCCTCCTACGACCCCGAGAACCTGATCTTCGGCATCCTCGGCGGCGGCGCGGGCACGACGCGCGACTGCCTCGAACTGATCCGGCAGGCCGAGGCTTACGGGGCGAGGGTCGCGCTCTTCGGGCGCAAGATCTACTACGCCGACGATTCCGTGCTGATGATCCGCGCCATGCGCCGGACGCTCGAAGAGCGGCTCAGTTCCGAGGAAGGCACGAAGGCCTATCACGACGACCTCGCAAAAGCCGGCATCACGCCGAAACGCGACCTGAAGGACGACCTCGAAGTCACCGAGGCCATTCTCAAGGACAACATGTAGGCGGGGCCGGGACCGTGCAGAGACGGGGTTTCCTGACTGCGGGAACGTGGTGCCTCGACCGGAACCTGACCGTCGACCGCTGGCCTCGCGAAGATACGGTGGCGACCGTCACTGGACTCGAGCTTTCTGGCGGCGGCAACGGCTGCAACTTCGCCTGCGACCTCCGGCGGCTCGATCCGTCCGTCCCGGTCTGGACGCGCGGCGTGCTCGGCGACGACCGCGAGGGGGACTACCTGCGTCAGGTCGCCTTTGATCATGGGATCGGCGACGGCCTCGTCACCCTCCCCGGCATCCAGACGCAGGTAACAGACGCCTACCAGTCCCAGGTCTCGGGCCAGCGCACCCACATCCTGATCCCGGGCGCCGCATCGCACTTGTCGCCCGATCACATCTCCGTCGAGGACTGTTCGGCGCAGTTCTTCCACCTCGGGCTTCCCGGCATTCATCCGGTGATGGACGGGCCGTGGCAGAACGAACCGAACGGCTGGGTCGCCACGCTGAAACGCGCCCGCGCCGTCGGGATGGAGACGAACATGGAACTCGTCACCGTCGCCCCCGAGCGGCTGCGCGAGATCGTCATCCCCTGCCTGCCGCATCTCTCGACGCTGGTGGTGAACGATTTCGAGATCGGCGCGATCACCGGGGTCGACACCCTGCGCGACGGCGAAACCGATCGTGCCGCCTGCGAAGAGGCCGCGCGCATCGCCTGCGGGATGGGGGCGATGGAGCTGGTCGTCGTCCACTTCACGCGCGGCGCGGTGCTGGTGCAACGGAACGTCGAGGGCGCGATGTTCGTGCCGTCGGTGCGGGTGCCGGAGGAGGCGATCCGGGGCGCGAACGGTGCGGGCGACGCCTTCGCCGCCGGTTTCTTCCTGGGTCTGCACCGTGACGCGCCCTATGCCGACTGCCTGCGCCTCGGCCACGCGGCGGCGGCGACGAGCCTCACCGGGCTGGGGACCTATTCGGCGGTGGAGAGTGCCGGTGACTGTCTCGCCCGCGCGGATGCCTGGGGCTGGCGCGAGGCGTGATGCGGCGACCGGGGCGCTGCCGTCGCCATTGTCGCTCGGACCAATGGCGCTCCAAAGGCGACCCTCGGAGTATTTCAGGACAGAAGAAGCCTAGTCCGCGATCTTGACCAGCGCGTGCCGCTTCTTGCCCGCCGAAAGCTTGACCGGCGAGGCTAATGCTGCCGCATCGAACATCCGCCCCGCATCGGTCAGCGGCTCGTCGTCGACGCGTGCGCCGTTCTCGGCGATGAGACGCTTCGCCTCCTTGCCGGACGCGGCCAGGCCCGAGCGCACGATGAGCTGCGCGGCCGAGATGCCCTCGCCGATCTCGGCCGCGGTCAGTTCCAGCGTCGGCAGGTCGTCCCCGACGCCGCCCCTGCTCGAAGACCTCGCGCGCCGTGGCTTCGGCGGCAGCAGCGGCTTCGGGCCCGTGCAGGAGTGCTGTGACCTCATTCGGCGAGCCGGATCTTCGCCTCGTTGATCTCAGAGCCTTCGAGCGCACCCAGTCGGTCGCACTCCTCGACCGGAAGCTCGGTGTAGAGCTTCAGGAACCGGCCCACATCGGCGTCGGTCGTATTGCGCCAGAACTGCCAGAACTCGTAGGGGCTGAGCATGTCGGCGGACAGCCACACCGCGCCGCCCTGGCTCTTGCCCATCTTGCGACCGTCCGAGGTCGTCAGAAGCGGCGTCGTCAGCCCGAAGATCTCGTGGTCCAGCACGCGGCGCGTCAGGTCGACGCCGTTCAGGATGTTGCCCCACTGGTCGGACCCGCCCATCTGCAGAAGACAGCCGTACCGGCGGTTCAACTCCAGGAAGTCGTAGGCCTGGAGGATCATGTAGTTGAATTCGAGGAACGACAGCGACTGCTCGCGGTCGAGCCGCGACTTGACGCTTTCGAAGGACAGCATCCGGTTGACGCTGAAGTGCCGCCCGATGTCGCGCAGGAAATCAAGGTAGTTGAGCCCGTCCAGCCACTCGGCGTTGTTCAGCATCAGCGCGCCGTTTGCAACCTCGCCATAATCGAGGTAGCGCGCGAAGACGGTCTGCATCGCCGCGATATTCTCGTCGATGGCTTCAGGCGTCAGAAGGGGCCGCTCCTCGGACCGGAACGACGGGTCGCCCACCTTCGTCGTGCCGCCGCCCATAAGCGTGATCGGCTTGTGCCCGGCCTTCTGGAACCACCGCAGAAGCATGATGTTCAGCAGGTGCCCGACATGCAGCGACTTCGCCGTCGCATCATAGCCGATATAGGCCGGCACGACCCCCGCGATCAGAGCCTCGTCGAGCGACTGGATGTCCGAGCAGTCGGCCAGGAAGCCGCGCTCGACGATCGTCGCCAGGAAGTCGGATTTGGGGTGATAGGTCATGTCGTTCCGTCTATATTCGGCCACGGGGGCGCGCCATCTATACTGGCGCTTCGATGGAAGGGAAAGCCATGTGCGGGGACGGCCCGGTCTGGGCATTGGGTGCCATGTCGGGGACGTCGCTCGACGGGGTCGACTGCGCGCTGGTCAGGACCGATGGACACACGATCGCAGAGTTCGGCGAGAGCGGCTATCGGCCCTACACCGAGGCCGAGCGTGCCGTGCTGCGCCGGGCGCTCGGTCAAGCTGACGGCCCGGACATCGAGGCGGCGGCCGAAGTGGTCGAACTGGCCCATGCCGAGCTTCTGTCCCGCTTTCCGCAGGCCGAGTTGATCGGCTTCCACGGCCAGACCACCCTGCACCAGCCCGACCGCGCGCTGACGGTCCAGATCGGCAACGGCGCGCTTCTGGCCGAAACGCTGGAGCGGCCCGTCGTGTGGGATTTTCGCAGCGCCGACGTCCATCTTGGCGGGCAAGGCGCGCCGCTCGCGCCATTCTATCACTTCGCGCTGGCGAAGCGGGCCGGCTTCCGGCGGCCCGTCGCCTTCCTGAACATCGGCGGCGTCGCAAACATCACCTGGGTCGATCCGCGCCGCGACCGGCCCGAGGAAGATGGCGCCCTGCTGGCCTTCGACACCGGGCCGGGGAACGCGCTGATCGACGACCTCTGCATGACGCGGCTCGGTCGGCCGATGGATGCCGATGGTGTGCTTACGCGAGCGGGACAGGTCGACGAGGGTGTACTGGCCGCGCTGCTTTCGGGCGAAGCGTTCTTCTCAAGAATGCCGCCCAAGTCGCTGGACCGGAATGATTTCCGCGGATGGGACGCTGCCGTGTCCGGCCTGTCGGACGCCGATGCCGCGGCCACGCTCGCTGCTGGAACGGCCGGCGCGGTCGCTCTGGCGCTCCAGCACTGTCCCGAACCTCCGGAGCGCCTGTTGGTCACGGGCGGAGGTCGGCGCAATCCTGGTCTGATGGAACTGATCCGCGGTCTGGCCGGCTGCCATGTGATGCCGGTCGAGGCTCATGGCTTTGACGGCGACATGCTCGAGGCGCAGGCCTTCGCCTTCCTCGCCGTGCGGGTGAAGCGCGGGATGCCGACCTCCTGCTCCGGAACGACGGGTGTCGCCGCCCCTGTCGGTGGCGGGCAGGTCAGCAAACCGGGCCGACTTATTCGAGCGATCCGCGCAGTCTGAAGTTCGCCGTTCAACGACTTATCAGGAAACGAAAAAGGCGCCCCGTGGGGCGCCTTTCTCAAGTCGTGGGAGACAATCAATGCGCCGTCGCGCCCGGACCCTGGTTCGCCTGTGACGCGAGACGTGCTGCGGCCGCCGCTTCTTCCGCCGCCTCGTCCCATTCGATGGACTCGGGTTGACGGACAAGCGCCAGTTTCAGCACTTCCGAGACGTGCGTGACGGGGATGATCTTGAGCCCCTGCTTCACGTTGTCCGGAATCTCGGCCAGGTCCTTCTCGTTCTCTTCCGGGATCAGCACCGTCTTGATGCCGCCCCGAAGTGCCGCGAGAAGCTTCTCCTTCAGTCCGCCGATTGGCATCGCGTTACCGCGCAGAGAGACCTCGCCCGTCATGGCGATGTCCTTGCGGACCGGGATCTGCGTCAGCACCGAGACGATGGAGGTCACCATCGCAAGACCGGCCGACGGCCCATCCTTCGGCGTCGCTCCGTCAGGCACGTGGACGTGGATGTCCATCGTGTCGAACTTCGGCGGCTTGACCCCGATCTTCGGCGCGATCGAGCGGACATAGCTTGCCGCCGCGTCGATCGACTCCTTCATCACGTCGCCCAGCTTGCCGGTGGTCTTCATCCGACCCTTGCCCGGCAACCGCAGCGCCTCGATCTGAAGAAGGTCGCCGCCGACACTGGTCCAAGCGAGGCCTGTCACGACGCCGATCTGGTCTTCCTTCTCGGCCAGGCCATAGCGGTACTTCTTCACGCCGAGGAAATCCTCGAGCCTGTCGGGCGTCACCGTGACCTTGTCGACTTCCTTCCGGACGATCTGCGTCACCGCCTTCCGCGCGATCTTGGCGATCTCGCGTTCCAGGTTCCGCACCCCCGCCTCGCGGGTGTAGGTGCGGATCATCTCGGCAAGCGCCTCGTCGGTCAGCTCGAATTCCTTCTCGCGCAGGCCGTGGTTCTTCCGCTGCTTGGCGATCAGGTGTTGCTTGGCGATCTCGCGCTTCTCGTCCTCGGTGTAGCCGGCAAGCGGAATGATCTCCATCCGGTCCAGAAGCGGCGACGGCATGTTGTAGGAGTTCGCCGTCGTCAGGAACATGACGTCCGATAGGTCGTATTCGACCTCGAGATAGTGGTCGATGAAGGTCGCATTCTGCTCGGGGTCGAGAACCTCGAGCATCGCCGACGCCGGGTCGCCCCGGAAGTCCTGGCCCATCTTGTCGATCTCGTCGAGCAGGATGAGCGGGTTCGTCGTCTTGGCCTTCTTCAACGCCTGGATGATCTTGCCGGGCATCGAGCCGATGTAGGTCCGCCGGTGTCCCCGGATCTCGGATTCGTCGCGCACGCCGCCGAGCGAGATGCGGATGAACTCGCGTCCCGTGGCCTTGGCGACCGACTTGCCAAGAGAGGTCTTGCCGACGCCCGGAGGTCCGACGAGGCAGAGGATCGGCCCCTTCAGCTTCTTCGAACGTTGCTGGACCGCGAGGTATTCGACGATCCGTTCCTTGACCTTCTCGAGACCGTAGTGGTCATCGTCCAGCACCTTCTGGGCGCGGGTCAGGTCCTTCTTGACGCGGCTCTTGGTGCCCCACGGCAACGCAAGGAGCCAGTCGAGATAGTTGCGCACGACCGTGGCTTCGGCCGACATCGGCGACATGGTCTTGAGCTTCTTCAGCTCGGCATCGGCCTTCTCGCGCGCTTCCTTCGAGAACTTCGTCTTCTCGATGCGCTCTTCCAGCTCGGCGATCTCGTTCGAGCCGTCCTCGCCGTCGCCCAGCTCCTTCTGGATCGCTTTCATCTGTTCGTTGAGGTAGTACTCGCGCTGCGTCCGCTCCATCTGGGACTTCACGCGGGTCTTGATCTTTTTCTCGACCTGCAGGACCGACATCTCGCCCTGCATCATGCCATAGACGGCCTCAAGCCGCTCGGCGACCGAGAGCGTCTCGAGAAGTCCCTGCTTCTTGTCCACGTCGATACCGAGGTGGCCCGACACCAGGTCGGCCAGCTTCGACGCTTCGTGGGTTTCCGAAACCTGGGTCAGCGCTTCCTCGGGGACGTTCTTCTTGACCTTGGCATAGCGCTCGAACTCCTCGACCACCGAACGCAAAAGCGCCTCGACGGTAAACTCGTCACCGGTTTCCTCGGTCAGGGGCTCGGCGTTGGCCTCGAAGAAGGACTCGTTCTCGACGAAGCCGGTGATCCGCACGCGGCCACGACCCTCGACCAGCACCTTCACGGTGCCGTCGGGCAGCTTGAGAAGCTGCAGCACGTTGGCGAGAACGCCGACGGAATAGATGCCGTCTGCGCTAGGCTCGTCGACCGAAGGGTCCTTCTGGCTCGACAACAGAATCTGCTTGTCGTCCTTCATCACCTCTTCCAGCGCGCGCACCGATTTCTCGCGCCCCACGAAGAGCGGCACGATCATGTGCGGGAAGACGACGATGTCCCTCAGGGGAAGGACGGGGAACGACGATGTGAAAGGTTCGTTCATACGATTTCCTTGCTTTGCAAGAGGGTCCGGTCCCAAGTGCGGCGACCTCCGCCCTCTCCTGCTTTCGGCCTCTATATGTGGTGACGGCGTCCCTGCCTTCAACCACCTGCTCATTGGCCGCAGAATGCCCCTCGGAGAGGCGGGGAGCAAGCGCGCTCTCCCCCTGAGGGTTGTTGAGGGGACCGTTTGTCGCTGTACGGGAACGAATGCCGTCTGCGGCCCGTTCTGTTCAAGTGAAGGAAAAATTAACGAATACGCCGCAATTTGGTCAGGTTTCGCCCCTAGCGGTGAATCCCGGTTGGAAACGCGTTTTGCGGAGAGACGGATGACACGACGCCTGCTGCAGCGCATCCACCGTGAAAGGCGCCGTCTTGCCTTCGTGGTGGCGCTCGCGTTCCTCGCAGGCTTCCTGTTCTACGCTCGCGCGAACATCTACATCCACGGCATCCACGTCTCGCTCATCATCGGCGCCGTCTACGCAATCGTGATCGGCGTCGTGGCGCTTGTCGTTTGTCTGGTGATGCCGTCGATGCGCTTCATGGTCGAAGCCGCGGCGGTCTCGCGCCTGTCGCTCGCCGTCTTCGTCTTGGCCGTGCCCGACCTCGGTTATCCCATCCTCGCCAACCCGATGATGACCGCCTTCGTCGTGGTCACCGGCGCTGTGTTCGTCAGCCGTCTGATGCATGGCCGCATCCTTCGAGACCGGTCGGGCTGGCGCGGCCTCGTCCTGCCGCGTGTCGCCCGCGTCCCCGTCCGTGTCGCGGCGACGCCGCTTCAGACGCGGTGGGTAAGCTGGGTCGACGACGGACGCCCGCGCACCGCCTGAGTCCGGCTTACAAAGGCGGTATGTCGCCTTCGGCCCGACCGGCGTGAAACGTCGTCTCGAAGTCCGCAAAGGTTCCCGCCGAGATGGCCGAACGCATCGCCGCCATGAGGTCCTGATAGTAGCGCAGGTTGTGCCAGGTCAGCAGCATCCCCGAGATCATCTCGCCCGCCCTGAACACATGGTGGAGGTAGGCGCGCGAATAGCCTTGGCAGGCCGGGCAGCCGCAGCCTTCGTCCAGCGGCCGCGGATCGTCGGCGTGGCGCGCGTTCTTGATGTTGACGACGCCGCGTCGCGTGAAGGCCTGCCCCGTCCGGCCCGAGCGTGAGGGCAGCACGCAGTCCATCATGTCGATGCCGCGCTTCACGGCACCCACGATGTCATCCGGCTTGCCCACGCCCATCAGATAGCGCGGACGGTCGTCAGGCAGCATGTCGGGCGCATAGTCGAGGACGCCGAACATCGCCTCTTGCCCCTCGCCCACAGCCAACCCGCCGACTGCATAGCCATCGAAGTCGATCGCCCTAAGAGCCTCGGCCGACTCGGCGCGCAAGTCGCGCGTGACGCCGCCCTGCTGGATCCCGAAGAGCGCGTGGCCCGGCCTGTCCCCGAACGCGACCTTCGACCGCTCGGCCCATCTCATCGACAACTGCATCGAGGCCGAGACCGCCGCCTCGTCGGCCGGCAGGGCCGGGCATTCGTCGAAGCACATCACGATGTCCGACCCCAAAAGCCGCTGGATCTCCATCGACCGTTCCGGTGTCAGCTCGTGCTTCGAACCGTCGATGTGGCTGGTGAAGGTCACGCCGTCCTCGGTCAGCTTCCGAAGTCCCGCGAGGCTCATCACCTGGAAACCACCCGAGTCGGTCAGAATCGGCTTCGGCCAGTTCATGAACCTGTGCAGCCCCCCCAGACGCGCCACCCGCTCCGCCCCCGGTCGCAGCATGAGGTGGTACGTGTTGCCGAGAAGGATATCCGCCCCTGTCGCCGACACGCTTTCAGGCAGCATCGCCTTCACGGTCGCGGCGGTTCCCACGGGCATGAAGGCGGGCGTGCGGATATCGCCCCGCGGGGTGCGGATCGTGCCCGTGCGGGCCTTGCCGTCGGTCGCGGCGAGGGAGAAGGAGAAACGCTCGGTCATCGTCTTATCGACTAAGCCCGACGCGACTGAAAGGCCAGAGCCTCAGGCGACGCGGCTGTCGTCGAAGTCGGCAAACTGCGCCTGAAGGGCCCGCTCGAAGGCCGGACGGGCGAGGCAGCGCACCAGATAGGCCGAGACACCCGCGTGACGCCGCAGGACCGCCGTCTCGGCGATCTCGCGCAGGACCGTCGCCATCGCGATGTCTGCGACACTGAAGCGCTCGACCAGCCACTCCCTGTCGCCCAGCGCTGCCTCCAACGCCTCGAGCCGGCGCGACACCGCCTCGACCGCGCCCGGAAGGCCTTCGGTCAGCCGGGAGGTGTGCGTCTCGAAGGTGTTCAGAGCGGCGAAGACCCAGGAGGCGATCGTCGCCTCTTCCGCCTCGTCCCATCCGCGCAGGCGGTCGGACAGTGAGCCGATGCGCAGCAGGATCGCACCAGATTCGAAGAGGCGCACCCGCCCGTCGTCGTAGGCGGGCACCATCCCGAACGGCTGCCAGGCGCGGTAGCCTTCCGATCCGCTCTCACCGGGGCCAAGTCGTGTCGTGCGGTAGGCGAAGCCAGCCTCCTCGAAGGCCCACCGGGGCCGGAGGCACTTCACCCACCCGCGCGACGTCTCGGGGACCCAGGCGAAGGCCGATAGGTGGAAATCGAAGTCAGGCACGAACGTTCAAGAGTTCCTCGAACCCGCCCCACATCATGCGCATCCCGTCGAAGGGCATCTCCATCTCGGCCGCTGCACTGTGATCTTCCATCATCTTCCGGGTCGCTGCATCGCAGGTGGCGCGGTCGGGCCAGACGATCCACGAGAAGATCACGGTCTCGTCGTCCGTCTTCTTCGTCGCCATAGGAAAGGACGTGACCTTTCCGTCGGGGACGTCGACGCCCCAGGTCTCGACCATCTGGACGGCGCCGTAGCCCTTGAACATCTCCCACGCCTTCGTCGCTTCGGTTCGGTAGCGCTCCTTGTTGGCTTCGGGTACTGCGGCAAGAAAGCCCTGATAGTACGGCATGGCCCTATCCTTTCGCTCAGATTCGGCCTCATCACCTTGACAGGCGTTTATGTTGGTATCAACTTATTAATCATGGACAGCGAGATCCTGCCTTACGCCACCACGCTCGAGGTGCGCGACCGTTGCCTCTGCCTGCATCTCCAGCGGGCGGCGCGGACGATCGCGCGCCATTTCGACGAGGCGCTGCGCCCGTTCGGCCTGACGAATGGCCAGTTCTCGCTTTTGATGGGGCTGAACCGTCCCAAGCCGCCGCGCCTCACCGACCTCGTTCCCCTGCTCGGCATGGATCGCACCACTCTGACGGCGGCGTTGAAGCCGCTGGAGCGCAAGGGCCTTGTCGAGGTGGCGGCGGACCCGTCCGACCGCCGGGCGCGCCGATTGGTCCTGACCCTCGCCGGCAAGGAAGTCCTGGCGGCCGCGACGCCGGTCTGGCGCGAGACCCACGACGCCCTTGACGGACGCCTCACCAGCCTGTCGCCGCAGGCATTGTGCGATGGTCTGACCGAGATCCTCTGAACTCCGGCGTCGGCCTTTACCCGGGCTTTCGTAAATCCTATATATTCGGTCAACAAATACGGGACCCGACATGACCGCCGAACCGACCGACAGGCTGGAAGGGACGCCGCTGATCAAGCCGTCCACGACAGATCACCCGCTTTACGACCAGGTGGTCGACGCCTGTCGCACGGTCTACGACCCCGAGATCCCTGTGAATATCTACGATCTGGGCCTCGTCTACACGATCGAGATCGCGCAGGACGGGGCGGTCAATGTCCTGATGACGCTGACCGCACCAGGGTGTCCCGTAGCCGGCGACATGCCCGGATGGGTCGCCGATGCCATCGAGCCCCTGCCCGGTGTCAAGCAGGTCGACGTCGGTCTGACCTGGGATCCGCCCTGGGGCATGGAGATGATGTCCGACGAGGCGAGGCTGGAACTCGGGTTCATGTAGGCAAGCCCGGAGGCTTGCACTCGCGGTTAGCAAGCAATATAACTTGCATTTGTTGAATGCAAGCATTAAGGCTTGCTCATGAAAGTCCTCGCGGTCCTCACAGGCGACATCGTCTCGTCCCGCTCCGCCTCTTCGGAAAGCGTCGAGTCTGCGATGGACGTCCTCCGACACGCAGCGGAGGATTTCGGCTCCACCTGGTCGGAAAATCTGCGTTTCACCCGTCATCGCGGCGACGGCTGGCAGGTCGTCGTATCGGACCCCCGCCGCGTCCTGCACGCCATGCTCATCCTTCGCGCCCGCCTCATCGCCGCAGGACTGGGCCTCGATACGCGCATTTCAGCCGGGATAGGTGAAGTCGAAAGCCTCGGAAGCGCCGACCTCGCCGATGCGACGGGACGCGCCTTCTTCGTGTCCGGCGACCATCTGGATCAGGCCGGTAAGCGGCTCATGCTCATCGCGGGGGATGGCATCGGGGTCTGGCAGAACGCCGTGCTCCGGCTTGCCGAACAGGTCATGCACCGATGGACCCCCGCCCAGGCCGAGGCAGCCGCGCTCAGCCTCCTCGGCGACACGACGCAGGAAGAGATCGCGGGCCACCTCGGCATCACGCGGCAGGCGGTCCAGCTTCGCCTCGCCGCCTCCGGTGTCGCCTCTCTCGACGAGGCGCTTCACGCTTTCGCCAAACATGACTTCACGGAAGCTCCGTCCACATGATCGAAACCTTCGCCGCCCTCCTCCTCGCTCATGCCGTCGCGGACTTCCTGCTCCAGACCTCGGGCATGGTAGCGACCAAGCGCAGCCCGCGGACGCTTTTGCTTCACTTCGCGATCGTCCTCGTCACCGCGCAGGCCGCTCTGGGCCGCGTCGATGCCTGGGAGCCCCTGGCGCTCGCCGCCGTCCACATCGCCATCGACACTGTGAAGGCCTACGCCCTGCCGAACCGCCTTGCCTCGTTCCTCGCCGATCAGGGCGCGCATCTTCTGACCCTCGCCGCCGTCGCCCTTCTGTCGCCAGGTCTTTTCGCAGGTGGCGCCTGGGCCGCCTTCCCCTGGCTGCCCGGCCTCATGGCCGCCGCAGCCGGGCTGATCCTCGCCACAGCCGCCGGGGGCCATGCAGTGGCCCTCCTCGTCAGCCCCTGGGACCGCAGCGTCCTGCCCGAAGGCCTGCCGAACGGAGGGCGGCTGATCGGGCTTCTCGAGCGCGGGATCATCTTCCTTCTGATTCTCGTGGGTCAGCCGGCGGGCATCGGTTTCCTGATCGCCGCCAAGTCGGTCCTGCGCTTCGAGACCACGTCGAAGGACACGCGCGCAGGCGAATACGTCATCATCGGCACGCTCGCCTCGTTCGGATGGGCCATGGTCGCGGGCTACGCCACGATGACTCTGATCGACCTCCTGCCACCCTTGCGGGGCTAGGTCGCCGGGCCCAGACCGGCGACGATCCGACCTCCTCCACTCCGTCCTGGACTTGCGCCGCCCAAAGAGCAACGCGCGCAGAAGAAGCAGTCTCCGCCGCCGCGCCCACCTGCGCCGGCTCTCGCACCGCGCCTGGATGATTTTCATCTCGGCCATTGCATGCGTCAGCGTCTGTCTCGGACAATCCAGGGGGTAAATGATCATCATGATCGCCTCCAATCATTCCATATCTGAAAGGAACGAGACGAAGGTACCTTGGGATTTTTCATTGCAATACTCGCTACCTTTGCAATAGCTCTTTCAGAAATGGAACACTCCCTCGACGACTACGCCCTGTTCCTCGCTGTTGCGGATGCCGGCGGTCTCGCCGGCGCGGCGCGGGCGACAGGGCAAAGCCCGCCGACCCTCTCGCGGCGGATGACCGCCCTGGAAAAGCGCATAGGCAAGCGTCTCTTCGAGCGCGGTCAGCGCGGCTATCGGGTTACCGCGGCAGGCCGCGCGCTGGCCGACGAACTGACGCCGCTCCGCAAGCTCCAGTCGAGCCTGCACCGCTGGACCAGCCACGACGTCAAGCCCAAGGTGCGGATCACGGCCGGCTACTGGACCTCGCGCTTTCTCGCCCGCTTCATCCATCGCGTCTGGTCGCCCGACAGCGCGTGGATCCCCGAATTCCTCTCCTCCAACGCGACGATCGACATTGCTCGCCGCGAGGCAGACATCGGGATCCGAAACCGCCGTCCGGATCAGTCATGGCTGGCCGGTCGGATCACGGGCCGCGTCGACTATGCCGAGTACGGCGTCTCGGCCTCGGTCACGGGCTACCTCGCGCTGACCGAAGGACAGGCGTCCACGCCGTCGGACCGCTGGCTTCGCGCCAACCGGACCGACCGCATCGTGACGGGTGGCTCCGACCCGCGCCTCAACGCCGACCTCGCCCTTTCCGGCCTGGGCCGCGTCATCATGCCGACCTTCGCTGGCGACGACATGCCCGGCCTCGAACGCCTGTCCCCGCCGATCGAGGAGATCGGCCACGAAGAGTGGCTCGTCGCCCACCACGACGCCCGCCATGACCGTCCGATCCGAGCCGCCCTCGACGCAATGGGCGCACTTCTGACCGACCGGGCGTTACGCCCGCCCCCTTGAGCCGAAAGGCCAAGGGCCTTATCTTGTGGCGAAAGGAGATCCCATGTTCGGCATACCCGGAAAACAGGCTGTCTCGTTGACGCCCGCCGCCGTGCGGCAGATCGCGAAGCTGATGGCCCGCGACGGCCACCAGGGACTGCGCATCGGCCTGAAGAAGGGCGGCTGCGCGGGCATGGAATACACGATGGAGTTCGCCGACACCGTCGATCCCTCGGACGAGGTGGTCGAACAGGACGGCGCGCGCGTGATGATCGCGCCCATGGCGCAGATGTTCCTTTTCGGGACCGAGATCGATTACGAGACCTCGCTCCTCGAATTGGCGTTCCGGTTCCGCAACCCGAACGTGACCGACGCCTGCGGATGCGGCGAATTGATCAAGTTCAAGGACGTCGATACGCTGGCGGCCGAACGCGAGGCGACGTCGGGCTGAGACGAACGGGGCTCCGCCCCCGCTCGCTGGCGCTCGCACTCCCGGAGTATTTCAGGACAGAAGAAGCCGCGCGGCTTGACCTTCGCGTCTGGCCGCGCATTGTCGCGCCCGCAGCCCGTGAGGAGGACGACAGATGCAGAAGCTCGCCGCCGGAAACTGGAAGATGAACGGCCTCGCCGCCAGCCTCGCCGAAATCGAGGCGCTGGCGACGGCTTACCCGACCCCCGGCTGCGACATCCTGATCTGCCCGCCCGCCACGCTTCTGGCGCGCGTCTCTGACGCCGCTCTCGGCACCTCCGTCCAGACCGGCGCCCAGGACTGTCATCCGCAGGACTCGGGCGCGCACACCGGCGACATCTCGGCCGCGATGGTCCGGGACGCGGGCGGCGCCTTCGTCATCGTGGGGCACTCCGAACGCCGGGCCGACCACGGCGAGGACGATGCCCTGGTGCGCGCCAAGGCCGAGGCCGCGCACGACGCCGGACTGATCGCGATCATCTGCGTCGGCGAAACGCTCGCGGAACGCGAGGCGGGCCGCACGCTCGAAGTCGTGGGCGCTCAGGTCGCTGGATCGCTGCCGGACGACGCAACCGCCGAGGATACCGTCGTCGCCTACGAACCTGTCTGGGCCATCGGCACCGGCAAGGTGCCCACGACCGACGAGATCGGCCTTGTCCACGCCGACATCCGAAGCCGCCTCACGTCGCGTTTCGGTGCCGAGGGCGAGGCCATGCGCATCCTCTATGGTGGCTCGGTGAAGGCGTCGAACGCCACCGAGATCTTCGCCGTGCCGAACGTGGATGGTGCGCTCGTGGGCGGAGCATCCCTGAAGGCGACTGACTTCGGGGGGATTATCGACGCGCTCGGCGCCGCCTGATCTCAGACGAACAGGCGGCCCTTCACGGCCTCGACCAGTTGCTTCGGGTGCGTCATGGGCAGCATGTGACCTGCACCCTCGACCGTGACCCACTCGGCGTCGGGAATGCGGTCGCCTAGGGCCTGGATGATCTCGGCCACGACCGGATGGCTTGCGCCGCCGTCGACGAAGGTCACGGGGACCTCCAGCCCTTCCAGCCGCCCCTCGCCCAGGATATCGCGACGGTCGTCGCGCAGAAGGCTGTTACCCTGCGGCACGAGCGCGATCCGCTCCATCATGTAGGCCCGCGCCTCGGCGGGCAGGTCCTTCCACGCCGTGCCGTCGCCCCAGAGCGCATGGAATTCCTTCACCGCCGTCGCATAGGATGCGGCCTTGACGTTCTTGTCGAAGGACGCGAGGTCGCGCATCGCCTTCTCATGGGCCCACCTGCCCTTCGCGGCAGCGAAGAACACCGGCTCGACGAGGACGAGCGAGCTTACCCGGTAAGGTCTTTCGACCGCGATCCGCAGGGCCAGCGCCGCGCCATACGAGTGGCCGACCAGCGGCACGGGGTCAGACGGCAACTCGTCCAGCGCCATCTCGATCGCCTGTTCCGAATAGTCCCGGCTTTCGTCCCAGCTGGCCGCCAGCCCGTGGCCCGGAAGCTCGATCAGAAGCGGCGACGGGCTTCCGCCAAGCGCGTTGAGGAACGGCCGCCAGTTCGAGGCGCGGCCGAGCATACAGTGAATGAGGGCAAGCGGTTTCTTCGCCGCCATGGTCAGAGCCGCCCTCCGAGATACGCGTCGAGATGTTCGGTCCGGTCCTGCCCCCAAAAGAGCGCGCCATCGTCCGTGATGAAGAACGGCACGCCGAAGACGCCTCGGTTCACCGCCTCCTCAAGGTTCGATCCATAGGTCTCGGCCCCTGCGAGAAGCCCTCTATCGGCAAGCGCCGGATCGAAGCCCGCCGCTTCGAGACAGCCTTTGATGACACTGTCCTCGGCGACGTCCTTCTCCTCGGCCCAGCAGGCACGCGACAGGCCCGCGACAAGCGCGGCCAGGTCACCTCCGCCCGCAGTCTGCGCGGCGATGATCGCATATCCGGCAGGGGCCGGGTTCGTCGGGAAATGCGCGGGCTTCACGTTCACCGGCATCCCCAGCATCTTCGCCTGCCTTGGAATCTCGACGAGCCGGTAGGCCTGACGCGACGGATGGCGCTGTGCAAGCGGAACACCGCCTGTACGTCCGAAGAGAGCGACGGCATCCACCGGCTTGTAGGTGATCGTTGCCCCATGTTTCTCCGCGATCTCGGCCGGACGGGTGCCGGCGAGGTAGCAGAACGGAGAGACAACAGTGAGATAATAGTCGATGTGAGGCATGTGGCCCCGCCTCCCGGTTTCGATTGTTTGCGTGACCCTAGGCACATGCTAAGCGGTGTCAACATTGCGAATCCGCCGCGCTCCGCGGTCCAGGGAGGTCCGCGCGTCAATGCCCCAGCTCGAAGAACCGAAGATCATCGCCGGCAACGCCAACAAGGGGCTGGCGAAGGCCGTCGCGCGCCGGATGTCGATGCACAGGGGCATGAACGTTGGTCTGGTGGACGCCCGCGTCGAGCGGTTCAACGACGGCGAGATCTTCGTCGAGGTCTTCGAGAACGTTCGCGGCGAGGACATGTTCATCCTCCAGTCGACGTCGAACCCGGCGAACGACAACCTGATGGAGCTTCTCATCATGGCCGATGCGCTGCGCCGCTCGTCGGCCGCCCGCATCACCGCCGTGATCCCCTATTTCGGCTATGCCCGGCAGGACCGCCGCACCAAGGCGCGCACGCCCATCACCGCGAAGCTCGTCGCCAACATGATGGTCTCGGCCGGCATCGAGCGGATCCTGACGATGGATCTCCACGCCGCCCAGATCCAGGGCTTCTTCGACATTCCGGTCGACAACCTCTACGCCGCACCCATCTTCGCGCTCGATATCAAGCACGCTTTCCGCAAGACGATGGACGAGGTCACCGTGGTGTCCCCCGACGTCGGCGGCGTGGCGCGTGCCCGCGAACTGGCGCAGCGCATCAATGCGCCCCTCTCCATCGTCGACAAGCGCCGCGAGAAGCCGGGCGAGATCGCAGAGATGACCGTGATCGGCGACGTGAAGGACCGCGTCTGCATCATCGTCGATGACATCGTCGACACCGCCGGCACGCTCTGCAAAGGCGCCGAGACGCTGATGGAGGCCGGCGCGAAGGAGGTCCACGCCTATATATCGCACGGCGTACTCTCGGGTCCCGCCATCGAACGCGTCACGGCCTCGGCCATGAAAAGCCTCGTCGTCTCCGACACGATCGAACCGTCCGAGGCCACGAAGGCCGCGACGAACATCCGCATCGTGCCCACGGCGCCGATGCTTGCGCAGGCAATCATGAACATCTGGCACGGCACCTCGGTCTCCAGCCTCTTCGACCAGGAGACGCTCGAGCCGATCTACGACGGAATGTACTCGGTCGGCTGACCGGCGAGGGTGTCCGCGCTTCAGATCATCCGCACGAAGACCGCCGCCATCAGCCCAACCACGGCCGTTAGAGCAAGGATATAGTCTCCGGGCACCGCCTCGGGTGCCCCGAGCAGCAGATCGCGCAGGCGTTTCGGCATGAACTCAGCCCCCCAGCTTGAACATGTCCGACCGACATTATCGACGCCGCCGCCGCATTCCACCGGTTTTTCGCGAAACATTCCGTTCAGGCGCTTGATCCGACCACAAGAGGGGTTGATTTTCTGCACCTGCAAAGTAATTAAGTTTCACGATAGATGTAATTTTGGTTCGTTTGTTGCGGAGAGGATCGTGATGCTCGACAACCAACCGCGCGGCACCATCGTGATCGAAGATCTCGAGTTGGGCATGGTGCGTTCGCTGAGGAAGGAGATCACGGATGAGGACATCGAGCTCTTCGCCCGCGTCTCGACGGATCGAAACCCGGTCCACCTCGACGACGCCTACGCGCAGGACACCATATTTGAGGGCCGGATCGCCCACGGGATGCTGACCGCAGGCCTCATCTCCGCCGTGATCGGCGAGCAGCTTCCCGGCCACGGCACGGTCTACCTCGGCCAGACGCTTCGCTTCCTCGCCCCGGTTCGTCCGGGCGATACCGTGCTGGCAGAAGTCGAGGTGCTGGAGATCGACTACGCAAAGCGCCGCGTTAAGCTCGACACGCGCTGCCTTGTCGACGGGAAGAAGGTCCTCGTCGGTGAAGCAACGGTTTTGGCGCCTTCCGCGAAGTTCGACTGACCCCTTGGCGCCCAGTTACGCGGGCTCGCCGCCCAGCACCTCCCAGAAATCGGCCCTCAGGTTGTGATGCGGGAACGGTTCGTCCGGCACGTCCTTCCCGAGGAAGGCACAGAGCGGAGCCCACCCCTCGGCCGGGTCGAAGACCAGCAGCCGGTCGGCGGGCAGCGCCGCGCGAACGTCGTCGGTCCTCTTCCTGAAGGCGGCCAGCCCGACTTCCTTGTCGTCAAGTTTGCCCCCGAACGTCCCTTTCCCCGCCAGATCATTCCACGCTTCAAGGATGTCGTGGATGTGCGGCGGCAAGGGAATATCGCGATAGCGCGCCATCAGCTTGCCGATGGTCTTCTGGAAACTGGCCCACCACTTTTCCTCGGGCCTTACCGTGTGGACGACCTTGGCGTCAGGAAACGCCTCGGCCAGTTCACGCCAGACATGCGCGCCCGGCCAGTCGACCTGCGAGTTGTATCCGGCGAAGACATCGTGCCAGTCGACGTCTTCTCCCGCCGCCAGCTTTTGCCAGTGCGCCACCTGCTCCGGGTTCTCGACGATCTCGTGCATGTGATGACACGGGCCATACCCCAGCCGCTCCAGCGCCGCCTTCAGCGACTTCGTTCCTGTCCGTCCAAATCCCGAACCGATCACTTGAAGTGTCATGCTTCACCCCCCCCCGAGTGTGGCGAGACTATCTGCCTCGGCGAACCTTCTGTCCAATGCCATGTCAGGACCGCATCGCGGCGCCATCCGGTCTCTGCCCATATCCCCCTTGTCCACCCCTCTGGCCCGCGTTACCCCCGCCCCATGCGCATCCACCGCGATCCCATCTATCTGACCGACGCCGACAAGGGCGCGACCGTGGCGATCGGCAACTTCGACGGCGTTCACCTGGGCCACCAGGCGGTCCTTGCGATCGCGCAGGAAGCCACCGAGGCGCCACTGGGCGTGGTTACCTTCGAGCCGCACCCGCGCGAATACTTCGCCCCCGACGCACCTCCCTTCCGCCTGATGAATGCCGAGGCCCGCGCGCACCGGCTGGAAGCGCTTGGAGTGGCGCACCTCTACGAGCTGCCCTTTACCGCACGCCTCGCTGGCCTCACCGCCGAGGAATTCGCCCGCGACGTCCTCGCCGGCCAACTGGGCCTCGCCCACGTGACGGTCGGCGCCGACTTCTGCTTCGGCAAGGGCCGTCTCGGCACCACCGACATGCTCGCCGATTTCGGCCGCCGCTTCGGCTTCGGCGTCACCGTCACGCCCCTCGTCGGCGACGGCTCGGCCGTCTCCTCGACCCGCATCCGCGAGGCATTGACCGAAGGCCGGCCCGAGGAGGCGGCGCGTATGCTCGGCCACCTGCACCGCATCGAAGGCGCCGTCCTGCGCGGGGACCAGCGTGGCCGCGACCTTGGCTATCCCACGGCGAACCTGTCCATCGAGGGCCTTCATCCGCCCAAGTTCGGCGTCTACGCCGTCCGCGTCCGCGTGCTCTCGGGAGACCACGCCGGCGAATACGACGGCGTCGCCTCGATCGGCGTGCGGCCCATGTTCGGCGAGAATCGCCCGAACTGCGAAGCCCACCTCTTCGACTTCCGCGGCGACCTCTACGGCACCCACCTGTCCGTCGCCCTCGTCGCCTATCTCCGGCCCGAGGAGCGGTTCGACAGCCTTGAGGCACTGGTGGCGCAAATGGATCAGGACAGCAGTATGGCGAGGGAGATCCTCTCGAGATGACCGCTTCATTTCTTCCCAAGTACGCATGACACGCTCCGGGCCAAATCAGCGGCCGGGGCAAGACCCCATCAACCGCGAAGGCCTCCGCGACCGCTATTGGGAGCGCGTGCCGCTGCACAACCTCACGCCGCGCGAGTGGGAAGCCCTCTGCGACGGCTGCGGCAAGTGCTGCCTGAACAAGCTCGAGGATGCCGACACGGGCGAGGTCGCCTTCACCCGCGTCGCCTGCCGCCTCCTCGACGGCGAAAGCTGCCGCTGCGCGCAGTACCCGATCCGCAGGCAGTTCGTGCCCGATTGCGTCGTGCTCACTCCCTCAACTCTCGCCAAGGTCGCCTACTGGCTTCCCACCACCTGCGCCTACAGGCTTCTCCACGAGGGCAAGCGACTTTACGACTGGCACCCACTCATTTCGGGTGACCACGAAACGGTCCACGCGGAAGGCCAGTCGGTCAGGGGCTGGACGGTGCCCGAGTTCGAGGTGCCCGAGGAAGAGTGGGAAGACCATATCGTCGAGGATCTGTGACATGCGCTTCGCGTCCGACAACTCCGGCCCCGTCCACCCGAAGGTGATGGAGGCAATTGCCGCCGCCAACGACGGCTGGGCCCTGCCCTATGGCAACGACGACCTGACCCGCCGCGCGGCGGACCGCGTGCGCGAGGTCTTCGACGCGCCGGAGGCCGCCGTCCTCTTCGTCGCGACGGGAACCGCCGCCAACGCGCTGCTCCTCGCCACCCTGACGCGGCCCTACGAGACGGTGTTCTGCACGCCCGAGGCGCATATCCATCAGGACGAGTGCAGCGCGCCCGAATTCTTCACCGGCGGCGCGAAGCTGACCCTCGTTGACAGCCGCGACGCGATGATGGAACCCGACGCGCTGGCCCGCGACATCGAGGTGCTGAAATCAGGCGGCGTCCACTCGCCCCAGCCGGGCAGCGTCTCGATCACCAGCGTCAGCGAACGCGGCACGGTCTATCCGCTGGACCGCATCCGGGCGATCGCGCAGGTCGCCCGCGCACATGGCCTGCCCCTCCACCTCGACGGCGCGCGCTTCGCCAACGCCTGCGCCGCCCTCGGCTGCACGCCGGCCGAGATGACATGGAAGGCCGGTGTCGACGCTGTCAGCTTCGGCGGCACCAAGAACGGGCTGATGGGCGTCGAGGCCTGCGTGATCTTCGACGCTGCGAAGGGCCGCGAGTTCGAGCTGAGGCGCAAGCGGGGCGGACACCTCTTCTCGAAGAACCGCTTCCTCGCCGCCCAGATGGACGCCTATCTTACCGACGACCTGTGGCTGACGACCGCGCGCGCCGCGAACGATGCCGGTCAGCGGCTGGCGCGCGCGCTTAAGCAGACGCCCGGCGTTTCCTTCCTTCACGAACCGCAGGCCAACATGCTTTTCCCGCGGTTTTCCCGCGCCGCGCACCGCCGCCTGCACGACGCCGGCGCGAAGTACTACCTCTGGGAGGGCACGCTCGATGGTGACGATGCCGAAGACCTGCCCGCCCGCCTTGTCTGCGACTG
Organism: uncultured Alphaproteobacteria bacterium; assembly: GCA_963779765.1. GTDB lineage: Bacteria > Pseudomonadota > Alphaproteobacteria > Rhodobacterales > Rhodobacteraceae > Silicimonas. Next base: position 33,653 of record CAVZZP010000004.1, on the reverse strand, counting down.
GTCCTGCCCGGACGACAACATCGCGCGCTTCGTGGAACTCGTCCGAGGCTGACGGCGCTGTCATGGCATAACATGCGCTTTCGCCGCAGGATCGCCGACATGAGACCCTTCCGATTCCTTCTCCCCGCCGTCTTGTTGCTGCCACTCCTGTCGGCCTGCGCGTCGCTCTCCGAGGACCAGTGCCGCGCCGGCGACTGGGAGGCGATCGGCATTCGTGACGGTGCCGAAGGACGTACGCCTGACTTCCTCCGCACCCATGCGCGCGCCTGCAACGAATACGGCGTGGCTCCTGTCAGATCGGAGTGGGAAAAGGGCCGCCAGGTCGGGCTTCGCACCTATTGCACGCCGCGCCGAGCGTGGGAGGAAGGCGCCGACGGCCATCGCCTGTCGCCCGTCTGCCCGGCCGAGATCGAACCCGAACTTCGCCGCGCCAACGCGCGCGGTCTCGACCTCCATGAGGTCGAAGAGGACATCGACCGAGCCGAAAGCGATATCTCGCATCTGCGCCGCGCGCTGGCGAGCCTGCCGGCCGACGACGCGCGCCGCGCCTCGATCCAGTCCGAGATCGGCACACTCCGGCTCCGCGTGCTGCGGCTCAGGGCCGAAAGGGCACGTCTGCGCTTCTATTGAGGCTGGTACGGGCGGCCGGACTCGAACCGGCACGGGCTTGCGCCCCAGAGATTTTAAGTCTCATGCGTCTACCATTCCGCCACGCCCGCGCGGCCTCGACGTGCCTAGACCGCGAGCGGGCGCCGAGCAAGGGCTAGAGGTCCTTGCCGCCCGCCTCTTTCAGAAGATGCCGCTCGGGCAGCCAGGGGTTCAGCTTCAGGGCCTGCCGCAGGACGATCTGCGCCTCGTCCTCGCGGCCAAGGCCGATCAGCGTCAGCGCCTTGCCCGACAGCGCCGCGACATGGTCGGGTCGCAAGGCGATCGCAGCCTCCAGGTCGGGCAAGGCCGCCTCGTAATCCTCACGCAGGAAGTTGACGAAAGCGCGCTGGTTGAAGCCCTCGGCATACTCGGGGCAATACTCCGTCAGCCGGTCGAGGGCATCGAGGGCCGCGATGAAGTCATAGGAATTCCGTGCCTCCATTCCCCGGTCCAGGAGTTCCTGGGCGGGTTCGTCAGGCGCCTGCGTCCAAAGCTCCCACACCCCATTGAAGAGCGCACGCGCCTCCATCTCGGTCCCCGCCGCGCGCACCTGCTCGAGGATCGCCGTCTGCGCCTCGGACACATCCGGCGCGGGAGGACAGTCCGCAAGGGCAGGAAACGGGGCCAGGATCAGGGCGAGAAGCGCGTGTCTCATGGGCAGGGATCCTGCGGCCCGCCCGGCCCTTCCGTCAAGTCACATCGCCGTCACGGGGACCGAGGGTCCTTGACCTTCGACGCGCCTCCCTGTCGGGTGAGACGCATGTTTCCGATCCGCGACCACAACCCCTCCGAACGCACGCCTTACGTCACATGGGCGCTGATCGCGATCAACATCGCGATCTTCCTGTCCTACTGGAGCCTTCTGTCCAACGACCGGGCGACGCAGGACTTCTTCATGACCTGGGGCCTCGTGCCCGCCTGGTCCGCGCCCGAGACGTTCCTGACCTCGATGTTCCTCCACGGCGGCATCCTGCACCTTGCCGGCAACATGCTGTTCCTCTGGGTCTTCGGCGACAACATGGAGGACCAGATGGGGCATCTGGGCTTCCTCCTCTTCTACCTCGCGGGCGGACTTGCGGCGGCGGCAGCGCAGGTGGCGGCGGACCCTGGGTCCTTCATCCCGATGGTGGGCGCGTCGGGCGCCATCGCGGGGGTGATGGGCGGATACCTTCTGATGTTTCCGAAGGCGCGCGTCGACGTGGTCGTGATCCTCGTCATCATCTTCAAGGTCTTTCCCCTGCCTGCCTGGACCGTCCTCGGCTTCTGGTTCCTCGTCCAGTTCGTGCAGGGCTCCATGACCCCGACCGAACAGGGCGGCGTCGCCTACTGGGCCCACGCGGGCGGTTTTGCGGCCGGGGTGCTCCTGACCTTCCCGCTCTGGCAGAGGCGCGGTGGCACCGCCTTCTGGAGACGCACCCACGGCCATCCGCCGCATCCCGATGCGATCTACCGCGAGGGGCGCACGATGGTCCCGAAGGTGCGGCGCGACAAGGACCGCGCACGTTCTCCCTGGGATCGCTGACGCCTTAACGGCTGGCGAACAGAAGGCCCAGGCGGCGGCGAAACTCGCTTGGCTCCAGCCGGCCCTCGGCGACGCGCAAGGGATCGGCGGCGGCGCGCGACAGGATGCCGCCCGCCTGCCAGCCCTCGATCAGCGCCGCGCGCGCCAGACCCGGCAGGGCTCGCCGCAGGGCGGCGCGGGACGGCATCGCGTCCCTCGTCTCGCGGGCCAGCCGCGCCACCGCCTCCGACCGTCCGTCCACCAGAGGGATGCGTCCCCGCGCCTCGAGGTCAGGCACTGCCGTGAGGTAGCGGGCCAGAGCCGCAGCCCGTCCGAACCGACGGACGTCATCCTCCGTCGCGCCCTCCGCACCCAAAGCCGCCGCCGCGGTCCACATCAGCGTGGCGCCCGTGGAATCGAGATAGGCCAGCAAGGCCGCCTCGTCGCTGAAGGGCTCGGGGTAAAGGTCCCACCTCCGCGCCTCGATCAGCGCATCCAGCCCTTCCGCCAGCGCAGGCGTCAGGACCTCGGCCAAGGGCGTGGCGACCTCGTGCCGCCGAACCGGCCCGCCGCCCGAAATCTCGGCAAGGGCATCGCGCCACCATTGCAGGCGCATCTCGCCGATCATCGGCTCGGAGGCGACCCAAGGCGCGCGAGCCACCTCGAGGTTGAAGGCATAGAGCGGGAACAGCACCTTCCGTGCCTCGACGGGCGCGGCCATCGCGGCGGCGAAACGATCGGGATCGCCCTTCGCGACGAGATCGGCGCAGGCCTGCAACTCCATCATCGGTCCCCAAATATCCCGGGGGAGACGGCCGAAGGCCGTCGGGGGCAGAGCCCCCAGCCCGCTCCCGGTCTCACTCCGCCGCCTTGGACACCGCCGTGTCCCGCACGAGCTTCCACTCGATCGCGTCCACCAGCGCCTGGAACGAGGCGTCGACGATGTTCGCCGACACGCCCACCGTGGCCCAGGCCCGGCCCTCGTCGTCGGCGAAGTCGATGACCACCTGCGTCACGGCCTCGGTGCCGCCCTGCGTGATCCGCACCTTGAAGTCGGTCAGCCGCATGTCCTCGATCCGCGCCTGCCAGGGTCCCAGGTCCGACTTCAGCGCCTGCCACAGAGCGTTCACCGGGCCGTCGTCCTGCATCTCCTGCGGATGCTCGTTCTTGAAATAGCTCGTCACCGGCCCGTCACGGGTCGAGATGGTCACGACCGCTTCGGACTCCACCACGATCTCGCCCTTGGCGTTGCGGCGGCGCTCCGAGATGACGCGATACCGCTCGACGTCGAAGAAGTCCTGCGCGAGGCCAAGAGCCTTCCGCGCCAGCAATTCGAAGCTCGCCTGAGCGCTGTCGTAGGCGAAGCCCTGCGCCTCGCGGTCCTTCACGGTGTCGAGGATGCGGCCAAGCGCGGCATCGCCCTTCTCGGCCTCGATCCCCATCTCGGCCAGTCGGCGCAGCAGGTTCGACTGCCCGGCCTGGTTCGACATCGGCACGATGCGCGCGTTGCCCACGATTTCGGGCGCGACGTGCTCGTAGGTCGTCGGATCCTTCACGATGGCGCTCGCGTGAAGCCCGGCCTTGTGGGCGAAGGCCGAGGCGCCCACGTAGGGCGCGCTGCGCAAGGGAATGCGGTTGAGGATATCGTCCAGCATCCGGCTGGTGCGCGTCAGACCCGCCAGCGCCTCCTGCGTCACCCCGGTCTCGAACCGGCTGGCGTAAGGCTCCTTGAGCAGAAGCGTCGGGATCAGCGTGGTGAGGTTCGCATTGCCGCAGCGCTCGCCCAGCCCGTTCAGCGTGCCCTGGATCTGCCGCGCGCCGGCGTCGACGGCGGCGAGGCTGGCCGCGACCGCGTTCCCGGTGTCGTCGTGGGTGTGGATGCCAAGGCGGTCGCCGGGGATGCCCGCCGCGATCACCTCGGCCGTGATGCGTCCCACGTCGGCGGGCAGCGTGCCGCCGTTGGTGTCGCACAGGACGATCCACCGCGCGCCCGCGTCCCGTGCCGCGATCAGGCAGTCGAGCGCATAGGCGCGGTTCGCCGTCCATCCGTCGAAGAAATGCTCGGCATCGAACAGCGCCTCGCGGCCTTGCGCGACGAGGTGCGCGATGCTCTCGCGGATGTTGGCGAGGTTCTCCTCCAGCGTGATCCCGAGCGCTGTTTCGACGTGGAAATCGTAGGTCTTGCCGACGAGGCAGACGGCGGGTGTGTTCGCGTTCAGAACGGCGGCGAGGACGTCGTCGTTCGCCGCTGACCGGCCCGCCCGCTTGGTCATGCCGAAGGCGGTGAAGGTCGCACGGGTCTGCGGGACGGCTGTCGAAGAAGGCGCTGTCCGTCGGGTTCGCCCCAGGCCAGCCGCCCTCGATATAGTCCACCCCGAGTGCGTCCAGCGCCTGCGCGATCTCGGTCTTCTCGGCGGCCGAGAACTGGACGCCCTGCGTCTGCTGCCCGTCACGGAGCGTGGTGTCGAAGAGGGAAAGGCGCTCGCGGGTCATCCCGCGTCCTCCAACCGGCCCGCGTCGAACTCCGGCAGGATCTCCGCACTGGCCTCGCCGTCCTTCACGGACAGCTTCAGCCCCGCTCCCTCCAACCGGCCCTTCAGCGCGTCTGCGGCGGCGAAATCCCGCGCCTCGCGCAGCGCCTGCCAGCGGCGCAGGAGCGGCACCAGAAGATCGGCGTGTGCCCCTTCGCCCCGCGCGGTGCTGACGAATTCGGGCTCCAAGGCGCGGAACCAGTCGACGTCCTCGGCCTCGGGGAACCCCAGAAGCTGCATCGCGGCTTTCAGGTAAGGGGCCGAGAAGGAATTCATCTCGGTCAGGGCGAGATGCGTGTTCAGATCGTCCGCCAGCGCCGTCACGACGCTGGTCGGCACCACCTTCGCAGGCTCGACGCCATCGGTCTTGCGAAACCACGCCGCCAGACGGTTCGTCGCCTCGGTCCGCTTGCGTTCGGTCCAGTCCATCGGCTTGCGGTAATGCGTCGAGAGGAACACGAAGCGGATCACCTCGCCGGGGATCCCCTGGTCCAGCAGATCGCGCACCGTGAAGAAGTTGCCGAGCGACTTCGACATCTTCTTCCCCTCGACCTGAAGCATCTCGTTGTGCAGCCAGATCCGCGCGAAGGCGTGGCCGGAGCAGTGCGACTGCGCGATCTCGTTCTCGTGGTGCGGGAAGATCAGGTCGTTGCCGCCGCCGTGAATGTCGAAGCTCTCGCCCAGAAGACCCTGCGCCATCGCCGAGCACTCGATGTGCCAGCCCGGCCGCCCCCGGCCCCAGGGCGACTCCCAGCCCGGAAGGTCGTCCGTCGACGGCTTCCAGAGGACGAAGTCCATCGGGTCTTCCTTGTAGGGCGCAACCTCGACACGGGCGCCCGCGATCATGTCGTCGACCGACCGGCCCGACAGCTTGCCGTAGTCGTCGTAGGACCGCACCCGGAACAGGACGTGCCCCTCGGCCTCATAGGCGTGACCACCGGCGATCAGCCTCTCGATCATCGCCACCATCTGCGCGATCCATTCCGTCGCGCGCGGCATCGACGTGGGCTCCAGCGCGCCGACGGCCGCCATGTCCTCCAGATACCAGGCCGCCGTCTCGTCCGTGATCTCGCGGATGGTCCGGCCGCTCTCAGTGGCGCGCGCGTTGATCTTGTCGTCCACGTCGGTGACGTTGCGGACGTAGGTCACGTTTTCCGCCCCGTAGACGTGGCGCAGAAGCCGGAATAGCACGTCGAAGACGATGACGGGCCGCGCGTTCCCGATGTGCGCGCGGTCATAGACCGTGGGACCGCAGACATACATCGACGGCTTGCCCGGAACGACGAGAGGCTCCAGCGGGTCCTTCCGGCGGGTCGCGGTGTTGGTCAGTCTGATCTCGGTCATGCTCGATCCTCGGGAGGGCGTCCCGCGCGGGCTTTACCAAGGTCGAAGAAGAGTGGAAAGGACCGGCCCGCGCGACTGTTGTCAGCGGATGATAATGCAGCGGATGATGCAGTTCGTGCGGGTCATGGGCCTTGTCCCTATCCGATCGACGCCCATCTGGGAAGGGAAATCCGCCGGTGGCGCATTTGACCCCCCGCGCCGGGACGCACCGTCGCGGCGGGTTTTCCGCTGGCATATCCCCTGTGGCCGGGCTAGGCCCCCGCCCGACACCCGAAAAAGGTCCGACATGGAACTCCGCAACATCGCCATCATCGCCCACGTCGACCACGGCAAGACGACCCTTGTCGACGAGCTGCTCAAGCAGTCCGGCGCCTTCCGCGTTGGCGAGGCCGTGGCCGAGCGCGCGATGGATTCGAACGATCTCGAGCGTGAGCGGGGCATCACCATCCTCGCCAAATGTACCTCCGTTCTCTGGAAGGGCACGCGTATCAACATCGTCGACACGCCAGGCCACGCCGACTTCGGCGGCGAGGTCGAGCGCATCCTGTCGATGGTCGACGGCGTGGTCCTGCTGGTCGACGCGGCCGAAGGTCCGATGCCCCAGACTAAGTTCGTGACTTCGAAGGCGCTGGCGCTCGGCCTCCGCCCGATCGTCGTGCTGAACAAGGTCGACAAACCGGACGCCGAGTCCGACCGCGCTTTGAACGAGGTCTTCGACCTTTTCGCCGCCCTCGACGCCGACGAGGATCAACTCGACTTCCCGCATCTTTATGCCTCGGGACGGTCCGGATGGGCCGACGCCGAGCTCGACGGGCCGCGCAAGGATCTTCTCGGCGCTCTATGACCTGATCGTCCACCACGTCCCCCGCCCGCGTCAGCAGAAGCGTGATGGCGAGGATTTCAGCATGCTGGCGACGACACTTGGGGCCGACCCCTATCTCGGGCGGATCCTGACGGGCCGCATCGAGTCGGGTCGTCTCAAGGTCGGCGCGACCGTGCAGGCGCTGTCGCGCGTCGGTCAGAAGGTCGAGCAGTTCCGGGTGACCAAGATCCTCGCCTTCCGCGGCCTTGCCCGACAGTCGGTGGACGAGGCGCTTGCCGGCGACATCGTCTCGGTCGCGGGCATGAGCAAGGCGACGGTCGCCGACACGATCTGTGCCCTGGCGGTCGAGGACGCCATCCCGGCGCAACCGATCGACCCGCCCACGATCAGTGTCACCTTCGGCATCAACGACAGCCCGCTTGCCGGGCGCGACGGCAAGAAGGTCCAGAGCCGCGTCATCCGCGAGCGCCTGATGAAGGAGGCCGAGACCAACGTCGCCATCCGCGTCAAGGACACCCCAGGCGGCGAGGCCTTCGAAGTCTCGGGCCGGGGCGAACTCCAGATGGGCGTCCTGATCGAGAACATGCGCCGCGAAGGGTTCGAACTGTCGATCTCGCGCCCGCAGGTGATCTTCCGCGACATCGACGACGAACGCCACGAACCGGTCGAGGAAGTGACCGTCGACGTCGATGACGAATACACCGGCGCCGTGATCGAGAAGCTGACCGGCCCGCGCAAGGGCGACATGACCGAGATGAAGCCCGCGGGCACCGGCAAGACACGCATCGTCGCGCTCGTCCCGTCGCGCGGCCTCATCGGCTACCACGGCGAATTCCTGACCGACACGCGCGGCACAGGCGTCCTCAACCGCGTCTTCCATTCCTGGCAGCCCTACAAGGGTCCGATCCAGGGGCGGCGGCAGGGCGTGCTGATCTCGATGGAGGACGGTGTGTCCGTCGCCTATGCGCTTTGGGGCCTGGAAGAGCGCGGACGCCTCTTCATCGGCCCGCAGGAGCAGGTGTACGAAGGCATGGTCATCGGCGAGCACAGCCGGGACAACGATCTCGACGTGAACCCGCTGAAGGGCAAGAAGCTGACCAACGTGCGCGCCTCGGGCACCGACGAGGCCGTGCGGCTGACGACGCCCATCACCATGTCGCTGGAACAGGCCATCGCCTATATCGACGACGACGAACTGGTCGAGGTCACCCCCAATGCGATCCGGCTGAGGAAGCGCTTCCTCGATCCCCACGAACGGAAACGGGCGGCTCGGGCGGGCTGACGCGCCTCCGGCGGCGACCCATGCCGGACGGTGATGGCGGCTTCCTCGAACCTTGATTTGACTTGCGTGGCGGGTTTTGTCCCAGTCGGAGCATGAAAGTCTCCGACCGCATCGCCGGTCTGACGGGCGGCGGCCCCGATGGCTGGGACATCTATCGCAAGTCGCGCCGCATGATCGCGCAGGGCGTCCCCGTGACCGAGTTGACCATCGGCGAGCACGACGTGCGCACCGATCCCTCGATCCTCGAGGCCATGCGCGCCTCGGCCGCGGGCGGGCACACGGGCTATGCCGCCCTTCCCGGCACGGACGCCCTGCGAAGCGCGGTCGCCGCGCGGATCGAGGCGCGGACGGGCGTTCCCACCTCGCGCGCCAATGTCGTCATCACGCCCGGCGGTCAGGCGGCCCTCTTCGCCGCGCATGTCGTCGCCTGCGACCCGGGCGACCGGGCCCTCTTCATCGACCCCTACTACGCGACCTACCCCGGCACGATCCGGGCCGCAGGCGCTGTGGCCGCGCCGGTCACCGCAGAAGCCGAGCGCGACTTCCGGCCCGACCCCGCGGCCATCGAGGCCGCCCTGCCGGCGCGGTCGATCCTGATCAACTCGCCAAACAACCCCACTGGCGTCGTCTACGACCGCGCCACCCTTGAAGGCATCGGCGAGGTGGCGCGCGCTCACGACCTGTGGGTCATTTCGGACGAGGTCTACGACACCCAGATTTGGGAGGGTTCGCACCTGTCGCCCCGCGCCCTGCCCGGTCTCGCCGACCGCACCCTTGTCGTGGGCTCGCTGTCGAAGAGCCACGCGATGACCGGAAGCCGCCTCGGCTGGCTGGCAGGCCCAGAAGAGGCCATCGCGCACGCGATCAACCTGACCACCGCACACGACCTACGGCGTCCCCGGCTTCATCCAGGACGCGGGCCTCTTCGCTCTGGCCCAGGGCGAGGCACTGGAAGCCGCGATCGCGGCACCGTTCCGGCGGCGCCACGCCTTGGCCAGGCGTGTCCTCTCCTCCGCCGGCGTCCGCGTCGTGCCCTCGACGGCCAGCATGTATGTCATGGCGGACATAAGGCCGACGGGCCTCTCGGGCGAGGATTTCGCCGAGCGCCTGCTCGACACCCATGCCATCGCCGTCATGCCGGGCGAAAGCTTCGGGCTGGCGGCGTCGGGACATCTCCGCATTGCATTGACGGTGGCCGACGACCGTCTCGAAGCAGCGCTAACGACATTGGCTAAGTTCCACAACGCATTGAAAAGGCAGGCGGCATGACATTTCGAGATCTCCACCGCAAGGGTGACCCCTTCATCCTCGCAAACGCCTGGGACGCGGGCTCGGCCCGGATGCTCGCCGCACTCGGCGCCCCCGCCATCGCCACCTCGTCGGCCGCCCACGCCTTCACGCTCGGCCGCCCCGATGGCGGGACGGTGACGCGGGACGAAGCTCTGGCCCATGCCGAGGCTCTGGTCGCCGCCGTCTCGGTGCCGGTGTCGGGAGACTTCGAGAACGGCTTCGCCCACGACCCGGATGGGGTGGCCGAGACCGTGCGCCTCGCAGCCGAGGTCGGACTTGCCGGGATCTCCATCGAGGATGCGGCCCTCCCGGACAACAAGGCCTATACCCGCGACGAGGCGGTTGAACGCATCCGGGCCGCCGTCTCCGCCGCCCGCGCGCTGCCCCGCGACTTCGTCCTCGTCGCCCGTGCCGACGGGGTGATGAACGGCCACTACGACATCGACGAGGCGCTCGCGCGCATTCGAGCGTTCGACGAGGCGGGCGCCGATTGCCTCTATGTGCCTCTGCCCAAGACGGTGGACGACCTGAAGCGCGTGATTGCCGCGACCGAAAAGCCCGTCAACGTGCTGGTGGCCGGTCCCTATGCCGAAAATGACCCGCGACGAGTTCGCCGCCATGGGCGCCGCACGCCTGTCGCTTGGCTCGGCGCTGGCGCGCGTGACGCACAAGGTTATCCGCGACGCAGGAGAAGCCATGTTCGAACGCGGGGATTTCACCGCCTTGACGAACGGGATGCCCGGCAGCGAGGTCGACGCCCTGCTCAGCTAGAGCGGAACGACCGCATCGCCGACCGACACGCGGCCCGGCGTGACCACTTCGGCGGTCATGCCGCCATGTCCGCGCATCGCGGAATAGCCGCCCGGGACCAAGAGCCTCTTCCATTCGGGAGCAAGGCGCGCAGGGGCCCGTCACCCTCACCTCCGCCGTGCCGATGCGAAGGGTGCGGTCCCTGAGCGCCGAAAGGTTCAGGCCCGAGACGACGAGGTTTCGACGCAACAGCGCGGGGTCGATCTCCTCCCGGCCCACAAGGGACGCGATGACCGGCAAATGCTCGGCCTGGATCAGCGTCAAGGCGCGCTTTCCCGGCCGAGAATGGTCGCCGTCCAACCCGCCCTCCGTCAGACCAGCGGCATCGACCGACACCATTTCCGCCCGACGCTCCGGCCGCAGAAGTATCGCCTCGACCCGCCCGTCGCGGGCGTGCCGCGCCATCATCCGGCCAAGCGGAGTGTCCGGCCTCACGTCACTCGGTGGTTTCGACGATGAGAAGCTCGCGCTCGGCCGCGCCCTTCGCGTGGCTCAGCGCCTCCTGGTACTCCGGCGAGTTGTAGCACTCCTCGGCGGCCTCGACGGACGGGAACTTCGCCACAACGTTGCGGGGCCGTTCCTTGCCTTCCAGTTGCACGAAGCGGCTGGCGCGCGCGATGAAGTATCCGCCATGCTTCTCGATGGCGGGGCCGGCCAGCTTGGCATAACGGCCATAGGCGTCGGCGTCGGTCACGGTGACGTGGGCGATCCAGAGTGCGGGCATGTCAGGTCTCCATCAATTTCTTCACGGCGGAAATCGCCGCCTCGGCATTCTCGGTCGACGGTCCGCCGCCCTGGGCCATGTCCGGACGGCCGCCGCCGCCCTTTCCGCCCAGTTCGGCCACCGCCACGCGCACCATGTCGACGGCGGACAGCCGCCCTGTCAGGTCGTCCGTGACGCCTGCCGCGACCGCCGCCTTGCCACCCGCGTCGGCGATCAGCAGAACCGCGCCCGATCCAAGCCGTGCCTTGTGCTCGTCGATGAGCGGCGGAAGATCCTTGCCGCTGACGCCCGAGACGACCTGCGCGAAGAAGCTTCACGCCCCCCACGTCCTCGGCCTCGGACGCGCCCGAAGCCGCCACCCATTGCAAGCTGGCGGCGCAGGTCCGCGACCTCGTCCTGCAAGCTGGCGACGCTCGGTCTGAAGCGCCTTCACGCGCTCGACCACCTCGCCCGGCGCGGTCTTCAACGTCCCCGCCACCTCGGCCAGGCGCCGCGACTGTTCGGCCAGGTGGCGCATCGCCTCCTGCCCCGTCAGCGCCTCGATCCGCCGCACGCCCGCCGAGGAGGCACTGTCTCCCAGCACGACGCAAAGCCCGATGTCGCCCGTGCGGCCGACGTGCGTGCCGCCGCAAAGCTCGATCGACCAGGTCTGGCCGTCAGCCCCCTTGCCGGTGCCCGCGCGGCCCATGCTGACGACGCGAACCTCGTCGCCGTACTTCTCGCCGAAAAGCGCCTGAGCGCCGATGGCGCGGGCGTCGTCGGGCGTCATGATGCGCGTCTCGACCGGCGCGTTCTGGCGGATGAAGTCGTTCACCTCTTCCTCCACGCGCGCCAGTTCCTCGGCCGTCAGCGCCTTCTGGTGGCTGAAGTCGAAGCGCAGCCGGTCCGGCGCGTTCAGCGAACCGCGCTGCGCCACATGCGGCCCCAAAGCGCCCCGCAGCGCCTCGTGCAGCAGGTGCGTCGCCGAGTGGTTCGCCCGGATCGCCGAGCGGCGCGTGTGATCGACCTTGAGCGCTATCGGTGCGCCCACGATCAAGCGGCCCGCCGTGACCGTCGCATGATGGCCCCAGACCCGGCCGCCCGCGAAGCGCCGCGTGTCGACGACTTCGGCCATGTCCTCGGCCTCGCCCACGCCGCGCAGAGTGCCGGTGTCGCCCACCTGCCCGCCCGCTTCGCCATAGAACGGCGTCTGGTTCGTCACGACCCAGCCCGTCTCGCCTTCCTCCATCGCATTGACCGTCACGCCGTCGCGGACGATGGCGAGGATCTGCCCTTCCGCCGTCTCGGTGTCATAGCCCAGGAACTCGGTCGCGCCATGCATCTCGGCCAGGTCGAACCAGACCGTGGCGTCCTTCGCCTCACCCGTCCCAGCCCAAGCCGCGCGGGCCTTGGCTTTCTGCTCGGACATGGCCGCGTCGAAGCCCGCCACGTCGACGCCGCGCTTCTTCTCGCGCATCGCGTCCTGCGTCAGGTCGAGAGGGAAGCCGAAGGTGTCATACAGCCGAAACGCCGCCTCGCCCGGAAGGTCCGAGCCCTCGGGTATGCGCGTCAATTCCTCGTCCAGCAGTCGCAGGCCCCGGTCGAGCGTCTGGAGGAAGCGCGATTCCTCCAGCTTCATCGTCTCTTCGATCATCGGCTGCGCGCGGCCAAGCTCGGGATAGGCACGCCCCATCTCGGCCACCAGCGTCGGCACCAGCTTGTGCATGACCGGGTCCTTGGCGCCCGCCATATGCGCATGCCGCATCGCGCGCCGCATGATCCGCCGCAGGACATAGCCGCGCCCCTCGTTCGAGGGCATCACCCCATCCGCGATCAGGAACGAAGTCGAGCGCAGGTGGTCGGCCACGACGCGGTGATGGACGTTGTCGGGACCGTCGGGATCGGACGACGTCGCATGTGCCGACGCCTCGATCAGCGCGCGCATGGTGTCGGTGTCGTAGTTGTCGTGCTTGCCCTGCAACAGCGCGCCGATCCGCTCCAGCCCCATGCCGGTGTCGATCGACTGCATGTCGAGCGCCCGCATCGAGCCGTCCTCGAATTGCTCGTTCTGCATGAAGACGACGTTCCAGATTTCGATGAAGCGGTCGCCGTTCTCGTCAGGCGATCCCGGAGGCCCACCCCAGATGTGGTCGCCGTGGTCGTAGAAGATCTCGGTACAGGGGCCGCAGGGACCCGTCGGACCCATCTGCCAGAAGTTGTCGGAGGTGGCGATGCGGATGATCCGGTCCTCGGGCACGCCGACCTTCTTCCAGATCGCCGCCGCCTCGTCGTCGGTGTGATAGACCGTGGTCAGAAGCCGCGACTTGTCGATCCCGAAATCGTCCGTCAGCAGGTTCCAGGCATAGGGTATCGCCTCGGCCTTGAAATAGTCGCCGAACGAGAAATTCCCCAGCATCTCGAAGAACGTATGATGCCGCGCGGTATAGCCGACGTTGTCGAGGTCGTTGTGCTTGCCGCCCGCGCGCACGCACTTCTGAGCCGTCGTCGCCCGCGTGTAGTCGCGCCGCTCGATCCCGGTGAAGAGGTTCTTGAACTGGACCATACCCGAGTTCGTGAACATCAGCGTGGGATCGTTGCGCGGCACGAGCGGAGAGGACGGGACGACCGTGTGGCCGTTCCTTTCGAAGTAGGACAGGAAGGTCGAGCGGATGTCGTTCAGGCTGGTCATGGGTCACGCGTCTTTCGGGGCAGAGCACGGGATAACCCGTTCCCATCAGACGGTAAAGCGTCATGGGCCACGCGAATGGACCGGACGCCATTCTTCTTGGCCGAAATACTCCGGGGGGTGAATTTGCCGAAGGCAAAAAGGGGGGCCGAAGCCCCCCTCCATCACGGCGCCGCGAAAGCGCCGATATACTCATTCGCCTAAGCTTCGACCACGCCCTCATCGTCGACGCTTGCCGCATCCTCATCCGCGCCGCCAAACTCCAGCCCGTGCGAGGCGCGGATCTTGTCCTCGATCGACCAGGCGATGTCGGGGTTGTCCTTGAGGAAGGTCTTCGCGTTCTCGCGGCCCTGCCCGATGCGCTCGTCGCCGTAGGAGAACCAGGAGCCCGATTTCTCGACCACGCCGGCCTTGACGCCGAGGTCGATCAGCTCACCCGTCTTCGAGATGCCCTCGCCGTACATGATGTCGAACTCGACTTGCTTGAACGGGGGGGCCACCTTGTTCTTGACCACCTTCACGCGGGTCGTGTTGCCCACGACCTCGTCCCGGTCCTTGATCGAGCCGATCCGGCGGATGTCGAGGCGGACCGAGGAGTAGAACTTCAGCGCGTTGCCGCCCGTCGTCGTCTCGGGCGAGCCGAACATGACGCCGATCTTCATGCGGATCTGGTTGATGAAGACCACGGTGCATTTCGACCGCGCGATGGACGAGGTCAGCTTGCGCATCGCCTGGCTCATCAGGCGGGCATGGACGCCGACGGAGGAGTCGCCCATGTCGCCTTCAAGCTCGGACTTCGGCGTCAGCGCCGCGACCGAGTTGATGACCACCATGCTGACCGCGCCCGAGCGCACCAGAGTATCGACGATTTCCAGCCCCTGCTCGCCCGTGTCGGGCTGCGAGATGAGAAGCTCGTCGAGGTTCACGCCCAGCTTCCTGGCGTACAGCGGATCGAGCGCGTGCTCGGCGTCGACGAAGGCGCAGACGCCGCCCTTCTTCTGCTCTTCGGCCACGCAATGCAGCGTCAGCGTGGTCTTGCCCGACGACTCGGGCCCGTAGATCTCGACGATGCGGCCTTTGGGCAGGCCGCCGATGCCAAGGGCGATGTCGAGCCCGAGCGAGCCGGTCGAGGTCGACTCGATCTCGGGGATCGGGTTGTCGCCGCCCAGCTTCATGATCGAGCCCTTGCCGAACTGCCGTTCGATCTGGGCCAGCGCCGAGTTCGAGCGCCTTCTGCTTTTCGCTGTCTTTCTTGGAGGTCATGCTTAGGAGTTCAGCCGTGGCCATGGGATCCTGTTCCTTATTTCACGTCCGCCGCAGAGCGGCAACGCTTGCTCGTGTTCGCCTCTTGTTCTTGCGTCCGTTATGAGATCAAAAAGAGAACATTGCAACCGGTTTGTCCCGAATTCTATGTGCTGTCACGGTTAAGGAAGCGTTACGCCCGGCGTCTCAGGACAATTGTTCCTGCACCAGCGCCGTGAGTTGCTGAAGCGAGAAGGGCTTCGGCAGGAATACCGAGTTCGGGATGCGGGCCTGCTTTTCCGTCCGGCCCTCCTCGGCATATCCCGACATGAAGACTACGCAGGTATCCGGACGCTTCTTCAGGGCCTGCCGCACCCAGGTCGGGCCGTCCATGCCGGGCATGATGACGTCGGTGACGAAGACGTCGACCCGGAAGCCGTCGTCCTCGAGGATCTTCAACGCCACCTCGGCGTTCTCGGCCTCGACCACCGTGTAGCCCCGCATCCTCAGCGCCCGAGAGGCAAAGGCCCGGACCGGAGCCTCGTCCTCGACAAGAAGGATGACCCCGTCGCCCCGACCCGCGGGCACGCGCGCGGGCTGCGACACGACTGGCGCCACAGGGTCCATCGGCGCTGAATTTGCCGGGAAGTACAGGCTGAAGACCGTGCCCCTCCCCGTCTCGCTGTCGACGAAGATATAGCCGCCCGTCTGCTTGACGATGCCGTAGGCCGTCGACAGGCCAAGCCCAGTGCCCTCTCCCGTCTTCTTGGTGGTGTAGAAGGGCTCGAAGATCTTCGACAGGCCGTCCGGCGCGATACCGATCCCCGTGTCGCGCACCTCGATCACCACGTAATCGCCTGCGGGGACGCGGGCGCGGTCGCGGGTCACGTCGTCCTTGAGGACCTCGCTGTGGGTCTCGATGGTCACCGTGCCGCCGTCAGGCATGGCGTCGCGTGCGTTGACGACAAGGTTCACGATCACCTGCTCGAGCTGGCGGCGGTCGGCCCTGATGTCCTGCGGCCCGGGGCCGTGCTTGACGTCAAGCCGGATGCGCTCGCCGATCAGGCGGTTCAAGAGATGCGCGAGGTCCGACATCGTGTCCCGCAGGTCAAGCGCCTGGGGCTTCAGGTTCTGCTTCCGCGAAAAGGCCAGAAGCTGTCCGACCAGCGCCGCGGCCCGGTTGGCGTTCTGGCTGATCTGGATCAGATCGGCATAGTCCGGGTCGCCCGGGTCGTGGCGCAGAAGAAGAAGGTCGCAGTGCCCGCCGATGGCCGTGAGCAGGTTGTTGAAGTCATGCGCCACCCCGCCCGCAAGCTGGCCGATCGCCTGCATCTTCTGGCTTTGCACGAACTGCGCCTCGAGCGTCTTCAACTCGGTCGCGTCGTTCAGAAGACCGACAAGCGTCACCTCGCCGTCCTCGACGGCGCGGCCAAGTGCGATCTGGAGGAAAAGCTCTTTCCCCGGCACGACGGCGCGCACGATCTCGGGCTTGAGAAGGCCCCTGCCCTCGGCTGCGGCGGCCAGCCAGTCGGCGATCGGGCGACCCATCCCCTCGACCAGCTCGAAAAGCGGCGGCAGCGGGCCGGGATCGAGCTCGAAAAGTGCGCGCGCCTGCGTGTTCGCTTCCAGAAGCGTGCCATCGACGGCGATCTTCAGCATCGGAACCGGCAGCAGATCGACGACACCGGGCGAGCCGAGGGCCGCGGGGCGTTCGACCTCGGCGGCGCGCGCGTCGGGAACGACGACGATGCGTCGCGTCCCCTTGTCGCCCGGCACCTCGAACAGCGTCGCGGCGGCCTCTCCCTCGGCGAGACGCAGCCTGTGACGGCCGTCCGCCCGCAGCGGAAGATCGGCGACGAGGTCGGACAGCCGCTCGGGGCGGCCGCCAAGCAAGGCCGAGGCGCCGGCGTTCATGTCGAGGATACGCCCCTCGGCCGAAACGGTCAGTATGGCGGGCTCCGCGACTTTCGCGGGCGGCGCCTGCAACGCCTCTCGAGGGGCCAGCGACCACAGAAGACTGCCGCCTTCCGCGACGGTCACGGTCAGATCGTCCTCTCCCACGCGACGCGTGGGCGATCCGCCGGCCAGCGCAGCGGCGGCGAGGGCGCGCAGGACATCCTCCGGTGCCGCGAAATGGCCGACGAAGATGCCGGCAAGCGGTGCGCCGGGGGTCAGGTGCGCAAAGCCCTCTGCGGCAGAGTTCCGGTCGAGGTAGGCCAGCCATCGGTCGGTCAGGAAAGCCGGGTGCGGATGGTCCATCAGCCGCCTGACGACGGCGGGCCGTCGGACAAGCCTCCCCAGCCGTACCGCCGCAGCCTGCGTCCCCTTCATCAGCGACACGGACAGAAGCCCCGCTCCCGCACCCATCAGAAGCGGTCGCACCACCGGGTGAGGGGCGATTGCCGCGCCAAGGACCGCGAGACCGGACAGGATCAGGCAAAGGAATATCCGCCGCCCGTTTTCGGGCGTGGCGAGATGAAGGAATGCGGCAGTCGGCTGAAGGTGCGTCACGATCTCCGCGCCCGAGGTTCACCCTCGGTTTCTGGGACGGAAAGGTTAACGACTCCTTAAAACCAGCGGACGGTCCTCACGTCGCGCGGCGAAGCACGGCGATGAAGAACCCGTCGCCGCCGTCGAGCGGCGTCCAACGTCGGCGCTCTACCTCGGTCCAGCCTTCCGTCCTTGCCAGAAACGCATCGATCCGCGCGCCGTTCTCCTCGTCGAGAAGCGAGCACGTCGCATAGGCGAGATATCCTCCCGGCCGCACCAGAGGCGATGCCTCGTCCAGAATCGTATCCTGAACCCGCGTCAGCGCCTCAAGCGCTTCCAAAGTCAGCCGCCATTTCGCCTCGGGCTGGCGCCGCCAGGCGCCGCTGCCCGAACACGGCGCATCGCAGAGAACCGCATCCATGCCGCCCTTCAGCCGCGCGACCACGTCGATGCGGCACCCCGCCCGTTCGGCGCGCGCGGGAAGGTCGGACATGCGCCCCGGATTGACGTCATGCGCAAGGACGCGCCCCGCGCCTCCCGCCGCGAGGGCCAGGGCCTTGCCGCCGCCCCCTGCGCAATAATCGAGGACGGTCGCACCCATGACGTAAGGCAGCATGGTCGAGACAGCGGCTTGCGAGGCGGCGTCCTGAAGTTCGACGAGACCTTCGCGATAGGCAGCCGACGCCTGTACGCGGCGCGCATGTCCCGTGACCTGAAGCGCGGTGTCGCACAGCGGATGTGGGCGGGTCTCGATCCCTTCGCCGGCCAGATCGGACTGCACCGCCTCCCGGCTCGTCCGCTTCGCGTTGACCCGCAGGAACACCGGCGCGCGGTCGCGCAAGGCGTCCAGCACGGGGGCGGTCGCCTCGCCGAGGCTGGCCCGAAGACGCGGCAGGATCCAATCCTGCACGTCGAGCTGGACCGCCTCGGGCGCAACGTCGAGAGGAGGCGGCAGGGCGCGTTCGTCGTCTGCAAGGGGACGCGGCGCGTGGCCGATGCCGGTGAAGACCCCGTCGGGGTCCTCAGCCTTGCTGCGAAGAAGCCCCAGCATCACGCGTCGGCCTGTCCGGCCCTGCCCAGACCATTCGGATGAGCGCAGACGTCGGAGCGCGTCGAAGACGTGATCGCGTATGGCGGCGCGGTCGCCCGACCCCGCGAAGCGGTGAGACCGTCCCCAGTTGGTCAGGGTCTGCTCGGCCACGGCCCCGTCGAGCACGGCGTCAAGAATGTCGATGGCCGCGGCCACCCGGGCTTCGGGGGTCATCGCGCCGGCGCGGTCTCAGTCCGTGGTGCCGGTGTCGCCGTCGGAGGACCCGCCGTCGCTGCCGCCGCCATTGCCGTTGCTGTTGTCGCTGTTGCCGGGACCGCCGGTATCCTCGCCACCACCGGCATCGACGTCGGTTCCGCCACCGCCAGCATCGACGTCGGTGCCGCCGCCGCCGACGTCCACGTCGATGCCGCCGCCTCCCACGTCGACGTCGATCCCGCCGCCGCCGACATCCACGTCGATGCCGCCGCCGCTATCGACCGGATCGCCTCCGGTGCTTCCCCCCGTGCTGCCTCCGGTCGAGGGAGCCGTGGGCAGCCCGACCGATGGCGCAGCCGGCGCGGCGTACACGGGATCGGGACCATCGCTTCGCGTCCTCGTTGTGCGGCCGTTGCCCGAGAAGATGCGGCTGAAGAGGCCCTGGGGCTTCTTGCGGACGATGATGACCTGCGGCTGTGGCGGAAGCGTCTGAACGACCTTCGGCTGAACCACCGCACGCGGCTTCTGAGGCTGCGCCACCACCGTCGGCGCGCCATCGCCCGACAACCAGAATCTCGGCCACGCCGGAGGCGGGCTTCGGCTCGAACCAGGTGAAGTCCTTCAACTCGGCGTCGTAAGCCTCGGCCAACCGGGCCGCCGAGTTGCGGTCGGTGTCGTGGAAATAGCGCAGGTTGCGCGAAGAAATCGACAGATCGACTTCCTTGACCTGAGTGACCGCATGGCCGCGCTCCTGAAGGTCCTGCGACAAGGCCTGCGCGATCTTTGCGTCCGTCGTGTGCGGCACGAGGATCGTCACATCCAGAGAATCCGTCGCTGGTGACGGCAGGCGTCACCTCTTCGGGGGCCGTATCCTCGGGGGCGGCCTCTGCCGGAATCACTTCCAGCGCCGGCGGGGCCTCGATCCCGGACGGCGTCTGGTCGGGACTGACCGCCTCGCCCAGGTTGGGCGGGCTTGCGGCCGGCAGGTCTTCCGAGAAAAGCTGGAGCGTACCGACACCGCCGTCGCCCTCGGACGTTCCGTTTTCGGGCAAGGGCGCGGGACGCGAACGCGGGACGGGCGAATAGACGATCGGAGCTTTCGGAGGCGGTGCGACGTCGGCTTCCGGCTGGAAAAGCTGGCCGGGACCACCCGTTGCGAAGCCCGGCGCCTGCGCGGCCACAGGTACCGCGATGGCCGTTTCGGACGGCGGCACATAGACCTCGAGCCCACCGATATCGCGGGCGATGGCGGCAGGCGTGGCAAGCGTCGCGGCCAGGGGTTGGCCCGGCGGCACGAGGGACGGCGCGCTCCACTCGCCCGAGACCGTCTCGCCGGGACGCCAGAGCATCGACGTCGTGAGGCCCAAAGCAGGCACCAGCCCGAAGCGAGGCGGAGGCGCGGCGGCCGGCCCCTTTTCAAGCGGAGGAGCGACGGTCGTGAAGGGCAAGGCGGCGAGTGCTATCAGGAAAAGCGCCATGCCGCGCGGCCGGTTCCGGACGTACACGCGGGCGCGGTCGCCCGCCTCGACTTCGGCAACAGGCTCCGGAGCAGGCTCGGCCACCGCGGCTGCGGCGGCGGCCTGAGCGGCACCCTGACGCGCCGCGATATCGTGGACGTTCGGCGCACCGTCGGGCACCAGCCCGTCATCTCGGCGCGACGGCTGGACCAGGGGCGGGCTGGGATAGAGACCCGTCGAATCCTGTGCGTAAAGGCTGTCCACCATCGCAGGCGTGATAAGCAACGGCGCGTCCGACGCTGCCTTTTCGGCCTCGCGCGTCTCACGCAGCGCATCGACGCGGTCAGCGAAATCGAAATGGTCGTCGGTCTTTTCCTGAACGACGATCAGGGGCTGAGGCCGGAAGGACTCGTCCTCCTCGACGTCTTCCTCCCAGGGCATCGGTCGGCGTTTGGGAAGGGTCTTGCCGGCGGCCTTCTCGCGCAGCGCGACTTCGCGGCGGGCGCGTGCCTCGGCCAGGCGCGCAGCCCAACGCTCGTCGGCGTCGAGATCTACGACGGCGTCGTTCGGTTTCTCGTCAGACCTGTAGGCGCGGTCGGCCATAATTTCCACTCGCAAATAGTTGCTGCCCCCGTGAAGGGAGCCGAAACCAGCCTGCCCGCGTTCTCAACCGCCCATTCTGTAGTTTGGGCTTTCGCGTGTGATCTGTACGTCGTGGACGTGGCTTTCCTTTAGCCCCGCCCCGGTGATCTTCACGAATTGACAATTTTGTCGCATGTCTTCGACCGTCGCGCAACCGGTGTATCCCATCGCTGCGCGAAGTCCGCCGACCAACTGATGTATAACTGCCGCAGCGGGGCCCTTGTAAGGCACCTGACCTTCAATTCCCTCTGGCACGAGTTTGTCCGAGGCCGCGTCCTTCTGGAAATAGCGGTCCGCCGATCCCCGCGCCATCGCGCCGAGCGATCCCATGCCACGATACGACTTGAAGGTCCGGCCCTGGTAGAGGATGACCTCGCCCGGGCTTTCGTCGGTGCCCGCGATCATCGAGCCCACCATCGCGCAGGACGCACCGGCCGCGATGGCCTTGGCGAAATCGCCCGAGAACTTGATGCCCCCGTCGGCGATGACGGGCACGTCTCCGGCCTCGCCCGCGCAGTCGAGGATGGCGGTCAGCTGGGGAACGCCCACGCCCGCGACCATTCGCGTGGTGCAGATCGACCCCGGTCCGATGCCGACCTTCACCGCATCCGCGCCCGCGTCGATCAGCGCGCGTGTGGCCGAGGCCGTGGCGACGTTGCCGGCGATGATCTGAACCTCGTTCGACAGGGTCTTGGCGCGCTCGACGGCCCGCGCGACGCCCTCGGAATGACCGTGCGCCGTGTCGATCACGATGATGTCGACGCCCGCGTCGACCAGCGCCTGGCTGCGCTCGAAGCCCGCGTCGCCGACCGTGGTCGCCGCCGCCACGCGCAGACGTCCCAGACGATCCTTGCAGGCAATGGGGTTCAGCACCGCCTGCTCGCTGTCCTTCAGCGTCAGAAGCCCCGTCAGCTTGCCCTTGCCGTCGTGGACCAGCAGCTTCTCGATCCGCCGCGCCTTCATCAGGCTGCGCGCCTCGTCGAGATCGGCGGGCTCGGCCAGCATGGCGAGGTTGTCGGACGTCATCATCACCTTGACGGGGGTGTCGTTGGACGTCGCGAAGCGCATGTCGCGGTTCGTCACGATTCCCAGAACCCGACCCATCTCGTCGACGACCGGAAAGCCGGTCACGTTGTACCGCTCCTGAAGCGCCTTGGCGTCGGTAAGCGTCTGGTCGGGCGTCAGCGTGATCGGGTTGTAGACGATGCCCGAGACGAACCGCTTCACGCGCCGCACTTCGCGCGCCTGCTCGTCGATGTCTAGGTTGCGGTGGATGACGCCCAGACCGCCGGCCTGCGCCATCGTGATGGCCATGTGGGATTCCGTCACCGTGTCCATCGCCGACGACAGAAGCGGGATGTTCATGGCGATGTCGCGCGTCACCCGGGTGCGGGTATCGGCCGTCGACGGCAGAACGCGCGACGCGGCCGGAACAAGCAGGACATCATCAAAGGTAAGCGCCTCGCAAATCTCCATCGGGTCTCTCCTTGGGAGGGTTCGTTTGACGCTTCCCTATTTCACGGGCTGACCCCGACAGAAACCCCCAATCGCGTGTCCTGACGTCCAATCCGCAAAATCTTGTGGCGGAATACGAGAACGGGCGACCCGCATGGGGCCGCCCGTTCTTCCCCCGCGGCCGCGCGCGTCTCAGACCGCGCAACGACCGTCAGCTTCCCCGTCTCGACCGCAACCCGACAGGGCACGAGAGATCGGAGAGCATGGCGCTGGTGGCGAGATCTAAGGCATCGGACGCGGGCGGCGCGCAACGGGCGCGGGCGGAACAGGAGGCGTCTCGGAACAAGTCACTCGGCAACAAGGACAATCTGCCGGTGAAGCTGGGCGAATCGACGTCCGGATCTGGTTGATTTCGCGTTGACGCGCCACAGTTTCACCGACGATGGCTGCTCCAGGCCCCGATTGGCGCGCAGCAGCCGACAAAGCCTCAGGCGATGGCCGCATTCGTCTTCGCGGCGAGAACGCCTGAGGCCCAGAGCTTCATCACCCTGTAGACCACCGGCAGGACAATGACCGTCGCCACGATCAGCAGCACCCCACCGGCGAGCCTGACGCCCAGGCTGCCGTATGCGCCGCCGATGAGAATCGTGGCGCCAGCGAAGCTGGCCGAAGGGAAGGTGAAGGCGCTCCAGAAGCCGCTGAACCCGGCCTCGGTCAGCCAGCGGGCCCGAAGGACGAGGATCGCCGCAATGACCGACGCGAGCGCCAGCGCAACCACGGCCAGCACGAGTTGGCCGGTCAGCACCGCCGCGCTGGCCGCGAGCGAGGGCGGTGCCAATTGGATGGCATGCAGGGGCCGCAACGCCGCCGGCGCGTCACCCGAAAGAAGCGGCCGGATCGTCGCTGCGAAGATGACGAGGAATGCCAGTATGCAGTACCAGATCAGCGGGACGAGGATCGTCTCCCAGACCCCCAGCCGGACCGCCGCCGCCGGGACGAGGATGAAGCCCACGAAAACCAGATGCATGGCGGGGGTGATCGGTCCGGCCGTATCGGTGCCTCGAAGCCTTTTCGGAAGCACCGTGAGGGCAAGAACGACAAGACCGGCCGTCCCAAGCCCGAGCGAAACGATCCCGAGGGACCGGCGAATAAGGTGCCAGCACGGCGCCCTCGGCCATCAGGCACATGGCGAGAGCGGCAAGGCCGGTGCGCCCCGGCAGGGTTGAGGCGTCTTCGGCCACCACACCCAGGCGCTGCGCCACCTTCCCGGCATAGGCCCCGAGTGCGAAGGCGAAGAGAAGGCTCACGGCCCCCATGTAGGCTTCGATCAAACCGGCGGGCGCTCCAAGGCCCCCTGCCCCGGTCCGCCAGGCAAGACCCAGCCCGAGGGCCCCCAGAAGGGCGGAAAAGATCGCGGGCGGAACGCGCCGCAGCGGTCCGACGCGGGGCGGCAGTTGAGGCGGCGGCGGAAAATGCGGCACGGAACGATCCTCCTGACGCATCTCATGCCACGCTCTTCGTCCCACCGACAGGCGGCAGGACGGCGCAGGTCAGTGCGCCTTGGTCGCGATCCGCTTGACCGGCGCATCCCTGTAAAGAAGCGACTGCGAGTCGTGGAAGATATGCACCTTCGAGGGATCGGCCGTCAGCCGCACGGTGCGGCCCCGCAAATCCTTGTGGACGCCTCCCAGCTTCGCGATCACGGGATCCGCTCCCTCGACCGGCTCGAAATAAAGCAGCGTCACCTCGCCAAGCGCCTCGATGATCGAGACCTTGCCCTCGAAGATCGCCTCCCCGGTGGTTTCCGAGAAGTCCTCGGGCCTGACGCCGATGTTCACCGTCTTGCCCATGTCGTCGGCGCGCGTCGGGATTGCGGACACTGCCATTCCTCCGCCGGCGAGCCGAACCGTGGTGCGCTCGCCCGTCCCGGTGATCTCGCCCGGAAGCAGGTTCATCGACGGCGAGCCGATGAACTGGGCCACGAATTCGTTCTCGGGCCGCTCGTAAAGCTCGAGCGGCGTGCCGACCTGCGCGATGCCGCCACCGGCGAGGACGACGATGCGGGTGGCCAGCGTCATCGCCTCGACCTGGTCGTGGGTGACGTAGACCATCGTCCGCTCGGGCATCGCCTCCTTCAGTTGCGCGATCTCGATCCGGGTGGCGACGCGGAGCGCGGCGTCGAGGTTCGACAGCGGTTCGTCGAAGAGATAGACCTTGGGGTCGCGCACGATGGACCGGCCGATGGCGACCCTCTGGCGCTGGCCGCCCGACAGCTCTTTCGGCAGACGGTCGAGGAGGTTGTGAAGCTGGAGCGTCTTCGCGGCCTTCTCGACGCGCTCGTCGATTTCGGCCTGCGTCTTCTTGGCGATGCGCAGCGCGAAGCTCATGTTCTCGCGCACGGTCATGTGCGGATAAAGCGCGTAGGACTGGAACACCATCGCGATGCCGCGCTCCGAGGGCGGCACGTCGTTGACCACCTGTCCGTCGATGGTCAGCGTGCCGCCGGTGATCCGCTCGAGCCCCGCGATCATCCGCAGCAGCGTCGACTTCCCGCAGCCCGAGGGGCCGACGAAGACGATCAACTCGCCCTGCTGGATATCGAGGTCGATGTCCCGCAGCACCTGCACGTCGCCATAGGCCTTGGCCACGTCCTTCAGAACCAGTCCAGCCATGTTGTCCTCCCTCGTATTCCCTTGCGCCTTGCGGCGACTCAGTCTCCCACCACCGCGAATAACGCCTGCCACGGAGGCAGGGTCACGGCGTCTCCGCTTTCCTCCACACGGAACGGCGCGGCGCGATCCAACCGCCAGGAACCGTCGGGCATGGTCACGCCGCGATCCTCGTCCGACAGGTTGAAGGCGCAGAAGACGCGGGCGTTGTCGTGCTCTCGGATGAACGAAATATAGCTCCGGTCGGACTCGACCGGCAGTTGCGTGCCTTTCAGAAGCGAGCGATGCGCCCGGCGGAACTCGATCATCCGGCGATAGAAGATCAGGATCGAGTCCGCGTCGGCGTCCTGCGTCTCGACCGCCGAATGGATGTGCTCCATCGCGACCGGCAGCCAGGGCTTGCCGTCCGAGAAACCGCCGTTCGCAAGGTCCGAGCTCCAGGGCATCGGCGTGCGGCAGCCGTCGCGGCCCTTGAACTTGGGCCAGAACCGCTTGCCGTAGGGATCCTGAAGGTCTTCGAAGGCGATGTAGGCCTCGGTCAGGCCCAACTCCTCGCCCTGATAGAGGCAGACTGTGCCCCGAAGCGACAGGAGAAGCGCCATGTAGACGCGCTGCGCCGGGTCTGACAGGTTCCACCGCGAGGCGTGGCGCACGACGTCGTGGTTCGAATACGCCCAGCAGGGCCAGGAGTCGGGGCCGAGACGGACCGATTTGTCGATCGCCGCCTGCACCCGCTCACCCGTGGGAAACTCGTTCGAGAGAAGGTCGAAATCGTAGGCCATGTGCAGCATGTCGTCGCCCGAGGTATAGGCCGCCTGGATCTCGCCGCCGCGCTGCGCGTCGCCAACCTCGCCCACGGAGGTGACCGCGTCGTACTGGTCGAGAAGCAGGCGAAACCCCTTCAGGAATTCAAGGTTCTCCGGGCCGGTTCTTGTCGTAAAGATGATCCTGGAAGTTGTAGGGGTTCACCGACGGCGCGATCTTGTCGGACCGGGACTCGTCGGGCAACGGCGGGTTGTCCCGCAATTCGGCGTCGCAGAAGTAGAAGTTGACCGTGTCCATGCGGAAGCCGTCGACGCCCTTGTCGAGCCAGAACCGCGTCACGTCGAGAGCGGCCTTCCTCACGTCCGGATTGTGGAAGTTGAGGTCGGGCTGCTGGGACAGGAAGTTGTGCAGATAGTACTGCATCCGCTGTCCGTCCCACTCCCAGGCCGGACCGCCGAAGATCGACAGCCAGTTGTTGGGCGGCGATCCATCGGGTTTGGCGTCGGCCCAGACGTACCATCCGGCCCGGGGGTTGTCGCGCGACGAGCGGCTTTCCTTGAACCAGGGGTGCTGGTCGGACGAGTGGCTGATGACGAGGTCGATGATCACCCGGATGCCGAGGTCATGCGCCCTTTCGACCAAAGCGTCGAAATCCCCGATCGAGCCGAACATCGGGTCGACGTCGCGGTAGTTCGACACGTCGTACCCGAAGTCGAGCATGGGCGAGGTGAAGAACGGCGAGATCCAGATCGCGTCGACGCCAAGCGAGGCGACATGCGGCAGGCGGTGGATGATGCCCGACAGATCGCCGATGCCGTCGGCGTTCGAATCCTGGAACGACCGCGGATAGATCTGATAGATCACCGCGCCACGCCACCAGTCGGGGTCGGAGATGATGATGGAGTCCGTGGCAACGGTAGGATCCAGAAAACTCATTCAGACGTGACTCACTTGACGGACCCGGCCAGGAGGCCGCGGACGAGGTAGCGTTGCATGGCGAAAAACACCACCAGCGGGACCGCGATGGACACGAAGGCGGCGGTGGCGAGGATCTCCCAGTTGCCGCCCCTGGTGCCCAGAAGCTCGACGATCTGGTTGGTCATCACGGTCGTCTCGCCGGTCGCGTCGATCAGGAAGACCTTGGCGACGAGCAGGTCGTTCCAGGTCCAGAGGAACTGGAAGATCGCGAAGGACGCCAGCGCGGGGAACGACAGCGGCAGGATGATCCTGGTGAAGATCTGGAAGTCCGTGGCGCCGTCGACCTTGGCGTTCTCGATGATGTCGCGCGGCAGGCCGACCATGTAGTTTCGCAAGAGATAGATGGCGAGCGGCAGGCCGAAGCCCGTATGCGCAAGCCAGACGCCCAGGTAGCCCTTCCCGATCCCGATGCCGAGGTGGAGCTTCAGAAGCGGGATCAGCGCCAGTTGCAGCGGCACGACGAGAAGGCCCACCACGCAGGCGATCAGGATGGCGCGTCCCGGGAAATCCATCCAGGCCAGCGCATAGGCGGCGAAGGCGGCGATGACGATCGGGATGATGGTGGCCGGCATCGTGACGGTCAGCGTGTTGAAGAAGGCCTTCGCCATCGATGTCTGGTCGAATTGCCGGAGAAGAGGACCTGCCTGTAGTTGGCGAGCGTGAAGTCCGGCGGCACTTCGGCGGTGAGGAAGATGCGCTGTCCGCGACCTCCGGGCTCCTCGACCGAGGTATAGCGGTAGCTGCCGTCCTCGTTCACCGTCAGGGTCTCGTCGCCGAACTCGGCGGTCTCGCCCGGGCCGAAGGCCGAGACGTCTCGGGACGAGACGCCGAAGCGACCGAGCTGACGTCGCCCTTGGGTGCGGCGGGATCGTCGGCGAAGAGGTTGCCCTCGACGATCCAGACGCCGCCTTCCTGCCGTGCCACGTCGGCGCCTCCGGTGCGGACCTGAAGGGTCTGCTCGGCGGGGAAGAGCGAGGCCCACCAGCCAGAGGCCGAGATCTGGTCGGCCGTCCGGAAGGACGACACGAGAAGGCCCACGGTGGGGAAGAGCCACAGGATGACCAGAAGCGCCACCGAGATGTGAACTGCCCAGGTCAGGCCTGATTTTCTGCCGACGACGTTATCCATGTGCCTGCCCTCTCCCTCAGCGCATTTCCTTGCGCGCGTTCCACACGTTCCAGACCAGGATCGGAGAGACGAGCAGCATGATGATGATGGCGCGCGCCGATCCCACGCCCCAGTCGTTGGCGCGGAACAGCTTGTCGTACATGTAGTTCGCCAGCACCTGCGTCTCCCACTGGCCGTTGGTCATGGCGTAGACGATGTCGAAGACCTTCAGCACGACGAGCGTGATCGTCGTCCAGACGACGACGATGGTCGGCATGATCTGCGGCACCTTGATCTTGAAGAAGACCTGCAAGCGGGTTCGCGCCGTCGACGATGGCGGCCTCGACGGTCTCCTCGGGGATGCCGCGGAGGGCCGCCGAGAGGATCACCATGGCGAAGCCGGTCTGGATCCAGATCAGCACCACCATCAGGAAGAAGTTGTTCCAGAACGGAATCGTCAGCCATGTCTGCGGCTCGCCGTAGGGCAACTCCGCGCGATGATGTTGAAGGATGGAGCCAAGCGACAGGAAGACGAGCCAGGCGCGAAGGCCGCGCCGAGCCGCAGCGGCAGAAGCCAGCATCGGCACCGTCGGCCTGACGCAACGGGCGAAGCATGAGCCAAGCGAGCCAGCCTGCGATGCCGCGAAGGCGAGCAGCGCAGCGCGGGCAGGAGCTTGAGGAACGAGGAACGAGCCGACACCGCCCTCGAACTGAAGCCAGACCGCGTTCAGGACGCCGATCTGCGCCTGCCCCTCGGCGCGGGTGTCGTAGATCAGCTTGAAGATGACCGAGCGCGCCGACGAACGAGATCGCCATCGGCATGAAGATCAGCGACTTGGCGATGTTGCCCCAGCCGATGCGGTCGGTGAGCTGCGCGGCGAGAAGCCCGAAGGCGGTCGAGGCGGCAGGCACGACGATCAGCCAGAGCATGTTGTTGCGCATGGCCTCCCAGAACTTCGGCTCGCCGAACATCTGCTGGTAGTTGGCGAGGCCGACGAAGGCGCCGCCCGCGTCGACGGTCGGTGAGCGACAGGCGCAGCGTCTCGATGACCGGGTAGGCGAGGTAGAGGCCGAGGGCGAAGATCGCAGGGAACAGGAAGAGCCAGGGCCGGATCTGGTTGGCGCGGTTGATGTTGCGCCCGGCGTTCGGTCCGCTCGCGGGGAACAGCACCTTGTCGAGAAACTGGTTGGAGAAGTAGAAGTAGGCGAGGCATCCACCCACGCCGACGACGATGGTCACGAGCCCCTGAAGTGCGGCGTGCATCGGCGTCCCTCCCTGTCCACGTTGCGAAGTTTCGCATGCGAAACCAGTTAATTAGCTGGCGCGCTTCATTCGGAAATCGTTAAGGCCACAGTGCGGTGCGGGGCCGCGCCGGATAAGCGCGGCCCCGAAGGTCCTCGCTTACTTCAGCGCGTC
Source organism: uncultured Alphaproteobacteria bacterium (assembly GCA_963779765.1). GTDB lineage: Bacteria > Pseudomonadota > Alphaproteobacteria > Rhodobacterales > Rhodobacteraceae > Silicimonas. Next base: position 4,567 of record CAVZZP010000004.1, on the reverse strand, counting down.
CCAGCTATCCTGGATCGCTCCTGCGACCTCGGCCGCGTCCTTGCCGCCGGCATAGTCCACCATGCCGGTCCAGAACGAGCCCGCGCCGACGCCGCCCGGCATCAGGTCGGAACCGTCGAAGCGGAAGGTTGTCGCGCCAAGGAGGATGTCGCCCATCTTCCGCAGCGTGGGATCGCCGAGGTAGTCGCGGATTGACGCCCTTGTGCGGGGTCAGGAAGCCCTTCCGGGCCATCCGAAGATCTCGTGGGCGCTCGGGCGTCTGGAGAAAAGATCATGACTCATGCGCCGCCTCGTTCTCGTTGGTGATCGCCCAGACCGTTCCGCGCGCCCAGAACCGGGTGCCGAGATCCTTGTCGGCATAGGCCGGCAAGTAGAAGAAGTCGGCATCCTCGCCCACGACCGTGCCTTCGGGGAAGAAGGCCGGGATGAACGACGCCTGGCGGTGCAGGTAGCACTGCGGCGGGCAGTCGAAGAGGCCCTTGGGCGCTGTCGCGGAAGTCGGTCGAGGCGACGGCGCCGGCGCCGCCGGCGACATAGTCGTCGTTGCGCGCGAACCAGCCGAATTCCTCGATCGCGCCGACGACGGCCGGATCGTTGAAGGGGATCTCGTTCGTCACCCACTGGTCATAGACCTCGGGCGGCTGGGTGCGCAGCATCATGTCCTCGACCCAGTCGGTCGCGGGCCAGCCGGTGGCTCCGCCCGATCCGAGACCGATGCACCAGGGCGTCTCGCCGTCGGCGACGATCTGCTCGGTCAGCGCCTTGAGCTCTTCCATCGTTTCGGGGACTTCGTAGCCCGCGTCCTCGAAGTTTTCGGGGACGTACCAGACCAGCGATCTTCACATCTGACCTTGTAGAAGAAGCCGTAGAGATCCTCTTCGCCGTCCTGCCCGGCATAGGTGCCGAGATCGACCCAGGACTGGCCGGCGGCGTAGTTCTCGTTGATCCACTCGGCGGTTCCATCCCTCGAGCGGCGTCAGGAACCCGCGCCGGGCCATGTCCGAGGCCAGGCCGGGCTGCGGGAACACGGCGACGTTCGGAGCGGAGCCCGCCTCGGCATCGACCACGATCTGCTGCTCGAAGCTGTCCGAGCCGACGTAGCGCACGTCATGCCCGGTTTCTCGGCGAAAGGCCGAGAGTACCGGCCTCGACGTTTTCCTGGTCTGGCTCCAAGCCAGGGTCCGAAGACCGTGATCTGTTCCGCGCCTGCGGCGCTCGCGCTCAGCGCGGCAAGGGCCACGCCAAGGGTGAGTTTCGTTTTCATGGTTTCCTCCCAATACGGGCAGACGCCCGCGTCTTCGAACTTCCTTGCGCTTCGTTGCGTCCAAAGCGCTTTGAATACCGTGAGGCTTTCACCGAATCCCATGTGCTGTCAATCCGGGGACGCGGGACCCGCGCTTTGACAAGAGCCGACGCACATCGCTATTGTGGGCACGTCCTAAAACGCGACAGCCGCCATGAACCTGAAGGAACTCGCCACCATGCTCGGCCTCTCGCAGACCACGGTCAGCCGGGCGCTGAACGGCTATCCCGAGGTCAGCGAGGCGACGCGGCGGCGCGTTCGGCCGAGGCGGCGAGCGGCTGAACTACCGCCCCGACACGCGCGCCATGAGCGCTCGCCACCGGCCGGTCGATGGCTATCGGCCACGTCATGCCCGCTCTCGACCAGGAACACGAGATGGTCAACCCGATCTTCGCCGACTTCATCGCCGGCGCGGGCGAGGTCTATTCCGGCAGCGGGTTACGACATGTCGCTTGCCGTCGTCGGCGACGAGCGACGAGGCGCGAGGCCTACCGCGACCTCGCCACGGAGCGGCACGGTCGACGGGCTCATCGCTCCACGGCGCCGCAGCTTGGCGACCCGCGCATCGCGCTGCTGCAGCGAGATCGGCCTGCCCTTCGTGGTCCACGGCCGCATCGACCGCCGCCGACGGCGACTACAACTGGGTCGACGTCAACAACCGCCGCGCCTTCGCAGCGCGCGACCGGTTCCTTGCTCGACCTCGGCCACCGCCGGATCGGCGCTGGTCAACGGGCTTGACCGACATGGACTTCGCCGCTGCGCCGCCGCGATTCGGCTACCTCCGCGCGCTCGCCGCCCGCGGCCTTCGCGCCGACGACCGCTGATGCGCCTCGGACGAGATGACCGAGACCTACGGCTACCGCGCCGCGCGCGGATGATGGCCGAGGCTCACGATCCGCCGACCGCCTTCCTCGCCGCCTCGATGATCATCGCGCTCGGCGTGCGCCGCGCGATCGAGGAGATGGGGCTTGCGCATGGGCCGCGACGTCTCGATCGTGATCCACGACGACGACCTCGCCTATCTCCGCAACGGGGCACGACATCGCCGATCTTCACCGCGCTCCGCGTCTCGGTGCGCGAGATGGGGCGCCTGTCGCCGCAGATGCTGCTCGACCAGATCGCGGACCCGGACGCTGCGCCGCGACAGGTGCTGATCGAGGCCGACCTGATGGCTGGGCCAGTCGACGGGCCCGGCGCCCGTGCGCGGCCGGGCGCTCGAGAAAGTCCGATGAGCATGAACTTCACGCGCCGGGACTTCCCCGACGACTTCCTCTTCGGGGCCGCGACCTCGAGCTACCAGATCGAGGGGCACGCCTTCGGCGGCGCCGGGCTCGACCCATTGGGACACCTTCGCCGCCACCCCCGGCAACGTGGTGCGGGCCGAGAACGGCGCGCGCGCCTGCGACCACTATCACCGCTGGGAGGAGGATCTCGACCTCCTGAGGCCGCGAACTTCGACGTCTACCGCTTCTCGACCTCCTGGGCGCGTGTCATGCCCGAGGGCCGGGGCACGCCGAACGCCGAGGGGCTCGACTTCTACGACCGGCTCGTGGACGGCCTGCTCGCGCGCGGGATCAAGCCCGCGGCGACGCTCTACCACTGGGAGCTGCCCTCGGCGCTCGCCGACCTGGGCGGCTGGCGCAACGCGACATCGCGGGCTGGTTCGGCGACTTCACCGAGGTCATCATGGGCCGCATCGGCGACCGCGTCTGGTCCGCCGCGCCCATCAACGAGCTCTGGTGCGTGAGCTGGCTGTCGCCACTTCCTCGGCCTCCACGCGCCGGGCCTGCGCGACATCCGCGCCGCCGCGCGGGCGATGCACCACGTCCTTATCGCGCACGGCACGCGCGATCCAGGCGATGCGGGCGCTCGGCATGAAGAACCTCGGCGCGGTCTGCAACTTCGAATACGCCGCAGCCGGTCGACGGACGCCCGAGGCCGCCGCCGCGGCCGCCGCCGCTACGACGGCTATCTACAACCGCTTCTTCCTCTCCGGGCATCTTCCACAAGGCGAATACCCCGCCGACGTGATGGAGGCGCTCGGCCCCGCACCTGCCCGCAGGGCTGGCAGGACGACTTCGACCTGATCGGCGAGCCGCTCGACTGGTTCGGGGTCAACTACTACACGCGCAAGCTCGTCGCGCCCGCCGGACGGCCCCTGGCCCGCGCTCCGGGAACTGGAGGGCCCGCTGCCCAAGACCGCGATGGGGTGGGAGATCTACCCCGACGGGCTGACAGCATTTCCTCATGCGCACCCATGAGGAATACACGCGCGGCCTGCCGCTCTACGTCACCGAGAACGGCATGGCCGCCTGCGACCCGTGATCGAGAACGGCGCCGTCCAGGACCCCGCGCGGATCGACTTCCTCGAACGGCACCTCGCCGCCGTGCGCGCGGCCATCGCCGAGGGCGTGCCGGTCGCGGGCTATTTCACCTGGTCGCTCATGGACAACTACGAATGGGCGCTCGGCTACGACAAGCGCTTCGGGTTGGTCCACGTCGACTTCGACACCTTGGCAAGGACGCCCAAGGCATCCTATCTCGCTCTCGCTGAGGCCCTGTCCCGCTGAGGTCACCATGCCCCGCCCTGCCGACACCTACTCCCTCGTCGCCGACATCGGGGGCACCAACACCCGCGTGGCGCTCGCGCTCGGGCCGGATCTCCTGCCCGAGACGATCCGGCGCTACCGCAACGCCGACTTCCCGGGGCTCGAGAGCGTGCTGCGCGCCTTCATCGCCGAGGAGGACGACGTCGACTGCGCGGGGGCCTGCGTGGCCGTGGCGGGGCCCGTCCACGACGGCCGGGCGACGCTCACGAACCTCGACTGGACGATCGACCGCGCGAGCGTGGCCCGCGCCGCCCGGGCCGAGACCGTCGCCGTCCTGAACGACCTCCAGGCGCAGGGCCACGCGCTCGGCCGGATCGCGCCCGAGAACCTGCGCCGCGTCATCGCCGGCCCCGAGGCGCAGATCGGGACCGACGAAGCTCGTGATCGGCGTCGGGACCGGGTTCAACTCCTCCCCCGTCTACGAAACGCCGCTCGGCCGATCGTGCCGCCCTCCGAATCGGGCCACGCGAACCTGCCGTGCCGGACGGACGCGGACCTGCGCCTCCTGCGCCACGTGGAGACGATCCACGGCTTTCCCTCCGTCGAGGACGTGCTGTCCGGCCGCGGGTTGGAGAACATCTATGCCTGGCGTGCGGGCAGGAGCCGAAGCACCTCCGAGATCCTCGCCGCCGTGGACGACGACACCGCCACCGCC
>CAVZZP010000003.1:0-133245 GCA_963779765.1 uncultured Alphaproteobacteria bacterium | reverse complement strand
CTCCGGCGTCCGCGACCGCTCCTCAAGAACCAGTCGCCTCGTCTGGGACCGTTCATCGTCCCCCACGCCTCCGAAGAGAATCCGGATCGGCCGGTATCGCGCGGCAAATCGCCGTCACGGCCGGCGGCAGACCGACGCCTCCCGCAGCTCCGGCCGACCGGGCCTTCGATTCGAGCTTCGCGGCCAACGTCGTCGCCGCCTGCGCCAGATCGGCGCAGGCTTCAGCCCGGCCGACGCCCAAACCCGCGTCGAAGACAATCTCGGCCGTTCCACCCACCGGAATGGTCGGCAGGCTCCAGCCCGCGGCGCGCACCCTCCGGCCCTGAGTGTCCGGCCGCAACCTGTAGCGGCTCTCGTCCACCACCTCTTCTCCCCCCGCGAGGTCGGTGATCGTCCAGGCTCACGACGCGCACCGCAGGGGCCAGCGGCAGCACCTGCCGCTCCTGGCTTCTCCACGCCGCCACGACGTACTCTGGAACCTCCGTTCCAGCAGCGCCTTTCCGGTCTCCTTCTCGACCGACGCGATGGCGGCCCGCACTTCGGCGATCAGGACGGCATCCTGCGCCCCGTCGTCCGAGAAACCGCTTCCCAACTGCAGGTGGTCTCTGAACGCGGACACCGGCAGGGCCGTGTCGGGCACTTGGCCCAGCTCGATCAACATCATCTTCTGCGACCTCCGTTGGTCTTCCCGCGAAGGCGGTCCGCCGGCGAAAGGCCGGCGGTCGCGCACCCGGCAACCAGCCGCAGGCCAGCCGCCCCTGTGGTCGCCTCAGGTCAGCGAGAACTTGAGGAGCTTGATCGCGGCGAAGTCGCTCACGTCGCCGCCCACACGCTTCGTCGCGTAGAACAGCACGTTCGGCTTGGGCAACAAACAACCCGTTCTCGGCCAAGCCGAACGTGCTGTTCTACGCGACGAAGCGTGTGGGCGGCGACGTGAGCGACTTCGCCGCGATCAAGCTCCTCAAGTTCTCGCTGACCTGAGGCGACCACAGGGGCGGCTGGCCTGCGGGCCGGTCGCCGGGTGCGCGACCGCCGGCCTTTCGCCGGCGGACCGCCTTCGCGGGAAGACCAACGGAGGTCGCAGAAGATGATGTTGATCGAGCTGGGCCAAGTGCCCGACGCGGCCCTGCCGGTGTCCGCGTTCAGAGACCACCTGCAGTTGGGCAGCGGTTTCTCGGACGACGGGGCGCAGGATGCCGTCCTGATCGCCGAAGTGCGGGCCGCCATCGCTTCGGTCGAGAAGGAGACCGGAAAGGCGCTGCTGGAACGGAGGTTCCAGTACGTCGTGGCGGCGTGGAGAAGCCAGGAGCGGCAGGTGCTGCCGCTGGCCCCTGCGGTGCGCGTCGTGAGCCTGACGATCACCGACCTCGCGGGGGAGAAGAGGTGGTGGACGAGAGCCGCTACAGGTTGCGGCCGGACACTCATGCGCCGGAAGTGCGTGCCTCGGGCTGGAGCCTGCCGACCATTCCGGTGGGTGGAACGGCGGAGATCGTGTTCGACGCGGGGTTCGGTGTTGCCGGGGCGAGGTGCCGCCCGATCTGGCGCAGGCGGTGATGATGCTGGCCGCGCAGTTCTATGAGGCCCGGTCGGCAGGAGCTGCGGGAGGCGTCGGTCTGCCGCCGGCCGTGACGGCGATTTGCGCGCGATATCGGCCGATCCGGATCTTCGGAGGCGGCGCACGATGAACGGTCAGACGAGGCGGCTGGTTCTTGAGGAGCGGTCGCGGACGCCGGACGGCGCGGGCGGCTTCACGGGAAGCTGGGCAGCACTTGGGGTTCTCTGGGGCGCGGTTGCGCCCTCGGGAGGACGCATCGCGGCAGGCGAGGGCGGCGCTTTGAGCCGGGCGGGCTATCGGATCACGGTACGCGCCGCGCCTCCCGAGAGTGCGGCGCGGCCACGGGCCGGGCAGAGGTTTCGCGAGGGGACGCGGCTTTATCGCATTCGGGCGGTGACGCAGGCAGCGGACGCGCGCTGGCTGACCTGTCTGGCGGACGAGGAGGCCTGGGCATGAGCTTCGGACCTTCGAGTGCGCTTCAGGCGGCTGTCTATGGCGTCCTGTCGGGCGATGCGGCGCTGACCGCCATCGTCGGACAGGCCATCCATGACGAGCCGCCACCCGGTCCCGTGGCGGGGACATGGATCAGCCTCGGCGAAGGCGAGGTGCGGGACGTGTCGGACCGCACGGGCGGACTGGCCGAGCATCGCTTCACCGTGACGGTGGTGACGGACGACGAGGGGTTCCCCTCGGCAAAGGCCGCGGCGGCTGCGGTGTCGGACGCGCTCGATGGGGCGACGCCCGCGCTGTCGCGGGGACGGATCGTGGCGATGGGTTTCGTCCGGGCGAGGGTGCGCCGCGTGCGCGCCGCGCAGATGCGGCGGATCGACATGACCTTCCGCGCGATCGTGGAAGACGACTGAAACGCGACCCAAGTGGAGGATGCCCCGATGGCGGCGCAGAACGGCAAGGACCTTCTCATCAAGCTCGACATGACGGGCGGCGGGCAGTTCGAGACCATCGCGGGGCTGAGGGCCACGCGGATCTCCTTCAACGCCGAGAGCGTGGACGTGACCACGCTGGAGATCGGCCGGGCGGCTGGCGCGAGCTTCTGGGCGGGGCGGGCGTGAAGTCGGCCGCGCATCGCCGGGTCGGGCGTGTTCCAGCGACGCGGCGACCGACGAGCGGGCGCGGCAGATCTTCTTCGACGGCGAGACGCCGGAGTTCCAGGTCATCATCCCGGATTTCGGGATCGTCGAGGGGCCGTTCCAGATGACCTCCATCGAGTATGCGGGCACCCACAACGGCGAGGCGACCTATGAGCTGGCGCTGGCCTCGGCCGGGCGCCCTGAGCTTCACGGCGCTCTGATGGCGAACCCCTGGGCAGGGCGAGGTGGCGCTGGTCGCTCGACGGCGAGCGGCGGGTGCATGCAGCTGACGCTGGGGGCGCTGGCCGAGCTGGAGGCGGGGATGGGGGCGGATTCGCTGGTCGCGCTGGTCGAGCGGTTCGAGGGCGGGGCGTTTTCGACCCGCGACGTGCTGGCGCTGATCGTCGCCGGCCTGCGCGGCGGCGGCTGGCGCGGCGACCGGCGAGATCTGCTGACGGCCGAGATCGAGGGCGGCCCGTAGAGGCGGCGCGGGCGGCGGCGGCAGCTGCTGGCGCGCGCCTTCGCGGTGCCGGCGATGAGCGGACGCTTCGACTGGCCCGGGCTGATGCGGGCGGGCGATGCCGCGGGCTGGGGCTGCGGCCGCGGGAGTTCTGGGGGCTGACCCCGGCGGAGCTGTGCGCTGCTGCTGGGGCGAGGCGGCGGGGGCGCGCGCCTGACGCGGGCGCGGCTCGAGGAGCTGGCGGCGGCCTTTCCGGACAGGACGGAGGGAGACGGACGATGGCGGATCGGGATGGTAGCGACGCTCGACGAGGAGCTGTCGGAGCTCGAGGCGGCGCTGGCGGAGACGGCGGGCGATGACGCGGCCTTCGACGGCGAGCTGGCGCGGATGCGGGGCGCGCTGGTCGCGACGGGACGCGACGTCGGAGGTTCTGTCGAGCGGGTCAGTCGCGGGGGCTGCGGCAGGCGTTCGACGGGCTGGTGTTCGACGGGATGCGGCTGTCGGACGCGTTGCAGGGCGTGGCGCCAGTCGATGGTCAACGCGGCCTATTCGGCGGCGATCAGGCCGGTGACCAAGCATTTCGGCGGGCTGCTGGCGCAGGGCATCGAGGGGATGATCGGCGGGCGGCTTCGCCGACGGCGCAGCTTCGCGCAGGGCCGCGTGATGCCCTTCGCGCAAGGCGGGGTCGTGACGGCGGGCCGACGACCTTTCCGATGCGGGGCGGCATGGGGCTGATGGGCGAGGCGGGGCCGGAGGCGATCATGCCGCTGACGCGCGGCGCCGACGGCCGGCTGGGCGTCGCGGGCGGAGGGCGGCGGGCGCCGGTGAACGTGTCGATCGAACGTCACGACGCCGGACGTGGAGGGCTTCCGGCGGAGCGCAGAGCCAGATCGCGGCGCAGATGGGCCGGGCCCTCGCGCGCGGCGCAGCGCAACCGCTGAGAGAGGAGACACGCATGTCGTTTCACGAGGTGCGGTTTCCCGCCACCTGAGCTTCGGCTCGGTCGGCGGGCCGGAGCGGCGGACCGAGGTCGTGACGCTGGCCAACGGCTTCGAGGAGCGGAACACGCCCTGGGCGCACTCGCGCCGGCGCTATGACGCCGGCGTGGGAATGCGGTCGCTCGACGACATCGAGGCGCTGATCGCCTTCTTCGAGGCGCGGCGCGGGCAGCTTTTCGGGTTCCGCTGGAAGGACTGGGCGGATTTCCAGTCGTGCGCGCCGTCGCGGCCGAGCCCGACTTCGACGACCAGGTGATCGGGACCGGGGACGGGCAGACGACGGAGTTCCAGCTGACCAAGAGCTACCGCTCGGGCGGAGCCGTCTATGTGCGGCCGATCCGGAAGCCGGTGGCGGGGACGGTCCGCGCGGGGTCGGTGGCGACGCCAAGGCCGGAGGGCGTGCACTACGACGTCGACACGGCGACCGGGGTTGTGACCTTCGTGCAGGCTCCCGGTCCCGGCGCGGTCGGTGACGGCCGGGTTCGAGTTCGACGTTCCGGTGCGGTTCGACACGGACCCGATCCAGACCTCGGTCGCGAGCTTCCAGGCGGGCGAAATGCCGAGCGTGCCGGTGGTCGAGGTGCGGCTATGAGCGCGCTGGGCGGATGCGCATCTGGCGACCGGCGCGACGACGGTGTGCCGGGCCTGGGCGGTCGAGCGGAAGGACGGCGTGACGCTGGGGTTCACCGACCACGACCGGGCGCTGTCGTTCGAGGGGATCGCGTTCCGGGCGGCGTCCGGGCATGACGGCGCGGCGCTCGAGCAGACGACGGGGCTTGCGGTGGACAACACGCGAGGCCGTGGGCGCGCTGTCGGCGGCCGCGATCCGGGAGGAGGACGTCCGGGCCGGGCGCTTCGACGGGGCGGCGGTGCGGGCGTGGCTGGTCAACTGGGCAGACGTCGCGCAGCGGAGGCTGCTCTTCCGCGGCTCGCTTGGCGAAATCGAACGGCGCGGACAGACGTTCCGCGCCGAGCTGCGGGGGCTTGCGGAGGCGCTGAACCGGCCGCAGGGGCGGGTATACCAGAAGCCGTGTTCGGCGGTGTCCTGGGCGGATGCGCGATGCGGCGTCGATCTGGCGGTGCCGGGACTGGTGATCGAGGCCGAAGCGATTGCGGTGGCGGGCGGCACCGAGTTGACCCTGCCGGGACAGGTGGAACTGCCGGAGGGATGGTTCGCGCATGGTCGGCTGAGGGTTATGGACGGCTCGGCAAAGGGCACGCTCGGCCTCGTCAAGCGCGACCGTTCTGTGGCGGGGCAGAGGGTGGTGGAGTTGTGGGAGATGCTGAGTGCGGGTTTCGCGCCGGGCGACCGTGTCCGGCTTGAGGCAGGGTGCGACAAGCGGGCGTCGACATGTCGGGAGAAGTTCTCAAACTTCATCAACTTCCAGGGGTTTCCTCACATTCCGGGCGAGGACTGGCTAGTGTCCTATCCCCTTCAGACCGGCGTCAACGATGGCGGGAGCCTCGGACGATGAGCGTGGCGGAGCAGGTCGTCTGCGAGGCTCGGGACTGGCTGGGGACGCCCTATCGCCATCAGGCCTCGACGAAGGGAGCCGGGACGGACTGTCTGGGCCTGCTTCGCGGGGTGTGGCGGGCGCTCTATGGCGGCGAGCCGGAGCTTCCGCCGCCCTATTCGGCGGACTGGGACGAGGTGGCGCGGCGCGAGGTGCTTCTGGAGGCCGCGCGGCGTCATCTTGTGCCGAGGGCTGGCGGCGCTCCTGAACCTGGGGACGCCATCCTGTTCCGGATGAGGCCGAACGCTGTGGCGAAGCATCTCGGAATCGCCGTGCGGCAGGGTCGCTTCATCCACGCCTACAGCGGGCACGGGGTAGTCGAGAGCGCGATGACGCCCTCGTGGAGGCGCCGGATCGCGGGAGTTTTCGCATTTCCAGCGCTTGAACGAACAACCTGAACTGAAGGGGGCCTCATGGCCACGATCCTACTTTCCGCAGTCGGTGCCGCGGTCGGCGGTTCGCTTGGCGGTTCGGTGCTTGGCCTTTCGGCCTCGGTGCTGGGACGCGCGGCGGGCGCTACGCTCGGCCGGGTCATCGACGCGCGCATCCTGGGCGCTGGGTCTCCGGCGGTCGAGACAGGGCGGATCGACCGTTTTCGCCTGACAGGTGCCAGCGAGGGCGCGCCGGTCGCTTCGGTTCACGGACGGGCGCGGCTTTCCGGACAGGTCATCTGGCCATCCCGGTTTCGGGAGGACGTGGCGGTCTCGGGCGGCGGTAAGGGAGCTCCGTCACAGCCGAAGACGACGAGCTACTCCTATAGCGTCAGCCTGGCGGTGGCGCTTTGCGAGGGGACGATCACGCGGGTCGGGCGGGTCTGGGCAGACGGCAACGAGTTGTCCAAGTCCGACCTTTCGATGCGCGTCTATCCCGGCACGATGGACCAGTTGCCGGATCCGAAGATCGAGGCCGTCGAGGGTGCCGGCCGCGCGCCGGCCTATCGCGGGACAGCCTATGTCGTGATCGAGGATCTGCGACTCTCGCGCCCTTCGGAAACCGCGTTCCACAATTCAGCTTCGAGGTGATGCGGACGGGCGAGGGCGATCTGTCCGACATGATCGGTGCCGTCGCGATGATCCCGGGGACGGGGGAGTACGCCCTTGCCACGACGCCTGTCCATTTCGAGGAGGGGCCGGGGCCGGTGAGAACCGCGAATGTCCATACGCCGCACGGGCGGAACGGACTTCGAGGCATCGCTCGAGGCATTGACCGAGGAACTGCCGCGCTGCGGAGCGACCTCGCTGGTGGTGTCGTGGTTCGGCAGCGATCTGCGCTGTGGCTCCTGCGTTGTCATGCCCAAGGTCGAACAGGACGAGTTGGACGGGAAGGGAATGCCGTGGCGCGTTTCGGGCCTGTCGCGGAGCGAGGCTGCGCTTGTTCCCCGGCGGAATGATCGCCCGGTCTATGGCGGCACGCCGGCAGACGCGTCGGTGGTCGAGGCCATTCGTGCGCTGAAGAACGCCGGTCAGGCGGTCATGTTCTATCCCTTTCTGCTGATGGAGCAGATGGAGGGCAACGGATTGCCTGATCCCTGGACGGGATCGGAGGACCAGCCTGTCTTGCCGTGGCGTGGCCGGATCACGACGTCGGTCGCGCCAGGCGGAGCCGGATCGCCGGACGGGACGTCGCAGGCCGACGCGGAAGTCGCGGCCTTCTTCGGGACGGCGGTCGCAGGGGACTATTCCAACGTCGAGAGCGAGATCCTGTACGGCGGGCCCGACGATTTCTCGTATCGCCGGTTCATCCTGCACTACGCCCACCTCTGCGCCGCTGCGGGAGGGGTGGACGCGTTCTGCATTGGCTCGGAGATGCGGTCTCTGACCCAGATCCGCGGCGTCAGCGGGTCGTTTCCCGCGGTCGAGGCCCTCCGGAGCCTCGCGGCGGAGGTGCGCGAGGTGATGGGGCCGGCGGTGAGGATCGGCTATGCGGCCGATTGGTCGGAGTACTTCGGCTATCACCCCCAAGACGGATCCGGCGATGTGCTTTTCCATCTCGATCCGCTCTGGGCGGACGAGGCCATCGACTTCGTAGGTATCGACAACTACATGCCGCTGTCCGACTGGCGGGATGCCTGGGACCATGCGGATTCCGGGTTCGGATCGGTTCATAACATATCCTATCTGAAAGAAAATATTGCGGGCGGTGAGGGTTTTGACTGGTACTATCCGTCGGCGCAGGCCGAGGCCGTTCAGTTGCGTATGCCGATCACGGATGGCGCCTATGGCGAGCCTTGGGTCTGGCGGTACAAGGACCTGGCCGGGTGGTGGACGAATGCACATCACGACCGGATCGCTGGGGTGCGCCAGGCGACCGCATCGGCCTGGGTTCCGCAGAGCAAGCCGATCTGGTTCACGGAACTGGGCTGCGCCGCCGTCGACAAGGGGACGAATGAACCCAACCGCTTTCTCGACCCGAAGTCGTCGGAAGTCGTCGTTGCCAAAACATTCGACGGGTGCGCGCGACGACCTGATGCAGATGCAATACCTGCGCGCGATGTCGGAGTTTCTGGTCCGACGCCGGGAACAATCCGGTTTCGGATGTCTATGGCGCGCCCATGATCGACACCGAGCGCATGTTCGTCTGGGCCTGGGATGCCCGACCCTATCCGTGGTTTCCTGCGAATGCCGAGGTCTGGGGCGATGGCGAGAACTATGCGCGCGGTCACTGGCTGAATGGTCGTGCCACCTCACGGACGCTTGACGGTGTGATCCGCGATATTTGTGCGGAGCAGGGCGTGGAGGATGTCGACGTCTCGGATGTCCGGGAACTCGTGAGGGGCTATGCGGTCGAAGGTGGGGCCTCGGCGCGCGAGGCTTTGCAGCCACTTCTTATGGCGCATGGCGTCGATGCGGTCGAGCGCGAGGGGCAGGTCGTGTTCCGGACGCGCGACGGGCAGGTGGACAACACTCTCGACACAACGCTTTTCGCGCGGGACGAAGCCGAACCGGTTCTGTCGCGGACACGTCTGGCCGATGCCGAAGTCTCGGGGCGTGTGCGGCTGACCTATGTCGAGGCCGATGGCGATTACGAGGCCCGCGCGACGGAAGGGATTTTTCCCGATGAGGTCACGACTGGCGTCGCGCGAAGCGAGTTGCCTCTCGTCCTGACGGGAGGTGAAGCTCAGTCCGTCGTCGACCGGTGGCTTGCCGAGGCAAGGGTCGCGCGCGAGGGCGCGGCATTCTCGCTCCCGCCGTCGTCGACCGTAAGGGCGGGCGATGTGGTCACTGTAGACGGAGCCGACTACCGGGTGGACCGTCTGGAGGAGGCCGGCGCGCGGCACGTCGAAGCGGTGCGCGTCGAGCGGGGTCTGTATCGTCCCTTCATCGAAGCGGATAGCTTCGTCCCGACGCGTCCACATGTTCCGCCATTGCCGGTCTGGGCGGAAATGATGGACCTTCCGATCCTGCGGGCAGACGCGGTGCCGGACGGCCCGTGGGTCGCGGCCGTCTCCGAGCCCTGGCCCGGAGAGGTGGCCGTCTATTCATCTATCGACGGCGAGCGGTGGAGCTTCGAGGCAGGTCTGTCGCGTCGCGCTGTCATGGGCGTGACGCTGAATGATCTTCCGGCGGCTCGGGCCGGGCTGTGGGACAGGGGCCCCGACCTGAGCGTGCGACTGGCCTACGGAACCCTGGCGTCGGTCGACGAGATGGCTCTGTTTGCGGGCGGCAACGTCGGCGTCATCGGGTCCGCCGAGAGCCTGGACTGGGAGGTCTTCCAGTTTCGCGAGGCGGAGCTGACGGCCCCCGACACTTGGTCGCTGTCGCAACGGCTACGGGGGCTCCGCGGTACGGAGGGGATCATGCCGGCGACCTGGCCTGCGGGATCGACGGTCGTCGTTCTGGACGCCGCCTTGCAACAGATTGTCCTGCCGTCGGAGGCACGCGGGCTGGAGCGGCACTATCGCGTGGGACCGGCGACGAAGCCGGTGGACCACGCATCCTATGTCGGCTTCACGCATGTGGCGCGAGGTGTCGCGTTGCGTCCTTTCGCGCCGGTTCATCTGAGATGGGCTCTCGATGGGGCAGGAGGCCACGTTCTTACGTGGATACGCCAGACTCGGATCGACGGTGATAGCTGGACTCTGGCCGAGGTCCCCCTCGGCGAGGCGAGCGAGCGCTACAGTGTCGAAGTCTGGAGCGCTGGAACACGTCGCAGGTCCGTCTCTACTGACGCCCCCTTCTTCAACTACAGCGCGGTGGAGCGCGACGCCGACGGCCTTGCTGGACCCTACGAGGTGCGGGTGGCGCAACTGTCCGACCTTTACGGACCGGGACTTGAAACAAGGATCATCATCGATGGCTGAGACCGTTCGACTTGGATTGCCGATACTGGCACCGGCACAAGCGCAGAAACATGTGACGGTGAACGAGGGACTCGCGCGTCTCGATGCGCTGGTCCAGCTTTCGATGGTGGGCGTTGATATCGTCGTCCCGCCCGTGTCGCCCGCCGAGGGCGAGATCTATGGTGTCGGCGTGGCGGCAACGGGCGCCTGGACCGGACGTGACGGGCAGATCGCGCTTTTTCTCAACGGAGGCTGGGCGTTCATCACGCCAGCGTCCGGCTGGCAGGCCTGGTCAGAAGATGCCGGGACGCGCGTCGTCTTCGACGGGGCAGCCTGGATCGAGGGGGCGGGAGCGTTGTCCGCGCACGGGGCGGGGTTCGTTCACCGCGTCGTCGAGATCGACCATGCCGTCAGCGCGGGCGCGACGTCGACGGTGACGGCCGCCTTGCCCGGCGGCACCACGGTTTACGGAGTGACGGCGCGGGTCGTTTCAGCGCTCGGTGGAGTATCGTCATTGGACATCGGCGTTTCGGGGTCATCGACGCGGTATGGCTCGGGCATCGGGACGGCCCAGGGTTCCTGGGCGCGGGGTCTGACCGGCTCTCCCCTTGCGTATTATGCCGACACGGACCTCGTCCTCAGCGCAACGGGAGGCGTCTTTGCCGGGACGGGCGTCATCCGTCTTGCCATCCATGTGGCGGAGTTGAGCCTTCCGCGCGCCTGATCTGTACGTTCCCGGAAGAGAGGGGCTTTTTTCTTGGAGCGGCCTCGCTATCTGTTCTAAAATGCTCGCGTCAGGGAAGGAAGCGACATGGCCAGGGAAATGCCGCGGCTCACGCCTCTCGACCCGGTCTGGGACCGGATCAAGCAGGACGCGCATCATGCAATCAACGACGAGCCGTTGATCGGCGGCATGGTTCATGCGGCGGTGCTGCACCATGCGACGCTGGAAAGCGCACTTTGCTATCGGTTCGCGTTGAAGCTGTCTTCGCCCGAAATGGATGCCCAGCTTCTGCGAGAAATTTCGGAAGAGGCATATGGCTCGGATCCCAGCCTGGGTGAAGCGGCGCGCGCGGACCTGGTTGCCATCTTCGAGCGCGATCCGGCCTGCCATCGGCTGCTTCAACCCCTGTTGTTCTTCAAGGGCTTCCAAGCGGTCCAAGCCTATCGCGTCGGCCACTGGCTGTGGACCGAGGGTCGCCGCGATCTGGCCTACTTCATTCAGGCGCGTGTGAGCGAGGTCTTCGGAGTCGACATTCATCCGAACGCAGTCGTGGGCAAGGGCCTGATGATCGACCACGCCCACTCTATCGTGGTCGGCGAGACGGCAGTCGTCGGGAACAACGTGTCGATGCTGCATTCCGTCACGCTGGGCGGAACCGGCAAGGAAGGTCACGACCGCCATCCCAAGGTCGGCGATGGCGTCCTGATCGGAGCAGGCGCGAAGGTGCTGGGGAACATCAAGGTCGGGAATTGCAGCCGGGTTGCCGCGGGGTCTGTGGTTCTTCAGGAAGTTCCGCCGTGCAAGACCGTCGCAGGTGTGCCAGCGCGGATCGTGGGCGAGGCAGGCTGCGATCAGCCGGCCTTGAGCATGGACCAGATCCTTGGCTCGGTCGGGGCGGACTGATTCAGCAATTCTTCCCGTCGCTTCATCTTTACTGATAGGCTTCGTTCAAAGCCAATCAGGGGTGTAGGCATGAGCATTCGTCGAACGAAGGGTCGCGGGCGTCGGTTCGAGAGTATCCTGGACACGGTCGGGGACACCCCGGTTGTGCGGATCAACCGTATCGCGCCGGATCACGTCAGCGTCTACGTCAAGTTCGAGGCGTTCAATCCTGCGGGGTCGGTGAAGGATCGCCTGGCGCTGAACATCATCGAAGCGGCGGAGCGCGACGGGCGTCTGAAGCCAGGACAAACCGTCGTCGAGGCGACAAGCGGCAACACCGGTATCGGGTTGGCAATGGTCTGTGCCGCCAAGGGGTATCCCCTCGTCATCACGATGGCCGACAGCTTTTCGATCGAGCGGCGCAAGCTGATGCGGTTCCTGGGAGCTCGGGTCGTTCTGACGCCAAGGGCGCAAAAGGGCTTGGGCATGTACCACAAGGCCAAGGAGCTTGCCGAGGCGAACGGCTGGTTCCTCGCCAGCCAGTTCGAGACGCCGGACAACGCCGACATTCATGAGACAACGACGGCGGCCGAGATTCTGGGGGATTTCGAAGGGCAACCGCTGGACTACTTCGTCACAGGCTATGGAACTGGGGGAACAGTCACCGGCGTCGGACGGGTGTTGCGGCGCGAGCGACCTGACACGA
Source organism: uncultured Alphaproteobacteria bacterium (assembly GCA_963779765.1). GTDB lineage: Bacteria > Pseudomonadota > Alphaproteobacteria > Rhodobacterales > Rhodobacteraceae > Silicimonas. The sequence goes on along the minus strand of CAVZZP010000003.1, from coordinate 121,039 downwards.
AGATCATCCTCTCGGAGCCCGCGAACGCGCAGATCGTCGGATCGGGACGCGTCAACGACCGAAACGAGGCGCACCAGCCGACGGCAAGCCATCCCGACTTCCAGCCCCATCCGATCCAGGGCTGGACGCCCGACTTCATCCCTTGGGTGCTTCAGGAGGCGATCGACGAGGAGCTTTACGATGAGCTTATTCCGGTCGCGGGTCCCGATGGCATCCATTGGTCGCGAGAACTGGCGCGCAAGGAAGGCATCTTCACCGGCGTTTCAGGCGGATCGACATTTGCGGTCACCATGGGGCTGGCGGAAACGGCGCCCGAGGGTTCGGTGCTGCTTTGCATGCTGCCGGACACAGGCGAGCGCTATCTGTCCACGCCGCTTTTCGAGGGCGTGACCGAGGACATGGATGACGACGAAATGGCGTTGTCCCTGTCGACGCCGGGCTTCCAGCTCTGATCTTCAGGTCCTGGCGCCGAAAGGCCGGTCAATGACGGCGAGATCGACGAGGTTCCAGGTCAGCTTCTCGTTGCGGTAGAGACGTTTGCCGCGCCTTGGGTAATCAGACACGTCGTGGGCCTTGCGTTGGCTCACCGCGATGCAGCGCAGTGAAACCTCGCCCGTATTCTTCAGCGAATGGGCAAGCCCGCCCTTGCGGCATCCGATGAAGTCGCCGGGGCCGATCTGGAAGCTTTCAGAGCCCACCCGGGCCGTGCCCGTGCCTTCGATCACGTAAAGACACTCCTCTTCGTGGTAGTGCTTATGATGTTCGGTGCTTTCATCGCCGGGCGCCACTTCGATAAGAGCAAAACCGATCTCCTCCATCCCCGTCAGTTCGCCGAGGGCCTTCTCGACCCGGCGCGCGCCGTCGTTCAGGAAATGCGTCCTGAGTGTGCCGGGCAGGGCATCGATGTCCCGCCGGGTGAGAATGTAGGTCTCCTTGAGCATCTCGCCTCCTGCATGCCGCGGATCGGTTGCCGCGTTTCCTAGCAGGACAGAGGTGTCGAACGCGTTAAGCGCTGCCGGCCAGTCGGTCGAAGGCTTGGAGCGCCGTGACCCCGGACACGCGAGGGGGACCGCCTCATGATTTCCGCGACCGCCATCAACGCCGGATTTCATCGGCCCGAAAATATCCCAGGGAGCGCGAGGGGCAGCGCCCCTCGCCTGGCATTCGTCAGGCCAGCATACCCATGGGATTCTCGAGGTTCGACTTGATCGCCTCGAGAAGCTGCGCGCCAAGTGCGCCGTCGATGACCCGGTGATCGACGGACAGTGTCACGCTCATCACCATCGCAACCTCGATCTCGCCCTTGTCGTTGACGACGGGCTTCTTCACTCCGGCACCGACCGCCAGGATCGCGCCGTGAGGCGGGTTGATGACGGCGTCGAAGTTGTCGATGCCGAACATGCCCAGGTTAGAGATCGCGAAACTGCCGCCCTGGTACTCTTCGGGTGAAAGCTTGCGGTCGCGGGCGCGGGCGGCGAGGTCCTTCATCTGCGCCGAGAGGGTCGAGAGCGACTTCTGCTCGGCGTCCCGCAGGACGGGCGTGAACAGACCGCCTTCGATGGCGACGGCAACGGCCACGTCGGAGGGCTTCAGCTTCAGGATACGGTCGCCGGCCCAGACCGCGTTGGCGTCGGGCACCTGCTGGAGCGCCAGCGCGCAGGCCTTGATGATGAAGTCGTTCACCGACAGCTTCACGTTGCGGGCTTCGAGCTGCTTGTTGAGCTGACCTCGAAACGCCATCAGCGCGTCGAGCCGGATGTCGCGGCGCAGGTAGAAGTGCGGGATGGTCTGCTTGGCTTCGGTCAGTCGGGCGGCGATGGTCTTGCGCATCCCGTCGAGTTTGACCTCCTGATACTCCCGTCCCTGGTACATCCGGGCGACGGCATCGGCACCCAGTCCGGCGGGCATCGCGGGCTTCTGGCCCTCGGTCGCCTTCGGCGCCTCGGCGGCGGGTGCGGTGGCCTTGCCGGGTTCCGCCGTCTCGACGTCGGCCTTCACGATGCGCCCCTTGGGGCCCGATCCCTTGACCTGGTTCAGGTCCAGCCCTTTGTCCTTTGCGATCCGTCGCGCCAACGGCGAGGCGAAGACACGATCGCCCTTGTCCTCGGACGCTTCGGCCTTCGGAGCGGAGGCCTGACCGTCGTCGCCGCGGCCATATCCCTTCTGCGGCTCGGTCGCCGACGAGGCGCCGGCCGGGGCGGTCTTGGGGTCGGCATCCTTCTCGGGCGCTTTGGCTTTCGTGTCGCCCATGTCATCCGCGCTTTCGCCGTCGGCGAGAATGACAGCGATCGGCGTGTTCACCTTCACACCCTCGGTGCCCTCGGCCACCAGAAGCTTGCCGACGGTGCCTTCGTCCACCGCTTCGAACTCCATCGTCGCCTTGTCGGTCTCGATTTCGGCCAGGAGGTCGCCCGACGAGACGGTGTCGCCCTCCTTGACCAGCCATTTGGCCAGTGTGCCCTCCTCCATCGTCGGGGAGAGTGCTGGCATCAGGATTTCAGTCGGCATCGCGGTTCCCCCTCATCGATATGTCACGGCCTTCACCGCGTCGATCACCTCTTTCACGCTGGTCAGCGCCAGCTTCTCGAGGTTGGCGGCGTAAGGCATGGGCACGTCCTTGCCGGTGCATTTCAGAACCGGCGCGTCGAGATAGTCGAAGGCCTCGCGCATGATTTCGGACCCGATGTGGTCGGACATGCAGGCGACGGGCCAAGCCTCTTCTATGGTGACGCAGCGGTTGGTCTTCTTCACGCTCTCGATCACGGTCGCCATGTCGAGGGGGCGCAGCGTGCGGAGGTCGATGACCTCGGCGGCGATGCCCTCTTTCGCCAGTTCGTCGGCGGCCTGAAGGGCGTAGGTCATGCCTATGCCCCACGAGACGAGGGTCACATCCTCGCCCTCACGCCAGATGCGGGCCTTGCCGAAGGGAATGGTGAAGTCGTCGATCTTCGGGACGTCGAAGCTGCGGCCGTAGATGATCTCGTTCTCAAGGAAAACGACCGGGTTCGGATCGCGGATCGCCTGCTTCAGAAGACCCTTCGCGTCCGCCGCCGAATAGGGCTGCACGACCTTGAGGCCGGGGACGGAGGCATACCATGCCGCATAGTCCTGGCTGTGCTGCGCGCCCACGCGGGCGGCAGCGCCGTTCGGACCGCGGAAGACGATCGGCGTCCCCATCTGGCCGCCCGACATGTAAAGCGTCTTGGCGGCCGAGTTGATGATCTGGTCGATGGCCTGCATCGCGAAGTTCCAGGTCATGAACTCGACGATGGGACGAAGCCCGCCCCAGGATGCGCCGACGCCGATGCCGGCGAAACCATGCTCGGTGATGGGCGTGTCGACCACTCGGCGCGCGCCGAACTCGTCGAGCAACCCTTGAGTGATCTTGTAGGCGCCCTGGTACTCGGCAACCTCTTCGCCCATGACGAAGACCGTGTCGTCGCGGCGCATCTCTTCGGCCATGGCGTCGCGGAGCGCTTCGCGGACCGTGGTCGACACCATCTCGGTGCCCGCCGGATAATCGGGCTCCTTGGCGCGGCTCTCGACGGCCTTCGCCTTGGCGGGTACCGGGGCAGGGGCCTCGGCCTTCTCCACGGGCGCCTCATCCTTCGCCGGCGCTTCGGTCTCGATGTCGTCGGCGCTTTCGCCCTCTTCGACGAGGACGGCGATCGGTGTGTTGACCTTCACACCCTCGGTGCCCTCGGCCACGAGGAGTTTGCCCACGGTGCCTTCGTCGACGGCCTCGAATTCCATCGTCGCCTTGTCGGTCTCGATCTCGGCAAGAATGTCGCCGGACGAAACCGTGTCGCCTTCCTTCACCAGCCATTTGGCCAGCGTGCCTTCCTCCATCGTGGGAGAGAGTGCAGGCATCAGAATCTGTGTCGCCATGGTCCTGTCTCCCCTCAGGCGTTCTGCGGCGCGCGGGCGCCGTCTTCGACGATGATGTCGGTCCAGAGCTGCTCGAGTCCGGGCTCGGGGCTTTCCTTCGAATACTCGGCGGCCTCGTTCACGATGTCCTTGATCTCCTTGTCGATGGCCTTGAGCTCGTCCTCAGTCGCATCGCCTTCGAGCAGCCGCTTGCGAACCTGCTCGATGGCGTCGCGCTCTTCGCGCATCTTCTGGACCTCGTCGCGGGTGCGGTACTTGGCCGGATCGGACATCGAGTGGCCGCGATAGCGGTAGGTCATCATCTCGAGGATGTACGGACCCTTGCCGGCGCGGCAATGCTCGACAGCCTTCTGGCCCGCCGCGCGGACGGCGAGAACGTCCATGCCGTCGACCGCCTCGCCTTCGATCCCGTAGGCGGCGCCGCGCTCCCACAGCGAGATCGACTTGGTCGCGCGCTTCACGCTCGTGCCCATGGCGTACTGGTTGTTCTCGATCACGAAGATCACCGGCAGGTCCCAGAGTTCGGCCATGTTGTAGGTCTCGTAGACCTGGCCCTGGTTCGCCGCGCCGTCGCCGAAGTAGGTGAAGGTGACGCGGTCGTTGCCCTTGTACTTGTCGGAGAAGGCGAGTCCCGCGCCCAATGGGACGTTTGCGCCGACAATCCCGTGTCCACCGTAGAAATGTGCCTGTTTCGAGAACATGTGCATCGAGCCGCCCTTGCCCTTGGACAGGCCGCCCTCACGTCCCGTCAGCTCGGCCATGACCCCCTTCGGGTCCATTCCGCAGGCCAGCATGTGACCGTGGTCGCGATACGTGGTGATGCGCTTGTCGCCTTCTTCGGCCGCGGATTCGAGTCCGACGACGACCGCTTCCTGGCCGATGTAGAGGTGACAGAAGCCTCCGATCAGGCCCATCCCGTAAAGCTGACCCGCCTTCTCCTCGAAGCGTCGGATCAGCAGCATCTCACGGTAATACTTGAGCAAATCGTCTTTGGATGCGTTGGATTTCGCGGCGGTGCGCGTCGCCTTCCTGGCGGCCATCGGCGGTCTCCTCCCCAGAGTTGGCAAGATAGTTGAGCGTTAAACTAATTCATACCGCAAGCGCCGGGCGAATGCACGCCGAAACTCTCTGCAGACGGAAAATGCGGTCGGACACGGCCTGGAGTCCAGCGGCCAAACAGTCAGGTCTGCACAAACCCGCTTGCCATAATTTTGCCTAATTCCTTGCTTGCCCCGAAGGACATGCTAAAATCTTGGGCAGTTGGGTTAAATGAATGCCCAGTGTTGCTCTGTGGTGGGAATTACCGATGCAGATTACCAAGATTGCCATGGCTGCTTCTTTTGCAGTTCTGGCAGGCGCCGCCTTTGCGGCCCCCGTGAGTTCGCCGTACGCTTACACGTCGAACGGTTCAACCGCTTGCTCCGTGACCGACGTAACGCCTTCTGCCGACGACTGCTTCGGCTACGCGCTCGGCAACGCACAGCAGGCTGACGTCAACGAGGATTCGTTCGACGGGGCCACCGGCCTTTTCGGATATTCGGACTGGACGGTCTTCCAGGTCAACGGGTCCGTTGATGGCGACATGAAATCCGGCTCAATCGACGTGACGGACAACATGTACGAGATGGTCGCTCTTCTCCTGAAGGGCTCCAACGAGTTTGCCGGATACCTGTTCAACGACGGGCTTTCGGGAACTATCGACTTCGTCATGGCCAACAACCGCGGTCTCAGTAACTACGTGATCGCTGGGCGCGGCGAGGTCTCCGAAGTCCCGCTTCCGGCTTCGGCGCTTCTGCTTCTTGGTGGAATGGGCGGCCTCGCGGCCCTTCGTCGCCGCAAGAAAGCCTGAGCTTCAAGACAACTTGCGACAGGGCGCCTCCGGGCGCCCTTTTGCTTTGGCGGATCGGTTTGCGGCGCTCTGCTCCCGGTGGGTTAGGCCGGGCAAGGGCGCAGATGCCAAAAGCCGGGATTGCAAATGGTTGGTATCAACGTAACATCGCCGGAATAGGAGATCTGCGCATGATCCTGTTCCTGCACGGCGCCAATGTTGACGCCGACTACCTGACGCCGTCCAGTTATCCGCTGCTGAGACGGCTCGCCTCGCTTGCACCAGTCGAGGCCCCGCTCATCCAGGGAGACTGGCTGGACGCATTTGACGGGCTGCTCGCGTCTCTCGGCCCGGGCGACGCGGTCGTGGGGCATTCGCACGGCGGAGCGATGGCGCTGAAATGGATCGCCGAGCGCGCGCCGGGCAAGGCGTTATCCTCGTTCGTCGGTTGCGCCATGCCGCTCTGGGGACAGCCCGACTGGGACATGCCGGAATTCTGCCTTCCAGCCGATACGACGGGCGCCTTCGACGCCCTCGGCCGCGTGACCATTCTTCATGCGCAGGATGATAAGGTTGTGCATCCGTCACATGCAGACCTTTATGGCGCGCGGATCGCCGGAGCGAGGGTAAGACACGTGCCGAGGGGCGGGCATGACCTCGACGATGCCGAGACGACCGGGGCGCTCGCGGAAGCGCTGGGGATCAGTTGAGGATGATCTCGTCCGAGCGGACGAGGCCCAGGACGTCGCGCGCCTGTTCGTCGAGCAGGTCCAGGTCGAGGTAGGTATCGGACAGGCGTTTCGTCTTGTTCTCGAGCGCCGCGACTTCGGCCGCCAGACGCTCGCGCTCGGCGGACAAGGTCATCGCCTCGGCCTCGATCTCGACCCTGCGGAACAGGCCGAAATCGCCCTGGACGCTCGCGAACAGGAAATAGACGCCAAGCGAAAACATCAGCGCGAAATACGCGACGACGCCAAGGCCGGGTCTGTTGAGTGCCGTCAAGTCACTGCCCCTTCGTCCATCCTCTGCGGGATGGCTTCGGCGTTGATTCTGGCATGGTGATTTGCCGAAGAAAACCCCTTATTTCATGGCCTCGGCAATATACTGCGCGAGCGGCGCCCGAATGGTCCGGGCGCCCTCGGCTCAGGTAATCGACGCGCGATAGATCGAGTTCGATCGTCTCGGCCAGCGTCGCATTGAACTCGTCGTCCGACTGCTGGTCCGACAGCCCCTCGCTCAGCGCGCGGCTGAAGCTCGCGATCATGCCGTGGTTCTGGGCGAGAAGCCTATTGGCCTCGTCTCGCGAATAGCCGCCCGACAGGGCGACGACACGCATGACCTTCGGATGTTCGATCAGCGGCTTGTAGAAATCGGCCTCGGAGGGCAGCGACAGCTTCAGCATGACCTCCTCATCCATCCGGTCGAGCTCGGCCATAATCGCGTCGCGCAGCATCGTCTCGGCCTCGGCCTTGTCGGAGATCTTGATGTTGACTTCGGGCTCCAAAATCGGGACCAGCCCGTGACCAAGAATGCGCTTACCCACCTCGGCCTGCTGCGCCACGTTCCGGCGGATGCCGTCGGCGTTCGCCGCGTTGATGACCGACCGCATCTTGGTGCCGAAGACGCCCTTGTCCTTCGCGCGCTTCAGAAGTCCGTCGAGGTCGCCCATATCCTTCATGATCTGGACGCCGTCGGCTTCGTCCTCTAGCCCCTTGTCGCACTTCAGGAACGGGACGACGCCCTTCTCCTCCCACAGGTAGGTGGGGGCGGGGGTGCCGTCGAAGTCGCGGTCCATCGTCATCTCGAAGAGGATGGCGCCGATCACCTTGTCGCCGGTGAAGGCGGGCGCCTTCACGATGCGCGCGCGCATCTCGTGGATGAGGTCGAACATCTCGTCCTCGGAGGAATAGCGATCCTCGCCGATCCCGTAGAGCTTGAGGGCCTTGGGGGTCGAGCCGCCCGACTGGTCGAGCGCCGCGACGAAGCCCTTGCCGGTGCGCATCCGTTCCGCTTGTGTGACCATGATATCCTCATTCCTTTGCACGTTCCGGCCCCTCTTGCGGGGGGCATTGCCGCCTGTCAACGTTGGTGCCGCTAACGGCGCGCCGATTGGCTCAGTCCTGGTCGAGCGCCGCCACACCGGGCAGGGTCTTGCCTTCCATCCATTCGAGGAAGGCACCGCCCGCAGCCGAGACATAGGTGAAATCGTCGGCCACGCCAGCCGCGTTCAGCGCCGCGACCGTATCGCCGCCGCCCGCGACCGAGACGAGTTGCCCCGCCTTCGTCAGCTCCGCCGCCTTGCGTGCCGCTGCAATTGTCGCCGCATCGAAGGGCTCGATCTCGAAGGCGCCGAGCGGGCCGTTCCAGATCAGGGTCTTCGCGCCCTCGAAGACCTGCGCGATGCGCTCGATCGTCTCGGGCCCCGCGTCGAGGATCATCCGGTCGGGCGGGCAGGCGTCGGCGGGCACCGTCACATGGTCCGCGTGGGCCTTGAACTCGGTCGCGCAGACTACATCCACAGGCAGCACGATCTCGCAGGCGGCTTCCTCGGCCTTGGCCATGATCTCGCGCACGGTTTCCGCCATGTCGTGTTCGGCCAGCGAGGTGCCGACGTCGTGGCCCTGGGCGGCCAGGAAGGTGTTCGCCATCCCGCCGCCGATCACCAGCGTGTTTACCTTGCGGACGAGGTTGCCCAGAAGGTCGAGCTTGGTCGACACCTTGGCCCCGCCGACAACAGCAACAACGGGCCGCTCGGGCTCGGTCAGCGCTGCTGACAGCGCCTTGAGCTCCGCCTCCATGAGACGGCCAGCCGCCGACGGCAGGCGATGTGCGACACCCTCTGTCGAGGCGTGCGCTCTATGCGCAGCCGAGAAGGCATCGTTGACGTAGACTTCGCCCAGGGCGGCGAGAGAGGCCGCGAACATCGCGTCGTTCTTCTCTTCGCCCTCGTGGAAGCGCGTGTTCTCCAGAAGCAGGACCTCGCCCTCCTTCAGCGCCGCGACGGCGGTCTTGGCAGGACCGCCGATGCAGTCCTCGGCGAAGACCACGGGCACGCTCAGGATGCGCTCGACATCGTCCCGGATCAGCGACAGTGACATCTCGGGCACGCGCTTGCCCTTCGGGCGGTCGAAATGCGCCATCAGCACGGGCTTGCCGCCTTTCGCCATGATGTCGCGGATGGTCGGCACGATGCGCTCGATCCGGGTCGCGTCGGTCACGCGTCCATCCTCGACCGGCACGTTCAGGTCGACCCGGACCAGCACCGCCTTGCCCTTCATGTCGATGTCGTCGAGCGTCTTCCAGGCCATGTCCGTCTCCCGCATGAGCATTCCATCTCAACTACGCCATGCCGCGCCAGCGTCAACAGGAGAGGGACCGCGCATCTGCTCCGGCCCCCTTTCCCTCCCTTGCCCTTCGCTCTAGGGTCCGCCGCGACACAAGAAGGAGGCTCCCCTTGGCCGAGTACGCAAATCCCGAAAACACCATCCTCATCGAGCTGAAGGACGGCACCGTCGCCATCGAGCTCATGTCCGACATCGCGCCGCAACACGCCGCGCGCATGAAGGAGCTTGCCCGAGAAGGCTCCTATGACGGCGTCGTCTTCCATCGCGTGATCGATGGCTTCATGGCCCAGACCGGCGACGTGGAACACGGCATTCACGGCGAAGGGCTGAACATCCGCCGCGCCGGCACCGGCGGGTCGTCGAAGCCCGACGTCCCGGCAGAATTCAGCCGCATCCCCCACGACCGCGGCACCCTTGGTGCGGCGCGCAGCCAGAACCCGAACTCGGCCAACAGCCAGTTCTTCATCAACTTCAAGGACAACCATTTCCTGAACGGGCAATACACGGTCTATGGCCGCGTCATCAGCGGCATGGAGCATGTCGACAAGATCGCGCGCGGCGAGCCGCCGATGAACCCCGACAGGATGATCAGCGTGAAGGTCGCCTCAGATGCGTAAGATATTGCTTGCTTTTGCCCTTGTCGCCACGCCTGCGTTCGCGCAAGAAGACGGCCCCGGCCCGAACCTCGTCATCGAAGTCGCGGGCGAGGCCAACGGTCGCGTCGTCATCGACCTGTTCGAGGAAACCGCTCCTCAGCACGTCGCCCAGATCGCCGCTCTGGCAGAAGAGGGCGCCTATGATGGCGTCGTCTTCCACCGCGTAATCGACGGCTTCATGGCCCAGACCGGCGACGTCGAGTTCGGCAAGTCGGACGGCGACATGAGCCAGGCCGGCATGGGTGGTTCGTCGCGTCCCGACATCGCTGCCGAGTTCGGCGACATCCCCTTCGACCGCGGCGTCGTCGGAATGGCCCGGGCGCAGGATCCGAACAGCGCCAACAGCCAGTTCTTCATCATGTTCGACGAAGGCCATTTCCTGAACGGCCAGTACACCGTCGTCGGCCGCGTGATCGAGGGCATGGACATCGTCGACGCGATCAAGCGAGGGGCCGGTCCCAACGGCTCGGTGTCGGACACGCCCGACGTGATGCAGGACGTCTCGATTGAACGCTGACGGCAGGCCGGGCGCGTGAACAACACCCGCGCCATCCTGCTGATGACCCTGTCGATGGCGGCTTTCGCCGGCGTCGACGCCACCATCAAGCTCGCCTCGCGCAGCATCGGGCCCGGACAGATCACCGCCGTCACCTCGGCGGCGATCTTCCTGATCTTCTTCAGCGTGCTGAAGCTGAACGGCGAGCGGTTTCTCGACCGCTCGGCCCTCGGCCGCGTCATGGTCATCCGCTCGACGGGTGAGGTGATCGGCTCGGTCGGCATCATCATAGCCCTCGGCCTCGTGCCGCTCTCGACGGTCACCGTCATGGGGCAGGCGCTGCCGCTGGCCGTCACCGTCGGCGCTGCGTTGTTTCTTGGCGAACAGGTCGGCTGGCGGCGCTGGCTCGCCGTGTCGGTCGGCATGGCGGGCGTTCTTCTCATCCTGCGACCCGGCTTTGCGGGCTTCGACGCCAATGTCCTCTGGGTGCTTCTCTACATCGTCGGCCTGGGCGCGCGCGACCTGGCCAGCCGCGTGCTGCCGCGTTCGGTTTCCACGCCCTTCGCGGTGGCCTGGTCCATGCTCGCGCTGACAATTGCGGGCCTCTGCCTTTTGCCCTTCGAGGGTGGCTGGAAACCCATGAACGTGCCGACGACGCTTTACCTCGCGGGGATGACTGCCTGCGCTTCCGTCGCCATCACGCTCATCACCGTGGCCATGCGCACGGGCGAGGTCTCGGCGGTCGCGCCGTTCCGCTATACGCGGATCGTCTTCGCGCTGTTCGTGGCCTACGCGCTGTTCGGAGAAGTGCCTGACGCCGCGACCTGGGTCGGATCGGCGATGATCGTGGGCTCGGGTCTCTATGCCTTCCTGCGCGAGCGCCGAAGCGCCGCGCGGAAGCGGGTGAGTGATTGAGTGAGTGAGTTGTCCCGGGTTGGTCGAGTGAGTGCGTCCCGTGCCGCGGGTGAGGCGGCAAAAGCCACCTAATCCACCGATCATGCCTGGAATTGGGCGAAAATCGGTCCTCTTTCGCACCAAGCGGAAACTCTCTGGTGACGATGGAGCGCCTCTGCACCGTGTGCTGCCCGCTCGTTCCCGGAACGTCGCCCGCGTTTCCCCTCGTGCGAACCCCTGATATAGCGAGCCCACGACTCGCCACCGTCCCAAGGGGAAGCCCAGCATGAGCACCATCATCGACATCCACGCCCGCGAGATCCTCGATAGCCGCGGCAACCCCACGGTCGAGGTCGACGTGACGCTCGAGGACGGCACCATGGGCCGCGCCGCCGTTCCCTCGGGGGCGTCGACGGGCGCGCACGAGGCGGTCGAGAAGCGCGACGGCGACAAGTCCCGCTACATGGGCAAGGGCGTTCTCGAGGCGGTGATGGCTGTCAACGGCGAGATCGCAGATGCCCTCGTCGGCTTCGACGCGACCGAGCAGGAGGCCATCGACGCCGCGATGATCGAACTCGACGGCACGCCGAACAAGGGCCGCCTTGGCGCCAACGCGATCCTCGGCGTCTCGCTCGCAACGGCGAAGGCCGCCGCCGACTACTGTGAGCAGCCGCTCTATCGCTATGTCGGCGGCACCTCGGCGCGCGTCCTGCCCGTGCCCATGATGAACATCATCAATGGCGGCGAACACGCGGACAACCCGATCGACATTCAGGAATTCATGATCATGCCGGTCAGCGCGGAGAACATCCGCGAGGCTGTGCGGATGGGCTCCGAAATCTTCCACACGCTGAAGAAGGAACTGTCTTCGGCGGGGCTCTCGACCGGCATCGGCGACGAGGGCGGCTTTGCGCCCAACCTGTCGTCCACGCGCGACGCGCTCGACTTCATCCTGAGGGCGGTCGAGAAGGCGGGCTATGCGCCCGGCGACGACATCATGCTGGCGCTCGACTGCGCCTCGACCGAATACTACCGCGACGGCAAGTACGAGATGAAGGGCGAGGGCAAGTCGCTCACCTCGGACGAGAACGTCTCCTACCTCCAGGCGCTGGTCGCGGACTACCCGATCCTTTCCATTGAGGACGGCTGCGCCGAGGACGACTGGGATGGCTGGGCAACGCTGACGCATGTCCTCGGCGATCAGGTCCAGCTTGTCGGCGACGATCTCTTCGTCACCAATCCGGTGCGACTGTCGCGGGGCATCGAGGAAGGCTGCGGAAACGCGCTTCTCGTCAAGGTGAACCAGATCGGAACGCTTTCCGAGACGCTGGCGGCCGTCAACATGGCGAACCGCGCGCGCTTCACCTCCGTGATGAGCCATCGCTCGGGCGAGACCGAGGACGCCACCATCGCCGATCTCGCCGTCGCCACCAACTGCGGTCAGATCAAGACCGGCTCGCTGGCGCGGTCGGACCGGCTGGCGAAGTACAACCAGCTTATCCGTATCGAGGAAGCGCTGGACGAAACGGCGATCTATGCGGGACGCTCGATCCTTCGATCCTAACCCCCGGAAGGACCGTTGAAGCCCTCGCGCGACGGGGACATCCGCCGCATCCTTCGGCGCCAGCGGCTTCGCGTTGCGCTAGGTTGGGCGCTGTTTTTCGGGTTTCTGGCGACGGGGACGTGGCTGCTTTTCTCCAACTTCGAGGAGTTCGAACCCACTGACGGCACCGTCGATCATTTCTATCAGGTCAATGGAGAAGACGGCGTTAGGGTCTGGATGGCCGTGAGCCTCGGGGACGGCACGAAGGTGCAGATCCCTGCGCGGCAGAGCGACGCCGTGCTGGAACGGGGCGAGACGATCTGCGTCCGACGTTGGCGGCACAAGGTCTTCGGTTCCGTGCTTTTCCGCCGCGGATCGGATGAGCGTTGCCTATCCCTCGCGGAAGGCGCGCCCGCTGAAACGACGACCGTCGGCGCTCCCTGATCCACGCTTGCACCGATGCCATGACGGCGCTAAGAGGGCGTCCGGCGGGTGATTAGCTCAGTGGTAGAGCGCTTCGTTCACATCGAAGATGTCGGGGGTTCAAATCCCTCATCACCCACCAATATCATCAAGAACTTCTGCGGACCTGAGGCTCATTTTGCGAAGGGTGCACCGTTTCGCCGAACCTAGCTCGGTCCTTTCCGAGGTTCGGAGAAGTCGAGGTGCTGCACGAACTAGAGCATGGGGTCGGGCTGGTAGCGCACATATGTGCTCAACGTGACCGAGAAGCTCGAGTGTGCGCTCTCGCGGCACGGGGTAGGCAGCGTCTGCTTCTTGTTGTTTTTCTGCGGAGCTTTACTGGTCGCCATCTCTGATCCCGGCGTTAGATCGGCGGTGCAGAGACCGCCTCCGGCCGGTCCGTCCGTGTGCACAGATAGACCTCGCGCTCGGGTTGCGCATCGATGCGAAAGCCGGAGGAGCGCAGCATGGCCTCGGCGGCGGCGCGATTGGGAACGAACCAGTTGGTCGGATCCTGAGCGTAGCGCTTCTCGATGAAGTAGAGCCGCGGGAAGTCGGGACGTTCCAGTTCGGCCCATTCGGAGAACGGGTAGTCCGGTTCGGTGTCGAATACCTCGTCGGAGCCGCGCTGCATCGACTGGAACAACATTCGGTCGCCCACGGCATGCTCCCAGAGCAGATCAAGTGCCAGGAGGGGGTGGCGCAGGTGGTAGAGAACGCCCATGAAAATGACGAGATCGAACCGCTCGCCCAGCTCGGCCACTTGGTAGACCGAGAGCTGGCGGAACTCGATCGGCGTTTTCAGTCCACGCGCCTCGACCTCGGCTGCCAGTCGGGCCTGAGCGAGATATCGTGAATCCGTGTCGATCCCGACCACACGTCCGGCGCCGCGGCGAGCCATTTCAAGCGAATAGAAGCCGGCGTTGCAGCCGATATCCAGTACGCTGGCGCCTTGCAGGTCCTCGGGTATGACATGCGAAAAGCCCTGCCACTTGAAGGTCGGATAGTCGCCGAGCGGGTGATCCGGCGCGGTCTCGACCCCACCCAAATGCAGGTTATGGAACCACGGACGCAGATCCTCGATCCGCGTTCTGAGATCGGGCGTGTCCATCAGCGCATCCCCGCAGCCATTTCAGCGCCGTTGGCTCGTCTGCCAGGCACGGGGAGTGCGACCTCCCGGTCCATCTGGAACCACGCCGCCGTTAACGGCAGGCCTTCGGCCAAAGAGACTTTTGGCTTCCATCCCAGCAGAGCCTCGGCGCGCGAGATGTCGGGCTTGCGTCGTCTGGGATCGTCTTGCGGCTTGGGCAGGAACTCGATCGGCGCCGTGCCCGGAACGAGTTCGCGTACCAGCGCCGCCAGCTCCATGACCGAGAATTCGCCCGGATTGCCGAGGTTCACCGCCCCGTCCGGCGCCGGCTCGACCTCCATCAGCCGGATCAGCCCGTCGATCAGATCCGAAACATAGCAGAACGAGCGCGTCTGCTCTCCGTCGCCGTAGATCGTCATCGGCCGGTCTGCCAGTGCCTGGACCAGCAGGTTCGACACGATCCGCCCGTCATCGGCGCGCATCCGAGGCCCGTAGGTGTTGAAAATCCGTGCCACCCGCACGTCCAGCCGGCCGGCGCGGACGTAGTCGAAACACAGAGACTCCGCCGCGCGCTTGCCCTCGTCGTAGCAGGCGCGGGGGCCAGTGCAGTTGACGTGGCCGACATAATCTTCGCGCTGCGGATGCGACTCCGGATCGCCATAGACCTCGGAGGTCGAGGCCTGCAAGAACCGCGCTCCGTGGGCCTCGGCCAGCGCCAGAAGTCGGGCTGTGCCGACCACGCAGGTCATCATCGTACGGACCGGGTCGGCTTGGTAGTGCGGCGGCGAAGCCGGGCAGGCCAGGTTGTAGATCCGGTCGATCCGCCCGGGCATTGCGGTGATGTCGCAGATATCGCCCTCGATCAGAGAGAAACGTGGATGGTTCTCCAGTGCCGCAACGTTTTGCGTCCTACCGGTCTGGAAGCTGTCGATGCATATTACCTTCATCCCCCGCTCCAGCAGGGCATCACACAGATGCGACCCGACGAAGCCCGCGCCACCGGCAACTACTGCGGTTCTTTTTGTTTGCATCGGCTGTCCTTCTCCAAGTCAGGTCCGACCAGCGTCTCCGGCCGGGGCATGCAGGGCTTCACGAACTGGCGGCGGCGGGTTGGCGCAGAACGTCTGTCAGATCACGCGCACGGGCGCGTCCGGTATGGCGGGTCAGCACGCGGTGTCGTGCTGCATCGGCCAAGGCGCGGCGTCGCATTTCGGGGGTGGTGGTCAGCGCCCGCACCACGTCATCGCTGCAGTCGGCGATGAGGATCGCCTCGTCCTCGGGCAGCACCTCGTCGATCCCCTTCCAGCGATCCGAGATGATCGGCACCCCACAGGCCGCGGCCTCGAACAGTCGGACGCTGGGCGACCAGCCGAGCCGCCGCATGGCGGCGCGGGTGACGTTCAGGGTGAAGCGCTGGCTGGAGTAGAAGCTCGCGTGCTCGCTGGGCGGCAGGTGTTCGATGCGTTCGACGTTGACGGGCCAGTCGATGCTTTCGGGATATTGGGGGCCGGCAACGACGAAGCGCATGTCGGGCAAAGAGCGCGCGGGCTCGATCAGAAGCGTCTCCAACTGCGGCTGGCGATCGTCGGAGTATGTGCCCAGGTAGCCCAGATCCCATCTCGGAGTGACGTCCTGCGGCGCATAGGCCTCGGCGTCGACGGAGCAGTAGAGAGCGCGAGCGTCTCTTGCACCGAAGCGGTCCTGCAGCAGGTCCAGCACGGCTCCGCCGGAGAAGGACAGGTAGCGGTCGAACAGGCTCACCTGACGTGGGGCGATGTAGTCCCGGTCGCCACGGTCCAGCCTCTCCAGCGTCACTGGGGTGTCGATGTCGTAGAAGGCGAGCATGAGCAGGTCCATCGCCGCCAGCCGGTCGATCAGCGCAACCCCGTCGGGAACGTAGCTGCCGACGATCACGGCGTCGGCGCCGCGGATGCGACCGCCGTGAGCGCGCAGCGCGGCCTCGGTATTGTCGTAGAGCGCGAAGTCGCAGAAGTCGGGGTGCGGCAGGTCGCGGTTCGAGGCATACCAGGGCTTGTCACACTCAAGGAACAGGACGCGGTGTCCTTCTGCCCGAAGGCCGCGAAGAAGCGCGCGGTACGTGGTGGCGTGGCCGTTACCCCAAGAGGAGGACAGCGTCAGCCCGAAGATCACGATGTCCAAAGGTGCACTCATTCCGCCGCTGCCCCTGTCCGACCCGCTGCCAGCCGGTCACGGAACAGCCGGTCGACCTGAGCCGCGCGGTCGGCATAGGTGTGATCGGCCAGCACCCTGGCACGCGCACGGCTGCCGATAAGGTGCGACTGGATGTTGCTATCCGAAACGCATGCGGCCACATCCTGCCCGTCGCGCGCCACCAGCACTTCCTCCCCCGGCTTCAGGAACAGCTCGATCCCGTCCCAGCAGTCGGTGATCAGACAGGCGCCAGCGCCTGCGGCCTCGAATATCCGCGTGGCGGGCGAGAAGCCGTTCGCTGCCATCGAGTTTCGCGCCACGTTCAGCACCATGCGTGGAGTCGCGTTGAAGGCGTTGTGAGAGCCGGTGCCGACGTGGCCAATGCTGATAACGTTGTCCGGCATCGCCACGCCATCCCAGCCCGATCCGCCGAGGATGAAGCGCCGACCGGGCAGTTGGCCGGCGGGTTTGAGGAAGAACTCGGCTACCCGCGCGTCGCGGTCGGGCAAGCGATTGCCGAGGAAGGCCAGGTCGGCGCGAAAGCGTTCGTCGGGCGGGACCGGATGATGGGTTTCGGGATCCAGAGCGTTGTAGACAGGTACGCAGCTTGCGGCGCCCAGGGCGCGGTAGGCCTTGACCACGGGATCTCCGCCGCCATAGGTCAGGACAAGATCCAGGTCCGGCAACGCGCGGCGCAGGGGATGATCGGGCGCGGCCTGCATCTCGGCCAGCGTGGCCGGCGCGTCGACATCCCAAAACACGCGCAACGCGCTCGGAGCGGCGGCGGCCATAACTTCTGCCAGGATCATGTCGTCCTCGAAGCCTACACCGCTGGCCTTGACCACCACGTCGACCTCAGCCGCGCATCCGGCGACCCCGCGCAGTCCTTCGGCGGTGGCTGGATAGACGACCACGCGGGCCCAGGACGGTGGGTCGATGTCACGGTTTTTCTGCCGATCCCAGGCGTCGGGCTCGTAGAACGTCACATCCCAACCCAAGGCGTGCAGGGCGCGGATCATCCCGCGATAGTAGGTCGCCGCGCCATTCCAGTACGCGCTGACCAGGCTGGACCCATAGAACGCGATCTTCATGCCATCGCCTCCTTGCGTTCGGTGGCGCCCAGCTGTCTCACGATCTGAAGAAGCTCAGAGGCACGATGGTCGCAGGTGTGGCGGGCGTGTATCGTCTCCAGTCCTCGCCGAGAGAGGTCGGCAGAAAGCTCGGAGTCCGACAGAACCCGGCTCAACTGCGCCTCCATTTCGGCGCCGTCGCGGGCCCACAGGAAATCGCCGTCTCGGAAGAGGTGCTCGACGTCATCCCAGGGTGCCGAGATCAACGGAATGCCGCATGCCAACGCCTCGAATGGACGGATGGTCGGAATACCGGGAAGTGCCTGGACATAAGGTTGGCGGGGAACGTGGACGGTAACACGATGCTGCGCAAAGGCCTGCGGCGCATGCGCGTTCGCGATCGAGCCGCGATAAGCGATGCCGGCCTCGGCCAGAGCGGCCAGTGCGTTGTCAGGGTATCGGACGCCGTGGACGGTCGCGGTGAGACCAAGGTTCGCGACCGGCCGGACGAGGAACTGCATCAACTCCGCGGACCGCTCACCGTCGCCCCAGTTGCCGATCCAGATCAGATCGCCGGTCGGCTCGATCTCGGGCATGGGACGGAAAACAGACACATCCGCAGCCTCGTGCCACACGAACACCTGCCTGCCCCAGCCCGCGGCTAGATAGCGCTGGCGCAGCGCGTCGCCAAAGGCCAGCACGCCGTCAAAGTTCGACAGGTCCATGCCGCCGATCTCGCCCTCCGCGGTTACTGCGCGGTGGTGGGTGTCGTGGAACAGAAGTGTGAAGCGCCCACCCTCTGCCCGCATCCGGCCGATGCGGGCAACCAGCGCCGGGTCGGTCCATTCATGCACCACAACAACGTCGGCGGCATCGCATGCGGATGCGTGGTCATGATCGGAGCCATAGATTTCGCTCTTCAGGTCCGGAAAGTCGGCGTGGAACTCGTCCACCGCAGCTTGGCCGCGGTCAGCGAGCAGATTATCTCGACTCCACGCGCCCTCGGGTTCCAGCGCTTGGGTCTGGTGACCCTGCTTTTGCAGCGCCCGCATGACGCCGCGCAGGAAGTGGGCGTTCCCGTGATTCCAGTCGGATATCAGCGAGTGGGTGTAGAACAGAAATCGCATCAGCTCGTCGCCTCCAGTGAACGCAGTCGCGCCATGCGCCGCCACAGCGCCGCCATCGCCCGGCCCTGGGTCGCGAGGTCGTACTCCTGCGCCCGGATCCGCGCGCGCCGGCCCATCGCACGCCGTCTGTCCGGCGCGGCCATCAGCGCGTCCAGTTTGGCCGCCAGATCGGCAGGCGAACGAGGGTCGAAGAAGCAGGCGGCATCGGCCCAAAGCTCTCGATAGCTGGGGATGTCGGCCATCAGTAGGGGCCGAGAGGTGCGGGCCGCTTCCAGCGCAGCGAGACCGAACGGCTCGTAGAGCGAGGGCGAGACAAAGACCGCCGCCCGCGAGATTGCCGCCAGCGTGTCGGTATAGGGCAGGGGACCCGCTGCCTTTGCATGATTTACCTGTGCTACCTGCCCCTGCGGACCGCGCAGCGAGCCGATCATGCACACCGGCACGTCCGTCAGCGCCGCGGCGGCGTCAATAGTGGCGGCGCCTTTGCCCTCGTCCCACCAGCGGGCGGCGGCGATGGCAGCGGTGCCGCCGGACCACTCCGCTACCGGGCTGCCGCTGGCGTTTCTGACCACGGCCACCCGATCGATGTCGTAAAGCCGGCGTAGCGCAGCGGCATGGGCTTGGCTGGGCGCGACGACGACATCGGAGGCAGCGAGTCCGCGCGCGGTCAGCCTGGCCTGCCACGCCATGTTCGGCGGCACATCTCGGCCGTGCACGGCATCGAACCACGTTCGCAGGCACGAATGCGCAACCGTGACTACGGGGCGCGCCCCTGAAAGGCCGATGGCCTGTGATGGATAGGCCAGATGCAGCAGATCCGCACTGCGGCGCGCAGCGACGTCCTCGAGCCATTCCGGTACGCCGGCAAGCGCCTCCGGCTCATCGGCCAGCCAATCCAGCGGCATGGCGCCCCAGTCCAGCGAGCCCAGAGCCTCAGCCTCGGCCCGCTGCACGGCGGAGGGCGCAGGCCCAAGCCCGGCCAGCGCCACGTCGAATCCGGCAGCGCGGGCGGCTCGGGCAAGGTCGAGGGCATAGGTCCAGACGCCGCCGACGGCATCCAGTGTCATGAGAATCCGGGTCATGCGGACAGCCTCTGCGCCAGCCCCTGCCGCGCCTGCGGCACGCGATGCTCTGCCAGCCAATGAGCCAGATTGGCCAGACCGTCGCGCCAGCCGATCTTCGCATGCCAGCCGGTCGCTGCAGCCAGGCCACGGGTGTCTGCGACAAACCATGGCTGGTCGCCCGCGCGCCGCTCGCCGAAGTCGATCTGCACCTCGCGCTCGACCAGACGCTCGATCTCGCTCACCACGTCCAGCAGACTGACCGCGTTGCGCGGCCCCCCGCCCAGGTTGAAGGCATGACCCGAAAGCGTACGGATCCGCCCCATGACCGCCTTGTAGGCGGCCACCGCGTCAGAAACCTCCAGCACGTCACGCACCTGCCGGCCGGTGCCGTAGATGGTGATCGGGTCGCCCTTCAGCGCGCGGATCAGGAAATGGGCGACCCAGCCCTGATCTTCGGTCCCGAACTGGCGCGGTCCGTAGACGCAGGACATTCGCAACACCGCCGCAGGCAGGCCATAGCTGTGGGCATAGTCCAGCACGTACTGATCGGCGACGCCCTTCGAGCAGCCATAGGGCGTGCAGAACGACAGCGGCCGGTTGTCGCCCACGCCATTCTCACGGATCGCGGGATCTTGCGGGGCGCAGCCGTCACTATTCTCGTCGATCTTCAGGTCTTCGAGTGCGCCGAACACCTTGTTGGTCGAAGAGTAGAGCACCGGCACCGGGCGCCCGGTAGCGCGGATCGCCTCAAGAAGGTTCAACGTTCCCCTGGCGTTGACCTCGAAATCATCGACTGGATCGGCCAGGCTGGTCGTCACCGCGGTCTGAGCGGCGAAATGGAAAACCACCTCGGGCCGGATCTCTCGCACCGTCTGGGACACCGTTCGGGCGTCGCGCAGATCCACCGGCGCCGGGTGCACCCGGTCGCCGTGGTTGCCGCGCAGCCATTCGAGGTTCTCTTCCACCCCCTTGCGGCTGAGGTTGTCCATCACCACGACATCGCGTCCGTCGCGCAGGTAGCCGTCGGCCAGGTTGGAGCCGATGAAGCCCGCGCCGCCGGTGATCAGCACTGGCCGAGACATTTTGCCCAGGGCCGGCGCAGCAAGCCGCGTGACCTGACGCACGCGATCTATGCCGCCATCGGTCAGCAGGCGCGCCAGCAGCTTCGGCTGGCCTCCCGCCTCCACCGCGCCCAGATGGTAGTGCCGCGCATCGAACCACAGGCCTTCCTGCACAGATACATCCGCGGGCAGGTCGCGCCAGCCGTACCAGTACATCCGCTCGGCTGGAGCATCATAGGCGCGGGCGAAGCGGCGCGCCTGTTCCATCTGATCGTTGGTCCAGGTGGAATAGCCGGTCTCGGTGATCCAGACCTCGGCCTCGTCGTTCCACTTCGAGAGGATCGCGCGCATCTCGCCCAGATGCAGATCCCAGCCGCCCCAATTCGCTTCCTCGCTGTCCCAAGTGCCGGGGAAGCCATGAAGACCGACCGCATGCATCAGGGGCAGCAGCCCCCGTTGGCCCATAAGGTCCAGCCAATATGGATCGAACGGACAGGGACCGCCCAGCACGGGCTTCCAGCCGCGTTCGCGGATCCAGTAGGCGGCACCGCCGACCATCTCGCAGAACATCTGGAAATCGGTGTCTACACGCCAATCCCAGTCAAGGAGGTTGTTCGGCTCGTTCCACAGTTCGACGTGCTCGAAATGCCGCCCCTGCCGTGTCAGCAGCATGTCGATGAAGTCGGCATAGTCCTTCAGGACCTGGGGCGGTCCGCTGGTGCGGCCGGTGCGCGACAGCGACGGCGGCGTATAGTGGATGCAAGGCAGCAGCTCCAGCCGCTGGCTCAGTCGGGGGATCAGCCAGTCGAACCACTCCGGGCCGCCCGGCGTCAGGTATTCAGCCCAGGAAACATGCGTCCGCAGGCGGACCACGCCCGCCCGCGCCATCTCGTCCAGAACCTCCTCGACCCGGTCGTACTCGCCGGGCCGGAACCACTCGACGACCCCGACGGCGCCGGTTGCGCCCGCCCCGCTCACGAGACGAGCCCCCGCGCTTCCAACTCGTTGCGCATCCTGGCGCCGTTATCGGTAAAGCGTGCGTCGCGGACCCAGGCTACGAGGTCGTCGAGCGAGTCTTCCAGCCGGTGTTCGGGGCGGAAGCCGAGCAGGCTCTCGGCCTTGGTATTGTCGGAGAAGCAGTTTCGGATGTCGCCTGAGCGGAACTTGCCCAGGATCTCCGGCCCCAGGTCGGACCGACCCATGGCCTGGGCCAGAAGCTCCGCCACTTCGGCGATGGAATAGCTGCGGCCGGAGCCGATGTTGATGACCTCGTTCGAGACGTCGCTTTCATAGGCCAGGCGGAAGGCACGGGCGACATCGAGCACATGCACGAAGTCGCGGCGCTGGCGGCCGTCCTCGAAGATCGTGGGCCGCTTGCCCTTTGCCAGCCGTGAGGCGAAATTGGCCAGAACGCCAGTATAGGGGTTGGACAGCGCCTGACCCGCACCGAACACGTTGAACAGGCGTAGTGCGACGGTGCCGATGCCATACGTCTCGCCGAAGATCAGCGCCTCGCGCTCCTGCGCGAACTTCGTCAGAGCGTATATCGAAGCCAGATCCGGGCGCTTCTCCTCGTCCGTGGGCTGCGCCTCCAGCGTCTCGCCGTCCACGCCCACGGGATCCCATCGACCGGCCCTCAAGTCGGCCGTGCTGCGACGGATGGTATGATGGCGGTTTCCCCGCGAGTCGACGTAAAGGCCCTCGCCGTAAACGCTCATCGATGACGCCACCACGAGCCGGTTCACCGGGTGCTCGTAGATCGCTTCCAGCAGAATGGCAGTGCCCAGGTCGTTGGCGCCGACGTAGCGCGAGATTTCGTACATCGACTGCCCGACGCCGACTTCCGCTGCCAGGTGGATCACGCCATCGACGCCGGAGAGGCCGCGACGCAGAGCCTCGCGATCCCGGATATCGGCCGAGATCACCTCGATCTCCTCGGGCAAACACACCTCGGCCCCATCGTGAACCTGTGGAATGAAGCTGTCGAGAACACGGACGCTGTGACCTGCGGCGATCAGATCGGCGGCGACGTGGCGGCCGATGAAACCAGCTCCACCTGTAATGAGGATGGTAGACATGGGGTCTCCTGCTTCTGTCGTGGCGGGAACTTAAAACGGCCACTCGCCGGAATGTTCCTGCACTTTCCGATAGATGCGGGTCCAACCTCTACATGCTTCCCATTTTAGCTTCATCTTCAGAGACTTGTATGACTTCATCTATGTCATCATCTTCCGCCCGTTCAGTCCTTCCGGTTGCCACTGCGGAACCCTTGCGCGCGCAGGATGTTCGCCAAGGGCAATTCTCTGCGGCGGCTGTCGCGTGGCTCGTAGTCAGGAGTGGACCAGTGGCATGGTAGATGGACAAGCGACCTCTCCGGCTGAAGACTTGCCGAAGTCAGGCGCGGGACAGGTTCGGGCGGCACAGGTGGTGGGGCCGGGGAAAGTTGCCGTCATCCAGCGCCCGCTCATCGAGCCGGGCCCCGGCGAATTGCGGGTGCGGCTGGAAGGTTGCGGCGTCTGCGCCTCGAACCTGGAGCCATGGGCCGGGCCGGAATGGATGCAGTATCCGACCGATCCCGGCGGACTTGGCCATGAGGGTTGGGGCCACGTCGATGCCGTGGGTGATGGCGTCGAGGGCTTCGCCGTTGGTGATCGTGTTGCCTTCCTCGGCACCCATTCCTATGCCAGCCACGAGATCATCCCGTGCAGCGCGGCGGTAAGGCTGCCCCCGGCGCTGGACGGCTGCCCGGTGCCGGCTGAGCCGGTGGCCTGCGCGCTGTCGATCTACACCAAGGCCCGGGTGCAGGCTGGCGAGACGGTGGCAATCATCGGCATCGGCTTCATCGGCGCGCTTCTGACTCAGCTGGCATCGCGCGACGGCGCGCGGGTCATTGCCATATCGCGGCGGCAAGAGTCGCGGGACCTGGCGCTTAAATGCGGCGCGACGGAGGCGATCCCCATGGAGGATCACTGGCAGATCATCGAGCGCATCCGTCAGCTTACCGGCGGCCGACTGGCGGATACCACCATCGAGGCCGTCGGGCTGCAATGGCCGCTGGATCTGGCCGCCGAGATCACCCGAGAAAGCGGCCGACTGGTGATCGCCGGCTATCATCAGGAGGGGCCGCGGCAGGTCAACATGCAGCTCTGGAACTGGCGTGCCTTCGAGGTCGTCAACGCCCACGAACGCGACCAGACAAAGATGATGGAGTCGATGCGGCAGGCGGTGGCGGCGATCGCAAGCGGCCGGATCGATGTCACTCCGCTGCTCAGCGGCCCCTGGCCGTTGGAACGGTTGGGAGAGGTGCTGGATGCCACCCGAGACAAGCCCGGCGCTTTCGTGAAGGGATGGGTCGAATGCTGAAGTCTGGTACCCTGCCACGACTTGGCTTTCTGGGCTTGGGTTGGATCGGCCGCCACCGCATGCAAGCGCTGGCCGAGAGCGGAATTGTCGAGGTGGCAGCGCTGGCCGATGGCAGTCCGGAGGCGTTGTCCGCCGCTGCCGAGGTTGTGCCCCGGGCCCACGCTGGGGCGACGTTGGAAGATCTGCTGGCGCAGGGCGTAGACGCGGTGGTGATCGCCACTCCCTCGGCCCTGCATGCCGAGCAGGCCATCCGGGCGCTGGAAGCCGGCCGCGCCGTATTTTGCCAGAAGCCGCTCGGACGCGATGCGTCAGAAGCGGCGGCGGTGGTGCAGGCGGCGCGAGACGCTGACCGGTTGCTCGGCGTCGATCTGTCCTATCGCCACACCAGGGCACTGAACGCTGTCCGCGATCGCATCCTCTCGGGCGCCGTGGGCGAAGTCCACGCGCTGGATGTCACGTTCCACAATGCCTACGGCCCGGACAAGCCGTGGTTTCGTGATCGCGGCCTGTCCGGCGGTGGCTGCCTGATCGACCTGGGGGTACACTTGATCGACGCAGCATTGTGGCTGACAGACGCGAATGCCGCGACCTGCCATCATGCCGCGCTGTATTCCGGCGGCCGGCGCATTCACGCAGACGATCCGGCGGTCGAGGATTACGCCGTAGCGACGCTAGAACTGGATAGCGGCGCCACGGTGCGGGTCGCCTGCTCCTGGAACCTGCACGCAGGAAGGGAAGCGGTGATCGGGATCGAGGTTTACGGCAACCGTGGGGGCGCCTTGATGCGCAATCTCAACGGCTCGTTCTACGACTTCGAGGCGGCGGCGATGACGGGCACATCCCGCGAGGTGCTAGTGTCGCCCCCCGACAACTGGGGCGGCGCTGCGGCACTGGACTGGGCACGTCGGCTGGCGCACGATCCTTCGTACGACCCAAGGGCCGAGGAACTTGTGCGGCTCTCCACCGTGCTGGACGGTGTCTACGCGGCGGCGTAACCGACGGTGCCATCGAGATGGGCAATCAATTTGGCGGCTGTATTCGCTGCCCGCCACGTTGCACTACCGGCGTTTCGCGCACCGAAGCGCGGCATTCAGGCATGTAGAGGCTGCTCGGAGCAGCGACTCGGCACGATCACGTCAAGGGCATTGACTCCACTCAGATTGCGATTTTAAAGTAACTAATATATTAGTTAACATGAGGGAGGAATGCCATGTTCGACTTAAGGAATATCGTGTGCGCGGCGGCACTGGTCGTTGGAACGGGGTCCGCGACCCTGGCCGAGACCACGATCCGTCTCGGCACAGTGCTCGCGCCGGACGACCCGATGGGTCAGGGTCTCGAGAAATTCGCAGCCGACGTCGCCGCCGCGACGAACGGCGAGGTAACGGTCGAGGTTTTCCACAATAGCCAGCTTGGCGATACGACCGAGATGCTCGATCAGGCCCGCGCCGGTGCGGCGGTCGGCACGGTGACGGACGTAGCGCGTCTTTCCGAATTCGTTCCGTCACTGGCGATCATGTCGGCCCCGTTTCTGTTCGACTCGTACGAAGACGCGGACAAGTTCGCACTATCGGACGCCTATCTCGGTTGGGGCGACGAACTGGCCGAGGAGGCTGGCCTCGTGATGCTGGCGTCGAACTGGTATCAGGGCGCCCGCCACGCGCTGACGCAGAAGCCGATCACCGGGCCCGAAGACCTGGCCGGCGTCCGCATGCGAACCATCGGCGCGCCGGTCTGGATCGAAACCATCCGCGCCATGGGCGCCGAGCCGACGCCGATCCCGTGGGGTGAGGTCTACTCTGCGCTCCAGCTAGGGACCATCGACGGGGCCGAAGCCCAGCCCACGGCAATCCGCGGCGCCAAGCTCTACGAGGTCATCAAGAACGTGACGCTGACAGGGCACATCCAGCTCGTGACCGCGCTCGTGATCTCGGCCGACACCTACAACCAATTGACGGACGAGCAGAAGGTGATCGTGCGCGATCTCGCAGTCGAGAACGGGCGCTATGCCTCGGAGCTGACTATCGGGATGGGCGACGAGGCACTTGAAGAGGTCGCCGCCGCAGGTGTGACCGTCTCCGAGGTCGACCTGACGCCGTTCAAGGAGGCCGTCATGCCCGTCTACGACCTCCTTAACCTGACGTCGGAAGCGGCCAAGGTTCACGAGGTTCTCGGCAAGTGACCCCATAGCGGCTTGGCCGGGGCCCGTAGCGTGGGGATGCGCTCCGGGCCAAGGTCAAGCCGCGGGATCCTCTGGCCGACAATCACACTCATGTTCAGACGCATCGAAATATCCGTCGCGATGGCGTTGCTGGCCGCCATCGTCCTGCTGGTCGCGATCGCCGCGGTGTCGCGCAAGGTCGGCAGCCCGATCATCTGGTCGTTGGAGGTCTCGACCGCGCTCTTCGTTTGGCTCGTCGTCCTCTGCGTCGACATCGCCATGCAGCAGAACCGCCATTTCGGCCTTTCGCTTGTGCTCGACAACGTGCCCGACCGGGT
The DNA here is from genome assembly GCA_963779765.1 of uncultured Alphaproteobacteria bacterium. Lineage (GTDB taxonomy): Bacteria > Pseudomonadota > Alphaproteobacteria > Rhodobacterales > Rhodobacteraceae > Silicimonas. The sequence goes on along the minus strand of CAVZZP010000003.1, from coordinate 94,482 downwards.
CAGGCGTTGGATCGAGATCGCGAACATGGTCGCGGTCATGATCCTGCTCGTCTACCTCCTCTATTATGCCGTCATCAACGTGCCGCTGATGCAGAAGCGAATGCTCGGTGCGCTGCAGATTCCGAAGTCCTACGTCCATCTGGCGATGCCCGTCGGCATCCTTCTCTGGCTGCGCACGCTGGCCTTCCAGCTTCGCGACCGCTGGAGGAGCGCCTGATGCTTCTGCTCATCGCGGGGCTTTTCGCTGTCTTTCTGGTTATCGGCCTGCCGGTCGCCTTTTCTCTCATGCTGGCCTCGATTCCGGTTTTCGTCCTGACGGGGGCAATGCCGACGACCGTCGCCATCCAGAAGATGGTCACCGCGCTGGAAAACTTTCCACTCCTCGCCGTTCCGTTCTTCATCCTGGCCGGCAATCTGATGAACGAGGCGGGGATTACCGAACGGCTCGTGCGTTTTTCGCGCCTCCTGACAGGTTGGCTTTCGGGCGGGCTGGCACAGGTTTCCATTGTGCTGTCGATGCTGATGGGCGGGATTTCGGGTTCAGCGGTGGCGGACGCGTCGATGGAGGCGCGGCTTCTGGGTCCCTCGATGCGCGCGCAGGGCTACTCTCCCGCCTTCATCGCCGCCGTCCTCGCCTTCGGCTCGATCATCACCGCGACAATTCCACCCTCTATCGGGCTGATCCTGTTCGGCTATATCAACGAGGTCTCGATCGGTCGGCTGTTCATCGGCGGACTGGTCCCGGGCCTCCTGCTGACCGCGACGTTGATGCTCGCCACGCTCTTGGTGTCGAAGCGACGCGGGTATGCGCCCGACATGCCGGAACGGCCCGATGCTCGGGCCCTCGGACGAAGCTTCCTGGAAAGTATCTGGGCGCTGATGTTCCCGGTCTTCCTCATCATCGGGTTCCGGTTCGGGTTCTTCACGGCGACAGAGGCGGGCGTGTTCCTCGTCCTTTATGCCATCGCCATCGGCCTCTTCGTCTATGGCGAACTGACGGCAGCGCGGATCCTGGCGGCCTTCCGCGACACGTTGGCCGACCTTGGCATGGTCATGCTCCTCATCATGACGGCGGCGGTGCTGGGTTATGCCATGACAATCGAGCGAGCACCCCAGGAGATTACGTCGGCCATGACGTCGCTGACCGAGAGCCCCGTCGGCCTCCTCCTCATCGTGTGCGCCGTCCTGGTCTTTACCGGCATGTTCCTCGAAGGCGCGGCAAACATCCTCCTCGTGACCCCAATCGTCATGCCCGTTCTGGTCCACGCCGGGTTCGACCCGGTCCACATGGGCATCGTCATCGTCCTGCTGATCAATTTCGGGGGCCTCACTCCGCCGGTAGGCGTCATCATGTTCACCGTCTGCGGCATTCTGAAGGTGAAAACCTCGTCCTATGCCGTGGCCTCGATCCCCTTCTTCGTCGCCTTCGCCGCCTACTTCGCCCTACTGCTTGCGTTCCCCGCCTTGTCGCTGGCATTGCCGAACGCGATCATGAAATGAGGAGACTGTCGAAATGACCATCTGCGATCGGGGGTGCGTTTGACCAAGGCCGTATCTTCCCTCTTGGGCAAAACCGGCAGTTTGCCGATGAGTGCGAACGTCTCGGCCTCTGCGCGTGTTTTCAAAGAGCTTCGCGCCCGCATCGTCGCGCTCCGGCTTCCGCCCGGGACGCTACTCAACCGTGCCGAACTTGCCGAGGCGTTCGGCGTCAGTCAGCAACCGATCCGCGAAGCGATCCTGCGATTGGAGAAGATCGATCTCGTGATCACTTTCCGTCAGTCGAGGACAGAGGTCACCCGCATCAACCGCGAACGACTGAAGCAGGAAAATTTCCTGCGCTCCGGACTGGAATGCGAGGTCGTCGATCGCCTGTGCCGGATGGGGGATGGGGCGTCGCTCACCAAAGCCAAGGGATACCTCAAGATCCAGGAAGCGCTTGTTGACGACCCGAACCAGGTCGAACTTTTCCGAGAACTCGACGAGAACTTTCACCACGCTCTCTTTGCCGCGGCCGGGCTGGAGGCGGTTCACGAGTTGATGACCGAGCAGTCCAGCCAGATGGCCAGGCTCCGCACTTTGGACCTGCCGCGGGGACGGAAGCTTCTTTCCGTGTTCCAAGGACACCAGCTTGTCCTCGACCGCATTCAAACGGGCGACCGCCACGGTGCCGCCGACGCCATGCGCGAGCACCTGTCGGGCACGATCGGCCGGCTGCCGGAAATAATGAGCGCAAACCGGTCGCTTTTTACCTGACGTCGACGAGCGGTCTGGGGAGGAGAGAGCTGATCTTCGTTGTCGCTCTCGCGGGCACCGACACCCGTCGAGCAACCCTCCGGTCAGGTCAGGAACTCGCATGTCGTCGCGGCGTTGCCCAAGTGAAGCAAGAGAGGAGACGCTGAAAAATGGATCATACGAACCATCAACGCCTGTCGGAAACGGAATGGACGCAAGACAACCTCGAAGGTGCCAAGATCCTTGGGACCGACGATGAGACGCTGGGGACGGTGTCCCACGTTCACGGCACCGGAGCGGGATCCACGGTCATCGTCGATGTCGGTGGCTTCCTTGGCATCGGCGCAAAGCCGGTCGCCCTGAACGGACAGAGGCTGACCTTCATGCGAGATCAGGACGGTACCGTTCACGCAACGACGACGTTCACGAAGGACGAATTGAAGTCGCTTCCCGAACACCACCACTGACGGGTCTTCGACCGACATCGCGGGCAGCGGCAACGCTTCCCGCGATGCGGACAACTGCTTATTTCAACTGACTATCTTTCGAGCCGCGTCGATTGATCCCGCCTCGCAGGACAGGACGCCCATCTCGCTCGCTCTGGCACTCTATGCACAGCTTGACACCCGGTAATGCGGTTCGACGCGCCTCGGGAATGGGTTCGTCGCATTCCGCACAGTGGCTCAAGCTTTCGCCTTCAGGCACCCGCCGTGCGCGCATCCGTACAAGCTCGTCCTCGATAGAGGCCTCGATCTGATCATTCACCGCGCCGTCGCGCGCCCATCCACCGGCCATAGCTTCTTCCTCGCTGAGGTTCGAATATAGGAGCCGTCGCATCCGCGATCAAAGGGTGGAACGCGCGTTCATGGCGGCGAGGTCCCTTGACCCCGTTTCCGACCGCCGGATAGACAGGCCAGACCCGACGGCCAAGGACCCGACGATGGACGCCGCGACAACTCCACCCACATGGCAGTGCGTGATGATCCTTTGGGGTGAGAAGTACGGCCCCGGCATCGTCAACCACACCGTCGAGGCCGTCCTGCGCCACGCAGCCACGCCACCGCGCTTCGTCCTCATCACCGACCGCGACCGTCCGGGGCTGCACCCCGACGTGACGACCGTGCCCTTCGACCCGTGGTTCCTGAAGCCCGAGCTGATGAAGGACGGCTGCCAGGCCAAGCTCGTGATGTTCGAAGCAGGCGTCGTCCCCGACGACCTTCCCACGATCTATCTCGACCTCGACACAGCCGTATTCGGCGACGTCACTCCCGTCTTCGCCATGATGGACAGCCCGAAGACGCTTCTCATGCTGCAAAGCGTCGTCTTGCCCTTCGGCGCGCTCGCCCGCCTGATCTGGCGGCTCACCGACAAGCGCAAGTACGCACGCGGCAACTCGTCCATCGTCGTCTATCACCCGCGCGAATGCACCTACATCGCCAGGCATTTCCGCGATCTGTGGGAGGCGCATGGCGGCCTGGGCATCCGCCCCATGATCGCGGACGAGCGTTTCATGGCCTGGGCCGCGCAGGAGCACGTCAAGCGCCTGCCAAAGAGCTTCGCGGTGAAGTTTTCGACCGAGTACATGTTCCGCCACAAGGCCTGGGTTCGCTTGAAATCGCGTCTTCCGTGGGTCCGGCGGCGGCGCGAGAACCTTGTCGCCGTCACCATGCCGGGCCCGCTCACCAAGCCCGAACGGCTCCTGGCCTACCGCGAGGGCGACGAGGTTCAGGACAACAAGGGCCGCTGGCTGATCTGGAGCCGCGCCACCCTGGGCGACATGGGCGAGCGGCTTCAGTCCTATTACGCCGGCTTCTCGGACTGACGGCGCAACCCCCCGCGCAGGAGAGCGGCCGCGAACGCCGTCTCGGCCACGATCGCGATCAGGTAGGCGGGCAGGAACGCCTCGGAAGCGTCTGGCGCGACTACTCGCAGACTGCTGCCCACGAGATAGACCGCTCCCGCCGCCTGGATCAGAAGCCCGATCCAGCGCGCAACGATGCCGCTTCGCAGGATCAGGATCCCGGTGAGGAGGCTGTTCAGACCGAAGAAGATCAGCCCGAGGTCATAGCCTGCCGCGTGCGAGGCCATCGCCTGCGCCGCCATCCCGGCTTCATCCGCCTGCGCCCAGAGGAGCGCCGCGTGCTGGACGGGAAGATTTGCCGCGATGACCGCCGCCTGGATCAGCCGAAGGGCCGCCGCCGTCGCCGCCAGTCCTTCGTCGGTCGACCGGAAAAGCCGAAAGAGCACGACCGCGAGCGCCACATCGCAGGCCACCATGACCGCGTCGGACAGGATCGACAGCCGGAAGGGCAGGGCGCCATCGCGGATCGCCGCCGCCATCGCCTCGGGATCGAGGCCGGCAAGCGGCGCACGGACGAGGAGTTCGCCGCCGAGGCCCAGAAAGATGATGGCGAGATAGAGAAGGCCCGCCTGTCGAAGAAGGGATGCGTCATGCATGTGGGTCACCTAGGTCCATAGGGTCCGATGCCGGGCTCGGACAAGGAAGGGCATCCGCAGTCCAGACCCACGTCCCGCATCAGGCTGCGGGGCAAGGCGGTCAGGCGATCGAGGTTGGCCGCATTGCAGAGCGCGGCGATCTCCTCGGCCACCTCGGGCGGCGTGCGGCGGGGAGCGGTGAAGAGGCGGCGGAACATGGAGACACTCCTTGTCAGGTCGATGATTCGGGATCACCCTACGTCCTCAAGTTCACTTGAGGTAAAGTCCGATTTGCAGGAGAGGGACGCAATGCACCCGAACGACCTGAGTGTGGGAGAGATGGCCGAGCGCGCCGGCGTGCCGGTCTCGACGCTTCATTTCTACGAGGCCGAGGGCCTGATCCGAAGCTGGCGCACGCCCGCGAACCACCGCCGTTACGACCGCCGCGAACTGCGTCGCGTCGCGGTCGCGCGTGTGGCCCAAGCCGCGGGCATTCCTCTCTCGCAGGTGAAAGAGGTGCTTGACCGCCTCCCGCGTGACAGGGCCGTCGGCAAGGCAGACTGGGCCAGGGCCGCGCAACCCTGGGCCGATCTCCTCGACGAAAAGATCGAGATGCTGACGCGGTTGCGCACGCAGATGCACTACTGCATCGGCTGCGGCTGCCTCTCGCTCGAGGATTGCCCGCTCTACAACGCCGAGGACCGTCTCGCTGCCAACGGTGCGGGTCCCCGCCGCTGGACCGGCGCGCGCGACGAGAGGGCGGACTGACTTGCTCCACCCGCGGTCAGAGGATAAACCCTGCGACGGCGGGCGATTAGCTCAGTTGGTAGAGCGCCTCGTTTACACCGAGGATGTCGGGGGTTCGAGTCCCTCATCGCCCACCAATGTCTTCAACAGGTTATACGAATTTCAGGCGGCTTTTGCGAGGAGTGCAATGGTTAGAGCGTCATTCGCGACCCGCAACCTTAGCGAGGGTTTTTCAATCTCGATTGTCTGAGGAAGCGCGCGTGGGAAAAGGCACTGTTTCGACGTTTCGAGCCTTCGTTCGAAAGAGCCGCGACGCGGTTCTCGTGCTGATGCTCGTGACGCTTCTCGGCATGCCTGGGCCGACCTACGCCGAAGGGGCCCGCATTGATCCCAGCCAGCTTGAGCCGCTGGCGCAGTTCCAGGAGTGCGATGCCTGTCCGGAAATGATCGTTCTTCCCCTGGGCGTTTTTCTCATGGGCGGTCCGCCTGGGGAATCCCGGCAGAGCCTGCACCTGGAGTTCGGGAACATCCGTCCCGTGACACCGGACGACCCCTACGTCGCGACGTCCGAGGGTCCCGTGCATCGGGTCGAGATCGACCTGCCCATAGCCATGTCGAGGAACGAGGTGACCTTCGGAGAGTGGTCAGCCTGTGTCGCCGATGGTGGATGCGGGGGATATGAACCGGACCGTCTCATGCTTTTCTCGAAATGCGAGCAAAAAGATGGACTCTGGGTTTGCGACCGAAGGCCGTTCGAGTTGGAAGCGACGAACGCCCATCCCGTTCACGGAGTGTCTTACAACGATATTCAGCTTTACCTTCAATGGCTGAACACCAAGGCAGGGACGAAAGCATACCGTTTGCCGACAGAAGCCGAATGGGAATATGCGGCCCGCGCAGGCACACAGACACCTTTCCCTCAAGGCGAGTTTATCACGACCGACCAGGCGAATTTTTCTGCGTCCGCCGACGACAATTTGCTGTGGCTGCCTCGCGGGACCTTTGTGGCGCGCGGTCATTCTGTTGCAGTCGATGCTCTGGATGCCGCCAACGCCTGGGGGTTGCGGCATATGGCTGGCAACTTGGGAGAGATAACACAGTCCTGCTGGACCGGCCGTCATCCGGGTTGGCGCACGTCTAGCGGCTACCTCGAGGTGGATACAGGCATTGACTGTCGGCGTGTGGTCAAAGGGGGAAGCTACATCCTGTCGATGAATAGGGCTCGCCCTGGGTATCGAGGGTGGAGCGAACAGGACGCAAGATCGTCCCGCCGAGGCTTCCGCGTGGTCCGGGAATTGGAAAGGGAGGAATAGGGTCTCTCCGAACGCTGCCCGATTAGCCTTGCAGCGAGGCGCGGATCGTCGCTACGAGACCTTCGGGGAGGAACGCGATGTCGACGGAATGCGGCGGTGGCAACGCCCCTCCCGTAAGGAGCTTCAGGCCGAAACCTTCCGTCTGGGGAGCTTCAACCAAAGGTCCGCCCGTCTCGCGCCACACGATGCGAAGAAGGTCGTCCTCCACGGTCCAGTTCAGATCGACGCGTCCCGCTTCCGTCGACAGGGCTCCGTGCTTGAGGGCGTTCGTGGCCAGTTCATGCAAGACGAGAGCGATCCCGGTGAAAAGGGATTCCGGAAGGTTGATGTCGGGTCCCAGAATGGTGAAGGGATCCCGATCCTCGGGTCTAAATGCCGTGAGCGATCGCTCGATCACCGTCCCAAGCCGAAGGTTCGTCTCCCGCTCGCCGAACATCAATTCGGTGGACAGGGTCAGCGCGCGGATGCGGCCGAGATAGGTGTCGAGCTTCTCATCTCCGTGCCATGTTTGCCGCGCGAAGGCGCCTGCAAGCTGCACCATGTTCTTCAGGCGGTGCCGCAGCTCCTGGTTCATGGTGTTGAGCAGGTGTTCCGCCCGAGCCTGGTCCGTGGCATCGAACAGAATTCCGACCACGCGCGTCGCAGCTGCGTTCGGACTGGGCGTCTCAGCGAGCGCCGCGCGCAGGACATAGGTGACTTCGCCCCTGCCGGGCACGAGATAGCGCACCCTTGTCTGGAGGCTCGTCTCCCCTCGCGCTTGTGCCGCGGCGCCCTCTTCTTCAATACGTTCGCGTTCGCCCGGCGCATACCTCGAGCGAAGTTCGTCGATGGTCGGATGGGCCTCTTCGGGGAACCCAAGCATGCGGTTCAATTCGGCCGAGCGGGCAACCGTATTGGTCTCGAGATCCAGATCCCAGACAGCCATCCCGGCGGCGTCGATGGCAAGCCGCAGCCTCTCCTCGCTTTCCGCGAGAGCCTGCCGCGTTCGTTCCCTGTCGGTAATGTCCTGGAGGGAGCCGGCGTAGAGCAAGGCGTTCGCATCCGGGCCGTCACCATCGAACTGTGCGATGCCGTGCGCGCGAAGCCATCGCGGCTCACCCGTATCGAAACGTCTGATGCGGTAGATGTAATGCTCGTCGGATCGGACACTCGGGTCCATCGCGCGACGTGCCGCAGCAAGAACCACTTCAAGATCGTCTGGGTGGATCGTGCCGTGAACGATGTCTCGCGTGATGGGTTCGTTCATCGAGAAGCCGAAGATCGACCGCGCTATGTCCGAGTAGGCAAGCCTTCCTTCGCGGACATGCAGCTCCCAGACCCCGATTCCCGCGGCCCGGCAGGCAAGCTCGTATCTGTCTGCGGGTTCTTGAACGTCCCTGCGATCGGCGGTCTGTTCCATCGGTCCCGAAAGGTTGAAGATTTACGGCAGACGGAAAGAACTTTTCTTCAACCTAACAGCGAACATCCGTCGCGCAATACGGAAAAGAATGTTGAAATCGCAGGACCCTCATGGACGGGCGTCCCGGTCATTCGGTCGGAAACAACCGCTCGAGCACACGCTCCACGTCCGCCTGGCAATAGGGCTTGGCGAGGAGGGGCGCGTCGGCCCAGGCATCGACGACTTCCTTGCCATATCCCGTCGCCAGAGCGAACCTGATGTGCCTCTCCGACAGCGATGCCGCCACCGGGTCGATCCGGACACCCCGGACGTTGACGTCGAGGATGGCCGCGTCGAAGGTCGCCTCCGTCGCGAGCGCAAGCGCGTCTTCGATGTTGTAGGCTGGTCCGACGACGGACACGCCGTAATCCTCCAGGAACTGCTGAAGCATTGCGGCGACGAGGAATTCGTCTTCGACCACTAGAACGCGTCGCCCCCGGGCGGGAGATCCGTTCACTGCGGGCCCCGTTGCAGGGGCGCGCGCACGGTGCAGCGCAGGCCTTCCTTCCGGAAGTCGAGGATGACCTCGCCGTCGAGGTCGTTCGCCAGGACCCTTTCGATCATGAAGGTACCGAACCCCCGGCCGGATGGCGCCTCGACAGCTGGCCCGCCGCGTTCGGTCCATGTCAATTCAAGCTCGGACCCGTGCAAGAGACGCCACTCGACCAGGACGGTTCCGCTGTCGCACGACAGGGCCCCGTACTTCATCGCGTTCGTGTTCAACTCGTGGATCGCCATTGCGACGGCAAGCGACTGCTTCGGGCTCAGCCTGACGTGGGGACCGTTCAACTCGATCCGGGCGCCGGCGGCGTCGGACACGGCGAGGGCGTCGGTCAGAAGTTCCTTCAGCGGCGCGCTTTCCCAGTTTGCCTTGGTCAGAAGGCTATGGGCGGCGGCAAGGCTTGCCAGGCGCTTGTGGAAATCGCCTGCCAGACGGTTTCCCTCCGCTCCCTTCAGGGTCTGGTGCGCGATGGCCTGCACGAGGGCAAGGGTGTTCTTCACTCGATGGTTGAGCTCGTTGAAGATCATCTCCCGCTGCGCGGCCGCTTCTTCCTGCTCGGTGATGTCCACGTTGACGCCGATCATCCCCAGGAACTCGCCGGTCGCCGAAGAATAGGGGCGGGCGGTGGTGGTCAGGGTTCGATAGTCGCCCTCGACGGTGCGATACCGGCCCGTGACCGAGAACGGCTGCTGCCGGACCGTCGCGCCGACGACCTCGGCTGTGATGTGCTCGGCGTCGTCGGGATGCATCGTCGAATGCCAGTCGAAGGTCGTCACATCCTCCTCGCTGACGCCCCAGGCCGTCCTGAGCATCCGGTTGAGGTGAAGGCACGACCCGTCGCGGTCGCTCATCCAGATCATCACAGGGGCGTCTTCCGACATCAGGCGGAAACGGATCGCCGAGTCCCGAAGCGCCGCCTCGGTCGCCTGCCGCTGCTCCTCGGCCCTCAGCCTCTCGACGCTGAACCCGACCTGGCGCGCGATGGTGACGGCAAGGTCCATCTCGTGGCCGGACAGGACACGACGGTTGGCGTAGTAGGTCATGAACTTGCCTACGACCCGCCCCCTCACCGTAAGGGGAAAGAAGCCGAGACTGCGGATGTCCTCGCGCCGGATGATCTTCTTGATCCAGTCCGGTTCCTCGGTCTCGTCGATATCGGTGACGAAGATGGGGGTCGGGAAAAGTTCGCCGCAGGACCAGGGCGTGTGACCTTCGAGTTGACGCCGATAGTCGGCAGACAGGCCACGGGTGGCCTTGAAGCGCATCACCTCGTCGTCATCGAAAAGCAGGATCGAGGCCCGCGTGCATCCAAGCGTCGAGGTGATGGCGTCGAGCCCCGCCTCGAAGACCTCGTCGAGCGACGTTGTGCGGTAAAGTCTGTCGGTCAGAATATAAAGGGATTGAAGCTCATCGACGTTTGATTTTTCCGCCACCTGGCTCCCGACCATGCGACACACCCCCCGTTTTTTCGTGCCGCTTGAGCGACTGGAACTCTCTTGTAGAGGCGACGCCCCCAGGTTCCTCACGACCGTCCAAACGCGCAAGTTTGTTATTGGTTCCTCTCACATCGACATTTTTTTCGCCAATCCGAATGATCCCAGCTCCTGAAGGCTGGGAGGGCCGTTCGGCGGCATGGCTCCAGCACCTTGAGCGACGCGAACCGCAGAAGGTCTGACATGGCGTCTAGCGGAAAGGCCGTTCTTTATTCCGGGGTGAGGAAGATCGTTCCCAGTGGCGGCAATGTGACCGTGGCGGAGACCGGCTGGCCGTGCATTCCCTCGCCCATCGCGCGGATGACGCCGCCGTTGCCCACCCCGGAGCCACCGTAGTCGCTGGCGTCCGAATTCAGGACTTCCTTCCAGGTGCCCTCCATTGGCAGCCCGACGCGATAACCCTCCCGCACCACCGGCGCCATGTTGCAGATGACGGCGACGGGACGGCCGTCATCGGCCCATCTCAGGAACGAGAAGGTGTTGTTGTCGGCGTCCCCGCCCTCGATCCACTGAAAACCGTCGGGGCTGCAATCGCGCTGGTGCAGGGCAGGCGTCGCCTTGTAAAGCGCGTTCAGGTCACGCACGAGCTTGCGCACACCGTCGTGCATCGGGTCGTCCAGCAGGTGCCAGTCCAGCGACTGGTCGTGGTTCCACTCCTTCTCCTGCGCGAATTCGCTGCCCATGAAGAGAAGCTTCTTGCCCGGATGTCCCCACATGAAGCCGTAGTAGGCGCGCAGGTTCGCGAACTTCTGCCAGCGGTCGCCCGGCATCTTGCCCAGCATCGAACCCTTGCCGTGGACGACCTCGTCATGACTGAGCGGCAGCACGAAATTCTCGGAGAAGGCATAGACCAATCCGAAGGTCATCTGGTGGTGGTGATACTTCCGGTGGATCGGGTCGAGCGACATGTATTCCAGCGTGTCGTGCATCCAGCCCATGTTCCACTTGAAGTCGAAGCCCAGCCCGTCCTCGCTGACCGGGCGGCTGACGCCGGGAAACGCGGTGCTTTCCTCGGCAATGGTCAGGCTTCCCGGCGCATAGTCGCGCGCGGTCTCGTTGACACCCTTGAGGAAATCGATGGCGTCGAGGTTCTCGCGCCCGCCATAGCGGTTCGGGATCCATTCGCCCTCGTTTCTCGAATAGTCGAGGTACAGCATCGAGGCGACAGCATCCACGCGCAGCGCGTCGACGTGAAGCTCCTTCAGCCAGTAGGTCGCCGAGGCGCGCAGAAAGTTCGCCACCTCGCGGCGACCGTAGTTGTAGATCAGCGTGTTCCAGTCCTTGTGGAAGCCAAGCCGCGGATCCTCGTGCTCGTAAAGCGCGGTGCCGTCGAAGCGGGCAAGGCCGTGGGCGTCCGAGGGGAAGTGCGCCGGCACCCAGTCGATGATGACGCCGATGCCCGCGCCATGCAGACGGTCGACCATCGCGGCGAAATCCTCGGGGCTGCCGAAGCGGGAGGTGGGCGCGTACAGGCCGACGGGCTGATAACCCCATGAACCGGAGAAGGGGTATTCGGTGACGGGCAGGAACTCGACGTGGGTGAAGCCCATCTCGGTGATGTAGTCGACAAGCTGGTCGGCGAGCGTTGCATAGGTCAGCACCTCGCCATTGCCGCCGCGCCGCCAGCTCTCGAGGTGGACCTCGTAGATCGAGATCGGGTCAGCGCGCTGGTCGGGTCGGCGGGCCTCGATCCAGCCTGCGTCGGACCATTCGTGGCGCACCAGACCATGTACGACCGAGGCCGTCTCGGGCGGCACCTGGGCCGCAAACCCCAGCGGGTCGGCCTTCAGGGGCTGCAAATGTCCGTAAGCACCGACGATCTCGTACTTGTAGATCTCGCCCACGCCGATACCAGGCAGGAAGATCTCCCATACCCCTGTCGCGCCGCGGCGGCGCATCGAATGGCGGCGGCCGTCCCAGGCGTTGAAGTGGCCCACGACCGACACCCGCCGCGCGTTCGGAGCCCAGACGGCGAACGAGGTGCCCTCGACACCTTCGTGGGTCATCGGGTGCGCGCCCAGGCGGCGGTAAATCTCCTCGTGCCGCCCCTCGCCAAGCAGATACTCGTCCATCTCGCCAAGCACCGGCCCGAAGGCATAGGGATCATGCATCTCCCAGACGTGCCCCTGCGGATTGCGCAGGCGAAGCCGATAGGGAAAGGCTTTCATCTTGGTGCCGAGAACGCCGTGGAAGAAACCCTCGTTGTTGATCAGATCAAGCTCGCCGACGCTCTTGCCATCGAGGTCCAGGACCTCGACGTCGGACGCGTCCGGGGCGAAGACATTGACGACCAGCGTGTCCGTCTCTGCCGAGCGGCTCATCCCCAGATAGCGGAAGGGATCGCCGTGGTGACCCCGCAGAATGGCTTCGATGTCAGCGGCTGGAGGGGCTGTATCCCGCATCAGGTATCATCTCCGTTTTCGCCGAGAAGCGACAGCAGGCCACGCAGGGGAATATCGATCCAGTCCGGTCGCATCGACATCTCGTAGGCCACTTCGTATGCCGCTTTCTGAATGAGGAAGAGGTCGAGAAGCGCATTCTCGAAATCGCGGTCGGACGGGTGCAGCGACGCCCCGCCGAGGGTCTCGCGGTAGGCTTCGAGAAAAGCGCCCTGCGTCGCGTCGCGCCATCCTTCGACCCCGGCAAGTGTGCGCTCGGGGTCGGCGCCGATCTCGATCCGGCGGCGCACCGTGGACCAAAGCGCATAGTCGAAGCTGCGAAGCATCCCCGCCACGTCTCGCAAGGGCGACGATTTCGCCTGCCGCTCTCCAAGACTACGTGTCGGTTCGCCCTCGAAGTCGATGATCATCACGTCGGTCTCGACCACGAGAACCTGACCAAGATGATAGTCGCCGTGGATCCTGCACTTTCCGCCCGACGGGGTACTCCCGCGCAGGGACGCCAGGCGCGCCTCGAAGTCGCCTCGCGCGGCCAGCACCTTGTCCGCAAGCTCTTGACCGGTATCGCGAAGCGAGTCCCGCTGTGCCGCAAGCCTGTCGAAGACGTCGCTGACTTCGCGTGTCACATCGTCGACGAGAACGGCGAGATCGTCGTTGGTCAGCGGCTCTTCCGAAAACGGCGTGCCGGGCTTTCCGCTGGCAAGTGCGAGGTGCAGTTCACCCGTGCGCCGACCAAGGACGGCACCAAGGTCCAGCGGGCCGCCCATGACGTGGTCATCCTCGCCTCCGGACAGCTTCTCGGTCATCTCCTCGCGCTCCATGTCGCGCTCGAGGGCCTCGGTCACATAGCGCCAGGCATCGCCCTGGTTGCGGACGAACTCGGACGCGGCTGCGAGCGTTGTCGCAGTGCCGTCCGACCCGACCCAGTCGATGGTGCCGAGCAGCGCCGGGCTTGCCTCGAAGTCAGTTTCATCGGTCAGGAAGCGCGCGACCTCGATGTCGGGCTGCACCCCCTGCCGCAGGCGGCGGTAGAGCTTGAGGATCACCTTGTCCGAGAACGCGATAGAGGCGTTGGATTGCTCGGCCGACAGAAGCCGTGGCTCGCCTGGATCGGCGGCCGTTTCGGCCAGCGCATCGCTGCCGCGGAACGCCACGCTTCCTTCGGCAGCGGGCAGGTCCACGCCTTCGACCATCGCCGCCAGAAGCGCCCGCGCCATCTCCTCGTCGACCGCGCCGTCGAGCAAGGCACCGACGCGGTTCGCGCGGCGCAGCTTTGCAAGTGTCGCGGGCAGCCTTGGTCCGATCGTCAGGGCGTCCTCGCCCCAGACGGCCGAAAGCGGCAGGAAGTACTGCGCCTCGCCGCTGGTCGATGAGACGTCGACGACGGCAAGCATGTGGCTTCCATTCCCCATCTCGGCAAGCTGGCGCATCTTCACGCCGTCGATCCGCTCCTCCTTCGCGGCGAACCAGCGCTGCAGCGGCAGGTAGTCGCGCAACGTCTGCCGTTCGAACTGCGGGGCAGAAGCGTCGGCCAGCGCAGACGAGATCGTTCCATTTCGTGTCGTCAGCGTCAGGAAATCGGGCAGCGTCTGGGTATAGGGCGTATGCCACTCCGGCGCCGCTTCCTCTTCGGCAAGGAGGAACCAGTAAAAGCCATAGGCCGGCAGCGTCAGCAGATAGGGCAACTCGCCCACGGGCGGGAAGGGCGATTGGCCGGTCAACTCTACGGGCACCCGACCGTTGAACTGGGACAGGTCGATCTCGGCCGCCTGCGCCTGGCGCGACAGGTTGGCGACGCACAACACCACCTCGCCCTCGTGACGGCGAAGATAGGCAAGCACCTTGCGGTTGCGGGGGTACAGCAGTTCGATCTCGCCCCGTCCGAAGACCGGGTGGCGCTGGCGTACCGCGATCATCCGCTTCACCCAGTTCAAGAGCGACGTGGGCGAGCTTTGCTGCGCCTCGACGTTGATCGCCTCATAGCCGTGGACCGGGTCCTGGATGATCGGCAGGTAGAGTTGCTGGGGATTGGCGCGCGAGAACCCGGCGTTCCGGTCCGCCGACCACTGCATCGGCGTGCGGACGCCATCGCGGTCGCCGAGGTAGTAGTTGTCGCCCATCCCGATCTCGTCGCCGTAATAGACGATCGGCGTTCCGGGCATGGAATAGAGCAGCGAATTCAGCAACTCGATCTTCCGCCGGTCGTTCTGCAAAAGCGGCGCGAGACGGCGGCGGATGCCCATGTTGATCCGCGCGCGCCGGTCCTCGGCATAGAAATTCCACAGGTAGTCCCGCTCGCGGTCCGTCACCATCTCCAGCGTCAACTCGTCGTGGTTGCGCAGGAAGATCGCCCACTGACAATCCTCGGGGATCGACGGCGTCTGCCGGATGATGTCGGTGATGGGGTAGCGGTCTTCCTGCGCCACAGCCATGTACATCCGCGGCATCAGGGGGAAGTGGAAGCCCATGTGGCACTCGTCACCCTCGCCGAAATAGGGGCGGGTATCCTCGGGCCACTGGTTCGCCTCGGCCAGAAGCATCCGCCCCTCGTAGTGCTTGTCGAGGTCGGCGCGGATCGCCTTCAGGACATCGTGCGTCTCGGGAAGGTTTTCATTGTTGGTGCCGTCGCGCTCCACCAGGTAGGGGATCGCGTCAAGCCGCAGCCCGTCGACGCCCTTGTCCAGCCAGAAGTGCATCACGTCGAGCACCTCCTCCAGCACCTTCGGATTGTCGAAGTTCAGGTCCGGCTGATGGTCGAAGAAGCGGTGCCAGTAGAACTGCTCGGCGATCGGGTCCCAGGACCAGTTGGAATCGTGGGTGTCGTTGAAGATCACCCGCGTCTCGTCCATCCACTTCGACGGGTCGTCGGACCAGACGTAGAAGTCGCGCTCGGGCGATCCCTTCGGGGCGCGCCGCGCCCGCTGGAACCACTCGTGCTGATCCGAGGTGTGGTTGATGACAAGCTCGGTGATGACCTTCAGCCCGCGCCGGTGCGCCTCGTCGACGAAGCCCTGGAAGTCCTCCATCGAACCGTACTGCGGATTGACCGATTTGAACTCGGCGATGTCGTAGCCGTCATCGCGCAAGGGGGAGGGGTAGAAGGGCAAGAGCCAGATCGCCGTCGCGCCCAACTCCTGCACATGGTCGAGCCGACGCATGAGGCCGGCGAAGTCGCCGATCCCGTCGTTGTTGCTGTCCTGGTAAGCCTTCACGTGGGCCTGATAGATCACGGCGTCCTTGTACCAGTCGGCCGCGGTGGTTTCTGGGTCGCTTGCAAGCAACTTTCTGTCGGCGATGTTCATGCGACCCCTCCCGGCGGGAACAGCTTCCATATGGCATAGGGCCGGTTCACGGGATCAAGGGCAAGCCAATGGTCCTTTCCGTGCCACATGAACTGGTTGCCGTGGATGGCATCCTCGACCCTGATCGAAGCGGCATCGGGCAGATCGAACTCCCAGAGCGGCACCTCGAAGTCGAACTCGGCGCCGGTATGGGGGTCGATGAGAACGTGGAACAGAAGATAGTTGCGGTTCACCTCGTCGAAGCGGCCGTAATAGAGGACGCGCTCGTCGCCGCTGGGGAAGAACTTCAGGTTCAGGAAATCCTTCATCGCGGGATTCTCGCGCCGGATCCGGTTGATCAGACGGATGTCGTCCTTGATGTTGCCCTCGGCATCCCAGTCGCGGTGCCGCAACTGGTACTTCTCGGAGTCGAGATACTCTTCCTTGCCAGGCAGCGGCGCGCTTTCGCACAGCTCGAAGCCGGAATACATCCCGTAGTTCCCCGCCAGCGACGCCGCCATCAGAAGCCGGGTGCGAAAGCCCGCACGACCGGAATACTGCAAGGCAATGGGGTTGATGTCGGGCGTATTGGTGAAGAAGTTCGGCCGCATGTAGTGGCGGCATTCCTCGGTGGTCAACTCGGTGAGGTATTCCGACAGCTCCTCCGCCGTGTCGCGCCAGGTGTAATAGGTATAGCTCTGGTTGAAGCCCAGCTTCGCCAGCCGCTTCATCACCTTGGGCCGTGTGAACGCCTCCGAGAGGAAGATCGCCTCGGGATATGTGACCCGGACCTCGGCGATGATCCATTCCCAGAATGGGAACGGTTTGGTGTGCGGGTTATCGACGCGGAAGCACAGCACGCCATGCCCCGCCCAGAACAGGAACAGATCGCGGATCGCCTCCCAGAACGGCGCATTGGGACGGCCGTCGTCGAGGTAATAGCGGAAGTTGACGATGTCCTCGTACTTCTTCGGAGGGTTTTCGGCGTATTTGATCGTCCCGTCCGGACGGCGTTCGAACCAGTCGGGATGCTCTTCGATCCACGGATGGTCGGGCGAGGCGTTCAGCGCGATGTCGAGAGCGATCTCGAGCCCCTTGTCGGCAGCCGCGGCGACGAGCGCGTCGAAATCCTCCAGCGTGCCCAATTCGGGATGCACGGCGTCCATGCCGCCTTCGGGCGAGCCGATGGCATAGGGCGAGCCCACGTCGTCTGGTTCGGACTTGAGGGAATTGTTCTTGCCCTTGCGGTTCGTCGTACCGATGGGATGAATGGGCGGGAAGTACAGAACGTCGAAGCCCAGGTCTCGCACGTAGTCGAGCCTGTCGATCACGTCGCGGAAGGTGCCGTGCTGTCCCTCCGGCCCGGTGGACCGCGGGAACAACTCGTACCATGCCGAGAAGGCCGCCCGCTCGCGGTCGATCCAGAAAGGCAGATCCTCGTATCGGGTGACATTGGCCCGCGGTCCGTGGCGAGCCATCGTCGCGAGTGTCTCAGCCGAAAGCAGCGTTTCCATGTCGCCTGCCTTGGCGGCGGCGCGCAGGTCGGTCAAAGACGATCCTTCTCCGCGCCGAGGCTTCAGGCCTGCCACGAGCAGCCGTGCTTCCTGCAACTCGACGGACACGTCCTGCCCAGCCTCGAGCTTCTTGCGTGTGTCGCGCGCCCATGTGCCCCAGAGGTCGCGCCACGCGACCAAGGTCAAAGTCGCCGGTCCGACGTCGTCGAAGGTGACTTCGGCGCTCCACCGGTCGTTGACACCCTTGAGCATCGGTATCTCGCTGCCATCGTTCCTGACGATGGCGGCGGCGATCACCTCATGACCTTCACCGAAAATGTCAGCGCTTACAGTCTCCGGCCAACCGACCACTCCCTTGGCGGGAAATCGGCCCCCGTCGATCTCGGGGCTCACCGCCTCGATCACCAACCGCTTCTGCGCCAGAGCTTCCAGTATCGCTAAGCTGCTATCTTTTCTTGTCTTTCCGACCGCCACCTAAAACTTGTCCCCTTAAATTCCGCTGGTTCTGACCAATCTCGTGATGGGCCAACGACCCAGACCCGGCCTTGTTCCGGCCTTTGACAGGTCAGTCTGGGTCGGGGCGTATCGTCACCCGCCGCCACACACCGTCGTTTCGCCTCAAGCTCGCCGAAATGACGGCCAAGCGGCGCGCCCGGAGAGTAAGCCCCGAGCGACGCAATCATACTTCAGGATATGGAGACGAAGACAAGGCCGCATCGAAAGACCCGCAGCCGCGCGTTTGACGCTGTTTCCGGTCGTGGTGGCGTCGGATGCGACGCCTGGCTATCCCGCTCGTTGTTCGCCCCAGGACTGGAGGGTCAACGGTACGATTTGCTGAGTTTTCTGCTGCGGCTCTGAGGACGCTGCGCGTCCGGCCTCCAGTCGATGTGCTGCGAAATCTTTTGCCGGCTCTTCTTCTCCCGCTTCTCGGAGGCGGAATTAAGTAGCTTCGAAAACAGGCGGCGCATCGGACAACCTCGCAAGCGGAACACTGTTTCAAACAGCGTCGGAATCGTGGCGATTCCGTGGCACGTTCCTGCACCTCTCAATCACTTCGGCTCGACCGGGCGGACGCGGTCGTGCGCGAACGATCAGCATCTCAACTCATGACGAGGATGCGGCAGAGCGTCTTCCGTGCCCTCGTACCAGGCGCGAAGGGCGGAATAGCTGCCGTCGAAGACGCGATGCTTCAGCGTCTCGTAGATCTCCGAACACTCGGCGATCCCGGACCCGTCCAAGGCCCCGTTCTGCGCCAATGACTCGCATCGAAGATAGGACGTCTTCAGTGCCTGCGCCTGCTCGCACGCCTCTTGTCCGACAGACGGGAAGGCGGCAGCCGGTTCAAGGGATGCGAAGGCCGATATCAAGATAAGCGAAGCAAGAACGCTGCGGGATGTGGACATGGTCATCTTCTCGGGCTGTGGGATCCGGTTCTCGAAAAGCCTAGGTCCTCGCCCGTTCCGTCGCATGGGGCGATTGTCCTAAATTCCCCGGATACCTGCAGGCGCACTTGGGCATGACCGGGTCTCCGGTCCCGGTCTCACCCGTCGCGGCGCCCGAAGCCTGCGTCGCGTCCCATCACGATCGCTTCCGCCCGGGTGTTGACGCCGAGGGCCGCGAACAGGCCCGAGACGTGGTTGCGGACCGTCTTCGGACTGATCCCGAGGTCGCCGGCTATGGCGCGGTTGCCGAGGCCCGCGGCGACCAGGTCGAGCACCTCCCGTTCCCGCGCGGTGAGCCCGGCGAACCGGCCGTCCTCAAGGGCCGGCGCCGGAAGAAACTCATGAAGGACCTCGACGAAGGACGCCCACGCCGGTTCGTCGTCACGGGGGAAATGGTTGCGCGTGTCGAGTTCGAGGAATTGCGCCCCGTGTATCGATTGCGCCAGAAGCCGCCCCTCTGCCAGGGGCACGACGGCGTCGCCGGTTGCGTGGGCCACCAGCGTCGGACAGCCGATGACGGTCAGCGCTGTGCGGATGTCGATCCCGAACATGTATTCGGTCAGCTTGGCCGCGACGTCGGGCGAGGCCGCGCGGCGCTGCAACTCGCACCATGTTCCCAGATGACCGGGCGCGCCGTCCGGCTGAAACTGCTTGGCGAAGGCCGTCGCGAAGGCATGGTCGTCGCTGCCCCAGCCCAGACGGACCATGTCCAGCATGACCCGCGCCTTTTCCGGCTCGAGAGGAATGTCGCCCCGCTTGTTGCGTCCGCGCGCATAGGTCCCGAACAGCACCAGGTGGCTGACCCGCCCCGGATGACGCGCGGCGTATTCCAGCGCCACCGCACCGCCCTGACACACGCCGATCAGGGAGACCCCGCCAAGCTTCAGGTGTCCGACCAGCGCGTCGAGGTCCCGAACCCAGGCTCCGAAGGTCAGGTCCTCGACCGAGCGGTCGGACATGCCGCACCCGCGCGGGTCATAGCGGACAAGCGAGTAGCGATCCGACAGCGCGTCGAGCCAGGGTTTCCAGGCAACGCTTCGCCGCTGGAACTCCAGATGCGTGAGCCAGCTCGGCAGAAGAATGACCGGCGGACCCTTGCCAGAGACGCAATACGCGATCTTCGTGCCGTCGAAGCTTTCGAAGAACCTGATCTGACCATCCCGCATGGCGCCTCTCCCGGAGCCGTTCCGTCGAAGACCGTACGCGTGATGCTCGCCGACGGCAAAGGCGCCTGCCATGCCGTCGTCGCTATTCTGAGTTCGCGCCAGCCGGAGATCCACGGACACAAGACTGTGGGCGAGGGCCATCCACGTGCAGAAGAAGATGAAGCGCGGCACCGAAGCAATTGATCGGGAACAGGAAATCATCCGGTTTGACCGTATAGCTTTCGGCGTGCCTCGCCGCTGACGCGGACCGATGCGAAGAGCGCAGCCTGCTTTATGCCGACGTCGGCATCATGGTGTGCATGACGCAATCCCAGGCTCAGATCGCACAGTGGTCAGTGGCCAACCCTGGCTGGATCGTGACCCGGTGGATCTGCAGGATGCACGACCCGGGGCGGGCCAGTCTCTGACCCCGATGGGCAGTCCTGACCGGGGCGGGACGCGAAAGCACAAGGTCCGAAGCGAGATCTCGCGCCGACCGGCAGACACCGTCTCAGAACCCCGCTTCGTACTCTTCCTTGCGTCGCTGATCCTCGGCGACCGCCGCATAGACCTCGGCGGGATCGACGTGCCTCGGCAACATCTCCTGGCCCCGGTTCGCCATGTCGTAGCCTTCGATCGCCACGGATTCCTCATAGGTCCGCACAACGACCGTCGATCCCACGGACACGCGATTGTAGAGGTCGATGGCGTCCTGGTTGAACAGCCGGATGCAGCCCGCGCTACCCGAGTTGCCGATCGTCGCCGGATCGTTCGTCCCGTGGATCCGGTAATAGGTGTCGCGATTGCCCCGGTAGAGGTAGATGGCCCTCGCGCCCAGTGGGTTCGCCCTGCCGCCCGGAATGCCCTTCGAGAAGGGACCATAGACGTCGGGCTCGCTGCGGATCATGTTCGCGGTCGGCGTCCATCCGGGCCACTCCGCCATGCGTCCGACCGTGGCTTCTCCCTGAAAGCCGCGCCCCTCGCGGCCCGCCGCGATGGGATAGCGGATCGCGGCTCCGGGCGCCTCGACGTAATAGAGAAACTTGGCGTAGGGATCGACGACGATCGTTCCGGGCGTCTCGTACCCGTTGTAGGCCACCGAGGTCCGGCGATTGGGTTCCTGAAGGTACTGCGGGTCGACGCGCGGGATGACGATATGCCCCTCCTGCACCTCGCCGTAGTCGCCCACGTCTTCCAGATCCTGAAAGTTGCCCACGTCTTCCGACGGCATGGATCCCGAGCACCCGGCGAGCGCCAGACCGGCCGCCATCACGAGGACAAGTCGTACTGCTGTAATTCTACCCATAAGTTCCATCGGATCGTTGGATTTGCGCGCAACTTAAGGCGCTGCGATCTGGGAGCAATCGCCAATTGGCCCCGCGAGGCACGCAGGCGGATAGTGGCGCGGAATTGCCCACGCGGCGGGTGTGACCGATCCTCAGAACATGCCGTTTTCGTTTTCGCTGGCCCCGGGAATGACCTGAAGAACGTCCCAATGCTCGACGACCTTGCCGTCGTCATCCAACCGGAAGATGTCGATACCCGCATACTCGAGATCGCCGGGCCAAATCTGGTGACAATGCAGGATCACGTGGTTTCCCTCGGCGAAGGCACGCCTGATCTCGACGCGCTTGCCGGGATATTCCGAGGCCATCCGCTCGAAATAGCGGACAAACGCCTCCTTGCCGTCGCCGACATGCGGGTTGTGCTGGATATAGGTCTGGCCCGCGTACATCTCGATGGCGCGTCGCGGCTCGCAGTCGTTGAACATCATCTCGTAGAAGGCGCGGACGTTGCGCTTGTTGGTGTCGAGGTCGGGCATCGTCGCTCTTTCTGGTGTTGCTGCCCCAAGGTGCGGCGAACCCCGCCAAGTGTCGATCCGAGAAGCTGCCGCCCGGTATCGACCTCTGGACACCGCATCGAAGAAACGCGCGATTGTTTCAATGGCGGCTTCTAAGCCGTCAAATTTCGGTCATTATTTCCTGTGAGACGGTTGTCTCCGATTTAAGGCGGAAAGACAGCGCATGAAACCACACAGCGGTCAAAGGACGCCGCGATGACCGCGACCCCCTGGCTCTCCGTTGTCATGCCCGTCTTCAATGGCGCGGCAACGCTGCCGGCTGCGCTCGCCTCGCTCGAAGGACAGACCGACGGAATCGAGATCATCGCCGTCGACCAGGCATCGCGCGACGAAAGCCGCGCCATCCTGGAGGAGGCTGCGACCCGCCTGCCACTACGCGTGCTCGACAACCCGCAAGGCACCGGCTGGTGCCGGAACACCAACCTCGCCCTGTCTCGCGCCCGCGCTCCCCTGGTCGCCATGCTGCACCAGGACGACGTCTGGAGGCCGGGCCGCGCCGCTCTCTTGCAGCGGATGGCGCGGGACATGCCGGACGTCGACCTGTGGATCCACGGCGCGCACCTCATCGACCGGGGCGGCAGGACCGTCGGGCACATGTCGCCGCCCTTCGGAGCCATTCCGCGAACGGTCCCGGCCAGCGAAGCGCTGTCGAGCCTTCTGGTGCAGAACACCGTGGCGCTGCCCGCGACCATGATCCGCACCGCAGCCGCGCTGTCGGGCGGCGGTCTCGACGAGACGCTCTGGTACACCGCCGACTGGGACCTCTGGCTTCGGCTGGCACGGCGTGGCGTCGGCTGGCATCCCGAACGCGCCGCCGCTTTCCGTATCCATCGTGGCTCGCTTACCCTCACGGGGTCGCGCGACGCAGAAGGCTTCAGGGCGCAACTCGCGGAGCCGGTCGCCCGGCACATCGGTCAGCTTGCTGCACCGGACGCAGAAAGGGTCCGCCGCCTGGCCGAGGCCTCGAACGCGGTGAACGCGGCGCTGGCAGGCGCATATCACGCGGGGGGCCGGGGACTGCTGGGCGCCCTGTCCAAAGTACTGGCGCTCGGGCCGCACCGCTGGCCTGCCTTCGTCCGCGCGACGCAACTTCCTTCGCGCGTCTGGCCGAGGCTGAGGCTCGCGCTCGGAAAGACCTAGGCGCCGCCCGCGTCTCGGCGTCCCGCCAGCGCCAGCAGAGGATAGACCGCGACGAAGCCCGTCAACGTGACGATCCGCAACGCCAGCGCCGCCTCGGCGGCACTCACGGCATCGACCCCCTGAAGCGCCAGCGCCCCGGCCCATGTCGCCTCGGCCAGCCCCAGACCGGCGGGCAGGAAAGGTATCGAACTCACCAGCAGGATCAGCGGAAAGACGACCGCCAGCGCAACCGGGTCGAGCCCCGGCACCAGGATCATCAGGACACCCACATTCAGCGCCGTCAGCAGCACATAACGCATAAGCGACAGCGCCATCAGCTGCCGCAGGATTGCCGGACGCTGCGCCGCCGCCGCCGCAAGCGCGTCGGCCAGCATCGCAGCGGGAGCGAAGGGCAGGGCCCTCAGGATCGCCGCACCGAGCCGAAGGAGAGGGGCGAGAAGCGCCGTCCCGACCGCCAGCAGCACCACGAGAGCGAGCGCCGCCGCCCACAGCCTCTCTCCACTTGCCGCAAGAACAACGCTCGCCGCCGCGGCCAGCGCCAGCGTCAGAAGCTCGAGCGCCTGCTCGAAAAGCGAAGTGCCCGCCGCCGCCCGCGCGCCGATCCCGTGCCGCCGCGCCGCCCAGGCCCGCACGATGGGCGTGCTGACCTGGATCGAGATGACCTGCCCCAGAAGCGCCCCCGTCGCCGTCGCAGACAGCGCCGTCCCGGGCGGCACCGTCCGCCCCGCCAGCGTCTCGGCAAGCACGATCCGCCATTTCCAGGCAGCGAGGCCGAGGAGGATGGCGTATGTCAGCGCGATCGCTGGCCATACCCCCCACGGCACCCCGGCCACCACGTTCCCGAGCCCGTCCAGCGTCGCGCCCGACGCACCGAGGACGACCAGAAGGATCGCGAGACCCGCGGCCAGCCCGGCAAGGCTCCAGCGAAGGCGCTCGGCGTCAGACAAGGCGGGTGACGGTGTGGCTGGGGATCACCTTGAGCGGCGGCTTCGGCGAAGGGCGCAGATCCGTTTGCCACGGCAGGGCGGGTTCCCTGGAATGGTCCACATCATGACCTGAGATCGGAGCCGGTGCTTTCATGCGCGGACTGCAAGTCGCCGTGTCGGTCGGCAGACAGTCGTCCACGCTTGCCGGCCGCTTTGTGAAAGACGCGAGTTTCATCATCTGAGCGGCGGATTCTGTGCAACCGATGTCTACGACATGCGCGTCGTAGCCCTCTGCCAGCGTGTGTCGCAAGACTTGATAGGCCTCAAATGCGGGCGACAAGTCTTCCTTCGTCTCTGGCGAGAGGACCACCAGACCGATGCAGAGCGCCCGCAGGTCATCCTGCACATCGTCGGCCTCCATCGCGCGGTCGCCGTTGATCCATGCCGCCAGTCGGCGCCGCGCATCCAACGTCGTGACTCCGTCCGCCAGCGAGTTTTGATCGAGGTAGAGCGTCCGCAGATAGACGGGAGCGGGGTGACCCTCATGTGCGGAGATCCAGACCGCGATCTCTTCGGGCGCAAGGACGCGGTATCCCGCAGGTGTCAGCCGGCCCGCCTCGGCCGCAATGCTCCATTCCGCCTCCGGCACCTTGAGGAGGCTGGGCGCGATCCACGTCCCGGGCATCCGCATCACACTCGCCGGCCCGAGAACCACGAGCGCCACCGCGCCAAGCAGCACCGTGACATGCGCCGGCCCGACACGTTCCGGCAGCATGAACAGCAGGAGTGCAGCGGCGAGGATGGGAAACGGCACGGCCCAGTAGAGACGGAAATTCAACCCGCCCGTGACGAAGTCGGAATAATAGGGCAGGAGCACCGGGTTGGCGATGAAGACCGTAATCGCCAGCAGATAGGCGCTGGCCCAGGCGCCACCGCGCCTCTGGCTTCCCGCCAATGCAGCCAGCGTCACAAACCCGAAGAGAACCCAGAACAGGTAGGGGGTCTGCGCCAGATTGAAGAGGGACAGCGACCAGTTGGCCTGCCACCCCTGATCCAGGCTTGGCACCGGCCGATCGAAGAGGACCAGCCACAAACCGACGAGAAGGGGCGGGACCGCGGCAAGTAGCAGGGACAGCCGCGCAACGCCCGCGCGCCCGTCGGCCAGAACACCGGCGGCAAGAGGCAGTCCAAGTGCGAGGGGGGCGAGGTAGACGGAATTCGCCGTGAGCCCCAGCGCTGCGGTCTCCAGTGCGGCAAGCAACCATAGCGCGGTACCACCGCTCACCGCTCCCCGGCGGTGCTGCAGAACCACGTGGACGATCAGGGGAAACACGATCAGAAGAAGTGGACCCTTGCCGTGAAAGAGCCGCGTGATGCCATGCACGCCCCACGTCTCGTAGGTGCCGCCAAAGGTCAGCCCCAGCGCCAGCGCGATTGCGGCGAAGAGCCACCAGCGCCGACCGAAATAAACCATGCCGATGATCTGAAGCGTCGCGGCATAGACCACGCACCAGACCAGCGGCAGGACGGCGTGGGCGATCACCAGAACGGACAGACCACTCGCGGCAGACAGGGCCGCGACCAGCGTCGGAAGCGCCTCGGCACGATAGTTGGTGCCGAGGATGGGCCAGCCTTCGGTAAGGTACATGCTGTCCCGGGCCATCATGCCGGTCGCATCCGTCTTCAGGCCGATGGGCAGGTTAAGGTAGAAGGCGTCGTCGGCATCCGGCCTGTGAAGGCCGACATAGAGGGCGACGATCACAAGGCTCAGAACCGCAAGACCGAGAAAGACTTCCGGGATCGGTTCGGAGTGGCCTTCGACTGGGACCGCAGGTCTTGCCAGAAGCAGGCCGATAGCCGCCAGAGACCCGAACAGAGCCCAGAGCGGAATCGCGTTTCCGGTCGACAGGAAAATTTGCGTTCCGATAACTGCTCCGAGAAGGCCACATATCGCCAAGGCCTTGCGAAGCCCCTGCCTGTCGTCGGGCAAGGCGGGCCGTGCCTCGTTCATACATGCGACCAGTCCGACCAACGCACCCCGACTGCGCCACACGGCCACAATCCCCAGGATAGCCGTGCCAGCCGCCAGCCAAAGGGCAGAGAAGGGAGCGCCCGTCAGGGTCAGCGGAACCGACCCAAGCGTCCATCCGGCGAATGCGCCAAGCCACAGCATCGTCCCGGTGGCGATCCGGGCCAGATCGGAGGAGGACGAGGCCATCGCGTATCAGCTTCCCGCCTTGCCGACCCGCGCCAGCGCGGGCGACAGCGATGCGATGACCGGCTGGCGCTGGATAGGACGCTTCGGTTCGGCGGCGATGTCGTAGCCGAAGAAGAACAGGAGCATCTGAAGACCCGAGATGATCGGCAGGACCGACAGCATCACCGTGCCAGTGGTCGCAGGCACGCCCGAGGCGATGGAGCGCGCCCACTCGAGGGCCCCGAAACTCAGGCCGAACAGCATCAGCACCGTGCCCACGGCCAGATTCAGCGAGGCGATCGAGAAATCGCGCAGGAAATACAGGTAGACCACGCGCTTCACGGTGGCCTTCAGGTGCCGACCGAGGAAATCCGTCACGACGCGGCGGATTTGCAGGCCGCTGACCTCGTCGGCATAGACCGCAGGCATCGGGATATCGACCACGACCGCGCGCAGGTCTCCCAGCCGGATCAGCATGTCGCTTTCGAAGAAATATCGCTCGGCAAGGCGGTCGAGATCGAGCGACGCCAGCGCCCGGGCGTGGATGGCGGTATAGCCGTTCGTGGGATCGAAAAGGCTCCAGTAGCCGCTCGAGAGCTTGGTCATGAAGCTGAGGACCGCATTGCCGACCAGCCGCACCGCCGGCATTCCCTGGATGGCGTCGCGGGAAAAGAAGCGGTTGCCTTTGGCGTAATCTGCCTCGCCCGCCTCGATCGGCTGCACGAAGAGCGGCAGCAGTTCCGGCGCCATCTGCCCGTCTCCGTCAAGCTTCACCACGATGTCCATGCCCTCGGCCAAAGCGGCGCGGTACCCGGTGACCACGGCGCCGCCGACGCCCTTGTTGACCTCGTGCCGCAGCACGGTGACGCGCGGGTCGGAAACGTTCGCCTCGATGTGGTCGCCCGACCCCTCGGGGCAGGCGTCGTCGACGGCATAGATGCGCTCGACCTCGGGACCGATGCGCGCGATCACCTCCGCCACGTGGCGCGAGACCCGGTAGCACGGGATGACGACTGAAATACGCATATGGCCCGCTTCGTTGACGGGAAGGCTGCTCTTCGCCGTCGTTTTTAGAGGAAAGAAGGGTTGGCTCAAAGCTGGATTGGAAAGAAAATCAATACGTTGCATCGGGGAGTCACCGCGCGGCGCGCTACCGCAGGGCGCCAGGCACCAGGATCGACAGCGGATTGGCCCTATCGTCGGTCCAGACCGGACCACCGTCCGAGGCGAGCGGCGCCCAGTCGCCGGTGGCAAGCAGGTCGGCGACATGCGCTTCGTCGCGCGCCATCATCACCACGTCCGAGGGTCTGAATCCGGGGTCATCGCTCACCGTTTCGGACTGGAACTGCCGCCATGCCTTGATGCCAAGCGCCTCTGCCGACCGTGCAAGAGGCGTGCCGATGTCGTAGTAGCGGCTCGAGATATGGAAGACGAGAACGCCGTCCTCGTCGAGCCGCGAGAGGTAAAGCTCCATCGCCTCGCGCGTGGTCAGGTGGACGGGGACCGAATCCGAGGAATAGGCGTCGATCA
This sequence comes from uncultured Alphaproteobacteria bacterium, assembly GCA_963779765.1. Taxonomy (GTDB): domain Bacteria; phylum Pseudomonadota; class Alphaproteobacteria; order Rhodobacterales; family Rhodobacteraceae; genus Silicimonas. The sequence continues at coordinate 66,886 of CAVZZP010000003.1, read as the reverse complement.
CCAGCACGCCGAAGCTGAGGCCCTTCTGCTCCTCCAGCACCACCCGCGCATCGCCCAGATGGGTGGGGGCGCTGGGTGTGCAGGCCGAAAGATAGGTGAACAGCGTGGAATCCCGCGCGACCCGGTCGACCAGAGCGTCGATCTCGTAGAAGTGCCAGTCCTGACCCTCCCGCGCATGGCAGGCCAGCGCACCGACGCCCAGTCCAACGACACCGACGGCTTTGGCCCGCGCGCCGGCGACCGAGCGAAGGATCTGACCCATCGGCCCCTCGGGATGATAGTATGACGTTGGCTTCGGCCGCGCCGCGCCCAACTCGGACAGGACCTGAGCCCCGTGAACCGTGGTCCCGTTCGCGTAGAGCCGCGCACCGTCCCGGTCGACCACTTGGTGCGTTCCGAAGAAGCTCCGGTCCGCGAAAAGCCTGTCGTCGGCGCCCGCAAGCCAGAGCGGCAGGATCGCCGTCAGCCCCGCCGCCACCGCAAAAGCCCCGAGCCTCTGCCGCTCGACCGCGAAAAGCCCCAGGATCGCCGCCCAGATCGCCACGCCCAGGACCACCGGCCCCGCCGACAGGGCGATGACGGCGGAAGCCACCGCCAGCCCCACCACAAGCCCCAGACCCAGACCCCGCAACACCGCGCCGCGCGTGAACCGCACCACCGGATGCAGCGCCAGCGCCAGCGCGAGGACCAGCGTGATCGTTCCCTCGTGCAGGTCGGTGAAGATCGCGGGCGCCAGAAGCGAGTTGAACAGCCCGCCCATCGCCCCGCCCACGGACATGGTCACGTAGAACAGCGTCAGGTTCCCGGCGTCGGGCCGCGCCTCGTACAGCAGCCGATGCGCCCAGCAGGCCACGACGAAGAACCCGAACACGAGCGCCAGCGCCTCGACCGCGCCCAGATGCGCGTCGCCCATTCCGGCGAAGAGCACGAGGCCGAGCACGATGGAAAGCTGCGCGCCCCGCGCCAGCCACGGGCCCCGCGCGGGAGCGTGCGCCGAGAAGGTGACGACGAAGCTCAGAAGATACAGCGCCAGCGGGATCACCCAGACCAGCGGCACCGCCCCGATGTCGGTCCCGATCTTCGAGGTCACGGCCAGCATCAGCGACGAGGGCAGGAAAGCCGCGAAAAGCCACAGCCCGATCCGCGCGGGCGTCACGGAAGCGAAGTCCTCGACCATTGCGCCATCGGTCCCGGTCGGCGCGCGCCGTGCGAAGACCAGCGCCCCACAGCCCAGCAACCCTGCGCCGAGAACGACGAACCCCGTCGAGAACCCGCGCGAGATCTGGCCCGCGCCGAAGTACATCTCGGCCACCAGCGGAAAGGCGAGGAGAGCCAGCAGCGAACCGAGGTTCGAGGCGGCATAGAGGAAATAGGGGTCTCCCGCCGAAGGCCCGTCGCTGCGGGCATACCACGACTGGATCAGCGGCGCGTTCGACGACAGAAGCGCGAAGGGCACGCCGACGCCGAGCGCGAACAACCCCAGCGTCTGGAACGCGATCGACCCCTCGGGAGCAAGCGTCCAGCCGTCCGGCAGGGCAGGCGGCAGGAACAGAAGAGCCGCCGCCCACAGCGCCATGTGCAGTCCGACCTGCACCGGCACGGGCAGCATCCGCGTCGAGAGATGCGCGTAGAGATAGCCGAGCAGCAGCACGCTCTGGAAGAACAGCATCGCCGTCGTCCAGACCGCGGGCGACCCGCCGATGACCGGAAGCACGATCTTGGCGAAAAGCGGCTGCACGAAGAAGAGAAGCGAGGCGCTGAGGAAGATGGTGGCGGTGAACAGTGCCGGCGCCACGCGTGCCTGACTTCTGCCTGCCTCTGCGGAAAGGAATGCCATGTCTGTCCCGTTGCCTGTCCGGTCTTGGGAAAAGCATCGAAATATGGTGCCAGTATGGCGACAGACGCGGCTCCCGCGTCACATTGGTGCCGGGATCGCGCCTTGGCCCTTCCGTCCGCAAAGCCTGCCGTCTATCCCTTTCGCCATGATCGACGTACGCCCTGCCACCCCCGAAGATTTGCCCGAAATCCTCGCCATCCAGCTCGAAAGCTGGCGCCGCACCTATCCCGGGCTCCTGCCCGACGAATACCTGGGCGAGCCCGTCGCGCGCGACCTTGGCCGCACCTGGACGCCGGACCGCCTGAGCCGCGCGCTCGTCCTCGTGGCGCTGCGCGAGGGCCGCGTGGCGGGTTTCATGGCGACCCTGCCGGACGACCCGGACGGACCCTATGTCGACAACCTGCACGTCCGTCTCGCCGACGAAGGGCAGGGGGTCGGGCGCGCCCTTCTGGCCGAGACGGCGCGCCGCCTGTTGGCGCAGGGCCACGACCGCCTGCACCTGACCGTGGCCGAGGGCAACGCGCGCGCCACCGCCTTCTACGCCCGCAGCGGCGGCCAGCTTTCCAACCCCGTTCCCGATGACGTCTACGGCCAGCCGCTGATGGCGCTTCCGGTGCGCTGGACCGACCTTTCCGCCCTCGCCGCACTGGCCTGAGAGGCGGTCCGTAAAAAACCGGAGGTGCCGCGAAACGCCCGGCCAATTCCGCTTGACGCCCCCCGCGCCCTTCCTTATGTCACCCCCTGTCGCGCGGTTGTAGCTCAGTTGGTTAGAGTACCGGCCTGTCACGCCGGGGGTCGCGGGTTCGAGCCCCGTCAACCGCGCCACTTCCTCCCTTGCATGTCGCTTGGTCCGGGGCTCTCCTGAGCCTCCGGAGGATATGCGCATGGCCGAATTCACCAGGGACGGCATCACCATCGCCTACGACGTGGTGGGCGAGGGGCCTCCCGTCCTTCTGCTTCACGGCTTCCCGCAAACCCGCGCGCTCTGGACCGATGTCGCTGCCCGCCTCGCAGCCCGCTTCACGGTGGTCACCGCCGACCTGCGCGGCTACGGCGCCTCGTCGAAGCCCAAGGCCTCGCCCGACCTCGTCGAATATTCCTTCCGCGCAATGGCCGCAGACCAGCACGCCCTCATGCGCCACCTCGGCCACGCCCGTTTCCACCTAGTCGGCCACGACCGGGGCGCGCGCACCGCTTATCGCCTTGCCCTCGACGCACCCGAGGCCGTGGCGAGCCTCACGCTCATGGACATCCTGCCCACGGACGCGCTTCTCGCCGCCTGGACCTACAAAGTCTCGAAGGCCTACTTCCACTGGAGCTTCCTCGCTCAGCCAGCGCCCTTCCCCGAGCGCATGATCGAGGCCGACCCCGATCACTTCTACGAGGCCTGCCTCCTCGGCTGGGGCGGCGCGTCGCTCACCGACTTCCCCGCCCTCGAGATCTACCGCGCCGCCTGGCGCGAGCCGTCGACCATCGCCGGCATGACGAACGACTACCGCGCCGCCGTCACCATCGACCAGATGCACGACGACGAGGATGCAGGCCGCACGCTCGACATGCCGGCCCTTGTCCTCTGGGGCGCAAATGGCGCGATGGCGAAAAACTTCGACGTGGCAGAGGTCTGGCGCCCAAGGCTCAGCCGCATGACCGCTCGCGCGATTCCCGGCGGACACTTCTTCATCGACCAGCACCCTGACGAGACGGCCGACGCGCTGGAAACCTTCCTCGCCTCCATCGACAGATAACGACTTCGGGAGGGTCAGGGAGCGCCGCGCCCTCCCGCCGTCTCACGCCGAGGCACCGCCACAGGTTTGGACCGCATCGCGCGGACAACTCCCGCGGCGCGTCGTCATTCCGTTGCCGATGTCGGCACCGACGCGATACCGACGCAATACCGACGTGATACCGACGCGGGTTTGGCCATCACCGCGTCACCGCGTCCAGCACCCGCGCCCAGCTCCGGATGCCCTTGTGAAACGACCGGATGTCGTACTTCTCGTTCGGGCTGTGGATCAGATCATCGTCGAGGCCGAAGCCGATCAGCATCGAATCGAGCCCGAGGATTTGCTTGAAATACCCCGCGATCGGGATCGATCCGCCCGACCCGATGAAGGCCGCATCCTTCTCCCATTCGTCCGACAGCGCCTGCCGCGCCTTCTCGAAGGCGGGGTCGTCGGTCGCCATGACCGAGGCCGGTCCGGCGCCGTGGTCCTTGAACTCGACCGAGCAGTCCGGGGGCAGGGCATCCTGCACCATCCGCCTGAAATTCCTGCGGATTTCCAGTGGGTCCTGCGTGCCCACCAGGCGGAAGCTGATCTTGGCCGAAGCCTTCGACGGCAGCACCGTCTTGAACCCGTCGCCGGTGTAACCGCCGGTGATCCCGTTCACCTCGCAGGTCGGCCGCGACCAGATCATCTCCAGCACGCTGCGGCCGGTCTCTCCAGCAGGAACCGACAGATCGACCCCGCCCAGGAACCCTTCGGCATCGAAGCCAAGTCCGTCCCACTGCGCCCTCATTTCGTCGGTGATCTCCGGCACGCCATCATAGAAGCCCGGCACCGTGATCCGTCCCGTCTCGTCGTGCAGCGACGCCACGATCCGCGCCAGCACCCGGATCGGGTTGATCGCCGCCCCGCCGTACATGCCCGAGTGCAGGTCCTTGTCGGCCCCGGTGATCGTCAGCTCCTCGCCCAGAAGCCCTCGCAGCATGGTCGTGATCGCGGGCGTGTCACGGTCGAAAAGCCCGGTGTCGCAGATCAGCGCAAGATCGGGCTGCGACAGCTCGTCCTTGAATTCCTTGAGGAAAGGGACCAGCGAGGGCGACCCCGACTTCCTCCTCGCCTTCGAAGAGGAAGGTGATCCGGCAGGGCCACGACCCGTTCACCGCCTTCCACGCCCGGCAGGCCTCGACGAAGGTCATCAACTGGCCCTTGTCATCCGACGACCCGCGCCCGCGCAGCACCTTGCCATGCGGCGTGTCCTGCACCTCCGGATCGAAGGGATCGCGGTGCCAGAGCGACAGCGGATCGACCGGCTGTACGTCGTAGTGCCCGTAGAACAGGAGGTGCGGCGAACCTTCGCCGACGTGCCCCACGACCATCGGGTGACCCGGCGTCGCGCGAGCCTCGGCCTCGACGCCAAGCGAGGCCAGATCGGCCACCAGCCAGTCCGCCGCCGAGGCGCAATCCTTCTTGTAAGCCGGATCGGTCGAGATCGAGGGAATGCGCAAAAGCGCCTTCAAACGTTCCAGTGCGGGGTCGATATCGTCGTCGATGCGGGAGAGCACGGCGTTCAGGGTCATGGGGCCTCCGGTTGCTGTGAACGGGACGTTAGCAGGCTGTGAAACGGCGTCCAGAGCGCTGGCCTTCGCGGCCCTGCGAGCGTATGTGAAACCAAACGGCAAAGGAGTTGCCCGATGGTCAGGATGCTGACCCTTGTTCTTGCATTCCTCACGATGGCGGTTCCCTCCGCTGCGCAGGTCTTCGACACCGCCTCGGCGCGGCAGATGCTCTATCCGACGCGCGGACACACGATCCAGACCGCGAAGGAACTCTCGCCCCAGAACCGCCGGATCGTGACGGGCATCGTGCCGCTGATGGCGAAGGAAATGCGCCAGCCGGTCCGTTACTACACCGCCATCGCCTGGTCGCCGAAGGACGGGATGGTCCACGAGTTCGCTCCAGGCGGCGATGAATCACCACTCGGTCGAGGCAGCGGGCGCCGCCGCCGTCGCGGCCTGCAACGCGAAGAAGTCGAGCGGGGCGCCGACCTGCGTCGTCGCGGCGCGGGTGGTACCTAAGAACTGGCAGCCGAGGCCGCTCATGTTGTCGATCGACGCGACGGCGGCTTTCGACAAGAAATTCAGAAGGATGCGCGGGTCCAAGGCCTTTGCCGTCTCATCCGCCACAGGCGCCTTCGGCTATGGGGCGTCGGACGCCGCGGCGCTGGCCGGCTGCAGGTCGACGGGGGCGCAAGACTGCAGGGTCGTAATCAGGAACTGATTGATCCGCGTCAATTTGTTCGGTCGTCGAGGTTGTTACCGTAACATATTCCGTTTTATGAACGAGAGACGACTCGGAGGGGAAGACACAGTGGACTACACCGCCAAGCTCGACGCCGCGCTGCAACGGCTCCACGACGAAGGCCGCTACCGGACCTTCATCGACATCGTGCGCGCGAAAGGCCAGTTTCCCCACGCCACCTGGCGGCGGAAGGACGGCAGCGAGCGACCGGTGACGGTGTGGTGCGGCAACGACTACCTCGGCATGGGCCAGCATCCCGAGGTGCTTGCCGCGATGCACGAAGCGCTCGAAACCACGGGCGCGGGATCGGGCGGGACGCGCAACATCTCCGGCACGACGCTGTATCACAAGGCGCTCGAGGCCGAGCTTGCCGACCTTCATGGCAAGGAAGCGGCCCTTCTCTTCACCTCGGCCTACATTGCCAACGACGCGACGCTGTCGACGCTGCCGAAGCTGTTTCCCGGCCTCATCGTCTATTCCGACGAGCTGAACCACGCCTCGATGATCGAAGGCATCCGCCGCAACGGCGGGGCGAAGCGCGTCTTCCGTCACAACGACCTCGACCATCTGCGCGAGCTTCTGGCGGCCGACGACCCGGACGCGCCCAAGCTGATCGCTTTCGAATCGGTCTACTCGATGGACGGCGACTTCAGCCCGATCGAGGCCATCTGCGACCTCGCCGACGAATTTGACGCGCTGACCTACATCGACGAGGTCCACGCGGTCGGCATGTACGGTCCCCGCGGCGGCGGCGTGGCCGAGCGCGACCGCCTTATGCACCGTATCGACATCATCAACGGGACGCTGGCCAAGGCCTATGGCGTGATGGGCGGCTACATCGCCGCCAGCGCAAAAATGTGCGATGCCATAAGGTCTTACGCGCCGGGCTTCATCTTCACGACGTCGCTTCCGCCCGCCGTCGCGGCCGGTGCAGCGACCTCGGTCCGCATCCTCAAGACAGACCGCGCGCGGCGCGAGTTGCACCAGACGCAGGCCTCGATCCTCAAGACGCGGTTCAAGGCTCTGGGCCTGCCGCTGATCGACCACGGCAGCCACATCGTGCCGGTGATCGTGGGCGATCCCGTCCACACCAAGGTCATTTCGGACATGCTGCTGGAACAGCACGGCATCTATGTCCAGCCGATCAACTTCCCGACCGTGCCGCGCGGCACCGAAAGGCTGCGTTTTACGCCCTCTCCGGTGCATGGTCCGAAGGAAATCGACGCGCTTGTGCGCGCGATGGATGCACTCTGGTCGCACTGCGCCCTGAATCGCGCCGAACTCTCCGCCTGACCAGAACTCTGCCGTGACCGTTTCGTAGGTCCGTGTTAACAATGGCCTAGTACGCTCGGAGCCGATTCTGCCGGCCCTGAACCTGGGACAGAGATGACTGAAATGGGGCAGGACTCGTGACCGGTCGTCGCGGGACGACTGATCAGACGAAAAAGCCGTCGCGCCAGAAAGGGTTCGACGACTTTGAACTGCGTCTTGGTGACATCATGCGCGGTGAGCGCGCCACCCTGGGCAAATCGCTTCTGGATGTGCAGCGCGAGCTGAAGATCAAGGCGACCTATATCTCGGCCATCGAGAATACGGATCCCTCGGCCTTCGACACGCCGGGCTTCGTCGCAGGCTATGTCCGCTCCTATGCCCGTTACCTCGGTCTCGACCCGGAATGGGCGTTCAAGACGTTCTGTGAAGAGGGCGACTTCGCCGTGGCGCACGGCATGTCACCCGAGGCCAGCGTCAAGGTCGACAAGACGCCGGGCGTCAAGAAGCCCAAGGCCATGGGCAAGCCCGCGCATCTGCGCGACCCCTTCACCGAGCCGTCCGTCAGCTATCTCCCTAAGGGAGAGGCGGTGTTCGCCGGAATCCAGCCCCGCGCCGTGGGCTCTATCGCCGTCCTTCTCGTGCTGCTCGCCGGGATAGGCTATGGCGGGTGGGCCGTCCTTCAGGAAGTGCAGAAGGTGCGGCTGACGCCGGTGGACCAGACGCCTGAAGTGCTGGCCGAACTCGACCCCTTGTCCTCGGCGACGCTGGCGCCCGACGAAAGCGAAGGGCCTCAGATCGCCGCCGCCAACCCCGATGGCACCGACCGGCTCTACCGTCCCGAGGCTCTGGACGTGCCCGTCCTGACGGCCCGCGACGGACCGATCGCCGCCATCGACCCCGACACCGTCGGGGCGCTCGCACCCAGCCGGGACGAGCGCTTCCTCGCCAATCGGCAGCCGACACCCGACAACGCGCCCTTCGCGATCCCGGGGGGGCCGCGTGCGCCGGTGGCCACCGAAACCGTGGCCATGGCCGACCTCGATGGCTCCGAACTTTTGCCGCCGGTCCAAGTGGTCGAGGCCACGGCGCCCTCGGTCTCGCTTCTCGCCGTGCGCCCGTCCTGGGTGCGCGTGCGCGCCTCGGACGGAACGGTGATCTTCGAAAAGATTCTCGACGCTGGCGAGGAATTCAACGTCCCCCTGACCGAGGAACCGGCGACCCTGCGCGCCGGCAACGCAGGCTCGCTCTACTTCGCCGTCAACGGTCAGACCTACGGCCCGGCGGGCGACGGCCCCATCGTGGTGAAGGACGTAAAGCTAGGCGTCGATGCCCTTATGCAGAAATACAAGGTCGCCGACGCCGCACGCGACACCGACCTCGCGCGCTTCATCGCCGTGGCCGAAGCGCAGACCGGCGCCGAGAGCCAGTAATTGCGATCCGGACGCGCGGGGCTTACATAGGCCGCGACCCGTATCCGCGAAGGACACGCCCATGTCGCACAATCCCATTCGCCCCTGGCGCAATATCGACCGCCGCAAATCGCGCCTGATCCACGTCGGCTCGGTCCCCGTTGGCGGCGACGCGCCGATCAGCGTCCAGACGATGACGAACACGCTGACGACCGACGTGGCGGGGACGGTGGCGCAGGTGCAGGCGGCCGCCGACGCGGGCGCCGACATCGTGCGCGTCTCGGCCCCGGACGAGGCGTCGACGCGGGCGCTTAAGCAGATCGTCGCCGAAAGCCCGGTGCCGATCGTCGCGGACATCCATTTCCACTACAAACGCGCCATCGAAGCCGCCGAAGCGGGTGCCGCCTGCCTGCGGATCAACCCCGGCAACATCGGCTCGCCCGACCGCGTGCGCGAGGTCATTCGCGCGGCACGCGACCACGGCTGCTCGATCCGCATCGGCGTCAACGCGGGAAGCCTCGAACGGCACCTTCTCGAGAAGTACGGGGAGCCCTGTCCCGACGCGATGATCGAAAGCGGTCTCGATCACATCCGCATCCTTCAGGACAACGACTTCCACGAGTTCAAGATCAGCGTGAAGGCCTCCGACGTCTTCCTCGCCGCCGCCGCTTACCAGGGCCTGGCCGAGGCGACGGACGCGCCAATTCACCTCGGCATCACCGAGGCGGGCGGCCTGATGACAGGCACGATCAAGAGCGCGGTCGGCCTTGGCACCCTTCTGTGGATGGGCATCGGCGACACCATCCGCGTCTCGCTCTCGGCCGATCCTGTCGAGGAGGTGAAGGTCGGCTTCGAGATCCTCAAGTCGCTCGGCCTGCGTCACCGGGGCGTCAACATCATCAGTTGTCCGTCCTGCGCGCGTCAGGGCTTCGATGTCATCCGCACGGTCGAGGCGCTGGAGAAACGGCTGGAACACATCAAGACGCCGATGAGCCTGTCAATCATCGGCTGCGTGGTGAACGGACCCGGCGAGGCGCTGATGACCGACGTTGGCTTCACCGGCGGCGGGGCGGGGTCGGGCATGGTCTATCTGGCAGGCAGCCAAAGCCACAAGATGTCGAACGACCGGATGATTGAACACATCGTCGAAGAGGTCGAGAAAAAGGCCGCCCAGATCGAGGCGGCCTCGGCGCAGCAGGCTGCGGAGTAGGGCGTCAGCCCCTTTCGGCGCGGATGCTGTCGATGATCGCCATCATCTGGTCCAGTTCGACGTAACCGCGCACGAAGGTTTCGCCCATGATGAAGGTGGGCGTTCCCTGGATCTGAAGCGCCTGGCCGAGAGCGCGGTTCGTGTCGATGACGCGCGTCACCTCGTCACTGTCCATCTCGGCGACGATGGCGTCATGGTCCAGTTCCAGCGTCTCTGACAGGCGGACGAGGAACGGTTCGCTGACGTTGCCCGAATGGGTCATCAGGCTGTCGTGCGCCTTCTTGTAGGCGTCGTCGCCCAGGGCGATCTTGGTCGCGATGGCATAGCGCGCAGCCAGCGTCGACTGGTCGCCCAGGATCGGGAATTCCTTCACCACGAAGCGGATGTTGCCATCGGTGTTCACCAGGTCCTCGACGGCGGGGAAGGCGCGCTTGCAGTAGCCGCACTTGTAGTCGAGGAATTCGACCACGGTCACGTCGCCATCCGGGTTCCCGCCGACGAAGCTGAAGCCGTCGTCGAAGATCGCCTGGCGGTTATCCTCGAGCATCGTCTTTTCGGCCACGGCACCCTGGGCTGCACGCTGCTGCTCGAGGACCGCGATGGCCTCCATGAGGACATCGGGATTCTCAAGCAGGTAGTCGCGGATTTCCGAGCGGAAGATCGTGCGTTCCTCGGGTGTCATCGCCTCGATCTCGAACGCCTGGAGTGGCGCGGCGAGGACGCCGAGGGCCAGCAAGCTGGTCGTCAGGACGGCGGTCAGGCGAGGCATGGGACGTCTCCGTTTCAAAGTCGCCGGAGGATGGCAGGTTGCGCGGCAAACGCAACGGCTTCACCAAATTTTGACCGGACGGCGCGCGATTGACGGCACGGCCTGCGATTGGCAGGAACGGCCCAGCCCCAGGAGGAATGTCATGCGCCTGTCCCGCCGGTCCGAGGTCGACCCGTTCATCGTCATGGACGTGATGGAAGCCGCTGCACGCGCCGAGGCAAGCGGGCGTCGCATCATCCACATGGAGGTGGGCCAGCCCGGAACGCCCGCGCCTGCGGGCGCGCGCCGCGCGTTGGCTCAGGCGATGGAGGCGGGGCCTCTCGGCTACACGGTAACGCTCGGCCTGCCCGAATTGCGGCTGCGCATCGCCGACCTCTACCGCACGCGTTACGGCGTCGACCTGGACCCGGCACGGGTGATCGTGACGGCAGGCTCGTCGGGGGCTTTCCTTCTTGCCTTCACCGCGCTCTTCGATCCGGGCGACCGCGTCGCCCTGGGCGCGCCGGGTTATCCGTCCTATCGGCAAATCCTCTCGGCCCTGAGTCTCACGCCAGTCGATATCCAGACGCGGGCCGAGGATCGCTTCCAACCGACGCCGGACCTTTTGCCGGACGACATCCAAGGCCTCATCGTCGCCTCGCCCGCTAACCCGTCCGGCACCATGCTCGACCGTTCCGCCCTTGCCGGACTGATCGACGCTGCCGGCGCGAGAGGGGCCGCCTTCGTGTCGGACGAGATCTACCACGGCCTGGAATACGACCGCCCGGCGGTCTCGGCGCTTCAGATCACCGACGACGCCTATGTCATCAACTCGTTCTCGAAGTACTTCTCGATGACCGGGTGGCGCGTCGGATGGATGGTGGTGCCCGAGGCGCATGTCCGCACCGTGGAACGCCTGGCGCAGAACATGTTCATCTGCCCGCCCCACGCAAGCCAGGTGGCGGCTCTGGCCGCGATGGACTGCGATGACGAACTGAAGGCCAACGTGGCAGTCTACCGCCGAAACCGCGCGCTCATGCTCGACGGCCTGGCGGCCGCGGGCTTCACCGACATCGCGCCGCCTGATGGGGCATTCTACATCTACGCCGACGTGTCGCGCCTGACGCAGGACAGCCGGGCCTTCGCCGCCGAGATCCTCGACACCGCCGGAGTCGCCGTGACGCCGGGCCTCGATTTCGACAAGGGCAGGGGTCATGCGACCCTTCGATTCTCATACGCACGGTCGACTGAAGACATCGAAGAAGGTCTCCGCCGCCTTCACGACTTCATGACAAGGCGTCAGGTCGGCGGTTAGCCGCTTTCGCCGGAGGCGCTTTCGCGCTATCCTGAGCCGAAACGACAAGACCGGGGCCATGGGTAGCTTTTTCAGACTTATCGTCGCCATGGCGGCCATTTTTGGCGCGTGCCTGGGTCCGGGCTCGGGTGCCATGGCCGATGGCGTCGTGGCAGAGATCGTGTCGCCCGGCGTCACCATCGCGGATGAAGCCGGCAAGGTTGCGATCAAGGTTCCTATCTCGAAATCAGTGCCTTGGCGGGTGACGTTGGCTGACGGTCCGCCGCGTGTGATCGTCGAGTTCGGCGACGTCGACTGGGCTGAGGTGCCCGCCGCCGCTTCCGTCGCCATCGGCGAAATCACCACCGAGCGTCACGCACCCGGATGGTCCCGGATGGTGGCTGTCCTCCGCGAGCCGCTGGACGTCGATACGGCCGAGATGACCACCGGCGACGACGGCTCGGCCGTTCTCTCCGTCATGCTGGTCCCCGCGACGGCCGAGACGTTCCGCAGCCAGGCCGACCCCGGAAACGTTCCCGGTCCCCTCGTCACCAACCCCGAGGCCCGCCCGATGATCGCCATCGATCCGGGCCACGGCGGCTTCGATCCCGGCGCCGAGATCGAAGTCTTCCGCGAGGCCGACCTTACGCTTCATTTCGCGCGGAAGCTGCGCGAACAACTGATGTCCACCGACCGCTTCGACGTGGTCCTGACGCGGGAAGAGGACGTCTTCGTCTCGCTCGACGACCGTCTCGACATCGCCCGCGAGGCGGGGGCCGACGTGTTCCTGTCGTTCCACGCCGACGCGCTCGATGGCGCCTCGGGCGAGGCTTCGGGCGTCACGATCTACCGGCTTTCGCCCGAAGCTGCGGGCAATGCGGACGAAGAGCAGGCAGAACGGCACGGCGCAGCGAACATGCTTGGCGGCGTCGACTTGAACGGCGCGGGCGACGATGTGTCCGTGGCGCTTCTCGAACTCGCGCGTCAGGACACGACGCCCCGAACCGATGCATTGTCGGCGGCTCTTGTGTCGGCCTTCCGCTCGGCGGAGCTGGCCGTCAATTCGCACCCCGAGCGAACCGGCGACCTGGCCGTTCTCAAAGCTTCCGAGATACCGTCGATCCTGATCGAGCTCGGCTTCCTGTCCTCGAAGGCCGACCGTGCGCGGCTCGCCTCCGAGAAATGGCAGCACGAGGCGGCGGTGGCGGTGCGGAACGCACTTCTCCTGTGGGAGGACGAAGACCGCCTGCGTCGAGATGCGCTGCGCCGCTAGAGGCCTTCTTGTTGGCCGAAACCCGCGCGGAGCCCTTTTGACCCGGACCCCTTCGCGCCATATACAGGATCGACAGGCAAAGGTACGGCGACGGTGACCCGGTTCTTCTTCTCATTCCTCGGCGCGATATTCTCGCTCGTGACGCTTGGCCTGCTGATGGTGGCGCTGGTCGGCGGGGCGGTGTTCTATGTCTACGGCCGCGATCTGCCGGACGTCGCTCCCTTGGCGAACTACCAGCCGCCCACGCTGACGCGCATCTACTCGCCCGAGGGGCGGATCATCGACGAATACGCGGCGCAGCGCCGGATCTACATCCCCTACGACGAGATCCCGGACACCGTGAAGAACGCCTTCATCTCGGCCGAGGACAAGCGGTTCTGGACCCATGGCGGCTTCGACGTTCAGGGCATTGCGGCCGCGCTCTACGAGGCCGCGCAGACGCGCGGCGAGTCGGTCCGCGGCGCCTCGACCATCCCGCAGCAGGTGGCCAAGATCATCTACTTCGGCAGCGAGCGCGCCATCGAGCGAAAGATCAAGGAGGCGATCCAGGCCTCGCGCATGGTCAAGGAGATCGGGCGCGAGAAGATCCTCGAAATCTATCTCAACGAGATCTTCCTCGGCCAGAACGCCTATGGCGTCGCCGCCGCGGCGCAGACGTATTTCAACAAGACCCTGACCCAGCTCAATGCGCAGGAGGCCGCATACCTCGCGGCGCTGCCCAAGGCGCCGTCGACATATCACCCGGTCACGGCAGAGGAGCGCGCCGTCGCGCGCCGGAACTTCGTGCTGACCGAGATGTACGAGAACGGTTACATCGACGAGCCGACCTACGAGGAGGCGCGCGTCTCGCCGCTTCTGACCGTTCAGGCCGGCGACCGCGAGGCCTTCGCGGCGAAGCTGCCGGCGCGGGACTACTTTACCGAGGAGATCAGCCGCCAGCTGACGCGCGATTTCGGACAGGAGGGCTTCAAGGCCGCCGGCCTGACAATCCGCGCCACCATCGATCCCGAGATGCAGAAGATCGCCGCCGAGGCGCTTCAGGAGGCGCTCGAGGAGTATGACCGCGCGCAGGGCGAATGGCACGGTACGGTCGCGACGCTGGAGCCCGAGCAACTGAAGGACGCCAAGACCTGGCGAGAGGCCCTGGCTGAGATGCCGAAGCTCGCCCGCGACGTCGAAAGCTGGTTTCCGGCGGTCGTGCTCGAGGTCGGCGAAAGCTCGGCCCGGATCGGGGTCGAGGCCTGGGCTGAAGGCGCGGACGGCCATTGGATCACGCCAGACGATGTGAAGTGGATCCGGAAGGCCCGCGTCGCGGGCGATGTCCTGAACGTCGGCGACGTGATCCATGTCCGCCACGATGGCGGCAGCCCCGATGACCCGGTCTTCTCGCTGCGGCAGGTGCCCGGCGTTCAGGGCGGCTTCATGGCGATGGACGTCAACACCGGCCGCGTCATCGCGATGCAGGGCGGCTTTTCCTACCAGGTCTCGAACTTCAACCGCGCGACGCAGGCGCTGCGCCAGCCGGGTTCGTCCTTCAAGCCCTTCGTCTATGCGGCCGCGCTGGATTCCGGCTTCACGCCCGCGACGATCATCGTCGACGCCCCGATCGAGGTCGACGTGGGTGGCGGCCGTGTCTGGCGGCCGAGGAACGCCTCGAACCGCTTCTACGGACCGACGCCGCTTCGCACGGGGATCGAGCGGTCGCGGAACCTGATGACCGTTCGCCTCGCCGAAGAGGTGGGGATGCCGACCGTCGCGGGCTATGCCGAGCGCTTCGGCGTCTACGACAGGATGGACCCGTTCCTCGCCAACTCCTTGGGAAGCCAGGAGACCACGCTGTTTCGCATGGTTTCAGCCTACGCCATGTTCGCCAACGGCGGCGAGAGGGTAGAGCCGACCCTCGTCGACCGGGTGCAGGACAGGTGGGGCACGACGATTTATCGCCACGACCAGCGCACCTGCGAGGAATGCGGCGTCGAGGATCTGCGCGCCGGGGAAACCCCGCGCATCATCACGAACGGCAAGCGCGTGATGAACCCGATCACGGCCTACCAGCTCACCTCGATGATGCGGGGTGTGGTCGAGCGCGGAACGGCGGCGGGGCAGGTGAACCTGGGCGTTCCCACGGCGGGCAAGACCGGCACGACCAATGACGCCCGCGACGTCTGGTTCGTCGGCTTCACCTCGACCATCGCGGCTGGCTGCTATATCGGCTACGACCAGCCCCGCGCTCTGGGACGCGGCGCCTCGGGGGGCGAGTTCTGTGCGCCGGTGTTCCAGCATTTCATGAAGAAGGCGGTCGAGAAGTACGGCGGCGGCCGCTTCGAGATCCCGCCGGGCGGGCACTTCATCAACATCGACCGCTACAACGGCGCGCGCCTGCCCGACAACGCATCGGGCGAGAACGTCGTTGCCGAGTATTTCCGCGAGGGCGAGGAGCCGGTCTTCGGTATCGCCTTCGACGGCGGTTTCGCCATGGGGGCGAACCTGCCGCTTTATACCGAGGAGATCTCGCGCGCGACGCGCCAGGTCGAGACCTCGACCGGCGACGTGGTCAACATCCCCAGTCAGGCGACGGCGGGCGAGATTTCTTCGGGCGGTTTGTACTGACGGTGCGCCGGGGGCTCTGCCCCCGGACCCCCGGGATATTTACGGACCAATGAAACGGGTTGCGGGAGTCAGTCGTCTGACTGGGCTTCCCCGCGCTTCATCCCCGAGACGCCGAGCGCCAGCGTGGCGGCCATGAAGCCGTCCAGATCGCCGTCGAGCACCCCTTGCGTGTCCGAGGTCTCGTGCCCTGTCCGCAGGTCTTTCACCATCTGGTAGGGCTGGAGGACATAGGACCGGATCTGGTTGCCCCAGCCCGCGTCGCCCTTGTTCTCGTGCGCCTCGGTGATCGCCGCGTTCCGGCGGTCGAGTTCCATCTGGTAGAGCCGCGACTTCAGCGCCTTCATCGCGATGTCGCGGTTCTGGTGCTGCGATTTCTCGGAGGAGGTGACGACGATCCCGGTGGGAATGTGCGTGATGCGCACCGCCGAGTCGGTCGTGTTGACGTGCTGGCCGCCCGCGCCAGAGGAACGGTAGGTGTCGATGCGAATATCGTTGGCCGCGATGTCGATCTCGATGTTGTCGTCGACGACCGGATAGACCCAGACGCTGGCGAAGGAGGTCTCGCGCGTGCCCTTGCCGAATGGCGAGATGCGGACGAGGCGATGGACGCCTGCCTCGGTCTTGAGCCAGCCATAGGCGTTCGGACCCTTGATCTGGTAGGCGCAGGACTTGATGCCCGCCTCGGAGCCGCCGATCTCGTCCTGAAGCTCGACCTTGTAGCCGCGCTTCTCGGCCCACCTGATGTACATCCGCTGAAGCATCTGCGCCCAATCGCAGGCCTCGGTGCCGCCCGCGCCTGCGTTGATTTCGAGGAACGTGTCGTTGCCGTCCGCCTCGCCGTCGAGCAGGGCTTCGAGCTCGGCCTGAGCGGCGCGGTCCCGAAGCGCCTTCAGGGCCGCCTCGGCCTCGCTCACCACTTCGGCGTCGTCTTCCATCTCGCCCAGTTCGATCAGTTCGACGTTGTCCGACAGTTCCTGCGACATGCGCTTGTAGCGCGTCACGGCGTCGACCAGCATCTGCCGGTCCCGCATCAGGGTCTGCGCACGCGCCGGATCGTCCCAGAGCTTGGGATCCTCGGTCATCGCGTTGAATTCTTCCAGACGATGCTCCGCCGTGTCCCAGTCCATCCGCTGCGCCAGCAGATGAAGCGACTTTTCGATGGCGGCGACCGTGTTCTCGGCCTCGGCGCGCATGGGACCTCCGGGGGGTGAATGCCTGTCGGCGGGTGATACCAACGCGCGGGTGTGGCTTCAAGCACGAGGGGGAGGGCTGGGTGATCTGGATCAAGGCGGCGCCGGTCCGCGCCGGACAGGACTGAGGGCATGGAGGATACACCGCATCCGCTGACGCTCCCCGCCTCGCCGATCCCCGAGATTGCGCAGGTGACGGTGCCGGAACTGGTTTCGGCGCTGAAGGCCGGGGTCTGGGATTTTCGTACCGCACCCCTTTTCGGCATCGCTTTCAGCGCCTTCTATGTGGTCGCAGGACTGGCGCTCTGGTGGCTCGGGGCGGGGACATTTCTTTGGACGCTGGCCTTTGCGCTAGGTTTCCCGCTGGTGGCACCCTTTGCGGCGGTCGGGCTCTACGAGGTCAGCCGCCGGATCGAAGCGGACGAGCCGCTGGCCTGGGAGGCCGTGCTGTCGGTCGTCTGGCGTGAGAGGACGCGGCAGCTTCCCTGGATCGGTGCGATCCTCGCCTTCACCTTCCTGTTCTGGAGCTTCTTCGCCCATATGACCTTCGCGCTCTTCATGGGCCTTGGCGCCATGCATCATGGACCGGCGACGTGGGAGGCGTTCCTCACGCCGGGCGGTCTGGCCATGCTGGCGGTTCAGGGTCTCGTCGGCGCGGGCGTTGCCTTCCTGACCTTCGGCATGACGGCGGTATCGCTGCCGCTTCTGGTCGACCGCGAGATCGACTTCGTGACGGCGATGCTCGTCAGCCTGGACACCGTAAGGCGAAACCGGCTGGTGATGGGGCTTTGGGCTCTGGCGATCGCGGCGGGGCTGTTCCTGGCGATGCTTCCGGCGTTCCTCGGGCTTTTCGTGGCCCTGCCGGTCTTCGGTCACGCGACCTGGCATCTCTATCGCCGCGCGCTTTACACATCCGAGCCGTGAGACACGAAAAAGGCGCCGCGGGTGGCGGCGCCTTCGGTCATTCCTAAAGGATGAGGCCTATTTCGCGCCGCCGGCCGGGGTGCTCGAGCCCATGCCCATGCCGGGCTTCGGTGCGATGCCGCCCTTCGAGTTCAGGGGGTCTTCCTGCCGCTGGACGGAGCCCTCGAAATGGGCGCCCGAACTCGATGGCGATGGTCTTGTGGATGATGTCGCCCTCGACGCGGGCGGTCGAGGTGAGGCGCACCTTGAGGCCGCGCACCTTGCCGACCACACGGCCGTTCACGACGACGTCGTCGGCGATGCATTCGCCCTTCACCGTGGCGCCTTCGCCGACGGTCAGAAGATGCGCGCGGATGTCGCCCTCGACGTTGCCTTCGATCTGGATGTCGCCGGTCGTCTTGATGTTACCGGTGATCTGCAGGTCGGCCGAGAGGACCGACGCCGGCGGCTTGACCTTGGGTGCGGAAGAGGAGGACGGGCTGAAGTCCGAGCTGCTGTTCGACTGGTTCATGGCGGGCGCCTTTTCTTCCTTTGCTGCCTCAGTTCCCTGCTTGGGGCCGGGTTCGTTGATCTTGCTCTTAGAAAACATCTCTAGCTGCCTTGATGAATTTCATCGGGTTGAGGGCGTCACCGCCGATCCGGATCTCGTAGTGGAGATGGGTTCCGGTCGACCGTCCGGTGTTCCCCATATCACCGATCAGGTCCCCGCGCGAGACTCTTTGCCCGACCTCGACCCGGATTTTGGAGAGGTGGCCATATCGTGTCTCGTAGCCGAATTCATGCCGTATCTTGATGAGGTTGCCATATCCTGAAGCCGTACCGGCGTGGGTCACCACCCCGTCTGCCGTGGCAAGGATGGGCGTCCCCGTCCCGCCGGCGAAATCGTGACCTTCGTGCATCCGTCCCCACCGCTTTCCGAAGCCGGAGGTCGAACGATAGCTTCCCTTGATGGGGAACGAGAAAGGCAGCTTCTCGGCGGCGATGCGATAGAGGTTCGCCTCGTCGAGACGGCCCAGCACCTCGTTGGCGCGGTCGGTCAGGGGGTCGGGCTCGGCGTCTCCGCTGGTCGAGAAGACGATCGGGGTCAGAGGGCCGCCCTGGCCGGAATAGCTGCGGCGGACCTGCTCGAGGATCGAATCGGTCGGAAGTCCCACGGCCGAGAACATCTCCTCGATCGGCGACAGCGACGTCGTCACCGCCTCTTCGATCTGGCTGAAGATGCGCTCGTTGCGCTCGGCCTCGAGCTTCTGGTCGAATGCGATCTCTTGCAGCATCGTCTCGGCCTCGACGACCTTGTCGTTCATCTGGTCGCGCTCACCCGCCAGATCGCCAAGGGCCGCGGTCATCACGTCCAGCGTCGTCTCGAGGTCGCTCATCCGCGTGATGTCGGGCCTCTCGGCGGCGCTTTCGGCGATCTCGGTCAGAAGAAGCTCGGACTGGCCCCGGGCCTCGTCGCGTTCCTTCATCGTCTCGCGCAGGGTGCCGGCAATGACGTCGACGCCGGTTTCCAGTTCGCGTCGGCGATCTTCGGACGAAAGCAGGCGCGACTGCATCGCCGAAACCTCGGCCAGCGCCACCGCGAAGCGCTGCTGCGCGTCCGAGGCCTCGCGGGCACGGGCGTCTCGCTCGTGGGCAAGCTCGTTCAGGCGCGCTTCGTACACGGCCTGGTCTCGCAGCGCCTGTTCGCGCAGGTCGCCCGCGCCGAGGCTGTGCATGATGAGGATGGCCGACGAGACGATCGTCCAGCCAAGGAGCAGGGCGCTTCCGGCGATGCCAACGAACTGCGTCGCGGGCGAGAGGCGGACGAACCGGGTTTCGGTGTCCGACCTCAGGAAAAGCCTTTGCTCAGGAAATGTGCGCTCCAGCGCACCGCTCAGTCTGGATATCATTGGCAGCGTCACAAGGTCCTGTCCCGTAACCTCGAATGAGGAGCCGGGCCCTGTCCGGCCCTTCACCCCGAAAAAGTCTTAGAGGCTGGGGGGGAGTTCAGGCAACCGTGCCTTGCTCCCGCCCCGGAAATGCCGCGATTTCAAGCGGAAAGCCGCCGAAAGATCAGTCGTTTCCGGCAAGTGGCCAGTAAAAGTCAGGCGGTATTCCGGCCTCGGCGCGCTTCTCTTCGTTGAAGGGCGGCTTGAGGGCTCCGTGGAAGTAGCGCCGCACGAGATCGTGAAAAACGGGTTTCGGATCCATGTCGCCGCGTCCGCAGAGAAAGTTGAACCACTTCGACCCGTAGGCGACATGGCCGACCTCTTCGGCATAGATCGTCTCGAGCGCGGCGACGGCACCCGTATCCCCGGCCTTGCGGAAGATGCCGATCATCGAGGGCGTCACGTCGAGGCCGCGCGCCTCCAGCACCATCGGGACGACCGCGAGGCGTCCCATCAGATCGTCCGCCGTATCCTCGGCAGCCCGCCACATGCCGGCGTGGGCGGGCAGGGCTCCGTAGTGACTGCCCTGCGCTTCGAGGCAATCGGCGACAAGGCCGAAGTGCTTCGATTCCTCATCGGCCGCGCGGACCCAGTCGTCGTGGAAGCCGGTCGGCAGGGCAACATGCCCGAAGCGCGCGATGAGGTCCCAATGCAGATCGACGGCGTTCAGTTCGATGTGGGCGACCGCGTGCAACAACGCCAGACGGCCCTCCGGACTGCCGGGCTTGCGCTTCGGCACGTCGCGCGGGTCGAGAAGCTCGGGCCTGTCAGGGCGTGCGGGGCGGTCGGGCGGCGAGGCGGTGCCGACCGAAATGCTCTCGCCGGCCTCGCGCGCCGCGAACCAGCGGGCGGCGTGCGCACGGGAGAGCCGGCACTTTGCACGTGCGTCTGCCGTCGTCAGGACATCGACCGCCATCTCCGTCAGCGTCTGGGGATCACCGTTCATCGGTTCTACGAAGCCCTGAGCGCCATAACCGCTCAGAGCGCCTTCACCGCGTCCAGCACCTCGTCCGCGTGGCCGTCCACCTTCACCTTGCGCCATTCGCGCGCGACAGTCCCGTCGCCCGCGACAAGGAACGTGGCGCGCTCGATCCCCATGTAGGTCTTGCCGTACATCTGCTTCTCGCCCCAGACGCCGTACCGCTCGCAGACGTCGCCCTCCGCGTCGGAGGCGAGGATCACGCCCAGGTCGTACTTGTCGCGGAACTTGTCGTGCTTCTTCACCGTGTCCTTCGAAATGCCGACGACGACGGCACCCGCCGCTTCGAAATCCGCCGCTCGGGCGGTGAAGGACTGCGCCTCCTTGGTGCAGCCGGGTGTGTCGTCCTTGGGATAGAAATACAGAACGACCGCCTTCGGACGCAGGTCGGAAAGGGTGATCTCGCCGCCCCCGTCGCGGGGCAGGGTGAAGTCGGGCGCGGTCTGTCCGTCGAGGCTCATGGGGTGTCCCTGTGGCTTTTGCGATTACAGTTTGGTGTTTTAGTCCGCTTCGGCCCAGAATACACCCCGGACGCAAATGCCGATGGCAAAGAACGACGAGCAGACAGACGGGACGGACGACGCCCCGCCGCCGGTCCGCCGGCCGCGCCGCCCGCGTCACGGGCGCGTGGGCCTTGGCATGGTCCTGACCCTGTCGCTGGCCGGTTTGATCTTCACCATCCTCGTCCTGTCCCTCTCGGGCCGGACGATCGCCGTCCCCGACACGATCCGTGCAGGCGTCGAGCGCAGGATCAACGCCCGGCTCGAGGGCGCGCCGATCTCGCTCGGCGGGATCGAGGTGGGCGTGGGCCGGGACGGGATCCCGCAACTCCTGATGAACGACATCCGCTTTGTCGACCTTCAGGGAGGGGCCGTGGCCCAGTTGAACCGCATCGGAGCGGAACTCTCGCCCGGCCGCCTTCTGCGAGGAGAGGTCGCGGCGTCGAGCCTGTTCCTCTCGGGAGCGCAGATCACCATCCGCCGGACCGCCGACGGCAGCTTCGCCTTTCGTTCGGACCAGGTGGCGGCGGACGACGCCGAGACGCTGCCCGAGCTTCTCGAACGGATCGACCGCATCATGGCCTCGGGCGCTCTGGCGTCGCTTCAGGAGGTCCAGGCCGGCGGCATCGTGCTGACGCTCGAGGATGCGCGTTCGGGACGCATCTGGCAGGCCACGAACGCGACGGCCATCGTTCGGAAAGGCAGCGAGGGGCTGAACCTCTCGGTGGCGTCCGACGTCTTCAACGGCACGGACGACCTGGCCGGGATGCAGTTCTCGGTCTCGCGCAATAGGGGCACGGGCCGGGTGTCGCTTGGCTTCACCGTGACAGGAATGCCTGCGGGCGACATCGCGCTTCAGTCGCCCGTGCTGTCGTGGCTCTCGGTCCTCGATGCGCCGATCTCGGGCTCGGTCCGGACCGAGATCGACGAGACCGGGCAGCTTCGATCCTTCGCGGGGACGCTCGACATCGCATCGGGCGCGCTCCAGCCGACCGAAGAGGTCACGCCTGTCGCCTTCGAGGCGGCCAAGGCGTATTTCACCTTCAGCCCCGCGCGGCAGAGGATCGACTTCTCGGAAATAAGCATCATCGGACCCGAGGGGCGCCTTCTGGCCTCGGGTCACACCTATCTTGATGAGCTCGACGGGCCCTGGCCCCGGGCGTTTCTCGGCCAATTCCGTGTCGACGCGCTTGACTACGACGGTGGCGGCATCTTCGAAGCGCCGGTGAGCCTGTCGGACGTCCGCGCCGACCTGCGACTGCGTCTTGACCCGTTCACCGCCGACCTCGCCCAGGTCGTGATTGACAACGAAGGCACGCCGATCCGGGCCAAGGGTCGCGTCGAGGCCCGCGAGGACGGCTGGCACGCGTCGGTCGACGCCACGACCGAGCGCATCGGGTCCGAGCGCGTTCTGGCGTTCTGGCCCGTCGAGGTCTCGCCCATCACCCGGAGATGGCTGTCTCGGAACCTCGAGCAGGGAACGATGGTCGAGCCTTCGGTTGCGTTTCGCGCCCACACGGGACGGAAACCCGACGCCGAACTCAGTTTCCTGTTCGAAGACGGAATTGCCCGCTTTCCTGCCCGCCATGCCCCTCCTGACCGGGGCGTCGGGCCGGGCGACCCTGCACGACCGCCGTTTCGCGCTCGCCGTCGAGACGGGAGGTATGGACGCCGCCACGGGCGACCGGATCGACACCGCTGGCTCGGTTTTCCTCGTCCCCGACGTGCGGCCGAAGCCGGTGCAGGGCGAGATCACGGTGGCGGCGAAGGGGCCGATGCAAGGGATGCTGTCCATCCTCGACAATCCTCCGCTTCGGATCATGGAACGCGTCAATCGTCCCGTGGACATCGCCGAGGCCGAGGCCGATGTGGTGGCCCGGATCACTCTGCCGCTCGTCGATGGCATCGAGGCTGACGACGTGACCTACGACGTCGCCGCGACGCTGCGCGACGTGCGGTCCGACAGCCTTGTGCCTGGTCGCGTGCTCGAGGCCGAGACGCTGGAGTTCTTCGCCGATCCCACGCGTCTCGGCCTGGAGGGCGAGGCCACTCTCGACGGCGTGGCGCTGACCGCGCGCTGGCTTCAGCCGCTTGGCGATGCGGCGGAGGAGGGCGGAACCATCGCGGGCCGGCTCGCGCTCTCGCCCGGCACCATCGACACCTTCGGCCTGCCGCTGCCCGACGGGTTCCTGCGCGGCGAAAGCGAGGGCGACTATCGCCTGAAACTCGCGCCGGACGCGTCCGCCCGACTTGCTTCTGACGTCGCAGATGTCGGGGCTTACGCTTTCCCTGCCGGCCGTCGGCTGGACCAAGCCCGCGGGCGAAACGGGCACGCTGACCGTCGCCGCCACGCTCGGTGACGTGCCGCAGGTCGACCGGCTGGAACTGGACACCGCCGGGCTTTCGCTGCGGGGCGACCTCGACTTCGGGACCGAGGGGTTCACGGGGGCGACCTTCACGCCGCTTCGGGTTGGCGACTGGCTGGACGCGACGGTAAGCCTGACGCCCCGAGGCGCGGGGCAATCTCCCGCAGTGACGCTTCAGGGCGGCACGCTTGACCTGCGCCGCCTCGATCTTGGCGGCTCAGGCGGTGGGGGCAGAGGAAGCGCGGACGGCCCGATCGAACTGGCGCTGGACCGGCTGGTGGTCTCGGACGGCATCTCCCTGACGGGCGTGCGGGGCAGGATCGACCAGACCGCCATCGGTTTGTCCGGCGAGTTCCGCGGACAGATCAACGGCGGCGCTCAGGTTCGCGGCACGCTGGCCCCCGCCAACGCAGGGACTGCCATCCGGATCCAGAGCGACGACGCGGCGGGCGTGCTGGCCAGCATCGGCCTGACGCCGAACGCGCGCGAGGGGACGCTCGACATCGTGCTGACGCCGGTGGTGGGCGCTCCGTCGGGCACCTATTCGGGCCAGTTCCTGATCGAGCGTATCCGCATCAGGAAGGCGCCTGTCATGGCCGATCTCCTCGATGCGATCTCGATCGTGGGTCTCATCGACCAGCTTGACGGGCCAGGCATCCGGTTCGAGAGCATCGACGGCAGCTTCCGCCTGACGCGCGACCGTCTGACGCTTCAGCAGGCGGCGGCGGTGGGCGGCTCCATCGGCATCTCGGCCGACGGGATTTACGACATGGCGTCGAAGCAACTCGACATGCGCGGGGTGATCTCGCCGGTCTATTTCCTGAACGGCATCGGCTCGCTTTTCACGCGGCGGGGCGAGGGACTGTTCGGCTTCAACTATCGGATGGCCGGCCCCACATCGGATCCGTCGGTCAGCGTCAACCCGCTGTCGATCCTGACGCCCGGCGCCTTCCGCCAGATCTTCCGTCGCGCGCCGCCGGGAGGCTGAGGGATGCGGCTGTCCGACTTCGATTTCGACCTGCCCGAGCGGCTGATCGCCACCCGCCCCGCGCGGCCCCGGTCATCCTCGCGCCTGCTCGTGGCCACGCCTTCGAAGCTGACCGACGCCCATGCCATCGACCTTCCCGCGTTTCTGCGGCCGGGCGACCGTCTGGTCCTGAACGACACCCGCGTGATCCCCGCACGCCTATCTGGTATCCGGCATCGATCGGGCGAGGGCGGAGAGACCTCGGCCCGCATCGAGGCCACGCTGCTGGAGCCGCGTGCCGATGGGTCTTGGACAGCACTTCTGAAGCCCTTGAAGAAAGTCCGCGACGGCGAGGCGTTGGTGTTCTCGCCCGATCTGTCGGCCACGGTCGAGGGACGCGACGACGGGACCGCGCGCCTGCGCTTCAACCTGTCGGGCGACGACTTCGACGCGGCCCTGGCAGAGGCCGGAGCCATGCCCCTGCCGCCCTATATCGAGGGCCGACGGCCTGCCGACGCGCAGGACCGCGAGGACTATCAGACGGTCTGGGCACGCGAGACGGGCGCCGTCGCAGCGCCGACCGCGTCGCTTCACTTCGATGACGCTTTGCTGTCCGCGCTCGCTGCGCGGGGAATCGACCGCAGCTTCGTGACACTTCAT
The DNA here is from genome assembly GCA_963779765.1 of uncultured Alphaproteobacteria bacterium. Taxonomy (GTDB): domain Bacteria; phylum Pseudomonadota; class Alphaproteobacteria; order Rhodobacterales; family Rhodobacteraceae; genus Silicimonas. Next base: position 41,697 of record CAVZZP010000003.1, on the reverse strand, counting down.
GTCGGCGCGGGCACCTTCCTGCCGGTCAAGGTCGACGACGTCCGCGACCACAAGATGCATGCCGAGCGGGGAGAGATCACCGCAGAGGCCGCCCGCGAGATCAACGCCACCCGGCGCGAGGGAGGCCGGATCATTCCCGTGGGTACGACCGCGCTGCGGCTGATCGAGACGGCGGCGAGGGACGACGGCACCCTTGCCCCCTGGCGAGGCGCCACCGACATCTTCATCACACCGGGCTACCGTTTCAGGGCCGCCGACGCGCTGATGACGAACTTCCACCTGCCCAAGTCTACGCTGATGATGCTGGTTTCCGCCTTCATGGGGGTGGACCGCGTGCGCGAAATCTACGATCACGCGATCCGGAACGACTACCGCTTTTTCTCCTACGGAGATGCCTCGCTGCTCCTGCCGGCGGGCTGAAAACCGACAGAGGTCGTCGCATTCGGGCAAGGCACACTTCACCCGGGCGCGTTAGGGCAGGCAAGACAGACGGAGGCGGCGCGATGCTGCAAGTGATCCGCAGCGCATGGCCGCTGCTCCTCGGCATTCTCCTGCTGATGGTCGGCAACGGCCTTCAGGGCTCGCTCATGGGCATCCGGGGGGAATCGAAGAGTTCTCGACCCTCGAGTTGTCGGTCATCACCTCGGCCTATTTCGTTGGCTTCCTCTTCGGCTCGCGCACGGCGCCGGGCCTGATCCGTCGGGTCGGTCATGTCCGTGTCTTCGCGGCTCTCGGCTCGTTCATCTCGGCGGTGCTGATCCTCTATCCGACCATCACCGAGCCCTGGGCCTGGATGCTGTTGCGCGTCCTCTTCGGGTTTTCGTTTTCGGGCGTCTACGTCACCGCCGAGAGCTGGCTCAACAATTCCTCGACCAACCAGAACAGGGGCAAGGCGCTCTCGCTCTACATGATCGTGCAGATGGTCGGCATCATGGTCTCGCAGGCGCTTCTGAACGTCGCCGACCCGGCCGGCTACGTCCTCTTCGTCATCCCTTCGGTCCTGGTGTCGCTGTCTTTCGCGCCGATCCTCCTGTCGGTGACGCCCACGCCCGAGTTCGACACGACGAAAGCGATGGACCTCCGCGCGCTCTACAACACCTCTCCCACGGGCATCGTAGGCATGTTCCTGATGGGCTTCGCCTTCTCGGCTCTCTTCGGAATGGCCTCGGTCTATGGAACGGCGGCGGGCATGTCGGTGGCCGAGATCTCGATCTTCGTCACGGCGATCTTCTTCGGCGGCCTTGTCCTTCAGTTCCCCATCGGCTGGATGTCGGACCGGATGGATCGCCGAAAGCTGATCCTCTACGCGGGTGTGGGAGGGGCGCTCGGCTCGCTGATCGGGCTGTTCTTCGGCGCGAGCTTCGAGATGATCCTCGTCGCGGGCTTCGTTCTCGGAGGCGTGTCGAACCCGCTCTATGCGCTCCTCATCGCCTACACCAACGACTACCTGCCGAGGGACGACATGGCGGCGGCCTCGGGCGCGATGATTTTCGTCAACGGCCTGGGCGCCATCGCCGGTCCGATCCTGACCGGCTGGCTGATGGGCAACCTGGGGCCTTCCGGTTTCTGGGTCTTCCTCGCGGCAAACTTCACGCTCTTCGTGGCCTACGTCGCCTACCGCATGACGCAGCGCGTCTCGCTCTACGAAGGGGAAGGCGACTACGACGCTGTGACTTATGCACCGCTGACCCCCTCGGCGACGCCGATCGCGGTCGAGGCCGCACAGGAATTCTACGCCGACAACGCCCCTCCCGAGCAGGGTGCCGCCGCCACCCCGGAGGAAAAGGTTGATCGCCAGTGAGGACGTGGTAACGCTCGAAGACGCCTGGGGAAGAGGCAACGGTAGGTGACACAAATGGCGAGTCCTGAAGACATTCTGGCCTTCTGGCTGGACGAGATGGGCCCCGAAGGCTGGTACAAGGGCGGCGAGGAACTCGACGCGACGATCCGCGAAAGGTTCGAGGCCGACTGGTCCCGCGCCATGCAGGGCGCACTGTCCCTGTGGCTGACTTATGCCTCGGGGACGCTGGCCTACATCATCCTGACCGACCAGTTCTCGCGTAACATGTTCCGCGGAACGGCGAAGTCCTTCTCGTCAGACAAGCTTGCGAAATCGGCCGCCAAGGTCGCCATATCCAAGGGCTGGGACATGAAGATCGACCCGCCGGCCCGACAGTTCTTCTACCTGCCGCTCGAGCATTCCGAGAACCAGGAGGACCAGGACCGCGCCGTCCGCCTGTTCTCGACGCGTATGCCCGAGGCCGCCGAGAGCCTGCTTCACGCCAAGGCGCATCGCGAAATCATCCGCCAGTTCGGGCGCTTTCCCTTCCGGAACGAGGCTCTGAGCCGCGAATCCACCGAGGCTGAGCGCGAATTCCTCGAAGAAGGGGGATACGGGCGCATCGTCGAGAAGCTGAGGGCGAAGAACGCCGCCTGACGTTTTCGGAATGGCCGGTATTCCGACATGGCAACGGGGGACCGGGTGACTCCGCCGTCTGTCCGTGGCAAACCTGTTCAAACGCCTGATTTTTCGCCCCGGGAGGACAACCAATGGCAGCCAGGACCTTCGACGTCGTCGTGATCGGGGCGGGCCCGGGCGGGTATGTCGCCGCCATTCGCGCAGCGCAGCTTGGCCTGAAGGCCTGCATCGTCGAGCGCGAGCACATGGGCGGCATCTGCCTCAACTGGGGCTGCATCCCGACGAAGGCGATGCTGCGGTCCTCCGAGGTCTTCCACCTGATGCACCGCGCCAAGGAGTTCGGGCTGAAGGCCGAGGGCATCGGCTATGACCTCGACGCGGTGGTGAAGCGGTCGCGCGGGGTGGCCAAGCAGCTTGCCTCGGGCGTGGGCCACCTGATGAAGAAGAACAAGGTCGAGGTCGTCATGGGCGAGGCGACCCTGACCGCGAAGGGCAAGGTCAGCGTCAAGACCGACAAGGGCACCGAAGAGCTTCAGGCGAAGAACATCATCGTCGCCACCGGCGCCCGGGCGCGCGAATTGCCGGGGCTCGAGGCAGACGGCAAGCGGGTCTGGACCTACAAGCACGCGCTTCAGCCGCCGCACATGCCGAAGAAGCTTCTTGTCATCGGCTCGGGCGCCATCGGCATCGAATTCGCCAGCTTCTACAACACCCTCGGCGCCGAGACGACGGTGGTCGAGGTGATGGACCGCATCCTTCCGATCGAGGACGCCGAGGTTTCGGCCTTCGCGAAGAAGGCCTTCGAGAAGCAGGGGATGAAGATCCTCCAGAAGGCGACGGTCAAGAAGCTCGACCGCGCCGACGACAAGGTGACGGCGCATATCGAGACGGACGGCAAGACCGAGACGCATCGAGGTCGACACCGTGATTTCAGCCGTGGGCATCGTCGGCAACGTCGAGGGGCTGGGGCTCGAGGAGTTGGGCGTGAAGATCGAGCGCACCCACGTCGTGACGGACGCCTACTGCCGCACCGGGGTCGACGGCCTCTACGCCATCGGCGACATCGCGGGCGCGCCCTGGCTTGCGCACAAGGCGTCGCACGAGGGCGTCATGGTCGTGGAACTGATCGCGGGCAAGAACAAGGTCCACCCGGTCAAGCCGCAGGAGATCGCCGGCTGCACCTACTGCCAGCCGCAGGTGGCGAGCGTCGGCTACACCGAGGCCAAGGCCAAGGAACTGGGCTTCAAGGTCAAGGTCGGGAAATTCCCCTTCATCGGCAACGGCAAGGCCATCGCCCTTGGGGAGGCCGAGGGCTTCATCAAGACCGTCTTCGACGAGAAGACCGGCGAGCTTCTGGGCGCGCACATGGTCGGCGCGGAAGTGACCGAACTGATCCAGGGCTATATCGTCGCCCGCAAGCTCGAGACGACCGAGGAGGACCTGATGGAGACGGTCTTCCCGCACCCGACGCTGTCCGAGATGATGCACGAAAGCGTCCTCGACGCCTACGGGCGCGCGGTCCACTACTAGCCGCTGTAGCCGATCATCCGTCCCAGGATCAGGATCGTGGGCCAGAGCACCAGCGAAGGCAGGGCGGCGCGCTTCAGCGCCGCACCTGTCGCGTTGAGATGCCAGAGCGCATTGGCGACGGCGAGCGCAAGAAGCGCCATCTTCGCCCGGAACCAGCCGTTCGACGACGTAGTCGCCCGCCTGCGTGATGAACAGCAGCAGGCCGCAGGCCACCGCCAGAAGAAGTCCCGCAATCGCCCAGGGATGAAGGTCGGCGGTCATGTCACGACCGCGAAGGGCTGCGACGTCCATCGGGATGACCGCCCCGACGAGAAGCGCGATGCCCAGGATGTGGCCCGCGTTGATGAGCGGATACATCCACCGCGACGCCTTCAGCGCCTGGGCCAGCGACGTGGCTTCCAGAAGGGCGGCAAGCTCGGTCAAACGCGGTCGGGGTAGAGGATGTATTCGGTGCCGTCGATCACCACGACCTCGGCCTTCATCAGGAGTTGCGCGGGATCGGCGTGACGCTCGCCCAGAAGGGTGACTTCGGCTCCCGGCGCCAGCATCTCGTCTGTGAGGCCGGCATTCTGGTTGCGCCAAGGCTGGCCAACCTCCGCCGTCCAGACCTCGCCGTCGGCGTCGATGGACAGCACGCCGTGCGGGTTGCCGAGGTTGGCCTCGGTGACGATGCCGGTCAGCTCGAATTGTCCGCCATCCGTCCAGCGCCAGCCGTGGTGGGCGGCAGCGGGAAGCGCGAGGGTGGCGGCGAGGGCGGCGATAACGATGCGTCGGGTCAGCATGCTGGTGATCCTTCCTGTCGGCGATGTGTTCCTTTAGCCTAGTGCCTGGCTCTGAAGCGTCGCCTGACAATCGCGTGTGGCCGAGAGGCTCTGCGCAGGCCTCCGCCGTTATCCACAGGAAGTTCACGGAAAATCGGTGACGCAGCCTGGATGTTCCGGTAATGTTCTGTTTACGCCATTGAGTCTAGCGGCCCGGTCGCTATCTCTGTGGCTTGCGCTTGGAAAGGTGGCTTGATGGCCGAGCAGAAGAACATCGAGGTGCGCGGCGCCCGCGAGCATAACCTCAAGAACATCAACGTCGATATTCCACGGAACGAGCTGGTGGTCATCACCGGCCTCTCCGGCTCGGGCAAGTCGTCGCTGGCCTTCGACACCATCTACGCCGAGGGGCAGCGCCGCTATGTCGAGTCGCTGTCGGCCTACGCGCGGCAGTTCCTCGACATGATGCATAAGCCGGACGTCGACCATATCTCGGGTCTGTCCCCGGCGATCTCCATCGAGCAGAAGACCACCTCGAAGAACCCGCGCTCGACCGTCGGCACCGTCACCGAGATCTACGACTACCTCCGCCTGCTCTTCGCCCGCGCCGGCACGCCCTATTCGCCCGCCACCGGCCTGCCGATCGAGGCGCAGCAGGTGCAGGACATGGTCGACCGCGTGATGACGATGGAGGAGGGGACGCGCGCCTATCTTCTCGCGCCGATCGTGCGCGACCGGAAGGGTGAATACCGAAAGGAATTCCTGGAACTGCGCAAGCAGGGCTTCCAGCGCGTGAAGGTCAACGGCGAGTTCTACGAGCTCGACGACGCGCCCACGCTCGACAAGAAGTTCCGACACGACATCGACGTGGTGGTGGACCGCATCGTGGTGAAGGAGGGGATCGAAACCCGGCTGGCGGACTCGTTCCGCACCGCGCTCGACCTTGCCGACGGCATCGCCATCCTCGAAACCGCGCCGGCGGACGCCGAGCCCGAGCGGATCACCTTCTCCGAGAAGTTCGCCTGTCCGGTATCGGGCTTCACCATTTCCGAGATCGAGCCGCGCCTTTTCTCGTTCAACGCTCCCTTCGGGGCTTGCCCGTCCTGCGATGGTCTGGGCGTCGAGCTGTTCTTCGACGAACGCCTCGTGGTGCCCGACCTGTCGCGGCCTCTCGTGCCGCTCGACAATGGGGCGCTTGCCAACTGGCGCAAGGGCAAGTCGCCCTACTACATGCAGACCATCGACGCGCTGGCGAAGCACTATGGCTTCGACAAGCGCACGCCGTGGAAGGACCTGCCCGAGACGGCGCAGCAGGGCATCCTGTTCGGCTCCGGCGAGGATGAGATCGCTTTCCGTTATGACGAGAACGGCCGCGTCTACACCGTCGAGCGCGCTTTCGAGGGGATCATCCCGAACCTGGAGCGGCGCTACCGCGAGACCGACAGCGCCTGGATTCGTGAGGACCTGGAGCGGTTCCAGAACAACCGCCCCTGCGGCACCTGCGGCGGCTTCCGCCTTCGGCCCGAGGCGCTGGCGGTCAAGATCGGCGGACTGCACGTCGGCGAGGTGGTGCAGAAGTCGATCCGCGAGGCCCTGGACTGGACGCTGGACGCGCCGAACCATCTGTCCAAACAGAAGAACGAGATCGCTTCAGCCATCCTGAAGGAAATCCGCGAGCGTCTCGGCTTCCTCAACAACGTGGGCCTCGAATACCTCACGCTGTCGCGTAACGCGGGCACGCTGTCGGGCGGCGAGAGCCAGCGCATCCGGCTGGCATCGCAGATCGGGTCGGGCCTGACGGGTGTGCTTTACGTCCTCGACGAGCCCTCCATCGGCCTGCACCAGCGCGACAACGGGCGTCTTCTCGAAACGCTGAAGAACCTGCGCGACGCGGGCAACACCGTCATCGTCGTCGAGCACGATGAGGAAGCGATCCGCGAGGCCGACTACGTCTTCGACATCGGCCCCGGCGCCGGCATCCACGGCGGTGAGGTCGTGGCTCATGGCACCCCGGCCGAGATCATTGCCAACCCTGCCAGCGTCACCGGGGACTATCTTGCCGGGCGCCGCGCGATCCCTGTGCCGCACGAACGGCGGAAGCCGAAGAAGGGCAAGTCGGTCACCGTGGTCAACGCTACCGGCAACAACCTCCAGGACGTGACGGCGAGCTTTCCTCTGGGCCAGTTCGTCTGCGTCACAGGCGTCTCGGGCGGCGGCAAGTCGACGCTGACCATCGAGACGCTGTTCAAGACCGCCTCGATGCGGCTGAACGGCGCGCGGCAGACGCCAGCGCCCTGCGAGACGATCAAGGGGCTGGAGCATCTCGACAAGGTCATCGATATCGACCAGCGCCCGATTGGCCGGACTCCGCGTTCGAATCCAGCGACTTACACGGGGGCCTTCACGCCGATCCGCGACTGGTTCGCCGGTCTGCCCGAGGCGAAAGCGCGCGGCTACAAGCCCGGACGCTTCAGCTTCAACGTCAAGGGCGGCCGCTGCGAGGCCTGCCAGGGCGACGGCGTCATCAAGATCGAGATGCACTTCCTGCCCGACGTCTACGTCACCTGCGAGACCTGCCACGGCCAGCGCTATAACCGCGAGACGCTGGAGATCAGGTTCAAGGGCAAGTCCATCGCGGATGTCCTTGATATGACGGTGGAAGACGCGCAGGAGTTCTTCAAGGCCGTGCCGTCCATCCGCGAGAAGATGGATGCTTTGGTGCGCGTCGGTCTGGGCTACATCAAGGTAGGCCAGCAGGCGACGACACTGTCGGGCGGCGAAGCGCAACGCGTAAAGCTGTCGAAGGAGTTGTCGAAGCGCGCGACAGGGCGAACGCTATATATTCTCGACGAGCCGACGACGGGGCTTCACTTCGAGGATGTGCGCAAGCTTCTGGAAGTGCTGCATGAGTTGGTGGAGCAGGGCAACTCGGTCATCGTGATCGAGCATAACCTCGACGTCATCAAGACAGCCGACCACATCATCGACATCGGTCCCGAAGGCGGCGACGGCGGCGGAAGAATTGTTGCCGTGGGCACGCCCGAGGACGTGGCGAAAGTGCCCGAAAGCCATACGGGCCGCTACCTCGCCGATATCCTCGGCGCGGCGCGCGTGGCGGCGGAGTAGGCTCCGCCGCGCTTTCGTGTCAGCTCAGGATGAGGTCGGTCAACTCGATCAGGTCGAGAACGGCGCGCGTGCGGCGGTCGACCCGGATGATCGCGTCGCCCACACGGACGTAGTCCGAACCGTCATCGAGCCGGGGCAGACGCCACGTCCGGTCGTCCCGGCGGATCAGCGTGCCGTCACGGGTGTCGACGACAACATATTCCCGTCCGTCCAGGACGATGCGGTCGCCGACGCGCAGGACGCGATAGTCGTCCTCGTCGTAGCGGTCCCAATCGTCCCGATCCCAGTCGTCGCGGTCCGCACGGTCTTCATAGCGGTCGCGATCATGGTCACGGTCATCGCGGGTCACGCCCTTACGCGCAAGGCCGGGCGGCACGCAGGCAGGGGACTTCTTCGCAAGACCCGGCGGGCAGCCTTTCGGACCCTTGGCGAGGGCAGCATCGGGCAAGGCGCCAAGCGTCAGCGCGAGGGAAAGAGCGGTCAGAAGGATTTTCATGGGGCTCTCCTTTGCTTCAAGAGCTAGGGCCGATATCGGGCAAAAGTAAGACAAGGCGCCGTATGGTGGCGGCGCGCCGCCGGTCAGAAGGCGCGGTTCATGTCGGCCGTGACATCCTCGAGCACTTCCAGCGTGTCGGGCCGGACGCGCACGATCTGGTCTCCGACGCGATAATACCAGGCACCGTCCCCCGCGGGTGGCAGGCCATAGTATTGAGCATTCAGGAGGATCTGGCCTTCGCCCTGGGGAACGCTGTCGCCGACGGTCAGGCGCATTTCATCAGAATTCTCGGGCGGCGTGAGACACTTGCCCCCCACGGTGCAGCCATGCGCGCCCGAGATCTGGATGAAGGCGGCCAATGCGGCCAATACGAGATAACGAAACACGGGAGCACTCCCCCTCACTCACAACTCTGTTACGGGGGGACGACGTGGAAGCGACGCAAAGGTTCCGAAAAAATCAGGCGTCGATGTCGATCCAGACAGGAACGTGGTCTGAAGGCTTCTCGCGTCCGCGGACGGCCGCCTCGATCCAGCAGTCGTTCAGCAGATCGGCGGCCTGCGGCGACAACAGGTGATGGTCGATCCGAATGCCGTCGTTCCGATCGAAGGCGTTGCGCTGGTAGTCCCAGAAGCTGTAGTGCCCGCCGCCTGCGTGACGGACACGGAACGCATCGGTGTAGCCCAGGTTCAGGATTTCGCGGAAGGCGGCGCGGCTCGCAGGCAAGGCGAGCGCATCCTCACGCCATGCAGCCGGTCTTGCTGCATCCTCGTCCTGCGGGATGACGTTGTAGTCGCCGCAGAGAACCACCGGCTCCTCGGTGTCCAGCAGGGCCTCGGCGCGAGCCTTCAGCCGCTTCATCCAGGCGAGCTTGTAGTCGTACTTGGGACCCGGCGCGGGGTTGCCATTCGGCAGATACAATCCGCAGACGCGCACCGCTCGCGTGCCGATCACGGTCGCTTCGATCCAGCGGGCCTGTTCGTCGGCGTCGTCGCCAGGCAGCCCTCGCGTCACGTCTTCGAGCGGCAGCTTCGACAGGATCGCGACCCCGTTGAACCCCTTTTGCCCGTGGGTGTGGACGGTGTACCCCAGATCCTCGAAATGCTCGCGCGGAAACCCGTCGTCCTGCGATTTGATCTCCTGAAGCAGAGCCACGTCCGGCGCACTTTCGGTCAGCCAGGCGGTGACGGCTTCGATCCGGGCTCGAACGCCGTTGATGTTGAAGGTCGCGATGCGCATGGGGGGAGATGACGGGTTTTGCCCGATGTTGTCAAAGCGGATCCGGCGCACGCAGAGTGAAAGCGCCGGGTCCGGCCCTCACTTCGATATCGCTCCCCCGGTCAGTCAGGCGGGAAGAGTTTCTCCCGTCCGCCGCTCGATTGCGAGAAAGCGCAGAGCGCGCGTGTCCGCATTCGTGTGCAGCGGCCGCCGTTGCAGCGCGATCGAGTGGGGATGCGGCCGCGTCTCGGCGTCGAGCTTCGTGTAGCGTTGCGCTTTCGCCGGTCCTCCGGGGATGCGCCTGCCGTCGATGATATGCTTGGTCATCAAAGCCTCCCTTGGCTGGGATAGCCACCATAACAGATTCGCCGGATTTTTGCAGCGCCTGCCCCCGTATTCGAGCAGACATCCGCAATCACATCGAAAAAGACGTCCCGCAGCCGCAGCTAGACGTCGCATTCGGATTCTCGATCACGAAGCGCGCGCCGATCAGTTCGTCGGCGAAGTCGATGACGGCGTTCGACAGGAAGGGCAGGGACACCTCGTCCACGACGACCTTCTGGCCCTCGCCTTCCAGCACGAGGTCACCGTCGGAGGGCTCGCCCATGTCGATGGAGTACTGGAAGCCCGAGCATCCGCCGCCCTCGACGGCGACGCGAAGCGCCCTGGGCGCGTCCGCGCCTTCGTTGATCTCGGCCAGCCGCGCGAAGGCGCGGGGCGTGACACGGGGAGGAAGGGCAAGGTCCATCTCGGACTCCGGCGTTTCTTTTGTGGCTTCAACGGAATATATGGGCGACGGGACAGGCGAACAAGACAGGGGACGCAATGCAGGCGCCCTATGCGTCGGACCCGGCGACAAGCCGGGGCCGGCTGCACGACGAGGATGAGTCCACCTTTCGGTCCGCCTTCCAGCGCGACCGGGACCGGATCATCCATGCCAGCGCCTTCCGGCGGCTGAAGCACAAGACGCAGGTCTTCATCGAGCACGAGGGCGATTATTTCCGCACCCGCCTCACGCATTCCATCGAGGTCGCGCAGGTGGCGCGGACAATCGCGGGCGCGCTTGGCCTCAACGCCGAACTGACCGAGGCGGTGGCGCTGGCGCACGACCTCGGGCCATACGCCCTTCGGGCACACGGGCGAGGAGGCGCTGTCGGCGCTCATGGCGCCCTACGGCGGCTTCGACCACAACGCGCAGGCCCTGCGGATCGTGACCGCGCTGGAACGGCACTATGCGCGGTTCGACGGCTTGAACCTCACCTGGGAAACCCTTGAAGGTATTGCGAAACACAACGGCCCGGTGACCGGCGTGCTGCCTTGGGCGCTGGCCGAATACCAGACGAAGCACGACCTCGAGCTTCACACCTTCGCCAGCGCCGAGGCGCAGGTGGCGGCGATCTCGGACGACGTGGCCTACAACCACCATGACCTGCACGACGGGCTTCGGGCCGAGCTGTTCTCGACCGACGAGCTTGGAAAGCTTCCCATCCTCGACCGCTGCTTCGCACGGGTCGACGAGATCTATCCGGGCCTCAACTACTATCGCCGCCGGCACGAGGCGCTGCGGCGCTTTTTCGGTCTGCTGGTCGAGGACGTCATCGCGGTGGCGCAGTCCTCGCTGGCCGAGATCCAGCCCGCCAGCGCACAGGACATCCGCGAGGCGGGGTTCCAGATGATCCGCTTCTCGGAGCCGCTGTTCCAGGATCTGAAGGAGATCCGCCAGTTTCTGTTCACGCGCATGTACCGCGCACCGACGGTCGTGAAGATGCGCGCCGAGGTGACCCGCGTGATAGATGAGCTTTTCCCGTTCTTCATGGCGCACCCCGACAACCTTCCGAAGCAGTGGCGGAAGGACGTGGAGGAGGCGGAAGACGAAACCGCGCTCGCCCGCATCGTATCCGACTACATCGCGGGGATGACCGACCGCTTCGCGCTTCAATGCCACGAGAGGTTCATCGGCGGCGGCGGAGCGGCGGCGATGCGGAGCGTGCCGGTGGGGTGAGGTCTCAGGCTTTGCCGGTCGGGGTAATCTTCCGCCGCAGTCTGTCGAGCCGCTTCTTCAGGACGGTCCGCAAGGCGGCGTCGTCAAGCGTCGGCTCGATGTCCTTGAGGAATACCATGTGCCGCCTCAGGCCGGCTGGGTAGTTTGGCAGGGTCAAGGCCGCGAAATGCTCGGCCAGGTTCGGATTGGCTTCAAAATACGGGGCAGGATCGACACCTGCCGCGACGAGGTTCAGCTTCGTCCGGACGCATTTTTCGCAGGTGCCGCAGTTTCCGCCGATCTCCTTGTTCTGGCAGACTGAAACGGCTTTCATCAGGTCGGGATCGGCTTCGACTATGGCCCTGACCTTGTCGGTTCGCCCGGTCTCGCCTCCGGCGTGATGGATGGGGAACCAGGTCGACCCGAGCGCTTCGACGATGGGACGCGAATTGCCCCAGGGCGAATAACCGTACTCCTGTGCCAGTGTGAAGTCCGCCGCGATTGTCCCATGGCGAAAGGATTGGGCGTGGAAGGCCAGCATCATCGCCAGGACGCAGGTGTGCGTGGCATTGAAATAGAGCTTGTGGTCGCGGACCGTCGTTTCGGCCGTCACGAGTTCTAACCCCAGAACCTCCGCAAGAATCGCCACGCGCCCCCGTCTTTCGATGAAACCGGGCGAGGACGCGCGCGGATAGTCTGCGCCCGCAACGAGGAGGCCATGGCTGGCCCGCCCCGCGGCGACGTCTTTCATCGCGGCATAGGTCGAATCTATACCGCCAGAGAGGCAGATCAGGCCGCCGTGGCGCGGAGCATGAATTGGGGCCGGCACGAGGTTGCTCGCTTCGATGGTGACGGGATAGCAGCGCCGGACGCGCCACAGATCGAAAAGGTCGACCACCCGGCGCGCCGCCGCCAGACCGCCCTCGGTCACCGGCAGGTCGGTCCGCACATTCCAGTTGTTCCGCACCGCGACTGCCACAACGCCGAAGAGCGCGAAGTCGAAGACTTCGGGAGCGGCGACATCTTCGAGGTCCGTGCTGACATCGAACACCGCGTCGCCGAAATGCACCCTGCTGGACGTGCCAACTCGCTCGACCGTCAGGTCCAGAGTCCGGGCTTTCGGGACGGGAATCAATCTTTCGGATAGGATCGTGAACAAGACTGCAATCCTGAGATGTTGATCCCGACCGTTGTTCACACGGTGCGGCGCGAATAACAACCTTGGCGACGTCGCGTCCATGAGGCCAAGCTTCCTGACGTATAGGATCCAGCAGTGCCGGCCGAGGGGACCCGCCCGCTTTCGTTGACGCCGGGCGCCGGAGTGTTAAACCGCGGCGAGAGCCAAGGACCGGATCCATGAACATCTTCGCCGACATCCGCACCTCCGTGATCGAGACGCTCGACGCCCTTGTGGCCGAGGGACGGCTGCCTTCGAGCCTGTCCTGGGGCGCGGTGGCGGTGGAGCCTCCGCGCGATCCGGCGCATGGGGACATGGCGACGAACGCGGCGATGGTGCTGGCCAAGCCCGCCGACAAGCAGCCTCGTGCCATAGCCGAGGAATTGGCCGAGCGGCTGACGTCCGATCCGCGGATCGCGACGGCCGAGGTCGCGGGGCCGGGGTTCATCAACATCCGCCTCGTGCCCGAGGTCTGGCACGACGTGGTGGCCGAAGCCATCGACGCCGGAAAATCCTTTGGGCACTCGGGCCTGGGCGCGGGCGTGAAGGTGAACATCGAGTATGTTTCGGCGAACCCGACGGGACCGCTTCATGTTGGACACACGCGGGGCGCGGTCTTCGGCGATGCGCTGGCCTCGCTCCTGAAGTTCGCGGGCTACGACGTGACGCGCGAGTACTACATCAACGACGGCGGCGCCCAGGTCGACGTTCTCGCCCGCTCGGCCTTCGAGCGGTACCGCGAGGCGAACGGCCTGTCGCCCGAGATCGCCGAGGGGCTCTATCCCGGCGACTACCTCGTGCCCGTGGGCGAGGCGCTGAAGGAGAAGTACGGCGACCGCCTTCTGAACCTGCCCGAGGGCGAATGGCTGCCCCAAGTCCGCGACTTCGCCACCGAGGCCATGATGGAGCTGATCCGCGAGGATCTGGCGACGCTCGGCGTGAAGATGGACCACTTCTTCTCCGAGAAGTCGCTCTACGGCACGGGCCGGATCGAGGCGGCGATTGCCGAGCTGAAGAAGCGGGGCCTGATCTACAAGGGCACGCTGGAGCCGCCGAAGGGCAAGCTGCCCGAGGACTGGGAGCCGCGCGAGCAGACGCTCTTCAAGTCGACCGAGCATGGCGACGACGTCGACCGGCCGATCATGAAGTCGGACGGCGCCTGGACCTATTTCGCTCCCGACATCGCCTATCACTGGGACAAGATCGCGCGCGGCTTCGACGAGTTGATCGATGTCTTCGGCGCGGACCACGGCGGCTACGTCAAGCGGATGAACGCCGCAGTCTCGGCGCTGTCGGACGGGCGCGTGCCGGTCGATATCAAGCTGACGCAGCTCGTGAAGCTCTACCAGAACGGCGAGCCCTTCAAGATGTCGAAACGGGCGGGGACCTTCATCACGCTGCGCGACGTGGTCGAGGAGGTCGGCGCGGACGTGACGCGCTTCGTGATGCTGACGCGCAAGAACGACGCGCCGCTCGACTTCGACTTCGCCAAGGTGACGGAGCAATCAAAGGACAATCCGGTCTTCTACGTCCAGTACGCCCACGCCCGCGTCCGGTCGGTCATGCGCAGGGCCGAGACGATGCACCTCGACTGGTCGGATAACGCGAAGCTCGAGGACGAGGCCGAGTTCACCGTGGCGAAGAAGATCGCCGAATGGCCGCGCCTGGTCGAGATCGCCGCCCGCAATCACGAGCCGCACCGCGTCGCCTTCTACCTCTACGAGTTGGCGTCGGATTTCCATGCGCTGTGGAACAGGGGCAACGACAATCCCGCGCTTCGCTTCGTGCAGGAGGGGAACGCCCAGGCCACGGCGGCGAAGATCGCGCTGCCCCGCGCGGTGGCGGTGGTGATCGCGAACGGGCTGAGGATCCTTGGTGTCACGCCGGTCGAGGAGATGCGGTAGGGGTGGCTAGGCTTGACCGTCGAGTTACCGCCGCGAGAGTCCGCCTGTAGACGTCAGGCCTCACTCTTTTGTCGCGGGAGAAGGTCTGTCTGCGAAACAATTAAGAACGCATCCACGCGTAGCCGGTTCCAGATAGTTTTCATGTCAGGAACAGCCGATTTCGACTGCCGCGAGATCAAGCGGAATTTCAAAGACTGATCCACGTCTTCGCCACGACTTCGCTGCCCGAGAAATGCTTCTCCTTGAGCTCCGAAGAGCTTGAGATCGAACGTCTCCGGTGACGGGCAAGAGGCGTGAAGATGTCCTCACCATGACGCCGGAATTGGTCAACTCATCCAGATTTGCTGTCCCTGCGCCAAAGTTCGGATGCGCTCCACATGACGGTTTCTGATGCGTCTTCGCAATCATGTAGCGTGCGACGCCGATCGGACGAACGTTGGAAACTCTTCTTCCCGCTTAAGACATGCGCCCGAGGTCGTCGATCTTCTTCGACCAGCAGCACCAGTCTCGAATCTCGATCTCTTCAGCCGCGCAACCCAGCATTCGCCTTCCGGCATCTCGTCCGAATTCTGCCCCATGATGGAGGTCCGAAGCTATCATATCAGCGACCTCGGGCGGCGCTTCGACTGGCGAGTATACTGCAGATACTGGAAGCCGCATGCTCGGTTCCTTTACATTGTTCGGACGACGTTCGGTAAACAGTCCCACCGTGGTTTATACCAGGCGGAATGTCAAGATTTTTCGCAGATTGGCTAGAAGCTGGCTATACCAGCCTTCATTCCGGCATGCATAGGCCCAAGTAGCCCCTGCGCAACCTTCGCAGGTCATCCGTGCTGAGCATCCTGCCGACGCTCACGTTCCACCCGCACCTCGTCCCACCAGCGAAAATCGCCCCGCTTCGCCCCGTAACCGTTGTTATTTCCGGCGGATGGCGTATCCTTGCCGCGACGCCGGTCTAGGAAACGCGCTGACCGCCGGGAAACCGGCCTCAACGACAGCGCCCAGACCTCGCGTCATCGAGCAGTGGAGACCGCCGGAACAACCGGTGGCGGGCAGTTGAGGCATGGAACATGGCGGCACTCAATTACGATGACTATGGCGACGGATCCTATGGGAGCACCTTCGCCTCAGCGATGAACTGGGCCGGGGCGGGGCTGTCGGTCCTGCTGATCGCCGGCCTGGCGACCTGGGGATGGCAGCTCTGGGTGCGCGACGTGACCGGGGTTCCGGTCGTGCGCGCGCTGGAAGGTCCGATGCGGATCGCACCGGAAGACCCGGGCGGACTTGCCAGCGACTACCAGGGCCTGACGGTCAACCGGATCGCGGAAGAGCGCGTCGATGTGGCGCCTTCGGACCGCGTGGTGCTGGCGCCTCAGCCCGCAACCCTGGACGAGGAGGAAGACCTGGCGATGGCCGAGCTTCCCCCGGTGGTGGCTCCTGCGCCGACGCCCGACGCGACGCCGACGGTCATGTCGCTGGAGGACGACGTCCCCACGACCACGCCTCCGGTCGTCGAAGTGGCGGATGAAGACGTCGCCGCCTTCACCTCCGGATGCCGTGAGCGAGGACTTCGGCGCGGCCTTCGACGAGGAGGGCGTGGAGGACGACTTCGCCACCGTCACCAACGCCGACGGCACCGCGGCCCTGACCGAGGAGCCCGCTCCATCGGCCACCGACCTGGCCGTCGCGGCGGCCCTGGCCGACATCGGTCTCGCCCCGGAACCGCTGGTGGCCGAGCCCGCCGTCCTGCGCATCGCGGCCCCCGCTCACGTCCCCGCCGCGACGCCGCGCCCGGTCGAGCGGCCCGCCCGTCTTCAGCGCGTGTCGCTTGCGCCCGCCAGCGCCGCCGACGGCAGCGTCGATCCGGTCCGGATTCCTCCCGGCACCCGCCTCGTGCAGCTTGGCGCCTACGGCAGCGCGCAGGTGGCCGAGGCCGAGTGGCTGGCCGCCGAAGAGCGCTTCGGCGAGTACATGGGCGGCAAGGGCCGGGTGATCCAGGAAGCGCAAAGCGGCGGACGCACCTTCTTCCGTCTTCGCGCGGTCGGCTTCGACGATCTGGGCGACGCGCGGCGCTTCTGCGCGGTGCTGGTGGCCGAGGGCGCAAACTGCATCCCGGTCGTGCAGGAATAGAAGTGGGGCAGGGCGCGTACATCGTCGCGCCCGCCGGCCCCGTCCTGACCGAGGACGAGGCCGCCTTCTTCCGCGACGCAGACCCCTTCGGGTTCATCCTTTTCGCGCGAAACGCCGAAACACCCGGACAGCTTCGCCGTCTCTGCACCGCGCTGCGCGAGGCCGTGGGGCGCGAGGCGCCGATCCTGATCGACCAGGAGGGCGGCCGGGTCCAGCGCCTGCGGGCCCCGCACTGGCGCGAGTGGATGCCGCCGCTCGACCAGGTCGAGGCGCTCTCGTCAGAGGGGACCGCTGCGTTCCGGGCGATGCACCTGCGTGGCCTGATGATCGGCGCGGAACTGCGCGCTCAGGGCATCGACGCGAACTGCGCGCCCTCCGCCGACATCGCCTGGCCCGAGACGCATCCCTTCCTGCGCAACCGCTGCTACGGAACCGACGCTGCTACGGTGACGGCGATGGCGCGGGCCTGCGCGACGGGGCTTCTCGAGGCGGGCGTGCTGCCGGTCCTGAAGCACGCGCCGGGGCATGGGCGCGCGACGCTGGACAGCCACCACGCTCTGCCGCGGATCGATATGCCGCTCGCCGACCTGCGCGATACGGATTTCGCGCCGTTCCGCGCTCTGGCGGACCTGCCGATGGCCATGACGGCGCATATCGTCCTGCCGGAGATCGACCCCGAGACGCCGGTGACGCTGTCGCCCGCAGGCGTGCGGTTCCTGCGCGAGGACCTGGGGCTTCAGAACTTCCTGATGACCGACGACATCTCGATGCAGGCGCTTTCGGGCGACATCGCCGAGCGAGCCGCCCGCGCTATCGCGGCGGGATGCGATGCCGTCCTGCATTGCAACGGCGATCTGTCCGAGATGCGGGTGATCGCCGAAACAGTGGGTGCGATGGACGGGGCTTCCCAACATCGCGCAGATATAGCGCTGACCCGCCGCGCCGGCCTACCAGATATTGACATTTCGGCTCTCGAAGCCGAGTTTGGCGCCCTGATGCAGGGACGCGCCGATGCCTGATGGCGACATGGATTTCTCGGACGTTGGGGACCGGCTTGCCGCCGAGGCCCTGATCGTCGACGTGGACGGTTTCGAGGGACCTCTCGACCTTCTTCTGATGCTGTCGCGCACGCAGAAGGTCGATCTTCGGAAGATCAGCGTCCTTGCCCTTGCCGAGCAGTACCTGTCCTTCGTTCAGCGCGCCAAGTCGCTGCGGATCGAACTGGCCGCCGATTACCTGGTTATGGCGGCCTGGCTCGCGTTTCTGAAATCGCGCCTGCTGCTGCCGCCCGATCCCGTCTGACGAGGGACCCTCGGGCGAGGAGTTGGCGGCTCACCTTGCCTTCCAGCTCGAACGCCTGGCCGCCATGCGCGACCGCGCCGCGCAACTCATGGCGCGCGACCAGAAGGGCCGCGACTTCTTCGTGCGCGGCCTGCCCGAGGACGTGACCCGCGTACGCCGGGTCCGCTATACCGCGACGCTTCTGGATCTGATGCAGGGCTATGCCCGGATCCGGACGAAGGACGAGTTCCGCCCCTATGTCATGGACCGCGACAACGTCTTCACGCTGGAGCAGGCGCTTGAGCGGATGCGGGACTTATCGGCTATGCGGGTGAATGGACCGACCTTCTGTCCTATCTTCCCGACGGGTGGGAGACCGACCCGCAACGCCGGCGCTCGGCCACGGCGTCGCACTTTGCGGCCTCGCTCGAACTGGTCAAGACTGGCGCGATCCGCATCCGTCAGTCCGACACCTTCGCGCCGATCCAGATCCAGGCGGTTGCCCGTGCCTGAGACCGGCCCCGAGGCCGCCGACGCCCGGCCCCCGCGCGACAGCCTCTTCGAGGCGCCGCCGGAGGCCGAGCAGGAGCGGATGGTCGAGGCGATCCTCTTCGCGACCGTCGAACCGATCGGGGTCGCCGACCTGAACGCGCGCCTGCCGCACGGCTGCGACGCGGCGGCGGCCATCGAGCGCCTGCGCAAGCGCTATGAGGGGCGAGGCGTGTCGGTGGTCAAGGTGGGCGACGCCTGGGCCATGCGGACCGCGCCCGACCTTGGTTTCCTGATGCAGAAGGAAACGGTCGAGACGCGCAAGCTGTCGCGCGCCGCCATCGAGACGCTGGCGATCATCGCCTATCACCAGCCGGTGACGCGGGCCGAGATCGAGGAGATCCGCGGCGTCAGCGTCAGCCGGGGCACGGTGGACCAGTTGCTGGAGCTGGAGTGGATCCGCTTCGGCCGGCGCAAGATGACGCCCGGACGTCCCGTGACCTATGTCGTGACGCAGGAATTCCTGGACCATTTCGGCCTGGAAAGTGCCCGCGACCTTCCAGGTCTGAGGGAATTGCGCGCCGCTGGCCTTCTGGAGAACCGCCCTCCGCCGGGAGACGCGCTTCAGGGCGACGACGGCGAGGACGACGAGGACCAGACGGATATGTTCGAGGACGAGGCATGAGCAGATGAACGCGAACAGGCTGATCAACATGGCGATCAACATGGTCTTCCGCCACGGGATGCGCTGGCTGAACAAGGGCCAGAAAGTCGATCCGCGCGTGAAGAAAACTCAGCAGACCATGAAGGCGATGCGAAAGATCGACCGGCTGATGAAGTGAGCCCGCGCATCCGGCGCCTTGTCTCGGTTGACGAGGTTCGCGCGCTGACGCCGCATCTGTCGGACTATGTCCGCTTTGTTTGCGACGACCTTTTCCGCGCCGGCGCGCCACGATTCCAGCCGGACGGCCTTCTGTCGAAGACCCTCGCACACTTGCAAGACGTGGTGCCGCCGCGCGGCTATGCCTTCGTGGCCGAGGATGACGGGGATGCTGTCCTCGGCATGGTCTTCCTGCGTCCGTCAGGCGCAGGCGCGATGGAGATCAAGCGCCTCTACGTTCCGCCCGCGGGTCGCGGCATGGGCGTCGGTCGGGCTCTGGTGCTGGCAGCCGTCGCAGCCGCGCAGGAGGCGGGAGCAGCGGTCGTCCGGCTCGATTCAACGCGCAACCTGACGTCCGCTCTCGACCTCTACCGCAAGCTCGGCTTCGTCGAGAGGGACGCCTTCCCCGAAAGCGACCTTGCTGGCGATCCCGTCCTGGGCCCCTGGGCGATCTACATGGAGCTGCCCCTAGGCCCTCAGGGCCAGAGCAGCCAGAGATAGATCGCGTAGAGCGCAAGGAAAGCCAGTCCCTCGGTCCGCGTGACGCGAAAGCCCGTCCGGCAGACGACCAGAAGCGCCACCGTCGCGGCGAGAAGGATACCACCGTCGCGGATCGACATGTCGGCGGGCACTGCGATCGGCTGGATCATCGCGGTCAGCCCGAGGATGCCGAGGATGTTGAAGATGTTCGATCCGACGACGTTGCCGAGCGCGATGTCGCCCTCGCCCTTGCGGGCCGCGATGACCGAGGTGACAAGCTCGGGCAGGGAAGTGCCGACCGCGACGATGGTCAGCCCGATCACCGCCTCGGACACCCCCGCCGCTTCGGCCAGCGCCACCGCGCCCTGAACGCAGGAGCATGGCCCCCCCGATCATGCCGACGAGGCCTGCGGCAAGGTAGGCGGCCGAACGCCCCGCGCCGACCATCGCCGTCTCCTCTTCTGCCTCGGGCCGGGGCGAGGTGCGGATGACGTAGGTCAGGTAGGCGATCAGACCCGTGAAGAGGACGAACCCTGCCAGACGGCTCGCTTCGCCCAGGAAGAGAATGGCGACTGCGGCGAGGGTGGCCGCGATGAGCGCCACGGAGTCGCGCTTCAGCGCCGCGCGGTCGACGAGGATCGGCATCATGACCGCGGCAAGGCCGAGGATCAGGAGGATGTTGGCGATGTTCGAGCCGACGACGTTTCCGACAGCGATGCCCGGCGCGTCCTCGAGCGCGGCGACGAGGCTCGTCGCCAGTTCCGGCGCCGAGGTGCCGAAGCCTACAACCGTCACGCCGATCACGAGGGGAGAGAGACGCAGGCGGCGCGCGAGCGCCACGGCACCCCGCACCAGAAGCTCGCCGCCGACAACGAGGACGACGAAACCGATCAGGATGAAAAGGATGTTCAAAAGGCACCTGTGCACGAGCGGCACGGGCGCCGCGCGAGACACATCGTGGTTGATCCAAGCGCCGTCAAGGCCGGTCGAAGGGGAAGCCGCAGTTAAGCCCCAGAGCGGCGTCGGATTGCCGGTGCGACGTCGAAATCAGCTCCGGGGCGTGCGGAAATGCTTCGACAGCTTCAGCCCCTGGCCCTGGTAGTTCGACGCGATCTCGCGGCCGTAGAGCGTCTCGGGCATGGCCGCCATCGACTCGTAGACCAGCCGTCCCACGATCTGCCCGTGTTCCAGGACGAAGGGCGCCTCGTGGCAGCGGACCTCCAGCACGCCGCGAGAGCCCGAGCCGCCCGCCTCGGCCCATCCGAAGCCCGGATCGAAGAACCCGGCGTAGTGGACGCGGAACTCGCCCACCATCGCGACATAGGGCGCCATCTCGGCGGCGTGGGTGGGCGGGATCGTCACCGCCTCGCGGCTGACGAGGATGTAGAACGCGCCGGGGTCGAGGATGATGCGGCCGTCGCGGGTGTGGACCTCTTCCCAGAAGTCCGAGGGTTCGTAGTGGCCGATGCGGTCGAGGTCGATCAGACCCGTGTGCGGCTTGGCGCGATAGCCGACGAGGGTGCCGCTCGCGGGTCGGAGGTCGACCGAGAAGCCGAGCCCGTCGTCGATCACCGCCTCACCGTCCACAAGCCCGACCCTGCCGTGAAGAGCGCGCCAGCGACACGTCGTCCAGCTCGGCGTGACCCTCGCGGAAACGGATCTGGTTCAGGCGCATTCCGGGCCGGACGAGGACCGAGAACGAGCGGGGACAGATCTCGGCGTAGAGCGGACCCTGGTAGCCAAGCGGGATGCGGTCGAACTCGGTGCCGCCATCGGTGATGCAGCGGGTCAGAAGGTCGAGGCGGCCGGTCGAGCTTTTCGCGTT
This sequence comes from uncultured Alphaproteobacteria bacterium, assembly GCA_963779765.1. Classification (GTDB taxonomy): domain Bacteria; phylum Pseudomonadota; class Alphaproteobacteria; order Rhodobacterales; family Rhodobacteraceae; genus Silicimonas. The sequence goes on along the minus strand of CAVZZP010000003.1, from coordinate 20,000 downwards.
GGCGACGGCGCTGACCTGCGGCGGCAGGCCAAGCCGTTCCATCAGCGGGACGACGTAGACGCAGCCTTTCTCCAGCACCGCGCCATGCGTCAGGTCGATGCGGTGCATCTCGAAGTCGGACAAGCGGTCGGCGACGGTGGCATTGCCCGTCAGGAACGAGGCGCGGACGCGGAAGGCCACGCGCCCCAGGCGGAGGTCGAGAGAGGCGGGCTGGACCTGCGCTTCGTCGACGTCGCGTTCCGCCGAGATGGCGCCCTCGGCGACCAGCCGGCGGATACGGGTGTCGGGAAGGACGCCGGTCATGCCGCGCAGGCGACCCGATGAACGGGTCGCGGCAGCTTGATCCGGTGTCGATTGGTCGGGCTAGCAGGATTCGAACCTGCGACCTTCCGTCCCCCAGACGGACGCGCTAACCAGGCTGCGCCATAGCCCGACAGGGCGCCTTCTGGCCGAAAAACGAACCGGGGGCAAGGCCCAACTCGGGCGCCGGACACGGTTCAGGACGCCCGGTCGAGAAGGGCCCGAAGGCGTCCGGCGGCGACGGCGAGATCGTCTCGGTGACGGGCAAGAACGGCGGGGTCGGCCAGGCGCAGGCGCAGGGCGGCCGATGGCGTGGCTGCGAAACCTTCGTCGTCGTCCTCGGGGTCCGTGACCGGCACGTCGGGCGTGGGTGGGATGGACGGACGCGGGGTGGCTTCGACGGGCTCGGTTTCAGCCGAAGCTGCTTCGGTCTCCTCGCCGGACGCCTCTTCGGGCGACAAGCTGACGTGCGCCTCAGGTTCGGGTTCGGACTTGGGCGTGCTGCGGTGCGAGAAGAGCGGCGCCGACGCGTCTGCTTCGTCGTCGAGAACCGGGGCCGGCGCTGCGCCATGCGTCGATCGGGCGGGCGCCGCAGGCGACGCAGGGGAGGCGGGCGTGGGCAGCGCCTCCACCGAAATCACCTCGTCGTCCGCGTCGTCGACCATGCCGAAGAGCGACGGCGAAAAGCCCGAGACGTGCTTGATCCCCTGTTCGCGGAACATCTTCTGCACGCCGCGGATCGTCATGCCCTGGTCGTGCAGCAGCGTCTTGACGCCACCGATCACGCGCATGTCCGCGGGACGGTAGTACCTCCGCCCGCCCGCGCGTTTCACCGGCTTGATCTGGCTGAACCGCGACTCCCAGAACCGCAGGACGTGCGTGGGCACGTCGAGCCAGTCTGCGACCTCGGAGATCGTGCGGAAGGCGTCGCGGGACTTCTCCACCAGGATCAGCCTTTGTTGCCGGCGGCCACGCGCTCTTTCATCAGGTGGGACGGACGGAAGGTCAGGACGCGGCGCGGCAGGATCGGGACCTCCTCGCCGGTCTTGGGATTCCGTCCGACGCGGGCAGCCTTGTCGCGGATCGAAAAGGTGCCAAAGGACGAGATCTTGACCTGTTCGCTTTTCACGAGGGCGTCCGACATGTGCTGCAGGACGCTTTCGACAAGCTGGGCGGATTCGTTGCGGGAGAGCCCGACTTCGCGGAATACCGCGTCGCTCAGGTCCATCCGCGTCAAGGTCTTCTCGCTCATGCCGTCCCCCTGGTGTTTGCAGAACAGAATGAGGGTGATGAAAATCCGAGTCAATAACAAGCGCTTGGAATAGGGCGCTCAATCGGGGCCTTAGCTTCCCGAAGGCAGGGTTCCGCGCAGGTCTCGCTGCGGCCGCTATGGGGTTTGCTGGCTAGATCACCACCGCAGCACCACCGACCCCCAGGCCAGTCCGCCGCCGATCGCCTCGGTGACGACGAGGTCGCCCCGCTTGATCTGGCCGCGTTCGACGCCGACGGACAGCGCCAGCGGGATGGACGCGGCCGAGGTGTTGCCGTGGTCCTGCACGGTCACGACGACGCGGTCCATGCCGACGCCCATCTTCTGGGCGGTCGACTTGATGATCCGCAGGTTGGCCTGGTGGGGCACGATCCAGTCGACGTCATCGCCGGTCAGACCCAGCTTGCCGAGAGAGGTGTGGGCGGTCTGGGCCAGCTTCTCGACGGCGTGGCGGAAGACCTCTTTCCCCTGCATCCGGAGTAGGCCAGTCGACTGAGTCGATACGCCTCCGTCGACGTAAAGGATGTCGCGGTGGCGTCCGTCGGAGTGAAGGTCGGTGGCGAGGATGCCTCGGTCGTCGTTCGTGCCCTGGCCCTCTTCTGCCTCGAGGACCACCGCGCCGGCTCCGTCGCCGAAGAGGACGCAGGTGCCGCGGTCCTCCCAGTCGAGGATGCGCGAGAAGGTCTCGGCGCCGATGACGACGACGCGCGTCGCCTGGCCGGACACGATCAGCGCGTTGGCCTGGGCCAGGGCGAAGACGAAGCCCGCGCAGACGGCCTGGATGTCGAAGGCGAAGCCGCCGGTCATGCCCAGGCGGTCCTGAACCATCGTCGCGGCAGAGGGGAAGGTGAGGTCGGCGGTCGAGGTGGCGACGATCAGCGCGTCGACGTCGGTGGCGGCGATGCCCGCCATCTTCAGCGCCTTCTCGGCGGCCGAGGCGGCCATCCCGGACGTCGTCTCGCCCTCAGCGGCGAAGTGTCGGCGTTCGATGCCGGTTCGCGAGACGATCCACTCATCGGTGGTGTCGATCTTGTCCTCGAACCAGGAATTCGGAACGACGCGGGCGGGCAGATGGTGCCCGACGCCTCGCACAACGGCGCGTAATGTCATCTTGCCTGCTCGTCTGCGGCCGCTGATGCGGTCTCGGTCGCAGCATCCTGCCCCTCGGTGTCGCCGGATGCAACCCGCGCCGCGAGACGCTCGGTAAAGCGTGACTCGGCAAGCTGGAAGGCAAGCTTGATCGCGGCCGCGACGCCAGTGGCATCGGCGGAACCGTGGCTTTTCACCACCGTGCCGTTCAGGCCGAGGAAGACGCCGCCGTTGACCCGGCGCGGGTCGATGCGCTTCGACAGGCGGCCAAGCGAGGTGACGGCCAGAAGCGCCGCGATGCGGCTGAGAGGTGTTGCGCGGAAGGCGTCGCGGAGAAGGTCGCGGATCAGCCGCGCCGTGCCCTCGCCGGTCTTCAGCGCCACGTTGCCGGTGAAGCCGTCCGTCACGATCACGTCGACACGGTTCGAAGGGATGTCGCCGCCCTCGACGAAGCCCACGAAGTCGATCTTGGCCTCGTCCACGGCGGCCGCCGCCGTGATGAGGTCGTGCGCTTCCTTCATCTCGGGCCGGCCCTTGTTCTCCTCCGTCCCCACGTTCAGGAGGCCGACGCGGGGGCGCGAAAGGCCAAGCCCGTTTCGGGCATAGCTGCCGCCCATACGCGCGTACTGGAGAAGATCCTTGGCGTCCGCCCGCACGTCCGCGCCCACGTCGAGCATGACGTTGAAGCCGCCCGGATTGCGCGATGGCCAGAGGCAGGCGATGGCGGGGCGGTCGATGCCGGGCAGCTTCCTGAGCCGCAGCATGGACACCGCCATCAGCGCGCCCGTGTTGCCGCAGGACACGACGGCCTGCGCCTCGCCCGATTTGACCGCATCGACGGCGGCCCACATCGAGGTGTCCTTGCCGTTGCGCATGACGTGGGAGGGCTTGTCGTCCATGCGGACGACCTCGGGCGCGTTTCGCACTTCGACCCGGTCACCAAGGCGGCGCTTGTCGACGAGCGGCCTCAGTTCGGATTCGCGGCCGAAGACGAGAAAGCGGACGGAAGGGTTCTTCTGGACGCTTTTGGCGATGCCGGCGACAATCGCCGTCGGGCCAAGATCGCTGCCCATTGCGTCCACGGAAATGGTAATGGGCGTCGCGGCGCCGGAGGGTTGATCGGTCTGATCCGTCATCTCCACGGCGCCGCGGGGACGCTCAGGCCGCGTCGTCGTCCAGGTCGATCTCGTCGGCCTGCGCGATCACTTCACGGGCATCGTAGTGGCCGCAGGCGCCGCAGACGTGGTGCGGACGCTTCAGTTCGCCGCAGTTCGGGCATTCGCCGGGGTTGCCCGCCGTCAGCGAGTTCATGCGCGCGGCGCATGTTCCGGCGGGACGGGGTTACTTTGTTCTGCGGGACAGCCATGTCCAAATCCTCGGTCTAGACGGAGGGGTCGTGCCCCGGTTTCTGAGGTCGGACCGGTCTTACGCCCTGGGGCGCACCATGTCCAACCCATTGTTCGAATGAGGGCCGGAACATACTGCGATTCCTCGGGATGGCAAGCGGGTTTTCAGGCGTCTCCGCCGCCCTTTCCGGGCAGGCCGTCGCGCAATGCCCTGAGCCCCGCGAAAGGCTTTGCATCCTCGTCCGTCATGGGTTCGCGGCCTGGTTCGGTGACCGAGACCTCGACCGGCTCGACACCCGGCGCGCGGGGAAACAGGGGCAGGGCGAGGGCGAGGGCCTCGGCCATCACCGCCTCGACGTCGATGACCGGGGGCAGCGGCTCGGCGCTGTCGTCTTCGGGCATCTCGACCTCGTCGCCTTCGGGCTCGATCCAGTCCGCGAGATAGCGGCGCGTCACCTCCTCGTCGATGCGGGTCGTTACCGGTGCGCCGGTCACTCCGCATTCCTGTACCACGGTCGCGCCGAGGTCGGCCTCGAGCGTGACGTCGCGGCGTCCGGAGGGAGCGAGCGTGCCGATGAAACGCAACTTCTTCAGCCCCATGATGCCGAGTTCGGCAGCGAGAGCGTCGCGCGCCTGGGCGTCGGGCTCGACGGCGAACGAGACGATGTCGCGGATCTTCGCGACCGGGAAGCGGCTGTCAGCCATGAGCCTCTCCTTGATCAGCAGGCGCAGTCTGGATATGCCGACTAGGCGGCAGAGGGCCGCGTGGCAAGGGGCGAGCGACATGACGGCAGCGCGGACGGCGATGGTGATCCTGGCCCTGGCGGCTGTGCCGGGCTGCGCGCGCATCGACTCGAGCCACGGCTACATCCCCGACGAATCGACGCTGAGCGACATTCGTGTCGGTCGCGACACCAAGGAAACCGTCGCGCGCATCGCCGGGCAGCCCGGAACCGAGGGCGTCATCGACGACCGGGGGTGGTACTACGTCAAGTCGGACTACGAGCGGTTCCTCTGGCGGGCACCGGTCGAGACCGACCGCGAAGTCGTCGCGGTCAGCTTCACCGAAACGGGCGTCGTCGAGAATATCGAGCGCTTCGGCCTCGAGAACGGCCGGGTCGTGGCGCTGAACCGCCGCGTCACCACGTCGAACACGCGCGGCGTCGGCTTCCTGCGTCAGCTCTTCTCGAACCTCGGCAACATCGACGCCGGCCAGTTCCTCGGTGGCGGCAGCCGGGACTCCAACTAGGATGCGAGGCCGGAGGATCATTCCTCCGGCTCGAACTCCAGCGACACGCCGTTGATGCAATATCGCAGGCCCGTAGGTTGCGGGCCGTCCGGGAAGACGTGTCCCAGGTGCCCCTCGCAGCGGGCGCAATGAACCTCGGTGCGGCGCATGAAGAAGCTCCGGTCTTCCTTCTCCTCGACCATCTCGGGATCGGCTGGCTGGTAGAACGACGGCCAGCCCGTGCCCGACTCGAACTTGTGCTCTTGGTCGAACAGGGGCGCGCCACAGCCCTTGCACACGAAGGTGCCCGGCTGCTTGGGAAAGTCGTCGTGCGTGAAGGCGCGCTCGGTCCCGTGCTTGCGCAGCACCTTGTATTCGAGATCGTCGAGCTCGGCCCGCCACTCCGCGTCCGTCTTTGTCACCTTCTCGGCCATGTCGTCCTCCTGTCATGTCCCCGTCGCAGCTTGCGCGGCATCCTCGGGCCGTCAATATCTAGGAGCGCGGCGGCAAGCCGCCAGTGCCGGAGGCCCGCGAATGCGGTCACGAGAGCGATACAGGGCGCGTTTGGCGGCGACGGACGACGACCTGCGGCGTGCGCAGTCGCTACGCCATCTCGCCTTCGTCACGGCACGGGACCTGCCGGCAAGGCCTGGGGGCCTCGAGGCGGACGCCTTCGACGGGATTTGCCGGCACGTCCTAGTCGAGGACGCGTCCGCCGACCTTGCCGCGACCTTCCGTTTTCTGCCGCTGACCTCGGGTGCCGAGATCGGGCGCAGCTATTCGGCGCGGCACTACGACCTGGCGGCCCTGGCATCCTATGACCGGCCGATGGTCGAGATGGGGCGGTTCTGCATCCGACCGGGACTGCGCGAGCCGGACGTCCTTCGCTGCGCCTGGGGGGCGATGACGGACTTCGTCGACCGCGAGGGCGTGGGGATGCTTTTCGGCTGCTCGTCGTTCGATGGCACGGACTGGGCCGACTACGCCGACGCCTTCGCCATGCTGCGCGAGAGGCACTTGGCGCCGAAACGCTGGTTGCCGCGCATCAAGGCGCCCGACGTCTTTCGCTTTGCCGCCAGACTGAGGCGCTCGCCCGACAGGGTCCGGGCGCTGAAGACGATGCCGCCTCTTCTGCGGTCCTACCTCGGGATGGGAGGATGGGTGTCGGATCATGCCGTTGTCGACCGCGACCTTGGAACGCTGCACGTCTTCACGGGACTCGAAGTCGCGCGCATCCCCGCAGCGCGGGCGCGGCTGCTGCGGGCCACGATCGCCTGAGGGCGGTGTTGACGTTGCGCCGCGGCGGCTCTACGCCCCGCCATCATGGCCCGTCCCCCTCTCTTGCAACTCACCGACATCTCGCTGACCTTCGGCGGCGATCCCGTCTTCCAGGGCCTGTCCCTGACCGTCCAGCCGGGTGATCGCCTGGCGCTGGTCGGGCGCAACGGCTCGGGAAAATCGACCCTTCTCAAGGTGATGGCGGGCCTCGTTGAACCTGACGAAGGCGCGCGTGTCCTCTCGCCCGGCGATGGCGTCGGCTACATGGAGCAGGAGCCGGCGATGACCGGCTGCGAGACGCTGATGGACTTCGCCCTGCGCGACCTGGGCGAGGCCGATGCCTGGCGGGTCGAAGCGGCGGCCGAGGGTCTGAAGCTGAACCTGGGGCAGCGCGTCGAGACCGCCTCGGGCGGCGAGAGGCGAAGGGCGGCACTGGCGAAGCTATTGGCCGAGGCACCCGACCTGATGCTGCTCGACGAGCCGACGAACCACCTCGACATCGAGGCCATCGGCTGGCTTGAGGATCGGCTGTCCGAAATGCGGCAGGCCTTCGTTCTCATCAGCCACGACCGCGCCTTTCTCCGCGCCCTGACCCGCGCGACGCTCTGGATCGACCGGGGCGAGGTGCGGCGGCGCGAGGGGGCGTTCGAAGGGTTCGAGGACTGGCGCGACACCGTCTGGTCAGAGGAGGATCAGGCCCGCCACAAGCTCGACCGAAAGATAAAGTCCGAGGCGAAGTGGGCGGTCGAAGGCATCAGCGCGCGACGCAAGCGCAACCAGGGTCGGGTGCGCGCGCTTCAGTCGCTTCGAGAGGAGCGGTCCTCGCAAATCCGGCGCGAGGGCACGGCAGCGATGGCCCTCGACTCGGGTCCGAAGTCGGGACGTCGCGTGGTCGAAGCAAAAGGCATTTCAAAGACATATGGCGACAAGCTGATCTGCCGCGACTTCTCGCTGCGCGTTCTCCGGGGCGACCGGGTGGCCTTCGTCGGTCCGAACGGAGTGGGCAAGACCACGATGATCGAGATGCTGACCGGGAAGATCGCGCCCGATGAGGGCACGATCACCCTTGGCACCAGCCTGGAGATCGCGGTTTTCGACCAGCGGCGCGCGGCGCTCGATCCGGACATGACGTTGTGGGAAAGCATGACGGGCGACACCGAGATGCGCGTCTCGGGACGGGCCGACCAGGTCATGGTGCGGGGCACGCCCCGGCATGTCGTGGGCTATCTCAAGGATTTCCTTTTCGATGAAGTGCAGGCGCGTGCGCCGGTGGGGTCGCTTTCGGGAGGCGAGAAGGCGCGGCTTCTGCTGGCCAAGCTGATGGCCAAGCCGTCGAACGTGATGGTCCTGGACGAGCCGACCAACGATCTGGATATCGAGACTCTGGATTTGCTTCAGGAGATCCTCGACGACTACGACGGCACGGTTCTTCTGGTCAGCCACGACCGCGATTTCCTCGACCGGGTGGCGACGACGACGGTTGCGTTCGAAGGGCAGGGCAGGATCGTCGTTCATGCGGGGGGCTGGTCGGATTATGCGCCGAAGCGGAAGCTGGTCGAGGCCTCCGTTTCCTCCACAAGAGCGGACAAGCGTCGGGAAGAGCAGGAGAAAGCCGCGTCCAAGGGTGGCGGTCTGACCTTTACCGAACGTCACCGGCTTGACGCGCTGCCGAAGGAAATCGCGCGGCTCGAGGCGGAAATCGCGAAGCTGTCGCTTCTGATGTCGGATGCGGAGTTGTTCAGCCGCGAGCCTGTGAAATTCCGCAAAGCGACCGACGCCCTGGCCGAACGCCAGTCGAAGCTGTCGGCGGCCGAGGAGGAATGGTTGGCGCTGGAAGAGAAGGCGTCAGGCTGACGGGTGCAGAACGGGATTGAAGCCGCCCCGGAGGGCCACGAGGCTGGTCGGGGGCGTCAGGACGGTGACGATACCCTCTGTGCGGGGGCGGGGTTCGCCATAGCCTGAGGGTGACACGGGACGAATCCGGTCGCCCTGGACGAGCAAGGGAACGTCTTCGAGGATGATCGCTCCGTCTGGCAGGGTCGCTGCATCCATCTGGTGGCGGCGCTGGCCGAAGGTGCGGGGTATCGCCCGCTCTGTGTGGAGGCGCTCATCCATATCGGCTGCGCTGGACGTGAGACCGGCAGCCTGCCGGTAGACATTGAAGGCATCCCGGCGGCAGAGCGCACAGGGGCGATGGCCGGCGGCGAGTGCCACGGCGTCATCAAGGAAGAACAGTTCGGTATAGGCGCCGGGCGTCATCACCTCGCGGTGCCAGCCCCTGTGCTCGAGGACGCAGATGATCCACGCCTTGTGCTTCCAGAGAGCGCGACCGACATGGCCCCGCTCGTCGTGCAGGATGCCACGGTTGCCCATGAAGAGGCCGCGGGCGGGGTCCGCCACAATGTCGCCAGTGGCCAGCACGCGGTTGCGATGCGTCATGCCGCGAGCCTAAGGCGCGGCGAGCCACTACGAAAAGGGAAAGATCAGCCTTCGGCGCGGCGGCTTACGCTCAGGAACACGACGGTCGCTGTAGCGATGGCCACGACGACGGGGACCGGGTTGCCGAGGCCGATGGCGACGGTGGCGAGCGCGAAGCCCGCGGCAAGGAAGAGGAGGAAGAAGTTGGCGATCATGATATCCATCCCGAACTCGAAAAACTCTCACTGGACAACATCCTGAACGCGAAATGGGTCCATCCGATTGCCAAGGAACGGATTTTTCGAGGTTCTTTCAGGCGTTTCGAAGGCGCGCGGAACCTGGACAAATTTGGGGTATCATAATACCATAATTGCAAGCCGTTGTAATTGAATGACTTATCGCGGCAGTTAGACGTTGACGGCGCCGCCGATTCCTTTAGAAGCCGCACATCAAACGCATTCCCATCCAGGGCAGAGACAATGAAGACGTTCACCGCAACACCGGCGGACATCGATAAGCAGTGGATCATCATCGACGCCGAAGGCGTCGTGCTGGGCCGCCTTGCCTCGATCGTCGCCATGCGCCTGCGCGGCAAGCACAAGCCGTCGTTCACCCCACACATGGACATGGGCGACAATGTCATCGTCATCAACGCCGAGAAGGTCCAGGTGACCGGCAACAAGCGCGAAAAGCCGAACTACTGGCACACGGGCTTTCCGGGCGGCATCAAGTCGCGCACCACGGGTCAGATCCTCGAGGGCGCTCATCCCGAGCGCGTCGTGATGCAGGCCGTGAAGCGCATGCTTCCCGGCGGCCCGCTGTCGCGAAAGCAGATGACCAACCTTCGCGTCTACGCCGGGACAGAGCACCCGCACGAAGCGCAGAAGCCCACCGTTCTGGACGTCGCGTCCATGAACAAGAAGAACACCCGGAGCTGAAGATGGCCGAAGACATCAAAACGCTGGACGATCTCAAGGACGTCGTTTCGCAGGACATCGGCGGCGTCACCGGCGCCCCTGCTGAAGAACGTGCGCCGCGGGAGCAAGTCCGTGACTCGCTCGGCCGCTCGTATGCAACCGGCAAGCGGAAAGACGCGGTTGCCCGCGTCTGGATCAAGCCGGGCAGCGGCAAGGTCGTCGTGAACGGCAAGGAAATCGCCGTCTACTTCGCGCGCCCCGTGCTTCAGATGATCCTGCGCCAACCCTTCCAGGTGGCTGGCGTCGACGGCCAGTTCGATGTGGTCGCCACCGTCAAGGGCGGCGGTCTTTCGGGGCAGGCCGGTGCGGTCAAGCACGGCATCTCGAAGGCGCTTCAGCTTTACGATCCCAGCATGCGCGGCGCTCTCAAGGCCGCCGGCTTCCTGACCCGCGACAGCCGCGTGGTCGAGCGGAAGAAGTACGGCCGCGCCAAGGCCCGCAAGAGCTTCCAGTTCTCGAAGCGCTGAGCCTCGGGACATCCGATCTGCATCGGGCGCGGCTTCGGTCGCGCCCTTTGCTTTTGGGCCAGGCAAAAAGTGTCCGTCTCAACAGGGCCGACAGTTCGGTGAGGAATACGATTGAGAAATGCACTGGTCCCGGAGTTTGCCGTCTCTGACTGGCGGAAATCGAAGTCGTTCTATTGCGACGTCCTCGGTTTCGACTGCGCTTATGAACGCGAGGAGGAGGGCTTCTGTTACCTTCGCCTTGGAGAAGCGGAGTTGATGATCGACCAGATCGGACAAGGCCGCACCTTCGAGGCCGGGCATCTTCCCGACGTCTACCCCTTCGGAAGGGGGCTGAATGTCCAGATCCGAGTGCCCTCCATATCGCCGCTTGTCGAAGCGCTCGCAGGTATCGCGCACCCTCTTTTCCTTCCCGTCGAGGACAGGTGGTATCGCATCGGCGTCGAAGAGGTCGGGAACAGGCAGTTCGTCGTGGCCGACCCAGATGGATACCTTCTGCGGTTCTTTCAGGACATGGGTTCGCGGCCTCTGCGCGGGTGACGCTCAACAAAAAAGCGCGCCCTCGCCAGGCGCGCTTTTCTTCGACTTCCGGTCTGTCGGTTCAGCGAGACTTGCGCACCAGCCGTGCCAGAAGAACGACTGCGATCCCGGCGGACAGAAGAGAGGAAATACCGAACAACTCATAAACGGTCATGACTGGTCACTCCTTGAACACTCTTAAACAAGGCAGAAAGTAGCACCGATTGCGGCGCAAATGTGGCGAAAAATGGCCGATGGTCTGGAAACAGTTCGTTGACGACAAGATGGCTCGTTCAGGTGCCGGTCTGCTCCAGGCGTTCCAGCGCCTTCAGCCACAGGGCTTCGGCGCGTTCGAGACCGTGCTCGACCTCGGCGAACTTTCTCTGCCAGCCCTCGGCTTCCTTCAGTCGCGTCTCTTCGTAGATGGCGGGATCGGCGAGCTTGGCCGCCAGCTTTTCGCGCATCTCGGAAAGCTTGCTCACCCGCGACTCGGCGTCCGACACCGCTTGCCGAAGCTGCGCGATGTCGTGTCGGCTGGCAGCGGCTTCACGCGACTTCTTTCCGGATTTGGGCGCCGGAACGTCCAGAAGCATACGACGATAGTCCTCGAGATCGCCGTCCCAGGGCGCCACACGCCCGTCTTTCACCAACCAGAGGCCATCGGCGACGTGCGACAGAAGGTGCATGTCGTGGCTGACGAGGATAACCGCCCCGGAATAGGCGGTCAGCGCCTCGATCAGCGCCTCGCGGCTTTCCATGTCGAGGTGGTTCGTCGGCTCGTCGAGGATCAGCATGTGCGGCGCGTCGAGGGTGGCGAGAAGAAGCGAAAGCCGCGCCTTCTGACCGCCCGAGAGGCGTCCCGCGACCGTGTCGGCCTGCTCGGCGCCGATGCCGAAACCGGCGAGACGCGAGCGGAGCTTGGCGGGGGTCTCGCCGGGCCGCAGACGGCGGATGTGGTCGAGGGGCGTCTCGTCGATGTGCAACTCGTCGAGCTGATGCTGCGCGAAATAGCCGATGCGCAGCTTCCTGGCGCGCGTGACGCGTCCGCCGAGGGGATCGAGCTTGCCAGCCAAAAGCTTCGACAGCGTCGACTTGCCTTCGCCGTTCCGGCCCAGAAGCGCGATCCGGTCGTCCTGGTCGATGCGAAGGTTGAGCTTCGACAGCACGGCGCGCCCGTCGTAGCCGACGCTGGTGCTCTCCATGTTGATGATGGGCGGCGACAGCTCCTCGGGCTCGGGGAAGGTGAAGCGGCGCAGTGCGGCTTCCTGCGGGCTCGAGATCGGTTTCATCCGCGCGATCATCTTCAGCCGCGACTGGGCCTGCACGGCCTTCGACGCCTTGGCGCGGAAGCGGTCCACGAAGCTTTGCAGGTGAGCGCGCCGCGCCTCCTGCTTGCGGTTCTCGGCCTCTGCCACGGCGAGGCGGGCGGCACGCGTTTCGGCGAAAGTGTCGTAGCTGCCCTGGTAGAGGGTCAGCTTGCGGTCCTCGAGATGGAGGATGGACGTCACGGCGCGGTTCAGAAGGCCGCGGTCATGGCTGATGACGATGACGGTGTGGGGGTAGGAGGCGAGATAGCTTTCCAGCCAGAGCGCGCCTTCCAGATCGAGATAGTTCGTCGGCTCGTCGAGAAGCAACAGGTCGGGCGCGCTGAACAGGACCCCCGCCAGCGCCACGCGCATCCGCCAGCCGCCCGAGAACGCCGAGCAGGGCATCGCCTGTTCCTCGGTCGTGAAGCCGAGGCCCTTGAGGATGGCCGAGGCCCGTCCCTCGGCCGACCAGGCGTCGATGTCGGCGAGGCGGGTCTGGATCTCGGCGATGCGCGTGGGATCGGTCGCGGTCTCGGCCTCGGCCATCAGGCTGGCGCGTTCTGTGTCGGCTTCGAGCACGGTGTCGAGAAGCGAGGTCTCGGAGCCCGGCACCTCCTGAGCCACGCCGCCGATACGGGCGCCCTTCGGCACGCGGACGTCGCCGCCCTCCAGCACCAGTTCCCCCCGGATGAGGCGGAAGAGCGTGGTCTTGCCGGTGCCGTTGCGTCCGACGAAGCCGACCTTGTGGCCGTCGGGAATGGTTGCCGAGGCGCCCTCGAACAGGGGGCGGCCTTCGACCGAATAGCGGATGTCGTCGACTCTGAGCATGGGGCGGCATTACCAGCCTTGCCGGAGGTCCGCCAGACGGGGTTTCCCTCACGCGACCGCCATGCTAGGCGGGCGGCCAAATCCGGGGTGGGACGCATGGGGCGGCCCGCCGGGACGTCCTGAGAGGCACCTGACCATGGCGACCGAACGCACTCTTTCCATCATCAAGCCCGACGCGACCAAGCGGAACCTCACCGGCAAGATCAACGCCAAGTTCGAGGACGCGGGCCTTCGCATCGTGGCGCAGAAGCGCATCCACCTGACGAAGGCGCAGGCCGGCAAGTTCTACGAGGTTCATGCGTCGCGCCCGTTCTATGACGAGCTGTGCGAGTTCATGGCCTCGGGGCCGGTCGTCGTGCAGGTGCTGGAAGGCGAGGGCGCCATCGCGAAGAACCGCGAAGTAATGGGCGCGACCAATCCCAAGGATGCCGCCGCCGGGACGATCCGCGCGGAATTCGCGGAATCGGTCGGCGAGAACTCGGTCCACGGCTCGGATGCGCCCGAGACGGCGAAGGACGAGATCTCCTACTTCTTCGCGGGAATGGAACTCGTCGGCTGAACGGCTGACGCGTCGACAGTGAGGGGCCGTCCGTCGGGGCGGCCCTTTGTCTTTTCCAGATGCTCCCTCAAGAGCGCGACGTTCCGGATGTTGGCCTTGAAGCCCACGTCGAAGAGGTCGCCGATCAGGGGAACGGTGCCGATCACCCAGTCTATCCCCGAGTTGACCGCCATGCGGCCGAGGACGTGATTGGGCGCGCCCATGTTCCAGGCGCTGCCGATGATCCAGGCGCCGGGGGCGAGGGCGAGCGTGTCGCCGATGCCGGGCACAAGGCCCACGATGCTGTCGAGACCGACGCGGATGCGCGTTCCGGGGATGCGCAGGGCGCTGTCCATCAGGTTCGCCACACGCTCCAGCTTGGCGAGCCGGGCGAGGTCGTCCATTCCATCGAGCCTGCGGGTAGACGTCGTGTCGGTCATATCGAGGCCCAGTCCTTGAACGAGCGGCGATAGGTCAGGGGCGCCTTGCGGGGCGACGGCGGCTTCGGTCTTTGAAGCGGCTGGCCTGTGGCGCGTTCGACCAGAAGGGCGACGCGGGTAAGGCGGGAGCTCAGGGCCTCTCGGCTTTCGGGCGGGCGGGGTGTGTCGGACGCCTGTGTCATGGCAGGGAAACCCCCGGAAACGCAGGCGGTTCCGAGGAAGGCCCGCGTCAGGGGTCGAGCCGGACGCCCAGTCCGTCGAGTTCGCGGCGCAGCGACAGGCTGGGTCCGTCGCCCTGCGGCCGGGGCTGTGCCGTCGCGCGGAGGGCGTCGAAGCGGACGCGCAGCTTGTCCTTCTCGGTTCCCTTGCAGTCGTGCCAGGGGCGGCCCTGAAGACCCATGACGAGGGCGTAGTAGCCGATGAAGTGCGGGCGCGTGCCGGTCTCGATCAGGCGCAGGTAGGCGGCGTCGGCGCCGATGGCGCGGATCGCGTCGGCCGTGGGAAGGCCCGCGCGGACGAATTCCTTCTCGGAGGCCGGGCCGAGGTTGCGGATGGCGGTGACGGGCTCGCTCATGGGCGCGAGACTAGCGTCCTGTCGCCACCGGCGGAAGATCGGTCAGATCGAGGCCCAGTCGCTGATCGGCCGCGGCTTGGGCGCGTCCTTCGGTCCACGGGCCGGGGGCGTCTGCGCCTCGGGGTCGCGGCGGGCGGTCCAGCCCTGCGGGTCGGGGGTCTTGTCGTCGCTCATGCGCAGCTCCAGTCCCGGATCGCCCCGGGTGCAGGGTGGCGGGCGCGGGGGGCGAAAAGATGGCCCCTGTCGGACGCTGAGGGGGTCATTTCGTGGGAGGAGGGGAGGGCGGGGAGGATTGTGGCGGGAATGTGGCGGCGCGGTCGGCGGCGGAAAAGTTGTTCAGAACATTATCCACAGGCGTCCGGTGCAGCGCAGGAAGGGAGAGATGCCGTCGCGCGCTGCGGATGCCGGGCCGGAAAACCTGTGAAATCAGGGGTATTTGTAGGCGGTTCTGCATCAATCACGCCTCGTTCGGCGTGTTGTTGCCGAGCGTCGCGCGACAGGTCATGCACAGGCCCGATTTGCGGATTTCCGCCGACAGAATCGCCGCTGAAGCGGCCATTCTTCGCCGCAATCGGCCCATTTCCGGCCACATTCGTCCAAAAAAACAACCTGTGGGAGAAAAGTTCATCTGAATTGACGATGCGCGGAGGGGCAGGCGTTTTGTATCCTGATGACAGAGCCGGGGGGGACAGTGATGTCGCCGGTTCGGTGGGGGACGCATGAGGCGTTCATCTTCCAGTCATGCGTAATAGGAGTACTGAAATGCGCAATCTTTTCCTGAAATTCCGTAAATCCGAAGACGGTGCGACCCTCGTCGAGTACGGCGTCGCGCTGATCCTGGCGATCATTCTCGGCGGCGGCGCTCATTACGCTGGCAGACGACGTAACTGGCGACGGTAGCGCTGAAGATCGATGATTGTGGACAACGGCGGCACGGACAGCACCGAATGCGACGTTGCCACTACTGGCGGCTAAAAAACGATGCCGCTCGTCAACTTGACGGGCGGCATTCACTGCACGCACGCCGGCACCCGACGTGCTACGTGCGATCGGATGCATGGTCGGCAAGGGTGCTAATATGAGAACAATAGTTGTGACTGAAAAGATGTCTTCGCGACGTGGCTTTATCTGGGACATGTCCGGTGCCACGCTTGTTGAGTACGGCGTTGCACTCCTTGTTGTGATCATCGTCGGCAGTGCCACGATCTCCGCACTTGCAACCGCCGTCGGCACCGAAATCCAGGAAACAACCAGCGCCTTCGCATCCTGAAAACTGGGATGCACCCCACCCGCCTGATCGCTGATGTTGTCACCGGCAAGCTCGACGTGCGCGAGGCAGCCGCCCACCTACCCAAAGAGCTAGACGAGACAGAGCCCCTCGAAGACGACCTCCCCGACCCAGAGCTAGACCTCGACGCCGATAGCGACCTCGAAGCCGTAGCTGAGGATGAGGCTGCATGATAGCCGGTTGAGGATAAGCCAACATTCGGCTAGGCTAAATTGGGCTCAGGACGTTTCTCCTAAAATCAAGCAGTGACAAGCCTTTTGGCGATTAAGGTACCCATATAGGGCTTGACAGAGCCTGTATTCTATTGATTGGTGTTGCCCTCAAAGACATGCCATGTTTTATCCTGTAACATTTTTGTAACGTACTCAGGTAATTTAGGTATCTTAAAGAAAGAGATCGCAATCAAAGGCGACGGATCCAGCAATGAAAGGGGAAGTGCTAAAACGGCTGTTTCGTGCTGTTGCCAGTGATGACTCTCAGGCAATACAAAGCATGCTGTCCGTTGTAGTGGAAGAAGAGCGCAAGCGGGGCCACACCACTTTAGCCGAGCAGCTTGAAACTATCCTTCAAAAGAGCAATCAACTTTCTAAAGCTGAACAGTTATCACTAGTTTCTCCATCCAAGGTTTCTTCAAAGCTTTCTGAAGAGACGTCATCTAAATCATCTGCCTCAAAACCTCTTACACTACTATCCAGTAAGCGCAGATTTAATCATTCTTTTATTGTTACGATTCCGCGTGAGCGTTTGCGGCATCACATGGTCTTGTCTGATGCGATCGAGGATCGCTTTTGCCGTATTGAGCGGGAATATGCTGCCCGCGATCGATTGGCTCACCATGGCTTACGCTATCGCCAAAAAATCCTCCTCTATGGTTCTCCCGGCTGTGGCAAGACCATGGGGGCAGAGCGCATTGCATGGAATACAGGGCTTCCCCCTTAGTGAAGGTGCGATTTGATGCCATGGTCTCTTCTTATTTAGGCCGAGACCGCAAACCTGCGCGAGGTGTTTGAAACAGCGGCAGCTAGCCCTGCTTACTCTTCATAGATGAGTGTGATGCCCTTGCGAAGTCGCGGGAAGACACTCAAGAAGTAGGAGAAATTAAGCGAGTTGTTAACACGTTCTTACAGCTTCTTGATGAGTATGAAGTGTCTAATGGGCTGCTTGTCGCGGCAACTAATCTAACTAAGTTTTTGGATGAAGCCGTATGGCGAAGATTTGATGATGTTATTGAAGTCCCCAAACCAACTGAGTCAGAAATCCGAGCTATCCTTGATCAAACGCTCGCCTCGGTTGAGGTCGGCTCAGTAGATTGGAAGGCAGTAGTGCAGAAAATGGTTGGCTTCTCAGCAGCTCAAATTGTTAAGATTGCCAAAAATGCTGCAAAGCGTGCCATCTTGGATCGAGAAGAGCTCGTCATTCAAGAGCACTTAGAAGCCTCCATTCAAGACGTTCTAGTATCCCATGTCGGATAACTCAACCAACTTTCCTCATCTCAGACTTCGATTAGCCAGACAAGGCATTGCAGCATCGCCAAGAGGTGGTCAGGAAAGTTTCAACCACTTCGACGAATAAAGGTAATGCCGGAGGTCATGGGAGCAAACTTAAGTCGTCAGTTGATCTGATCGTTGCTAGCTGGGATGCTGAAAAGGAAAAGCGAAAAGAGGAAGGCAAGCCAGACCTACCTGATGCTGTTTCATTTATCCTTGAGGTCGATCCAAGTTCCTTTGATGCAGACGCCCTAAGAAGCTTCGGCATTGAAGTCGTTGCCGATTTGGAAGAAGGATACATCATTGGTGCCTCGGCAGATACCGAGTTGTCTGAGCTACGCAAGAAAATTGAACACTTTATTAACGCTGAACGAGGCGGGGGAAAAGTTCCAGAGATCTGGGAACTCCTCGAAGGCACCCGACGCCCTGAGTATATTCTTTCTGATAACCTAAAAGCCGAATGGGAACAGATCTCGGACACCCAAGAGTACATCGTCGATGTCGGTATCTCCTGTATCGAAATTCAAGAGCAGTATTCCAGACCACCTAAGAGAGAAAGATATAAGTCAGACGAAAAATATCAAAAGGGAATTGAGAAGTGGTTGTCTAAGCACAACCTGACGCGCATGGAATGGGACGATCTATTTTTTGGGCGTTTGGATCAGCTAGAAGATTTTGTTGGCAAGTACAGCGGTGAAATACTTCAAACAATCGAGGGCAATGAAATAGGGGTCTCTCGACTACCCGACAGTTTTTCATGCCGGATTCGTATCTCTGGAAAAGGGCTGAGAGACCTTGTACTCAACTTTCCGTACATTTTTGATGTCACCGAACCAGATGACTTTGACTTACCGCCAATCAACCCGGATGCTGAAGGAGGTGATCGAGATGGCTTTTCTCTGAATGCTCCGGATCCAACCGCGCCCAAAGTATGCGTGATTGATAGCGGTATCCAAGAGCGCCATCCACTTCTGAGAAGTACAATTGATACCTCACATTCGAGGTCTTGGGTGCCTGGAGAACTAGATCTTACGGCTGACCCAGTCGCCGAGGGAGGGCATGGCACCAGAGTTGCTGGAGCTATCATTTATCCCCCGAGCAGTTCCTCGAACAGGTCAGCAGCAGGCAATTTGCTGGCTCCAAAACGCAAGAATCCTTGACCGCGATAATTACCTGCCCAGAAGCATTTTTCCCCCTGAGGTACTGGAAGAAATCGTTGAGTATTATTACTCTCGCACCAGAACCCGAATCTTCAATCACTCCATCACAGGGATTACTCCCTGTCGAACTCAATCGATGTCTGCTTGGGCAGCAGCGATCTGATAAGCTCACCTTCACCAGGGGTGGAGATATTCTATTTATCCTCGCAGCTGGAAATCTCCACCCTCGTAGACACCTGGTAACTCGTCCATCGATGACTGAGCACTTGCAAGCAGGGCGGAACTATCCAGCCTATCTGCTGAACAATCCGTTCGTATCGCAAATCCCGCCCAAAGCTTCCAAGCTCTAACCGTTGGCTCTATTGCCCATACCACTTATGAAAATCCGCCGCTCAAATCTTTGGCGGGGAAAGACTATTGTTCGGCATTCTCCTGTACAGGCTTTGGGATGTGGAGCACTCAAACCCGAGGTGGTTGAATATGGCGGGGACTACGTCATTGATTCGGATACTGAGCCAAACTTCACTACGCCAGAATCTGTCTGCCCTGAGTTGGTTCGCTCAACCTTAAATGGTGGTCCAGCAGTCAGTGCTGATGCCGTTGGCACCTCATTCGCGGCTCCGAAGGTTACACACATCGCGGCAGCTCTAGCCGCCGCATTTCCAGAAGAGCGCGCTTTGCTCTACCGCGCCCTCATTATTCAGTCGGCTCGCTTGCCTGAATGGGCAAACGAATCAATCGATAAAACTTACCATGGGATTCGTACCATGGGTTACGGCATTCCTGACCTTAATCGGGCTTTGGGGAACTCTCTCAACCGTGTAACGCTTAGGACCTCTGGCAATGAATACATAGGGGCACGTCAAGCAAAGGTATATCAGGTTCAAATACCAGAGTTTCTGCTCCAGCAAGGCGAGGGGTTTGACATCCTCATCGAAATTACCCTGTCTTACGTTGCTGAACCCCGCCGTACACGGCGCAATCGTCGGAAATACCTGTCAACCTGGCTCGACTGGACATGTAGTAAAAGTGGGGAAGATCCAGAAGCATTCTTGGGTAAAGTGCTCAAGGAATATGACCAAGCCTCACCAGATGCCGAGGAAGGGGAAGGACTGTTTCCTTGGACTCTCGGTAAACGGCAGTTAAGGGCTAATGGTGATGAGCCTAGAAGCTCACAGGGAATCGATGGTCGAGTCAAAGAGGCTTCCAGAAGCACAGGAACTATCCAGAAAGATTGGGCCACCGTAAAATCCTACAACCTGCGTGAGGGCTTCTGCATCGCCGTGGTGGGGCATGAAGGATGGAACAAGAATCCAGAAGCGACGGTGCCTTACTCGTTAGTTGTCAGCTTTGAGGCGGTCAGCTCAGAAATCTCGCTTTATGAGCCCTTTGTGCAAGTTCAGCAGCAGCTACAAGTACAAGAGCAGGTTAACCTTACTGTTTCTTGATATGAGCCGGAGGAGGGTAGCTAAATCGCTAGCAATACATG
>CAVZZP010000002.1:1135000-1716202 GCA_963779765.1 uncultured Alphaproteobacteria bacterium | reverse complement strand
TCACCCAACGGCACGGGCGACATACGGGGCTACTCGTCGAGCCCGCGAACGCGCCCAAGAACTCCGGCGGTCCTCGTCGTGCACGAGAACCGCGGCCTCAATCCCTATATCGAGGACGTCGCCCGCCGCGTCGCGAAGGCCGGCTTCATGGCGCTCGCGCCGGATGGGCTGACCTCGGTGGCGGCTATCCCGGCAACGACGACGAGGGCCGCGACGCTGCAGGCAGGTCGACGGCGACAAGCTGATGAACGACTTCTTCGCCGGCTTCGAGTACCTGATGGCCACGCGACTCGACGGCAAGGTCGGCGCCGTCGGGTTCTGCTACGGCGGCGGCGTCGTCAACCCGCTGGCCGTCGCCTTCCCGGAACTGGCGGCGGCGGTGCCCTTCTACGGCGGGCAGCCGACGCCGCGGACGTGCCGAAGATAGAGGCGCCGCTTCTGCTTCACTATGCCGGGCTCGACGAGCGTATCAACGCCGGCTGGCCGGCCTACGAGGCGGCGCTGAAAGAGCACGGCAAGGTCTACGAGGCCTACATCTATGAGGTGTGAACCACGGCTTCCACAACGATACGACGCCGCGCTACGACGAGGCCGCGGCGAAACTGGCCTGGGATCCACTATCGCCTGGTTCAACCAGTATCTGGTCTGAGGGGCGGAGAGAGGCGCCGGATCCCGGTCCGCGCCCCTCGACTTGTCACTTCAGCGACGTTGCCGAGTTCGTCCAGTCGCGCAGCGTCGTGCCCCAGCCGTCCTGGAACCCCATGTTCTCGTGCCGCTTCCGGATTTCCTCCGTGCTGTGCAACGCAGTCGCCTTGTACAGGGTGCCCCCGTCCTTCGGCTCGAACTCGATGATCGCCGTCATGAACGGTTCGCCGCGCGGCCGGAACCCGCTGGCAAGCGCGTCCGTGGTCACCAGACGACGCGCCGGCTCGACCTCGAGCACGCAGCCTTCAAGCGGCATCACCGTTCCGTCCGGCAATGTCATCGTCAGGTTCGCCTTTCCGCCCGGCCGGAACTCGTACTCGATGTCGGTGATCTTGACGGCTTCGGCGCAAACCATTCGGCGAACAGCTTCGGGTCGGTCCAGCAGCGCCAGACGGTCTCGGGTGAGGCCTTGATGTGGCGCTCGATGTAGAGGTCCAGCTCTGGATTGAAGTCTGTCACGGGAAAGCTCCTTTCAGTGACTGTCATTGGGGGTTTCGACTTCGCGCTCCAGCCTCTCGGCCAGTTCGGTCAGGCGATCGGTTCGGGCTTCCCAGAGTGCGCGCTGGCGCGAAAGCCAGCCTTCGGCGCGCGCCAGCGTAGCGGCCTCGATATGCACGGTCCGGACACGTCCGCTTTTCTCGGTTCGGACCAGACCTGCCCTTTCCAGCACCTTGAGGTGCTTCAGGAAGGTCGGCAGCGCCATGTCGTGCGGCGCGTGCAACTCGCTGACGCTGGCCGAGGCCCGCGCCAGCCGTTCGATCACGGCACGACGGGTCGGATCGCCGAGGGCGGAAAAGTATGCGTCCACTTGGTTAGCCATTTGGCTAACCTTTAGATGTCCCCCAGCGACGCGTCAAGGCACCTCGTAGGGTTCGACTTCCTTGGGCGCGAGGGTCAGCCCAGCCGCGACATCCCTTATGTGTCGCCCCGCAACCTCCATCTCGCCCGCGATCTCGGCCAGAGGCACCATGACGAAGGCGCGGTTGAACATCTCGGGATGCGGCAGCGTCAGGGCGGGCGAGGCGAACTCCTCCTCACCCAGGAACAGCAGATCAACGTCGATCAGTCGCGGCCCCCATCGCTCGCCGGGCGTCCGGCCCAGTTGGACCTCGATCTCTTTCGCGGCCCGCAACGCCTCGTGCGGCGTCAGGCTGGTCTGCCCCACGGCGCAGGCATTGACGAACCAGTCCTGGTCTTCCTTCCCCCAGGGCGCCGTCTTGTAGAACGACGACACCCTGTGGATCTCGATCCCGTCCACCGCCTCCAGGAACGCCAGCGCAGCACGGATCTGGGAGGACTTCTCGCCGACGTTGCTGCCCAGGGCGAAACCGACCGTCCGTTGACGCAGCCGCGTCAGTTCTACGCCGACGGTGTCGAAACTGGCGTCTATCGGCGCGCCCGGCTTGCGAATGCGTACTGTCGCAGCCGTCGCCGTCCTGAACCGCTCCAGGATGGCCGCGATCACGCGCTCGGCGAAGGTCTCGATCAGGCGATAGGGTCCTTGGTCCGAGACCTCCTGCGCCAGCGCGCACAGCGTCGCATAACAGATCGCCCGACGATAGTCGTCGTTCTCGGACGCGCGCCGCGCATCCGTCCGGACTTCGATGTCGAGGAAGAACCGCTGCCCGAGGATGCGTTCCTCCTCGTTCACTCCATGCCGTCCGACGATGCAGAGGTTCGTCACGAAGATCGTGTCGTTCATGCCCTGCCCTCCTCCGATGTGGCCTGGAACATCTTCACCGCCTCGACATGCGGGGCGACGTCGTGAACCCGGATCACCCGCGCACCCTTCGCGAGGCCCAGCGTATTCGCAACCAGCGTCCCCGTCAGCCGCGCGTCGACCTCGGCGGCAAGAACATGCCCGATGAACTTCTTGCGCGAGAGACCCAGCAGAACCGGACGCCCGTACCACTCGCCCAACTCGTCCAGCCGGTTGAGACAGGTCAGGCTTTGCGCCGGCGTCTTGCCGAAGCCGATGCCGGGATCGACGAGGATCCGCTCGTCCGCCACCCCGGCACGCGCGGCCAGATCCAGCGAACGGTCGAGGAACCGTCGCATGTCGGCCATCACGTCCCGATCCGGGTCGACGTCCAAACGGTTGTACATCAGGACCGCGATCGCACCCGTCTCCGCCATCGCGTCGGCCATGCCCTCATCGCGCTGGCAGCCCCACACGTCGTTGACGATCACGGCCCCCGCGGCCACAGCGGCCCGCGCCACCGACGCCTTGTAGGTGTCGATCGACAACGCCACGTTCGACCGCGCCGCCACCGCTTCGAGCACCGGCATCACCCGTGTCATTTCCTCGTCAGCCGAGACGGGATCAGAGCCGGGCCGGGTCGACTCCCCGCCGATGTCCAGGATGTCGGCCCCTTCGGCCTCCATTTGCGCAGCTTGTCCCAGAGCCTCGTCGAAACCCTCGAACCGCCCGCCGTCCGAAAAGCTGTCCGGCGTCACGTTCAGGATGCCCATGACAAGGGGACGTTCCGCCATTGCGGCCAGGACCGCGTCGCGCCTCTGCTCCCATGACATCAAGAAACCGGGCTCAGGTCCAGGTCGGATGGAAGCGGCCGCCCGGCGACTGGGTAAAGATCTCCACCCCGTCGTCCGTCACACCGACCGAGTGCTCGAACTGCGCCGACAGCGACTTGTCCCGCGTGATGGCGGTCCAGTCGTCGGCAAGCACCCGCGTCTCGGGCCGGCCCAGGTTGACCATCGGCTCGATGGTGAAGATCATCCCCGGTTCCAGCGTGGCCCCCGTTCCGGGTCGCCCGTAATGAAGCACGTTCGGCGGGGCGTGAAACACCCGGCCCAGCCCGTGGCCGCAGAAATCGCGCACCACGCTCATCTTGTTGCCCTCGACATAAGTCTGGATGGCATGGCCGATGTCGCCGAAGGTGTTGCCGGGCTTCACCGCCTCGACCCCCACCATCAGCGCGTCGTAGGTCACCTGGATCAGCCGCTCGGCGAAGGGCTTAAGCCTGCCCGCAACATACATTCGGCTGGTGTCGCCGAACCAGCCGTCGACGATCACCGTCACGTCCACGTTCAGGATGTCGCCGTCCTTCAAAGCGTCGCTCGACCGCCCGGGGATCTTGCCGCCGGGGATGCCGTGACAGACGACATGGTTCACGCTGATGCAACTGGCGTGTTCGTAACCCTTGTAGCCGATGGTGGCGCTCGTAGCGCCCGCCTCGTTGACCATCCGCTCGATGGCGGCATTGATCTCGGCCGTGGTGACGCCCGGCGCGATCATGTCCGCCACATCGTCGAGGATGCGCGCGGCCAGGGCACCTGCGCGGTTCATCCCGGCAAACGCGTCCGCTTCGTAAATGCGGATGCCGTCTTTTGTCAGACGGCCGTCTCTGTGATCGTCCACGGGTCGTTCCTTTCCTTCGAAAGGGATATAGGCCGTTCAGGCGAAAAGTGCCAGCTTCCACAGCCTCCTCCGCCGCGCGCCGTGCGGGGGCCAAAGGCGTTTGAAAGCGCTTGGCCCGCGCCCTATACCCACAGGTCAAAGGGGACAAGGAACGACAATGGCCAATCCCACCGCCGCGATGCTGGTGATCGGAGACGAGATCCTGTCCGGCCGCACCCGCGACGCCAACATGCATCACCTCGCCGGGCGTCTGACCGAGGTCGGCATCGACCTGCGCGAAGTTCGCGTCGTGGCCGACGATCGGCCCGCCATCGTCGCCGCCCTGCGCGCCCTGTCCGCCGCCTTCGACCACGTCTTCACCTCGGGCGGCATCGGCCCGACACACGACGACATCACCGCCGATTGCGTGGCCGAGGCGATGAACGCCCGGATCGACGTGCGCGAGGACGCGCGCGCGCTCCTCGCCGCGCATTACGACCGGCAGGGACTGGAGTTCACCGCCGCCCGGATGCGCATGGCCCGCATTCCCGACGGCGCAACGCTGATCGACAATCCCGTATCCGTTGCGCCCGGTTTCTCCCTCGGCAACGTCCACGTCATGGCGGGCGTGCCGTCGATCTTCACGGCTATGGTGGCAAGCCTTTTGCCAACGCTTACCGGCGGCGAGCCCCTGCGGTCGGTCACTGTCCGCATCGACCGCGGCGAAGGCGATGTCGCCGCGCCGCTGGGCGATCTCGCCGACCGCTATGACGACCTCGCTTTCGGCTCATACCCGTTCCAGCGCGACGGGCGTTACGGCACGAACATCGTCATCCGAGGCACCGACAGCGACCGCCTCGCCGCAGCCGAGGCCGATCTGCGCGCCCTCTTCCCCGGCATCGCTGCATGACGCCCGACGCCCAGCGCCTCTTCGCGGCCCTGGATGCCACCTGGCCCCCCGCACGGCTTGTGATCGACGGGCCCTGGACGTTGCGCGACGGCCGGGGCGGGGGCAAGCGCGTCTCGGCCGCGACCGCGAATATCCCCGTCTCAGAGACCGATATCGCCTCTGCCGAGGCCGGAATGATCGCCCTCGGTCAGCAACCTCTTTTCATGATCCGCCAACAGGACACTGACCTGGATGGGTGGCTCGACGCCCGGAGATACACCGTCGTCGATCCGGTCGTGATGTACCTTTCCCCCGTCTCCGCTCTCGCCGATCCGCAGCCGATGACGGCCATCGTGCCGACCTGGCCGATGCTCGCCATTCAGCGCGATCTCTGGCAGATGGCCGGCATCGGCCCCGGCCGGATCGCCGTGATGGAGCGCGCCTCCGGCCCCCGCTGCGCCCTTCTCGCCCGCCACAAAGACACGCCAGCCGGGGTCGCCTTCCTCGCAGCCGATGGCGACATCGCCATGATCCACGCGCTTGAAGTCGTCCCGTCCGAGCGGCGGAGCGGCGTCGCGCGACGTGCCATGAAGGCGGCTGCGCAGTGGGCCGCCGACAACGGTGCCGAGTGGCTGGCCCTGGCCGTGACCCGAGCGAACGAAGGCGCCAACGCACTTTATCGCGGCCTCGGCATGACACCCGCCGCCACCTATCATTATCGCCTCGCGCCTGAGGTCGCGCCGTGATCCGCGCGGCGGTCGTGACGGCACTTCTCGTTGCGTCGCCCGTTCTGGCGGTCGAACTAGACCTGCCCTCTGCCACGATGACCGCGACCGACACCACGCCCGCCGGCACCGTCCGCCTGCCCGAGGCGCCCTGGACGCCTGACGTATCAATCCCGGCGACCGAAGGTGCGATCCGCCGGTCGGTCTTCGTCGTTCCCCAAGCGGGGTTCACGACACTACAGCTCATCGCACCCATGCGGGATGCGCTCGAGCAGGACGGCTACACCCAGGTCTTCTCCTGCGCCGACGCACAGTGCGGCGGCTTCGACTTCCGCTTTCAGCTCGACCTGATCGGCGAGCCGGACATGCACGTCGACCTTGGCGACTATCGCTATACCCTCATGCGCAAGCCCGGCGGCGATCCGCACAGCGTGGCGATGGTGGCCTCCTCGGCAGGGCGGACAGGCTTCGTCCACGTGACCGAGGTGTCGGACAGCGAGCTTCGGGACATCGACGTCGATCCCACGCCGCCCGAGGCTGAAGCCGAGCCAGCCGAAACTCCCAGCGTTAGTGACGTTTCCGACATCCTCGAGATGATGACGAGCACAGGACGCGCCGTCCTCGCGGACCTCCAGTTCGGCACGGGTGCGGCAACCTTGAACGACGAGGCCTATGCCTCGCTCTCGGCGCTCGCCGCGTGGCTCGCCTCCAATCCTTCGGCCCGTATCGTCCTCGTGGGCCACACCGATGCCGTAGGTTCACTCGCCGCGAACACTTCGCTGTCGCAACGCCGCGCCGAGGCCGTCGCGGATCGGTTAAGACAGCGCTACGGCACCGATGCAGCGCAGGTCCAGGCCGCAGGCGCCGGATACCTTGCTCCGCTTTCGTCCAACCTCACCGCCGAGGGTCGCGCCGCGAACCGCCGGGTCGAAGTCGTGCTCCTGTCCCTCGAGGAATGAAGAATGGGGCGCCGCAAGGGCGCCCCAGTTCACAAGGGCAGTCAGTCAGGGAAAAGTCGTTCTGCGACGGTCAGACCGTCACCACTTGTCCGGACCCTTCTCGGCGAAGGCATGGACGAGGAAGTCGATGAAGGCGCGCACCTTGGGCTGGGTGAAGCGACCCGGCGGGTAGACCGCGAAAATGCCCTGCGTCTCGACCGGCAGATCGGGAATGGCTTCCTCGATCAGCTTGTGTTCCATCGCATCGGCATAAAGGAAGGACGGCAGGTAGGCGATGCCAAGCCCCGCGATCGCGGCGTTCAGAAGCGACTGCCCGTCGTTAACCGTCAGCCACCCTGCGGTCCGCACCTGGCGCTTTTCGCCCGAAGGGGCGGTCAGTTTCCACACGTTGCCGGACGAGTTGTTCGAATAATGCAGCAGCTTGTGTTCGTTCAGGTCGTCGATCTTCTGCGGCCGCCCGTACTTGTCGAAGTATGACGGCGCCGCGATCATCCTGCGGTTCGTCTCGCACAGCTTGCGCGCCCGCAGGGTCGAATCCTCAAGCTCGCCGATCCTGATCGCAAGGTCGAAACCCTCGCTGATCAGTTCGACATAGCGGTTGTTCAGCACCATGTTCACTGTGATGTCGGGGAATTCCTGAAGGAATTCGCCAAGCACAGGCGATAGGTGGTTCACGCCGAAGTCGGTCGCAACCGAGATGCGCAAGAGCCCCGAAGGCGCCGACTGCATCGAGGTCACCAGCGCATCCGCCTCGCCGGCATCGTTCAGCACGCGTCGCGCACGATCATAGTAGGCCAGTCCGATCTCTGTCGGAGACACGCGGCGCGTGGTCCGGTTCAGCAGACGCGCACCAAGGCGCGCTTCCAGAGACGAGACATGTTTCGACACCGCGGACTTAGAGATCCCCATCTTCTTGGCGGCATCGGTGAACCCACCCTGATCCACGACGGTTGCGAACGCTTCCATTTCCGTCAGACGGTCCATCAGGTTTCTTACCCTTGTATCTTTTGCCCCCAAGGCCCGTTCCTTCTGCAGGTCAATTCGGGCGAGAATGGGGAAAGACCCCGACAATTACCCGGTATTATCGGGATTGTTTTACGGATGTAGACGAGGACGGCGGGGTGGACCATGCGCAGCAGACGCGCCTGCGCTTCGCATCCTGACCGCAGGTCAGCGGCGTCGCGCAAGAAAAAGGGGGCGGATCTCTCCGCCCCCACAAGGGATAACAACCCACTAGTTACACACGAGGGTTAGTTGCTCAGAAGCCGTAGACCAGCGACACACCAAGGGTGTTGTCGGTGTTCTCGAGACCCGGCAGCGGATCGCTGTCGTATTCCGTGCGATACGAGAAACGCGTCGCAAGACGGTCGGACATCTTGAAGTTGATGCCCAGGTCGTTGTTCGCGGCCGTGTTTTCGTCCGACACGAGGATGTCCGTGTCGTTGGTCAGGAACGTGGTCTCGCTGAACTTGTAATAGAACCGCGACGACGCGATACCCGCGACCTCGGTCGTGTCGTCACCAAGCTGGTCTTCGATGTAACGAGCACCCGGACCGGCCTGAACGCGCCATGTCATCTGATCGGTGTTGATGATCCGATAACCAGGGCCGAAGCCCAGGAAGGCGTCATACCGGTTCGAAGCGAAATCGTCGTAGCGGATCGACCCCAGGCCGAACATGTAGAAGCGGTCCGTGAAGTAGCGGTTCGCGTCGTAGGTCGCGAAGATCTCTTCCTTGTTGCGGATGCCATCGTCCTCGGAGAACTCACCCGCGAAGCCCAGGGTGTGGTTCCAGGGGCCGCTGCCATAGCGGAACCGGCCGCCGAACGACAGATCGCCCGTGTCGGTGTTGCCCGACGTTGCCGAAAGGCCAAGCGAAACGCTGCCGTCCCAGCCTTGGGCGTACTGGTTGTTTCCGAAGCGGTTGGCGTCGTTCGCATCAGCGAAGTCGTCATCGACGTCTTCCTGAATGTCGTCGATGCGGTCGTCCAGGTCTTCGATGCCGACGATTGCGCTCTGTCCAATGGCCGGAGCGGCGGCGAGCAGCGCCAGCAACGATGCGGCGATGACTGTTTTATGGGTCATGGTAATCCATCCTGTCTGTCTGGTGGCCGTCCGAAAAGGGACGGAAGCGATATAGCCTCAACCTCAGATAGGGCGGTGCGATGCGTAAGGAAAACTCAAATCATACGACCGTGACATGATTATCACTTATGTATCTCAGGCCGGATTCGCCCCAACACATGAGGTTCGTGAAAGTTCACGTTAGGCAAAACATTCAGGAGAGAGGCCTGTTCCGCCTGCAGCGCTTCAACTACGCTCACAAGGGTGTGAGCAGCGACCTCCGCCAGCTCGTCCGGAATGTCCTGACGAAGCACCGCCCAGACAGGGTGCCGAAAGACGGGAGCCTCGGCGACGAGGTGAAGCGCGCCCTCATCGATGTGGCGCTTGACGTACCGCGCCGGCATGTAGCCCGCAAAGGTGCGCTTCCTTATGAACTCCGCTGCCAGCGTCCCCAGAGACAGCGTCAGTCCAGGGCTCGTCAGCTTAGGCAGGGCTAAAGCATGAGCCTGCACGAACTCGGGGCCCCAATCGACGAAGACGTATCGCTCTCCAAGGCTCCCCTCCTCTACCGAAGCCCCACGCCAGGAAGCGACCATCACAAGTTCATCGTCCATCGCCTCGACGACCGTGAGCCCCGGCCTCAGCTGCGGCGCGTACGTCAACGCCGCATCCGCCGTGCCCTCGATCAGAAGCCGCGTCAGAAGGTCCGACCCCCCAAGCTCTGCCCTGAGGCTCAGCGTCGGACGAGCGGCCCGCAACGCGTCGATCCATCGAAATCCCAAACGGGGCCATAGCGAGGGCTCCGCCCCGATGGTCAGATGTTCCGAGAACCCATCAGGGATCGCGACCTGCTGACGCGCCCCCTCCCACATCCGGATCATCGACAGTGCATAGCTCTCGAACGCACGACCAGCCGTCGTCATCTCGGCCCCCGCTTTCGAACGGGTGAACAGGGGACGACCTAGCGAATCCTCAAGCCGTTGGATGCGCAGGCTTACTGCCGACTGCGTGACTTGCAGCCGCTCGGCGGCCCGAACGAAACTGCCGGTCGCGGCGACGTCCAGGAAGGTGCGGAGAAGGGCGTAGTCCAAGGCGTGTCTCCATGAGGAAAGCTCACCTCATCCATACGTCCCATGCGCAGGCGCAATCAACCAAGCAGAACGCCCAGAGCCGCGCAGATGGCCAGGGTCAGGGGTATCCCGGCCCTCAGCTTCAGCAACAGGATCGCCGCAACGCCCGTCAGAGCGACGGCAACCAACTCGACCGTTCCGAAGTCAGGCCACCACATCCCCAGGTGAGGCCACCCGACGCGGGTCACCTCGCGGAACAGGACATGCAGCGCAAACCAGACCGAGAGGTTGAGGATGACCCCCACCACCGCCGCCGTGATGGCATCCAGCGCGCCCTTAAGACGCCGTTGCGCGGTCAGCCATTCGACATAAGGCGCACCCGCGAAGATCCACAGGAAGCACGGTGCGAACGTCACCCAAAGCGTCATCGAGGCACCCAAAAGCCCCATGACAGGGTCGATTCCGCCCCCGTCGCGCGCCGCCGCGAGGATCCCCACGAACTCGGTCACAAGGATCAGCGGTCCCGGCGTCGTCTCGGCCAACCCCAGCCCGTCGACCATCTCGGCCGCCGAAAGCCAGCCTTTTGCCGAGACCGCATCCTGCGCCATGTAGGCCAGGACGGCATAGGCCCCACCGAAGGTCACGGTGGCGAGCGTCGAGAAGAAGATCCCGATCTCGGTCAGGATCGCGGGCCCGCCCGCAAGCTCGACCAGGATCAGCGGCGCCGCCCAGATCGCCGCCCAGATCGCCACGGTGCGCGCCGTCTGGCCAAGGGGCACGCCCGCCGGCCCCGCCACCTCGGCCGCACCACCCCGCGTCGAGGCATAACCCCAAAGGCCCGCCGCAAGGATCACCAGGGGAAACGGCAGCGCGAAGACGAACAGCGCTACAAAGGACATCGCCGCCACGATCCAGTGCGCGCGACCCTTCAGCCCCTTGCGCGCCACGCGTAGCAGCGCCTCCAGCACGATGACCAGCACAGCCGCCTTGATGCCCAGGAACGCCGCCTGCACCAGCGGCACGTTCCCCCAGGCCAGATAGACGCCCGAAAGCGCAAGGATGACGGCCGCTCCCGGAAGGACGAACAGAAGACCTGCCGCCAGCCCGCCCAATGTTCCATGCAGACGCCAGCCCGAATAGGTCGCAAGCTGCATCGCTTCCGGCCCCGGCAGAAGCATGCAGAAGGACAGCGCGCTCAGGAACTGGCTCTCGCTCAGCCAGCCCTTCTCCTCCACCACCTCGCGGTGCATCAGCGCGATCTGCGCCGCAGGCCCGCCGAAGGAAAGCACGCCGATCCGCGCCCAGACCCGAAGGGCCTCGCCGAAGGTTGGCGCGGGCGTCATTGCGGCCTCCCCGCCGGCCAGTCGTGGCCCTCCTCGAACCCGTCCCGCGCCCAGCGAAACAAAGCGTCGTACATCCCCATCCCGGCCTCGAGCTGCGCGATATCGTCTCTATAAAGGCGAGAAAGCCCCACCGACAGCGCCAGAAGACCGGCCGCCTGCGGCGCAAGGTCATGCCGGTCCGTGTCGGCTGCGCGCACCACCAGCGCCAGCCGGTCCAGCGCATCCGACCTCAGCCCGAACTCTTCAAGAAGCGTGTCGAACGTGCAGGCCTCGCCCCTGTGGCTGTATCGCACGCCGTCGATATCGAAGGCTTCGGCCCCGAACCGCGCGGCGACCTCGGTCACGTCCTGGGGCGGTACGAACAGGAACCGCGCCTCGCGGTCGACGAAGCGCCGGATCAGCCAGGGACAGGCGATGCGGTCGATCTTGGGCCGGTGCCGCGTCACCCAAAGGCTGCGCGGACCGGGCGCATTCGACACCGTAGGCAGACCCGCCTCGGCCCAGGCCACGAACCCGCCCTCCAGCACCTCTGCGGCGACCCCATCGGCCCGAAGCTGCGCCGCGACGCCCTGCGAAATCTTGCGGCCCCGGTGGCAAATGACGACCACGCGAACGCCCGGGGCGACGGTGACCGGCGAACGATAGTCCTGCCGGACCGATCCGGGCACCAGCCGAGGATCGGCGGCGTAGTCCTCGTCGATGCGCAGGTCCAGAAGCACCGGAACCTCCGGCGTTCCGATCAGACGCGACAACTGCGTCGGCGAGATTTCCTGAAGTGACGGCATAGCCCTGTTAACCTCCATGTCCCGCCGACGGGGGCGGGATGCCTAGGAAGCGAACTTGGGCCTCGGCCTCACGGGGCGTTCGCGGTCAACCCCTTGCCCCTTCTCTAGCACGGCTCTGCGGCCGGTCCACAGCTAGATCTGCGCTGCCAGACGGCTGCCCTGGTCGATCGCACGCTTGGCGTCCAGCTCGGCCGCCACGTCCGCGCCGCCGATGACATGCGCCACGATGCCCTCCGCCTCCAGCGCCTCCGCGAGGCTTCTCTCGCTGACCTGTCCGGCGCAAAGCACGACCGTGTCGCACGCCACGACTTCGGGCGTCCCGTCCTGCCGCCGGATATGCAGCCCGTCGGCGTCGATCTTCTCGTAGGCCACGCCGCTCAGCATCCGAACGCCCTTCATCTGCAACGACGCCCGGTGAATCCACCCCGTCGTCTTGCCCAGACGCTTGCCCGGCCTCTCGGCCTTTCGCTGCAACAGCACCACGTCGCGCGGACTGCGCGCAGGCTGCGGCCCCTCCGGCGCCAGCCCCGACCGATGCGCCTCGGGGTCGGTCACGCCCCATTCCCGCATCCACTCCGGCAGGTCCAGCGTCGGGCTTTCCTCCGTGGTCAGAAACTCGGCCACGTCGAACCCGATGCCACCCGCGCCCAGCACCGCGACACGCTTGCCCCGCGACCTCGCGCCCGGTCAGGACGTCGACGTAACTCACCACATGCCCGCCCTCGACCGGCACACCCGGGTCGCGCGGATGGACACCCGTCGCCACCACGACCTCGTCGAAACCGCGCAGGTCGGCGACGCCCGCCTCGACCCCTAGCCGGACATCGACGCCCCGCTCCGCCAGCATCGTCTCGAACCAGTCGATCAGCCCGTGGAACTCCTCTTTCCCCGGCACTGCCTTGGCCAGGTTCAACTGCCCGCCGATCCGCTCGGCGCGGTCGAACAGCGTGACCCGATGTCCCCTCAGCGCCGCCACCAGCGCCGCCGACAGCCCCGCAGGTCCCGAGCCCACCACGGCGACGCTTTTCGTCACTGTTGCAGGCGAATAGACCAGATCCGTCTCATGCGCCGCCTGCGGATTCACGAGGCACGAAGCGACCTTCAGCTCGAACGTATGGTCAAGGCACGCCTGGTTGCAGGCGATGCATGGCGCGATGGTCCGCGCCCGCCCCGCCGCCGCCTTCTTCACGAAGTCCGGATCCGCCAGGAACGGCCGCGCCATCGACACCATGTCGGCGCACCCTTCGGCCAGCACGGCCTCGGCCACCTCGGGCGTGTTGATCCGGTTCGACGTGATCAGCGGTATCCCCACCTGACCCATCAGCTTCTGCGTCACCCAGGCGAAGGCCCGGCGCGGCACGCTGGTGGCGATGGTCGGGATCCGCGCTTCGTGCCAGCCGATGCCCGTGTTCAGGATCGACGCCCCCGCCGCTTCCACCGCGCGCGCCAGACGCACCACCTCCTCGAAGGTCGAGCCGTCGGGCACGAGGTCGATCAGGCTGATGCGATAGATCAGGATGAAGTCCCGCCCCACCGCCTCGCGCACCCGCCGCACCACCTCGACCGGCAGCCGCATCCGGTTCTCATAAGTCCCGCCCCATTGATCCTCGCGCCGGTTGGTGTGCGTCACCAGGAACTGGTTCAGGAAGTACCCCTCCGACCCCATGACCTCGACGCCGTCATAGCCCGCCTCGCGGGCCCGAACCGCAGCCGTCACGATGTCCCCGACCTGCTTTTCGATCCCCGCCGCGTCCAGCTCGCGCGGCACGAAGGGAGAAATCGGCGACTTGATTGCCGACGGCGCCACGCACTCAGGGCTGTAGGCATAGCGCCCGGCATGGAGGATCTGCATCGCGATCCGCCCGCCCGCATCATGGACGGCGTCAGTCACCCGCCGGTGGTTTGCGATGTCCTTTTCCGAGAACAGCCCCGCCGCCCCCGGCAGCACGCCCCCCTCGCGATTGGGCGACATGCCCCCCGTCACCATCAGCCCGACGCCGCCCTCGGCCCGCCGCGCGTAATAGGCCGCGACCCGGTCGAAATCCCCCAGCTCCTCCAGCCCGGTATGCATCGAGCCCATCAGAACACGGTTCGGCAGGACGACATGCCCAAGATCGAGCGGCGACAGAAGGTGCGGGTAAGCGGTCATGGCGCGGACAATGCCGCCGCGCCATGACCCTGTCACCTGAAACCCGGCGTCAGACCTGAAACAGTCCCTATTCCGCTGGAATCGCCTGCTTCACGTCCACCGGAACCGCCAGCTTGTTCAGCATTTCCTTCGGCACGATCTGGAGGAAGAAGCCCTTCTCCTCCTCCCAGTTCTGCAACAGCGTCGCGGCCTTCCGGCTGCCGGTCTCGGCGAGGTGCATCTCCAGAAGCTCCTCGAGCTCCTGCATGTAATGCCCCTCCTGCACCGGGATCGTCACGACGGTCTCCATGTTGATGACCGCCCTTGTCGCGCCTTCCGGATCATAGAGATAAGCCATGCCACCCGTCATACCCGCGCCGAAGTTGGCGCCGATCCGGCCAAGGATCACCGCCACGCCGCCCGTCATGTACTCGCAGCCGTTCGACCCGCAGCCCTCGACCACCACCTTCGCGCCCGAGTTCCGGACCGCGAAGCGCTCGCCCGCCCGGCCAGCGGCGAAAAGATAGCCGTCCGTCGCACCGTAAAGCACGGTGTTGCCGATGATGACGTTCTCGTCCGCCACCAGCGGCGAGGCCATCGGCGGACGCACCACGATGGTGCCGCCCGACAGACCCTTGCCGACATAGTCGTTGGCGTCGCCCGACACCTCCAGCCGAAGACCCGGCGCCGCGAAGGCGCCCAGCGACTGACCGGCCGAGCCCTGAAGCTTCACCGTCAGGTGGTCGCGCTGCAGGTTGTTCTTCATCCCGAACCGCTTGACGATATGCGACGAGGTCCGCGTGCCGATGGTCCGATGCGTGTTCCGCACCGCATAGGACAGCTGCATCTTCTCGCCATCGTCGAGGAAGCGCGCGGCGTCCTTGACGATCTCGGCGTCCAGAGTGTCCAGCACCGGATTGCGCGGCTTGTCGCGGTCATAACGGATCGCATGCGCCCCATCGACCGTGATCAGAAGCGGGTTCAGGTCCAGGTCGTCCAGGTGCGCCGACCCCCGGCTGACCTGGCTCAACAGGTCGGCGCGCCCGATCACCTCGCCCAAAGACCGCGCCCCGATCGAGGCAAGGATGTCGCGGACCTCCTGCGCATAGAAGGTGATGAGGTTCACCACCTTGTCGGCGTTGCCGGTGAACTTGGCCCGCAGCCGTTCGTCCTGCGTGCAGACCCCCACAGGGCAGGTGTTCGACTGGCACTGGCGCACCATGATGCAGCCCATCGCTATCAGCGCGGCGGTGCCGATGCCGTACTCCTCGGCTCCCATCATCGCCGCCATGACGATGTCGCGTCCCGTCCGAAGCCCGCCATCGGTCCTCAGCGTCACCCGCTCCCGCAGGTTGTTCATCGCCAGGACCTGGTGCGCCTCGGTCAGCCCCATCTCCCAGGGAAGACCCGCATACTTGATCGAGGTCGCGGGCGACGCGCCCGTGCCGCCGTTGTGGCCCGAGATCAGGATGACGTCGGCCTTCGCCTTCGCCACGCCCGCCGCGATGGTGCCGACGCCCGACGATGCGACCAGCTTCACGCAGACCTTGCAGCGCGGATTGATCTGCTTGAGGTCATAGATCAGCTGCGCCAGGTCCTCGATCGAATAGATGTCGTGGTGCGGCGGCGGGCTGATGAGCGTCACGCCCGGCGTCGAGTGCCGAAGCCGCGCGATCAGTTCCGTCACCTTCATGCCGGGCAATTGCCCGCCCTCGCCGGGCTTGGCGCCCTGCGCGACCTTGATCTCCAGCTCCTCGCACTGGTTCAGATACTCCGCCGTCACGCCGAAGCGTCCCGACGCCACCTGCTTGATCTTCGCCGACGGGTTGTCGCCGTTCGATTCCGGCAGGAAATGCGCCGGATCCTCGCCGCCCTCGCCCGAGTCCGACTTGGCCCCGATCCGGTTCATCGCCACGTTCAGCGTCTTGTGCGCCTCGGGCGACAGGGCCCCCAGCGACATCCCTGGCGTCACGAACCGCTTCCGGATCGACGTGATGCTCTCCACCTCGTCGATCGGCACCGGCTTGCCCATCGGCTTGATCGCCAGAAGGTCGCGCAGGTGAATGGGCGGCATCGCGTGCATCTTCGCGGTGTACTGCTGCCACATGGCATAGGACGCCTTGCTGCACGCCGTCTGAAGCATGTGCATCGACGTCGCTTCCCAGGCGTGCGTCTCGCCCGTCGTGCGCGCCTTGTAGAACCCGCCGATGGGCAGGACCGAAGACCCCGAGAAGCCCAGGGCGTGAGCTTCCTCGGCCTTCTTCTGGATACCCAGGATGCCGATGCCGCTGATGCGGCTGTGCATTCCGGGGAAGTACTCGTTGACCATGGCGCGCGACAGCCCCACGGCCTCGAAGTTCAACCCGCCCCGATAGGACGAGATCACCGAGATCCCCATCTTCGACATGATCTTGAGAAGACCCGCGTCGATGGCCGCGCGATACCGCGCCACGGCCTCGGTCAGCGACCCCTCGATCAGCCCACGCCGGATGCGGTCCGCGATGGAATCCTCCGCCAGATAGGCGTTGACGATGGTCGCACCGCAGCCGACCAGCACCGCGAAGTAGTGCGGATCGATGCATTCCGCCGACCTCACGTTCAGCGAGCAGAACGTCCGCAAGCCCTTCCGCGTCAGCCACGAATGCACCGCACTTGTCGCCAGGATCATCGGCATCGCGATCTTGTCGGCGTCCTGGTGGTGGTCGGTCAACACGATGTGCCCCGCCCCCGACCGCACCGCGTCCTCGGCCTCGCTCCTGACCCGCGTCAGCGCGGCGTGAAGCGCCCCGTTGCCGCCGTCCGCCGGGAAGGTGCAGTCGATCTCGACCATCTCGGACTTGAACAGCTCGCACAGCCGACCGAACTGGACGTTCGCCACGAAGGGGCTGTCCAGCACGATGATCTCGGTCTGCGACGAATCCTGGTCCAGCACGTTCTTCAGGTTTCCGAAGCGCGTCTTCAGGCTCATCACGCGGTATTCCCGCAGCGAGTTGATGGGCGGGTTCGTCACCTGGCTGAAGTTCTGCCGGAAGAAGTGGCTCAACGGCCGGTACTTCTTCGACAGCACGGCGGACGGCGTGTCGTCGCCCATCGACGCCAGCGTTTCCTTCCCGTCCTCGGCCATCGGCGCCAGGATCTGTTCCAGCTCCTCGATGGTATAGCCCGACGCGATCTGCCGCTCCCGCAGCGCCTCTCCCTCGAACATCGGAGCCTCGGTCAGCCCCGACAACTCGACGTCCAGCTCGGCGATCTTGCCGACCCACTCGCCGAAGGGCTGGCTCGCCGCCAGCGCGTCCTTGATCTCGACGTCGTGGAACAATCGCCCTGCCACCATGTCGACGGCGATCATCTGCCCCGGCCCCAGCGCGCCCTTCTCGATCACGCTCGACTCCTCGACCGGGACCATCCCCGTCTCGGACCCCGCGATCAGCAGACCGTCACCCGTCACCGTATACCGCATCGGCCGCAGCCCGTTCCGGTCCAGCCCCGCGCAGACCCAGCGCCCATCGGTCATCGCCAGCGCGGCAGGCCCGTCCCAGGGCTCCATCACCGCGTTGCAATAGTTGTACATGTCGCGCCACGGCTCGGGCAGCTCGGTCGCCTGCTTCGACCAGGCCTCCGGCACCAGCATCGTCTTCGCCATCGGAGCGTTCCGCCCCGCCCGCACCAGCACCTCGAACACCGCGTCCAGCGCGGCGGAATCCGACGCCCCGTTCGCGATGATCGGCTTGATGTCCTCGGCCAATTCCCCGAACGTCGACGACGCCATCCGGATCTCGTGGCTTTTCATCCAGTTCGTGTTGCCCTTCAGCGTGTTGATCTCGCCGTTGTGCGCCAGCATCCGGAACGGCTGCGCCAGCCACCATTGCGGGAAAGTGTTGGTCGAATACCGCTGGTGATAGATCGCGAAGGCGCTCTCGAAGCGCTCGTCCATCAGGTCGGGATAGAAGACGGCCACCTGCTCGGCCAGCATCATCCCCTTGTAGATGATCGACCGGCACGACAGCGAACACAGGTACAGCGTCGGCACCTGGGCCGCCGCCGCCGCCTTCTCGATCCGCCGCCGGATGACGTAAAGCTCGCGCTCGAAGGTCTCCTCGTCGACGCCTTTCGAGTTGGAAATCAGGATCTGCTCGATCTCGGGCCGCGTTGCGTTGGCCTTCTCGCCCAGCACGCTGATGTCCACCGGAACATGCCGCCAGCCATAGATGTAGTAGCCCATCCGCAGGATCTCGGTCTCGACGATCGTGCGGCAGGTCTCCTGCGCCCCGAAATCGGTCCGCGGCAGGAACACCTGCCCCACCGCCAGAAGCTCCTTCGGACGAGGCTGGTGACCGGTGCGTTCGACCTGGTCATAGAAGAACGGAACCGGGATCTGCACATGGATGCCGGCCCCGTCGCCCGTCTTGCCGTCGGCATCGACCGCGCCGCGGTGCCAGACCGCCTTCAGCGCGTCGATCCCGTTCTCGACCACCTTCCGAGACTTCGTCCCGTCGATGGACACGATCAGCCCCACACCGCAGGACGAATGCTCCGTATCCTCGGAATAGAGACTGTTTTCCGCCATCCACTTGCGCTTCGCCTCTTCGGCGGCGGCCCAATCAGCGTCGAACTTGGTCATTGCAGGTCTCCCTCTGCGATCCCGAACTTCGCAAGCGTCTCCTTGCGGGTCAGGCGGGTGCGGTCGCCGGCATAGGCAAAGCTGTCCGGCTTGTGGTCGATGTAGATCTCGCTCGTGAACTCGAACCCCGAAGGGTCGTCAAACAGGCCGATGAGTATCTCAAGTGTGTCGGCCATCGGCCCCTCGGCCGTGACGTGGTAATATAGCGGCGAGCCGCAGCGCGTGCAGAACGTCCGCTCGGCCCAATCGGAACTCTGGATCCGCCCGATGCTGTCCGCACCCTCCCAGGTCACCGATCCGCGCGGCACAGTCACGCCAAGCAGGGCCGATCCCGTCCAGCGCCGGCACATCTCGCAGTGGCAGGCGCCGAAGGTTTTCGGCACATCGGTCGCCTCAAAGCGCACCGCACCGCAAAGACATCCGCCCGTCCGCGCGCTCATGGCCCGCCCTCCACATGAGGTTTTCTGGCCTCGTAGTCGGCCTTGGTGACGCGCGCATGATCTCCCTTCAGCGTGACGCAGGCATAGGCCTTGTCGGCATAAATCTCGCGTGAAAGAGCCATGTCCCGCGCCGCATCGAACACGCCCGGCACAAGCTCATAGTCTGCACCGTCGTCGTCCCTCATCCACAGGTGAGTGCCGCAGACCTCGCAGAATGCACGCTCCGCGAAGCTGGTGGCGCGAAAGGTCTTCACCGGGCCCGACACCGTCACATCTTGGGGATGCGCGTAGAACAGCCAAAGGGCAGAGCCCGTCCACCGCCGGCACATCGAGCAGTGGCACGCGCTGGCGGAATGCTCATGCGCCGACACCGTGATCGTCACGGCGCCGCACAGGCAATGTCCTTTCAGCACTTCGGCCATTCCGTTCATATCTTCTTCATTGATCGGGTCAGCCCTGCTGACCTTGGTTCATTTCAACGCACCGACGCGATACCGACGTAATACCGACGTGATACCGAAGCCTATTCGGCAGCCACCGCCGCCGGTTGCGCAACATAGGCCAGGATCGAATCCGCCGCCTCGCGCCCGTCCCGGATCGCCCAGACCACAAGGCTCGCACCGCGCACGATGTCGCCAACAGCGAACACGCCTTCCAGGCTTGTCTGATGGGTGCGGAAGTCGGCCTTGATGGTGCCCCAGCGGGTCACCTCCAGCTCATCCACGCCCCACAGCGTCGGCAGATCCTCGGGCTCGAACCCAAGCGCCTTCACCACGAGGTCGGCGTCCTCGATATAGTCCGACCCCTCGAGAAGTTCCGGCATCTGCCGTCCCGTCGCATCGGGCGCGCCAAGCCGCATCCGCTGGGTCATGACCCCCGTCACGGTATCGCCGGCAAAGCCCTTGGGGGCCGACAGCCAGACGAATTCCACGCCCTCTTCCTCGGCGTTCTGGACCTCGCGCTGTGAGCCGGGCATATTTGCTTTATCCCTGCGATAGAGACACTTCACGCTGACGGCACCCTGCCGGATCGCCGTGCGCACGCAGTCCATCGCGGTGTCACCGCCGCCCACCACGACCACGCGCTTGCCCGTCGCGTTCAGCTCGCCCGTATCGTATTCCGGCACCTCGTCGCCGAAGCTCTTGCGGTTCGAGGCCGTCAGATAATCGATGGCCCGCACGATGCCCTTGGCCCCGCTGCCGGGTCCGCCCAAATCGCGGCTCTTGTAGACGCCGGTCGCGATCAGCACCGCGTCGTGCTTGGCGCGGATATCGTCGAACGACAAATCCACGCCCACGTTGCAGTTCAGCACGAAGGTCACGCCGCCCTGTTCAAGCTGCTCGACACGGCGCATGACCACGTCCTTCTCCAGCTTGAAGCCGGGGATGCCATAGGTCATCAGCCCGCCCGCGCGGTCATAGCGGTCGTAGACCGTGACCTGCACGCCCGCCCGCCGCAGCCGGTCCGCCGCCGCCAGCCCGCCCGGCCCCGCGCCGATGATACCGACGCTTTCCGACCGCTCGACCTTCGGCGCGATGGGCATGACCCAGCCCTGCTCCCACGCCGTATCGGTGATGTATTTCTCGACCGATCCGATGGTGACCGTGCCGTGCCCAGACTGCTCGATGACGCAGTTGCCTTCGCACAACCGGTCCTGCGGACAGATGCGCCCGCAGATCTCGGGGAAGGTGTTGGTCGACTGGCTGACGTCATAGGCCTCGCGCAGCCGCCCCTCGGCGGTCAGCAT
Organism: uncultured Alphaproteobacteria bacterium; assembly: GCA_963779765.1. Lineage (GTDB taxonomy): Bacteria > Pseudomonadota > Alphaproteobacteria > Rhodobacterales > Rhodobacteraceae > Silicimonas. Next base: position 1,695,370 of record CAVZZP010000002.1, on the reverse strand, counting down.
CAGCCAGTCGGGGATGTTGTTGTGCAGCGGGCAATGCGTCTGGCAATAGGGCACGCCACACTGGCTGCACCGGCTCGACTGCTCCTGCGCCTTGCGGTCCGCATATTCGGCATAGATCTCGTGAAAGTCCGTCCGGCGCTCGCTCGCGTCACGCTTCGTCGGCATGTCGCGTGGTACGCTGACAAACTTGAGCATGGGATTCTCTGCCATCGTCCATCTCCCTGTAGCCCGGCCCTCATACGTCGGTTCGAAAACGATTAAAAGTCATATGTGCTGACCTATACGCGAAAGTTTTGCGGGCCGCAGACGCAACTTTCGATAAATCGGCCTGATAATAGGTCCGCTTTACGCCCTATTCTTTCTCTTTCCTCGGAGTCACAAAGGGTTAGAGTGCGGCCTCTCGAAACTGCCCGGCTGATCCCAATGCCTGTTCTCCACCTGCTTCTCGTCGCGCTTGTTCAGGGCATTACCGAGTTCCTGCCCATCTCGTCGTCAGGACACCTGATTCTCCTGCCCTACGTGACGGGACTCGACGATCAGGGACAGGTCATCGACGTCGCCGTCCACGTCGGCACATTGGGCGCGGTCGTGCTGTATTTCTGGACAGACGTCCGCCGCGCGATCTTCGGAACGGTCCACCTCGCCACCCTGCGGACGGACACCGATGACTCCCGCCTCGCCCTCAACCTCGCCATCGCCACCATCCCCGTCGTCCTCGTCGGCCTGATCCTCTCGGTGACCGGGGCCGAGGACGCGATGCGCTCGGTCAAGGTCGTCGCCTGGACCACCATCGTCTTCGGCATCGTCCTGTGGTGGGCCGACCGCACCGGCCCGACGACGCGCGTGGCCGAGGACTGGACCATGCGCCACGCCCTCGTCATGGGCCTGTGGCAGGTCATAGCCCTGATCCCCGGCACCTCGCGCTCCGGCATCACCATCACCGGCGCACGCTTCCTCGGCTACGAGAGGTCGGATGCCGCCCGGCTGTCGATGCTGATGTCCATTCCAACGATCCTCGCTTCGGGCGTACTGCTCGGAGCCGAAGTTGCCGCCGACATGAACACCGCCGCCGCCCGCGACGGAGCCATCGCCGCCGCCTTCGCCTTCGTCGCGGCACTTGGTGCGCTGCACTTCATGATGCGGCTTCTGCGCAGCGTCAGTTTCACGCCCTACGTCATCTATCGCCTGGCGATGGGAGCCGTCCTGCTGGGCGTCGCCTACGCCTAGTTGCGCAGGTCCCGCTTGCCGCGCGTCAGGTCGGAATACTGGCCATCAGGCCGGAACTGCCAGAGGTAGGATGGAATGACAGCCTCTGCCGCGGTCGGCGAGATCCCAAGGTCCGCGAAGCCCCTGGCATTCTCGGACACCACGTTGTCCTGGCGCAACTGGATCAACTGGTCCGATGTCACCGGAGCCTTGAACAACCCAGCGGTCGCGAAGGATAGCGCCCCCGTCACCGCCGCGATGATGCGCCCCGCCCAGAAGGGCAAAGCGACGATCAGCGCTCGCCTCCGGATCACGTCCAGCATGGTCCGGATCACCTCGCGGAAGTCCATCACGTCCGGCCCGCCAAGCTCGTATACGCCCGCAGAAGCCTTCCCGGTAACGCCCGCCACCGCAGCCTGCGCCACGTCATCGACGTAGACGGGCTGAAACTTCGTCGACGCGCCGAACAGCGGCAGGACCGGCGACATCCGCGCCATGCGGGCGAAGCGGTTGAAGAACTGGTCCTCGGGTCCGAAGACGACCGAGGGCCGCAGGATGACGGCGTTCGCAAAGGCCGCGAGTACATCTTCCTCGCCCCTTCCCTTCGACCTGGCATAGGCACTGTCGCCCTCGGCATCCGCCCCGATGGCCGAGATGTGGACCAGCCGCACCACGCCTTCTTCGGCGGCGATCCGAGCGATCCGCTCTGCCCCCAGGTGCTGAAGCGCGTCCATCGAATTCCGCCCCTTGGTATCGAAGGTGCCCACGCAATTCACGACGGCTTCGGCTCCCCGCGTCGCGGCGCGCACACTGTCATCGTCGCGTATGTTGCAGAACACGGCCTCGACCTGTCCCACAGTGCCGTAAGGCCTGACGAAATGAGCATCGTTCGGACGGCGAACGGCCACGCGAACACGCCATCCCTGGCGGGCCATGCGACGGGCGACATAGCGGCCGACGAAGCCCGAACCCCCGAATATCGTGACAAGTCTGGCCATCGTCAAAAGCCTCCGTCCGTTCCGCCCGAGGGTGTAGCCGCCGCACCCCCTCCGGGCAAGGCGCATTTCGCCGCGAATGCCGTTGACAGCCTTTCGAGTCATGCCTATTTCACGCGCTCACGACACCTGCCCAGGTGGCGGAATTGGTAGACGCGCTGGCTTCAGGTGCCAGTGTCCTTACGGACGTGGAGGTTCGAGTCCTCTCCTGGGCACCAGTCGTTCCCCTCACAGATCTGCGGCGTAGACGTAGCGACTGATGTCGCCCGCACGAGTAAGCCAGATCGACCTCCGCTGCTCTGACATGTGCGCCAGTGCGTCCGCGCAGCCGCCGCAGACGATGCGGTTGGCCGACGATGTAGGGGTGGAGTGCGACCCCCAGGACAAGGGGCTGGTCGGCGGACTGAAGCAGCATTTCGTCGAAGGCATCAACTATCATCTCCGCGAACTCCGACGCGCTGTCCTTTCGGGCGACGATCGCTGGGATGTCGTTCAGCTCTTGCGGGTAGGGGATCGACAGGATGCGGCCCGTGCGGGTCGTCATCCAGACCGGCTGGTCGTCCATGCACCAGTTGAGTGTATAGGTGTAACCGGCCTCGGCGAGCAGATCCGGGGTGACCGGGCTTTCAGCGATCCAGGGGCTGAGCCAGCCTTGGGGTGCGACGCCCTCGGCGATCCGGATGGTCCTGGTCGCCTCTTCGATCATCTGGCGCTCGGCATTCTCGGACATGCTGCTCTGCCGCTCGGAGTTCGTCCGACCGTGTCCGGCGATCTCGTCGCCACGGGCCCGGAACGCGGCCAGAAGGTCAGGGGCGTAATCGTACATGGCGCTGTTCGCGAGGACGGTCGCCGGCAGGCAAAATTCGTCGAAAAGCTGAAGAAGCCGCCATGCGCCTACACGGTTTCCGTAGTCGCGCCAGGCGTAATTGAGAACATCCGGCTGAGGACCGCCAGGCGCAAGCTCGGCGCCCAGGCCCTCGCCAAAGGCGAAGTGTTCGAGGTTCACGCCGAAGTAGACCGCCAGACGCTTCCCCTCGGGCCACGAGAAGTCGGCGCGGTCTGTGATCGCTCTGTAGCCATAGCGCCCGTGCGTCGGCAGCGTCACAGCGGCGCTTCAGCGAGACCGTGCCGCTCCAGCAGGATCTCGGCGCTGTCGTTCCAGACCTGGCTTTCGAGGATCAGCCCGTCTCGGACGGTGAAGATGTCGATGTAGCGGTTCGTCTCGAAGGCCGTGCCGTCGGGCCATTCGCCATAGAGATAGCCGGTGTTGAAGACCCTGACCTCTCCCGTGGCCTCGTCGAAGGCGGCATCAGTGCGCAGGAATCGCTTCTTCACCCATTTGTAGCGCTTGGCGTTGAAGGCGGCGCTTTCGGCCGGTGAGGCGAAGGTCCGCCCGCCCGTAAAAATCAGACGGAAGCCGGGGGCGATATGGCGCGAGGCACCGTCCGGGTCGGGCACCATCGAAAGCTCCAGATAGGTCTCAACCGTTCGTCGTGCCGCGACGAGGAGAGTGTCGATCTCGGTCATAATGACATCCGTTCGATCATTGACGCGCCAAGGCCACCGCCGCAACGGCGAGGACCGCCGATGCGGCGACACCGTCGATGAGCGCCACACCCGTCCGCATCGCAAGTTCGGCACGCAGGTGCGCCATCCCCGCACACCCCAGCACGACGGTCTCGGCGCCGTCGGCCACGGCCCGCCCGATCTCCAGCGTCAGGATGTCGAGTGTCTCCCGCGCGCCTTCTTCGATCATGAGCACCGGAAGCCCGCTTGCCCGGACCGAGACGCAATTTTGCCCGAAGCCCTGCGCATCGATGTTCCCCTCGATGACGGGCACGGAAGCGGCAGTCGAGGTCACGACGGAAAAGCGCCGTCCCAGAAGCGCGGCAGCGAGATAGGACGCCTGACCGATTCCCAGTACCGGACACGACGCGACCTGCCGCGCTTCGGCAAGGCCCGTGTCGTCGAAGCAGGCAATGACGATGACGTCCGCGCCGCCCTCTGCCGCGTCCGACAGACGAGACAGCAGCCCCGGAACAGCCTCAAGCCCGTCTTCGAAGCCTTGGATCGCTGGCGGACCGTCATCATTGGTGAGGCCGGATATGATCGCGCCGGAGGCCGCCGCGCGGGCGACCGTGACGACGCTTTGGGTCATCGCGTCCGTCGAGTTCGGGTTGATGTACACGAGGTGCATCAGACGCCCTTGCCGGCGTCCGACCCAAGGCGGGCCCGACGCCTTTGCATGATCAGGACAGTCGCAATGAAGCTTCCGATGATGGCGAAGGAGAACAGTGTGGTCAAAGTCCCGAGGGCGTAGATGACAGGCGTCGTAACGTTCGTCGTCATCCCGAAAATCTCAAGCGGCAGGGTGTTGTAGCTGCCCGCCGTCAAAAGCGTCCGTGCGAATTCGTCGTAGGAGAGCGTGAAGCCGAACAAGGCTACGCCCAGAAGCGAGGGCGCGATGATGGGAAGGACGACATAACGGATCGTTTGCCAGGCGGTGGCGCCCTGATCGCGGGCGGCCTCCTCGTACGATTTGTCGAAACGGTTGAAGACCGCGAACATGATGAGCAGCCCGAAAGGAAGCGTCCAGGTGAGCTGCGAACCGAGACCGGAGGTCGCCCAGTAAATCTTCAGACCGAGCTGGGTGAAGATCAGCCCGACGCCAAGCGAGATCAGGATCGACGGTATTACGAGCGAAGCGATCGCGAGGTAGAACAGCACCCCCGAACCGGCGAACCGCTTCCGGAACGCGAGCCCGGCCATGACCGAGGTCACGACGGTGATGACCATCACGACCAGCCCAAGCGCGAAGGATCGGCGGAACGCGCCCCAGATATCGCCCACCGCCTGTTCCTGGAACAGGTCCGCGAACCAGTGCAGCGACACGCCCCGCATCGGGAAGGTCAGCCCGCCGCTCGGCCCCTGGAAGCTGAGGATGCCGATGGTGATCGTCGGGCCGTACAGAAACAGGACGAACACCCCGAAGAACGCGGAAAGGACGTAGAAGCTTCTGGGGCGCGGCTCCATCTCAAAGCTCCTTCCGGATGTTCACAAAGCGCAGGAGGATGCCGATCATTATCAGCACGGTGCAAAGCAGCACGACGGCCGTCGCCGCGGCCGAGGGGTACTGGAGCAATCCGATGTCGTTCGAAATCAGGCGACCGACATTGGCTTTCTGCGATCCTGACATGAAGCGGACGGTGACGAAGTCGCCCATCACCAAAGTCACGACGAAGATGGTGCCGATCATGATCCCGGGCTTCGTCAGCGGCAGTATGACGTGCACCAGGGTCTGAAACCCGGACGCACCATTGTCGCGGGCGGCCTCGATGAGCGACTTGTCGATCCGCATCATCGTGTTGAAGATGGGCACCACCATGAACAGCGTGTAGAGGTGCACGAAGGCGAGGATCACTGCGAAATCGGAGTAGAGCAGCCACTCCAGCGGCTGATCGATCAGGCCCCAGTCGATCAGCGTCTGGTTGGCGATGCCGTTGCGTCCAAGGAACGGGATCCAGGATATCATTCGAATGATGTTCGAGGTCCAGAAGGGGATGGTGCACAGCAGGAACAACGCGACCTGCATGGTCTGGCTGCGGATATGGAAGGCGAGGAAGTAGGCCACCGTGAAGCCGACGGCGAGCGTCACGGCCCAGGTGATGGAGGCGTACTTGAAGGTCGCGAGGAAGACCCGATAGGTCACGTCCGATCCGAACAGGAACTCGTAATTCTCGAACGAGAAGGCCGGAATGATCGAGAACTCGGTCGCCCGCCAGAAACTGACCGTTGCGATCATCGCGATGGGGGCGACAAGAAACGCCAGCAGGACGACCGTCAGGGGCGCGGCCTGAAGCCAGCCACCGATGTTCGCCCCGGTTCCGGTTTCGCGGCGTGCCGGCGTTGCGGAAACCGCATCGGCCGGGACTCCGCTCATAGCCCTGTCTGTCAGCGTTTCGGTCATCGGCCCATCCCGGCGAGAGGTTGGCGCGGAGCGACAGCCCCGCGCCAGAGATCATCAGGCTGCGATGAACTCGTTCCACTTGCGGACCATGTACTGGTTCTCGTCCATCACCGCGTTCCAGCAGGCGACTGCTCCCATGCGCGAGTAGAAGTCGCCGCCGTCCCGAACCTCGCCGGCCTGAGCAAGAGTGTCGCCTGTGGGCGAGGTGATGACGTCGGTGGCTTCCTTGCCCTCGAACCAGTAGCCCCACTCGTTCTCGGACATGAACTCCTTCGAGGTCTCGGGCACGGCCGAGTAGTAGCCCTGCCGCATCAGATAGCCACCGACCCACCCGGAGAGATACCAGTTGATGTAGTCATACGCCGCATCCAGCTCCATGCCGCTCAGCGACTTGGAAAGCCCGATGCCACCGCCCCACGAGCGATAGCCCTCTTTCAGCGGCTGGTAGACGCAGGGGATGCCGCGCGACTTGACCGCAGTGATCGCAGGCGACCACATCGACTGAATCACCACCTCGCCCGACGACATCAGATTCACACTCTCGTCGAATGTCTTCCAGAAGGCGCGGAACTGGCCGTTCTGCTTGGCTTCGGTGAAGATCGCCATGGTCTTGTCGATCTCCTCCTTCGTCATGTTGCCCTTGTCGCCGTACTGGACCTCGCCCATGGCCTCGCAGACCATCGCCATGTCCATGATGCCGATGGACGAGATATCGAGAATCGAGGCCTTGCCCTTGAACTCGGGGTTCAGAAGCTCGGTCCAGCTCTCGATTGGACGTCCGATCAGGTCAGGTCGGATGCCCAGGGTGTCGGCGTTGTAAATCGTCGGGATCAGCGTCATCCAGCCCGTCTCGCTGTCGGCGAAAGCGGTGCCGTCCGGCCCTTCGACGAAGCCCACGCTATGCGGCGCCGTGCCCTGCGCAATCACGCTTTCGGGCGTCAGTTTCCCGTCGCGGAAGATGCCGACGATCTTGTCGTAGTTGGCGATCTTCGAGGTATCCATCGCCTGCAGATTGCCGGTCGGCCAGACCTTCTTGCAGATCCAGTACTCGATGTCGGCGATGTCAAAGCTGTCCGGCTGTGTCGCCGCACGCTGCGTCACGCTGTCGGAATCGAGCGCGGTCATTTCCAGCGTGAAGCCCAGGTCCTCCTTCACCTTCTGTGCCACGTCGTTCAGGTTCGACACTCCAGTGCCGAACTGGCGAAGCGTGATGTTCTTGATCTCCTGCGCCCAGATCATCGGGGCGGGAAGCGTTGTGGCCGCTACGGCGGCGGCGCCGCTCTTCAGAAGCGACCTGCGGGTGTATCCAACTTTAGCCATTCTATCCTCTCTGTCCGTTCGTGAGTTGTCTGCTTGGAGGCCCTCAGGCCATGAGGCGGTAGAGCCGCCCTTCGTCCCAGGCGAGGCCGACGGCATCGCCTGGAGTTTTCGGGTTCGCGAAAAAAGTGCTCTCGGGGACCAGTGCCAGGACTTCGGCGGTCCCGAGCTTGGCCGTGACCGCCACGCGGTCACCCTGGTACTCGACCTGCGAGACCGTCGCGGGCCGTCCGCCATCGGTCAGCCTCACCTCGTCAGCGCGAAGCGCATATCGGCCGCCGTCGAGGTCTATGATGTTGTGTCCACCAATGAAGCGCGCGACGAACTCGGTCTTCGGCGCGCCGAAGACATTGCGCGCCGATCCGGCCTGCTCGATCACCGCGTTGTTCATCACCACGATCTCGTCGGCGAGGGCCAGAGCCTCGTCCTGCGAGTGCGTGACGTGGATGAAGGATATGCCAAGCTCACGCTGGAGCCGCTTCAACTCGCCCCGGACCCGGATGCGGAGGAACGGGTCAAGCGCCGAGAGCGGTTCGTCGAGCAAGAGAACACGCGGTTTTGTCACGAGCGCGCGCGCCAGCGCCACGCGCTGCTGCTGACCGCCGGACAACTGCGCGGGCAGACGTTCGGCGAAGTGCGTCATGTCCACAAGCTCCAGCATCTCGTCCGCCGCCTTGTGGCGCGCCGCCTTCTCGATACCCTTCATCCGCAGCGAGAAGGCCACGTTGTCCCGGACGGAAAGGTGCGGGAAAAGCGCGTAGCTTTGAAACATCATCGCCGTTCCGCGCTTGGCCGGCGGCAGGATCGTGATGTCCTGACCGTCGAGCACGATCTCGCCCTCGGTAGCATTCTCGTGTCCGGCGATCATGCGAAGCGTCGTGGATTTGCCACACCCGGAGGGGCCGAGAAGGCAGACATAACTGCCGTTCCGAAAGACGTGATTGATGTCCTTCACGGCCAGTGTGTCGCCATAGCGCTTCGTCAGGTGAACAAGTTCGAGATCCTTGCCCGTCCGCATCGCACGCCCCCTGGTCCGCTGTCTGTTTGGAAAGGTTGTGGTGAGTTGGCGGCGGAAGTGCATACGAAAGCGAACGCGAACGGGTCTCTGACAGCGAGTGCGCAATGCCTGGGCTGACGCGAGGGGTGAGTGCCTACAATTGCACCCTTTTGTGTATACAATCAGGCCTCGAACGATCGACCCACCTTGCCGGTCTTGGACGAGGCGGTCACTGTTAGGCTACTCGAAGGCAAAGAAAGCGGCGATGGACGGCGACGAAACGACGAACACCAGCGACAGGATCGCCCAAGAACTAGCCGACGCGATCCACGAACATCGCATCGCGCCGGGCTCGAAGCTGAACGAAGACGAAGTGGGCGTCATCTTCGGAGTCAGCCGAACCGTGGCTCGGGCCGCACTTCAGTCTCTGTCGCACCAGCGCCTTGTCGATCTGCGCAGAAACCGGGGGGCGTTTGTCGCGCAGCCGTCGGTGCGCGAAGCGCGCGAGGTCTTCGAGGCCCGCGCCCTGCTTGAACCCAGGACCGCCATGTCCGCTGCCGAGCGCATGACAGAAGACGCGGTCGTTCGCCTCCGCCGTCACCTTGAGGAGGAGCACACCGCGCTCAGGGAAGACCGGCTTGGCCGTGCGCTGCACCTCTCCGGGCTTTTTCACATCGAAATCGCGCGCATCGCCAAGCAGACCACAATCGAGGAGATCATCAAGCAACTCGTCTCACGATCCTCGCTCATCATCGCGCTCTACTGGAGGAGAAAGCTGGCGGTCTGCGAAAGCCACGCGCACAACGCACTGATATCGGCCTTGGCACGGAATGACGGTGAACTGGCGGAGGAACTCATGAAGAACCATCTCCTTGATCTTCTCGCATCGCTCGACCTCAGCAACCCGGTAAGGACCCCCGGTCCTCTGAAAGAAGCTCTCCGACGATGACGGCGACAGAAATCCGGGTCGCCAACATCGAAGATCTGCGGACCATGCTCGATTGGGCCGAGGCCGAGGGCTGGAATCCTGGCCTTGGTGACGCCGAAGTCTTCCTTGCTGCCGACCCCAGCGGATTTTTCATAGCTCAAGTCGAAGGCGTTCCTGTCGCGGCGATCTCGGTCGTCAACCATTCGGACGTCTTCGCCTTTCTCGGCCTTTACATCTGTCGCAGGGAATTTCGTGGCCAAGGCCTGGGCTTCGCTCTCTGGAAGCAAGCCCTCGATCACGCGGGCTCCCGCACAATAGGCCTGGACGGAGTAGCCGCTCAGGAAGCGAACTATGCGCAATCCGGCTTCGTTCGTTCAGGCGCCACGGTGCGTTACGAGGGATGCATCGAACCTTTCGAAGCGGAGAATGTCCGCGATCTGCAACAGACAGACGTACCGGACGTGCTGGCGCTCGATGCCGATGCGAACGGATACTTGCGGACGGCGTTCCTAACCGAGTGGTTGACGCCGACGGACGGCAGAAAGAGCGTCGTCCTGACCAGTGGGGCTGATTTGAAGGGCTTTGCGACAATACGCAGATGCCGTTCTGGAGTGAAAATCGGTCCTGTGGTCGCGCCGAATCCCGAAGCAGCATTTACCTTGATGAGGACCGCCCTTCTGAGGATGCCATCCACCGAAATCGTCGTGGACGTGCCATCCGGCAGCGTGGGGTTCTCGACGGCTCTTACGGATGAAGGTTTCTCCGAGACCTTTGCCACGGCGAGGATGTACCGCGGACGCGCCCCGCGTCAGTCGGATGCACTGATGGCGATTGCCACGATGGAGTTGGGCTAGGGCCACCACGTCACCTGGAACGCCTGCACAGCTGCCGTCTCTCTGCCAGAGCGAAGATTCGCTTCAAATCCGGCCCAATTCATCCTACGTCATATAAGCAATCGCGAATATGACAGTCTGGGAGCGGAACGGTGCGACCGGTGGAGAGCAAGACGACTGCGACCTGGCTCGACCGTTTCGCCGGGCTGTCGCGCCTTGAGCCTCCAATCAAGGAACTCCTGTTGCGACGGAGCCAGATCATCGAGGTACCTGCCGACACAGTGATCTTCGGTCCCGGCAAGTCGCCCGAGAACATGCTTTTCCTCTTGGATGGAACGGTTCGCGTGCAGCAGGTGTCGGAATCCGGCCGCGAGATCGTGCTTTACCGGATCAACGCTGGCGAAAGCTGCGTCCTGACGACCGCCTGCCTTCTCGCCTATGACGACTATTCCGCTGAAGGCTATGCCGAGACCGCGGTGCGCGCGGCTGCCGTGCCACGCCAGGTCTTCGACGACCTGGTTGCGCAATCGAAGACCTTCCGGCAGTTCGTTTTCTCGGCCTTCTCCAAGCGCATCACGGATCTGTTTCTCGTCATCGACGAGGTCGCATTCCAGAGGATGGACGTTCGGCTCGCGCAAAAGCTGATCGAGCTGTCGCATGGGGCGGACAGCATCGAGACGACACACCAGAAGCTGTCGGTCGAGCTTGGCACGGCCCGCGAAGTGGTGTCCCGCCAGCTTCAGGAGTTTCAGCGCCGCGGCTGGGTCGAACAATCCCGCGGCACCGTCCGTCTTCTCGACCGCGATGCGCTGAGCGACCTCGCCGCCTGAAAGCGCACCGAGCGTGACTTAGTCACGGAAGACCGGATCGCGACACGTTAGAACGACACACATCGACAGGACACACGACCATGCAAATGCTTCGACTTCACCAGATGGATCCGGCCTCGTGACGATGGAAACTGCATTCACCCCCTTTCAGTCTCTGAGCGGCGGCGTCCTGATCGGACTGGCTGCCGTCCTCCTGATGGCCATCATGGGTCGCGTCATGGGGGCGACCGGCATACTCGCCGGCGTGATGAGCCCTTCCGATCGCTCGGACTTCGCCTGGCGCGCGGCCGTCGTGCTCGGCATGGTCAGCGGTCCCGCCGCTGTGTGGGCTATGACGGGCGCCCTGCCCGCCGTGCAAGTCCCGGTTTCGACGCCAATGCTTCTTGTCGGCGGCTTCATCGTCGGCATCGGCGTCACCTACGGGTCGGGCTGCACCAGCGGCCACGGCGTCTGCGGTATGGCGCGCCTGTCGCCCCGCTCTATCGCCGCGACCCTGACCTTCATGGTGACGACCTTCGTCACGGTCTTCGTCGTCCGCCATCTGATGGGAGGCTGAACCATGCGCATCCTTGCAAGCTATCTGATCGGTCTCGTGTTCGGCGTCGGCATCTCGATTTCCGGCATGGCGAACCCGGCGAAGGTCCTGAACTTCTTCGACCTGTTCGGCACTTGGGACCCCAGCCTCGCATTCGTCATGGGTGGTGCGGTCGTCACGACCTTCATCGGCTACCGCTACGTCCTGAAACGTCCCAAGCCCATCCTAGAGGGCAAGTTCCAGCTTCCGACGCGGCGCGACCTCGACCTGCCCCTGATCCTCGGCTCGGCCACCTTCGGCGTCGGCTGGGGCATCGCGGGCTTCTGCCCGGGCGGCGCGATCCCCGCGCTCGGCACCGGGCGCACTGAAGTGGTCCTGTTCATGGCGGCGCTCCTCGCCGGCATCCTGACCGCAAAGACATTGCAACGCCGCCGCGCCTCGCGGCTTGCGGCGACCTGACCCTGAGGAGGGAAGACATGACTTACCCCGTCAACATGACCGTCCATCCCGACGTTTCGGCCCACTTCGACCCGGCGACCAATACGATCAGCTACATCGTGAAGGATCCCTCCAGCGACCATTGCGCCATCGTCGACAGCGTCATGGACATCGACTACGCCGCCGGGCGGATCACCTACGATCATGCCGACAGGCTGATCGAAGAGGTGCGGAGTCGCGGTCTGACGCTGGACTGGATCATCGAGACCCACGTCCACGCAGACCACCTGTCCGCCGCGCCATACATCCAGGAGAAGCTGGGCGGCAAGATCGGCATCGGCGCGAAGATCATGGTCGTGCAGGAGACCTTCGGGAAGATCTTCAACGAAGGCACCGAGTTCCAGCGCGACGGCTCTCAGTTCGACGCGCTGCTCGAAGACGGCGACACCTACCGTATCGGCAACATGGAGGCCTTCGCGATCTATACGCCAGGCCACACGCCGGCCTGCATGACGCATGTCATGGGCGACGCTGCCTTCGTCGGCGATACTCTTTTCATGCCGGACGGCGGATCGGCGCGCGCCGACTTTCCGGGAGGCGATGCCGGGACGCTGTACGACTCAATCCAGAAGGTCTTGGCGCTGCCTGACGACATGCGACTCTTCATGTGCCACGACTACGGGCCGAACGGTCGCGACATCGAATGGGAAACCACGGTCGGCGACGAGAAGGCGCACAACATCCACGTCGGCAAGGGTGCCACGCGCGAGGAGTTCATCCGCTTCCGGACCGAGCGTGACGCGACGCTCGACATGCCAAAGCTGATCCTCCCGTCGCTGCAGGTGAACATGCGGGCCGGAGAGGTGCCGCGCGACAAGGACGGGAACCCGATGCTGAAGGTTCCGCTGAGCGGTCTCTGACGCTTTCCCATTCCCGGGCCGCCCAGGCCCGGGAGAACCCACACCCTCTGAGGATCCGCCATGAGCGACGTCGACTACAAGCCAGTGACCGCCAAGCTGTCCGTCTCGCCTCAGATCGGCGTCGAGGACATCGCGGAGCTCAAGGATGCGGGCTTCCGGGCCATTATCTGCAACCGCCCCGACGGCGAGGGCCCCGATCAGCCCACCTTCGACGAGATCGCGTCGGCGGCCCGGAAGCTGGGACTCGAGGCGCGCTACATGCCGATAATAGCCGGCAAGGTGTCGGACGAGGACGCCGTCGATTTCGGCCGGGCCCTCGACGCCCTTCCCGGCCCTGTCCTCGCCTATTGCAGGACCGGGACGCGATCGATCACGCTCTGGTCGCTCAGCCAGGCCGAGCGCCTGTCGGTCGCCGACATCCTCGCCACCACAAAAGCCGCCGGATACGACATGGGCGGTGTCGTGCGCCGCATCGCCAATGGAGGGCGCACACCGACCGACAAGGCCGACGCGGCGTATGATGTTGTGATCGTTGGTGCCGGTGCGGCGGGCATCGCCGTCGCCTCCAGCCTCAAGTCCCGCAAACCCGACCTCGACGTCGCCATCATCGACCCGGCCGACATCCACTATTACCAGCCGGGCTGGACGATGGTGGGAGGTGGCATCTTCGACGCCAAGGACACGGTCCGCACCATGGGCTCGCTGATCCCGAAGGGCGTCGCCTGGATCAAGGCCGCCGTCGCCGCGTTCGAGCCAAAGGACAACGCCGTCATCCTGGACGGCTGCCGGGTCATAAAGTACGGCCGACTGATCGTTTGCCCGGGTCTGAAGCTCGACTGGAACAAGATCGAGGGCCTGGTCGACACGCTCGGCAAGAACGGCGTCACGTCGAACTATCGCTACGACCTGGCGCCCTATACCTGGCAGCTTGTGCAGGCCATGACGAAGGGCCGCGCGGTGTTCACTCAGCCTCCGATGCCGATCAAGTGTGCGGGCGCGCCGCAAAAGGCGCTGTACCTGTCGGGCGACCACTGGTTCCGCCGCGGCGTTCTCAAGGACATCGACATCCAATTCAACAACGCGGGCGGCGTCCTTTTCGGCGTGAAGGACTATGTGCCCGCGCTGGAGGAATACATCCGCAAGTACGGCGCGACAGTGAACTTCTTCTACAACCTCGTCGCGATCGACGGAGCGTCCCGAAAGGCGTGGTTCACAGTCTCGAAACCCGACACTCCGGCCGAGAGGGTCGAGGTGGACTTCGACATGATCCACGTCGTGCCGCCACAGACGGCTCCAGACTTCATCCGCGTCTCGCCTCTTGCCGACGCAGCGGGTTGGATCGACGTGGATCAGGCGACGCTTCGGCACAAGACCTACGACAACATCTGGTCGCTCGGCGACGTGATGAATGCACCCAATGCGAAGACCGCCGCCGCAGCCCGCATCCAGGCGCCGATTGTGGCGGAAAACGTTGCCGCCGACATCGACGGCAAGGCACCCGTCGCGCAGTACAACGGCTACGGGTCCTGTCCCCTCACCGTCGAGCGAGGCAAGATTGTCCTTGCCGAGTTCGGCTATGGCGGCGCCATGCTTCCAAGCTTCCCCAAGTCCGTCATCGACGGCACAAAGCCCTCGCGCCTGGCATGGCTCCTGAAAGAAAAGATACTGCCGCCTATTTATTGGCAGGGCATGTTGAAGGGCCGTGAGTGGATGGCGAAACCGACACCACTTCGCGCCTCAGCCAAGTGACGCCGGTCCCGATCTCAACGAAAGCAGGCAAGGGCCGCATGATTGCGCTCAGACGATACCTCCCCATAGCGGACTGGGGCCGCAGCTATGATCGCGGGGCGCTCTCGAACGACCTCGTAGCGGCAGTGATCGTGACGATCATGCTGATCCCCCAGTCGCTGGCCTATGCGCTTCTGGCCGGCCTACCACCCGAAGCGGGTCTCTATGCCTCGATAGCTCCGATCCTTCTCTACGCCGTCTTCGGAACAAGCCGGGCGCTCGCCGTCGGACCTGTCGCCGTCGTCTCGCTTATGACGGCCGCGGCCCTGGGGCAGATCGCCGAGCAGGGCACGATGGGCTATGCTGCTGCCGCGCTGACGCTCGCCTTCCTCTCGGGCGCTATGCTGCTCGCCATGGGACTGTTCCGCCTGGGCTTCGTCGCGAACTTCCTGTCCCACCCGGTCATTGCGGGCTTCATCACCGCCTCGGGCATCCTGATCGCGGCGAGCCAGCTCAAGCACATCCTGGGCGTCGGCGCCGAGGGGCACACTCTGCCTGCCATGCTTGGCTCTCTCGTGGCGCACCTCGGCGACACGAACCCCATTACCCTCGTGATCGGCGTCGCGGCGACGGCGTTCCTGTTCTGGGTCCGAAAGGGCCTGAAGCCCATGCTTCGGAACATGGGCGTCGGACCGAGAGCCGCAGACTTCGTCACCAAAGCCGGACCGGTTGCGGCCGTCTTCGTCACGACCTTCGCAGTCTGGGCGCTCGGGCTCGAGGATCGCGGCGTCAGGATCGTAGGCGAGGTACCGCAAAGCCTGCCGCCACTGACGCTGCCTCCGCTGTCGCTGGACCTGCTCGAGGCTCTTGTCCTTCCCGCGTTCCTCATCTCGATCATCGGCTTCGTCGAGTCCATCTCGGTCGCCCAGACCCTCGCCGCGAAAAAGCGACAGCGCATCGACCCAAATCAGGAGTTGATCGGGCTTGGCGCCGCCAACCTGGGCGCGGCCTTCACAGGCGGCTATCCGGTCACCGGCGGCTTCGCGCGGTCCGTCGTCAACTTCGACGCCGGCGCCGAGACCCCAGCGGCCGGCGCCTTCACCGCCGTTGGTCTTGCGATCGCCGCCGTCGCGCTGACGCCTCTGGTCTATTTCCTGCCTCAGGCAACGCTGGCCGCCACGATAATCGTTGCCGTTCTCAGCCTCGTCGATTTCTCGATATTGAAACGCGCCTGGATCTACTCGAAGTCCGACTTCGCCGCCGTCCTCGCCACCATCCTTCTGACGCTTCTGGCAGGTGTCGAGACGGGCGTCTCGGCGGGCGTCGGACTGTCGATCCTGCTGCACCTCTACCGCACCTCGCGTCCGCATATCGCCGAGGTCGGCCGCGTCCCGGGGACCGAGCATTTCCGCAATATCCACCGGCACAAGGTCGAGACCGATCCGCATGTGCTCACCCTTCGGGTCGACGAAAGCCTCTACTTCGCCAACGCACGTTTCCTCGAGGATTTCCTGCACAACCGCATCGCTCGCGACCCCCAAATCAAGCACGTCATCCTCCAGTGCACGGCCGTCAACGACGTCGACCTCAGCGCGCTTGAGTCGCTGGAGGAAATCAACCGGAGGCTGGCGGAGATGGGCGTGACCCTGCACCTGTCCGAGGTGAAGGGTCCGGTGATGGACCGGCTAGAGAAAGTCCACTTCCTTCAGGATTTGACCGGCAAAGTCTTCCTGACCCAGTTCGAGGCCGTGAAGGCGATCACCCGGCCTGCGTGACGACTATATCGGCCGGCAGACGGTGCGCCGCGATGCGCCTTGCGTTCGCCATGTCGTTGCCCTCGGCCCGTGCTTCGGCCGCGTCCGCGTCGAGACCATGGTCCAGCCATCTTTGCACCAACCGCCGCTTCAGCGTCGCCTCGGGGACATCGATCCAGACCGACACGTCCCAATGCGAGACAAGGTCGCGCCAGCCGGGTTCGTCAAGCAGCAGGTAGTTTCCCTCGATGACCACCACCCTGTCGCCTGCCGAAATACGCGCCGCCCCCGGCACGGTGCAGTCGCGCGTTCGGTCGAAAACAGGCACCGGCACCATTTCTTCCTCGGGCAGTCGTGCGACGAGGTCGGCGAAGCCCGCAAGGTCGAAAGTCTCGGGCGCGCCCTTGCGATGAAGCAGTCCCATCTCGACCAACTGCGGGTTCTCGAGGTGAAAACCGTCCATCGGCACAAGCGTGGCGGGACATCCGCGTGCGCGCAGGTCGGAGACAAGCGTCTCGGCGAAGGTGGACTTGCCAGAGGCGGGCGGGCCAGCAAGGGCCACCAGCCGCCGACGCTGCGTCCAGTCCAGCGCGGAGATCCTGTCCAGGACTACGCTGTCAACTTCGGTCATCGGACTCTCCGTTCCATTGCGGGCACCCTGCGTCTCAATCCCCTTGATGCCAAGCGGGAGGCTGGTGCATCAAGCCCCAGACCTTCAGGAGACAGCGCGTGACCAACCATCTTCACAAGAACGATCTGCCGGATGGTCTCGACCTCGGCCCTTCGGTCGCCATCGATTGCGAGACGATGGGGCTAAATCCTCACCGCGACCGGCTGTGCCTTGTCCAGTTGTCGTCCGGGGATGGCAACGCGCACCTCGTACAGATCGACCGGGGGCAGACTTCGGCTCCAAACCTGGAACGGCTGTTGCGCGACCCGGATGTCCTCAAGCTGTTTCATTTCGGCCGCTTCGACATTGCGGTGATGTATCATGCCTTCGGCGCGTTGGCGGCGCCGGTCTATTGCACCAAGATCGCGTCCAAGCTGATCAGGACCTACACCGACCGTCACGGGCTGAAGAACCTGCTGGAAGAGCTTTTGAACATCGACATCTCGAAGCTCCAGCAGATGAGCGACTGGGGCGCTGCGACGCTGACCGAGGGACAGCTCGCCTATGCGGCATCCGATGTTCTCTACCTCCATCGTCTAAAAGAGAAGCTCGACGAGCGTCTGGCCCGCGAAGGTCGCACCGACCTGGCGCAGGCCGCATTCGATTTTCTTCCCACCCGCGCCCGGCTGGATCTCGCCGGCTGGCCGGAAGACGACATCTTCGCGCACTGAGCGAAACCGCCTATATGGACCCGCATGGATGCCGCAGACAGATACTCTCGATTGGTCCACTGGCTGAAGATCGCGCTGCCCCTGGCGGCCCTGGCGATCCTGTCGACGCTGTTCTTCGTCGCCGAGACCCTTAATCCCGAAGCCGCCATTCCCTACGCCGAAGTCGACGTCGACCGCATCCTGCGTGAGCAGGGGGTGACGCATCCCTCCTTCGGAGGCGTCACCGAAGGCGGAATCGCCATCGCCGTCACCGCAGATTCCGTGCGGCCATCACCTGACGCACCGCAGACGATGGACGGCACGACGCTGAACGCGACGCTCGACCTGCCGTCCGGGGGACACATCGAGATCACCAGTCCTTCCGGCCGGGTCGACGGCAAGACGCAGACCGCTGCGCTGTCAGGCGGCGCGCGGCTGGAAAGCTCGACTGGTTATACCGTGACGACCGACCGCATCACCGCCTCGGTCGTCGACGGAAGCGTTGTGTCGGAAGGCGGCGTCTTCGCAACCGGCCCTGCGGGAGACATCGAGGCCGGCAGTATGGAGCTGAGACGCGGCCAAGACGGCACCTATCGCCTTGTCTTTGGCGAAGGCGTCCGGTTGATATATCGGCCAACTCCGTGAAGGATGCTTTCGTGATCCAACGTCTTCTCATGCTTGCCCTGTGCCTCGTCGCCGGCACGGCCGCCCTGGCACAGGGTGCCGACATCGCTCTGGGCACCCAGTCCTTCGATCGCACGCAACCTGTCGAGGTGACGGCCGACGAGCTTTCGGTTGACCAGTCAAATGGGCAGGCGGTCTTCGACGGCAATGTTCTGGTCGTGCAGGGAGAGGTCCGCTTGTCTGCCGGCAAGGTCACGGTCGAGTATTCGACGGACGGCGCCGCCCCAAGCGGCGTCTCCCGTCTCGTGGCTTCGGATGGCGTCACCTTCGTCACTCCGGCCGAGGCCATCGAGGCGCAGGAGGCGACTTATTCAGTCGCAGATGGAACGGTCCGTCTGTCGGGGGACGTGATCCTGACGCAAGGCCAAAACGCCATCGCGGGAGAGTCGCTCACCCTGGACCTGAACGCTGGTTCGGGGCGTATGGAGGGTCGTGTCCGCACGGTCTTCACTCCGGGGGGAAACTGATGCCCGCGCCAACGCTTACCGTATCGGACGGCGACCAGGGCCTGAAGGTCAGGAACCTGCGGAAGTCCTACAAGCGACGGCCCGTCATCCGGGACGTCAGCCTCGAGTTGCACCGGGGCGAGGTAGTGGCGCTGCTGGGACCGAACGGCTCGGGCAAGACGACGTGCTTCTACTCCATCGCCGGACTTGTCATGCCCGACGGCGGGCAAGTTACCATCGATGGACGCGACGTGACCACCTTTCCCATGTACCGCCGCGCACAGATGGGAATTGGCTATCTTCCGCAAGAGCGCTCGATTTTCCAGGGATTGAACGTCGAGGACAATATCCTCGCGATCCTTGAGATTGTTGAAAAGGACAGGACAAAGCGCCGGGAACGGTTGGAGGAGCTTCTGAACGAGTTCTCCATCGCCCACCTCCGCCGCACGCCTTCGGTCGCCCTTTCGGGCGGTGAGCGCCGCAGGTGCGAGATCGCGCGCAGCCTCGCGGCCAATCCGAAGTACCTTCTTGCTCGACGAACCCTTCCCCGGCATCGACCCTATCGCCGTCGGCGATATCCGCGACTTGGTGTTCGATCTGAAGGACCGCGGCATCGGCGTCCTGATCACCGACCACAACGTTCGAGAGACATTGGAGATCGTGGATAGAGCTTATATCCTTCACGATGGCGCCGTCCTGATGAGCGGAACCGCAGACGAGGTAGTGAAGGACGAGAAGGTTCGACGCGTCTACCTCGGACAGAGCTTCCGCATTTCCTGACGACCGGAGCAGAAGGATTTGTTGACAGTTCCGGGCGCTTTGTCGCCAAATGAGTGTAATGAACCACGCCGTCCTTGACCTGGGTCGTGTCACGAACACTGCAGCGCAAACCCGCTGCGAGGACGGTCGGCTTTCGTGACATATGGCAGTCCCGGTCCGCACTTCCGCGGGCCGTAACGGATGGGAGACGCAGATGCAGTATCAGATCACCGGCAAGCAGATCGACATTGGCGAGGCGCTTCAGACCCATGTCAAAACCTGTATCGATGAGGTGGTCGGCAAATACGCGGGACGTCCGACGGACGCAGGAATCGTCTTCTCGAAGAGCGGGCACGAGTACGTCTGCGAGGCGGTCATTCATCTCTCGACCGGCCTGACGGCCCAGGCCAAGGGGCATGACCACGAAATCTACGCCGCCTTCGACAAGTGCTGCGCCAAGATGGAAAAGCAGCTTCGACGCTACAAGCGTCGACTGAAAGATCATCACAGAGAGCGTCCGGTTGAATCCTTCGGCGTGTCCTCTTATATCCTCGCCTCGTCGGAAGACGGGGGTGACGCGGAACCTGAAACGCTCCAGCCCATGATCATCGCCGAAATGCAGACGAAGATCCCTTCTTTGTCTGTCGGTGAAGCGGTCATGCAGATGGAGCTTGCGGGGGCGCCGGTCCTGATCTTTCAAAACGAAAAGCAGGGGTCCGGCGTGAATGTGGTTTATCGCCGGGAAGACGGTAACATTGGCTGGATCGATCCGAACTAGGGGATAGCTCGGGTACGGCGCCACTTGTCGGCGGGACGCGATAAGTTCATGGACATATCGACCATTCTAAGGACGGAGGCCGTCAAGACGGTCTCCGCCATCAGCAGCAAGAAGCGCCTGTTCCACGAACTTGGCGACCTTGCCGCGCAGGTTTACGGACTGAAGTCCGCCGAGGTCGCAACGGCCTTGCAAGAGCGTGAGAGCCTTGGCCCGACCGGTGTCGGTGGGGGAATCGCGCTGCCTCACGCGCGCCTCGACGGTCTTCCGCAGGTTCACGGGCTCTTTATCCGGGTCGAGAAGCTGCTCGACTTCGAATCCGTGGACCGTCAGCCCGTCGACCTCGTTTTCGCCCTGCTTGCGCCACAGGACGCTGGTGTCGAGCATCTGAAGGCGCTCGCCGTCGTGTCGCGGACAATGCGCGACCCGGCCCTTTGCGCAAAGCTTCGAGCGAACTCCGACCCGCAGACTCTGCACACTCTCCTGACCGCACAGCCCCGCGTTCAGGCCGCCTGACCCTCGGGCCTCCAGTCCGTGAAGCCGAACATCACGTAGTCACGCCGATACGCCGCCTCGCACGCCTCTGCGATCTGGCGCGTGACGACGTCTGACAAGGCATGAACGTCCTGGACCTGGAATGCGCCCGTCACAGGCGGCATGTCCACGCCCACATCCCGGCAGAGATCGGACAGCGCCGCGTCGAGGTGGCTTTCGCGGACCACTCGGTCGGGCATCTGGAACTGACCGATCGCGAAGAGCAGCGTCGCCTGACTGGCCCAGGCGTTGTCGACCCGGACTGCCGTCTGTCCGCCAAGATTGCCCGCGAGGAACTTGAGGAACTTCAGAAACGCTTCCCTGTGACGGTCCAGGGTCCAATCGGGGTCTGGCCAACCGGGCGGAAGCGGCACCCCATAATGCTCCCCCAAGGCGGCCCGGATGTCGGCGTGCGTATCGATATCGGTGGGAAGAACGAAGCGGCAGAAAGCGTCATGCGCGCGCGGCAACGGATGGCGCAGGACGGTGAACGACCGATGTCCCGGATGCTGCCGTTTCCAGCGACGCATATCCTTCTGAGACATCCCGGTCTCGGTCTCTCCGTCCGGATCCACCTGTGACAGCCAGTCGGGAATCGGATCGAAACCGGCTCCCCGGATCGGCATGTAGAGAAGCGGCGCCGTCTTGCAGACTCGGAAGAACCGCAGGCCTGGGCCTCTCTCGGGTTCGTGGATCGGCACCCGCCCCAAGTCGGGCATGAGCATCGTCTGCAAAGCCTCTTCGGCGACTGTGGGGTTGGTCAACCGCGCAGCGACAGGCGATGGATTCTGGACCTTGGCGCGCACCTTGGCCGGATCGGGCGGGCCGTCCGAGCCGATAAATGTCCCCAGCCCGGCCAGCACGTCGTCGTCAGACAGATCCTCGTAGCCGATATGAAAAGCGGTCTGTCCGGTTACCTGCAGCGCGCGGGCGACACGAGACTGGAAGGCCGACAGTTCCTCGACGAACTCCGCATATTCCTCTGCATCGAAGGGCACCTTCGCCGCCCGCGCCGTCGTCATGTCGCCCAGCCACCACTGTCCCGTCTTGCGCGCGATCTTGAGCGAGACGTAGCTGTCGATCGGTCGCCGGGTCAGGACGATCTTCGCTGCCTTCGGGTCTTGAAGGACGACGTCGATCGCCCGCGGATCATGATCGTAGAACAGGCGAAAGCCCGGCAGACCCCCTGTTGCCGAGCGCATTGCTGCAATGACGCGCAACGGGTCGCTGTCTCGGGCGGTCATCGACAGGCCCCACATCGAAGTCACTTCAGGTTTTCCAAAGAAATGCGGATTGAACAACTCCCCAAACGACTCGACGCCAGGCATAGCCGCAAGCTGCTCTTCCAGAAGGTTCGATCCGGTGCGCATACCCGCAAGCACCACAAAGTAGTCGAAGCGTCGGGTCATCCGGCCTCCAGTCGGTCACCAGCCAAGGGAACCTGTGTCACCTGCACGCGCGACCCGGTTTCTCCGGCGAGGTGCGGGTTCATCCCGGCGTTGCGCAGGGCCTGAAGGAAATCGGCCAACCCCTCAACCGGCTTCAAGGCCGGCAATCCCGTCAGCATGTGGTGTTCGGCGCCCGAGAGGCTGTCGACGATCTCCTGCATCGGATCCATCGGACGCTCAAGGAACTCGGCCAGAGACCAAACGCGAGTTCGCGCCCTCGATCGACGTTCGTGCAACCTCGCCAGAAACGCCGCTTCGATCTTCTGAAGCCGTGCCGCCGCCCCACGCACTTCCGGGATCGGAAGCCCGGAGCGAAGGAGCGGCAGCGCCCACGCTCCGCTGACGACTGAAATCGTGGCGTTGCGGTCGCGGGCGAGGAATGCGCCGATACCCTGGGCGTCGCGGGGAGAGAACAGGAACGACTGGTGTTCGCCGCGCGTGTTCCAGACCAGGTTTCGCAGAAACGCCCCCGGGTCGTGATCACGGACTGCAGCCTTGTCGCAAAGCGCCCCTGCAAAGCCGGTCTGACCTCCGAAGAATTCCACACGTTCCTTTGCGTAAAGATGGCCGTGAACGCGGCTCCCCGTCGTCTGACCGATCCACGCCCCGAAGTCCTTGAAAATATCGTCGAAGCCGTGAAAAACCGCATAGGGCGCGGCCGTCAGCCCATTCTCGAAGCCTTCGCCAGGATAGCGACTCGTCATGACAAGCCCGGGTCGCCCGCGCGTCCGTCTCGTCACGGCCTGTGCGAAGGTCCGATCGATCTGGCCCGCCGTCTCGCGCGGCGGCAGGTCGGGCCGGCCCATTTCGAGGAAGGCGCGGTAAAGCCTGTTGGCACCGGGCCATATCTTGCGGGCGAAGTAGGCCGGGCTTTGGCGGAGAAGAAGAAGGTGGTCGTCGTAGAAGACATGCGGCTTCCCTTGGAAATCGAACTTCGACAGGGTCAGCGACCGGCTTTCGACGGAGGTGCCGTAGTAGCGGACGAGCGACTGGAAGTAGCTTTCGTCGGGGATCCAGACCCGCCGGAAGTAGCGATCCAGAACAGGTCGATCCGGATCACTCAAGATTCGGTCCAGCGTCGCGCGTGTCAGGCACCACCATTGAGAGCCCATATGTGGCTCTATGCCGGGAGGAATGCGCCTCTTCCGGCCTGCGAAGCGCTGCAATTCGACCCAGGCATCGAACAGACGCTGGTGCCTTTTCCAGGCGAAGGGGAAGCTGAGGGTGAAGCGTTCTTCACTCAACCCGCCCTTGGTCCAAGGCACGTCCCCAATGGTGACGCTTTCGATGAAATCGGTTGTCGGGTGCCGCGCCAAGAAGTCCGTTAATTGGTCGATCTGCTTGATCGGAAGGCAAGCGCCCGAGATCAGCGCGACGTGAGCGATGTTCGGAGCCATTGCCAGAAGCTGCTCGGTGGCGTTCCGGCTTGCGGATACCAGCGACCACGTCCCCCAGTCGCAGACCTGCCTGGCCGCGAAGGCGACGTTGTCTCTGACACCGACTGACTGAACGAGAGCCTCGTACCGCCGGTCGGGAACGCGCCGGTCGACATGGATCACCACGTGGCAACCCGCGTCCGAGATGACGCGTGCCACCTGCGCTGCCCGGTGAAGCGCCTCGTGCGCCAGCATGACGAAACCAACGCTCACGCCCAGTTGCCCTTGGACATCAGACCAAGCTGTTCAAGCTGCCGCCAGTTGATGTAGCGCTCGGACCATTCGCACCAGAGACCGTTTTCGCCCTGCGTCTTCAGGTGGTAGGCGTCGTATTCGCGACCTCTGGAGAAGTGCTCGCGCCGCACCGTTTCTTCGGCCGCCTTCGCGTCGAAATCGTCGAGGAACTTCGCGTGAAGAAGACAGCCCGACAGTTTTTCGCCTCCCGCTTCATCGTAGACTTGGTTCAGTCCCCGCGGCAGCAGCATGTGGGTCGATGACACATAGGCGAAGCGGCGGTCCCACCTGACAAGCGGTATCTTGTTGAGCGACGGGGCGGTCTCGGGTGCCTCCGCGAAGAAGACGCGCGCCCGGGGTCCTCCTTGGATCCAGAGGTTCCCGTATTTGGGATTCTTGTTGAACTGGTAGTTGCCGGCATCGAACCATGAGGCGATCTTGAAGGGGTCGTCTCCCGGCTCATAGGGGTGATCCGATGGTTGACCCTTGGGATACATGTCTAGAAGCAACGTTCCCAAGGACCTGATGCCGGACTGATCCAGCCAGTCGCACAGCGCGGCGATGGGGCGACTGTCGCAGAAGGGATACACCAGGAATTCGTCCGGGTCGACGGTCAGCGTCCAGCGCCCATGTCCGTGCCTGAAACGCAGCCAATTCAGCCAGTCGGTCCCGAACCGGCTTTTCCTATAGCTCGCCTCGGTGCGCCAGATCGATACGTCGGGTTCAGACGAAAGCAGATCGATTCCGCCATCGTCAGAGCCGTTGTCGACGACGAAGAAATGCCCGATCCCAAGGCGACGGTAGTAGGACAGGAAATACGGCAAACGAGGCTTTTCGTTTCGGATCGTCACGAAAGCCAGGACGGCACCATTGGGAACGGACGACGTGCGATCGGCGACAAGTTCCAGCTCACGCCGCTTGCGAAAGGCCCGGAGCTGCCAGCGGCGTCGCTCTACCCGCAACCGGTATGCCGAGATCGCGCCCAGAGCCTCACTCCCCCAAGGCCGCGGGTCAGCGCGGCCCTCAGATCAGACCGAAGACGCGGTCGAAGTGCTTTTCCCAGGTCGGAAGCCTGTAGGCCCTTAGGGCCGCATGACGCCTGGACCGCTCTGCCAAGTCTTCGCTGGCCAACTCTCTGATGGCCCTGAACCATGCATACATGTCGCTCGTATCTGCGTAAATGGCCATGTCTCCAAGGTGAATCTCGGTCGTCCGAAGCGGCGCAGCGACCGTAGGAACGCCCAGTGTCGCCGCTTCGAACGGCGGCAAGCCAAAGCCCTCCGCCAAGCTGGGAAACAACAACGCCGTCGCACCCGTCAGATGCCGCTTCATGTCACGATCCGGGAGAGGTCCAAGCTCGAATACGGTGCGCCCCATCATCGGAGAGGTGTCCAAGCGGTGGAACAGTTCCTCGTTCTTCCACCCACGAGCGCCGATGATCCGCAGTTCGGGAATCCGCGCCTCGTCCATCTTGCGGTGCATCCGTTCCCAGATATCCAGAAGAAGCGCGTGATTCTTTCGAGGCTCGATGGTCCCTATCGCGACGAAATACGGCTTTTCGGACACCTCGCGATCAATCGGGGGCGCCCCGATGTCGACGCCAAGAGGGGAAACCACAACCGGCACGCGATGGCCGGTACCGATCATCCGATGCTCGACCCTTTCGCGAACATCGTCGGAGGGAACGACGATGTGGTTCGCGAAATTGATTACGGTCGTCAGACGCTCGACGAACTTCGCCCGAGCGGCTTCGGTCTGGAATTCGGGGAAATCGATTGGAATGGTATCGTGAATCATCACGACTTTGGAGTGGTCCGGCATCTCCATCATCGCCCGCATCGTCTGCGGGTTGAGGTTCGTGTGACCTACGTTGAGGTAAGCCAGTCCGTTTGGCATCCGCCACATGAACTTGCGGATCGACAGGCTTGGCATCCGCAGCGAAGCGATCGCGCGGATCGTCGAAGCCTGATCGGCTCCATCCAGGTCGTCGCGGTCGAAGTATTCGGGTAGGCGACCCAGACGATCCGGCTCGAACAGAAGGAACCCTCGCGGCGTGCGGATGATGCCCCACCCCCCCCGCCGGATGACTTCTTCAAGGTAAGCGCGTTCGACCCGATCGATGCCGGTCGCTGTCCCGTGTCCAAGCCGCGTGAACGACCTGCTCAGATCAAGAACCGGAGTAGCCAAGTTACGTGCTCGTTCTTCTTATCGCCGGTCGCAGGTCATCTTACTCGGCAGCGCGCGAGAGTGAGACAACCTCGTTCAGATAGCGGGCAAATTCATCGTGCAGATCGTCGCGCGCGAGCGCAAAGCTCACGGTCGCCTGAAGAAAACCCGCCTTCGAGCCGCAGTCGAACCGCGTGCCTTCGAATTGCAGAGCCGTGAACCGGTCGCTCGGCCTCGATCTCGGCCGCGATGGCGTCGGTCAGCTGGATTTCTCCGCCAATCCCGGCTTTCGCCTTGTTCAGGTTGTTCATGACATCAGGCGTCAGGATATAGCGGCCGATCACGGCCAGGTTCGACGGGGCGTCGCGCTCGGGCTTCTCGACCATGCCCTTTACCTTGACCAGTCGGCCGTGGGAGTCAGCCTCGATGTCGAGAATTCCGTAGGCCGACGCCTTGTCCTCGGGCACCCGCATCGTCGCCACCATCGAGCCGCCGACCTCTTCGTAGGCTTCGGTCATCTGGGCGAGGCAAGGCGTGTCGGCGGCGATCACGTCGTCCGGCAGAATCACAGCGAAGGGCTCATTTCCGACCAGGCGGCGGGCGCACCAGACCGCGTGCCCAAGACCCATGGGCTTGTGCTGACGGATATAGGCGATGGCGCCCGAATCCATGTTGGTCGTCTTGAGGACGTCCAGAAGGTCGGTCTTGTTCTTCTTGCGAAGCTCGTTTTCAAGCTCGGGGGCGTGGTCGAAATAGTCCTCGAGCGCGGACTTGCCGCGCGAGGTCACGAAGATGAATTCCTTGATGCCTGCGGCGCGCGCTTCGTCGATCGCGTACTGGATCAGAGGACGATCCACGAGCGTCATGATCTCTTTCGGCACAGCCTTTGTCGCCGGAAGAAATCGCGTACCCAGACCGGCGACGGGAAAAATCGCCTTCGTCACCTTGCGCTTCATGCGTCTCTCACTCCACCGATGTCGCGCTTTTCGCGCGTCTTATGACCAGCCCCGCAAACAATCTCACGGATCCCTCTCACATTTGCAACGCGACGCATTTCAACTTTCTTCCGGTAGGCAAATCGGCACCACTTGATCCAGGGATCGGATCGTTCCGCGCGTCCGAACTGCCCGCCCGTCTGAAACCAGAACCCGGGTTCGATGTACCGCACACGATGACGGCGGTTGGTTAAGGAAAAGCTGAAGACACTGCATCGCCGACCCGATGCCACAAGGTGACCAGCCCGTTCCATGAGGCCGCGACGCGAGGTCAATCTGCCTGTCAGAACCTCGTGACCAGGCAGAGCCGTCTGCAGTGGGGCAAAGGCATCAGATGTTTCTCCAATAGGCTCTAACTTGGGCAAACGCATCGACAATCCTTCCTGCCACCCCTCCCTAAAGGTACTCAGGATGCGACTTACGTCGCCAGGCTCGCAGCCTCCGTCGATCATGTGGCGCAAAAGGCGCGCGCGTTCTCGCATCTCGATGCGGTCATGTAGTTCAAGCACATCGGGGCATGGATGTCGGCGAAAGAAGAGCGCTGAACTTCGACCTATGTCACGAAGATCAAGAGGCACCCGATCCTGCGTCCGTCGTGCAGAGGCGGCGAAGCCATGATGGACTTCGGCCAACGGCGCGACCGCCGCGATATGGCCAGCGACGCGAAGGCGTAGGGAAAAGTCGGCGTCGTCCAGGAACCAGGCAAAGGCAGGGTCGAAACCGCAAAGAGACACGAGGACATCGCGTCGAATGGCCATGTTCGTCCCCACGAGCTTAAGCGCCCTCCCGTTCGAAAGCCTAGGCACAAACGATTTTTCGCCCCTATCCTCCTCGACGTGTGTTTCCGCTTCCCGATCGATCGACGTCGCGCGCGATTGGAAGCTCAGCCCGTTGCGGCCGCGTACGAAACCGACGGAGGCGGAGGCGCGGGTTGTGCCGAGAACCTCGACGTGGTGTGCGAGCCATAGAGGCTCCGGCACTGCGTCATCATCGATGAACGCGCAAATCTCGCCGGCAGAGGCAGCGATACCTGCGTTTCGCGCCCTCGAAAGGTTTGGCTCGTCGAACCTTACCCACTTCAACGAAGCAAGGTCGACTTTGGAAAGGCTCTCGGAATCAGCGACGAGAATCACTTCGAACGCGGGATAATCGAGTTGGCGCAGGGCCGTCAGGCAGCGACGCAGCCAATGCGGCCGGTGCCGGCTTGCCACGATGACGCTGACCGGGGGACCGTCCGACATGGGCTCGCTGTCATTCCTCGGCGAGCGTCACGCCGGGGGCGTAGGCAAGGAAGAACGGGTTTCGGAACGACGCCTTGCCATAGGCAAGAGGGCGGTGGCTTTCCTTTTCCACGACCCGACCGCCGGCCGCGGTCAGGACGGCCTGACCAGCCGCCGTATCCCACTCCATCGTCGGCCCGAGACGAGGATAGAAATCGGCTTCACCGGCTGCGACCAGGCAGAACTTCAGGGAAGACCCGGCGCTGACAAGGTCGGCGACGCCGTACCTAGCGATGTAGTCGTCCGTCGCCTGATCGCGGTGCGACTTCGACGCGACGACGCGAAGGCCCGAGTTGTCAGGTTCAGTGACTGATATCGGCCGCGTCTCACCCATCTCGTCGAGATCAAAGCTGCCGCTCTCCTCGATCGCGCCACCGTCTGCTCGGGTGAGGAACATGCGCCGTTTGGCTGGCGCGTAAACTGCGCCAAGCGTCGGCACTCCGTCTTCGACCAAGGCGATGTTTACAGTAAAATCCCCGCGTCTTTGCACGAATTCCTTGGTGCCATCGAGCGGATCAACGATGAGAAAGGTTCGCGCGTCGAGGCTGTGGGTCGCAGCCTGCTCCTCGGTCACAAGCGGAAGATCGGGGAATTCGGCGCAAAGGCCGGCCGAGATCAGGCGGTCCGCCGCCTCGTCCGCCTCAGTCACGGGAGACGCATCTTCCTTGGACCGAACACCCATGTCGTCGCGCTCATAGACCTCCATGATCGCGGCACCTGCCTCGATGGACAAGCGGCGCATTGCCGAAACCAGTGCTTCCCGGTCGTACGTCATCACTTTTTCCATTTCGCGCGCTGTCCTTCACCACCGACACGGCTTATGATCGCGCGAACCTCGACAGACAACCCCGAAGCCCCCGGCGGGCACGTTGAGTACAGGCATGTTCCGACACGAACACAATCCATCGCTGGTCTATGGCGCCTATCGCCTGCTTGACCTGACGTATCACAACACCGTCCGCGCGGTCCGCAAGGGACACCGAGACGCTGTCTTCGCTATTCTCTCGAGCATCCTGCAGACGCTCGTGATGGTTGCGGCGTTCTATCTTTTCATGTCCGTGATCGGGCTGAGGCAAGTTGCAATTCGCGGCGACTACGTCCTCTACATCATGTCGGGCGTCTTCGTCTTCATGGTCCACATCAAAGCCATGAGCAGCGTCGTGTCGTCCGAGGGCCCGACGTCCGCGATGATGCAGCATCTTCCGATGTCGCCCACGATCTCGATCTGGTCCTCGGCCTTCAGCGCGCTTTACACGCAGATCATCGCCAAGGCGGCCATCCTGATCGGATACCATCTGCTGTGGCACCCTCTGGTCGTCTATCAACCGGTCGGAGCCTTCGCGATGCTCATGCTCGCATGGCTGTCCGGCGTGGCGATCGGCACCGTGCTGCTGGCCGCCAAGCCCTGGATCCCTCAGCCCGTCGGCGTCGCGCAGCAGATTTATTCACGGTTCAACATGTTCGCTTCGGGGAAGATGTTCGTCGCCAATATGCTGCCCGCGAAGATGATCGCGATCTTCTCGTGGAATCCGCTGTTCCACATCATCGATCAGGGACGCGGGTACATCTTCATAAACTACAACCCGCTGAAGTCATCGCTAACATATCCGATCGTCGTCACGGTCGTCCTTCTGATCATCGGCCTCATCTGTGAAAGCCAGACGCGAAAGCACGTCTCGCTTAGCTGGACCGCCGGAAAATGATACGCCTCGTCATCCTCCTCGCATGCCTCGCCGGCCCGGCGGTGGCGACGCAGGATGGCTGGCCTGCCCTTTTCGATGTTTCGGGTGTTGCGGCGGACGACACGCTGAACATCCGAAGCGAACCCGGAACCGGGGGCGTCGTCATCGGGACGCTCGAACCTGATGCGGAAGGTATCGAAGTCGTCAGGCCCAATCCGCGGGAGACATGGGGACTTGTGAATTACGGTGAGGCGACGGGGTGGGTCTCGCTGTCGTTTCTGACACGTCGTCCCGGTCAATGGCTGGGACACGTTCCAGAAGTGCGCAGTTGCTTCGGAACAGAGCCTTTCTGGAGCCTGTCGTTCGACGGCGATGCGATCACGTGGTCGACGCCCGACGAGACCGCCTCGGGAGAGCGGCTGGAAACCTGGTCCACGCTGAACAGGCGCGATCTTCACGCCATCGGCCTGCGGATCTTCGCCCGACGACGAACCGGAACGCGAGGGTGTCGCGATGCTTTCCCTCGCCTCATGCAGCGACGGGATGAGCGATCGGGAGTATGGCCTGAGACTTGACCTCCTCCTCGGCACCTCCGATGAGCGGACGCTCCTGTCCGGGTGCTGCTCGATCCAGCCTCCAGAAGAGGGCCGGTGAGCGCAAGGCGCTACATCGCTATGATTGCGGCGATGGTCGCCGGTTGCCCAGTCTCCGCAGCAGAAACCCTTGGCCAGATGACTGGCTTTCTCGATCGTGAGCGACACACGTGGCACCTGATTGTCTTCGAGCAGCGACAGAGACACGTCTCGAGTGCCAGCTTCCGCCAGACGCCCTATAATGCCGAGTTGATCCTGCACGGACATGTGGAGCCGCATTTCGACAGTCGCGGCGGTCTGTCAATCGAGGTGCGCTACAAGGGCACCTTCGACGTGGGAGCGACGCCCGTCGGGCTCGACATCCTGTACCTGCCTGAAGGTCTGCGGGGACCCATTTGGACCAGCAGCGACGCCGACGAGACCCCGACAATCGAGATCACGGACTTCACCGTCTGGGGCGACGTGGGTCATGTCGAGGCCGTGTTTTTTGCGCGACTTTGCTTGCGGCGGACGATCTACGCTCCAACCGACCGCAACACCTGCAAGACGCTCAACGGGCAGATTGCAACGGCACTTTCGGCCGAGGGCTCCTAGCCAGCCACGCGCAGGGTCACGTTTATGCGCCCTCCCTCCGGCAGGAGTGTCGACGATCCGAAGCGGATTCGGTCGATGCCGTGAAAGGCAAGTCGTGCCTGTCCGCCGAGAACGGCCACATCTCCGGACTCGAGCCACACGCTTTCCGTCGTGCCGCCCCTCGACGTGCCGCCAACACGAAACAGCGCCGCGTCCCCAAGCGAGATCGATACGACGGGCCAGGACGTGTCCGTCTCGTCGCGGTCCTGATGCATCCCCATCTTCGCGCCTTCGCCGTAGAAGTTGACGAGACACGAGTCAGGTGGGCGCGAGGTGCCGGACACCGTGTTCCAGACGTTCAGGACGGACTTCGGTATTCCGGGCCAGCGATCACCGTCGGGCTGCACTGGGTCGTACCGATATCCGGTGCGATCAGTGATCCAGCCTAGGTCGCCCGCCGCCGTCATCCGAACGCTCATCTTGCGACCGCCGGGCGTCTCGTAGCGCCGGAACGGCGCAGCCGCCGCGACCTCTCGCAAGTCTGCGACCATCGCGTCCTGCGAAGGCTTGTCCAGAAGACCTTTCCAGACTGAAACGCCCCTGACGTGAAGAACGGACTCTCGTCATCTTCCCGGCTCCTTGCAAGTGACTCCCATTGCAGGCAGTTCGCCGCCTCACCGCGCTTGCAGCACCGAAAGGCCCTCCCTATATAGCGCCGGGAAGCCGTGATGCCCCATGGCATCGCAAAATCACACTCCGGGATGGGACCGCGGCGCCGCAACGGGCCAAGGTCCCCCATATCGCCGAAAGAGAGGACATGAGCATGGGTAAAGTTATCGGTATCGACCTCGGGACCACCAACAGCTGCGTCGCCATCATGGACGGATCGCAACCCCGGGTGATCGAGAACGCAGAAGGCGCGCGGACCACGCCGTCGATCGTCGCTTTCACCGAAAGTGAAAGGCTTGTGGGACAGCCAGCCAAGCGCCAGGCCGTCACCAATCCCGAAAACACCGTCTTCGCCGTAAAACGTCTGATCGGTCGCCGTCTCGGCGATGCAGAGGTCGAGAAAGACAAGAAGCTCGTCCCCTACAAGATCATCGACGGCGGCAACGGCGACGCATGGGTCGAAGTCCGTGGCGAGAAGTACTCGCCCTCGCAGGTTTCGGCCTTCATCCTTCAGAAAATGAAGGAAACCGCTGAATCCTACCTCGGCGAAAAGGTCGACCAGGCCGTCATCACGGTTCCGGCCTACTTCAACGACGCTCAACGCCAAGCGACCAAGGACGCCGGTAAGATCGCCGGTCTCGAAGTCCTCCGCATCATCAACGAGCCGACGGCGGCCGCGCTCGCCTATGGTCTCGACAAGAAGGAAGCGCGCACGATCGCGGTCTACGACCTCGGCGGCGGAACCTTCGACATCACCATCCTCGAAATCGATGACGGCCTGTTCGAAGTGAAGTCGACCAACGGCGACACCTTTCTGGGCGGCGAAGACTTCGACATGCGGATCGTCAACTACCTGGCGGACGAGTTCAAGAAAGAGCACGGCGTCGACCTGACGCTCGACAAGATGGCGCTCCAGCGGCTCAAGGAAGCGGCCGAGAAGGCCAAGATCGAGCTGTCGTCCTCGACCCAGACCGAAATCAACCAGCCGTTCATCTCGATGGATCGCAACACCGGACAGCCGCTGCACATGGTCGTCAAGATGACCCGCGCGAAGCTCGAATCTCTGGTGGGCGACCTCATCAAGAACTCGATCAAGCCGTGCCAGGCCGCTCTCAAGGACGCGGGCCTGTCCACGTCGGACATTGACGAAGTGGTTCTTGTGGGCGGTATGACCCGTATGCCGAAAGTCGTCGAAGAGGTTACGAAATTCTTCGGGAAAGAGCCGCACAAGGGCGTGAACCCCGACGAGGTCGTGGCGCTTGGCGCGGCGATCCAGGCGGGCGTTCTGCAGGGTGACGTGAAGGACGTCGTCCTTCTCGACGTCACGCCGCTGTCGCTCGGCATCGAAACGCTTGGTGGCGTCTTCACGCGCCTGATCGACCGCAACACGACGATCCCGACCAAGAAGTCGCAGATCTTCTCGACCGCCGAAGACAACCAGAACGCCGTGACCATCCGGGTCTTCCAGGGTGAACGCGAGATGGCGTCCGACAACAAGATGCTCGGCCAGTTCAATCTCGAGGACATCCCACCCGCGCCTCGCGGACTGCCGCAGATCGAGGTGACCTTCGACATCGACGCGAACGGCATCGTCTCGGTCAGTGCCAAGGACAAGGGCACGAACAAGGAGCAGAAGATCACGATCCAGGCTTCGGGCGGTCTGTCCGACGACGAGATCCAGAAGATGGTCCGCGACGCCGAGGAAAACGCCGAGTCGGACAAGAAGCGCAAGGACTTGGTCGAAGCCCGCAACGCGGCCGAAAGCCTTGTCCACCGGACCGAGCGCGACATCCAGGAGCATGGCGAGAAGGTCGACCCCTCGACGGTCGAGGCAATCGAACTTGCCGTCGCCAACCTCAAGGAGCAGATGGAAACCGATGACGCGGGGAAAATCCGCGGCGGAATTCAGAACGTGACCGAGGCAGCGATGCGTCTGGGCGAGGCGATCTACAAGTCCCAGTCCGAGGGCGGCGAGGAAGCCGGTTCGGGCGAAGAGGGTCCGCGTGGCGTGGACGACGACATCGTCGATGCCGACTTCGAGGACCTAGGCGACAACAAGCGCGGCTGAGGCGCATCCGAACGCGATCCAGGCCGGCCCAGCCCTAGTGGGCCGGCCTTCGCGTTCAGAAGGGGATGAGACATGGCTAAGCGCGACTATTACGAGGTTCTCGGAGTCTCGAAGGGCGCATCCGCCGAAGAGATCAAGAAGGCCTACCGCACCAAGGCGAAGGTCCTTCACCCTGACCGGAACGCCGACAAACCGGACGCGGAAGCGCAGTTCAAGGAAGTGAACGAGGCCTACGAAGTCCTCAAGGATGCCGACAAGAAAGCTGCCTACGACCGCTTCGGTCACGGCGCGTTCGACGGCGGCATGGGCGGACCGCGTCCAGGACCGGGCGGCGCCTACGCAGGCGGCGATTTCGCGTCGGCCTTCTCGGACGTCTTCGACGACCTCTTTGGCGACATCATGGGGCGCCGTGGCGGTGCCGGAGGCCAGCGCGCCGTCCGCGGCTCGGACCTGCGTTACAGCCTTCGGGTGAGCCTCGAAGAGGCCTACAAGGGGATGCAGAAGACGATCAGCGTCCCCACTGCGCTGACTTGTGACACCTGCAAGGGCACCGGCGCCGAAGGCGGAACGGAACCGCAGACCTGTCCTACCTGCTCGGGCATGGGCAAGGTTAGGGCAAGCCAGGGCTTTTTTACGGTCGAACGGACCTGTCCGACGTGTCAGGGCTTGGGCAAGATCATCAAGAACCCGTGCAAGGTCTGCGGCGGCGCCGGTCGGATCGAGAAAGAGCGTTCTCTCTCGGTCAACATCCCGGCGGGCGTCGAAACCGGCACTCGCATCCGTCTTGCGGGCGAGGGCGAAGCGGGGCTGCGCGGCGGACCTGCAGGCGACCTCTACATCTTCATCGAGGTGAAGGACCACGCCATATTCCAACGGGACGGGGTCAACCTTTACTGCCGGGTTCCAGTCTCCATGACCTCCGCCTCCCTAGGCGGCGACATCGAGGTGCCCACGATCGATGGAGGCCGCAGTCGGGTCAAGGTGCCCTCCGGCAGTCAGTCAGGCCGCCAGATGCGTCTGCGCGGCAAGGGGATGCCTTCGCTGCGGGGCGGCGCGACCGGCGACATGATGATCGAGCTCGCAGTCGAGACGCCCGTCAACCTGACGGGACGCCAGAAAGAGCTTCTGAAAGAGTTCGAGAAGCTTTCGGAAGAGAACAATCCCGAAAGCGCTGGGTTCTTTCGAACGGTGAAGAACTTCTGGGACGGCATGAAGGGCTGATCTTCCACAGCTTCGAAACAATGCAGGCCGATCTCGAAAACCGGGGTCGGCCTTTCGCGTAATGCGCCGCAATTTCCCCGCAAACTTTGTAAAATGTGACCGAATGTGGTCTCAATCGGGGCGTTGATCGGTTCTGCACCTGTCCGGTGCTTGTCGCGAGTGAAGCCAATGACCCCCATCGAACGCGTGTCCGCGAAATCTCGAGCCTTGGCCACCCTCGGTCTCGAGATGCATGTGAACCAGGGGGACTTGAAGGCCGCGTTTCGCAAGCTTGCCTTCGAAAAGCACCCCGACCGCGCCAAGGGCACAGGCGACGAATTCGCCCGGATCACGGACGCCTTCCGTTTCCTTTCAGATAACGCGGGTGAACTGGGTATCCCCGAGGCCCCGCCGGCGCCCCGCGTTGTGTCCAACCGTCGGATTAGTCGTCCAGTCGTCGAGCCTACCGAATCCGTGTTCGACGATCTCGCCATGGCCGAGTGCCGAGCGGCGTTCCAAGGTGACGTCAGCGGCACCGTCCACGTCGCCAGTCGACTTTATCGCACCGGCCGTCGGCTGACCTATTACGTTGCCACGCCGGCCGGTCATGGTCTCAACCGCGTTTCCGTCCCGACCGGAGACCTGATCGACACACGCCGCGTCTGCCCGGTCATCGTCACTCTCGACTCGCGCGACATCTTTGGGTGCGTCTATGAAGTGTCGGCGTCCGACTGCGCCAAGAGCTTCCCCGGCGCGCGCAGCGTCAGTTTCCGCTTCTCGCAGTAAGCCTTTCTTAACCGTGCATCGCGCACACGATCCACATGGATCAAGCCCATGCCTTCGACGAAGCACCGCTTCCCTTGTTCACCGCGCCCGCCACGATCGGCCGCCTGCCATCCTACCTAAAAGATCATCGCGCGCGGCTGCGGCAGCGATTCCTGGATGGCGGCGCGACGGCCATGCCGGACTATGAATTGCTCGAACTGGTGCTTTTTCGCGCAATTCCCCGTCAGGACGTGAAGCCCCTTGCACGAAAGCTTCTGGACATGTTCGGGGACTTCAGCGGCGTCATGTCCGCGTCCCGCGAAAGGCTAGGCGCTATCGACGGCGTCGGCGATGCGGTGATCGTTGAGCTGAAGATCGTCGAGGCCGCAGCGCACCGCCTCGCGCGCGCCCGCATCATCGATCGTCCGGCCATCTCGAGCTGGGACGCATTGCTTGCCTACTGCCGAACGACGATGGCGCATCGCGAGACCGAACAGTTCCGCATTCTTTTCCTCGACCGCAAGAATGTCCTGATCGCTGACGAGGAACAGGCCAGCGGAACCGTCGACCACGTACCGGTCTATCCAAGAGAGGTCGTGAAGCGCGCACTCGCTCTCAACGCCTCGGCCATTATCCTTGTCCACAACCATCCATCGGGCGACCCCTCTCCGTCAGAGGCCGACATAGCCGTCACCCGCCAAATCGGCGAAGCGGCGCGCGCACTGTCGATCGTTCTGCACGATCATCTCGTGATCGGCGCAGCGAAGGAATTTTCCTTCCGAGCCGAAGGCTATCTCTGACGTACCCAGACCTCGACTCGAGCGTTGACCCGGCGTCCCCAAGGCGTGTTGTCGCAGGCCATCGGCATCGCCTCTCCGAAGGCGATGGTTTCCAGCCGGGCTGCGTCACCGTCGAGAGTGGCCTCCACGGCGCCGCGGACCGCCTCCGCGCGTTTCTGGGACAGGCGCAGGTTCTCGTCTTGCGCCCCGGAGCCGTCCGAGAAGCCGGCAAAGACGATCGCCTCGCCGTCGAACGCACCGCTGGCAATGGCTTCACCCAGGCGGCGGACATTCGACAACGAGGGAGGATCGAGTTCGCTTGACCCTTCGAGGAAGCGGAAGGTCAGGGTCAGGCGGTCCATGGAAAGGAGGATGCCGACCATAGCGCGCACGGCGGCCATCGCCGCGGGTTCTTCTCCGGCGGACAGGACAGCGTTCGCGACGCGGTCGCCTTGTCGATCGAACCCGATGCGTCCGATGGACTGATCGACGAAGCCAGCCGCCCGGACGACGCGCTGCGCGTCTTCGCTCCGCGCAAAGGCGATGAAGTCGCGCAGGATCTTGGGCTGACGCGCCCCGAGGCGCTGGAGAAAAAGAGACTGCGTCAGAGGATAATCCTCAGTCTTGATGGTGTCGCGCGTGGCTGGCACGGCAAGGCCGCAGGCGCCACCGATCACCAGGGGCACCGCGTTCCCGATCATGGAGAAGCTTGCGACACCGAGAGCCTGGGGGTCCGCCGCGACGACGGCCGACAGTGCGGTGCCGTCCGCGTGCAGTTGTGCGGATGCGAAGGGTGCGTCTGGATCCAATAGGGACGGTAGCCGATCCGCGTCCTGAGGAAGGTGAAGCTTTACCGGCGCGTCAGGGCCTCCGAGGTCCGACCAGGACGCCAGTCGACCCGTCAGAAGCCCCGAGAGCTGCGTCGCAGACACCATGGCCCTCGCATTGTCGGGCGCCACCACCGGCACGAAGGCGTCCAGCGCGATGACATCCTGCCTTACGGCGCCCTGTCCCGCGTGCGGCCCAATCGACACGTCGACATCGTGTGCTGCAAGTCGGGCTAGGGGATCGTCGTCGACCGTTGCATGGAACACGGCCACGAGGCGGTCAGATGCCGTGTCGGTCAATTCCCAGATTAGCTCGGAGTCGTCACTGTTTTGGGACGAAAGCCGCAACTCTTGCTGATCGGCGAACGCCTTCATGAGGCCCGGCATGAGCCGGTGCACGGCGGCACTGGTCCCTGCGATTTGCGCCCGCACGACCAGTCCGGACGGGTCGGGACAGTCGACGCCAGCACAGGTGACCTGACCACCGTCCAGGGTGAGAGCTCCGAAGGCTGTCTCGATACGGAAAAACTCGCCATCGTAAGAAAGAAGCTCGCCTTCCATCGACAGGCTGCCGTCAAGTGTGGTCAGCGCGACAGACCCTGCGGAAACCGGCGACGCCAATCCAAGACTGGCCATCAGCATGAGGCATCGCACGATCATGGGACCGACTCGTTCAGCGTTCGGCGATCCTCGTGTGCTCGAAGAGGTTTTTCAACCGCATCACCTGCCCGACATGTCTGCACCCCGGCATTTCCATCTCGAAGGCCCGCACTGTCGGCGGTCCTGAAACGCTCGACTGGATGGCGCTGACGCTGATCATGCGCCCGCAATTGGCTGATGTGACCTCGGCGATTACGACAATTTCTGTCGTCTCGGACCCGGAATAGACTTCGGCGGACGCTCCACCGCCACCGTCCCCCAGACGATAAGGTCTTTCTTCGCCGAGGGTATCGGGGGCTTGCATGTGCAGAACTTGCGGTCCGGACCAAGAGAGCACGGAATGGTGAGTGCCGCGTGCGTCGGGCATGAAAAGCGAGGCCGCGACAGGGACACCGTCGACCTCGGCAGCGACCCGGACATCGAGGGAAAGCGCAGGAATTGTCACGGAATAGGCGCCTCGCGTGTCAAGCCTTCCATCCAGACGAAACGTGCCGTCCGTCAGAAAAAGCCCTTCGCCGGCGCTGCACGGAGCCAGGATGGCAACCGCGACTGCTGCATCGCCGACGGCAGACAGGGTCATTTGCGGGTCGCACGCGGGATCGACACGACTGCCGGGTGAGTCGCTGATCGGGACCAGGGTCGCCGCCGGAGGAACAGGCAGAGGTGGGGGAACGTTGCGTCTGCGAAGTTCGGGCGCCGCATCGGGTGCCTCGTCCATCCGAACAACGGGGTCGCGGTCCGCCAGGACGGTTTGCATGATGTGGCCGGTCAAGAAGGCGATGAGCAGCACGACAGCAACTGTCGCCGCCCTGCGCCGATCCGGCGGGAAAGGTATGCCCATCTCTGCCTCCGTCCGGCCCGCTCTTCGACGGGTCCGGATTCTTCACGGGCAGTGTAGGGAAAATCGCGACTTGTGCCCGCCTACATCTACTGCAGGCGGGATTTCAGCTGATATTGAGACGATTGGGTCACAGAACGTGGCTCAAAGGGCTCCGTGACAATGCTTGAACTTTTTGCCCGATCCGCAGGGACAGGCATCGTTCCGGCCTGGGTTGCCCCAAGTCGACTGATCTGTCTCGTCGAAGCCCTCGACAGCCCCTGTCGGCGCCGGATCGGCGTCGTTGGAGACGGGTGTCGCCGCCGCAGCCTGTGCCTGCCTCTGGGCGACCATTTGCTGCAGCATCGCCTGTTGCTCATCTTCGGTCATTGGCCGGATATGCGCCAGCTTCTCGGAGACCTCGCCTCGCAGACCGTCGATCAGGCTGCCGAAAAGCTGGAACGCCTCGGTCTTGTACTCGTTCACCGGGTCGCGCTGCGCATAGGCTCGGAATCCAACGACAGACCGAAGATGCTCAAGCGTCAGGATATGCTCCCGCCACTTCGCATCCATCGTCTGAAGAAGGATCTGCTTTTCGATCGAACGCATGTTCTCGGACCCGAAAGCCTCCGACTTCGCCGCCATGAACTCGTCGGATTTCTCGTAGAGACGCTCGCGGATGTCGTGGTCGTCGACACCCTCTTCCTCGGCCCATTCCACGATCGGGACGGTGATGCCGACCTTTTTCTCGATCTCCGCCTTCAGCGCGACGGTGTCCCACTGATCCGCATAGGACTTGGGAGGCATGTAGGTGTCGACCAGATCGTCGATGACCTCGTGCCGCATATCCTGAAGGATTTCCTCGACGTCATTCGTCTCCATGATCTCGCGGCGCTGCTTGAAGATGACCTTGCGCTGGTCGTTCAGAACATCGTCGAGCTTCAGAAGCTGCTTGCGGATGTCGAAGTTGCGGCCTTCGACCTTGGCCTGCGCGCGCTCCAGCGACTTGTTGACCCAAGGGTGCTGAATCGCCTCGCCTTCCTGCATCCCCAGGGTGTGCAGGACCTTGTCCAGACGCTCGGATCCAAAGATGCGCATCAGGTCGTCTTCGAGCGACAGCGAGAACGCCGAACGGCCGGGGTCGCCCTGGCGGCCTGAACGGCCGCGAAGCTGGTTGTCGATCCGCCGGCTTTCGTGGCGCTCGGTTCCGAGAACGAACAGGCCTCCCGCCTCCAGGACCTTCCGCTTGTCGTCGGCATGCTCGGCCTCGATGCGCGACCGGATCACTTCGGGATCAGCGTCCGGATCGGCCTCAAGGGCGTCGAGCACCCGCAATTCGACGTTGCCGCCAAGCTGGATGTCGGTGCCGCGGCCGGCCATGTTCGTGGCGATGGTCACCGCGTTCGGCTTCCCGGCATCGGCGACGATCTGCGCTTCTTGTTCATGGTGCCGGGCGTTCAGTACCTTGTGCGGGATGCCTTCCTTCTCCAGCAAGCCGGAGAGGAATTCGGATTCTCTCGATGGAGGTCGTGCCGACCAGCACCGGCTGGCCCTTTTCGTGCGCAGCGCGGATTTCCTTGACGATGCCGTCGTACTTCTCGCGGGCCGTGCGATAGATCTGGTCGTCCTCATCCACGCGGGCAATCTCGCGGTTGGTCGGGATTTCGACCACGCCCAAGCGATAAATCTCGCCAAACTCCTCGGCTTCGGTGGCGGCGGTGCCGGTCATGCCCGCGAGTTTTTCGTACAGGCGGAAGTAGTTCTGGAACGTCACGCTGGCGAGGGTCACGTTCTCGGGCTGTATCTGGACGCCTTCCTTGGCCTCGATCGCCTGGTGAAGACCGTCGGAGAGACGGCGGCCAGCCATCATCCGGCCCGTGAATTCGTCGATCAGGACGATCTCGTCATTGCGGACGATATAGTCCTTGTCCTTCGTGAACAGCTTGTGCGCGCGAAGACCCTGGTTGATGTGGTGAACCAGCGTCGTGGACTTGGGGTCGTAGAGCGAGTGCTCTTCGGGCAGAAGGCCGGCGCTGTGGAGGCGCTGCTCGAGGAACTCGTTGCCCTCTTCGGTATAGGTCACGTTCCGGGTTTTCTCATCGAGCGAATAGTGCTCGGGCAGGACCTCGGGAATGATCTCGTTGATCGTCTTGTATAGCTCGGAGCGATCCTGGCTCGGTCCCGAGATGATCAGCGGCGTCCGCGCCTCGTCGATCAGGATCGAGTCGACCTCGTCGACGATAGCGTAATAGTGACCTCGCTGCGCCATATCGGCCAACGTCGCCTTCATGTTGTCGCGAAGGTAGTCGAAGCCAAGCTCGTTGTTCGTGGCGTAGGTGATGTCGGCCTTGTAGGCCTCGCGCTTCTCGGCTTCGTTCTGGCCGGGATAGACCACGCCGGTCGTCAGGCCGAGCTGTCCATAGACCTTGCCCATCCAGCTTGAGTTGCGCTTGGCTAGATAGTCGTTCACAGTGACGATGTGGACGTTCTTGCCCGTCAGTGCGTTCAGGTAGGCCGGGAAGGTCGCCACAAGGGTCTTGCCCTCGCCCGTCTTCATCTCGGCGATGTTGCCCTGATGCAGAAAGATGCCGCCCACGAGCTGCACGTCGAAGGCTCGCAGACCCAGGGCGCGCTTGGCGGCCTCACGACAGTTCGCAAAGGCTTCGGGAAGAAGGTCCTCAAGGCTTTCGCCCTTCGCCACACGCTCCTTGAATTCTGCCGTCTTCGCTTTCAGCCCGTCATCCGACAGTGCCGCGAACTCGGGCTCCAGTGCGTTGATCCGCGCGATGAGAGGGTCTGTTGCCTTGATCCTGCGGTCATTGACCGTTCCAAAGACCTTCTTTGCAATCGTTCCGAATCCGAGCATTCAAACCGCCTTTTCGCGTGAACCTGACGAGATCGTGTGAGGGGATGCGCTTGCCCGTGCCACCGGCCCGCCATAGAACGGCGAAGCGATTGCCGCCTCACCACAACGTTCAGCGATGTAAGGGGCGGGTTTCAGACTGTCAACGTCGCGGACCCGCGCGGCTTCGAGCGAGGAAAATAAATGATGATCAGGCAAACCCTGCCGACCCTGGCGATTGCCGTCGCCCTGTGCCTGCCCACATTCGCGGCAGCCCAGGACGCGCCCGCTGCGGAAACTCCGTCCACAGACGCTCCGGCCGGCGAAGCGCCTGCGACCGATACCCCGGTTGCCGAGGCCCCGGCAGGCGAAGCCGCGGATGCAGAGACCGTGGTCGCCACGGTGAACGGCACGGATATCACTCTGGGACACATGATCGTGCTTAAGCAGCGCCTGCCCGAGCAGTATCGCCAGCTTCCGCCCAATGTCCTTTTCGATGGAATCCTCGACCAGCTCGTGCAGCAGACTCTTCTCGGTCAGGAGGTCGAGCAGCTTTCGGCCGGATCGCAACTCACCATCGACAACGAGATGCGTGCCCTTCGCGCCAACGAAGAGCTTTCGCAGATCGCCCAGACCTCAGTCACCGACGAGGCTATTCAGGCTGCCTACGACGCCAGCTATGGCGCGGCCGAGCCGGGGATGGAGTACAACGCGTCCCACATCCTGGTTGCGACCGAAGACGAGGCGACGGCGCTCGTCGAGGAGATCAACGGCGGCGCTGACTTCGCCGAATTGGCCAAGACCAAGTCGACCGGACCATCCGGCCCCCGCGGCGGCGAACTGGGCTGGTTCGGAGAAGGCGCGATGGTCGAACCCTTCGAAGTTGCCGTGAAGGCAATGGAGCCGGGCAGCGTGTCGGCTCCGGTCCAGACGCAATTCGGTTGGCATGTCATCAAGCTGAACGAGACCCGTCAGGCGACGGCGCCTGCTCTCGACGAGGTCCGTACCGAACTCATGGACCAGGTTCAGCGCAGCGCCATCGAGGCTCGTATCGAAGAACTCACCTCGGCGGCCGACGTCACCCGGAAGACCTCGACCGAGATCGACCCTGCGCTCCTCGACGATCTGAGCCTCCTGGGGGAATAAATGGCCGGAAAATATCCCGTCTCTCCGCTTGCGCCGAAGGACGGGTTTCCCGCCCTACCTCCTATCGCAGGCGTCCGCTTCTCGACGGTCGCCGCTGGCGTGCGGTACGCCGGCCGCACCGACGTCATGCTCGCCGAGCTTTCACCGGGCACGGTCATCGCAGGCACGTTCACGCGCTCGAAGACGCGGTCCGCACCTGTCCTGGACTGCGAAGCGAAGATTGGCGGCACCTCTGACGAAGGGGCTGCCATTCTCGTCAACTCCGGCAACTCGAACGCCTTCACTGGGATACGGGGTGTCGAGGC
This sequence comes from uncultured Alphaproteobacteria bacterium, assembly GCA_963779765.1. GTDB lineage: Bacteria > Pseudomonadota > Alphaproteobacteria > Rhodobacterales > Rhodobacteraceae > Silicimonas. Next base: position 1,651,919 of record CAVZZP010000002.1, on the reverse strand, counting down.
GGTCAGAGCGGTGACCGCCAAGGTTTCAGACGCACTCGGAATTCCCGAGGATCGGGTTTTCACCTCATCGACCGGCGTCATTGGCGAACCGCTCCCCCATGACCGCATCACTGCTGTGATTGCGACCTTGCGTGACACCCTCACCGAAGACGGCATCGCGGACGCCGCACGCGCGATCATGACGACAGACACCTTCCCCAAGGGATCGGTGAGATCGATCGAGGTGGGCGGCCGAACAGTCACTGTTGCTGGGATCGCGAAGGGTTCCGGCATGATCGCGCCCGATATGGGCACGATGCTGGTCTACATCTTCACCGACGCAATGACCGACCGCGAGCATCTTCAGGCGCTCGTATCGCGCTCTACGGATCGCACCTTCAACTGCATCACCGTCGACAGCGACACTTCGACGTCGGACACGCTCCTCTGCGCGGCCACCGGGGCATCGGGCGTCGACGTGCGGAAGAATGACGGCTTCGCACAGGCGCTTGACGATGTGATGGACGACCTTGCCAAGCAGGTTGTCCGCGATGGCGAGGGAGCGACGAAGTTCGTCACGGTCAACGTCTCGAGCGCAACATCGGACTCGGATGCGCGCCTCGTCGCGATGGCCATTGCCAACTCTCCGCTCGTGAAGACTGCTATCGCGGGCCAGGATCCAAACTGGGGCCGCATCGTTATGGCCGTCGGCAAATCCGGCGCCGAGGCTGACCGCGACCGGCTGTCCATCCGCTTCGGTGATATTCTCGTGGCTGAAAAGGGCATGGTCGCGGAAGGCTACCGCGAGGCCGACGCGGCGGCACACATGAAGGGTGAAAACGTCACTGTTTCAGTGGATTTGGGGCTCGGCCAAGGTTCTGCCACTGTGTTCACCTGCGATCTGACCGCGCAATACATAGCGATCAACGCAGACTACAGGTCGTGAAGACGGTCCTTGTTTCTGCCGTTGCTCTGATCGATTCCGACGGTCGAATTCTGCTGGCGCAACGTCCAGCAGGAAAAAGCCTTGCCGGCCTGTGGGAGTTTCCCGGTGGCAAGGTCGAACCGGGCGAAACACCCGAAGCGGCCTTGATCCGCGAGCTTCACGAAGAGATCGGGATCGAGACGTGGCAGAGCTGTCTCGCTCCCCTGACCTTCGCAAGCCACAGCTATGACGAGTTCCACCTGCTGATGCCGCTGTTTGCCTGCCGCAAGTGGCAGGGCACGCCCACCGCGCGCGAGGGTCAGGTGTTGAAATGGGTTCGGGCGGCGGCACTTCGTGACTATCCCATGCCCCCCGCCGATCTTCCTCTGATCCCGATCCTGCGAGACTGGCTCTAGCGACCTATTCGTAAGGTGAGCAGATTTTGGGTGATTTCACCCAAAGCTTCGTGTAGCTCGGTAGAGGCCTGCCTGGGGGGGATGTCGGCAAATGCTCAAAACAATTCTGCTTGGAAGCTGCGTGTCGGCGCAGGGTATATTCGTGCAAACGCTTGCGGACGGACGTGTATCGGTCCGCATCGGAAACCGCATCGTCAGCGGCCGGCCCGTCTGACGCCTCCCTGAATAGAAAGGGGCCGCCGAACGGCGACCCCTCAGGCAAATTTAACCTGATCGATCAGGCGAGCGTGCGCTCAACCTCTTCCCGCTCGAAGATCTCGATGACGTCGCCGGGGCGAATGTCCTCGTAGTTCTCGAACGCCATGCCGCATTCCTGGCCCGAGATAACCTCGGCCACTTCGTCCTTGAAGCGCTTGAGCGTCTTGAGCGTGCCCTCGTGGATCACGACGTTGTCGCGGAGAAGTCGCACGCCGGCAGAACGGCGAGCCACGCCTTCGGTGACGAGACAGCCAGCGACCTTGCCGACGTTGGAGACTTTGAAGACCTCCTTGATCTGGGCGTAGCCGATGAACTTCTCGCGCACTTCAGCCGACAGAAGACCGGACGCCGCCTGCTTCACGTCGTCGACCAAGTCGTAGATCACGCTGTAATAGCGAATCTCGACGCCCTTCTGGTTCGCGGCCTGACGCGCGGGCGCGTTCGCTCGCACGTTGAAGCCGAACACGGGGGCACCGGACGCTTCGGCAAGGCCGATGTCGGATTCGGTGATCGCACCGACGCCCGAGTGCAGGACGCGCACGCGCACTTCCTCGTTGCCGATCTTCTCCATCGCCTGAACGATGGCTTCGGCCGAGCCCTGCACGTCCGCCTTCACGACGATCGGCATCTCGGTGACGCTCTCGTCTTCCTTCGCCTTCAGCATCAGCTGCTCGAGCGTCGTCGCGGCGCCGGCGGCGGCACGCTTCTCTTTCGCCATGCTGGCACGATAGTCTGCGATCTCGCGGGCCTGAGCCTCGGTCGATACGACGTTCAGGACGTCGCCCGCCTCGGGCGTGCCGTTGAGTCCCAGAACCTCGACCGGGACCGACGGACCTGCATCCTTGACGCGCTCGCCCTTGTCGTTCTCCAGCGCGCGGACCTTACCCCACTGTTCGCCGACGACGAAGATGTCGCCCTGCCGCAAGGTGCCGTTCTGAACGAGGACCGTCGCGACAGGGCCGCGGCCCACGTCGAGCTTGGCCTCGATGACCGCACCAAGAGCGTTTCGGTCCGGGTTCGCCTTGAGTTCAAGGATCTCGGCCTGAAGCGCGATGGCTTCCAGAAGCTGGTCCAGCCCTTTGCCGCTGATCGCCGACACCTCGACGTCCTGCACGTCGCCGGACATCTTCTCGACCACGACTTCGTGCTGAAGAAGGTCTGTCCGAACCTTGTCGGCATTGGCGGCAGGCTTGTCCATCTTGTTGATGGCAACGATCATCGGGACCTTGGCGGCCTTGGCGTGGTTGATGGCTTCGATCGTCTGCGGCATGACGGCATCATCGGCCGCCACGACCAGCACCACGATGTCCGTCACCTGCGCGCCACGGGCCCGCATGGAGGTGAAGGCGGCATGGCCCGGCGTGTCGAGGAAGGTCAGCTTCTGGCCGCTTTCTGTCGTCACCTGATAGGCGCCGATGTGCTGGGTGATGCCCCCGGCCTCGCCGGACACAACCTTGGCGCTGCGGATCGCATCAAGAAGCGACGTCTTGCCGTGGTCCACGTGACCCATGACGGTGATAACCGGGGGACGGGTCTGAAGATCGACCGCCTTGTCCTCGACCGAGTGGATGACCTGCTCCACGTCGGACGCGCTGACGCGCTGCACCTTGTGACCGAATTCCTCGATGATGACCTCCGCAGTATCGGCGTCGATCGCCTGGTTCTGTGTCGCCATGATCCCGGCGTTCATCAGCGACTTGACCACGTCGGCCACACGCTCGGACATGCGGTTGGCCAGTTCCGACACCATGATGGCCTCGGGAAGCTGAACTGTACGCATGACCTTTTCACGATCCTGCTGACCGCCCATTGCCTTCTGGCGCGCGCGCTCCTGCTTGCGCTTCATCGCGGCGAGAGACTTCTGGCGTCCACCCTCGCCGCCGGCCAAGGCCTGATTCAGCGTCAGCTTACCGGAACGGCGGGCGTCATCGCGAACCACGCGGGTGCCTTTTTCGCGGCGGTCGTCGCGGTCGTCGCGCTCACGGCGGGGCGCTGCGGCCGGGGCCGTCTTGGCCGCGCGAGACGCAGCGTCCTCGGCTGGAACTGCGGGCTGGGCGGCCGCTGCGGCTGCTGCCGCGACGCGCTCTTCTTCCTCGCGTTTCTTTTGCTCTTCCTCTTCGGCCTTGGCGCGAGCCTTCTCGGCGCGCTCGTTCTCTTCGCGCTCCTTGGCTTCGATCTCGGCACGGCGACGCTCGCGCTCCTCGGCGCGGTCCCGCTCGTCCTGTTCGCGGCGCACGGCTTCTTCCGCGGCGACGGCGTTCGCTGTGGCGACAGCCCTCACGCGACGTTCCAGTTCGGCATCGGAAATGCCCGCGGGACGATTTGACGGGTTGGTCGCGGGCGAGTGGACCGCACCCGGCTTCAGGGCAGCCTTCGCGGCGCCAGGCTTTGGCACGACGACGCGCTTCCGCTTCGTCTCGACGACGACGTTTTTCGTCCGGCCGTGGCTGAAGCTCTGCTTCACTTGGCCAGGTCCGCGTCCGCGCAGTCCGAGTGTGTTCTTGCCGTCTGTATCGCTCATGTACTCTTCTTCAACTTCCCGCCGTCCCCTTGGACGGCAAATCGCGAACGCCGGATAGCCGGATGGCGTCCTCTCTGATCCGTTCAGTGAGTCCGCCGTGTCCGAGCGCCGCATGTATCACACGTTCGCGCCCGAAGGACAAACCCAATTCTGACGAGGTCAAGACCTCGAAAAAGCTGCCCCGACCGCCCGGCGGATAGAGCTTTGACTTGCCCCGTTCCGAGCCGTCGGTGGCCTGAAACAGGATGCGGGCTTCCTCGCGGCCAAGCCAGTCCTTGACCTTTTCGTATCCCGCTACGGCGGCACCCGCCTTGCGGGCCATCGAAATACCGTCCGTCAGCCGCTTGGCAAGCAGGGCCTCGACATCGTCGACCAGGGTCTCCGAGACCTCGACCGGCTGCTTCGCGGCGCGTGAGAACAGGCGTTTCGTCACGGCGGTGTGCAGCGCAGACCGCTCAGACGCTATCCAAATGCCCCTTCCCGGGAGTTTTTCAAGGATGTCGGGGACGATTTTACCGTCCGGCGACACCGCAAAGCGGATCAGCCCACGCTTGGGTTGGACCTCGCCGGTCGCGATGCATCGGCGTTCAGGATCGCCGTGCTCCTTGGGTTTGCCGCCTCGGGTCAATCGGGTTACCTGTCGAGGCCATCAGGCCCCGACCTCCTCGGCTTCGTCGTTGCCTTCGCCTTCGGCGTCTTCATCGGTTTCGGCCTCGAGTTGCGACGGGTCGATCCATCCGAGTTGGATGCGGGCCGTCATGACCATCGTCTGAGCCTCTTCAAGCCCCACGTCGAACTTCTCGAGCAGACCGTCGTCCTTCTTGCGTTCGCCATTCTCGGTCGTCCAGCCGCCAGCCAGCTCCCAATCGGCGCAGGTCGCGAAATCTTCCAGCGTCTTGATCCCGTCCTCGGCGAGAACGACGATCATTTGCGGCGTCAGACCTTCGAACTCGAAAAGACTGTCTTCGGCACCAAGCTCGCGGGCGCGGGCCTCGGCCTTCTTGTTCTGCTCTTCCAGATAGTCGCTGGCGCGAGCCTGAAGCTCTTGCGCCGTGCTTTCGTCGACCCCGTCGATCACCAGCAACTCGTCGCGGTCGACGTAGGCGACTTCCTCGAGGTTGGTGAAGCCTTCAGACACCAGAAGCTGGGCAAAGAACTCGTCCAGATCCAGCGTGTCCATGAACAGCTGCGTCCGCTCCTCGAATTCCTTCTGGCGACGCTGGCTTTCCTCTTCCTCGGTCATGATGTCGATGTCGAGCCCGGTCAGCTGGGACGCCAGCCGAACGTTCTGGCCGCGACGGCCGATGGCCAGCGAAAGCTGCTCTTCGGGAACCACGACCTCGATCTTGCCGGCATCCTCGTCGAGAACGACCTTGGACACTTCAGCCGGCTGGAGAGCGTTCACGAGGAACGTCGGCGCATCCTCGTTCCACGGGATGATGTCGATCTTCTCGCCCTGAAGCTCGTTCACCACCGCCTGCACGCGTGAGCCGCGCATACCGACGCAGGCGCCCACGGGGTCGATTGAGTTGTCATAGCTGATGACGGCGATCTTTGCGCGCGAGCCCGGGTCTCGGGCCACGGCCTTGATCTCGATGATGCCGTCATAAATCTCGGGCACTTCCATCTTGAACAGCTCGGCCATGAACTGCGGATCGGTCCGGCTGAGGAAAATCTGCGGACCGCGCACCTCACGGCGGACATCCTTGATGAAGCAGCGGATGCGGTCGCCGGGGCGATAGCTTTCGCGCCCGATCTTCTCGTTCCGGCGCAGGACACCTTCGCCCCGACCGATGTCGACGATGACGTTGCCGTATTCCTCGCGCTTGACGACGCCGTTGATGATGGTGCCGGCGCGGTCCTTGAACTCCTCGAACTGGCGATCCCGCTCGGCTTCACGGACCTTCTGGAGGATGACCTGCTTCGCCGACTGCGCGGCGATGCGACCCATCTCGACGGGCGGAACCTCTTCCACGACCGTGTCACCGGGCTTCGGCTCGTCCAGGTACTGCTTGGCTTGCTCGACGGTAAGCTGCGACTGATAATTCTCCAGCTCGTCTTCCGGCCCGATCACCGTGCGGACACGGGTGAAGGTCGCGCGTCCCGTCTTGCGATCGATCGAGACACGAATGTCCATCTCGGCGCCGTAGCGGCTCTTCGCGGCACGGGCGAGGCTCTCTTCCATCGCCTCGACCACCAGGCCCGGGTCGATCATCTTCTCGCGCGCAACGGCTTCCGCCGTCTGGAGAAGTTCAAGCTGGTTTGCGGATGTGATCGCCATGTCTCAGGTCTCCTCGTCGCCATCCATGATGGTCTGTACTTCGTCGAATTGGGTCTCGTCGACGTGGCCGGCATCCTTTCGGGCCCGCAGCACGTCGCGGATAAGGTCATCGGTCAGGACAAGCTTGGCGTCCGACAGCCAGTCGAACTGAAGCCCGATGACCGTGGGTTCGCCGTTCACGTCGATCTCGATCAGGATCTCGCCATTTTCTACGCCCTGAAGCTCGCCCTTGAACCGCTTGCGGCTGTCGATTGGCTCGTGCGTCTCGATCTTCGCTTCGTGGCCCTTCCAGACCTCGAAATCCTTCAGGCGCGTCAGCGGACGGTCGATGCCGGGGCTGGACACCTCAAGCGCATAGGCATCCTCGATCGGGTCTTCCACGTCCAGCGTCGCGCTGACCGCGGTCGAGATCTTCGCGCAGTCGTCGACCTCGATCCCGCCGTCGGGCTTGTCGGCCATGATCTGCAAGGTCGGCGACTTGCCGCCCATCAGGCGCAGACGCACCAGTTCGAACCCCATGTCCTCGAGGACAGGAGAAACGATCTCGGAGAGCCGTCGGTCGATGCTGGTCTTTGCGATCAGGTCGGACATGGGTTCTGGCGTTCAGGCACAAAAAAACGGGCCAGCGGGCCCGTTGCGGTTTCCGGTGGAGCCTCGGGTTTGGAAGCCGACGCGCCGCTGTTGAAGGGCATATACGACCGGGCGACCCGAATGGCAAGTGGCTTCGCTCCTCTCGAATCCCGGCCGTGAGTGTGGTCTGATGACACAAAGGATGAGGAGGCCGGAAATGGACGATGACGCTGCGGGAGAAGAGCCCTGTTTCGCGCACAACCTTGTCGCGGGTCAGCCGGTGGATTCGGCCACGGCCAGGGATGTGGCGCGGTTCCGCAAGGCCGAGCGCGAGCGTCTGTACGAGGTGCGTCGCTCTCTCCGCCAGACCGAGCGGGCGGACCTGACGGCCGAACTGGTCAAGGCCCTCGACTCCGCGCTGCCCGACGTCGCTGACGTCAAGATCGCCGTCTATTGGCCAATTCGCGGCGAGCCGGACCTGCGTGGCTGGATGGCCAAAGCTCACGCGGATGGTGCAACCATCCTCCTGCCCGTGGTGGTCGTAAAGGAAGCGCCGCTGGTCTTTCGTAAATGGACACCGGGTAGCGCGATGGAGCGCGGTTTCTGGAACATTCCCGTCCCCGCAGGTGACGACGAAGCGACGCCACAGGTGGTGATCTCGCCCCTCGTCGGGGTCGACGAGCAGGGATACCGTCTCGGCAATGGTGGCGGCTATTATGACCGCACACTTGCAGCGCTCGATCCAAGGCCTCGCATCATTGGCGTTGGATTTCCGGGCTGTAGGATGAAGACGATCTATCCGATGCCGTGGGACATCCCGATGGACGAGGTCGTTATCGGCGACTAGCCCGGGTTCAAGATGAAGTCCGCAGCGACAGGGTAGTGATCGCTTGCCCAGACAGGCCCGGTCTTTTCCCGGAACACCATGGGCGCGCCAAGTGCCGTCGCACCGGAATATCCGATATGGTCGATGGCTCCGAAGAGGTTCAGCCCTCGGTCCAGATGATATGTCGCCCCGCCCACGGGAACGAAGGTCAGCCCCGCGTCCTCGAGCATCCGATGCAGGTTCGAGCCCAGGCGAGCATTCAGATCGCCGGCAATAAAGACCGTCTCACCCGCCGCGATCCACGGCCGGATCCTCTCGGACACCAGCGCCACCGATCGCCGCCGATTCTCGCCGCTTGCATAATCGGTGTGAAGATTGACCAGTCTAAAGGCCGCGCCCGTGCGTGCGTCCGTGAACGAGGCCCATGAGGCGAAAGCTGGGTAAGAGCCATCGAAGGTGCGTGAATAGATCGTGTCCGGCGACTCCGAGAAGAAGAACCATCCCTGATCCAACATCTGGAAACGCTCCGCGCGATAGAAGATCGGCTGCGTGGACGGGAAGGTGCGCCAGTCCCCCATGGCAGCGGCGCGATACTCCGGGTTCCGCTCCAGCAGGAACGAACGCGCGAGGTTCTCGCTGTCGTCGTCACCGCCCCGGAACGTCTCCATCTCCTGGAACGCGATCAGGTCGGCGTCGAGAGCTTTCACCGCCCGGTCCATTGGATCCTTTCGCGCCTCCCACCCCGACAGTCCCCATCTGCCATCGGTTTGCCGCGCCGAGATGTAGTGGACGTTCAGGGTGGCGATGCGTATGGCCTCTGCAGGCTTCTCCGTCAGATCCGGCCCGCCCGAATTGCGAACGCTCTGGCATGCAAAGGCGCCTGCCAGAACGGCAAGCGCCAGAAGAATAGACCTGAGAAACTTGCGGGCCATGGCGCCAGTCTAGACGACTGGCGGCACAACGGTAAGCGCCGCAGGGTCAGCCGATGAAGTTCTGCGTCAGCCAGAACCGTCCGCAATATTGCGCATTCGGGTCGAAAGCGACCGCCGTGCTGACCTTGTTGACCTTGCGGTCGAGGATGTTCCTCCGGTGACCGGGCGAATTCATCCAGAGTTCGACGGCATGACGCGCCAACGTGGCATAGCTATGCGCCGGAAGGGCCTGCCCCTCGTAGCTTGCGAACTGGCACGATCCCGAGTTGAGAATTTTGAAGCGACGGTTGTCGATCTGGTAGCGGTGGACCATCCCGATGTTCTCGGAGCCGGCGCGAAAGCTGACACCGGCGGCACGGACGCGCTGCTTCAGCGTCGATGCACCTGGCACGGTGCTGCGGTGCGTCAGCTGTTGCGTGCGGGCCATCCACTGGCTGTGCTTCGCCGCCTGCGAGGCCATGCCGTTTCCAGCGTCGCCGACCTTGGGCAGCCCTGCGCGGCAGCGGTGATAGTTGACCTCGGTCCGGATGGCATCGTCGAGAAGACCCTGGTCGATGCGCCCGCCCGGCACCACGGTCGTTGCTGCGGCCTTCGACACGGACCGCGAGCAAGCCTCGGCGGTTGTGGGCGCAGCGACGACGAAGGCCAGTGCCGCGCACGCAGCCAGAGTTTTGAATGGCATCCCCAGGTGTCCCTTTTGTCGCTTCTGTCCCGGTCTGCAGATGACCCGGCAAATGAGGCCAAACCTAGGCAAGGTCTCGGCAGGCTTTTGGAAATTGATACCTATTGAGGAAACAGTGCGCAAAGCTGTTCGGCAACAGTCAGCGGCGTTCCGCCAAGACTGTGGCGGCTCTCAGCGCAACCCCGACAGCGCCAGCCGGTCCGTGATCCTAACGAGTTCGGCGGTGATTCCCGGCTCGCTCAATGCGTGTCCCGCGCGGGGGATGATCTTCAGAGCCGATGTCGGCCAGGCGGACGTCAGGCGATAGGCCGTGACGGGAGGACAGATCATGTCATAGCGACCCTGGACGACAGTGCCGGGAATGCGCGCGATACGGTGCAGGTTCGATTCGATCCAGCCGTCGTGCTCGAGAAATCCGTGATTGACGAAGTAATGGTTTTCCAGCCGCGCGAAGGCGCGCGCGAAGTCTGCGGGGCTATCGCCGCCGGGTCCGTCGTTGCCGATCGAGGCCAGCGTGTTCTCCCAACTCGCCCAGGCCCGCGCAAAGCGCGTTTCCGAGGCAAGGTCACCCGAGAACAGGCGCCGGGCATAGGCGCCGATCAGATCTCCACGCTCGGTCTCGGGGATCATGTCGGTGAAGCGGCGCCAGACATCCGGCCAGAAGGCGCCCGCGCCACCGCCATAGAACCAGTCCAGCTCGGCCCGCGTCATCAGAAACACGCTGCGAAGAACCAGGTTGGACACTCGTTCGGGATGCGTGATTGCGTAGATCAGGGCAAGCGTTGCGCCCCAGCTTCCGCCGAAGACGGCCCATCTGTCGATCTCCAGCGTCGTTCGGATCAATTCGATGTCGCGAACGAGATGCCACGTCGTGTTGTCCCGCACGCTGGCATGGGGCCTCGACCGTCCGCATCCGCGCTGGTCGAAGAGAACGATCCTGAACTTCTCAGGGTCGAAATACCGCCGCATCGCGGGCGAACATCCCCCGCCCGGCCCGCCATGCAACACGACGACGGGCAGGCCTGCGGGATTTCCGCACTGCTCGACATAGACCTTGTGACCGTCGCCCACGTCCAGCATCCGCTGATCGAAAGGCTCGATCGGCGCATAAAGATACTGTGACGCAGTCTTCGTGCCTGACTGTCTGTCCATCCGCGACCTATATACTTCGGACGTGGCCGATTCACGGCCTCTTTCAGGAAATCTAGGTGCCGAGCTCAGAAATGTCCCATGCTTCGACCATAGACGCCGCCGAAATCGACAAGTTCCAGGCCATGGCCGCCGAATGGTGGGACCCGAACGGTAAATTCAAGCCGCTCCACATGCTGAACCCCTGTCGGCTTGACTACATCACGACCCAGATCGCGGCCGAGTTCGGGCGCGACCTGAACGCGCCGCGACCTTTCGACGGGCTGCGTCTTCTCGACATCGGCTGCGGCGGTGGTCTTCTGTCCGAGCCGATGGCGCGACTCGGGGCGACGGTCGTGGGGGCCGACGCAGCCGAACGAAACATCCCCGTCGCCACAGTCCACGCACAGGAACAGGGTCTCGACATCGACTATCGACATACCACCGCCGAGGCGCTGGCTGCCGAAGGCGAGGTTTTTGACGCCGTCCTGAACATGGAGGTGGTCGAGCATGTCGCCGATCCCCTCGCCTATCTGACGGCCTGCCATGACCTGCTGAAGCCGGGCGGTCTGATGGTCTGCTCGACGATCAACCGAAACCCGAAGAGCTTTGCGATGGCCATCGTGGGGGCCGAAGTCGTCATGCGCTGGCTGCCGCGCGGCACCCACGACTGGAACAAGTTCATCACCCCGGACGAGCTTTACGACCTCTTGCGCCGCGCCGGGCTCGAACCGGTCGACCGGAAGGGCTTCGTCTTCAATCCGCTGTTCTGGTCGTGGAGCCTGTCGGACCGCGATCTTTCGGTGAACTATGTGACGACGTCTCTTCGTCCGGAGTCTCGAACCGAACCCTGAGCTCTCGCAGGATCGGAAGCGCCGCCCTGACCCGATCCGGGCCGATGGACCGTACCACCTCGGTCAGGATCGGGGCGATCGCCTCGAGAGCGGCGTCCCGCGCCTTGACGCCCGGTGGGCTGATCCCCACGAACTTGCGCCGGGCATCGTCCCAATCGGGTCTGATGTGGACATATCCGGCCCATTCCAGTCGGCTGATGGTGTTGGTCATCGCGCCTCGCGTGACGTGGAATGTCCGCGCAAGCTGCGCCGGAGTACGCTCGGCCCCGGCACGGGCAAGGTGGTGCAGGACCGAGAAATGGCTCAGCTCCATCCCTTTCGGCAGGACCTTCGCCAGCCGCGCCCGAGCAAGCTGGTCCGCCATGAAGATCTCGCTGAATAGCGCGATGGCAAGCTGATCTGAGCTGTCGGTCTGATCCCGCATCAGGGTCCTGAATAATCTCGGTCATGGGAAAGCGACGGAAGTCGCCGCCGCACATCATCGACTGCATCGAGATCCAGATCAACCATCTGTACCGACGGCGACGTGCCACTGTCCGACAGAACCTGACCCCAGGGGTCGACCGCCAGCGAATGGCCGTGCGTCCGCCTTTCCCGCCCTTCCGTGCGCGAATGCGTCCCGCATTGGGCTGGCGCCAGAACGAAGCACCCGTTCTCGATAGCGCGTGACCGCAGCAGCACCTCCCAATGCGCAGCACCCGTCGCCGGCGAGAAGGCAGAGGGCACGGTCAGAATCCGCGCTCCGGCCTTGGCGAGATCGCGATAGAGATGCGGAAAGCGTACGTCGTAGCAGATCGTCAGACCCACCTTCACGCCATCGACCTCCGCCACCACGGCACGGTCGCCCGGACGATAGCCCTCGCTCTCGCGATAAGTCTCGGTCTCCGAGATCGTTACGTCGAACATGTGGATCTTGTCGTACCTCGCCGCGATCTCGCCTTCGGGCGTGACGAGGAACGACCGATTGACGAAACGCCCGCCCTCCGGCTGCTTCAATGCAAGAGACCCGATCAGAAGCCAGACGCCATGCCGCGCCGCCTCGTCCCGAAAGGCGGCGAGCGTCTCGTCCTCGTTCTCGGTGCGCAGCACATCCGTCTGCCGGGCCCGACTTGCCGACACGCAGTTGGTGACTTCTGGCGTCAGGACGAAGCGCGCGCCCTCGGCTACCGCCTCGGCGATCATCGGGCGGATCGTCCGGATGTTTTCGGCAGGATCGTCAGTGGACGTCGTCTGAAGCAGCGCGACCCGCATCACGCGGCAAGAAGCGGGTCGAGTTTGCCGGCGCGGTCCAGGGCGTAAAGATCGTCACAACCGCCGACATGCGTCTCACCGACGAAGATCTGCGGGACGGTGTGGCGGCCCCGGGCACGGCCAGACATCTCTTGCCGGCGCGCGGGATCGCGGCTGACGTCGATCTCGGTGAAGGACACGCCTTTGCCCGTCAGCAGGCGCTTGGCGGCGTGGCAGAATCCGCAAAGCGGCGTGGTGTATATCTCGACTGGCTTCATTCTGTCGTTCCCGTGCATCGAGGAACATCTAGGTCTCTTTCTCGACCCTTGCCAGCACGAGAACGAAAATCTGATCGGCTCCCGCCGCCCATAGAGCCTCGGCGGATGCCGACAACGTCGCCCCCGAGGTCATGACGTCGTCGATAAGGCATACCGTCTTTCCCGTGACGTCTTCCGCGCGTCGTGGGTTCACGCGGATCGCTCCCGTCATGTTGCGAAAACGGTCATCGACCGTCATCCCATCCTGCGTCGGTGTCCGACGGTGCCGGATCAGGGCGTCGGGACAACTCGCCAGACCCGTCCGCGCAGAAAGCGCACGCGAAAGCTCCGCCGACTGGTTGTAGCGTCTCCTCAGAAGCCGCGACCAATGAACCGGCACGGGAACCAGCAGCGTGCCCGGTCGCAAGACGTCCCGGCCCGCGCGTTCCATCCACGCAGCGGCCGGCCTCACCAAATCGGTACGATCGCCGTGCTTCAGGGACAGGACGATCTTGCGCCCGAGATCGCGATAGGACAGCGCCGCCCGCCCGGCGGCCCACGGACGAGACAGCGCCAGGCAATCGTCGCAATGCTCGACCCCTGAACTTTCGCCCGGCAGGGATGCGCCGCAGGTGTCGCACAAGAGGCCCGTCAGGAAAGGCGTGCGTCGCCAGCAGTCCGCGCAAAGCCCGCCCGCATCCTCGACGAGCCCGGTACAAAGGATGCACTGGGCCGGAAAGACCCAGGACAACGCGCGTTGCAATCCGCCCATGCTTCACTACCTTCCGCTGCGATGACGCCTCGTCCCCCGCAAATGACCGACCGCACCGCACTCTTGCGGCATCGCGCCCGCGCGGATCGCGACCCGGTCCTGTTCCTGCACGAGGAAGCAGCCCGTGAGATCGAGGAAAGGCTCGCCGAGGTTAACAAAGCGTTCACGGCGCCTGCGCTTGTGGGCCACGTTACGGCGCCTTTCCGTGCGATACTGCCTGACGCCCCTATCATCCCGGACAGCGACCGACTGGAGTTCGCGGCGTCCCACGACCTGATCGTCCACACCTTCGGGCTGCACTGGGCTGACGACCCTGTGGGGCAGCTCGTCCAGTCACGCCTTGCCCTTGTCCCTGACGGTCTTTTCCTGGCCGTCCTCTTCGGCGGACAGACCCTCCACGAACTGCGCGCCAGCCTCGCTGAGGCCGAGACTCGTCTGACGGGCGGCCTGTCGCCTCGTGTTCTGCCGATGGCCGATGTCCGCGAAACGGGCGCCCTTCTCCAGCGCAGCGGTCTTGCCCTGCCTGTGGCGGACAGCGTCAGGCTGACGGTCCGCTATCGCGATCTTGCGGGGCTGATGCGCGACCTGCGCGGCATGGGAGAGACCAACGCTCTTGCCGCCCGTCACCGGCGCGTGCCTCCAAAAGACCTCTTCGCTCTCGCGGAACGTCTCTACTCCAAGGCTTTCACCGATCCCGAAGGGTATCTACCCGCGACGTTCGAGCTTGTCTTTCTGACCGGCTGGGCCCCGTCTGATACTCAGCCCACACCACTCAGACCGGGCAGCGCCAAGGCACGCCTCGCCGATGCGCTCAACACGCGCGAAACACCGCTGGACGACTGACAGGACAAGGCGGCCGTCGTGTCGCGTTGACCTTTCACCCCCTGAGTTTATCTCAGGCGCCAATCCAAGGGACGAGGGACGACATGACACCGACCGGCCAGCCGCATCTGCCACACGATCACCCGCCGGTTCCCGCAGAGAAGATCGGTGTCCTGATCGCCAACCTCGGCACACCGGACGGCTACGACTATTGGTCCATGCGCCGCTACCTGAACGAGTTTCTCTCGGATCGGCGTGTCATCGACTATGCGCGCTGGAAGTGGCAGCCGCTGCTCCAACTCGTCATCCTGTCGAAGCGGCCGTTTTCCTCCGGTGCGAACTACAAGCTGATCTGGAACGAGGACAGAAACGAAAGCCCGCTGATGACCATCACCAGATCTCAGGCGGACAGCCTGCGCCAGGTGCTGCAGGACCGTCACGGCGACCGGATCATGGTGGATTTCTGCATGCGCTATGGCAACCCTTCGACCAGGGCCAAGGTGCGCGAGATGGTCGAGGCAGGCTGCACCCGGATCGTGTTCTTCCCGCTTTACCCGCATTACGCCGGCGCGACGACGGCGACTGCGAACGACCAGTTTTTCCGTGCGCTGATGGACGAGACATGGCAGCCGGCCTCTCGCACCGTGGCCTCCTATTTCGCCCGACCGTCCTATATCGAGGCGCTGGCGCAGTCCGTTGAACGAGCCTATGGCGCGCTCGAGACGAAGCCCGACATCCTGATCTGCTCTTACCACGGGATGCCGAAACGCTATCTGATGACTGGCGACCCCTACCATTGCCAGTGTCAGAAGACGACGCGCTTGCTGAAAGAGCGGCTTGGGTGGACCGACGATACCATCACCACCACATTCCAGTCCGTCTTCGGTCCCGAGGAATGGCTGAAGCCCTACACCGTCGAGCATGTCGCCGAACTGGCGAAGCAGGGCAAGAAGCGCATCGCGGTCATCGCGCCGGCCTTCTCGGCCGACTGCATCGAGACGCTCGAAGAGATCAACGGCGAGATCCGCGAAAGCTTCGAACATGCAGGCGGGGAAAGCTTCACCTACATTCCTTGCCTGAACGACGACGCCGCTCACATCGACGTGCTCGCCGAGGTCGTGGACGAGAACCTGTCGGGCTGGCTCTGAAATGAAACATCCCGCGCCGGGGGCGCGGGATGCGAGACCTCTCACCAAAAGCGTGAGGGTCTCAGATGACGAGGACCTGCGTACCGACCGGCGTCATGTTGAACAGCTGCGCGATATGCTCGTTATAGAGACCGATGCAGCCGTTCGACGACCGGCGGCCGATCTTGCGCGTGTCGTGCGTGCCGTGGATGCGGTAATAGGTCCAGCTCAGGTGCATCGCATGGGTGCCAAGCGGATTGTCCGGCCCCGGCGGGACGTAGTCCGGCCAGTCGGGGTTACGCTCTTTCATCGACGGCGTCGGCCGCCAGTCAGGGCCAACCACCTTCTGTGTGATCTTCGTGCGACCACGCCGCGTCAGTTCCTCACTGATCGGAACGCTCGTCGGGAACAACCGATAGGTGTCGTTCGAGGAATTCCAGTAGTGCAGTGCGCGCGACGAGATGTCGACGAGGATGGCGCCACCGGCGACGCTGCTGAAGTACGGCTGCCAGTCCAGCGCGCGGAAGCTCGACGCGTTGCGGCGAACGGATTCGGAAAGCGTGCCGCGATAGTCGGTGTCGTCCTGTGCAACGGCGGGCAGGGCCACCGTCGCTGCGGTGGCAGCGATGAAACCGCGACGGCTGAGTTTCGTCTGTGTATCGGAAGACAAGAGCGCCTCCATGTGTCTGTCGATCAGGCTGGGAACATAGAGCGGCACGCCGGGGGCGGCAAATCAAAGAAGCGTCACATCGTTTATTTTGCAACAGTCGGGGTTTGAACACGGCGGCGCTTGGCTGTAAGGACGGGCAAAACCGACCATAGGCAGGCAGTCATGCTCCGCAAATTCCTCATCGTTCCGGCCCTCGCGCTCGCCCTCTCTGCCTGCGCCACGCCCGAGCCGCGCTTCGACTTCGGATGGCAGGCCCCTGCCATCGACCTACAAGATCGCATCGGGCGACACCGGCAAGATCCAGTACCGGATGCTCGACTCGGTCAATGCGCTTCGCCAGGCTCGTGGCGCCCAGCCGCTTGAGCTCAGCTCGCAACTCAACGCCGCGGCGCAGACGCACTCGCGCGACATGTCGGTCCAGAACCGCCCCTGGCATTTCGGCTCGGACGGCTCCAGCCCGCTCGATCGCGTGACGCGCACCGGCTACCAGGGCCGCCTCGTGGGTGAGAACATCTCGGAGACCTACGAGACCGAACTCGAGACGCTCGCCGCCTGGATGGAGGTCCCCGAGACGCGCGATGTCATCCTCGACCCGCGGGCCCGCGACTTCGGCTTTTCGTGGTATCAGGAATCTTCCGGCAAGATCTGGTGGACGCTGATCACGGGCCAGCCCGCGGGCACCGCCGGACCGACCAGCTGACACCCCACGGTCAGGGAAAGATGGTGATCCGCGTACCGTCGCGGACCATCGCGTAGATCTCTTCGATTTCCTTGTTCGTCACCGCGATGCACCCGTAGGTCCAGTCCGGGCGCGGATTGGTCAGGTTCGGACCCCAGCCGTGGATGAAGATGTCGCCGCCCGGCGACCGTCCGACTGCGGCGGCCTCGGCCACGTCAACCTCGTTCGGATAGTTGATGCCGATCGACAGGTGATAGTCGCTCTCCGGATTCCTCCGGTCGATCAGATAGGACCCTTCCGGCGTCCGCCCGTCGCCTTCATGCAGCTTGTCGCCGGTCGGCGCGAAGCCCAGGTTGATGTAGTACATCTTGAGTACGTTCGAGCCGTTCAGCAGGTACATCCGCCTGAAGCTCTTGTAGACGTGAACTTCCGTCACGCTTGGCCCGTCGTACGAGCGAAATTTGGACGCGCATCCCGTCAGTGCCACCACCGCGAAGATCAGCGCCGCAATTCTTGCGATTGCATGCATTGTTCTGACTGTCCCGAGTCTGCCTCAGAAATTTGATAGCCTATTTCGGGCCCTAGGTGAATCCCCTTCAGCGTGTGAAGGCCGCGACGATCTCGACATGGCTCGACCACCTGAACTGGTCGACGACATCCATCCACGCGATGCCAAACCCTGCCTGAACAAGGCGCGCAGCATCGCGCGCGAAGGTGACGGGGTTGCAGGAGACCATCGCGACATGCGGAATCTCGGACGCGGCCAAGGCCTCCACCTGCCGTTCCGCTCCCGCACGAGGCGGGTCGATCACGGCGGCGCCGAATCGCGACAGGGCTTCGGCGTCCAACGGGCGACGGAAGAGATCGCGTGCCTCGGTCGTCACCGCATGAAGGCCCTGCGCATGACGCCAGCCGCGATCCAGCGCCACCAGCATCTCTCCCTCGGCTTCCACCGCATGAACGCGCCCGCGCTCGGCCAGGGGAAGGCTGAACGTCCCGCAGCCCGCGAACAGGTCGACGATGTCGCCCGTGGCACTGTCCAGAGCCTCTCTCACACCGGCGACGAGAGCGGCCTCTCCCTCGGTCGTCGCCTGAAGAAACGCGCCCGGCGGCGGCGTCACCTGCGCGCGCCCGAACCGCACCAGCGGAGGCCGCTCCATTGCCACGACCTCGCCTTCCCAGGACAGCCGGGCAAGCCCCGCCTCGGCCGCGACAGTGCCAAGAGAGGCTTGCAACGAAACGTCGACCGGCTTGCCACTCGTCACCGCAACGTCCAGACCGCTGTCCGTCTCCGTCACGGTCAGCCGCACTTCGCCCTTCCGGCTGCCGCCCAGCGTGACGATCCGCTCCAGCACCGGTAGCGCATCGACAAGGGCAGGACGCACCAGAAGGCAACGCGGTACCTCGCGGATCGCGTCGCTTGCAGGTGCATGAAATCCGACGATCGCCCCGGACTTGGTCCTGCGACCCGTAAACGTCGCGCGTCGCCGCGATCCGGCGGGAGAGGTATGGACACGGCGCACCTTCGCAGAGATCCCGACCGCCGACAGCGCCGTCTCGACCACACCGGCCTTCCATCCCGCCACGAACCCGTCCGAGGCGTGCTGAAGCGCACAACCTCCGCACCCGCGATAGTGCGGACAGGGCGCGGTCACGCGATCCGGCGACGGCGTAACGATGCGCGGCGAAGCTAACCGGTCACCCGAAAGCTCACCCTCAAGCACCTCTCCCGGCAGCGTGCGCGGTACGAAAACCGGTCCCTCCGCGATGCCGTCGCCAAGATGACCCAGCCGCAGGATCGTCGCCTGCATCTACTCGGCCGCCTCCTGCACGCCGATGAAGCCGCCCGATTGGTGACGCCAGAACTTCGCATAGACGCCGTCCCGCGCCAGAAGCTCCTCGTGCGTTCCCTGCTCTACGATGCGGCCGTGTTCCAGCACGACGATGCGGTCCATCTGCGCGATGGTCGACAGGCGGTGCGCGATGGCCACCACCGTCTTGCCCTCCATCAACGCCGAAAGCGACTCCTGGATCGCCGCCTCCACCTCGGAATCGAGAGCACTCGTCGCCTCGTCCAGTACAAGGATCGGGGCATCCTTCAGGATCGCCCGCGCCAGCGCGATCCGCTGCCGCTGCCCGCCCGACAGCTTCACGCCGCGTTCGCCCAGATGCGCCTCGTATCCCGTCCGGCCCCGGTGATCCCGCAACTCCAGAATGAATTCGTGTGCCTCGGCCAGCTCAGCCGCACGGATCACGTCCTCCTTGCTGGCCTCGGGCTTGCCGTAACGAATGTTCTCCAGAGCCGAGCGATTGAACATCGAGGTTTCCTGCCGGACCATCGAGATCATCCGCCGCAACCCGTCCTGAGTGACATCGCGAATATCGGTATCGTCGATCAGGACGCGCCCCTCTTCGACATCGTAAAGCCGCAGCAACAGAGACGTCACGGTGCTTTTCCCGGCCCCAGACGCGCCAACCAGCGCGACCTTCTCGCCTGGCGCGATCTCCAGGTCGAAACCGTCCAGCGCCGCCTTCGACGTGCCGTAGCCGAAGTGCAGGTTCTCGAATCGTATCGCGCCCTTCGCACGCTCCGGGTTGATGGCGTCAGGCCTGTCGCGGATCGTGTGCGCGGGCGTCAGCGTGCGGATGCCATCCTCGATCTCGCCGATGTTGGTGAAGACCCCAAGCGCGGCGAAGCTGACCCACCCCGTCATCGTGGCCAGCCGCGTCGACACAAGTCCGGCCGTCGCGATGTCGCCCGCACTTGCGGTGCCCTGTCCCCAAAGCCACAGCGCAATGCCGATCAACGCCGCGGGAAGCGCGCCCGCCAATGTGAAGATGAAGATGCGAAACGTGACCACGATGCCTGCCCAGGCCACGCCCGCTTCGCGAAATCCGGCCAGCGCGTCGTCGGTTGCCCGTTCCTCGGCCGTGCCATAGGCGAACAGCTTGACGGTGGCGACGTTGGTGATGGTGTCGACGATCTGTCCCGTCACCACAGCCCGACGCGCTGCGCGGGTCTGCGACTTCAAGCGGATCCGAGGGATGAAGTAGCGGATCAGCACGACGTACGACAGCGACCAGGCCACGACCACCGCCGCAAGACGCCAGTCGATGAAAGCCAGAAGCGCCGCCGAACTGATGACAGCCGTCAGCGCGTTGCCGATGGCGTTCGTCACCTCGGTCACGACGTCCGTCAACGCCCGCGCCGTCTGCTGGCTTTTCTGTGCGATCCGGCCAGCGAAATCGTTGTCGAAATAGGACAGGCTCTGTCCCAGGGTGTGCCGGTTGATCCGAGACAGGACCAGCGAATAGAGGTTCGTGCCCAGGACCACGGTGTTGTAGGCCGCGCTCAAAACCATCGTGACGGGCCAGAGCACGACGAAGAACAGGACGAACCCGGCGAACACCATCCACTGCTCGGCCAGGAATCCCGGCCCCACGATCTGCGCCTGATCGATCATCCAGCCGATCAGCCAGTAGCCCATGACGCTGATGACGCCCCAGACGACCGAAGTCAGGGCAGACAGTCCAATCTGTCTCTCCGCGCCTTCAAGCGACCAGCGCATGAAGCGCCACAGCGTGCGCGGCGGCGGGCCGTCCGCAGGCCGGAACGGATCGATGCGGTCCGCGAGCCAGCGATAGGGCGCCGGAACGTGACCCAGGTCGCGCTCGAGATGGACGGGATCGGGAACCTTCACTCTGCTGCCTCTGTATTCAGGAATCCGCCCGACTGGCGGGACCAGAACCCTGCATATAGTCCTCCCCCCGACAAAAGCGCAGCATGAGTCCCGTCTTCGACGATCCGGCCCTCGTCGAGCACCACGATCCGGTCCAGTTGCGATATCGTCGACAGCCGGTGCGCGATGGCGATCACGGTTTTGCCCTCCATCATGCCGTAGAGCGTGTCCTGAATGGCGGCCTCGACTTCGGAATCGAGAGCGCTTGTCGCCTCGTCCAGCACGAGGATCGGCGCATCCTTCAGGATGACACGCGCCAGCGCGATGCGCTGCCGTTGTCCCCCAGACAGCTTCACGCCGCGCTCGCCGACCTGGGCGTCATAGCCGGATCGGCCCTCGGGGTCGCGCAGCGTCAGGATGAAGTCATGCGCCTCGGCCCGCCGTGCCGCCTCGACCATCTCGGACTCGGTGGCATCGGGACGGCCATAAAGGATGTTCTCACGCACCGAGCGGTGCAGAAGCGACGAATCCTGCTGCACCATCCCGATGCGGGCGCGCAGCGAATCCTGCGTCACGTCGCGCACATCCTGCCCGTCGATCAGTATCCGTCCGCCTTCGACGTCGTAAAAGCGCAGAAGCAACTTCACGAGCGTCGACTTGCCCGCGCCCGAACGGCCGACAAGGCCCACCTTCTGACCCGGCTCGATGACCAGTGACAGCCGGTCCAGCCCGTCCGAACCACGTCCGTAATGGTGGCTCACCTCCTCGAAGACGATACGCCCCGACCCGGGCACCAGCGGCCGGGCGTCGGCCCGATCGACCAGGTGGATCGGCTGCGCGATGGTCTCCATCCCCTCGGCCACGACGCCCAGGTTGCGGAAGAAAGACGTCAGAGCCCACATCAGCCAGCCCGTCATGGCAGACAAGCGCAGCACGATGGTCGAGGCGACGGCGACGACGCCCACGCTGGCGGCACCCGCAGACCAAAGCCAGATCGCCCATCCGATGACTGCAACCGTCAGGAAGCCGTTGATGACCGTCAGGCTCAGATCCATCGTGGTGAAGATCCGCATCTCGTTCTGGAAGGTGCGCCGCGAATGCTCGATCACCTCGCGCGCATGGTCGAGTTCCGCCGAGGTATGCGCGAACATCTTCACCGAATGGATGTTGCTGTACGCGTCGACGACTCTCCCCGTAACGGCACTACGCGCGTCCGAAGATATCTTCGACGCAGGCCCCACCCGCCGGACCGTCCAGGTCACCAGAAGGCCGTATAGCATCAGCCAGAACGCTAGCGGCACCGCAAGCTGCGCGTCGGCGTCGGACAACAGGATGAAGGCGCCGACGACATAGGCCGTGGCATAGGTCATGGCATCGAAGACCTGAAATACAGCTTCGCCCGCCGCAGGGGGCGTCTGCATGATGCGGTTCGCGATCCGCCCGGCGAAATCGTTCTCGAACCAGCCGACCGACTGCCGCAGCACATGCGCGTGCGCCCTCCAACGGATCAGCGTGCCGAAATTCGGGAGAATCGTGTTGTTCAGTAGCCCGACGTCCAGAGCCTGGATCGCCGGTCGCACCAGCAGAAGAAGCGCCGCAACCCCTAACATCTCCAGCCAGTGCTGATCCCAGAAGGTCGAGGGCTCGCTGACGGCCAGCAGATCGACCAGCCGCCCGATGTAGAAGATCAGCCAGATCTCGATCGCGGCCACCGCCACAGACATGACTGCCGCGACACCGAAGATCGGCCAGAACGGCCGGCTTAGACCCTTGATGAACGGCCAGAGCCGACGCGGCGGCGTGTCGTCGGCCGGATAGGAGACGTAAGGATCGACAAGATTTTCGAAGAAGCGGAACATGAGGCAGAGGCCTTGACGAAGAAATGCGATGAGATGACGGCGGGGACCATAGGCCCGTCCACCACAGGATCGAGCCGGTCAGATGCGGCTATCGGGGATCCTGTCGGTCATCGTGCGCTCCATGTTCTGCAAGGTTCGGATAGCGCAAAGAGCACCGCTTGTCACCCCGGCTTGTCGTCGAGAAGCGCCTCACGGTCGAGCACGAAGCCGCTCTCGATCCAAAGTTGCTCGAGCCGCTTCAATTCGGCGCCCAGCCTTTTTCCCTCGAACCGTGGCATCAAATCCGCCGCGACGACGGGAAACCGCTGTGCGGCGCCGTGTTCCGCGACCTTCAACTCGTCCGTCAGGGGCCTTCCAAGGCTCGCCGCCCGAACAAGCATCCCATCGCGGGCAGTCTCTAATCCGAAGCGATAGCCGGCCTCGCCCGGCGCAAGCCCGGCCGCCTCGGCGATCTCGAACAGCCTGTCCGTTTCCTTCCGGGACAGGCGAAGAGGATCGGACGGATCGCCGCCAAGCGTGGCCAGGCGCCGCAATGCGTCAGGTTCGACCCCAGCGAGACCTTCGAGCACGACCAATGGCCCCAGCGCAGTGTCGTCCGAGCCCGGCAGTATCGCCGGCAAGACGCCCGTCATCCGCATGGCAGCCAGCGCCGGCGCCGGGTCAGGTGCCGCCAGAAGCCGCTTCATTTCCGCGCCGACCCTCTCGCGAGAGAGAGTTTCCAAACCCTCGACCGTCCGCGCTATGGCGTCGAGTGCATCGGGATCGAAGCCAAGAGAAGGATCGCCGTACCAGGCCTGGAATCGGAAGTACCGAAGGCTCCGCAGGTAATCCTCACGGATTCGCCGCTCGGCATCCTCGATAAATCGGACCTTTCCCGCACGAAGATCATCGAGACCTCCAAGCGGGTCCAAAACCTCGCCCGATGCGTCGGCGTAAAGCGCGTTCATCGTGAAGTCCCGCCGACGCGCGTCGTCCTCGATGCTGTCCGAGAAAGCCACTACGGCTCGCCGCCCGTCCGTTTCGACATCGCGCCGAAATGTCGTGATCTCATAGGGCACGCCCTCCGACACCACCGTCACGGTGCCGTGGTCGATGCCCGTCCCCACGGCGTGAAGCCCCGCGTCTGCCGCCAGCTCCATCACCCTCTCCGGCAGAGCATCCGTCGAGAGATCCACATCGGTCACGGGCCGCCCCAGAATGGCGTCGCGCACGCAACCGCCCACAGCGAAGGCGTGAAACCCCGCGCCGTTCAGAAGCGAGAACAGCCGCACCGCGCCCGGCGCGATCAGCCAGTCAGCCTCGATCCGCATCGTCGCTCATCCGGTCCGCCAGGGCGCGAAGCATCCGCGCCGTCGCCCCCCAGATGTAATAGGGTCCCCAAGGGACGGTGAAATAATAGCGCCGCTCCCCCCGCCAGCGCCTGTACTGAATGCGATAGTTGGTGCGGTCGAGAACATGCGCCAGCGGAACCTCGAACACCTCGGCCACCTCGCCGGCCTCGGGAACAGGCTCGAATCCGGGCGAAATGAGAGAAACGACAGGCGTCACCATAAAACCCGTCACCGTCTCGTGCGGGGGGAGCGTCCCGAGGACGCGCACCCCCGACGACGGCAGTCCGATCTCCTCATGTGCCTCGCGCAGGGCTGCGGCGCTGGCGTCTGCGTCGACGTCTTCAACCTTGCCGCCGGGAAAGGCGATCTGGCCCGGATGGTGCTTCAGCCGCGACGACCGCTTCGTCAGGATCAACCCCGGAGACGCCTCGTGATCGACCACGGCGATCAGGACCGAAGCATCGCGCAGCGTGCGCGTGTCTGGAAGCCGGATCTCGGGGTTCAGGTCATAATCCGACGAGGGCCGCCCCGCACGTGTCACGGCCGCCCGCAGCGACGCCTCGGTGTCAGCCATCGTCCTTCGCCTCGAACCCAAGCGTCTTGGGATCGAACTCGTAATGCGCGCCGCAAAACTGGCAGTCCGCCGTCACGATACCCTCGTCCGTCGTCATGTGAGCAATGTCCTTGGCCGAATAGATCGACAGCGTCTGCCGCACGCGGTCGGGCGAACAGGTGCAGCCGAACTCGACGCGCTGCGGATCGAAGACCCGAGGTCCATCCTGGTGGAACAGCCGGACCAGAAGCTCGGTCGGCTGGACGCTCGGACCGATGAGTTCGATATCGTCGGCGCTGTCCAGAAGTATGTTTACGTGTTCCCAGTCGCGGGCAGAATCACCGTCCATGATGTCCTCGGCCGCAAGCAAGCCGCCCTCGCCAGACCCGCCGCCCTGCATCAGGGGCGAGGCCTCGGGCATCTGCTGAAGCATCACGCCGCCGGCCCGCCAGTGCATCGGCTCACCCGGCAGCTGCGTTTGCCCATAAGACAGCGCGAACCGTGTCGGAAGCTGCTCCGACTGTGCGAAATAGGTCTGGGCGCAGGACGAGATCGAGGTGCCCGCGATGGGTGTGATGCCCTGGTAGGGCGTCGTCCCGGGCCCCTGGTCGATCAATACGGCGAAATACCCTTTTCCGATCTGAGGAAAAGGTTCGCCCGAGGGATCGAGCCGCTCCTCGTCGAAGCTGGCATAGGCGCGAATGCGAGCCGGACCACCGTCTTCTGTCGGAGCGAAATAGTCCGTCGCCACAAGCCTCGCCGGACCATCGCCCCGAACCTGCAACGACAGCTTCCAGCGCAGCTTGATCGTCTGCCCGATCAGCGCCGTCAGCAGAACGGTCTCGGCCACCAGCGCCTCGATGGCAGGCGGATAGTCGTGCTGCGCCAGCACGTGACGAAGGACACCATCCAGCCGCGCGACCCGTCCGCGCGTGTCTGTCCGGTCAAGCTGGAAGGGCAGGACAGTATCGTCCCAGGCGATTCTCGTTCCAAGATTCATGGGGTTTCCCTGGCGGTCGGCACCATGCCATACCGCGACTATATAGGTGCCCCCGTACGAGGTCCAAGCGATGATCCCCCGCGTCGGCGATCCGGTACGCCCCGGCATTCGCTATCGCCACCGCCCCGGCGTCTATGCCGTGCTCGTTCGCGACGGCCGGGTCCTTCTGACATTCCAGGACGATCCGGTGCCCGAATATCAGCTTCCCGGCGGAGGCATAGATGCAGGCGAAGCGCCGGTCGCCGCGCTTCACCGCGAAGTCCTCGAGGAAACCGGCTGGCGGATTGCCGTCCGGTCCAGGCTCGGCGCGTTTCGCCGCTTCACCTTCATGCCCGACTACGACATCTGGGCCGAGAAGGTCTGCCACATCTACCTCGCCCGCCCTGCCC
The DNA here is from genome assembly GCA_963779765.1 of uncultured Alphaproteobacteria bacterium. GTDB lineage: Bacteria > Pseudomonadota > Alphaproteobacteria > Rhodobacterales > Rhodobacteraceae > Silicimonas. The sequence continues at coordinate 1,626,178 of CAVZZP010000002.1, read as the reverse complement.
TGACCCGAGGCGATCCGACCGAACCCGGACACAGCGCGGTCTGGGCCGATCCCGCCCGCGCCGTCGAACTGGTCGGCAACGACGGCGACCGATTGTTCCTGGCCCGCGCCCTCGGACTCTAGAGACGCTCGATCACAACCGCCGACAGGTCGTCGGGAAAATCGTCCGAACCCCGGTGCGCGGCCAACCGATCGAATATCGTCTCGACCAGTGCCGGTCCGTGTACGCCGGATGTGTCGCGCAGGATCTCCGCCAGCCCGTCCTCATCGAGCAAGGTGCCATCCGGTCCCGGACATTCGGTCAGCCCATCGGAATAGAGGATCAGCCTTTCGCCCGAACCTAGCGTCAGACGGCGCGTGCAGAACTCTCCCTCCTCCAGAAGACCGATCGGGGTGCTGAACATCTCGACACAGGCCACGCTGCCGTCAGTTCGCTGCACCATCGGACTGGGATGACCAGCCTGACACAGGACAACCTCTCCCGTGAGGATATTCAGGTGCGCAAGCGACAGCGTCAGATAGTGATCGCTGTCGCCATCCGACTGGAAGATGCGATTCAGTCGCGCCAGCGACGTCTCGGGCTCCGCCATTCGGAAGCCCCCTTGGGAGTCCGGTTCCAGCGCCACGTTCCGCTCGGGCGCGCCGTCGCCCAGGTATCCGGCAAGCCGCGCAGTCATCAGCGCCGAGGCCACACCATGCCCCGAGACGTCGACGGAATAGATACCAAGCTCGCTGTCGTTGACCCTGAAGTGACCTACAAGGTCGCCGCCCACATGCCCGCTCGGCCGGAACAGCATCGACACCTCGTATCCGCCCAGGGCGAAATGCCTGTCTGGCACCAGACCTTCCTGAAACACCCGAGCGCCGCGCAGGTCACGGTCGATGGCGGCATAGGCATCCGACAACTTCTGCAACGCCGCCGACAACGCCGAGTTCTTCGCAGACAGGTCCTTCTGAGCGTTCACGACCCGCTCGCCCGCCCGCAACCTGGCCCGAAGCTCGACGGCGTTGAACGGCTTCGAGAGAAAGTCGTCCGCCCCGCTTTCCAGTCCCTCGGCCAGCACCTCGCTCTCGCTTCGCGCTGTCAGCAGGATGAAATAGGCCGGCCGACCCTCGGCCAGCTCGCGGAAGGCGCGGCAGAACTCGACACCGGACATTCCCGGCATCATCCAGTCGCTGATGACGATGTCGACGGGCAGCGCACGCACAAGGTCCAGCGCCGCCTCGCCCGAGGCGGCCTCGACCGCGTCATAGCCCCAACGTTGAAGCGCACGAACCAGCAGACGCCGCTGCGCCCGGCTGTCGTCCACGACCAGCACCGGCTGAACCACCATCGCACCCTTGGACGGCTTCGGGACGTCACGGCTCTTCATGCCTTTGCTTGGCATCTGCCCGGTTAAGGTTCGGTGTACGTACGTGTCTACCGCGGCTTAACCCCGGCATGCTTCTCTGATGCCCGGAAGGAGCGCGCGCAATGATCGACACCGGTCGAATCGACCAGCTCAGGGAAGAGGTCGGAACCGAGGATTTGGCCGAGGTTGTCGCCCTCTTCTGCGAAGAAGTGGAGGAGGTTCTCGCCATGCTCGACCAGGTCGCGACCGTCGAACAACTCCACTTCCTCAAGGGCAGCGCGCTCAATATCGGCCTCTCCGAGGTCAGCGCCATTTGCCTCGCCGAAGAAGGGCGTCTTCGCGACGATCCGCAGGCCCGCCCGAGGGTCGAAGACATCCGCGCCGCCTACTTCACCGCTCGGCCCGCCCTTCACGCCCTGCTCTGACGGCGATTCGGGGGGAAGTCGCCATTGACCCTGTCTCAGCTAAATTGAGGATCATCCTGCCTCAGTGTTGCCCGCAAGATGACAATGAAGAGGCAAGACAGAATAAACCCTGGAGGCATGAACCATGCCGCCGCTTTCAACTCGCCAAGCAAGCGCCCTCTAAACCATAGTTAGAGGACCGAAATTAGATTTGTTCGCAATAGCTTGCCTTCCTCCCAGCGCCGTCCCACCACTTGCGAATTGAATTGTGGCGCCTTGCCCAAGTCTCGCCATCATACGTTCCTAGCGTCTGCCTCAAGGCTCACTCACGCACCATCCAGGAGGAACAGAATGACCCGGACTTTCACCGCAACCATCACCGCCGCATTGCTCGCATCTGTCGCGCTCGTGCCCGCCGTGACCGTCGTTTCCATCGTCACCGCCGATGCCGCCTACGCCAAGTCGGACAACGCGGGTGGAAACGGCGGCGGCAATGGCAACGGCGGCGGAAAGAGCGACCGCTCCGAGCGCGGCAAAAAGGGCGGCAAGTCCGGCGGCGGTGAGACTGCCTCGCGCGGCAACGGCAAGTCCGGCGGCGGCATCGAGGGCATGTTCCGCAAGCTGACCGGACAAGAGAAGAAGGCGGCCCGCGTCGCCCCCGCTCGTTCGAATGCAACCCAGACGGTGAAGGTCTCGAAAAAGGCCGATCCGATGCATCCCTCGAACCTCGGCAACATGAACGGCGCGCTGAACGCGAACACGAACGCCGTCCTCGCCCACATCCGCAACGGCAACACCAATGGGCCCGTCGGCCTCTTGGCTGGTCTCGCCGTCGCCAACGCCAACGCCGAGGGCGCGCAGGAGGTCATCGACCTCGCGGAAGACTTCGACGCTCTGCAGGCAGCGCTCGAAGCGAACGGCTACACCTCGGTCGAGGACTACTATGCCGATCTTGACGGCACCGCGGGCATCGATCCGATCACGTCCATCGACGAGGCGCGCGCGGCCTTCGACGCCGATCCCACGAACACCGATCTTGAAGACACCCTGAACCTGGCGCTCTCCGACGCAGGGTACGACTCGCTCGGCGACTACGACGACGACCGCGCAGGCGAGGCCGGCATCGCCGAGATCGCCGAGCTCTCCGAGTCCATCGAAGGCCTGGGCGGCGACGTCGAAGCCCGCGCCGACGTCACGTGCCGAAGAACCCCTGCCCGAAGATATCGAGACGGCGAACGCGGCGCTCGAGGCCGAAGGCTCGGCGGAAAGCTCGATCCTCGCCTTCTGGAACAAGAACCCCGACGCGACCGACGAGGTCTCGGCGGAAGAGCAGGCGCTTCTCGACAAGCTCTATGAACGCCTCGAGGCCGACAGCGCCCTTATCGACGAGGCAATCGGCGCGGGTGAAGAGACGGAAGAGGACGTCGGCTCGATCGAGGGCGACGCCGAGTGCGACCTGTCCGAAAGCTGCGACGAGACGCTGGAAGAGGTCGTCGTCGTCGCCGAGTAGACACTTGCCGACCTAGCGACACGGGGGCGGCTTCGGCCGCCCCTTTCCTTTGCTGTCCCCGCCTTGTTCCCTTCGGGAAATCGTCGTAAACGCGCCCCGACTCCAGAACACGGGAAACCCCATGTCCGCGCCCAAGAAAGTCGTCCTCGCCTATTCCGGCGGCCTCGACACGTCGATCATCCTCAAGTGGCTCCAGACCGAGTACGGCTGCGAGGTCGTGACCTTCACCGCCGACTTGGGCCAGGGCGAGGAACTGGATCCAGCCCGCAAGAAGGCCGAGCTTCTGGGGATCAAGCCGTCGAACATCTTCATCGAGGACGTGCGCGAGGAATTCGTCCGCGACTTCGTCTTCCCGATGTTCCGCGCCAACGCTCTCTACGAGGGCCAGTATCTCCTCGGCACCTCCATCGCCCGCCCCCTCATTTCGAAGCGCCTGGTCGAGATCGCGGCCGAAACCGGTGCTGATGCCGTCGCCCACGGCGCGACCGGCAAGGGCAACGACCAGGTGCGGTTCGAACTGTCGGCCTATGCGCTCAACCCCGACATCAAGGTCATCGCCCCCTGGCGCCTGTGGGACCTGACCTCGCGCACAAAACTTCTGGAGTTCGCCGAGGCGAACCAGATCCCGATCGCCAAGGACAAGCGCGGCGAGGCGCCCTTCTCGGTCGATGCGAACCTCCTGCACACCTCGTCCGAAGGGAAAGTGCTCGAGAACCCCGCCGAGGAAGCGCCCGATTTCGTACTCCAGCGCATCACTCGGCCCGAGGACGCTCCGGATCAGCCCGAGTTCGTCGAGATCACCTTCGAAAAGGGCGACGCCGTCGCCATCGACGGCAAGGCGATGTCGCCCGCGACGATCCTGACCCGGCTGAACGAACTCGGCGGCAAGCACGGCGTCGGCATCCTCGACCTCGTCGAGAACCGCTTCGTCGGCATGAAGTCCCGCGGCCTTTATGAGACCCCCGGCGGCACGATCCTTCTCGAGGCGCACCGCGGCATCGAACAGATCACGCTCGATTCCGGCTCGGGGCACCTGAAGGACTCGATCATGCCGCGCTACGCCGAGCTGATCTACAACGGCTTCTGGTTCTCACCCGAGCGCCTGATGCTCCAGGCGCTGATCGACGCCAGCCAGGAGCACGTCTCGGGCACCGTCCGCGTGAAACTCTACAAGGGCTCGGCCCGCACCGTGGCGCGCTGGTCGGACCACTCCCTCTATTCCGAGGCGCACGTGACCTTCGAGGAAGACGCCGGCGCCTACGACCAGAAGGACGCACAGGGCTTCATCCAGCTGAACGCGCTGAGGCTGAAATTGCTGGCGGCGCGGGATCGTCGGCTGAAGGGCTGACGGCGGCTTTCATCGGTCCCGAAATATCCCGGGGTCCGGGGCAGAGCCCCGGTCAACCGCCACCATATGTCCACCGACGCAATACCGACGCGATACCGACGTAATACCGATTGCCTTCAGGCCATCTTTTCCATCGCCATGCGCTCGTAGAACGGCAGCGCTGCGTCGGCCAATTTCGCCGCCTCGCCCTCCAGTTTCGGAAGCGGACCTTCAGCCCCCGCGAAGCCGGTCGACCGATGCACGGCCCCGTACCAATGCGGCGCCCAAGCCCCGTCAAAGGGCTTTGGACCGGCAGGCCAGGCCAGCATCGCGGGATCGAAGGACAGCCCGATCCTGTCGCAAAGCCGACGCAGCATCCCCTCGGGATCGCGACGAATGTCGTCGCTGTCCAGCACCGGACCGGGCAAGCGCTCGCAGACTTCGACCTGCTGCTCGAAACCGATATCCCGCAAGCTAGGCCTCTCGCGCTTGGCGACATAGCTGGCCACAACCCGCGCGGGATGGCGGATCAGGTGGACGTTGACGCAACCTTCCGCCCAGTCCAGCGGAAAGCCGTCGACCATGTGAAACGGCATGTGCTTCATGTACCAGTGCGCTTTGCCGCCGGGGATCGGTCCGCTGATTTTCTCCGCAATAGCAACAGGATCCGTCTCATGCGCCCGGATGACCTCGTCCCGCATCGGGTGGTCGATGCCTGTCGCGGAAAGATAGGCCGCATAGAACGGCTCATCCCACGCAGCGGTGTCCTCTCGGTTGCCGAAGGCGTAGAGCATCGCGGTCGACAGGTTCCGCGGCCCGCTCCACATGGCGATTTTCATCGCGCCACCAATTCCTTGTAAAGCGCACGGATGCGCTCGGTCACCGGACCCAACTCACCGCTGCCGATGACCCTGCCGTCGATCTCGCTGACCGGCGTCTGGGCGCCGAACGTCCCCGTCAGGAAGGCCTCGTCGGCGGAATAGGTCTCGACCAGCGAAAAGTTCTTCTCGAACACCGGAATGCCCTCAGCGCGGCACACCTCGATCACCTTCTTCCGCGTGATGCCGTTCATGCAGTAGTCCCCGGTCGACGTCCAAACCTCGCCCTTCCGCACGATGAAGAAGTTGCAGGCATTGGTCGTGTTCACGAAGCCATGCACGTCCAGCATCAGGGCTTCGTCCGCCCCCGCCTTCTCGGCCGCGATGCAGGCAAGGATGCAGTTCAGCTTGGAATGACTGTTCAGCTTCGGGTCCTGCGTCATCGGCAATCCGCGCATGTGCGGCACCGTCGCAAGGCGGATGGGCCGGGCGATCTTCGGGCGCGAGTGTTCCATGATGATGACCACCGTCGGCCCCGATCGCGACAGCGCGGGATGCTGGAAAGGCCGTGTCTTCACGCCTCGCGTCACCATCAGGCGGGCATGGGCGTCCGTCGTCATCCCGTTAGCGCGCTGCGTTTCTTCCAGCGCGGCTGTCAGGCCCAGTCGGTCGAGACCGATATCGAGATCAATGGCCTTGCCGGCCTCAAACAGCCGGTCGAGATGCTCATTGAGGAAAGCCCATTTGCCATCGTACAGCCGCATCCCTTCCCAGACGCCGTCGCCCAGCATGAAGCCCGAGTCGTACACGCTCACCAGGGCCTCGGCACGGGGCTTCAAGGCGCCATTCACCCAGATCAGGATCGCCTCGTTTCGGGCATCTTCTTCCGATGCATGGGTTGTCTGCTGATCCATTCGATCTCCTTTTGCGGTGACGCTAGTCATGGTCGAAGTTTGAAACAACTCTCACCATCGCGCGACATCACGCGCCCTTGAATGGACGCCGCGTCAAGACGGGCACAGGTTTTCGACTGAAAAGGAGAAGTTTGACCATGTCTGATTTTCGCTGGAAGTCCGTTTTCACCGTTGCACTCGTACTGGCCTCTATCACCCTCCACGGTGGCCGCGCCGCAGCGGCAGAAGCTCGCGCCTATTTCGCCGGAGGCTGCTTCTGGTGCGTGGAAGCCGACTTCGAGAAGGTGCAGGGTGTCAACGAGGTCGTCTCGGGCTTCATGGGCGGCTCGGTTGCAAACCCGACGTACAAGCAGGTGACGGCCGGCGGCACTGGACACTATGAGGCGGTCGAAGTGCGCTACGACCCAAGCGTCGTAAGCTATTCGCAGCTTCTGAACCTGTTCTTCCGCAGCGTCGACCCGACCGATGCCGGCGGCCAGTTCTGTGACCGCGGCGAGAGCTACCGCACCGCCATCTTTGCAACGAACGCCCAGGAAAAGTCTGCCGCCGAACAGGCCAAGGCCAAAGCGCAGTCCGATCTTGGCCAGAAAATCGTGACGCCCGTACGGAACGCCGCTGCCTTTTATCCGGCCGAAGAGTACCACCAGGACTACTACAAGGGATCCAGCATCATCCTGACGCGGCGCGGACCGAAGTCGCAGAAAGAGGCCTACAAATTCTACCGTTCGGCCTGCGGCCGCGATGCGCGCGTGAAACAGCTCTGGGGCTCGGCCGCGCCGTTCGCCAGCTGACATTTCGCCTTTCACCCCCGGGTGCCCGCCGTTAGATTCAGGCAGAGCACTTGGGGGTGTGAAGAGTGACCGTCGCCAACGCCGCCGTCACACCGATGATGGCGCAATATCTCGACATTAAAGCCGACCATGCCGGCGCCCTCCTGTTCTACAGGATGGGCGATTTCTACGAGCTGTTCTTCGATGACGCCGTTCAGGCCGCCGAGGCGCTGGACATCGCTCTGACCAAGCGCGGCAAGCATCTTGGCGAAGACATCCAGATGTGCGGGGTGCCGGTTCATTCCGCGGAAGGGTACCTTCTGACCCTGATCCGCAAGGGTTTCCGCGTCGCCGTTTGCGAGCAACTCGAAGATCCTGCCGAGGCGAAGAAGCGCGGATCCAAATCGGTCGTTAAGCGCGGAGTCGTTCGCCTCGTTACCCCCGGCACGCTGACCGAAGAGACCCTGCTCGAGGCGCGGCGTCACAACTTCCTTGCCGCACTGGCAGAGGTTCGAGACGAAGCCGCGATCGCCTGGGTCGATATTTCCACCGGCGAGCTTCGCGTGATGGAGACGACGGCGAACCGCTTTGCGCCCGAACTGGCGCGCCTGACCCCGTCCGAGGTCATCCTGTCGGAAAGCCGATACTCCGACCTGTGCGACCTTATCAGCGAAACGGGTGCCGCGATCACTCCGCTGACGCCGGCCAGCTTCGACAGTGCCTCGGCGGCGACGCGGCTCGAGGCGTTCTGGAAGGTTCAGAGCCTCGACGCTTTCGGAACCTTCAAGCGAGCCGAGCTGTCGGCGCTTGGCGCACTGATCGACTATCTCGAGTTGACACAGAAGGGAAACTTGCCGCTCCTCCGTCCCCCGCAGAGGGAAGCTTCGGGCGGTATGGTCCAGATCGACGCGGCGACACGGCGGAACCTGGAATTGACCCGATCCCTGTCGGGAACGCGTGAGGGGTCGCTTCTGCAGTCCATAGACCGGACCGTCACGGCGTCGGGCGGACGTCTGCTCGAGCGACGGATATCCTCACCCTCGCGGGACTTGAGCGTCATTCGGAACCGCCTCGATGCGCTGGACTGGTTTCTAGCCGACGCGGCGCGCCTGGACCGTATCCGATCTGCTCTCCGCAATTGCCCGGACATCCAGCGCGCCCTGTCACGGCTGGCACTCGACCGCGGTGGTCCGCGCGACCTTGCCGCCGTTCGCAACGCTCTCGCCGAATTTCCCGGCATAGTTCAGACGCTGACGGATCATGACCTCCCTCTTCTGTCGACGTGGAAGGAAGCTCTGCAGGGGTTCGACGGTCTTTCAACGACGCTCGAGGACCTTCTTGTCGCCGAACCTCCCCTTCTCGTCCGCGACGGAGGGTTCATCGGCGAGGGCTGCGATGCCGACCTCGACGAAGCGCGTCAGCTTCGCGACGAAGGACGGGGGGTCATCGCGACCTATCAAAGGCGGTACGCCGACGAGACGGGCATCGGGTCCCTGAAGATCAGGCACAACAACGTTCTGGGATACTTCATCGAGACGACCTCGACCCATGCGGAACGAATGATGGCCGCACCGCTGCGTGGGCGCTTTATTCATCGCCAGACGACAGCCAACGCTGTGCGCTTTACAACTGTCGAGCTGAGCGAGATGGAAAAGAAGATCCTGAACGCAGGGTCTCGGGCGCTGGACATCGAGAAGGGTCTCTACGAAAGACTGAAACGGCAGGTACTCGACCACGCGCCCCAGCTTCAGCAGGCCGCGCAGGCTCTTGCCGAACTGGACGTGGCGGCGGCGTTCGCCTTTCTGTCCCGAAGCGAGGACTGGACGCGACCCGCCGTCGATGACAGTCGGGCCTTCCGCATCGACGCGGGCCGTCACGCGGTTGTCGAGAAGGCGCTGAAGTCAGGCGGCTCTCCCTTCATCGCCAACGATTGCGACCTGACTGCAGACGTGGGATCGAAGCTCTGGCTGCTGACCGGTCCGAACATGGCGGGCAAATCCACCTTTCTTCGACAAAACGCCCTGATCGCACTTCTCGCCCAAGTCGGAAGTCACGTGCCCGCCGCGACAGCGCACATCGGTCTGGTAAGCCAGCTTTTCAGCCGGGTCGGGGCGGCGGATGACCTGGCGCGTGGAAGATCGACCTTCATGGTCGAGATGGTCGAGACGGCGGCCATCCTGAACCAGGCCGACGACAGGGCGCTGGTCATCCTGGACGAGATTGGCCGCGGAACGGCGACCTACGACGGTCTGTCCATTGCCTGGGCAACGCTGGAGCACCTTCACGACGTGAACCGCTGTCGAGGACTTTTCGCGACGCACTATCACGAACTGACCGAGTTGGCGGACCGGCTGAACGGCGTCGTCAACGCAACGGTGGCGGTCAAGGAATGGGACGGCGAGGTCATTTTCCTGCACGAGGTTCGGCAGGGGGCTGCCGACCGCAGCTATGGGGTCCAGGTCGCGCGGCTTGCCGGATTGCCTCGGTCAGTCGTCGAGCGCGCGAGGGTGGTGCTGGACGCGCTCGAGAAAGGGGATCGCGAGGGTGGTGCGCGCAAGTCCACGCTGATCGACGATCTGCCCCTCTTTTCTGCTGCCGCGTCAGCCGCACCTGCCAAAATAAAGCAGGATTTGATCGTCGAGGATCGCCTGCGCGACGTGCGTCCCGACGAAATCAGCCCGCGAGAAGCTCTTGATGTGCTTTACCAGTTAAAGGCCATGCTGACGTCTTAGGACGACGGCATTGAACTGACGCCTACCCGCGCCGGACGAAGTAGCCGGTCATGCAACATGAAACCGTCCGCCTCGACCTGGATGATCTCGCCTGCCCTCGTGCCGGGAAGCGGCGCCTCGAACATGGCCTCGTGCTGCTGAGGGTCGAATTGCTCGCCCACCTGAGGGGAAATAGGCTCGATCCCGTGCTTTCTGAACACGTTCAGAAGCTCACGCATTGTCAGCTCCACGCCCTCGATGACCGCCTTGTGCTCTTCGCGGCCCTCGTCGGAAATCGACTGAACCGCCCGCTTCATATTGTCAAAGACGGGCAACAGGTCGCGGGCAAGCTTCGAGCCGCCGTACTGCTCCGCCTCGCGGCGGTCACGTTCGGACCGCTTCCGGGCGTTCTCGGCATCGGCCAAGGCGCGCATGAACTTGTCCCGCAGGTCGTCACGCTCGGCGATCAGCTTCTGAAGCCGCTCGTCATCCTCGGGATCCTCCAGGGCTTCTGGCGAATCGATGTCGATCAGTTCTTCCTCTTCGACGGTCTTCTTCGGGTCGTTCGTGCTCATTACTGGCCTCGGTCTGCAATCACGCGGCCCAACAGCTGCGCCGTATAGTCCACGATAGGTACGATTCTTCCGTAGTTCAGGCGCGTCGGTCCGATGACGCCGATCGCTCCGATGATCTTCCGGTCAGCGTTCATATAGGGAGAGACGACCAGAGAGGAACCGGAAAGTGAGAAAAGCTTGTTCTCGGACCCAATGAAAATCCGCACGCCCTCCCCGTCCTGCGTGAGGTTTAGGAAGTCTGCGATGTCGCGCTTCCGCTCGAGATCGTCAAAGAGCGTCCTGATACGTTCAAGCTCCGCCTCTTCGGCGCTTCCGCCCAGAAGATTTGAGCGTCCGCGAACGATCAGCCGTTCCGTATCGGTGCCCTCGTTTTCCCAGATCACCGTACCGTTCTCGACCAGATCGCGGGCAAGATCGTTCAGTTCCTGCCGGCGCCTGCCGATCTCGGCTGCGATCACACGGCCCAGTTCCGACAGCGTATGGCCGGCTACGATGGAGTTCAGGAAGTTCGCAGCCTCGCGAAACGAGCTGGCCGTCTGACCGGCGGGCGGAGTGAAGACGCGGTTTTCGACATGCCCGTCGTTGAACACCAGCACCACGAGAGCGCGGTCCTGCGCCAGGCTCACGAATTCGATGTGACGTACAGGCGCTTCGTGCTTCGGCGCAAGAACGAGACTGGCCCCGCGGGTGACACCGGACAGCGCAGCTCCAACCCGATCCAGGATCGACGTGACCGAGGAGTCGCTTCCGGTGATCTCGGCATCTATGGCGTCCCGGTCCTCGGACGTTGGATCGCCGACCTCGAGAAGACCGTCGACGAACATCCGCAGACCGAACTCTGTCGGGATGCGTCCGGCCGACACATGCGGCGACCCGAGAAGGCCCAGGTACTCCAGATCCTGCATGACGTTTCGGATCGTGGCAGCGCTGACCTTTTCGCTCATCTCGCGGGTCAACGTTCGCGAACCCACGGGCTCGCCCTTGTTGAGATACGACTCCACCACGCGGCGAAAAACCTCGCGCGACCGGTGGTTCATCTCTTCCAGCAGCTTTCCCGTGTCCGTCATTCGACCTCACGTCGCAGAAGCGGTGCAATTAAAGGGAAGGCGGGGGTGACGTCAATCGGGGTTGAAGCGATCCGACCGGGCGACTATCAACCGCCGACACTGAGGAGACACTGATGAGACCATCCGGACGGGCCGTGGGCGAGATGCGCCCGGTGTCTATCGAAACGAGCGTGACGCGCCACGCCGAGGGGTCATGCATGATCCGCTGCGGCGACACGCATGTGCTCTGCACCGCCTCCATCGACGAACGCGTGCCGCCATGGATGAAGAATTCGGGTCTCGGCTGGGTCACGGCGGAATACGGTATGCTGCCCCGGGCGACGCACACGCGCGGCAAGCGCGAAGCCAAGAATGGCCAATCCGGTCGCACTCAGGAAATCCAACGTCTGATCGGCCGCGCCCTGCGCGCCTGCGTGGATCGCCCTGCTTTGGGTGAGCGCCAGATCATCATCGACTGCGACGTGATCCAGGCGGACGGCGGTACGCGCTGCGCGTCGATCACGGGGGGATGGGTGGCGCTGCGGCTTGCGGTGAACAGCCTGATGAAGGCCGGTCTCGTACGGACCGATCCACTGACCGACCATGTCGCCGCGGTATCATGCGGCATTTATGCCGGTCAGCCGGTGCTGGATCTCGACTATCCCGAGGACAGCGAAGCCGGAGTTGACGGGAACTTCGTTCTCACCGGACGAGGTCGTCTGATCGAGGTGCAGATGTCCGCCGAGGGCGCGACCTTCGCGCGGGACGAAATGTCGACGCTTCTCGACCTGGCTTCAGCCGGAATCGAGACGCTCGTGACTGCGCAGAAGACCGCGCTGGCCTGATGCGGCGCTTTCTAGGCGATCGTCTTCTTGTCGCGACCCATAACCGGGGCAAGCTGGAAGAGATCGCCGACCTTCTGTCGGATTACGGTATCGCGGTCGTCGGCGCGGCAGAAATGAACCTGCCCGAACCCGACGAGACGGGAACGTCCTTTGTCGAGAACGCCCGCATCAAAGCGCACGCTGCTGCGCACGCAACGGGGTTACCCGCCCTCTCCGACGACTCGGGCATCGAAATTGACGCGCTTCAAGGCGCTCCGGGCGTTTACACCGCTGACTGGGCCGAAACCCCGAACGGTCGCGACTTCGATCTCGCCATGACGCGGGCACATGATGCGCTGATTGCGTCTGGGGCCCCTGAACCTTGGGCGGCGCGGTTCTGTGCCACCTTCGTTCTGGCCTGGCCGGACGGACATGACGAAGTCTTTCCTGGAAAGGTCGAGGGCCGTTTCGTCTGGCCGATGCGGGGTGACCAGGGACACGGATACGACCCGGTCTTTCAACCTGAGGGCCACGACGTCACCTTCGGCGAGATGGAGCGTTGGCAGAAGAACCGCATGAGCCATCGCGCCGATGCATTCCGAAAGCTCAAGGCCGCCATCGGTCATGGATAAGCGGCCCGGCTTCGGGCTATACGTCCACTGGCCCTTCTGCCAGTCCAAGTGCCCCTACTGCGACTTCAACAGCCATGTATCGGCGTCCGTCGACCACGCGGAATGGCGAGCGACGCTGGTGTCGGAGGTTCGGCGCAGCGCTTCGGAAACCGGACCACGCGTCATCGACACGATCTTCTTCGGCGGAGGCACACCCAGCCTGATGCCGCCTGAAACGGTGAACGCCGTCATCGAAGCGGCGCGGTCATCCTGGACCGCATCGAATGACATGGAGATCACGCTGGAGGCGAATCCGACCTCGGTCGAAGCGGGACGTTTCCAAGCTTACGCTGACGCAGGCGTCAATCGCGTGTCTATTGGCGTTCAGTCGCTGATCGAAGACGACCTGCGCGCGCTCGGACGTCTTCACAGCGTTGAAGAGGCCTGCAGGGCGGTTGCGACCGCTCAACGGATTTTTTCGCGTGTCTCGTTCGACCTGATCTACGCCCGGCAGAACCAGACACTCGAGTCATGGCGAAGCGAATTGGCCCATGCTCTTTCAATGTCGTCGGGCCACCTGTCGCTCTACCAGCTCACGATCGAACCCAATACTGCATTCGGCGATCGCTTTCGCAAGGGATCGCTACGCGGATTGCCCGATGAAGACCTGGGCGCAGACATGTTCGATCTGACGCAGGACATGACCGACGCCGCTGGACTGCCGGCATATGAGACTTCAAACCATGCGTCGCTAGGACAGGAGGCTCGTCACAACCTGATCTACTGGCGGTCCGGCGAGTGGGTCGGCGTGGGGCCAGGCGCGCACGGGCGACTTTCCCTGCCCGAGGGTCGGATAGCGACCGAGACGCATATGGCGCCTGCGAAATGGCTGACGGCTGTAAGAGGTGACGGAAGCGGTGAAAGCCTCCGCGTCCCGCTATCGCCCGAGGATGTTCGTGAGGAAGCTGTTCTGATGGGACTGCGGCTTTGCGAGGGAGTGCCGCTGGATAGGCTAAAAAATGCAAGCGAAGTCAACAACTTGGTTGACCTTGGGCTGATCGAAGTTGCGTCGGAGCGTGTACGCCTGACCCGTAAGGGAAAGCCAGTTCTTAACGCGATCCTGAGGCAGCTTCTGACCTAAACCTCACCTGCGCCCGTCGTCACGGACAGGCGCCTGCACACCTCGTCCAGCTCGGTCAGGTCGCGGTATCGGATAGTCAGCGTTCCGTTCTCGGTTCCCTTGGCGTGATCGATGGTCACCTTCATGCCAAGCGCAGCAGCAAGGTCACGCTCGATCTGCCTTGTGTCGGCATCTTTTTCGGGTCGAAGCGCCGGGTGTTTTGCATTGGATCCCGAACCCTTCGCCAGACGCTCGGCCTGACGCACCGAGAGGCCGCTCTTCACGATCTGCCGTGCGAGAGTGACAGGGTCTTCGGCCGTCACGAGAGCACGTGCATGGCCGGCTGAAAGAGTTCCCTCGCGGACGAACGACAGGACTTCGTCTGGGAGATTTAGCATGCGCAGGAGGTTGGCAATGTGGCTGCGGCTCTTCCCCATGGCCTCGGCCAGCTTTTCCTGCGTGTGGCCGAAGCGGTCCATCAATTGGCGGTAGCCAGCAGCCTCTTCCACCGCGTTCAGGTCGGCGCGCTGGATGTTCTCGATGATGGCAAGCTCCAGGACCTCGGTATCGTCGAGTTCCCGAACGATGGCAGGTACTTCGTGAAGGCGCGCACGTTGCGCGGCACGCCAACGCCTTTCGCCCGCGACGATCTGATATCCGCCGGGGTTTCTTGGATCGGGTCGCAAGATAAGGGGCTGGATAATGCCCTTTTCCCGAATAGAGATGGTGAGTTCCTCGAGCGCATCCTCGGTGAAGGTCCGCCGGGGCTGGTCCGGATTTGGCAGGATGCGGTCGATTGCGACTGTTGCCTCAGCCTTGCGCGACCCCGAAGACCCTGACGTTGAGGGCGCCTCCACGTCCGCCATGAGGGCCGAGAGCCCACGACCCAATCCCCGACGCTCGACTTTTGCTTGTGCCATGGTCGCTACCCTATGATGCGGAGTGCTGGATCTTTTCTACCACTTCTTGTGCCAGCGCGCGATAGGCCAAAGCACCTTTCGAAGTGGGATCGTAACTGAGCACCGGCATCGCGTAGGAAGGCGCTTCCGAAAGCCTGACGTTCCTGGGAACAACGGTGTCATAGACCAAGGCGCCCAAAGTGCCGCGGGCGTCGGTCTCGACCTGCTGACTGAGGTTGTTGCGGGCGTCGTACATCGTCAGAAGAACTCCTTCGATCCGAAGGTCGGGGTTTGCGGATTGCCGCACCTCTCGGACGGTTCTCATGAGTTGCGACAAGCCTTCGAGCGCGAAGAACTCACTTTGAAGCGGAATCAGGACGGAGTCGGATGCCACCATGGCGTTGATTGTGAGAAGGCTCAGAGATGGCGGGCAATCGATCAGGACGAAGTCAAGCTCGTAGCCGTCGATCGCTGGCTGTCGCAGGGCATCGTGAAGAAGAAAGCTTCGTTTTTCGATCGACATCATCTCGATGTCGGCTGAGCTCAAATCTGTTGTCGACGGTGCGATTAGCAGCCCCTCGACCGATGTCCGCCGGATGACCTTTTCCACCGGCGTGTCATCCAAAATCAGATCGTATGTGGTGTATTCTCGATCTTCGGCCGCAATCCCTAGGCCGGTGGACGCGTTTCCTTGAGGATCGAGGTCGACGAGTAGGACGTTGTATCCTTCTTCGGCCAACGCCGCGCCCAGATTGATTGCGGTTGTGGTCTTGCCTACACCGCCCTTCTGGTTGGTGATTGAGATGATGCGCGGCGGCGGCATCCTTGTCGGATCAGACACGCTCGATATCTCCGATCTTCAATATGACCGCTGTGGGGTCGGTGATGCTTGCGACCTTCTCGCAGCGGAACCGCCAGCCATCAAGGGCATCCGCGATTTCCTCATCCGCCTTCGCGCCCTTCATGAGGAGCGCGAACCCATCAGAGGCCATGTGGCGCTTGGCATATGCGAGCAACTCGTTGAGGGGCCCAAGAGCACGAGCGGAAATCACGTTTGCATGCAGCGGATCGATCTCTTCGATTCGGCTGGCGATGACCGCAAAAGCCACCCCCGTCTCGCGCGCGACGGTTCGCAGGAACGCCGCCTTCCGCTGATCTGCTTCGACGAGTGTCATCTTCATGGCGGGACGAGCCTCAGCCGCGATGATCGCAATCACTGCGCCCGGGAACCCTCCGCCGCTGCCTAGGTCTACCCACGATGTGCCAGCATCCTTAGCAATTTTCCAAAGCTGGGCGGAATCGACGAAGTGTCGCTCCCAGACGTTCGCCAGGGTTCCAGAGCCAACGAGATTGATCCGAGCCGTCCACTTTTGCAGTAGGTTCTCGTAAATGCTCAGCCGCTCGTTTGTTTCACGTGAAACATTCTCGCTCCACGCAAAGCCGCTTGGGCTCATCACGCCGACTTCTTGGCGGCCTGGCGAAGCTTCGCGAGGATTAGAGTGAGCGCGGCAGGGGTCATGCCTTCGACCCGCCCTGCCTGGCCAAGGCTTTCGGGTCGTGTGGCCCGGAGCTTCTGCCGAAGTTCGTTGGAAAGGCCGGTCATCCGCTCGTAGTCGAAGTCCAAAGGAATGAGGTGTGCCTCGTCTCGCTTCAAACTCGCGGCCGCAGATGCCTGGCGCCCCAGATACTGGGCGTAAAGAGCGTCATTCTTCAACTGCTGACGAACTGCTGGATCGATTTTCTCAAGCTGGGGCCGCATCTCAAGAAGGAGGGTGAAGTCGACATCGGCGAATGAAAGGTACTGTTCTGCCGTCCGGCGCTCGCCACCTGTGGCGACACGCACACCAACTTCGGCAGCCTCACGCGCTTCAATGGTTGTTTCAGACAAAAGTGAGCGGCCTTCGTCTATGAGCTCCATCTTGCGCTCAAAACTCGCCCTCCTGCCCTCACCGACGCAGCCCGCCGCTACTCCCAATGGGGTAAGGCGCTGATCGGCGTTGTCGGCCCGTAGCGACAGCCGGAACTCCGCGCGCGACGTAAACATCCTGTACGGCTCCGTCACTCCGCGCGTGATGAGGTCGTCGACCATTACACCGATGTACGATGTATCCCGGCCAAAAGTGACAGGCTCCAGATCCAACGCGCTGCCTGCCGCATTCAATCCGGCCACGAGACCCTGAGCAGCGGCCTCCTCATACCCCGTCGTGCCGTTGATCTGTCCCGCTAGGTACAGCCCTTGAACGTCCTTCAGTCTGAGAGACGAGGTCAGCGCCCGAGGATCGACATAGTCGTACTCGATGGCGTAGCCGGGCTGCGCGATAACCGCGTTCTCAAGTCCTTTTATCGACCGCACATACTCGATCTGCACGCCCTCGGGAAGCGATGTGGAAATTCCGTTTGGGTAAACCAGATCACTGTTAAGTCCTTCCGGCTCCAGGAAAACCTGGTGGGAAGCTTTATCTGCGAAACGGACCACCTTGTCCTCGATGGAGGGGCAATAGCGCGGGCCAACCCCGTCGATATGGCCACCGTACATGGCCGAACGGCTTAAATTGGCGCGGATGATGTCATGCGTCGTCTCGTTTGTATGGGTGATCCCGCACGATACCTGTTGCGCCGTAACGCCGCCGGACAGAAACGAGAAAAGCGAAGGTTCGTCATCACCAGGCTGCTTTTCGAGACTCTCCCAGTCGATGGAACTTTTCTTGAGCCGAGGCGGTGTGCCCGTCTTCAAGCGGCCCAGAGGCAGTCCAAAGCTGTCCACCCTCTCGGCAAGCTTCACGGACGCCCGGTCTCCAACACGCCCGCCCGGACGAGAGACATCGCCGATATGGATAACTCCGCGAAGGAAGGTACCGGTTGTCAGGATGACTGCGGTAGCGCGAATCACGGAGTCATCCGACAGCGCGACGCCAACAACATTGTCACCGTCCATCAGAAGATCGGTAACCTCGCCCTCGATAACTTCAATCGAAGGGTGCGTTTCCATTTCTCGCAGCACGGCCTTCCGGTAAAGGTCGCGATCAGCCTGAGCGCGTGGGCCCTGCACGGCGGGCCCCTTGCGACGATTGAGAAGTCGGAACTGGATGCCCGCCTCGTCGGCTACGCGGCCCATTAGGCCGTCAATGGCGTCTATTTCGCGGACGAGATGACCTTTTCCCAGTCCGCCGATTGCAGGATTGCAGGACATGACGCCGATGCCATCGCGGCGAAGTGTCACGAGGATAACCGTTGCTCCACGCCGCGCGGCAGCATGAGCAGCCTCGCAACCTGCATGGCCGCCCCCAACCACAACTACGTGTGCGTCATGATGTTTCACGTGAAACATAGTCCTACTTCCCAATGCAGAAACTCGAGAAAATCTCGTCGAGAACATGCTCGACGTCCACCCGACCCACCAGACTATCAAGCGACCGGATCGCGTGCCGCAAATCTTCAGCGGTCAAATCCACCCCGTTCGCAGTCCTTAACCGATCACGCGCGATTCCCAAAGAGCTAGCGGCCTCCACGACGGCGCGCGCTTGCCGTTCACGGATAACCACTCCCGCGCCGGCAGTCTGACGCTCTAGCACGGTCGTGATACGGTCGATCAGATGACTGATACCCTCGCCCGTAAGTGCCGAGAAGTCGCCTGGCACGATGTCGGACTTCGACACAACGACTATATCACCATCGCGCGGAGGGATGGCAGGCTCATCCTCTGAGGAAGACTTCATGATCACCCTCATATCCGCGGCCTCTGCTCGGCGTCGTGCGAGGTCAACGCCGATGGCTTCAATCTCGTCCTGCGCGTCCCGGAGACCGGCTGTATCGACCAAAGTCACGGAAAGCCCCGAAAGGTTCATCCTGACTTCGATGACGTCGCGAGTCGTCCCCGCAATCGACGAAGTGATCGCAGCTTCCCGTCCCGCCAGGGCGTTCAGTAATGTGGATTTGCCGACATTGGGCGGGCCAACGATAGCGATCTCGAAACCTTCGCGTATACGCTCCGCCGCTCTCAAGCCCGAAGCTTCGTCTATCAACTCATGCTGAACACCGTCGATCAAACTTGCGACTTCAGGCGTTACATCGACCGGAACATCCTCGTCGGCGAAATCAATCGTCGCTTCCAAAAGCGCAGCCGCGCGGATCAGGCGTTCCCGCCACGACTGCGCCCTGGCTCCCAGAGCACCCGACAGGACACGGAATGCCTGTTTGCGCTGAGCCTCGGTTTCCGCCTCGATGAGGTCCGAAAGGCCTTCGACCTGTGCCAGGTCAAGCCGCTCGTTCTCAAGAGCCCGCCTGGTGAACTCGCCCGCCTCGGCCAACCTCAAGCCGCTCCGTCCACCGAGATCGCGCAGAACTGCATCTATCACTGCCACAGAGCCGTGGAGATGTAACTCCACGACGTCTTCCCCGGTAAAGCTGTTCGGTTGTGGAAACGTCAGCACAAGCGCCTGATCGAGAACCCCCAGAACGCCCTGAAGCGCGCTAAGAGAAGCGCGGCGTGGCGCAGGCAATCGTACCGGCCATCTGCTCCAAGGTCGAAAATGCGTCAGGTCCAGACAGGCGCACGATGGCAACGCCTGAACGACCCCGAGCGCTCGCCAGCGCAAAGATCGTGTCCATTACCTTAACCTACTGTTATATAACAGAGATTTACGTGTTCATGGAGTCGAAGAATTCCGAATTTGACTTCGTCTGTTTCAGCTTCGACAGCAGGAACTCGACAGCATCCGTCGTTCCCATCGGGTTCAGGATGCGGCGGAGCACGAAGGTCTTCTGCAAGTCGTTCTTGTCTACCAGAAGTTCCTCCTTCCGCGTGCCGGACTTGAGGATATCCATCGCCGGATAGACCCGCTTGTCGGCAACCTTGCGGTCCAGGACGATTTCCGAGTTACCCGTTCCCTTGAACTCTTCGAAGATGACCTCGTCCATCCGGCTGCCGGTGTCGATCAGTGCAGTCGCGATGATGGTAAGGCTGCCGCCTTCCTCGATATTCCTGGCCGCACCAAAGAAGCGCTTGGGCCGCTGGAGAGCGTTCGCATCGACACCACCGGTCAGAACCTTGCCCGACGAGGGAACGACCGTGTTGAATGCGCGGCCAAGACGCGTGATCGAGTCTAGCAGGATCACCACATCGCGCTTGTGTTCGACCAAACGCTTGGCCTTTTCGATGACCATTTCGGAAACGGCAACGTGACGAGTGGCGGGTTCGTCGAACGTCGACGACACGACCTCGCCCTTCACCGACCGCTGCATGTCCGTCACCTCTTCTGGCCGCTCGTCGATGAGAAGTACGATCAGGTAGCACTCGGGGTGGTTGGTCTCGATCGAATGGGCGATGTTCTGCAAAAGCACCGTCTTGCCCGTCCGCGGAGGCGCGACGATCAAGCAACGCTGGCCCTTGCCGATAGGTGCGACAAGGTCGATTACGCGTGCCGACCGATCCTTGATGGTGGGATCCTCGATCTCCATCGTCATCCGCTCGTCGGGATAAAGCGGCGTCAGGTTGTCAAAGCTGACCTTGTGGCGCGCCTTGTCGGGATCTTCGAAGTTGATCGTCTCGACCTTTGTCAGGGCGAAGTACCGCTCTTGATCATTCGGCTCACGGATCACGCCTTCAACCGAGTCTCCGGTCCGCAACGAGTGCTGGCGGATCATGTCGGGAGAAACGTAGATGTCATCGGGACCGGGCAGATAGTTTGCCTCGGGTGACCGCAGGAAACCAAAGCCGTCCTGCAAAACTTCCAGAACCCCATCACCGCCGATGATCCAGTCCTCGTCCGCTCTCTCGCGAAGGATCGAGAACATCATCTCGCCTTTCCGCATCGTCGAGGCGTTCTCGATTTCCAGTTCCTCGGCCATCGATAGAAGCTCTTTGGGCGACTTCGACTTGAGATCGGCGAGGTTCAGACGGTCGGTCATTGGAATGCCTTTCGGACGTCATGCCCCGGGCAGACGAAACAGGATGGTATGGGAATGCTACGAATGCGAGGACCGCATCCGGGCGGGTAGATAGGCAACAAGCCTTCGCAAGTCAACCAGTCTCAGAATTTCACGATGACCGAGACCACGATAACGAGCATCAAGAGCGTCGGAACCTCGTTCATCATACGGAAGGTCCGACCGCTTCTCGTGTTCGTTCCCGCCGCCAACTCCTTCCGACGATACCCAAGCCAGTGATGGAACCACGTCATCAGAAGGACGGCCGCCGCCTTGGTCCACGGCCAAACCTGCGACCAGTCGACGATCCCAGGGGTGAAGACCAGCATGAGCCCGAATACCCATGTTGCGATCATGGCCGGGTTCATGATGAGACGGAACAACTTTCGTTCCATCATCGTGAAGGTCTCATGGACCTGTCCATCTCGACCCGCCTGCTCCACATGGTGAACGAAGAGCCTGGGAAGGTAGAGCAGCCCAGCCATCCAGGAAATCACCGAGATGACGTGTAGCGACTTCGTCCAAGGGTAGACGATTGCCAGTATCTCGGTCATGCGGCGACTCCGTGAACTCGGAGCCTCTTAAAAGAAAAAGAGAATGAAAGAAAAGATGATGTGGTGTTAGGAGGCAGGGACAAGTGGAATTCATGTGTTGCGCCCCAAGTTGTGCACAGGGCAGACGGAGCGGTCGGCGTGAGCCGGCTTTCATAGGGGGAAACCGGAATTCCTGTGGAATTCATAACTCTTAAAGTTTAGCTGCACACTGGCAGACCTGTGGATAACTGACAGAATACTCAACGCACATTGAGGACACGCACAGGCTGGGCGCCTCGGTAACCCACCGTGGACAAATCTCGGACTTTTTGCGCGGCACATGGTAGGTCGCGTGCCGATACCGGAATTCCTGTCGGATTCCATGATATCCTCCCTAGGTTCCAAGCCACACGCTTCACAGGTTTATCCACATGCTTGAGCCCCTTATTCTGGCATCCGGATCGTCGATACGTGCCGAGCTCCTGCAGAGGGCGAGCGTGCCGTTCCAGGTCATACCAGCCACCATCGACGAAAACGCGATCAAGGCCTCGCTGGTGGCCGAAGGTGCTTCGCCCCGCGATATTGCCGACGCGTTGGCCGAAGCGAAGGCGCGAAAGATCGCGTCAAAGCGTCCGGACGCGCTAGTCCTTGGCTGCGACCAGGTTCTGGAGTTCGACGGCACGATCCTCTCGAAACCCGCGACGCCGGACGACGCCGTCGCACAAATCCAAAGCCTTCGCGGAAAGCGGCACGACCTTCATTCGGCAGCTGTTGTCTACGTCGGCGCGACCCCCGTCTGGCGCCATGTGGGACACGCCCGGATGTGGATGCGCGACGTATCGGACTCCTATGCCCGCGACTATGTCGACCGCAACTGGGAGAGCATCCGCACCTCTGTCGGTGCCTACAAGATCGAGGAGGAAGGCATCCGCCTCTTCTCACGAGTAGAAGGAGACCACTTCACGATACTGGGCCTTCCGCTTCTGCAACTCTTGCCTTGGCTGACGGCCAGAGGCACCCTGCCGGAATGAGCACGAAGCGCATTCCCCTTGCTGGCGTTATTGGAACTCCGATCTCGCATTCGCGGTCACCCCGGCTGCATCAGCATTGGCTGCGCCGCTATGGGATCGCCGGCCACTACATCCCGATGGAGATCGCGTCCCCCGACCTCGAAGATGCTCTGAGGGTGCTTCCAAAAGTGGGCTTCGTCGGCCTGAACGTGACGATTCCTCATAAGGAACATGTACTTACGATGGCCGATAGCGTCACCGACCGCGCGGCTCTCATCGGGTCGGCGAATACGCTGACCTTTCGCGAGGACGGCAAGATCGTCGCGGACAACACGGACGGTTACGGTTTCATCGAGAATCTCCGTCAGGGTGCGCCGGACTGGAATGCCGCAGATGGACCCGCAGCGGTCATCGGGGCAGGTGGCGCAGCGCGTGCAGTCATTGCCTCTCTCATCGACGCGGGCGCACAGGAAATCCGACTGACAAACAGAACGAAGGCGCGGGCGGATACCTTGCGGCGCGAGTTCGGGCACAAGATCGAAGTGGTTGACTGGGTACAGGCGGGCAACGCGCTTGATGGTGCCATGACCGTGGTGAATGCGTCTTCGCTTGGCATGGTTGGCAAGTCCGAGATGCGGATTCCCCTCGACGGACTGTCACGCGACGCTGTCGTCACCGACCTTGTCTACGCCCCTCTCGAAACGCCGCTTCTACAATACGCCCGGAGCATTGGGTGTCGTACAATCGATGGCCTCGGTATGTTGCTGCACCAAGCCGCTCCCGGCTTCGAGCGCTGGTTCAACATGAAACCCGAAGTCGACGACGCACTGCGCGACGCTGTTCTCAGGTGAGCCGACCGACCGTCATCGGCTTGACCGGCTCGATCGGGATGGGAAAGTCTACAACGGCGGCGATGTTCCGCGATCTGGACGTGCCTGTCTGGGATGCGGATGAAGCCGTCCACCGTCTCTATTCAAAGGGAGGGGGCGCTGTCCCGCGACTTCGCGCCCTCTGCCCAGACGTTATCGTCGAGGGTGCGATCGACCGCGCGAAGCTCTCTGACGCGATCAGGAAAGATCCTGACCTACTCCGGCTTGTCGAGGCGGCAGTTCACCCGCTGGTCGCCGAGGATCGGGCGAATTTCGTGGCCCGCACGAATGCACCAGTCGTCGTGGTCGACATTCCGCTCCTCTTCGAAACCGGCGCCGAGGCCATGGTGGACATGATCGTCGTCGTTTCCGCACCCGCCGACGAACAACGCCGACGTGTTCTGTCCCGACCTGGCATGACACCGGACAAATTCGAGTTGATCCTGAACCGCCAAGTTCCTGACGCCGAAAAGAGGGCACGCGCAGATGTCGTGATCGAGACCACGTCGCTTGAAGCCGCCCGCGCCGCTGTCCATGATGTAGTCCAGCAGGCAAGGACATTCGGAAGATGATGCGCGAGATCGTTCTCGACACCGAAACTACGGGACTGGATCCCGAAACCGGCGACCGCATCGTCGAGATCGGAGCGGTCGAATTGCACGGGCACGTCCCGACAGGACGGACGTATCACCAGTACGTCAACCCCGAGCGCATGGTCCCAAAAGAAGCCATAGACGTACACGGCCTGACCGACGACTTCCTGCGCGACAAACCTCTGTTTCGTCATGTCGCGAAGGAGTTTCTGGACTTCATCGGCGACGCGACGCTTGTGATCCACAACGCCGCATTCGACATGAAATTTCTGAACGCCGAACTGCGCTGGCTCGGACTTCCTCAGATCCCTTGGGAGCGCGCAGTCGACACCCTGGACATCGCCCGCCGGAAGTTTCCCGGTTCACCAGCGTCGCTGGATGCTCTGTGCCGCCGCTACTCCATCGACAACTCGGCTAGAACGCTGCACGGAGCGCTTCTCGACAGTGAGATCCTGGCGGACGTCTATCTCGAACTGATCGGGGGTCGGCAGCCTGACCTCATTCTTGCCCCTGTCGGGCAGAAGCGGACAGGTAGCGGTCCGGCAGAAGCCTGGCGTCCCCAGCCCCGCCCACGTCCCCTGCCCGCGCGCCTGACCGAAGCCGAGGCGGCGGCACATGCAGCCTTCGTAGCGAAGATGGGGAATGGGGCGCTTTGGCCGACGTTCAGTTCGCCGGCGTAGGCGTTTCGGGCTTTCCGGCCTGAGCCTGCTGCCTCTGGGCCAGCTGCTGGCGGTAGAGCGCGACGAAATCGATCGTGTCCATGTTCAGGGGCGGGAAGCCGCCGTCGCGGGTCACGTCGCTGACGATGCGGCGCACGAACGGGAAGATCATCCGCGGACATTCGATCAGAAGAAATGGGTGAAGCTGGTCGTCGGCCACATTTTCGATCTGGAAGAGACCGGCGTACTCCAGCTCGAGGACGAACAGCACGGCCTCGCTGCCCTTGTTCTTCGACGTGATGTTGAACTTTGTCACCACCTCGTACTGGTTCGCGTTCGAGCCCTTGCGAGCGTCGAGAGCGACCTGGACCTGAATGTCGGGCTGCACCTGACCTTCGACTGGCTTGCGGGCCAAGATGTTCTCGAAGGACATGTCGCGAATGAACTGCCCAAGCACCTTCATTTGCGGCATCTGGGGCGTTTGCGGCGCGGCGCCGTTTCCATTTTCGGCCATGAGGCTCTCCGTCTGGATAAAATTCTCGTCCGGACCTCTATAGCGAGGTGGGCGCCTGCCCTCAATGGCGGGTCCAGCCAGAGGGTCCTTTCCTCGGCTCGATCTCTTCGAACTCACCCTCGATTACATGCGGATCCGCCGGGGTCTTCGGTGAAGCTCCGTAGTTGAACCGTTCGATCACGACGCGCTTTCGCACCGCACGGAATATGGACTCTCGGATGCCAGGCACCAGAAGGGCGAAGCCGATCGCATCGGTGAAAAAGCCCGGCGTCAGAAGAAGTGCGCCTGAAAACAGGATCATCGCTCCATGCGCGAGCGGTCCGGTCGGATCACTCAGACGTTCCATCGATCCGCGAAGTTGCGCAAGGACGGCCATGCCCTGGCTACGAACGAGGAAGGTGCCGAGGATCGCTGTTCCAACCACGATGGCGAGCGTCCACCAGAGCCCGATCAACCCGCCGACCTGGATGAAAAGCGCAATCTCGATGAGCGGAACGAGAAGGAACGGAAGAAAGAGCCGCATGGTGTCCTCTTGGTCGCAGGGGGTCCGGTGGACTCGCACCCAATCAGCACCTACATATGGACCCTGATGTCAGAATGCCAAACCCTGTCCCGAGAGAACGCATGAGCTCCTCCTTGATCCAGCTTCTGGTCCTTGCCGGCATTGCCGTGTTTTTGATCCTGCGACTGCGTAGCGTTCTCGGTACGAGAGAAGGCTTCGAAAAGCCTGCAGTGACGCAGACCCCAAGCCGTCCGTCGCGTCGCGCCGACTTCGACGTAATCGAGGGCGGCCCCGATCACGACATCACCGACCACGTCGAGGACGGGTCACAAAGCGCCAAGGCTCTGGCCGCGATGAAGATGGCCGAGCCGGGTTTCATGGTGAAGTCGTTCTTGGAAGGCTCGCGCGGGGCCTACGAAATGATCCTCATGGCTTTCGAGAAGGGCGATCTGACCCCCGTCCGCGACTTCCTGTCCGACGATATCGAGCAGACGTTTCAGTCCGTCATCGACGCTCGCAAAGCAGAAGGCCTGTCGATTGACGCGAATTTCGTCGGCGTCCGCGAAGTCGTGCTGAAGGAAGCCGAGTTCGACCGCCAGACGAGTGAGGGAGAGATCACCGTCCGCTTCGTGGGTGAGCAGACTTCGGTCGTGAGGAACGCAGCAGGCGAAATCGTGGAGGGCAACCCAAGCGAGATCAAGCGCCAACGCGACGTTTGGACTTTCGCCCGCAAGATGGGTGTCAACGACCCCAACTGGCAGTTGGTGGCAACTGGCGAATGACCCTTGGCAGCGGTCTTGCTGCATTCCTGCTCCTGACGATGTCCGCCCTCCCCCTTTCCGCCGAGGCCCGCCTACTGGAGTTCTCCGACTTGAAGGGGTGGGAGGCCGACAGCCACGAGGCGGCGCTCAAGGTCTTCCGAACCACCTGTGAGGACATGACCTCTGGTGACTGGCCCGCCGTTTGCGCTCTGGCGAGCCGCGCCAACGGACGCTCGCACCTTTTTCGAAGCCCTCTTCCGCCCGATCCTGATCACCGATGGCTCTGCCGCGCTTTTTACTGGCTACTACGAGCCCGAGCTTGTCGGATCCCTCGAGGAAACCGAGCGATTTAGCGTTCCCCTCTACCGTCGTCCTCCCGAAGCGCCCGAAACGGGCGAGTGGTTCAGCCGCAAGGAGATCGAAGACAAGTCCGTTTTGAAGGGGCGCGGCCTGGAGATCGTCTGGGTCGAGGATCCCGTCGAAAAATTCTTTCTTCAGGTCCAAGGTTCCGGACGTATCAGGCTGGAAGACGGAACGAGTATTCGTGTCGGCTATGGCGGCAAGAACGGTCACCCCTACCGATCGATCGGCGAAGAGCTGGTTCGACGCGGCGTTTTCGACGCGCATCAGGTCTCGGCACAAGTCATCCGGACATGGGTTCGCGAACACCCCGCAGAAGGCGCAGATCTTCTGAACCATAACCCCTCCTACGTCTTCTTCCGCGAAGTAAGCCAGGTTCCCGCCGACATGGGTCCGCTCGGGGCGATGGATCGGTCCATCACAGGCGGCCGCACCCTTGCCGTCGACCCCGAGTTCGTGCCCCTCGGGGCGCCGGTCTGGATCGAGAAGGACGGCGCTTCGCCGATGCGGCGTCTCATGGTCGCTCAGGACACAGGGTCCGCGATCAAGGGCGCACAGCGCGGCGACATCTTCTTCGGCACGGGGGCGCAGGCGGGAAGAAAGGCTGGTCAGGTGCGCGACGGTGGCAGGATGATCGTCCTTCTGCCGATCGAGGAGGCCTTGGCCCGGATCGACGGGTCATGAGCCGGCGCCCCCGTCGGCTGGCTCCAGAGGAGGAGAAGCTGTGGCAACGCGTTGCCCGCACCGCCTCTCCTCTCGACCCGCACAAGCCTTCCGGCGCGCTGTCCATGAAACAGCGGCTTGAGACAAGGCCGAAGCCGCTAATTCCCGACTCCGATTTCGACATCAAGCCTTTCCGCGTGGGGGAGACCAGCCAGGCCGCACTCTCTGGTCCCGCTCGGAGCGTTGACCCTGTCGATCGCCCCGTCCGCATGGACCGCAAGACCTTCGGGCGTATGAAGCGTGGCAAGGCGATCCCCGAGACGCGTATCGATCTCCATGGCATGACCGCTGCGGCGGCCGAGATCGCGCTTCGGTCCTTTCTTTTGCGTGCCAACTCCGAGGGGAGACGCCTGGTCCTCGTCATTACCGGCAAGGGCCGCCCTGCCCCCGACCATGACCCGGTTCCCCGGCAGACCGGCGTGCTGAGGCGGGCTGTTCCCGAATGGTTGACGCGACCGCCCCTGTCCCATCTCGTTCTGGACTGGACCGAGGCGCACAGACGTCACGGGGGCTCAGGCGCGCTTTACGTTTATCTCGCCCGCGCGCGGTAGCCGACGTCGAGCGCTATCGACGGCGATCCACAACAGGACACTCGACGCCGCGAAATAAACGACGATCCCTAGCATCTGTCTTGGGAAATCGAGCCCCTGGTCGATCAAAACGCCCGATAGGCCCGGACCGACCGCCGACCCGAAAACCATCAGGCTTGTCGCGGCCGCCTTGATAGACCCGATGTGCCGTGTGCCGAAGAACTCGGCCCAGAAGGCCGTCATGATGGTGGCCTGCGTTCCGTGCGCCACGCCGAATAGCACGAAGGCCAGCGCGGCGACAGAAAGCGTCGGCGCCAATGCCAGAACAAGAAAGCCCAGAAGCCACGGCACCAGGACGACACGGATCAGCACCGCCGACCCGAGAAGGTCGATGAGATGCCCCGCAACGAAAGTCATCGCGACCGACACGACGGTCATCAGCGGCACAAGCGCAAGGTAGTCGGTCAGGCCCCATCCCTTGACGTCGGCGATATGGACCTGCTGGAAGAATAAGGCTGTACCCCAGGCGGGCGGCCCCAGAAGCATGGGCACGAGCATCCAGAAGAACGCGGATCGAAGGACTTCGGGACGGGTCCACTGCCGCCCGTCCATCCCGACCGCATCGTCCGAATGAGCGAGAGATTGCGGCGTCCTTTCCAGTGTAAGAAGCCACAGGATCAATGGAAACGTGACCGCGACAAGCGCAGCGGCAAGGAACCACAAAGCGCGCCAGCCATGGGACGGCAAGAGGCTCGCGAAGACCAGCGGCAACGTCGCCTGCCCGATCCAGAATCCGATGCCGGCGATCGACAGCGCAAGGCCGCGACGCGCCACGAACCACCGCGCCATCGACACCGACGCAAGCTGGAACATCATGCCTTGTCCCAGGATCCTCAGAAGGAAGATGGCCATCAGCAATCCAGTGACCGATCCGCTCGCTCCCATGACCATGCAGGACACCGCCAAACCGGGCACCACCAGCCAGGCCAGTTGACGGACTCGGAACCGGTCGCTGAGGGCGCCCGCGAAGAACATGACTACCGCGGAGGCCGTCGTGGCGGCAGTATAGACAAGTCCCCACTCACCGTCCGACAGCGCGAAGTCTGCCATGATCGATGCTGCGAATACCGAGATGAAGAAGGTCTGGCCGTAGCTGGAATTCAGCGTCAGCACGATTCCCACGGCCAGGAAGCGGACGTTGTCGCGAACGAAGGTCAGAGCGGTCATTGGCTTCGTTTCTGCCTCTTTCCCGTCGATGAAAAGAGACCTTTCGCCGGCTCTACTGCGATAGTGGCGACAGGATCACCTCGGTGACGTTTCGGATCGTCACGACGGTTCCTGGGATGACGCCCGTGCTCCGTCTGTCTTCGTCCCGGAAGGACGAATCCAGGTTGGCCATGCGACGAAGGATCGGGATCAGGGCAGGAGAGTTCCCAAAGGCAAAATGCCCGCTCCCGAATGCGGAGATGTCCAGGAGGATGATGTCGAGACCCGCGAGCGCGGACGGGTCGGTGACGTTCCCCAGCCGCCCGCTCTCACCTGAAATGAGAGCCGAAAGTCCGAGCGCCGCATCCCTGCTGGACACGAAGATCACGAAAGGCTGGGGCAAGGGCGATAGTCGTGCGACCTGCTGCCGGAAGACCTCTACGTCGATGTCAGGAGAGACAAGCACCACGCCACCGAGCGTCCGCGCGCTCCAACCCGGATCGGCGATCTCGATCTGACGCAGGGTCTCCATCGTAAGATGCGCGCCCAGAGAATGCGCTACAATCACCAGTCGCTTGTCGGTCTTGGGCAGCGAACGAAGGAGAAGCTCTAGCGCATCGCGGGAATAAAGCGTGCTGTCTCGGTCGTAGGCGTATCCGAGAGGGCTGTTGGCCGAGGGCCAGGCGAACTGAACCGACACACCCGGCAAGTCGAGGTCGTAGTTCAGCTGCGCCATCCGCATCACACTTTCGGCGTAGGTCGTGTTGAAGCCGTGGATGAACAAGGTGATCGCCCGGTCGTCGACCGGCATTCGGGAGAGGTCCTGCGAGATGGCTGCGGCGAACTGGTCTTCTCCGCGAAAGGCGTCGGCTTTCAGCGCCATGAAGTGGCGGGCAGGATCAGGATTTCGGGTCGGCATCGCAAGCTTTCCCGGCGTGTGGGCGTCCGGAATGCGTACCTGATATCGGATATGGCGGGTCGTCTCACTGCGACCTCGCGAGGAGGAACTCCCGATGTCGCTTCGGTTGGTCGCGACGTAGACAATCGTCGACGTGCCCTCCGGTGTACCTTCGGGGACTGACGCCACGGGCAATCGCGGCGCGCAGGCCGCAAGAACGAGGATGAAGACAAGCGGTAGCAGACGCATCGAGAGGCAGCCCGGCCGTAGGGTGCGGCCACTCTGCCCCGTATGCGACACTCGCGCTAGAGGACGAAGCGGCTCATATCTGCGCTGCGAGCCAGCTCACCAAGGTTCGTCTCGACGAAGGCGGCATCGACCATAACCTTGTCGCCGGCCCGGTCCGGTGCGTTGAAGCTGAGTTCTTCGAAGACCCGCTCCATGACGGTGTAAAGTCGCCGCGCACCGATGTTCTCAATCGACTGGTTCACTTCGGCCGCAATCTTGGCCAGCGCCGCAATTCCGTCTTCTGTGAACGAAACCTCGACCTCTTCGGTGTTCATCAGCGCCGTGTACTGAAGCGTCAGCGCGTTGTCCGTCTCGGTCAGGATGCGGACAAAGTCTTCCTCGGTCAGCGCCCGCAGGTTGACGCGGATAGGAAGGCGCCCCTGGAGCTCGGGAAGAAGGTCGGACGGCTTGGCGATGTGGAACGCACCCGAGGCGATGAAAAGGATGTGATCCGTCCTCACCGGCCCGTACTTCGTCGATACCGTCGTGCCCTCGATCAGAGGAAGCAGGTCGCGCTGAACACCCTCCCGGCTGACGTCGGCCCCCCGAGTTTCGGCACGTGCGGTGACCTTGTCGATTTCGTCTAAGAACACGATACCATTCTCTTCGACCGCGAAAATAGCCGCTTTAGTGACTGCTTCATCGTCAAGGAGCTTGTCGGCCTCTTCCCCGATCAGGATGTCGTAGCTTTGTGCGACGGTCATGCGCTTCTTCACGGTCCGTCCGGGAAGGCCCTTTCCGAACAGCGATCCGAGGTCCAGAGCCATGCCCCCCTGCCCCGGAGGCATTCCAGGCATTCCCAGGTTCTGGAATGGATTGGACTGATCCTTCATCTCAAGCTCGATGACGGTGTCGTCCAGTTCCCCACGCTTCAGCTTGTCGCGGAACATGTCGCGCGTCTGTTCGCGCGCGCCCTCGCCCGCGATGGCGGCCAGAACACGGCTCTCAGCGGCGGCACGGGCATTGGCCTTCACGTCCTCGCGCATATGCTCGCGCGTCATTGTGATCGACGCTTCGACCAGATCCCGCACGATCTGTTCCACATCACGCCCGACGTAACCGACCTCGGTGAACTTCGTCGCCTCGACCTTCAGGAAGGGCGCGCGGGCAAGCTTCGCCAAGCGGCGCGAAATCTCGGTCTTGCCGACGCCCGTGGGTCCAATCATCAGGATGTTCTTCGGATAGACCTCGTCGCGTAGATCGTCGGGAAGTTGCCGACGGCGCCAGCGGTTTCTGAGTGCGACGGCGACGGCGCGCTTCGCGTCCTTCTGTCCGATGATGAACCGGTCAAGTTCCGAGACGATCTCTCGCGGGGTCAGGTCGGTCATTTCGAGATGGTCTCCACGGTCAGGTTCCCGTTGGTGTAGACGCAGATGTCGGCGGCGATGGCCATTGCCCTGCGTGCGACGGATTCCGCGTCGCCGTCAGCGTCCATCAGCGCCCGCGCGGCGGCGAGGGCATAATTCCCGCCAGAACCGATCGCGGCGACGTCATGTTCGGGCTCGAGCACGTCCCCTGCCCCCGTCACGATGTAAAGCTCGGCACCATCCGTGACGATCAGCATCGCTTCCAGCTTTTGAAGGTATTTGTCTGTGCGCCAGTCCTTCGCCAACTCGACGCAGGCGCGCTGCAACTGACCGGGCGTCGCCTCGAGTTTGGCTTCAAGGCGTTCCAGCAGTGTGAAGGCGTCGGCGGTCGATCCTGCAAAACCCGCAACGACGTCATAACCGCCCGGCGAGAGACGACGCACCTTGCGCGCCGAGCCCTTGATGACCGTCTGACCCAGGCTGACCTGTCCATCGCCCGCAACGACGACCGATCCGCCCTTGCGGACTCCGATAATCGTTGTCCCGTGCCAGCCGGGAAAGTCGCTGTCCGCCATGAGTGCCTCCGTCGTTTGGGGCTATATGCGTACCGGCGCTGTCGACTGCAACCCGGATGCCGACATGCAAAGGGCCGCCTCAATGGCGGCCCTGCGATGCGAGACGAAGCCGGTCAGATGGATTCGTCGATCCAGCCCTTCAGCGCAGCCTTGGGCGCGGCGCCGGTCTTGTTCGACACGACCTGGCCGTCCTTGAAGAGAAACAGCGCCGGGATCCCGCGAACGCCAAGCTGGGCGGGCGAGTTCGGGTTCTGGTCGACGTTGACCTTTGCGATCTTGATCTTGCCGCCATATTCGTCCGACAGCTCTTCAAGAGCCGGGCCGATCATCTTGCAGGGACCGCACCATTCGGCCCAGAAGTCCACGACGACCGGAACATCCGAATTGCGGACCTCGGCGTCGAATGTGTCATCGGTAACGGCTACGGTGGCCATGGCAGGATCCCCTTGTGACTAGGTTAATAAACCTAGGAAGCGCTGCGCGGAAGGTCAAGATATGGTAGCACGACCCAAGGCTGCCCTCACGATACCGTGGGGCAACGGCATCAGCGTGGCTGTGGCGGTCCAGAGCACGGCGACCTCTACCTCGCGGTGGGGATAGACCTGCTCAAGCATAAGAAGATAGGCGCCCATCTGACGAAGTATTCCTTCAGGCGTATCTTCAGGTCGCGACGGCACGATCGCGTTCGTCTTGAAGTCGACGGCCAGGACGCGCTTGTCGCCGATCAGCAAACGGTCGATGGTCCCAGCCACCTTATGGTCGAATTTGGGTACTCGACCGGAAATCTCGACTTCGACCAAAGCATCCGGGGAGAAAACGTCCGGCTGCATCGAGAGGTTTCGCATGGCCTCGTCGAGCAGTTCCAGTACCTCCTCGGGGCGCGCTGCGTCGGGTCCTCGGGACAGGAGGCTGCGCGCAAACGCTTCCGCGTGCAGCTTGCCGGGAAGATGTTCGAGAAGGAGGTGAAGCTGGCGTCCCCGACGCTTCGCGGCGTCTTCGTCCAGTGCGCCGCCGCCTAGGACCTTCGCGCCGCCAAGATCTGAAGGTGAAAGGGGCTGGCGAGCTTCGACAAAGGGCGCAGGTTGGTACAGGAAGTGGGGGATTTCTGCCCTATCTGAGACTTTCTGTGGCGAAAGCGGTGCTTTGAAAGCGGGCCACTGCCCATGTGTCAGACGAAGGATGGTTCCCTCGGGTGTCCCGACCTCGATCCCTCCCGCCGATGTCACGCCTTCACGCACGAGCCTGTGCCAGTCCACGTTTCGAGAGGGCGCGCGCGCCTGCTCGACGCCGCAAACGATCAGCCACTTTTCAGCGCGCGTCATCGCGACATAGAGAAGGCGATCCCTCTCCTCATCCTCCGCCGCACGCACACGGTCACGCGCTTGCGCGACCTCTTCCGTGTCGTGTCCGCGCTTGAGCGGAGGCAATGGGACACCGTCATCCGCCATTAGAAGATCACTCGCGTTCGGGCGCGGTGGTGCGGTGGTGTCGGGCAGGATGACGATGGGTCGCTCGAGTCCCTTCGCACCATGAACAGTCATGACGCGGATAAGGTCGTCGGCTCCATTGGCTTGACGTTTGACCACGATGTCCTCGGTGCTCAACCGATGAAGAAACCCAGTGAGGCTGGGCACATGTTCGCGCTCGTATACCAAAGCCTGGTTCAAAAGCTCGTCTATCCCTTCGCGCGCCTCCAGGCCGATGCGTCCAAGAAGCTTGCGTCGTCCGTCATGCCTCGTGAGGATCCGTTCAAGCAACTCGTAGGGTCTCACGAAGTCGATGTCGTCCCGTAGAGAGCGGAGGATAGTCACTGTTTCGGGAAATTCCGTGCTTCGCCGCAAAAGTTCGCGCCACAGCGTTGGGGCTATCCGCCCGTGTGCGAGGTCGAAAAGTTGTCCTTCGCTCCAGCCAAAAAGCGGGGATTTCAATGCTCCGGCCAATGCAAGGTCGTCGTCGGGAAGAGCCAGGAAGGACAAAAGTGCCGTAAGGTCCTTCACGGCGAGTTCGGCGGCGATCTTCAGGCGATCCGCTCCGGCAATCGGCAGTCCCGCCGCCTTGCAGGCAGAGATGATCTGCTCGAACATATCGCCTCGGCTTCGCACGAGGATCATGATGTCCCCTGCCGAGACGCGCCTCACCCGTCCGCTCTTGTCAGTGATCGCCTCGTCTTCGAGGATCCGGCCGATGAACCTGGCGAGCGACCGCGCGAGTGTGACCTGAGCGCCATCCGGCAAGGGCCGGTCCGCCGGATCGTGCCAAGGATGGACCTCGGGCTTTTCGGGCGGCGGAACAAGCGGCCACACATCGACCCGACCCGGCATGTCACCGTGGAACGCGATATGAGCGGCGTCGCTCCCCGTACCGGTGACATCGTCGAGAGCCATGGTTGCATCGACGGCGTTCAGGATCGCGGGCGAGGACCGGAAGGAGTGCCTGAGTTCGCGGCGGGACAAACCGCCAGCGAGTTGGCGCCCAAAGGTGTCGGCCATCCGGTCGAAACCTGCGGCATCCGCACCCTGGAAGCTGTATATCGACTGCTTCTTGTCTCCTACTACGAACAGCGTCCGCGGTCGGTCCGGTCGTGCGCCTGATGTCAGTTCCTCGGCGAGCGCTCGGATGACCTGCCATTGGCGCGGGCTCGTGTCCTGCGCTTCGTCGACCAGGATGTGCTCCAGTCGCGCATCCAGGCGGAACAGCACCCACGGCAGGGTGGGATCGCTGAGAAGCCGCTGCGTGCGCCTGATCAGATCGTCGAAATCCAGAAGGGCGCGCTCCTCCTTGGCTGAAGTATAGGATGGCAACAGGATGCCGGCGAAGTCGTGCAACGCCGACATCCGCCGCGCGGCATTCAACGGCAACCAGCCGGCACGCGCCTCCTCGACGCGCTGCATCAGGTCATTGAAGCGGTCGAGATGGACTTGGAAGGCGCCGTCCCTGAGCGCCTTCGTCGGCTGTCCGCCGATCTTGGCTCGATATGCTTTGTCGCCCGACTGGACCAAAAGGAACTCGGATAGCTCAAGAAGGGTGCGCACTGTCTCGCGTGAGCCGCATTCGGAAATGCGGCCAGCCAGCTTCACATCATTGGGGCTGCCGGTCAAAAGCACGGGAATCAGCGACTTGAGGAACGCTAGGTCACCGGGCTGCAAGGCGCGAGCCACGATGTCCGCTTCCGTTGTCCCAGGTGTCACGCCGCAGCGCGCAGAGATCTCATCCCGGGTCAGGCACGGATTGAAGCCGTCCGCGCTTGAGATGACGTCCTTCGCGAGAGAGGAAAGGCTATCTGCGTTCATGCAGGCTGAAGCTTCGGCGAGGACGGCAGGATGCGATCGGGCGAGGTCGTCGAGGATCTCCGAGATCAGAGCCTCCTGCGCCGTGTCGTCCATTTCGACGAACTGGGGCGACGTTCCGGACTCCAGCGGGAATTGCCGCAGGATCGATGCGCAGAGAGAATGAATGGTCTGGATCTTCAGCCCGCCCGGCGCTTCGATGGCGCTTGCGAAAAGCGTGCGTGCCCGTGCGAGGTTGCGGGGCAGGGCCTCGCCAAGGTCGGACAGCGCGACTCGCAGACTTGCATCGTCAAGCATCGCCCAGGCCCCCAAGGTCTTGAACAGCCGGTTCTGCATCTCGCTCGCCGCGGCTTTGGTGTAGGTCAGGCAAAGGATGTTCTGCGGTTCGACGCCGTTGAGAAGAAGTCGTGCGACGCGGTTCGTCAGGACGCGCGTCTTGCCCGATCCCGCATTGGCAGAAAGCCAGGTCGATACCGTCGGATCGGCGGCCAGGTTCTGTACGAGCGTCGCCTCGTCGGTCATCCGATAGGCTCCGCCAGCGTGGGCTTCGAGGGATCCCATTCGCCAACGCGTGCAAGGTGGTCGTAGTCGCCATCGTAGGGGACGAAATCCATTCCGCGTCTTGATGCGAAGCCCGTTTCGGCCTGTCCGTAGGCAGAGACGAGGTCGACAAGCTCCCGCAGCACGTCAGCCGTCGTGAAGTCGGGCGTGTCGATCCCGTGCAGCAGGATGCTGGCCTCTTTCGGGCTTCGTCCCGTCCCGATATGGACAATTTCCGCCACGATATCGGGGTCCACGCCGGGAAAGCCTCCGCCTTCAGCCATCACCGCCTCGACAAGAAGCTGCCGATCGAAGTTTCGGATGTCCTTGGCATCGGGCGGAGAGCCCGTCTTGTAGTCATAGATGACGAGTTCCCCGTCGCGAAGACGGTCTATGCGGTCGGCCTTGCCGACGATTTCGACCGGCGGACCGGGAAGGACGAAGCTTCCCCGTACCTCGCGCGCGACTCCTGTCGAACGCGCCATGCGTCGGAGTTCACCGTCGATGAGCCAGTCGGAGTTCTCGGCCAGTTGACCCCACCAATGCTGCCGCACGGCGGGCATCGGCACGTTATGTGACAGCCGATCCTCCGCGATGTCGCGCAGCCGTTTCGCGGCACCGTCCGGATCGCCGAAGTCGGCGTCGAGAGCGAAGAAGCGTTCGAAGATCTCGTGGAAGACAATCCCTTTCATCCGCGCGTCGGGTCGCGTCAGGAACGGCGGCAACGGGTTCAGGCGAAGAATCCGTCGCGCATAGACGGCATATGGATCAAGGACGAGGGTGCGCAACTCGGTCACGGAATATCTTGTCGGACGGGCCGCAACGGGTGGCGCGGGGCAGGGACGTCTTGAGGCTTCCACCCGGCTGACAGTGGGCAAATCCAACGCTGCAGACTGCGACAGGAAGACATCGCCGCGCGCACGCATCCGACGAAGCGCCTCGGGTCCGTTCTGCTCGGGAAGCCCTGACAGCAGGTTAGTCAGGCGATTGAGCCAGCGCGACGGGACGGTCTCGCTTTCTTCGGTACGGGCCGCGCGGGACAGGACAACCTCGGGCGCCGCGGCGGCCTGCTGATAGTCATGTGCGGCAAGGCCAATCTCGCGCTCCGGCAGAAGAAGCCCCAGTGCTGCGCGCATTCTTCGGTTCAACCACGGATCGGGCGATGGCTGTTCGGGCCAGACACCTTCGTTGAGGCCGCCAAGGATCACGCGTTCGGCACCCTGAACACGTGCCTCGAGGGTGCCCCAGATCATCACGCCGGTATGCGCGCGGTCCAGTTCACGCGCGCTTTCCGCCGCCAGAGCCTTGTCGAGAAGTCGCCGGTAATCGAACAGCGCGATGTCTCCGTTGAAGCTCGTCTCGGCCAGGAAGGTGTCGATGACGGCGCGGGCAGCGCGCCCGGTGGCCTCGTCCCAGACAACCGGAGGATGGCCGCCCGACCCTGACGCGATTGTCTCGGACAGTGAGACGTGCAGAGCGGCGAGTCCCGTAAGGTGACGCGGGGGCGCTAGTGCCAGGGTGTCGAGGACCCCTGACAGCCACGTTGTCCATGCCTCGGTCAGACCGGCGCTTTCGGCCAGCGACCCGACGACCTTCGATGTGACGAAGGCGATGCTTTTCCGGCGCAACGCCACCTCAAGCGACTGCGCCGCAAGCATGTGAGGGCCGCGCTCGGGCCCGGCACCAGTGAACGGATGTTTGAGCAACGCGATGAGGTCGGCGGCGGGGACAGGCTCGGCGATCAATCGAGCGGTCTGACGCAGGAAACGCCCCGACGCCGTCAACGACAGGGGCACACCTGCGCTGTTGTCCGGCACGATATCCCATCTCTCCATGGCAGCTGCGACGCGTCGTCCCAGCATCAGGTCGGGCGTGATAAGCGCGGCTGTTCTCCCTTGATGAACGGCCTCCCTCAAGGCGACGGCGATAGCTCCGGCCTCGTCCGCGGGCTGGGGGGCTTCGATCAGGGAAAGGCCTGACGTGGCAGACAAGAGGTCACCGAGTTCCGGCCCTTCGGACAGCCATTGATCGGACACATGCGCGGGACGAAGCGAAAGGGAAATCAGGAGGTTTCGTGCCGGATCTGGCGGACTGCCAAGGGGAAGGACATCGCCGGGCGACAGTCCCATCGAGTGCAGCAACGTCGCGAACCTGTACTGAGGATGATCGTCCGAGCCGGGACGCGACAGCAGAGACGACCAAATCTTGTCCGGCAGGTCCTGATCGAACCCCGGTAGCACGACTGCGCCGAAGGGGAGCCCGGCGACGGTTCGCATGAGTTCGGCTGTCGGCGCCCTCGATCCCGTGGACCCAGCGACGATGACGGGATAGGTCGGCGGGGTTCTCCGCCAGGCGTCGCACAGCGTTTCGATGGCCAGGCGGCGTCTCGCCTCGGCGTCCATACCGTGCCCCGAAATGCTGTCGAGATAGGTCCCGGTCACCTTCAGGAAGGCAAGGCTTCGCGCCCAATGCGCGGACTCGTCGCCGACGTCGATGGCGTCGAGAGCCTCGACCGGTACTCCTTCGCCCTGCATCTCGTCCAGAAGCCGTGCCAAGCTGTCAGCCAGGTCGATCGCCGCCGCTCGTGGCGCAAGGGTAGGATCGTGGTCGATCAGCGCCTTGACCAGTTCCGCCATTTCCAGCCTGCGCCGCAGCGGCGCGACAGCGGGTGGCAGGTCCAGGGTGGGAAGGATTCGGTCGACCTCGGTCACCAGTCCGATGCGGGGCAAAAGAAGGGGCCCTGCCTCCGCAAAGAGTGACGAAATCCTGCGCTGCATCCGCCGCGTGTTAACCAAGATGCGGACACGCGCGAGTTCGTCCGGCGAGCGACCGGCGTGATAGGCGATCAGCCTCTCGACCAGAAGCTTCGGAAAGTCGGTTCCGGGCGGAACGCCAAAAACGCGAGGCCTATCGCGGGGCTCAAACATTGCTCAGAAGCCGTTCCGCTCTGGCAAGACCGGCAGCATCCCCGGCCTCGCAAAAGACCCCGTCATAGACGACGCCATGCAGCCCGCCATCTTTTGCCAGAAGGTCCCAGTAGCGGTTCAGAGAAAAAATCTGGTCCGCGATTTCGTCCAGCCTGTCGGTCCGGATAATCTGGAGGCCGGTGTAGACGTGATCCCCCCTTCGCTCGAGCCGCCCGTCGTTGAGGCTGAAGTCGCCCACGACGCCGGTTTCGGCAACGGGCGAGACCAGAAGCAAGGCGCTCATTTCCGGCTCCCAGGCATCGATCAGCGTGGCGACCGGATTGCGTCCGATCCAGATCGCGTCCGAGTTGGCCGTCACGACGGGTCCGGGACCTAGAAGCGGCAGCGCCGCCTTCAGACCGCCACCCGTTTCCAGGATCCGCGGATCTTCGCGGCTTATCACGACACCTGAGGCTTCGAGATGCGGGGCGATGCGGTCGTGAAGGT
The DNA here is from genome assembly GCA_963779765.1 of uncultured Alphaproteobacteria bacterium. Taxonomy (GTDB): domain Bacteria; phylum Pseudomonadota; class Alphaproteobacteria; order Rhodobacterales; family Rhodobacteraceae; genus Silicimonas. The sequence goes on along the minus strand of CAVZZP010000002.1, from coordinate 1,586,805 downwards.
GGTGCGTGTTCGCGACGATACGAGCAAGGCCGGCTCTCTTCATGATGCCGATGGCATGGTCGATCATCGGTTGGCCGTGAAGGGGAAGCATCGGCTTCGGCGTGTGGCGCGTGACATCTCCCATCCGCGTCCCGAACCCGGCGGCGAAGATCATGGCGGCCTGTGGTCGCGTCATGCCGTGACGCCTTCGGGCAACGCCGCGAGGGTAGCGTCGCGCACGCCGTCGAATTGCGGATGCTCCAGAGCCTCGACCAGATAGCGGCGGACGCGCGATACTTTCGGCAGGTGCTGCGTTCGCCCCAATGCGGCGGCGCGATGGAAGATGCCGAGGATGCGAAGGTTACGCTGTGCGGAGTAGGCCGAGAACGCTGCATGCAGTGTACGCGGATCATCTCCGCTTCGGCTGGCGTAGGTTTCGATCACGCTTGCGCGCCGGTCGCGTGTAACTTCGGTTCGAGCGTCGGTCAGAAGCGAGACCAGATCGTAGACGGGATGGACAAGGAAGGCGTCCTGAAAGTCTATAAGACCCATGCGCCGCACACCCTGGCGGTGCGGCAGCCACAGGATGTTGTCGGCATGAAAATCACGCAGGGAAACGGTGGCGGGACCTTCGATCTTCGAAAGGACGTTGTGGAGGCAGTTTCGGAAATCCGCCAGCCGCTGTCCATCCGCGCCGGGATAGAACTCGTCAGCAAGCGACGTCATGGCGGCCAGTTCGCATTTGTCTGGGCAGGGCAGGTCGGGCGGGATACCGTTTCGAAGCGTCAGGAGCAGCTCGACGGCGGTAGTGTCGAAGTCGGCTTCGAATGCAGAGTCGGATACCAGCAGTTTGGTCGCGGAATAAGTGCCGAAGTCTTCGCAGAGGAGGAGACCGTCCTCCGTGCGTCCGAACAGGATCGCCGGCGCTGACACCCCGGCGACAGTCAGCCAGTCGCTTACGCGCACAAAACGCCGCGCGACATCCGGATCCGAGCGCGAATCCATCAGGATCGCATTCTGTCCGCCCGCCTTCAGTCGGAAGTAGCTGCGTGCCGACAGGTCGCCCGCAACGGTCTCGAACGAGGCGCGGCCCCACCCCGCATCCCTGGCGAAATCGCGCAGCGCATCGTCCGGCTCAGGCATCGACCGTCCCGAGGCGCCCGACCCAGGTCCAGCGAGGGTCGCTCCACGCAAACGAAGCCCGTCGGCTGTCGCCCTCGACGGACATCGTGATCCTCAAGGCGTCCTTCGGTACGGCCGGGCCAAGTCGGTCGGGCCATTCGACCATAACGACCGCGTCCTCGAACGCCGAGTCGAGACCCAGTTCGGCGACCTCGCCTGCGTCGGACAGCCGATAGAGGTCGGCGTGCCAGATCTCGGTCTCGCCGTCGTCGTAGGTCTGAACAAGGGTGTAGGTCGGCGACGGCACATCTTCGACGCGTCCAGGGCGCGACATGCGAGATTGAATCACCGCTCGCGCAAGACTTGTCTTGCCCGCGCCGATCGGACCGTCCAGCAACACGACGCAGCCCGGACCCAGATTCGGGGCAAGCGTTTCCCCCAAGGCACGGGTGTCCTCGTCGGTGGCGAGATAGACGGATGCGGTCGTGTCCATGACCCCGCCAAGATGGAGTCGGGGACGCCGGGCCGCAAGACGCGATCAGACTGCGTGTCGGAAACGCACCTCGACCGGGTTGGACGTCTGAACGCGGAAGATCGCCAAGGTGTCGCCGCCTTTCTGCGGCACGAAGCGGCAAGACAAGTGGCGGCCGTCCAGCATGGTGACGTTCGCTGTCCACTCTTCGCGATCATGCGAGCGTTGCGCATAGTCGCGGAAATCCCCCCAGGCCGGACTTGGTTGACTGAAGGCGTGCCAGCGCCGCATGACGTCGCCGATTTCACGCCCGACAAGCCCGTCCGCACCATCGTCTCCCCAGAGGTCGCGGTAGGCTCGGTTGGTCAGCGTCAGGCGACCCGCGGCTGAGAAGGCGGCAACGGCGTCATCCATTGCATCGATAATAGCCTGCGAGCGCTCCAGTTCGGCACGAAAGCGACGGGTCAGCGACATCTCTGCGCTGATGTCCTCGAACAACAGGGCAACCGCTCCGTCCGGATGCGGGCGACCGGTGACGTGGTACGTCTGGCCGTCCGGCAGCGACCAGGTTTCGCTGTAGGTGCCGTCGGCCGCAGCCGCCTCGAGTTCCGCGATGGACGCGCGCCATGAGCGATAGTCGCGCGGTTCAGGCATGACGCGGTTCTCTCGCAGCCGGTCCAGAAACCCGACGAGGCTGGGTCGGGACGTCAGGAAATCGGTTGGCAGGTTCGTGAGATCCAGAAGCGCAGGGTTGAACAGAACAAGACGACGCTCGCGGTCGAAAATGGCGAGTCCGGTGGCCAGTTCGGCAAATGTCTTGGTCAGGGTCTGGGTAAACTCGCGGCGCCTGTTCTCGGACCTTACGGCCTCGTCGGCCGGAATGGCAGTGCACAGCAGGTCGGGGCCGACGGGGGTGACGTGACAGTCGTACCACCCTTCGTCGCCATCGTTCGCACCATGGAGCGAGATCCTCTGTCCGTCGCGTGATTGCGTTGTCGTGCGCAGCGACGGAAAAATCGTAGGGAGCGGCCAGACCTTGTGCGGCGCTCCCTGCGAGGTCTCGACCGCTGTCATATAGGCCCGGTTGGCCCAGGTAATCTCGCCGTCCGCATTCTGGCGCCACAACAAGAAGGGCGCGGCGGCGGTGTTGGCGCGAAGAGTCTCGAGTTCTGACTCGATGGCGCGCTGCACATGGATGTCGTCACCCGCAGGCGTGCCGTCGACAATTTGCTTCAGTTTCAGACGGATCGATTCGCCGACGACGTGGCGCGTAGCCTGTAGTCGCCCGTCTCGCGATTCGGCCGTGATGTCGCCTTCGCTGTCCGACGGGGCGATCAGCCGGCCAGGATTGTCGAAGTCGCGGGTCAGAAGGAGCCGAAGCCTGTCGATGGCGGCGTCGGGTCCAACGATATGGACCAAAGCATGCCCACCTGCGAAATTCGCATCGGTGACGGCGCCATCGCGGATCAGGAAGAGAAGCGTAGCCGCATCGTGGTCCCCTTTGACTGCGGTTCGATTCGACAGGAAGAATAAGGCGGCATAGGCAGCGAATGCGGCGCCAAGCACGTAGCCGGCCACGGTTACGACATTGAACAACAAGTGACTTCCCCCGGTAACGACGCTTCCAGACTGCGGGGCGATGGTTAACGGCTGGTTAACGCGGGGCAGACGAGTGGACGCTTACGCCTCAATGGGGCGGTTCTGACCGAGTGCAGCGCGCTCGGAATCCTCGGCGTGTGCGAAGGTGTGGCGTTTCCAGCGTGTTTCGACGACGGCTCCGGTGCGACTCCCTGCGCCTTCGTCAGGGTCGAGAGGGTCACTCGCGTTGGCGAAGCTCAGTTCCGCACCGGACCTTTCCAGAAGCGTTTTCGCGATGAAAAGTCCAAGACCCATCCCTTCGTATCCCGGACGACGAGGATCGCGGCGGCGTCTGCGCACGAAAGGGTCGCCGATCCGGTTCATCACCTGGGGAGAATATCCGCGTCCGTCGTCCATGATCCGCACGGTGATGACGTCGTCGTCCCATTCGACGTCGATCCAGACTTCGGATCGCGCGAAATCCACGGCATTCTGCACCAGGTTTCTCAAACCGTGGATGATCTCGGGGCGCCGCTCCACGACGGGCTGTCGCTCCTCGTCGTCGCCGAGGATGGCGTAATGCAGGATCTTGCCGCGATTTGCGTGGGGTTCCGCCGCCTCCCGCACCACCGCGCCGATCGGAGCGCGTCGCATGTGAAGGTCGTCCTTCCCGATCCGCCCCATGGATTGCAGGATATCCCTGCAACGGTCCGCTTGGTCGCGGATGAGGCGCGCGTCCTCCTGCAACTCGGGGTGCTGATCCAGTTCCTCGATCAGTTCGGCGCTGGCAAGCTTGATGGTGGCAAGGGGCGTGCCGAGTTCGTGGGCCGCCGCAGCGACTACACCGCCAAGGTCGGTCAGCTTCTGCTCTCGCGACAGGGCCATCTGCGTGGCGGTCAGCGCTTGTGACATGGCGTGGACTTCGGCGGTGACGCGACCGGCGTAGACGGACAGGAAGAGGATGCCGATGACGATGGCGACCCAGAATCCCCAGACGAAGACCTTGGGCATCTGCATGACGAAGCCGGTGGTCGTGACAAGCGGCACGTTCCAGAGTGCCAACGCCGTGACGAGGGCGACCGATACAGCCGCGACGATCGCGGTCGTACCGGGCCGGAGCGCCATGGCCGAAATGGCGACGGGGGCGAGGATCAGAAGGGCGAAGGGATTGTTGAGGCCGCCGGTCAGCGCAAGGAGGAAGGCAAGCTGTACGATGTCGAAGAGCAGCATCGCAGCGACCTCGAATTCGGCCAGCCGCTTGTTCTCGGGATAAATGAACACCGCGACCAGGTTCGCCACGATGGAAGCGCCAATGGCAAGGAAACAAAGACCCACGTCAAGGTTGAGCGCGAACAGACGCTGCGCGATGGTGATGGCCGCGAGTTGCCCGAAAATGGCGATCCAGCGCAGCACGATCAGCGTGCGCAGGCGGACCCAGTCCGACCGCCGAAGGTGGGGCGCAAGCTCGGGATCGGCGGCGAATTCGGGTTTCATGTCCGGCATCCTGCGCGCGCTGCGAGGCGGGATCAATCCGGAGAGACTGGTTTGACCGTATGTGTAGGGCAACCTAGAGTGCGCGACGCGAGGCGAGAGGGTGAACCATGAGCGAGTTCGAGGACATCGGTCCCGACAAGTCCCTGTTGATCGTCGATGACGACGAGCCGTTCCTGAAACGGCTTGCGCGGGCGATGGAGAAACGGGGCTTCGAGGTCGAGACGGCCGAGACCGTCGCGGCGGGGACGGCCATCGCCTCGGCGCGTCCACCGGCCTTCGCGGTTATCGATCTGCGGCTGGAGGACGGCAACGGGCTTGACGTTGTTGAGCGCATCCGGGAACGCAGGCAGGACGCGCGGATCGTTGTTTTGACTGGCTATGGAGCCATCGCGACGGCTGTGGCTGCGGTCAAGATCGGGGCGACGGATTACCTCTCGAAGCCTGCCGACGCCAACGATGTCACGGCCGCGCTTCTGGCACGGGGCGACAGCCTGCCGCCGCCGCCGGAGAACCCGATGAGCGCCGACCGGGTGCGGTGGGAACATATCCAGAGGGTATATGAACTCTGCGACCGGAACGTGTCCGAGACCGCCCGGCGGCTGAACATGCATCGGCGTACGTTGCAGCGGATCCTGGCAAAACGGTCGCCGAAGTAGTTTCGGTATCGCGTCGGTATCACGTCGGTATTGCGTCGGTGCGCGCGGCCTCTTCGAAGGTGGTCACCAGCCAGTCGAGGAACAGGCCCAGCGCACGGCTGCGCGGGCCGGACCGGACCAGGGCATAGTAGCTGGACTGGCGACTGATCTCGACCGGGATGCGCACCAGGCTGCCCTTCCGCAGGGCGTCGCGGTAGACGATCTCGGACCCGTAGGCGGCGCCTAGTCCTCGCAGCGTTGCCTGAAGTTCAAGCCCCGGCGCACCGATCTCCCGGATGCGTACCTCCGAGAGCCCCGAACTCGGCCAACACCTCGCGCTCCCACGGCGTGTCCAGACCCAGCCAGTCGGCGGTGTACCAGTCGGTGACCCGCGCGGCGAGCGAGGGCGCGGCGACGGCGATAAAGGGCGACACCATCAGGGGGATGGTGTGCGGATCGTCCGGCATGGGGCCTGTCGTACTGCGGACGGCGACATCGAATCCCTCGGCCTCGATATCGACGACGCGCACGGTGGGCGCGAAGGCGATCTCGATGTCCGGATGCTGTCGCCAGAACTCTCCGATCGCCGGAAGGATCACGGCGTCGGTGATGAAGTTCGTGGTGGTGACGCGCAGGCTTTCCGAGGTCGAACGCCGGGCAAGGTCCACAGCGATGGCAATGCGGCCGAAACCGGCCGAGGTGGCTTCGGCGAGGCGTCGGCCTGCCTCGGTCAGTTCGATCCCGCTCGGCGCACGCACCACGAGCGCGAGGCCAAGGTCCTTCTCGAGAGCGCGGACCTGCTGGGCGATGGCGGCGTGGGTCACGTTCAACGACCGGGCGGCTGCGGAAAAGCTGTCGTGGCGCGCCGCAGCGTCGAAGGCGCGGAGCGCCGAGAGCGGGGGAAGGGACTTCCAGTCGAGGTCTGCCATGTTAGCTGAGCTTACAACGCCGAATTCTTCCTGACTAGCTGGCAGGACGAGGCGGGGTGTATCCGATGTGATGAAGCATTCAGCAGAGTCACGATCATGCTACCCAACCTGACACCAAGAGAGATCCTAAGAGCGAGTGCGCGCTCTGACGAGCTGGAAGCTGCGCTTGCATCCGCTCGCCTGCGGCAGGACATCTTGCCCGATGAGGAAACGCCCGCGCGCGCGCGTCGTGTCGCCTTTCGTTTTTCCGACTGGTTCAGACGTTCAAATCGAACCGCTTGAGGACCTTGTCGACGACCGTCCCGTCGCCCATCCGGTAACCTTCGATCCGGCCGTAATCCTCGAACCCCCGGCTTTGATAATAAGCGAGGCCGCCGGTGTTGTCGGCGCGGATGTTGGCGTTGATCCAGCGGTAGCCAAGGTCGCGGGCCGCCGTCTGCGTTGCGCGGAAGAGGGCGGACCCGATGCCGAGGCCCGTCTTGCCCGGCTGCGCGAAAGTGGCGATCTCGGCCGCCTCGGGCGGGAGGTAGTCGGCGGGTTCGATCCACTGGAAGCCCAGCACCTGGCCGCCGTCGCTTTCGGCGACGTGCCAGGCGGACCGGTCATGCTTCATCCAGTCGGCGATGTCTTCCGCCGTCACGGTTTCGGTCATGGCGGTCGTTCCGCCGAGCCGGATGATGTCGTTCAGGATCAGGGCCATGCCGCCTGTGTGGAGACGGCCTGCCCGCGACACGATCACCTGCATTGCGCGATCAGCTCCTCGTGCCGGGCGACGAAGGCTTCGCGGACGTCGCGCGGTGGGCGCAGCGTGACTTCGATACCCTCCATCAGCTCCAGTCGGGAGGGTTTGAAATAGCGGTCGGCCTCGTCCTTCGAGAAGCCCGCGATGCGCGTCGCCTCGAACCACGCCGACACGCGATCCGCCGCCTTGATGCGGGCTTTCTCGGCCTCGGGGGGATGTGCCGGAAGCCCGAACCTGATGTGGATGGCCGCCGCGAGGCGCTTGTCGAGATCGGCATAGCCCGGACCAACAGCCGCCTTCACGGGAGAGATCATGTCGCCGATGACGTATTCGGGCGCATCGTGCAGCAGAGCGAACAGCCGGTTTCGCGCCGATGCCTCGGGTTGGAGGCGGCCGTATATCTCCTCGACCAGCAAGGAATGCTCGGCGACCGAGTAGGGGAAGTCGCCCCGGGTCTGGCCGTTCCAGCGCGCGACGAAGGCGAGGCCGTGGGCGATGTCCTCGATCTCGATGTCGAAGGGCGTCGGGTCGAGAAGGTCGAGCCGCCGTCCCGACAGCATCCGCTGCCAGGCGCGGGCTGGAGTCCTTGTCGTTGCCATGTGGGGATTTGCGATGGCGGCGCGGCCTTGGTCAAGCGCCGAAAAGGGTCCGCAAAAGACCGCAGTCTCTCCCTCATTCCGGCAAAGTTGGGCGCTTTCCTGACGGCGTATCGGTTCCGTGACCGTCGGCCCATTCCATCGGGCGACAACAGGCGGTCCTTCGTGCGAGTGCTTCCAGGGGAGGTCACGCAACGCCTTCGGCTCAGCCGGAAAGGAAAGACCGATGCCCTGTTTGAAACCGCTGGCGGTCGCTGCCGCCTTTCTGCCCACCGCCCTTCATGCCCAGGTCAACTGCGCGTCGCGGGACCTTGTCGTCGACAAGCTGGCCGTGAAGTACGGCGAGGCCTTCGCCGGTGGCGGCCTGCAGAACACCAAGCACATCTTCGAGGTCTGGATGTCCGAGGAAAAGGGAACCTGGACCATCCTCATGACACGCGCCGACGGTACGACCTGCGTCATGGCCTCGGGAACCAACTGGCGGGGTGGCGATCCGACCGTAAAGACTCCGGCAGGCATACCAGGCTGACCTCGGTTGCCGGGCAGGGGGCCCGGTGCTAGATGACCCGCGAACCAGAACGGAGCGGGTCATGCCCAAGGATTACGTCGTCAAGGACATCTCTCTGGCCGGGTATGGCCGCAAGGAAATCGAAATCGCCGAGACCGAGATGCCGGGCCTCATGGCGCTGCGCGAGGAATACGGGACACGCCAGCCGCTGAAGGGCGCGCGCATCGCCGGATCGCTGCACATGACGATCCAGACCGCCGTTCTGATCGAGACGCTGAAGGCGCTGGGCGCCGACGTGCGCTGGGCGTCGTGCAACATCTTCTCGACCCAGGACCACGCCGCTGCGGCGATCGCCGAGAGCGGGACGCCGGTCTTCGCGATCAAGGGCGAAACGCTGGTCGATTACTGGGCCTACACCGACATGATCTTCCAGTTCCCCGAAGGCGGCGCGAACATGATCCTCGACGACGGGGGCGATGCGACGCTGTACATCCTGATGGGCGCGCGCGTCGAAGAGGGCGAGGAGGACATCATCGCCGTTCCGACGAGCGAGGAGGAAGAGGCGCTGTTCGCTCAGATCCGCAAACGGGCGAAGGAGAGCCCGGGCTGGTTCGTCAAGCAGCGGCACATGATCCAGGGGGTGTCGGAAGAGACGACGACGGGCGTTCATCGTCTCTACAAGATGATGGAGAAGGGGCACCTGCCGTTCCCGGCGTTCAACGTCAACGACAGCGTCACCAAGTCGAAGTTCGACAACAAGTACGGGTGCAAGGAATCGCTGGTCGACGGCATCCGGCGCGCGACGGACACGATGATGGCGGGCAAGGTCGCGGTTGTCTGCGGCTATGGCGACGTGGGCAAAGGCTCGGCGGCGTCGCTGCGCGGAGCGGGTGCGCGGGTGAAGGTGACCGAGGTCGACCCGATCTGCGCGCTTCAGGCGGCGATGGACGGCTACGAGGTGACGCTGCTGGAGGACGAGGTCGACGAGCGCCGACATCTTCATCACCACGACCGGCAACAAGGATGTCATCCGCATCGAGCACATGCGCGAGATGAAGAACATGGCCATCGTCGGCAACATCGGCCACTTCGACAACGAGATCCAGGTCGCCAGTCTGAAGAACCACAAGTGGACCAACATCAAGGACCAGGTGGACATGATCGAGATGCCCTCGGGCAACCGGATCATCCTGCTGTCCGAGGGACGTCTTCTGAACCTGGGCAACGCGACCGGGCATCCGTCGTTCGTGATGTCGGCGTCCTTCACCAATCAGGTGCTGGCGCAGATCGAGCTGTGGACGAAGGGCGACGAGTACCAGAACCAGGTTTATATCCTGCCCAAGCACCTGGACGAGAAGGTGGCGCGGCTGCACCTGGGCCGGATCGGCGCGAAGCTGACCGAGTTGAAGCCGGACCAGGCGGAGTACATCGGCGTCGCGCCCGAGGGACCGTTCAAGCCGGAGCATTACCGGTACTGACGGATCGGGGGCTCTGCCCCCGAACCCCCGGGATATTTCTTGACCGATGAAGACCTCAGCGGATCAGGATAGCCCTGAAATCGTTGACGTTCGTGCCGGTCGGACCGGGGGCGAAGATGTCGCCTATGGCGTCGAAGGCGGTCCATGCATCGTGACCGGCGAGCAGGGCGCCGGGGTCGTGACCGATTTGGCGAAGCCTCGCCCAGGTCGTTCCGTCGGCGAAGGCGCCTGCGTTGTCCTCGGACCCGTCGATGCCATCGGTGTCGGCGGCCAGCGCTGAGACCGCAAGGCTTTCGATTCCGCCCGCGAAGGCGAGGAGGAACTCGCTGTTGCGCCCGCCGCGCCCGCCGTCGCCTCGGATGGTGACCGTGGTTTCGCCGCCTGAGAGAATGACGACGGGCTTCTGGAACGGACGGTCGCGGGTGGCGACCTCACGCGCGATGGCGGCGTGGACGCGGCCCACGTCACGCGCCTCGCCCTCGATGGCGTCCGAGAGGATGACGGGGGTGATGCCTTCGGCACGGGCGGCGTCGGCGGCTGCTTCGAGCGAGAGAGCGGCGGAGGCGACGACTGTCACCGTGTTGCCCGCGAAGACGGCATCGTCGGGGCGCGGCGCTTCGGGAGACGTCTGGAGAAAGCGAGCGACGCGATCGGGCAGGGCGATGCCATAGGTGGAAACGAGGCGCAGCGCGTCGGCGCGCGTCACGGCGTCGGGTACGGTCGGTCCTGAAGCGACCTGTGCCGGATCGTCGCCAGGCACATCCGACACGACAAGGCTGACGACGCGGGCCGGATGCGCGGCCGCAGCCAGGCGTCCGCCCTTGATGCGGCTAACCTGCTTGCGGATCGCGTTCATCACGGAAATCGGAGCGCCGGACGCTAAAAGGGCCCTGTTTAGTGACTGTTCGTCCTCGAGGGATAAGCCATTGGGAGGTGCAGGCAAAAGGGCCGAGCCACCGCCGCACACGAGCGCCACGACGAGGTCGTCCTTCGTCAGCCCCGAGACGGCGCCGAGCAGCGCTTCGGTCGCCACCAGGCCTGCGGCGTCGGGCACGGGGTGCGAAGCCTCGAGAACCCTGATGTGGCGCGTTGCGCAGGCGTAGCCGTAGCGGGTGACGACGACGCCTTCGAGAGGGTCGCCCCAGAGATCCTCGAAGGCGGCGGCCATCTGCGCTGCGCCCTTCCCTGCACCGATGACGACGATGCGGCCTTTTGGGCGGTCCGGCAGGTGCGGGCGCAGCGCCTCGAGCGGGTCGGCGGCGCGGACTGCGGCCTCGAAGAGGCGGGTCAGGAGTGCCTTGTCGTCGGGCGTCACGGGATCAGAACAGCCCAAGCACGGCGCCCATCACGGCGCATCCAAGGGTGGCGTAGCCGCCGTCGATCAGCGTGAGCTGGAAGGGTCGGCCGGGATAGGCGTTGTTGATCATGATCCAGGGCGAGATGAAGAAAAGCCCGATGCCGAGGCCCCCGACAAGGCCTGCGCCCACCGTTTCGATCCCGGTGGTGGCGAACGTGTGCCGCATCATCCCGGCGACGAGGATCATCGCGATGGCCGACAGAACGAAGGGCGTGGCACTGCCGTTGCCTTTGGGGCGGCCCGCCTCGTCTGCTTCGATCCCGACGGCCGCGATCCAAGGCTTTGCAAGCGCCATGTACCATGCGGCGCCGACTGCGAAGCCGGCTGCGGCGGCGACGAGAACGGCCAGAATGCCCATGATAGTGTCCCTCCACATGGCGTTTGGGCGGACTATGGCGGAGGGGCGGGTGCGTGACTACAGCTTTTCGGGGTCGAGACCTGCCATGCCGCAGACGATCTTCCATTCCTCGTCGGTGACGGGCTGGACGGACAGGCGGGTGTTGTTGGCGAGGACCATGTTCTTCAGCCGAGGCTCGGCCTTGACGTCGTCTAGCGTGACGGGCGACCGCACCGGACGCACCGCGACAACGTCGACGCAGTCCCACCTGTCGTCGTCCGTGGTGCTGTCAGGGTGGGATTCCGCCGTCACGCGCACGATACCCACGACGGCCTTCTCGGTCTGCGAGTGGTAGAAGAAGCCAAGATCGCCGGTCTTCATGGCGCGCATGTTGTTGCGGGCCTGATAGTTGCGGACGCCGTCCCACTCCTGGCCGATGTCGCCCATTTCGACCTGGTCTTCCCAGCCCCAGGTCGAGGGTTCGGACTTGAACAGCCAGTAGGCCACGGGTGTCACTCCTTTCGCATGGGACGCGCGAGAAGCGCATCGGTCGCATCGATCACACCCATGTCGCCGCGCGTCACGGCGGCGACGGCATGGGTGATCGGCATGTCGTCGGCGGTCGACGTCTCGGCCAGCGCCTGCGCGGTCGCGACGCCTTCGACGGTGACCGTCGGGTTCAGCGTCTCTCCACGACCGAGCGCGCAGCCGGCGGCGAAGTTGCGGGACTTGTCCGACGTGGCGGTGAGGACCAGGTCGCCGAGGCCGGACAGGCCTGCAAGCGTTTCGGGACGTCCCCCGCCGCGCACCGTGAATCGTGTCATCTCGGCGAAGCCGCGCGCGATCAGCGCTGCCCGGGCGCTGTCGCCCAGACCGGCGCCGATGGCCATTCCGGCGGCCAGCGCGATGACGTTCTTGAGCGCGCCGCCGAGTTCGGCACCGGCCACGTCGTCGGTGCGGTAGACGCGCAGGGCGGGACGCGAGAGAGCAGCCTGTTCGTCCTCGGTCACGTCCGGCATGGCGAGGACGAGGGCGGTCGGAAGCCCGCGGGCGATGTCGACGGCAAAGCTGGGGCCGGTGAGGATGCCTGCGCGCGTACCGGGCAGGGTGTCGGTGACGACGGACACCGGGCCGAAGCCGGTGCCGCGCTCGATCCCCTTGGCGCAGGTGATGAGGGTGCGAGCGGCGAGCGTGCGTGCGTGGGTCTTCAGGAAGGCGCGGACGGACTGGGCGGGTACGGTCAGAAGCGTGAGTTCCGCCTCGGGCATGTTCGGCGTGACGGTCAGGGACGGGGGCAGGTCGAGGCCGGGAAGGCGACGGCCGGTCCGGCGCGAGGCGGTCATGGCGCCGGCCTCCTCCGCGTCGCGAATCCACAGGGTGACCGGCGTGCCGTCTGCGGACAGGGTCAGGGCGAGGGCCGTTCCGAAGGCGCCGCCGCCAAGGATTGCGATGCTCATGCCTTGGCCCCTTTCTTGCCGCTGCCGAGAATCGCTGGGCGGCTGTCGTCGAGCGGCCAACGCGGACGCGCGACGAGGGGGTCCATGCCGGGATGGCCGACGGCGAGAAGCTCGATTCCGGCCCAGGCGATCATGGCGGCATTGTCGGTGCAAAGGGAAAGGGGAGGGGCGATGAAGGCGACGCCCTTCTCAGCCGAAACAGTCTCTAAACCGGAACGAATGGCGCTATTCGCCGCGACGCCGCCTGCCACGGCCATGGCTGGAACAGTGGGCGACGTGGCCAGATAGGTGTCGATGGCGCGCGCCGCCTTCTGGGCGAGCACATCGGTGACGGCGGCCTGGAATCCGGCGCAGAGATCGGCGCGGTCCTGGCGGGTGAGGCCGGACTTCTCGGCGACGATCCGGTCGCGTTCGCGCATCAGCGCGGTCTTGAGGCCCGAGAAGCTCATGTCGCAGTCGGGGCGGTTGAGGAGGGGGCGGGGGAAGTCGAACCGCCTCGGGTCGCCGCGTGCCGCTTCGCGCTCGACCTCGGGGCCGCCCGGTTGCGGCAGGCCGAGGGCGCGGGCGGTCTTGTCGAAGGCCTCGCCCGGCGCGTCGTCGATGGTGCCGCCGAGACGGGTGAAGTCGTCGGGTCCGTTGACGATCAGGAACTGGCAATGACCGCCCGAGACGAGGAGCATGAGGTAGGGAAAGGCGAGATCGTCGGTCAGACGCGGGGTGAGGGCGTGGCCGGCGAGGTGATTGACGCCGATGAGCGGCACGCCGGTCCCGGTGGCGAGGCCGCGCGCCAGCATGACGCCCGAGAGGACGCCGCCGATGAGGCCGGGGCCGGCCGTCACGGCGATGGCGTCGATGTCGGCAAGGGTGACGCCGGCATCGGCAAGGGCGGCCTCGACGGCGTGGTCCAGCTTTTCGGTGTGGGCGCGGGCGGCGATCTCGGGGACGACGCCGCCGAAAGCCGCGTGCAGCCGCGACTGGTCGGCGACGACCGAGGACAGGATGCGCCGGTCCGATGCGACCACGGCGGCTGCGGTGTCGTCGCAACTCGACTCGATCCCGAGGACCAGACCCGTCATGATACGCTTCGCCCGACCATGACAGCGCAGGTAGCATCCACCCATGCCCCAGACAAGCGAGGCCCCCGAGACGCCGGTCGGCGAGGCGACGCTTCTGCTGACGCGGCCCGAGGCGCGGTCGCGTGAGTTCCTGGCCCTGTGCGAGGCGCGGGCCGGGCGGCGACTGCCTTGCGTCGTGTCTCCCCTCCTGGAAATCGTCGATGCGGGTGAGCTTCCGGATCTGACGCTGTTTCGGACGGTCATCGTCACATCCGGCAACGCGGTGCGGCGACTTGGCCGCGCCCTGGCGGGGCAGACCGTGGTGACTGTGGGAGAGCGCACGGCGGCGCTGGCGAGAGAGCAGGGTGCCGACGCGCGCTGTCTTGGAGCCGACGTCGAGGCGTTTCTGGAAAATATCGAAGGACTCGCGGGACCGGCGCTTCATGCCAGAGGCGTCCATACGCGCGGGGACTTGGCTGGACGCGCCGCAGCCAAGGGTCTGACGGTGGAGGAAGCGGTGATCTATGATCAGGTCGCGCGGCCTCTTTCGCGCGCCGCCGAGGCTCTGTTGCAGGGAAATTCGCCTGTCGTGGTGCCGCTTTTCTCTCCGCGCACTGCCGGGTTGCTGTCCGCCACGCCGATCCGTGCACCGCTTTTCGTCATAGCGATCAGCCCCGCCACGCGCGAAGCCTGGACCGGACCGGGGCGCGTCACGGTCGCCGAGACACCGACCGCCGAGGCGCTTTGCCGGCGCGTGACCGAGGCATTGTGACCCGTCGCCTTGTTGCCCTTCGGTCAGCGCACTAAGATCAAGGGGTGCGAATGTCGGCGCGGGCCTTGCCGCGCAAAAGGAAGGTGAGCGCCCGTGGTCAAACGTCCCAAGACTCCTCGAACCCAGGACGCGCCGCAGAAGGTGACCGAAGGCGACGCCGTTGCGACACCGGACCCGTCATCGGACGAACCTGCGGAGACGGTCGAGGTCGCCGGGCCGAGCGACGCGCCGTTCGTGATGCACGAGGAGCCGGAAGCGACGACCGAAGAGACGCCGTCCGACAGCGTCGCCCCCTCCGAAACCGTCGACGCGGAGCCTGAAGCGTCGGAGACGACGTCTGATGTCGAGGATGTGCCGCCTGATCCCGATTCAATGACCAAGCCCTTGGCCGTGTCTTCTCCGCCGCAACCCGTGCAGGTGCAACGTGGACCCGGGTTCGTGCCACTGGTGCTGGGCGGCCTTGTCGCCGGGGCGATCGGCTATGGCGTCGCGAGCTTTCTGCCGCCCGCCGAACCCTTGGGCGACGGCGACCTGACCGCACGGCTCGAGGCGAACGAAAGCGGCCTTGCTTCGCTCAGCGAGAGGGTCGACACCTTGCCCGAACCGCCGGTCACCGACTTGTCCGACATCGACGCGCGCGTCGGTGAAATCGAGGCGCGGCTGATCGAGGCGGCCGGGGACGACGGCACGGACGCGTTGGACGGGCGGCTGACCTCTCTTGAGGACACGCTGTCGGGCCTGGAGAATCGGCTGGCCGTCCTGGAAGAAACCGTCGCCGAAAACACTGGTCCCGGCGCGCTGGAAGGTGCCGCCGAAGACCAGCTTGCGGATTTCCGGGCCGAGTTGAACGCGCTTGCCGCCGACGCCGAAGCTCGCGTCGAGGAGGCGAACTCGCGCGCGTCGCAGATCGAGGCCGACGCCGCCGACGCCGCTGCCCTGGCCGAGCGCCAGGCGGCGCTCTCGGAATTGCGGACCGCCGTAGAAGGCGGCGCGCCTTTCGCCGAATCGCTGTCGCGGTTCGACGCGGCGCCCGATGCGCTGACCGATGCGGCCGAGACGGGCGTTCCGACGCTGACTCAATTGCAGCAGAACTTTCCCGAGGCCGCGCGCGACGCACTGGCTGCGGTGCAGACCGTGCCTCAGGACGCTTCGGCAGGGGACCGGTTCGTGGCGTTCCTGAAGCGGCAGACCAACGCAAGGTCGCTGGCCCCGAAGCAGGGCGACGATCCCGACGCCGTGCTGTCACGCGCCGAGGCCGCGCTGAACGAAGGACGGCTGGCTGACGCGCTGGACGTGCTGGACGCTCTGCCCCCCGAAGCGCAGGAGGCCATGAACGACTGGCTGACGCAGGCGCGGGCACGAACCGGCGCCCTGGCCGCGCTTGACGAATTTTCCGCCACGACGAATTGAGTGCAGCCGATGCTTTGGTCCCTTCTCAAGATCATCCTCTTTCTTCTCCTCGTCGCAGCGGCGGCCTGGGGTGCGGGCGTTCTGCTCCAGACCGATGGCGGGGTGCGCCTGTCGGTGGCGGGCACCGAATTCACCCTTGGACCCTTGGAATCGGTGGTGGCGCTTCTGGTGCTGATGCTGGCGCTCTGGATCGTGATGAAGGTGGTCGGCCTGATCGTCGCCTTCATCCGCTTCGCCAGCGGCGACAAGACCGCGATCGACCGCTATTTCGACCGGCGGCGCGAGCGGAAGGGCTTCGATGCGCTGGCCGAAGGCATGATGGCGCTGGCCTCGGGCGAATCGCGACTGGCCCTGACCAAGGCGCAGAAGGCCGAGCGTCTGCTGGGTCGACCCGACCTGACCACGCTTCTGACGGCACAGGCGGCCGAACAGGCGGGCGACCGGGCCCGGGCCGAAGCCGCCTACAAGCAACTGCTCGCCGAGGATCGCACCCGCTTCGTCGGCGTGCGGGGCCTGATGAAGCAGAAGCTGGCGGACGGCGATACGGCGACGGCCATGAAGCTGGCCGAGAAGGCCTTCGCGCTGAAGCCTCGTCACGAGGAGACGCAGGACGTCCTGTTGCAGCTTCAGGCCGGGGCGCACGACTGGGCCGGTGCGCGGCGCACGCTGGGGGCCAAGCTGAAGCACGGCAGCCTGCCGCGCGACGTGCACAAGCGGCGCGACGCGGTGCTGGCTCTGGGCGAGGCGAAGGAGATCCTTGACGTCGACAACCCGATCGAGGCGCGGGAGGCCGCCATCGAGGCGAACCGGCTGTCGCCCGACCTGATCCCGGCGGCCGTCATGGCGGCGGACGGGTATGTGGCGCAGGGCAAACCGAAGAACGCCGTCCGCGTGCTGAAGAAGGCATGGTCGGTGCATCCGCATCCCGACCTGGCCGCCGCCTTCGCGCGGATCGAACCGGGCGAGACGCCAAGTCAGCGGCTGAAGCGGTTCACCGCGTTGACGACGGTCGAACCCGATCATCCCGAGACGCGGATGCTGAAGGCCGAACTATGCCTCGCAGCCGAGGACTTCCCAGGCGCCCGCGCCGCATTGGGCGACCTGGCCGAGACCGACCCCACCTCGCGCACGCTGGCCATCATGGCGGCCATCGAACGTGGCTCGGGTGCGGACGATGCGCTGGTGAAAGGCTGGCTTGCGCGCGCGCTGACTGCTCCGCGCGGGCCTCAGTGGGTGTGCGACAACTGTCACAAGTCGCATGTGTCCTGGGCTCCGGTTTGCGACAGCTGCGGCGGGTTCGACACCCTGTCATGGCGCCGTCCGGACGACACCTCGGTCCAGCTTCCCGCCGGGGCCGAGATGCTGCCGCTGATCGTGGGACAGATCTCTCCGCCGGCGAAGGAGAGCTTTGTCGAGGGAGCGGAAACCCACGTCGACGATGTCGACACGGACGAGGCGGAGGTCGAGGACGTGGTGGCGAAGCCTACCCCCACTGCCGTCAACGCCGATGCGCCGCCGCTTGATTACGTCGCGGCCGACGACGGCGACGAGCCTGCAAAAGACGCAAAATAGGTCTACCCGCCCGCGGGAAACCCTGCTATCAGGCCCGCCGGAACGCCGCTGTAGCTCAGCTGGTAGAGCACGTCATTCGTAATGATGGGGTCGGGGGTTCGAAGTCCCTTCAGCGGCACCACTTCCCTTCAGAAGTGGGTTCAGATCATAGACCCGGACGCACGCACGCCGTCCGTCGTTCCGTTCTAATACACCCTTCTACGCGGCGAACTCTTCCACTCCATCATCGTCCTGCCTCGCCGGCATGAATTCTTCCGCTCCGTTGCGGAATCCGTCGATGCACGCAAAGCGATAAATGACTGGGTCTCTCCATGTGACTGGACGCGGGCTGCGTCCCCACCCGTCGAAATCTCCCCGCCCTCGTTGGAACATGAGCGGCGCAGGGCTGTTCATGGGGCTGACCAGTGCGTCAGTTGCACTGCGCTTTGCAGCCCGATTGAAATGAAAGGAGCCTCGACATGGCGACCACGGTAGGAACTGAAGACACGATCCAGGACCTCGTCACCAACCTCATCTACCTGGAGCGCGACGCGATCGCAGCTTATGAAAGCACGATCGAAAGGCTGTCGCACGAGGCGCTGAGCACTCAGGTCGAAGCGTTCCGCCAGGATCACCTGACGCACCTTTCCACACTTCAGGAAATTGCCGCCGAAACCGGTGCGGAAGCACCGGAGGACGGCGACATGAAGCAGATGCTGACGACCGGGAAGGTCGCGATGGCGGGCCTCATGGGCGACGCGGCGGTCCTCAATGCGATGAAGACAAACGAGGACGATACCGTGACCGCCTACGAACGGGCATCCACGCACCAGGATGCGATCCCAAGGTCGCGAGCGTTTTTCGAGCGGGCTCTTGCAGATGAACGACGGCATCGGGAGTGGATGGAACGCACTGCGGAAACGCTCTGAGCAATTCAACGGCTGCCGAGACGGCCACCAAGTTTGAGCCGATGCGGGTCCTCCTAGTGACCGGCATCGGCTTGATCCCCGTCGGCACTCCGTTGCCGGCTTTAGGACGGGGCGTGCTTGACGCCTTAGACGCGCAACCATCCACTTGAGAATTCGACCGTCTCTACTCCGGCCAGCCCTTTGAGGCGGGTGAGCTCCGTCTCGAGGCCGGAACAACGATCCTTGCCCATGCGGACGCCGGGTTCCGGCCAGAAGGCGCGGGCGCGGACCGTTCCTTCGACGCGCTTGGCGTCCAGCCGTCCGATGATCCGATCTCCCTGGAGTATGGGAAACACGTAGTACCCGTACCGCCGCTTGGCTTCGGGGACGAAGATCTCGATCCGGTAGTGAAAGCCAAACAGCCGCTCTGCGCGCGCCCGATCCCGAAGCAACGGGTCGAAGGGTGAGAGAAGGCGCACGCGCGATGATGGCTCGGGTAGGGTCGACGCATGGTCAAGGATAGCCTCGGTCGTGAAGCTGCGGCGTCGCGACCCATCCGCCATCTCGATGTCGGCCTCAAGGATGCGGCCCGCGGCAAGCGCATTGGCGCACCAGGCTTTCGCTTCGTCGCGCGTGACGATCTCGAAGAAGGCGGCCAGTTCGCCGCTGGTGCCGAACCCGAGACGCTCAAGCGCTGCGGTCATGGCCCAGTCGATGACATGGGCATCGTCGTTGCGGGCGTTCAGATGCTCGGCCGGGATCACGCGCTCGCTCAGGTCATAGAACTTCCGGAAGCCCTGACGACGGCAGATCGCCAGTTGCCCGGACCGCCACAGGAATTCGAGGGCGGTCTTGGACGGATGCCAGTCCCACCAGCCGGACGACGCCTTCTTTTCGTCACCGCCGACGTCGAGCGAGCAAGCCGGGCCGTGGTCGGCGATGTGGCGGTAGACGCCTTCGAGCTCGGCCTCCCAGCCGTCTCGGCGCCAGTCCGGCCAGCGTGCGCGCATTCGCGTTTCGTCGCGCGCGAACTTCAAACGCCACATCGGATAGAACTGCATGGGGATCACGGCGGCGTCGTGCGTCCAGTGTTCGAACGCCGTGCGTCGGTGCGAGACGAGGTGTTCGAGCGCCTTCGGTCGATACCGGCCACGCCGCGACCACAGGATCAGGTCATGAGCGCGTGCGAGCGTATTGACGCTATCGACCTGCACAAAGCCCAGACGATGCAAGACATCTTCAAGATCAGCGCCCTGTCCTGTGCCCGATCCAGGGCGCAGCAAAAGGTGCCGGTCCAGGAAAAGACGTCGAGCGCGCCGATTGTCGAGGAAAGGTCGTGTCATCCAGCGCCATATCAACGGGGCGGTGGCGATCTTTCAATGCCCTGACGCTAAAATGCCAAGCTTGAGTCGAGCTCAAGTCCGTCCTCTCGACCGGCGGCTTACGCCGGCCAAGGCGCGACTTCATGCAAAGTTCAATCCAGACCCTGAGCCGGTGCGTAGAGCTAGCTGACGTCGGTCGTCGCTTGTTTTCTTGCGAGAGGAGACGCCAGGCAGCTTTGCCGGCCTCGGAAAGGCGACTTCAGGAATCGGGCGACGTCGCTGGGGTTGTAGGAGAGCAGCATGCACAGATGGCCGATTTCAATCTTGCTGTTTACCGTGTTCCTTCCCGCCAGGCTCTGGGCTGTCGAGGCCGAACTGCGCGGCGCGGAACTTCGCAGCGAGGCGGTTTTCCGTTACTGGGGACTGCCGATCTATGAGGCGCAACTTTATACGATCGGGGGCGGTCCGTTCGATTGGAATGAGGATTTCGGGCTGAGACTGCGCTATCTGCGCAAGCTGTCGCAGGACAACCTTGTCGACGCCACAATGCAGGAAATGGAACGACTGGGGGGCGCCTTGCCTGTCCGAGAGAAGATCGAGGACTGCTTTCTCGGTGTGTCGCAGGGAGACACCTATGTTGCCGTAACCGACGGGCCAAGCAGCATCCGCTTCTGGCGTAACGGACAACAGACCTGCACGTTGTCTCATCCGCAGATCACGTATCGCTTCATGTCCATCTTTCTCGGCGACAACACGCGATCCCGCGCCTTCACGAGAGTTCTTCGGGGGGAATGAGTGCCGGTACGCGCCGCACGGTCTATCCAAGGGTCAGCCTTTATGCGCTGATGCTGGCGGCGTCGGGGCTACCGCTGTACATCCACCTGCCACTTTTCGCGTCGACCGAACTGGGTATCGGCCTGGGGACGATCGGCTCGATCCTGCTCGCGATACGACTGGTCGATCTGGTCCAGGATCCCTTGATCGGCTGGTCCATTGACCGCTGGCCGGGCGCGCAGTTGGGCTTCGCCCTCCTGGCTGCCGGCGGATTGGCGGTCGGCTTCCCGATCCTTTTCTCGATCGAGCCGGGACCGTCGGCGGTCTGGCACCTTCTGGCCAGCCTGATCCTGCTTTTCTCGGCCTACAGCGTGGGAATGATCCTGCTTTATGGGCGCAGCGCCACCCTGGCCGTTCGATCCGAGCCGGGAGAGCTAATGCGACTTGCAGCCTGGCGCGAGGCGGGCATGTTGGCCGGTGTCGTTCTGGCTGCGATGTTGCCGACGCTTCTGCCGGGAACGGAGACCGAGGCCTATCGGCGATACGGCTGGATCCTCGGGATTGCAGCGGTGGTCGTTGCGGCTGCAAGTTTCCCGATGTGGCGTCGGCCCGCAATCACCGGTACGGCGCTATCGGTGAGCGGTTTGGCAAGTGCGGGGGCGCTGCGGCTTCTTGCCATCGCCCTGGTCAACAGTTTGCCGGTCGCGGTGACCTCGACGCTGTTTCTCTTCTTCGTCGATGCCCGCCTGGAGCTGGCCGAATGGGCAGGACTGTTCCTGATTCTCTTCTTCGTCAGCGCCGGTCTGAGCGTCCCGGTCTGGGCATGGTTGAGCAACCGGATCGGCCCTAGAGGTGTCCTCCTGATCGCCATGCCGCTGGCCATTCTCGGATTCGTCGGGGCGGCCTTTGTCGGCCCAGGCGCAGCGATGGCTTTCGCTTTGATCTGTCTTGCCTCGGGTGCGGCGCTCGGTGCGGACATGGTCGTCCTGCCGGCCATGTTCTCGGTAGCCCTGACGCGCGCCGGGCTGAACGCATCGACGGCATTCGGAATCTGGTCCTTCGCCGGCAAACTGGGGCTGGCGCTGGCCGCAGCGGTGGTCCTGCCTCTGCTCGCATGGGCCGGCTATCAACCGGACAGCGTGAATTCGGAAAGGGCTGTTTTGCCCTGACCTTCGCCTATGCGGTCCTTCCCTGCGTATTGAAGGTGTGCGCCCTTTTTCTGGTCTTCAGACTGACGCCGGGGGATGCACCTTCGGCGTAGGATGCGAGCCGGTCTTACCTCCACCATGCGGACCCTTGTGCAGCCGAGCCGCGCCAGGCGGCGCCCGCGTCCCTTTTCGCATCAGGCGAACCGTGCGACATTGCCTTTCAGCCTGACGCAGAGCCTGAAAGGACCCGCTATGCCCCAGCCCGATCATGTGTCGATCTTCGATCTTCCCGCGATGGACGCGCTCGATGAGGACATGCAGAAGTACTTCCGGATCTGCGAAGAGAAGCTCGGGATGGTGCCGAACGTCCTGAAGACCTTTTCCCGGAACCAGGAGAAACTGCGCGCCTTCGCCGCCTACTACAACACGCTGATGCTGGCGCCCTCGGGCCTGTCGAAGCTCGAGCGCGAGATGGTCGCGGTCGTGGTGTCCTCGGCCAACCGCTGCTTCTACTGCCTCGTCGCCCACGGCCAGGCGGTCCGTGACCTGTCGGGCGACCCGGAGTTGGGCGAGATGTTGGTGATGAACTACCGCGTGGCACCTCTTGAGCCCCGACAGCGCGCCATGCTGGATTTCGCGTGGAAGCTGACGACGGAGCCTTGGGAGGTGATGGAAACCGACCGCCAGATCCTGCGCGATGTCGGTCTCACCGACGACGAGATCTTCGATCTCGCCGACGTCGCTGCCTTCTTCAACATGTCGAACCGCTTCGCCATCGCCGTCGACATGATGCCGAACAAGGAATATCACCGCCAGTCGCGGTAAGCTTCCTTTGTCCCGAATTGCTCCGGAGGGGGTTTGGGGGAGGCAGCGCCTCCCCCGGCTAGCGCTCAGTGGTTGTCGCGCGGCACGCCCATCTTGCGGGCGATGTCGCGGTACTCCGTCGCGCCCTTGAGCACCATGCCTTCGGCGAACTGCTCGGTCTTCTCGCGGAAGATCTCCTGCCAGGGCGACTGGCTTGGGGGCGAGTACGGCCGCTCGGGCAGGGCCGCCCGCCGCTTGTCCAGCTCGGCCGCGTCGACCAGCATGTCGGCCGTGCATTTCGTCAAATCGATCCGGACACGGTCGCCGGTCTGCACCAGTCCCAAACCTCCGCCTGCCGCCGCTTCGGGCGAAGCGTTCAGGATCGAGGGAGAGCCGGAGGTGCCGGACTGGCGACCGTCTCCGACGCAGGGCAACGAATGGATGCCCTTTTTCAGCAGGTAGGCCGGAGGCCGCATGTTCACGACCTCGGCGCCGCCCGGATAGCCGATGGGGCCCGCGCCGCGCATGATGAGGACGCAATACTCGTCGATCGCGAGGCTCTCGTCGTCGATCCGCTTGTGGTAGTCCTCGATCGAGTCGAAGACGATGGCGCGTCCCTCGAAGGCGTTCGGATCGTCGGGGTTCGACAGGTAGCGGTCCTGGAATTCCTTCGAGATCACGCTGGTCTTCATGATTGCGCTGTCGAAGAGATTGCCCTTGAGGTTGATGAAGCCCGCGTCGCGTTTCAGCGGCTCGGCGACCGTCCAGATCACGTCCGGGTTCTCGCTGCGGCGGTGGCCGCAGTTTTCGCCGATGCTGCGGCCGTTGACCGTTTTCGCGCCCGGATGCGGAAGCATGTTCGCGCCCATCAGCTCGCCCACGACGGCAGGGACGCCGCCCGCGCGGTGGTAGTCTTCGCCCAGGTATTCGCCTGCGGGCTGGAGGTTGACGATCAGCGGGACCTTGTGCCCATGGGTCTGCCAGTCGTCGTTCGACAAAGGCACGCCCAAGTGGTTCGCGATGGCCTTGAGGTGGATCGGCGCATTGGTCGATCCGCCGATGGCGGAGTTGACGACGATCGCGTTCTCGAAGGCCTCGCGCGTCATGATGTCGGA
This sequence comes from uncultured Alphaproteobacteria bacterium, assembly GCA_963779765.1. Taxonomy (GTDB): domain Bacteria; phylum Pseudomonadota; class Alphaproteobacteria; order Rhodobacterales; family Rhodobacteraceae; genus Silicimonas. The sequence goes on along the minus strand of CAVZZP010000002.1, from coordinate 1,563,262 downwards.
GGGGCGCAGGTCCTCTTCCACCATCTGGACGATGCGCTTGCCGGTCTCGTAGGCCATCTGGCCGCGCTCGCGGTAGGGTGCCGGGATCGCGGCGGAGCCGGGAAGTTGCATCCCCAGGGCCTCGGCGAGCGAGTTCATCGTGGTCGCCGTGCCCATGGTGTTACAGAAGCCGGTCGAGGGGGCGGAAGAGGCGACGAGCTCCATGAAGCCGTCGTCGTCGATCTCGCCCGCGGCGAGCAGTTCGCGCGCCTTCCAGACGATGGTGCCCGAGCCGGTGCGCTCGCCCCGGAACCAGCCGTTCAGCATTGGGCCGACCGACAGGGCGATGGCGGGGATGTTGACCGTGGAGGCGGCCATCAGAAGCGCCGGCGTCGTCTTGTCGCAGCCGATCATCAGCACGACGGCGTCGATCGGGTAGCCGTAAAGCGACTCGACGAGCGACAGGTAGGCAAGGTTGCGGTCGAGGGAGGCCGTGGGCCGCTTGCCGGTTTCCTGGATCGGGTGGACCGGGATTTCCATCACCGTGCCGCCCGAGGACACGATGCCGTCGCGCACGCGCTTGGCGAGTTCTATGTGATGGCGGTTGCAGGGCGACAGGTCGCTGCCGGTCTGCGCGATGCCGATGATCGGCTTGCCTGACTGCAGTTCTTCGCGGGTCAGGCCGTAGTTCAGGTAGCGCTCGAGATAGAGCGCCGTCATTTCCTGGTTGTCCGGATTGTTGAACCACGCCCGGCTACGAAGCTTGCGGTCAGTCATCGCTGTTCTCCCTTTGCGCCTTGGCTAGATGAACGCCGGGCCGTTTTCCAGTGAAATGAGCGACGCTGGTGTCACGCCCGAAGGCGTGCTTTTGTCCAACCATGGAGGAGTGGGACTACATCATCGTCGGCGCGGGAAGTGCTGGCTGCGTGCTGGCAAACCGTCTCAGCCTGGGCCGGGCGAGGGTGCTTCTGCTGGAAGCGGGAGGGTCCGACGCCTATCACTGGGTCCATATCCCTGTCGGCTATCTCTATTGCATCGGAAATCCGCGCACGGACTGGATGTTCCGCACGCGCGAAGAGCCGGGCCTTGGCGGTCGGTCGCTGCTGTATCCACGAGGAAAGCTCCTCGGCGGCTGCTCGTCGATCAACGGCATGATCTACATGCGCGGACAGGCGGCGGACTATGACCGCTGGCGGCAGGCCGGGCTGACGGGCTGGGGCTGGGATGACGTCCTGACCTATTTCAAGCGGTCGGAGGACAACTCCGACGGCGCCGACGAGATGCACGGCGCGGGGGGCGAACTTCGCGTCGACCGTCAGCGCCTGAAATGGCCGATCCTTGACGACTTCATGGCGGCGGCGGTGCAGGCCGGCATACCCGAGACGACGGACTTCAATCGAGGCGACAACGAGGGCGTCGGCTATTTTCGTGTCAACCAGAAGGGCGGATGGCGGCAGAACACGGCGAAAGCCTTCCTGCGGCCCGCGCGCAGACGCGGCAATCTGAAGGTCGAGACCAGGGCGCTGACGGACCGACTGATCCTCGACGGTCAGCGGGTCGTCGGCGTGAGTTATCTGAGGGACGGCGTGCGGCGCGAGGTACGCGCGAAGGGTGAGGTGATCCTGTCGGCTGGAGCGATTGGCTCGGTGCAGGTGCTGCACCGCTCGGGCATCGGGCCGGCCGAGCATCTGTCGGACCTCGGGATCGACGTCGCCCTCGATCAGCCTGAGGTGGGCGCGAACCTGCAGGACCATCTTCAGCTTCGCTGCGCCTGGAGGCTGGACGGCGCACGGACGCTGAACACCCTGTCCGCCTCGTTCTTAGGCAAGGCCCGCATAGCCGGGGAATACGCGCTGCGGCGATCAGGGCCGATGTCGATGGCGCCTTCGCAACTTGGCGCCTTCGCCCGGTCGCGGCCCGATGTTGCGACCGCCGATCTCGAGTATCACGTCCAGCCGCTGTCATTGAACGCGTTCGGAGAGCCTCTCGATGCCTTCGATGCGATGACCGCCAGCGTGTGCAACCTGAGACCCGAAAGCCGTGGACACGTCCGCATCACGACATCCGATCCTCATGCCCCGCCCGAGATCGCTCCGAACTATCTGTCCGCCCAAGCAGACAGACGCGTGGCGGCAGACGCGATCCGGCTGACCCGCCGCATCATGTCGCAGTCTGCGATGCAACGGTACCGACCAGAGGAACTGAAGCCCGGTCCAGCCACGTCGGACGACGATGCGTCGCTGTTCGAGGCCGCTGAGCGGATCGGAACGACGATCTTCCATCCCGTGGGCACGGTTCGGATGGGAACAGACGACCGGGCGCCGCTCGACGCCGACTTGCGGCTTCGCGGCCTGTCGGGCCTTCGTGTCGTGGACGCCAGTGTGATGCCGTGGATCACCAGCGGCAACACCAACGCTCCCACCATCATGATCGCCGAGAAGGCCGCCGACCTGATCCGTGGATCGCACGCCTAAAGGCTTTTTTCACGCTCGCGTCCTAGCGTCGTCCTTGGGTGAACGTGAGGAGTGTGGGTGATGTCGGGGTCTCCGGCACCAATTATCATCAAACGCAAGAAGGTGATCGCCGCCGGTCACCACGGCGGGGCCTGGAAGGTTGCCTATGCGGACTTCGTGACCGCCATGATGGCCTTCTTCCTGCTGATGTGGCTCCTTGGTGCCACGAACGAGAAGCAGCGCAAGGGCATCGCGGACTATTTCAATCCGACGATCCCGATCAACAAGGTGTCCGGCGGCGGCGACGGTGCCTTCGGCGGGGACAGCATCTTCTCCGAGAACACTCTGGCGCGGAACGGAACCGGCGCAGGCGTGACCCTCCAGTCGGTGGCCAATTCGGCCAAGGGCGACAACGGCATCGAACCCGCGGACGATCAGAAGGGCGCTGCCTCGTCGCAGGAAACCGACAACCTTAAGGACATTGCGGACAAGCTGTCCGGCCGCGCGGGCGAAAGCATGGTCAGCGACCTGCTGCAACGCCACGTCATCACTCGCCTTACGGACGAAGGGCTTATCGTCGAGGTCTTCGACATCCCCGGCGCCCCGCTGTTCGAAGGCGACGCCGACCCCACGGACGAGATGAAGGCCGTCGCCGCTGTCGTGACTGAAGTGTTTCGCCTCGCCTCGAACGACATCGCCGTCCAGGGTCACACCGCTGCGGTTCCCATGGCCGCGCGCGACAACCCGGTGTGGGAGCTGTCGTCGTCGCGGGCAGATGCGGTGCGCGAGCTTCTGGTGGCGGACGGCCTTCCACCGGGCAGGATGCAGCGCGTCACGGGGTTCGCCGACCGGAAACCCGTCAGCGCCGACTTCCTGTCGATCCGCAACAACCGGATCGAGATCATCCTGCTGCGCCGGAAGCTCTGAGAACGGAATACGTTTCGGACTTTATCCATTAGCCCGCCGTTAAGCGCGGAGCCTTAGGACGAAAGAGGGCTAGCAGCAGAAAGGCTGAAACATGACGATCTCCTCCTCGCTGAACGCGGGTGTCGCGGGACTGGCGGCCAACGCCAGCCGTCTTGCAACCATCGCGGACAACATCGCGAACTCGGCCACTTACGGTTACAAGCGGGCCGAAGCCGACTTTTCCTCGCTGGTGATCGAGGGCGGCAGGGGGACGTACTCGGCGGGCGGCGTCCGTGTCACGACGCAGCGGCTGATCGACCAGCCGGGCGCGCTGGCCTCGACCGACAACCCGACCGATCTTGCTGTCCGCGGGCGTGGGTTCCTGCCGGTCACGACGGAAAGCTCGGTCCTGAACTCGATCGGGGACTATCCGCTGTTCCTTGCCACCACGGGGTCGTTCCGCACAGACGAAGAAGGCTATCTCCGAACACCGGCAGGTGTCACCCTGATGGGCTGGCCCGCCGATCCGGACGGCACCATCCCCACCTTCGCCCGCGACACGGGGTCCGGGCTGGAACCCGTGCAGATCAACGTGAACCAGTTCACGTCCGAGCCGACGACGCGCATCGCGCTTGGCGTCAACCTCCCTGCGACGGAGACCGAGTTCGGTCAGTCCGGCGATCCGCTGCCGCTGTCGGTCGAGTACTTCGACAACCTGGGTACCTCTCAGTCGATCACGATCAACTTCACGCCGACCGTACCGGCGGCGCCCGGATCCTCGAATACCTGGACGATGACGCTGACCGACTCGGCCTCGAACAACGCGGTCGTGGGCGAATACACCATCGTCTTCGACAATACGCGAGGTTCGGGCGGCACGATTTCGACGGTCGCCCCTGTGACGGGCGGTCCCTACGATCCGGTCACGGGCGATTTCCAGATCAGCGTCGCGGGTGGGCCGATCGACATCAACATCGGCGCGGCGGGAACGGGCATCGGCCTCTCGCAGCTGTCGGACAGCTTCGCTCCGACCTCGATCTCGAAGGACGGTTCGCCGGTCGGCAACCTGATCTCGGTCGAGATCGACGCGAACGGCTTCGTCCGGGCGAACTTCGACATCGGAATCACGCGGACGATCTATCAAATCCCGCTGATCGACCTGCCCAATCCCAATGGCCTGATCGCGCTCGACAACCAAATCTATGCCACGTCGAACAAAAGCGGGACCCTGTTCCTCTGGGATGCCGCAGATGGTCCGACCGGCGACATCGTGAGCTATGCCCTGGAAGAAAGCGCAACTGACGTCGCGGGCGAGCTCACGCAACTTATCCAGACGCAGCGGGCCTATTCATCGAACGCGAAAGTCATCCAGACGGTCGACGAAATGCTGCAGGAAACCACGAACATCAAACGGTAGGTAGCGCATGAGCATCTCGGCAACCCTTGCGAATTCCCTGACTGGCCTGACCGCGGCCTCTCGTGCCGCGCAGGTCGTCAGCAACAACGTCGCGAACTCGATGACCGAAGGCTATGCGCGACGCGAACTCTCCCTCAGCGCACGCCAGGTCGGCGGCTCAGGCGCGGGCGTGCAGGTCGACGGCGTCATCCGAATGGTCGATGAAACGCTATTGCGGGAAATGCGACTGGCCACGGCGGCGGCAGGGTCGGCCGACGTGGCAGCCGGGTTCTTTTCGGACGCTCTCGCCCTGATCGGCACGCCGGAAGATATCTCGAGCCTGGCCGCACGTGTGACCGGTTTCGAAACCGCGTTGATCGAGGCCGAATCCCGCCCCGACTCCGAGGCTCGGCTGACGAATGTCCTGTCATCCGCTCAGTCCCTCGCGAGCAAGCTGAACAACGTTTCGGATGCATTTCAGCAGATGCGTGTCGACGCGGACGAACGCATCTCGGTCGAGGTCGGGCGGCTGAACGATGCCCTATCGCGCATCGCGTCGCTGAACGAACAGATCGTGCGCGCGAAAAGCGCAGACCATGATTATCCGGCCCTGCTGGATCAGCAACAGAAGCTGATCGACCAGATCAGCGAACTCGTCCCGATGCGGAAGCTTCAGCGCGAGAACGACACGGTGGCGCTCTACACCCTCGGCGGCGCCCTCCTCCTCGACATCAAGCCAGCGCAGTTCGCCTTCACGCACACCGAACCGATCACACCCGACATGACCCTTGCGTCGGGCGCCTTGTCGGGACTCTCGATCAACGGTCAGCCTGTCACCACGTCAGGCCAGAACGCGGCGATTTCAGGCGGGGTCCTGTCGGAACTCTTCGCCGTCCGGGACTCCCATTCCGTCGAGCTGCAATCGAACCTTGACGAACTTGCCCGCGACCTGGTCTCGCGCTTCGAGGATCCGACGCTCGATCCGACTCTGGCCATCGGCGATCCGGGGATCTTCACGGACGGAGGCGGCAATCTCGATCCACTCGACACGCTGGGACTGGCGCAACGCATTTCGGTGAACGCCTCCGTCGATCCCAGGGCAGGAGGAGAGGTCTGGCGCCTCCGTGACGGGTTGGGAGCCGCGACGCCCGGACCTGCGGGCGACGCCACGCTTCTCTCCGCCCTGCGAGGCCGGGTCGAGGATCTGCGCGTTCCCGCCGGTGGGACCTTTTCAGGCGCCAGCAAGTCGGTGTCTGGATTTGCCGCAGCGCTGACGTCCATTGCCGGGCAATCGCTTCAGGACAGCCGCAACCGCCTGTCGTTCGAAACCGCCCGCGCCGAAAGCATCGAAGAGGCGTTCCTCGCCCAAGGCGTAGACACCGACCGCGAACTTCAGAAACTGCTCCTGATCGAGCAGGCCTACGCCGCGAATGCCCGGGTAATGAAGACCGCCGATGACCTCATCCAGATCCTGATGGGACTTTGACCATGACCGTGACCTCTCTCGGCGACCTGTCCAGCAACCTTCAGCTTCGCCGCGACACAACGCGCATCAAGGGCGATCTTCAGCGGCTGACGCGCGAACTGTCGAGCGGCGTCGCAGACAACCTCGTCGGGCGGTTCAAGGGCAACTTTTCGCCGCTGAACGGTGTCGAACGCGGAATCGCGCGCGCCGAAAGCTATCTTGTGGCGATTGCCGAACATCAACTCTCGATCACGGGGCAGCAGACAGCGCTCGCGAACCTTGCTGCCTTGGGCGACATCGCCGGCCCGCTCATGTCGGTGCAAGACACGGGCGACGCCGTACTCGTGCGTAATGCCGGGCACGATGCGCTGTCCCGCCTGTCCTCGGCTCTCAGCAATTTGAACGTGCAGTCGGGCGGCAGAACGCTCTTCTCGGGCGTGGCCCTGGATGGTCCGGTCGTGGCCGATGCGGATGCGATCCTTTCGGCGATCGAGACGGAAATCGCGACCCAAGGGGCGGTCACGGCGACCGCCGTCATACAGGTCGTGTCGGACTTCTTCGCGGTTGGCGGCGGATACGACACCGTTGGCTACCTGGGCGGAGCTGTCGCCGCGTCGGGTCCGCAACTATCGGATGGCGAGGTCGCGGGCGCACTGGCTACTGCGCAGGACAGAGGCGTCCGCGACTATCTCGCGGGCTTCGCCATGGCCGCGCTACTTGGGCGAGACGTCCTGTCCGGTGACACCGGGGAGCAAGGTCGCCTGGCGCGGCTCTCGGGTGAACATCTTCATCGCGCGACGTCCGGGCTCGTCGATTTGCAGGCCCGCATCGGATCGGCCGAAGGCCAAATTGCCAGGGCGAAGGCCGAGGTGATGGCCGAATCCGAGGGTCTTCGCATTGCGCGCACCGAACTGATCGGCGCCGACCCTTATGAGACCGCCGTGGATCTTCAGATGGCAGAATTGCAGCTTCAGACACTTTACACCATAACGGCGCGTCTCTCGCGCCTCTCGCTGACGGACTACCTTTGATGCGGCACCTCGTAGCAATGATCTGTCTCCTTGTCGCGGTATCCGCTTCGGCTGCCGAGGTGCGGATCAAGGACCTAGTGGAGTTCGACGGCGTGCGCGGCAACGATCTGGTCGGCTACGGACTTGTGGTCGGGCTGAACGGCACTGGCGACGGGCTTCGCAACGCGCCTTTCACCGATTTTGCAGTGCAGCTCGCCACCTTCTCTGGAGTTGAGCAGCAGGTACGCACAAACCAATTGCTCGAAAACATGATCGGAGGGATGGGCGCCAGCGGCTTGTCCCAACTGGCCGGATGGGTCGGGATGGACGCGCGCGTCACAGGTCCGGCCCAATTCTCGGGCTCGCCTATCGAGCTGGCGCCGGAGGCCGATCCCGGAGCGGACGCGACCGAACTGGTCGTCCTGGATGCCTTCGGGCGCGAGGTATCGCGAGAGGCAATTCCACCCTCGGCAACAGGCGTCGAATGGGCGGGCACGAGCGGTTCGGGAGCCCCCATGGAGCCGGGGCGATATACCTTCCAGATCGCGAGCTACAGCCAGGGTGACCTGACGAGTTCGAGGCCGGTCCCGCACTACGCGCGTGTGACTGAGGCGCGGATGGGTTTCGACGGGATCGAGCTGGTGCTCGATGGCGGCGTTGTGGTGCCGTCAGGCGACGTCACCGCGCTGCGGGCTCCGCAGAGTTAGAGGCCAGTGAGAGTACCCAGAGCGAAGGCCACCGCACCGACGACGAATAGGAGGTACAGCACCCGACGCCGCGAGTCGCGTGGCTCTTCCGCCCGGTGGGTCTGGCGGATCAGCGATGCCTCGACGATCTGCGGCAGTCGCGGCCCGAAGCGACCCAGGACGCGGACCGTGCGGTAAAGGTCGCGCGCCATGGCGCGGGGCCCGATGCTTTCGGCGATGTAGGATTCCACCGTCGGTCGGGCGACGTGCCAGATGTTGATGTGCGGGTCGAGCGATCGGGCGACGCCCTCCACCACGACCATCGTCCGTTGCAGCAGGATCAGCTCGGTTCGCGTTTCCATCCCGAAACGGTTGGTCACCTCGAAAAGATAGCTCAGCAGCCGACCCATCGAGATACGGCTCGCGTCCATGCCGAAGATGGGCTCGCCGACCGCGCGGAGGGCGCGCGCGAAGTCGTCCACATCCCGGTCCGCGGGCACGTAACCGGCCTCGAAATGAACCTCCGCCACGCGGCGATAGTCGCGCCGGATGAAGCCGATGAGGATCTCGGCATAGACCCGGCGCGTGTACTCGTCGATCCGCCCCATGATACCGAAGTCGAGCGCAACGAGTGCCCCGTCGGGGGCGACCTTCAGGTTGCCTTGGTGCATGTCCGCGTGGAAGAATCCGTCTCGCAGGGCATGGCTGAGGAAAGTGACCAGGACTTTCTCGGCCAGCTTCGTGCGGTCGTGACCCGCCGCGTCGATGGCCGCGATGTCGCCCAAGGGAATGCCTTCGACCCAACCGAGCGTCATCACGCGGCGCGATGACAGCGACCATTTCGAATGCGGCACGCGAAAGCCTTCGTCGCTTGCCGTATTGGCCTCGAACTCCGAGGCGGCGGACGTCTCGAGCCGAAGATCGAGTTCGCCCAGAACAACGCCTTCGAAATGCGCGATCACGTCCATCGGGCGAAGGCGGCGGGAGTTTGGCGACAAAAGCTCGATCATCCGCGCCGCGAAGTAGAAGGCGTCGATGTCGCGCCGGAAGGCCTGTTCGATCCTGGGGCGCAGAACCTTCACGGCGACCGCCTCACCGGTTTCCGCCAGGTGCGCCTTGTGCACCTGCGCAATGGATGCCGCGGCCACGGGCTCCGAGAAGTCAGAGAACAGAACCTCTACCGGCGCTCCAAGCTCGGATTCGACCGTCGCCTTGGCGATTGCCGTCGGGAAGGGGGGTAGGTTGTCCCGAAGAACCCGAAGCTGCTCGGACATTTCGGTCCCGACGACGTCGGGACGGGTCGAGAGAATTTGTCCGAACTTGATGTAAGCAGGTCCAAGGGCCGTCAGCGCCCGCGTGATCGGCGGAAGCGCCATGTCACCGCGATAGCCCAGCCACTTGAAAGGCCAGCCGAGAACGCGGGCGGCAACCCTAAGGGCAGGGGGCGCGTCCATCACCTCCAGTGCCTCGCGCATGGCACCGGTGCGCTCGAACGTGGCGCCGGTCCGGATCAGCCGAAGTACGTTGTGCGGACCTCTCACCTAAAGCTTCCATCCCGAATGAAGCGCGGCAATGCCCATGGAGAGGTTGCGGAACTTCACCTGCCCGAAGCCCGCGTTACGGATCATGCCGGCGAAGCTGTCCTGATCCGGAAAGCGGCGGATCGATTCGACCAGGTATTGATAGCTGTCGCGGTCTCCCGCGATGGCCTGACCCAGGCGCGGGATGATGTTGAACGAATAGAGGTCGTACAGCCTCTGGAGCCCGGCATTCGGCAGTTGCGAGAACTCAAGGACCATCAGCCGCCCGCCTGGACGCAGCACCCGGAAGGCTTCCGACAGCGCGTCCGGAATGCGCGTCACGTTTCTGATGCCGAACGAAATTGTGTAGACGTCGAAGCTGGCGTTCCCGAAGGGCAGCTTCATGGCGTCGCCCGTCACCCACTCCAGCCGGTCGGCCATGGCCGTGGCTTCGGCCCGCTTGCGGCCCTCGATCAGCATTCCCTCGGTCATGTCGCATACCACCGCCGAAGCACCTGGTGCGCGGCGAAGGAAGCGGAACGCGATGTCCCCCGTCCCGCCTGCCACGTCAAGAAGTCGCTGACCAGCTCGAGGCGCCAGCCAGTCCATCATGGCATCCTTCCACAGCCGGTGGACGCCGCCTGACATGACGTCGTTCATCAGGTCGTACTTCGACGCGACATTGGTGAAGACGCCGTGGACCAGCCCCGCCTTCTCGTCCTCGCGCACCTCGCGTGCGCCGAAATGCGTCGTCTTGTCGTGGGTGTCTGTCATCGCTTTGGAACCCCTGATCCGGCGTCTCTTATACCTGTCCCCGGTCGCGGGCAAATGCGCAGGCCCGCGCAGGCATCGTCCTAGCTTTCCCGAGCCTTGCCGCCACCCCGTCCGGCGCTTAAGTCGCAGGCATCGCGTCGGGCTTGTGTCCGTCGACAATCATCGTGATGGCCGCGCGCCGAAGTTGGACCGAAATGCCCGAACTTCCCGAAGTCGAGACGGTTCGCCGCGGCCTCCTGCCCGCAATGGAGGGGGTCCGCATCGTCGGCGCGGATGTGAACCGGCCGGATCTTCGATGGCCCCTGCCGGTCAACCTGGCAGAGCGTCTGACAGGAACGACAGTCGATCGCTTGCGGCGCCGCTCGAAGTACATTCTAGCCGACCTGTCCTCGGGCGAGACGCTGATCCTGCATTTGGGCATGTCCGGGCGTATCCTGGTCTCCGGCGACCCATTGGGACAGTTTCACCACGACCATCCGGCACCCGAGAAGCACGACCATGTCGTCTTTCATATGGCGAACGGCGCGCGCATCACGTTCAACGACGCCCGACGCTTCGGAGCGATGGATTCTGGCACCAACGGAGTCGGTCGAGGATCACGTCCTCTTGCGGGGTCTCGGGCCCGAGCCGTTCGGAAACGCCTTCAACGAGACCTATCTCGTGAACGCCCTGAAGGGAAAACGGACTCCCGTCAAATCTGCCCTCCTCGACCAGCGTATCGTCGCGGGTCTGGGCAACATCTACGTCTGCGAGGTTCTCCACCGCGCCGGCATTTCGCCCGCACGCCATGCTGGAAGGATCTCCGCCACCCGGGTCGCCAGCCTTGTCCCCCTCGTCCGGGAAGTTCTTGCCGACGCCATCGACGCGGGAGGATCCTCGTTGCGCGACTATCGACAAGCCGACGGCGAACTCGGCTATTTCCAGCATACCTTCCGCGTCTACGATCGCGAGGGCGAAGCCTGCCGGACGGACGGTTGCGACGGTCGAATTGCACGGATCGTGCAGTCGGGCCGCTCGAGCTTCTATTGCCCGAAATGCCAGAGATGATTTCCTTCCGCCTTTTCGGCTGGTAAGCCTTCGCCTCGAAGAACAGGGAGCCTGGGGACAACATGGCCTTCGAGACGATCGTCGTCGACACCGAGGAACACGTCACCACCATCCGGCTCAACAGGCCGGACGCGCTGAACGCCCTAAACCAGACCCTCTTGAAGGAGCTCGCGCAGGCCGTCGAAGAAGCATCAGCTAACGACAATGTGCGTTGCGTGATCCTGACGGGGTCCGAAAAGGTCTTTGCCGCCGGCGCCGATATCCGCGAGATGGCCGAGAAGTCCTACGTCGACATGATGACGTCCGACTACTTCGGGCCCGAGACCGAGGCGATCATGCGCTGTCGGAAGCCGATCATCGCGGCGGTGGCTGGCTATGCGCTTGGCGGCGGGTGCGAGCTGGCCATGATGTGCGACTTCATCATCGCGGCCGAAACGGCGAAATTCGGCCAACCCGAGATCAACCTCGGAGTCGTGGCGGGCCTGGGCGGATCGCAGAGACTGACGCGCTTTGTCGGTAAGTCAAAGTCGATGGACATGCACCTGACCGGCCGTTTCATGGATGCGGACGAAGCCGAACGCTCCGGCCTCGTCAGCCGCGTGGTGCCCGCCAAACGCCTCATGGAGGAAGCCCAGGGCGCGGCTCAGAAGATCGCAGAGAAGTCCATCCTCACCGCGATGGTCGTCAAGGAAGCAGTCAACCGAAGCTACGAGACGACGTTGCGCGAGGGTCTTCTCTTCGAACGCAGGCTCTTCTTCTCGCTCTTCGCGACCGAGGATCAAAAAGAGGGCATGGCCGCCTTTCTCGAGAAGCGGGAGCCCCAGTTCCGAGACAAGTGACCGAAAGGGACTTTTCCTCGGGCCGCAGTTGCTGTAAGTGCGGCGCCTACATGCGTGTGGAGCCCGCTTTGGCTATGTATCCTCCGGTCCGAACCGGAAGCGGATTCTTTGCGCGACCAGTTGCAACAGACCCGGGATACGGACCACACACATGGCCAATACGCCTCAATCCAAGAAACGCGCTCGCCAGAACGAGCGTCGCCTCGCCGTCAACAAGGCGCGCCGCTCGCGCATCCGCACCTTCCTCCGCAAGGTCGAGGAAGCCATCGCCTCGGGCGACAAGGAAGCCGCCGCCACCGCGCTGAAAGCCGCCCAGCCCGAGCTGATGCGGGGCGTCACGAAGGGCGTCTACCACAAGAACACCGCGTCGCGGAAAGTGTCGCGGCTCGCCTCGCGCGTGAAGGCGATTGCCTGACGCGCTTGGCGACGTTGTCTGGATGACCGCAGTCGCACCCTTCGGGGTGCGATTTTTTTTGTGTGAAGGTGACCGTGTTGAAGTGCTTCGGCAATTTCGCAACCGGTCCGGATTCGTTTCAGGCCGACCATGAGTTAAGCTCAAAGGTCGGTTGCGGGAGTCGGGGGGCGACGTCTAGGTTCGTCGTTGCGATTCACTTCGTCCTTGGGGGGACATGGTTGATGGGACTGGGTAGTGCGGTCGGGGAGGTATCCCCCGGCGAGGCATGGCGTGTTCTTTGCGATGACGACGCTGCCCGTCTGATCGACGTCAGGACTCGCGCCGAGTGGGGTTTTGTCGGCGTGCCAGACCTGAGGGAAACGGGACAGGGGCCTCTCTTGATCGAGTGGGCGTCCTATCCTGACATGTCCGTCAACGTGCGTTTCGCGGAAGAAGTAGAGAAGGCACTGAACGGCGAGAAGCCGTCGACCCTTCTGTTCCTCTGCCGCTCGGGCGCACGTTCGCTGAAGGCTGCCGAAGCGGTATCCGCCCATTATGCCCGATCGGGCAGGGCGGTGACCTGTCTGAACGTTGCCGAAGGTTTTGAGGGGGACGTGGACGCGTCGGGACACCGGGGCAGCCACAACGGATGGAAGGCCCGGGGACTGGCATGGCGCCAGTCGTGATAATGAGAAAGCAGCGGGCTAAGAATGACAAAAGATCTTTGGGGACAGATTCGTGAAAAGCTTCGGGCGACGGTAGGGAAGAACAACTACGCCAACTGGATCGAACCGCTTGAATTCGCTGCCCTCGACGGTGGCGTCGCGACCTTCATGGTGCCTACGACCTTCATGGGCAACTGGGTCTCGCGGAACTTCGGCGACCAGATCGTGCACGAGATCACGAAGGCCGGGGTCCCGGTGTCGCGGGTCGAGTTCATGGTCCCGTCCGTCACACGAACGGCAGAGCGCGATCGTCCCAGGACGGAGGTGCGGACGAGTCGCAGGGTCGCCTTGGATTCCGCCGTCGACAGCGACCTTCCGGGCGCTCCGCTGGACAGCCGATTCACCTTCGACACCTTCGTCGTCGGCAAGCCGAACGAGCTTGCCCACGCGGCGGCCCGACGGGTGGCGGAAGGCGGCACGGTAACCTTCAATCCCTTGTTTCTTTACGGTGGAGTTGGCCTCGGCAAGACGCACCTGATGCACGCGATTGCCTGGGAGCTTCGCAAGCGTTCGCCCGACCTTCGGGTGGTCTATCTGTCGGCAGAGCAATTCATGTACCGCTTCGTGCAGGCGTTGCGCGACAAGGACATGATCGCGTTCAAGCAACTCTTCCGGTCGGTCGATGTGCTGATGGTGGACGACGTCCAGTTCATCGCCGGGAAGGACGCGACGCAGGAAGAATTCTTCCATACGTTCAACGCCCTGGTCGACCAGAGCAAGCAGATCATCATCTCGTCCGACCGTGCCCCGACCGAGATCAACGGGATCGAGGACCGGATCGTCAGCCGGATGCAGTCGGGGTTGGTCGTGGACCTTCATCCGACCAACTACGAGCTTCGGCTGGGGATTCTCCAGCAGAAGGTCGATCAGCTTTCGACGCAATTTCCGGGGCTCAAGATCCAGGACGGGGTGCTGGAGTTCCTGGCGCATCGTATTTCGACCAACGTGCGGGTCCTGGAAGGGGCACTGATGCGGCTCTTCGCCTTTGCGTCGCTCGTGGGTCGAGAGGTCTCGATGGAGCTTACGCAGGACTGCCTGGCCGACGTTCTCCGTGCGTCTGATCGCAAGATCACGGTCGAGGAAATCCAGAGAAAAGTGAGCGATCACTTCAACATACGCCTGTCCGACCTGATCGGGCCCAAGCGTGTGCGGACCTTCGCGAGGCCGCGTCAGATCGCAATGTATCTGGCCAAGCAGCTGACTACGCGGTCGCTGCCCGAGATCGGGCGGCGGTTCGGGGGCGGGACCATACGACGGTGATGCATGGCGTGCGGAGGATCGAGGATCTGATGCACAAGGACAGCCAGATCGCGGACGATCTGGAACTTTTGCGGCGGTCTCTCGAGGCATGAGAGCCCGGCGCCCGAGGGGGCGCCGGGCCTTCGGTATCACGTCGGTATTGCGTCGGTATTGCGTCGGTGCCGCGCGCTGACGGTGGCCAGTACGGCCGCTCCCAGGAGACCCGAGGCGATCGAGCCCATGATGACGCCGATCCGGACGAGGTTCTGCGCCCCTTGGGTCTCGAAGGCGAGGCCGCCGATGAGACATCGTGAAACCGATACCCGCAAGACAGGCGGCTCCGTAAAGGAGGCCCCAGGATAGCGACGGCGCGCGCGTGGCGAGGCCGAGTTTCACCGCGATCCAGACCGCGCCCAGGATGCCCACCTGCTTTCCGACGAAGAGGCCGACCGCCACCGCAAGCGACAGGGGCGCCAGCAGCGTCTCGACGGTAAGACCGGACAACGGCACACCGGCGTTTGCGAAGGCGAAGGCGGGCAGGATCGCGAAGGCGACGAGCGGGTGCAGGTCGTGTTCGAGGTCCTTTGCCGGAAAAAGGCTGAGGATGCCGAGCGCGAACGCGATGTCCGTCGCGGCTGGGATTGCCCATCCGCGCGCCTCGGCTGTCCCGATGCCAGTAATCCCAAGGAACACACGAGCGAAGGCACGAGAATGCCGCCAATGGCGCCATAGACTGGCAAAGCGGCAGCTTGCCAGGACCGCAGAGCGCCTTCCTTCACCTCACGCTTAATCTCGAGCGCGACGAAAAGGAAGAAGATCGCCATGAGGCCATCGTTGATCCAAAGGAGCACCGGCTTCTCGAGACCGGCCGATCCGACGGCGACGGCGACGTTCGTGTTGAGCAGGCCGTCGTACAAGGTGCGAAGTCCGCCTGTGTTCTCGAACACGAGGCCGGCCGCGGCTGCGGCGGCCAGCGCCATCCCCCGGCAAGGGCCGGATCCATTCCAAAGACGGTCTTATTGTGCCTCCCTGATCTGATTGCTTTTGAAGTGGAGTGTGGCGCGCGTCGGCAATGCGTCGAGAGCGCGCAGGGCGCCGTCTATCCAGCGGAAATCCCGGAAAACAATTGCACCCGTTTGCGAAACGGATACTTTGACCGTCCAATCCTTGGACGGAGCGTGACATGGAATTCTCGATCGAGCGCGCGGCTCTCCTGAAGGCGGTCGCCCAGGCGCAGTCGGTTGTCGAGCGTCGGAACACCATCCCCATTCTCGCCAACGTCCTGATCGAGGCGGAAGGCGACAGCGTCAGCTTCCGTGCGACGGATCTGGACATCGAGGTCGTTGACCAGGCTCCGGCGAAGGTCGTGCGCGCCGGATCGACCACGGTGAATGCCGTCACCTTCCACGAGATCGTCCGCAAGCTGCCTGATGGCGCGCTGGTCACCATCATCGGCGACACCGCCTCGGCACGGCTGTCGGTCGAGGCGGGGCGGTCCAACTTCTCGCTGGCCACGCTTCCGCGCGAAGATTTCCCGGTCATGGCGTCCTCGGAATACGAGGCTAATTTCGCAGCGCCGGCGAAGGTGCTGCGGCGCCTGTTCGACAAGTCGAAGTTCGCCATCTCGACGGAAGAGACGCGGTACTATCTGAACGGCGTCTACATGCATGTCGCCGACGCAGATGGTCGGCAGGTGCTGCGCTGCGTGGCGACGGACGGGCATCGCCTGGCGCGGATCGACGCCGAGCTTCCCGAAAATGCGGGCAACATGCCCGGCGTCATCGTTCCCCGTAAGACGGTGGGCGAGTTGCGCAAGCTTCTGGACGACGACGACGCGACGATCGCCGTGTCCGTCAGCGAGACCAAGGTGCGCTTCGCAACGCCCGGCATCACGCTGACGTCGAAGGTCATCGACGGGACCTTCCCCGACTACAGCCGGGTCATCCCGGTGGGCAACACCAAGCGGCTTGAAGTCGACGCCGCGGACTTCGCACAGGCCGTCGACCGTGTGGCGACCGTGAGCTCGGAGAGGTCGCGCGCGGTGAAGCTGGCGCTCGACGAGGACCGGCTGGTCCTGTCGGTCAATGCGCCCGACAGCGGCGCGGCCGAGGAAGAGCTGGCGGTGGCCTATGCCGACGAGCCTCTCGAGATCGGCTTCAACGCGAAGTACCTTCTGGAGATCGCAAGCCAGGTCGACCGCGAGAACGCCGTCTTCCTGTTCAACTCGGCCGGTGACCCGACCCTCATGCGTGAAGGCAATGACGAGACGGCGGTCTACGTCGTCATGCCGATGCGGGTGTGACGGCAACGGCTGTCACCGATCTGATCCTTTCGCATTTCCGGTCGCACCGGCGGACCCGGATCGAGGCCGACGCGCGGCCCGTGGCGCTGTTCGGGCCGAACGGCGCGGGCAAGACCAACATCCTGGAAGCCGTGTCGCTGCTGTCTCCCGGACGGGGGCTGCGACGGGCCGGGGCGGACGAATTGATCCGCCGGCCCGAGGCTTTGGGCTGGAAGGTGACGGCGTTGGTGCAGGCGCCGACCATCGTCCACGAGGTCGAGACCGAGGCGCAGCCCGAGCAGTCCCGACAGGTGCGGATCGACGGGAAGGCCCAGCCCCAGGTGGCCCTGGCCGATGTGGCTCGCATCGTCTGGCTGATCCCCGCCATGGACCGGCTGTGGATCGAAGGCGCGGACGGGCGTCGGCGGTTCCTCGACCGGATCGCGATGAGCTTCATGCCGTCGCACGCGCAGGCCGTCCTGACCTACGAGAAGGCGATGCGCGAGCGGAACAGGCTTCTGAAGGACATGGTGCGGGATGCGCACTGGTATATGGCGCTGGAGCGACAGATGGCCGAGGCGGGCGCTGCGATCACGCTGAACCGTCATGCGGCTATGGCGCGGCTGGCCCGCGCGCAGGACGGCGCACGGACGGCATTTCCCGCGGCCGAGCTTGAGCTGGTCCATCCCGAGGGTGAGTTGCCTTTCGATGAGGCGGCGCTGGCTGCCGCGCTGGAGGCGGGGCGGGCGGCGGATCTTCGGGCGGGGCGGACGCTGATCGGACCGCACCGGGTCGACCTTGCCGCAGTCTATACCGAGAAGGGTGTGGCGGCCGCACAGTGTTCGACGGGCGAGCAGAAGGCGCTTCTGATCTCGCTGGTGCTGGCGAATGCGAGGGCACTTGCCGAGGACACGGGGACGCCGCCTCTGATCCTGCTGGACGAGGTGGCGGCGCATCTGGACGCGGGCCGTCGGGCAGCGCTCTACGACGAGATATGCGCCTTGGGCGCTCAGGCGTGGCTGACCGGCACGGGGCCGGAGCTGTTCGACGATCTGGGCGACCGGGCGCAGCACATTGCGGTGTCGGACGAATCGGGCGAAAGTCGGGTGGAACGAAAGACGAACACGTAGAGGTCGCCATGAGCTATCAGCGCGTCAGCCTTGTCACCCTCGGGGTGCGGGATTTGGAGAAGGCGAAGTCGTTCTATGCCGCGCTCGGTTGGGTTCCGGTGCAGTCGCCGCCCTCGGTCGCATTCTACCGGATGGATGGGTTGGTTGTCGCTCTCTTCGGTCTGTCGGACCTCGCCGAGGATCAGGGGCGAAAGGGTGCGGAGCTTGGGTTCGGTGCGGTGACGCTGGCGCAGAACTATCCGGATCGCGAGAGCACGGACGCCGCGTTCGAGG
Organism: uncultured Alphaproteobacteria bacterium; assembly: GCA_963779765.1. Taxonomy (GTDB): domain Bacteria; phylum Pseudomonadota; class Alphaproteobacteria; order Rhodobacterales; family Rhodobacteraceae; genus Silicimonas. Next base: position 1,545,145 of record CAVZZP010000002.1, on the reverse strand, counting down.
CGGCGATCGCTGCCGGGGCGACAGTGCTGAAGCGACCGGAAGAGGTGTTCTGGGGCGGGTATTCGGGCTACTACGCAGACCCGGACGGGCACGTCTGGGAAGTGGCGCACAACCCCTTCTGGGAGGTGTCGGACACCGGCAGGGTGACGATACCGGACGAAGCGTGACGACCGTTGCCCTTTTGCGCGGCGTAAACGTCGGCGGCGCGGGGATGCTGCCGATGTCGGTGTTTCGCGAGTTGCTGGAAGCGGCGGGAGCGAAAGAACCGCGAACTTATATCCAGAGCGGCAACGCGGTGTTCGGAGGAAAGGTCGAGGCGGCGGAGGTCCTTGAGCAGATCGAGGTGCGGGCGGGCTTCAGGCCGGAGCTTCTGCTGATCGCGGCCGCCGAGTTCAGCTCGATCCGGGATGCGAATCCTTTTCCCGGCGCGGTGGACGATCCCAGAAGTCTGCACGTCTTCTTCCTGTCGAAGCCGTCGCCGACGCCGGAGGCCGAAGTCGCGTCGGCAGCGGGCGCATCGGAGACGGTCAAGCTGACCGCAAAGGCGCTGTACCTCCACGCACCGGACGGGATCGGCAAGTCGCGCTTCGCGGCGCGAGCGGAACGGCTTCTGAAGGTCCCTGTGACGGCTCGGAACTGGAGGACGATTGACGCCATCGCGGGGATGATCGAAAGCGGGGCATGACCATCACGCCGACCGATGCCGCGCTTTATGCCGGTGCGCTTTTCATCCTGTTCCTGACGCCGGGTCCCGTCTGGGTCGCGCTGACGGCCCGCGCCATGTCGGGCGGATTTCACGCGGCCTGGCCGTTGGCCCTGGGCGTCGTGGTGGGCGATGTGCTGTGGCCGCTTCTGGCGATCCTGGGCGTGACGTGGATTGTGGGGGCCTTCGCAGGTTTCATGACCGTCCTGCGCTGGATCGCCTGCCTGACATTCCTCGTCATGGGGGCGCTGCTGATCCGGCACCGCAACCGCACCATCGCCTCGGACAGCCGTTTGACGCGGCCGGGCGCATGGGCCGGGTTCCTCGCGGGGGTCGCCGTGATCCTGGGCAACCCGAAGGCGATCCTGTTCTACATGGGCGTCCTGCCCGGTTTCTTCGACCTGACGCGGCTGACCTGGGGCGACATCGCGGTGATCTGCACCCTGTCGATGATCGTGCCTCTTGTCGGCAACCTGATCCTTTCGATGTTCATCGACAGGGCCCGGCGGCTGCTCACCTCGCCCCGTGCGCTGAGGCGGACGAACGTCACGGCGGGAATCCTTCTGATTGCCGTCGGTCTCGTGATACCGTTGACCTGAGTTGCCCGAGAGCATGATTGGTTATATGTTCTGACCAATTCGGAGGATACGCGATGCAGATGCCTCTTCCCGACGCCACGGTCCTGTCCCGGAAGGCTCGCATCGTTGCGCGCCTGTCGTCCGTGCTGTCGAAGGACGCCGTGATCCACGACGAGGCCGAGACCCGCGCCTATGAGTGCGACGGGCTGACCGCTTATCGCTGCCCGCCCTTGGCGGTGGTCCTGCCCTCCTCGACCGAGGAGGTCGCGTCCGTCCTGCGCATCTGCCACGAAGAGGGCGTTCCCGTCGTGCCGCGCGGATCCGGCACCTCGCTGGCGGGGGGCGCTTTGCCGACGGCCGACAGCGTCGTGATCGGCGTGGCGCGCATGAACGACGTCATCGAGACCGACTACGAGAACCGCACCATCCGCGTGCAGACCGGGCGGACGAACCTGAGCGTCACCGGCGCGGTCGAGGCAGACGGCTTCTTCTATGCCCCCGACCCGTCGTCGCAACTGGCCTGCGCGATAGCAGGCAACATCGGGATGAACTCGGGCGGGGCGCATTGCCTGAAGTATGGCGTGACGACGAACAACCTGCTGGGCGTGACGCTGGTCCTGATGGACGGCACGGTGATCGAGATCGGCGGCGCGCACATGGATGCGGGCGGCTATGACTGGCTGGCGGTGATCTGCGGCTCGGAGGGCCAGCTTGGCATCGTGACCGAGGCGATGCTGCGGCTGGTGCCAAAGCCGGAGGGCGTGCGGCCGGTGCTGATCGGATACCGCTCGGACGAGGTCGCAGGGGCCTGCGTGTCGGACATCATCCGCGCGGGCGTTCTGCCCGTAGCGATCGAGTTCATGGACCGGCCCTGCATTCGCGCGACCGAGGAGTACTGCAAGGCCGGTTATCCCGACTGCGAGGCGCTTCTGATCGTCGAGGTCGAGGGCTCGCCCGATGAGATCGACGCGCAGCTTGCGGTCATCCGCCAGATCGCCGAGCGCCACGACCCTGTCGAGTTCCGCGAGGCGAAGGACGCGGACGAGGCCGCGCGCATCTGGCTGGGGCGCAAGTCCGCCTTCGGTGCGATGGGGCAGATGGGCGATTACATGTGCCTCGACGGAACGATTCCCGTCAGCGAATTGCCCTTCGTCCTGAAGCGTATCGGCGAGATGTCGAAGGACTTCGGGCTGGACGTCGCGAACGTCTTTCACGCCGGCGACGGCAACATGCATCCCCTGATCCTGTTCGACGCGAACAAGCCCGGAGACCTCGAGACCTGCGAGGCGCTTGGCGCCGAGATCCTGAAGCTGTGCGTCGAAGTGGGCGGTTGCCTGACCGGCGAGCATGGCGTGGGCGTCGAGAAACGCGACCTGATGGATGTGCAGTTCGCTCCGGCCGACCTCGAGGCGCAGATGCGGGTGAAGGATGTCTTCGACCCGGCATGGCTTCTGAACCCGGCGAAGGTGTTTCCGCTGATGGTCTCGGCTTCCCGGCGCGAGCGCCCGGGGCTGGCGGCGTGACATGCGTATTTTGGAAGAAATGAAGTCCGGATGCTGATGCCTGCGGACGAACGTGAGCTGGCCGAGGCGGTCGCCGGGGCGGCGGGCGCTCTGTCGATCCGCGGCGGTGGCACGCGGGGCATGACGGGCGAGGGTGCGCTGCTGACCACGTCCGGGATCGCCGGGATCACGCTCTACGAGCCGGGCGCGCTGACGCTGGTGGCGCGGGCGGGGACGCCGGTCGGCGAGATCGAGGAGACCCTCGCGGCCGAAAACCAGATGCTGGCTTTCGAGCCGATGGATCATCGGGCGCTGCTCGGGACCGAGGGCGAGCCGACCATCGGCGGTGTCGTGGCGGCCAACGTCTCGGGTCCGCGCCGGGTGCAGGCGGGGGCGGCGCGCGACGTGCTTCTGGGTGTCCGCTTCGTCGACGGGCGGGGGACGGTCGTCAAGAACGGTGGGCGCGTGATGAAGAACGTCACGGGCTACGATCTTGCCCGCCTGATGTGCGGCGCGCGCGGCACTTTAGGCGTCCTGACCGAAGTGAGCCTGAAGGTCCTGCCGCGGCCCGAGACGCAGGCGACGGTGGTGCTGTCCGGCCTGGACGTTGCCGAGGCGTCGGGAGCGATGGCGGCAGCGCTGGCCTCGCCCTTTTCGATCAGCGGCGCGGCGTGGACGGGCGGAGACGTCTTCCTGCGGATCGAAGGGATGGCGGCGTCGGTCGCCTATCGCGAAGGCCGGGTCGCGGGGATGTTTCCGGGGCACGAGGCGCGGGTCCTGCAAGGCGAGGAGAGCGCGGCGCTGTGGCGCGGCATCCGGGACGCGGAGGCACTGGCCGGTCGCGCCGGGTGACGTCTGGCGGATCTCGGCCAAGGCCTCGGAGGCACCGCGGCTGGTCAGGGGGCTGCCGGGCGGCGCGACGGTGCTGGTGGACTGGGGCGGCGGGCTGATCTGGGCGCTGGTTTCCGAGGGCACGGATCTGCGCCGGACGCTTGGGCCCTTCGACGGGCACGCGACGCTTGTCCGGGGCGAGGGGCACGGGCCGCGGATGCATCCGGAGGCGGCGCCGCTGGCGGCACTGGCCAGGAAGCTGCGGGCCGAGTTCGATCCCCGCGGCATCCTGAACCCGGGAGTGATGGGCTGATGCAGACGACCTTCACCGAGGCGCAGCTTCAGGATCCCGGCATCGCGCGGTCGAACGAGATCCTGCGCGCCTGCGTCCACTGCGGGTTCTGCACCGCGACCTGCCCGACCTATCAGGTGCTGGGCGACGAACTCGATAGCCCTCGGGGGCGGATTTATCTGATCAAGGACATGCTGGAGAACGACCGTCCCGCCGACGCGCAGACGGTCAAGCACATCGACCGCTGCCTGTCGTGTCTGGCCTGCATGACGACCTGTCCCTCGGGCGTGCATTACATGCACCTCGTCGATCATGCCCGCGCCTATATCGAGCGGACCTATCGCCGGCCGCCGATGGACCGGCTTTTGCGGTGGACGCTGTCGCGGATCATTCCTCATCCCGGTCGATTCAGGCTGGCGCTGCTGGGTGCGAAGATCGCTCGACCCTTTGCCGGGCTTATGCCGGATGCACGGCTGAGGGCGATGCTGCGGATGGCGCCGGAACGGATTCCGTCTGTCAGCCGCAATGACGATCCACAGACCTTTGCCGCGCACGGCGAGAGGCGGATGCGGGTCGCGCTGATGACGGGCTGCGCGCAGAAGGCGCTGAACACCGACATCAACGACGCCACGATCCGGCTTCTTCGGCGGCTGGGGTGCGAGATCGTCGTGCCGGATGGGATGGGCTGCTGCGGCGCGCTGACGCATCACATGGGGAAAGAGGCGGAAAGCCACGCTTTCGCCGCGCGCAACATCCGCGCCTTCATGGCGGAGGTTCGGGGCGGGGGGTTGGACGCCATCGTCATAAACACGAGCGGGTGCGGGACGACGGTCAAGGACTACGGCCACATGTTCCGCACCGACGCCTTGGCGGACGACGCCGCGACGGTGGCGGACCTGGCGGTCGATGTATCCGAGCTTCTGGTGCGTCTTCTTCCGACGGTCGCGAGCCATTCGGCGAACCGGGCGAAGATGGACCTGGCGGGGATCGACGCGACCGCGCCTGAAGACGCCGAAGGGAAAGGGCCGATACGGGTCGCCTATCACGCCGCCTGCTCGCTGCAGCACGGGCAGAAGATCAAGACCTATCCGAAGGATCTGCTGAAGACCGCCGGCTTCGAGGTGGTGGAGCCTGCGGACAGTCACCTGTGCTGCGGATCGGCAGGGACCTACAACCTGCTTCAGCCCGAAATCTCGGAGAAGCTGAAGGCGCGCAAGGTCCAGACGCTGGAGGCGAAGGCGCCCGATATCATCGCGGCGGGCAACATCGGGTGCATGATGCAGATCGGATCGGGCACCGGCATTCCCGTGGTCCATACGGTCGAACTGCTGGACTGGGCGACGGGCGGGCCGCGTCCCCGCGCGCTGGCGCCGCGCCACATGCGACACAATCTTGCCTCAACGCCTGTCTAGGATACCCTGCACCTGAAGGGGACGGACATGCGGATTCTGCTCGCGGCAGCGTTGGTCGCATTCGGCGTCGGTGGAGCGCGCGCCGAGGGAGAGGGCGCGAGCCAGCTCACGCGGCTTCTGACCGCCTACGAGGCGCGCGGCTGGGAGGCCGTGGGTCGGCTGGACATCGGCTGGGGCGGCATGTGCACCGGCGCCTTGATCGCGCCCGACCTCGTACTTACCGCCGGACACTGCCTCTTCGATGCGGATGGCGCGGCAGTCGATCCTTCGGCGATCCGGTTCAACGCAGGCTGGCGCAACGGACATGCCTCGGCGACACGGCGGGTCCGGCGAGCCCTGGTCCATCCGGGTTACGTCTACACGGGGACAACCGGCGAGGATTTGGAGGTATCGAATGACCTCGCCCTCCTCGAACTCGACTCCGAAATCAGGCTTGCGAACATCCAGCCCTTCCAGACCGCCGGGCGACCCCGCAAGGGCGCCAGCGTCGGCGTTGTCTCCTATGCGCACGACCGCGCGGAATCGCCGTCGTTACAGGAAGTGTGCCACGTCCTGGCCCGGCGCAGCGGCTCGCTGATCCTGTCCTGCGATGTCGACTTCGGGTCCAGCGGGGCACCCGTCTTCGCCGAGGTCGACGGGGTGCCGCGCATCGTGTCGGTGATCTCGGCCAAGGCCGAAGTGAACGGGCGGCGCGTATCCGTCGGAACCAACCTCGAGGCGCCGCTGTCCGAGATGATGGCGATGCTGCGCAACGGCGGCGGCATCGCAGCGCGCCGTGTGCCCGCGACTCAACGGACGCCGACGACCGGCACAAGCCTTCTCAACAGCGGAACGGGCGGTGCGAAGTTTCTGCGGCCTTAGGGGCCCGCTTGCCCTGAGCGCGATGGCCCTGGCGTTTGCGCTGGCTGGTCCGGCCCTGTCGGCGGACGCCGCGTCGGGTGTCGGCAGGATCGAGAATACGAACAGCGGCGGCGGCTGCACGGCGGCATTGATCGCGCCTGATCTTGTCGTCACCGCGGCTCACTGCGGGGGGCGGGGTGAAACTCCCTCCGGCATCGTCTTTCGTCCGGGCGACGGGCGACCCGGCACCTATCCCGTCGCGCGCGTCGTCCGACATCCTCTTTACGACCGCGAAAGTCCGCGCGTGGAATGGCGCCTGCGCTTCGACCTTGCCGTCGCGGTCCTGGAGACACCTGTCCCAGGCGACCGCGCGATCCCCTTCGCCACCGGCGACGACGCGCGTGTCGGCGAGACGCTGCACCTCTATAGTTGGCGCGAGGGTCCCCGACCGCGTCAGCGGCCCTGCCCGACGATCGAAGGCATCCCTGGCCTCGTCACCCTAGGCTGTCGCGTGCAGGGCGGAGAGAGCGGCTCGCCCATCCTACGCGTGACGGACGACGGGCTGGAGATCGTCGCGGTCATCTCGAGCCGCGGGCGCATCCTTGATCAACCTGTCGCGCAGGCGTCGGATGTGCGTCTCAGGCTGCCGCCGATCCTCGACATCCTCGGCCGCGACCGCCCTTGAACGCCTGCGCGGCGCTTCCTATCTCGCCAGTGCCGGGGGCCGATGAACGGGTCCGGCGCAGACAAGATGAACCGGACCTTGCCCAGTCGGGAAGGTCCATTGGTATCGCTCCAAGGAGGATGACCCTCATGCGTAGATTTGACCTTGCACCGCTCTATCGTGCCACCGTCGGCTTCGACCAGATTGCCGACATGATGGACCGGATCCTGACCGACACCCAGTCGGCTCCGTCCTATCCGCCCTACAACATCGAGAAGACCGCCGACGATGCATGGCGCATCTCGATTGCCGTTGCCGGCTTCGCCGAAGACGAGCTTTCGGTCGAGGTGCGCGAAAGCGCCCTGATCGTCTCGGCTCGGAAAAGCGCCGAGGACGAAGGGACGACCTACCTGCACCGCGGCATTGCGAACCGCGCCTTCGAGCGCCGCTTCGCGCTGGCCGACCATGTCCGCGTGACGGGTGCCAGCCACGTCAACGGCATGCTGCACATCGACCTCAAGCGTGAAGTGCCCGAAGCGCTGAAGCCGCGCCGCATCGAGATCGCCAAGGGCGAGACCGTCGAGGCGAAGGCCGTGGAGTCCCACGCCGCCGAGTGATCGACCTGATGCGATGTCGTGGCGCCCCCGGGGATTCCGGGGGCGTTTTTCGTTTCGGCGTCAGCTTCCGAGCGTTTCGCCCAGGAAATCCGTGAAGGCTTCCCAGCTCTCCATGTCGGCCCGTTCCTGATAACGGTCGGAGCCTTCGACGGTGAAGGCGTGCGGTGCGCCCGAGTAGACCTCGGCGGTGTAGGTGTTGCCGGCTTCCTCGAGTTCGTTGGTGAGAGCGGTCAGGACCTCCATCGTCACCGAGGTGTCCGCGCCGCCGTGCATGATGAGGATCGGCGCCTCGTCCCCGTCGTAGCTCTGACCCTCCGGTGTTTCGAGCGAACCGTGGAAGGTGGCGAAACCCGCCGCCTCGCCCGCCATGTCGGATCGAGCCATCTCGAGCGTGACGCCACCGCCGAAGCAGTAGCCCATCATCACAAGGTCTTCGGCCGAAGACTGGCCTTTCGCCTGTTCGAGCCCGGCCGAGATAAGGGCGCGCATCTTCTCGCGGTCCTGGCCAAGTTCGCCCGAGGCGGCCTGGTTCTGCTCCATGGTCCCCGTGGGCGTGTCCTCGCCGTACATGTCGACCGCGAAGGCGTCGTATCCCATGCCGGCAAGCTCGTCGGCACGGCCCTTTTCGTAGTCGTCGAGGCCGTCCCAGTCGTGGACGATCACGACGAGGCCCTGCGGATTTTCGGCGGCGGCGAAGTAGCCGGTGTGGGCGACGCCGTCGACGTCATAGGTCACGTCCTCGGCGAAGGCCGGGGCGGCGAGAAGGCTGGTGGCGATTGCCAGGCGGATCATGGGTCTCTCCCGTGTCAGTGTTTGCATGGGGGAGAGGTAGGGCCGATTGCGGGGGCGGACACCTATTCGCCGTAGGGAATCCAGATCGTCTTCACTTCGGTGGCCGCCGCGAGGAAGGCGTGCGGTGCCGCCTTGGACCAGTCGTGCGCCCGTCCGTGGTTGACCCAGGTGCGCTTGAGGTTCGTTGCGGACTCCCGCTCGATTGCGGCTGAAAGGTCGGCGGTCGAAAAGCTCCAGACCGCGTCGACGTCCATATGTCCCGCCGCTTGTGGGGCGAGTTCGGCGTGTGGCCCGGTCAGGATGTTCACGACCCCTCCGGGCACGTCCGAGGTGTCCAGCACCTGGTAGAAGTCGGTCGCTGACAGGGGATGCGGTTCGGAGGCGATGACGGTGATCCGGTTTCCCATCGCCATCGCGGGACCGACCAGCGAGACGAGGCCGAGAAGGGGCGCGTCGTCTGGCGCGAAGGCGGCGATCTTGCCAACGGGTTCGTTCATGGCAAGCGCCACGCCCCGGATCGGCACGCCCTTGGCGCGTCCATCGAACTTGTCGGCCCAGGCGGCCCAGGTGAAGAGACGGTCGATGGATGCCTCGACCTCGGCCCTGCCGCCTCGCTTGCCGGTCATGGCGTCGATGCGGGAGGCGAATTCGGCAGCGCGGGCCGAGAGGTTCTCGGCCATGTAGTAAAGGATCTGGGCGCGCAGATGGCCCGTCGACTTCGACCATGACGCGGCGGCGTTCATCGCCTCGACGGCGTTGCGCAGATCCTTGCGGTTGGCGATCCCGGCCTCGCCCACGACCTTGCCCTTGGGCGAGAGCACGGCGCGGGAATAGCCGCCGTCGGGTCGGGCCTGTTTGCCGCCGATGTAAAGCTTGGCGGTACGGTCGATGGCGTCGTCGCCGGGCGTCGTCTCCTGCGGCGGTGCAGTGCGGGCGGGCAGCTTCTTCGCCGTTGCTTTGGGTTTCGTATAGGCGAGCAGCCCCTCCCATCCGCCTTCACGGCCGAAGCCGGACTCGCGCACGCCGCCGAATCCGGCGGCGGCGTCGAAGAGGTTGGTCGCGTTCACCCAGACCACGCCCGCCGCGAGTTTGGGCGCGATGTCGAGCGCGAGGTTCACATTCTCGGTCCAGAGCGTCGCGGCGAGGCCGTAGCGGGTGTTGTTCGCCAACTCCACCGCCTCGGCCGGGGTGCGGAAGGTGGTCGAGACGAGGACGGGACCGAAGATCTCCTCCTGCATCAGCGGGTCGGCGCTTGAGAGGCCGGTAATCAGCGTCGGGGGGTAGAAGGACCCGCCCTTCGGCATCTCGCATTGGGCGTGATAGACCTCACCGGCGGAGCCTTTGACGAGTCCCTCGATGGTCCGAAGTTGCACCGGGTCCACGACCGCGCCCACGTCGATGCACTTGTCCAAGGGGTCGCCGACGCGCAGCTTGTCCATCCGCGCCTTCAGGCGGCGGGTGAAGTCCTCGGCGATGCCCTCATGGATCAGAAGCCGGGAGCCAGCGCAGCAGACCTGGCCCTGGTTGAACCAGATGGCGTCGACGAGGCCTTCGATGGCGGAATCCTGGTCGGCGTCGTCGAAGACGATGTAGGGGGACTTGCCGCCCAGCTCGAGCGTCAGGGACTTGCCCGACCCGGCGGTGGCGCGGCGGATGATGCGCCCGACCTCGGTCGAGCCGGTGAAGGCGATTTTGTCGATGCCTTCGTGCTCGGTGATCAGTGCGCCCACATTGCCGTCGCCGGTGACGATGTTGAGCACACCTTTCGGCAATCCCGCCTCGCGCGCGAGGTCCGCAAAGAGAAGCGCAGTGAGAGAGGTGTACTCGGCAGGCTTCAGGACGACCGTGTTGCCCATTGCAAGCGCGGGCGCGACCTTCCAGGCGAGCATCAGAAGCGGAAAGTTCCACGGCACGATCTGGCCCGCGACGCCGAGCGCCTGCCGGTCGGGCAGCTCGTCGTCCATGAACTGCGCCATGCCGGCGTGGTAGTAGAAGTGCCGGGCGACGAGCGGGATGTCGATGTCGCGGCTCTCGCGGATGGGCTTGCCGTTGTCGAGCGTCTCGAGCGTGGCGAAGAGGCGGGAGTGCTTCTGCACCATCCGGGCAAGGGCATAGAGCGCGCGGGCGCGGGCCTTGGCGTCGCGGGCCCAGGCGGGCTGCGCGGCGCGGGCGGCCTTCACGGCAGCGTCCACGTCCTTCGGTTTCGCCTGGCTGATTTTGGCGAGCAGCTTGCCGTTCGCGGGGTTCTTCGAGGCGAAGGTCGAGGCGGGCTTCGTCCAGTCGCCCCCTATGAAGTGGCCGAACTTGCCGCCGTGGCGCTCGATCCAGGCCATCGCCTCGGAGGCGTCCTCGGGCGCGGGGCCGTACTCCATGGTCTCGAAGATATCGCGGACGTTCATGTTCTATCCAATCGCGTGCCGATGCCCGGCCGAGTAGCGGCCGGTGACGAAATGCTCCAGTTGCCGTTCAATGTCGCCGAGGAGGGAGGAGGCACCGAAGCGGAAGAGGTCGGGGCGGAGCCAGCGGTCGCCCAACTCGTCCTTCATCAGCGACAGGTAAACCAGCGCGTCCTTGGCCTTGGAGATGCCGCCCGCGGGTTTGTAGCCGATGCGGTGTCCGCTCAGCTCGTGGTAGGCGCGGATCGCGCGGGTCATCACGAGGCTGACGGGAAGCGTGGCGTTGACGCCTTCCTTGCCGGTCGAGGTCTTGATGAAGTCGGCGCCGCCCATCATGCAGACCCAGCTTGCCCGCGCGACGTTCCTGAGCGTGCCGAGCTCGCCGGTGGCGAGGATCGCCTTGACGTGCGCGTCGCCGCAGGCCGCGCGGAACGTCCTCATCTCGTCGTAGAGCGCCTGCCAGTCGCCGGTCAGGACGTGGCGGCGCGAGATGACGATGTCGATCTCCTTCGCCCCGGCCTTCACGCTTTCCTCGATCTCCGCCACCCGCAGGTGGAACGGCGAAAGCCCGGCGGGAAAGCCGGTCGAGACGGCTGCGACCGGGATGCCGGTGCCTTTGAGCGCCTCGACCGCGGTCTCGACCATGTCGTGGTAGACGCAGACGGCCCCTGTCGTGACGGGCGGCATCCCGAGGGCGTCGATCAGGTCGGCGCGCACCGGGTTCGCGGCCTTGGCGCAAAGACGGCGTACGCGGCCCGGCGTGTCGTCGCCCGCCAGCGTGGTCAGGTCGATCATGGTGATCGCGCGGAGAAGCCAGGCCGCCTGGTACTCCTTCTTGACCGACCGCCGTCCGGGCAGCGTCGCCGCCCGCCGCTCGATGGCCGAGGTGTTGGCCTGAAGCGCGCGCACGAGGTCGAGGTCCAGCTCCATCCCCGGATTGCGGGGTTCGTGGACCTGCGGCAGCAGCGCTGCCGCGGCGTCCTTGATCCGTGTTGCGGTCGTCATGGGCAGCCCGTTGGTTTGCGATCAAGCCTCGCACGCGCTTGGCGCGCTTTCAAGAAAGCCGTCGCGGAAGTCAGTGGGGCGTCGTGTCGGACCAAAGGTGAATGACAGCTATGCCCGAGATGATCAGCGCCAGACCGATGACCGCCGGAAGGTCGAGCTTCTGTCCATAGATGAGCAACCCCATGAACGCGATCAGGACGATGCCGATGCCGGACCAGAGGGCGTAGACGACGCCGACCGGCATCGACCTGAGCGTGAGCGCCAGAAAGTAGAAGGCGCAGGCATAGCTCGCCACGACGATCAGCGACGGCACGAGCCGCGTGAATTGCGCAGTGGCATTGAGGGCGGTGGTGCCCACCGTCTCGAACACGACGGCGATCAACAGATAGATGTAGACGGTCGGCATGGGCTTGCTCCGGGACGGCGGGCCGCCCCGGCGCACCGGGGTCAGGCCAGAGCCTTCTGAAGGTTCGCGTCGATCTTGTCGAGGAAACCCGTCGTGGTCAGCCAGCCCTGGTTCGGCCCGACCAGCAGCGCCAGGTCCTTGGTCATGTGACCCAACTCGACAGTGTCCACCACGACCTTCTCCAGAGTCTCGGCGAAGCGCTTGAGAGCGTCGTTGCCATCGAGCTTTGCGCGGTGCTTGAGCCCGCCGGTCCAAGCATAGATCGAGGCGATCGAGTTGGTCGAGGTCTGCTCGCCCTTCTCGTGCTGGCGGAAGTGACGGGTGACGGTGCCGTGAGCGGCCTCGGACTCCACGACCTTGCCGTCTGGGGTCATCAGGATCGAGGTCATCAGGCCGAGAGAACCGAAGCCCTGAGCGACGGTGTCGGACTGCACATCGCCGTCGTAATTCTTGCAGGCCCAGACATAACCGCCCGACCACTTCAGCGACGACGCCACCATGTCGTCGATCAGCCGGTGTTCGTACCAGATCTTCTTCTCTTCGAAGGCCGCCTTGAACTCCGCCTCGTAGACCTCCTGGAAGATGTCCTTGAAGCGCCCGTCATAGACCTTGAGGATCGTGTTCTTCGTCGACAGGTAAAGCGGCCAGCCCAGGTTCAGAGCGTAGTTGAACGAGGCGTGGGCGAAGTCGTAGATCGATTTGTCGAGGTTGAACATCGCCTGCACAACGCCCGCGTCGGGGGCATCGAAGACGTCACGCTCGATGACCGTTCCATCCTCGCCCTCGAACTTAAGCGTGAGCTTGCCGGCGCCTGGGAAGGCGAAGTCGGTGGCGCGGTACTGGTCGCCGAAGGCATGGCGTCCGACGACGATCGGTTTCGTCCAGCCCGGAACCAGACGCGGCACGTTGCGGCATATGATCGGTTGGCGGAAGATCACACCGCCCAGGATGTTGCGGATCGTCCCGTTCGGGCTGCGCCACATCTGCTTGAGGCCGAATTCCTCGACCCTGCCTTCGTCCGGCGTGATCGTCGCGCACTTGACCGCGACGCCGACCTCTTTCGTCTTCTCGGCCGCCTCGACCGTGATCCGGTCGTCCGTCTCGTCCCGCTTCTGGATCGAGAGGTCGTAGTACAGAAGGTCGACGTCGAGGTAGGGGAGGATCAGCTTCGTTTTGATGAACTCCCAGATGATGCGGGTCATCTCGTCGCCGTCCATCTCGACGATCGGGTTCTCGACTTTGATTTTCGTCATGCTGAAAGGCTCCAGAAGAGTGGCATGGGGTCGGACCTACGCGGGACGGACCGGAATTTGAAGTGTGCGAGCGACGCCGTCCGAAAATGTACGCGAAACGCCCGAAGTGCGCCCCGATCTCGTCAAACTTCAGGGTTAAAAAGTCGTTCACGTTTGTTGTGTGTAAACAGGACCTTCATCCATGCATTACGATTTCGATATTTTCTCTGTCATTTCCGCCGATGTGCGCACGCGCTATGCCTCGCTCGCCGCAATGTTCGGCATCCAGGACCTTCTCGACCGAGAATTGGCCATCTTCCGCGATCCTGCTGCGACCGAAGCCCTTCTTGGCGCGTCCGAGTGCGTTCGCGATTGCTTCGTGGCGGCCGGTTTTGCGCTGAATTCTTTCGCGACAGGTGTCGAAACCGGGCTCTACTTCCCCGACAGCGCACCGCGCCGCAACATGGTTCTGTCGCGGCTGAAGGGGATCGCCGCCGCGCTTCCGGACGATGCAGACTGGAACGGCTTTGACATCGACGCCTTCTTCGCGGCGGCCGAGACGGCACGCCCGACGTCCGGCACTGCGCGCATCTTCGCGAGGATGACGGTCTCGACTCCGGTTCGGACCGAGGAGATCGTTGTCGCCGCCCCGCCGATGTCGGACTTCATCTGCGAGGGTGCCCGCAACGCGGCCTGAGTCATCCAACCCATCACCATGACGGCGGGCCCGATGGGGTCCGCCGCGCTTTTGCGAGACCCGGACCGTCAGGCCATCGCCACGCCGGCACCGTCCATCTGGGTCTTCATGGCGTCGAGAGACCCCTCGAGGTCGATCGCGCGGCAGAGACTTCCGACGACCGTCACGCGGAACCCCAACCGCGCCGCGTCGAGCGCCGAGTAGGCGACGCAATAGTCGGTCGCGAGCCCCACCAGCGCCACGGTGTCGACGCCGCGTGACCTGAGATAGCCTTCCAGACCCGTAGGCGTCGTCCGGTCGTTCTCGAAGAAGGCCGAATAGCTGTCGATCTCGCGCCGGAACCCCTTGCGAAGGATCATGTCGGCGCTGCGGATGTCGAGCTTCGGATGAAAGGCCGCGCCGTCGCTGCCGATCAGGCAGTGGTCCGGCCACAGCACCTGCGTGCCGTAGCGCATCTCGGTCGTCGAGAACGGAGCGGCGCCGTCGTGCTGGCTGGCGAACGAAAGGTGGTCGGCGGGATGCCAGTCCTGCGTGAAGACGCGGACCTGGAACTCGGGCACAAGCGCGTTGATCGGCGCGATAATCTCGTCTCCGCCCGCGACGGCAAGTGCGCCTCCCGGACAGAAATCGTTCTGCACGTCGATGACGAGGATCGCTTCGTTCGTCTTCCTCATGGTCCGTTCTCCGTTGCTTCTGCCCAGACTACGGCTTGCCCGAGGCTTCGCAACGGCGTATCTGCCGCGCCCATGCTGACGGTTGCCGCCTTCTATCGTTTCACGTCCTTCGACGATCCGGAGTCGCTTCGCGCGCCGCTTCTGGCAGTCGCCCGCGGCGGCAGCGTGCGAGGCACCATCCTTCTGGCGCCCGAAGGCGTCAACGGCACCATCGCCGGACCGCGCGAGGGCGTGGATGCGGTGCTGGCGCACCTGAAGGCGCTGCCGGGGTGCGCCGACCTGTCGTGGAAGGAAAGCCACGCGTCCGAGATGCCTTTTGCCCGCATGAAGGTGCGCGTGAAGCGCGAGATCGTCACCCTTGGCCGTCCCGAGGCGAACCCGTCGCACGCCGTGGGAACCTATGTCCCGGCGCGGGAGTGGAACGACCTCATTTCGCGCGACGATGTCGTCGTGATCGATACCCGCAACGACTACGAGGTCTCGATCGGCACCTTCCGGGGTGCGCTCGATCCGGGCACCCGCAGCTTCGGAGAGTTTCCGGACTGGTGGGCGAAGAACGGTGACGGGCTTCGCGACCGGAAGATCGCCATGTTCTGCACCGGAGGCATCCGTTGCGAGAAGGCGTCGAGCTATCTGTTGTCGCAAGGTGTGGAAGAGGTGTTTCACCTCGACGGCGGCATCCTCAAATACCTGGAGGAGGTGCCTGCGTCCGACAGCCTGTGGGACGGCGCCTGCTTCGTCTTCGACGGGCGCGTCTCGGTCGCACATGGTCTGGTCGAGGGCGATCACAGCCTCTGTCATGCCTGCGGCGTCCCGCTGACACCGGCCGAGACGCTCCATCCCCATTTCGAGGCGGGCGTGAGCTGTCCCAGGTGCATGGACGCCTATGACGACACCGACCGCGCGCGGTTCAGGGAACGGCAACGGCAGGTCATGCTGGCAGAGACGCGCGGGCTTCGGCACATGGGGTCCGACGGGCCTTAGCGGTTGCCCTTCGAGTCGGGCTCGTCCATCTTCCGACCATCGTACAAGACTTCATTTTGATGGCAGAGCCGGCGACACATCATTGCGGAAACTGCGGCGCCGAGCTTCCTCGCCGGCTTCGTCATGCGAAGATGTTCACCTGCACGCACTGCGGCACGACCAACGTCCTGCGCGACGAGGCGTGGGAGCTTGCGGGATCGGGTGGCGTGATGCAGGACGCGCCCTTGCTGGTGCGGCTTGGAGACCAGGTCGAGGTCGAGGGGCTGACGCTGATGCCGGTCGGTCATGCCCGCTTCAGCTATGGCCGGGGCTGGTGGGACGAGTTCTGGTGTCTCGACGGCGACGGCGAGGGCCACTGGCTGTCCGCGGACGAAGGCGACTATGCGCTTGAGCGTCCGCTCGACCCACGCGACTGGCCTGCGGGCTTTCGTCCTTCGCTTGGCGCGACGGTCTCGATCAGGGGCGAGTCGTTCCGCGTGACCGAAGCGGAAACGGCGGTCTGTCTAGCGGTTCGCGGCGAGTTCCCCGAGGAGTTGGAGATCGACGAGGCACATCTCTATTTCGACCTCGCCGGACCGGGCGGCCAGATCGCGACCTTCGAAAGATGGGAGGGCGGCGAAGCCTGGACACTGGGCGTCTGGCTTGATCCCTGGGACCTGCGGGCGGCATGACTGGCACGCTCCAGAAGCTGAACTGCACCCAATGCGGCGCCGGGCTGGACGTTCTCGGCGGGGGGCGTGTTCTGACGCATGTCTGCTCCTATTGCGGCGCCGAGCTGGATGCCCAGGACGACTACAAGGTCGTCGCGCAGTTCCGCGACATGCCACGGCCCCGGTCGCCCTTCGACCTCGGGATGACCGGGGCGGTCTGGGGCGTCGACTTCACGGTCATTGGGACCATCGCCTGGCAGGAATATCACGCGGGCCGCACATGGTCCTGGGTCGATCACCAGATCTACTCGCCCACGCACGGTTACGCCTGGCTCTCAGTCGAGGACGGACACGTCACCTTTACACGCAAGACGCGCGACATCCCCCGGCCCGCCCTCGTGTCGGCCCGGCAGATCGAGACGTCCGAGACGCGCCCTTCGGTCCGGCTGGGAGGCGAACGTTTCCTCTACTATGCCTCGGGCCGGGCCAAACCGACCTTCATCGAAGGCGAGTTCAACTTCCGTCCGTCACTTGACGACACCGCCGACTACGTCACGCTTCTGGGCGACACGCAGATGCTGGACATCCTCGCCTCGGGGTCCGAGGTCGAATACGAGATGACACACCTGCCCGACCAGGCCGACTTGCTGACAAGCTTCGGTGTCGATGCGGCACGCATGCCGAAGCCGGGGCGTCGGCATCCACTCGATTTCCGCGAGCGGCCGCCGATCCAGCTCTTCCTGCGCAACCTCGCCATCGGTGCGGCGGCTGCGTCGATTGCGCTGGCGTTCCTGGTGTCGCTGCGCGGCGAGACCGTTGCCGTAAGCGGCAAGGTTCCCGTATCGGTCGAGGTTGAATTGCCGTTCACCGTCACCTCCGCCGAGGCCCTGACCGAGATCACCATCTGGTCGAACGCCAACAATAGCTGGGCGTGGTTCGAGGCCGAGCTTGTCGACGGTGCCGAGGCACCAGTGGCGGCTTTCGAGCGCGGTGTGGAATATTACAGCGGAAGCGACTGGTCCGAAGGATCGCAGAAGGCCAGGACCCGCCTCAGGCTCGAAGAGGGCGACTACACCCTGTCTCTCGCCATGTCGGAGGCCGACGTTGACTGGACCGGCGGCGTCAAGGCCTCGCAGATGGAGGCTTCCGTTCGGGTTGGCGTCGCCAATCCGTGGTGGCTTGCGGCGGCGGGCGTCCTCTTCGGAGTAATCGGCGCGGGACTCCTCGCGCAGAACCATCTGGCGCGGTCCGGCAGATGGACCGGCAGCGACTGGGATGACGACTGATGCTTGTCAGGATCGTCCTTGTCGTGCTGGTCGCAGGCATCATCGGCGCCGCGGGGCTGATGGCCCTCGGCGGCGTCTGGGGCGAATCCAACAACGTCATCTCGACCCGCACCGGCTCGCCCGGCGGCGGATACTACGTGGGCAGCGGCGGCGTGAAATAAGGAGACTGAGATGCTAGATGCAATCAACCCGGCGGAGGTGGTGGCGACCATCTTCTACGTCATCCTCGGGCTTGTCCTTCTGGGCCTGAGCTGGAAGGCGATAGAATTCTTCACGCCCTTTTCTCTGAGAAAAGAGATCGAGGACGACCAGAACATGGCCATTGCGGTCCTTATAGGGTCGCTGTTCATCTCGGTCTCGATCCTGATCGGAGCGGTGATCCTCTCCTGATGGCCGAGCCTTCGTCCCGCGACGGCCAGGCCCTGTGGCTTCTGGCCGCGACCTTCGCGGTCGCGGTGGCGGGACTTGTCTATGAGCTGATCGCGGGCGCGGTGTCGTCGTACCTTCTGGGCGACAGCGTCACGCAATTTTCGCTGGTCATCGGGATTTTCATGTCCTCCATGGGGCTCGGCGCCTGGGCGTCGCGTTTCGTGACCAACGCCGAGGCGGGCTTTACCTTGAGCCAGGTCCTTCTGGGCCTGGTCGGCGGCTTCTCGGCGCCGATCCTCTTCCTGTCCTACGGCTGGCTCGAGGGGCTTCAGGGCATCCTCTTCGCCATCGTCATTGCCATCGGGGCGCTTTCGGGGCTCGAGATCCCGCTCATCACGCGCATCCTCCAGGCTCGCCGGGCGATGGACCATACGCTGTCGAGCGTGCTGACGGCGGACTACGCCGGCGCCTTGGTCGCGGCTGTGCTGTTCCCGCTCGTGATCGTGCCGCAGCTTGGCCTGATGGCGGCGAGCCTGACGTTCGGGATACTCAATCTCGTCGTTGCGGGCGTCTCGGTCTGGCTGTTCCGCGACCGGATCGGCTGGGGGCTGCGGGGGCTTTGGGCGGCCGGGCTCGTTGCCTGCGTTGCGGGGCTGGTGCAGACGGACAGGCTGGTGTCGCTGTCCGACGCTGCCTTTTTCGAGGACGATGTGATCCTTGCCGAAGAGACGCCCTATCAACGCATCGTCGTCACCCGCTGGCAGGACCGGTACCGCCTGTTCCTGAACGGCTCGATCCAGTTCGATACGCGTGACGAATATCGCTATCACGAGGCGCTGATCCATCCCGCCATGAGCCGGGTCGCGCGGCCCGCCGATGTGCTGGTACTGGGCGGCGGGGACGGCATGGCGACCCGCGAGATCCTGCGCTGGCCGGGCGTGGAGCGGGTGACGCTCGTCGATCTCGACCCGCGCGTGACGCGACTGTTCCGCGACAGTCCCGAGCTGTCGTCGCTGAACGGCCGATCCCTGTCGGACCCCCGTGTGACGATAGTGAACGAGGATGCCTGGACCTTCGTACGCGAGACGGATCGAAGCTGGGATGCGATCGTGCTGGACCTGCCGGACCCACGCGACTTCGCCGTGTCCAAGCTCTACAGCCGAGAGTTCTACGCGCCCCTGATGCGAAGGCTGAACGCAGGCGGGCTGGTAGTGACGCAGGCGGGTTCGCCGCTTTTCGCGCGCGAGGCTTTTTGGTCGGTGGCCCGCACCCTGACCGAGACGCCGAATCCCGACGCGCCGGGCGAAGGGCTGCGCGTCGTGCCCTACCACGTTTACGTTCCAAGCTTCGGCGACTGGGGCTTCCTGCTGGCGTCGACGGGCGTCCTTCCTGAGACGACGTCTGATTTGCCGGAGGGGCTACGGTTCTATGACACCGCAGAATGGCCGGCCATGACGCAGTTCGGAAAGGACAGCGGCCCGGTCGAGGCGCTGCCGAACAGCATCCTGTCTCATCCTCTCGTCGGTTACTACGAGGACGGCTGGCGCACCTGGATGAACTGAGCGCGGATCAGTCCGCGCGGCGGGGTATCGGCTCGACAGCGCCGAGGCCGCCCACGGTTCCGGCGGCGACCCTCACCGCTTCACGCGCCGCCCGTTCGGGGTCTGACGTCTCGACGAGCCAAGCCAGGAACGCCCCGGCAAAGCTGTCGCCCGCCCCGGCGGAATCGACGGGCGTCGACGGGGCGGCGTCGATGTGGAGAGCTTTGCTCGGCTTAGCGAGATAGACGCCCTTGGCACCCTGCTTCACCGCGACGATACCAGCGCCGAGGTCGAGGAAGCGGCTGGCGATGTCATGGGGCTCGGAAAGGTCCCACAAGAGAGCCATCTCGTCGTCCGAGGGAAAGACGATGTCGGCTCGCTGTGCCACGCGCAGGATCGCTTCCGACGCAGCCTCCCGCGGCCAGAGCGCGGGACGGAAGTTCACGTCGAGCGAGACGCGAACACCGGCCTCTCGCGCCACGTCGACGGCGCGGAACACGGCAGCGCGCATCGTCGCGCTGATGGCCATCGAGATGCCCGAGACGTGGAGGATCTTCGCGCCCCGGAGCAGGTCTTCCGGCAAATCCTCCGGCGTGAAGAGGCTCGCTGCCGAACCCCTGCGGGCATAGGTGAACCGTCGTCCGGCCGGATCGGGGTCGATGAAGCACACGCCGGTCGGATCGCCGGAACGGACGCGAATGCCCGAGCGGTCGACGCCCTCACGGTCCCAGAGCGCCAGCATCGCTTGCCCGAACATGTCGTCGCCGACCGCCGAGATGTATCCCGTCCGCCCCTTCTGTCGGGCGGCTGCGATCATCGCGGTCGAGGTGTCGCCGCCGAAGCCCTGAACGAAGGCAGGCCGTCCTTCGATCGACTGAGGGAGGCGCACCATCTCGATCAGCGGCTCGCCGATGGCGAGGATGTCCGGGACCGCATCGGTCATGCGCGTGTCCTTCAGAGCCGCTTCAGGTGTCCAGATTCTCGACCGAAAGAGCGTTCTGCTGGATGAACTCGCGCCGTGGTTCCACCACGTCGCCCATCAGCTTGGTGAACAGATCGTCGGCCTCGGCGAGGTCGTCGACCTTGACCTGAAGCAGCGTCCGCGCCTCGGGGTCCAGCGTCGTTTCCCACAACTGACCGGGGTTCATCTCGCCCAGACCCTTGTAGCGCTGAAGGGTGAGGCCTTTCTCACCCTCCTCGAGGATCGTGTCGAGCAGGGACAGGGGACCGTGGACCAGGTTCTCGCGGTCGCGACGGACAAGCTTTGCGGGCCGGGCGTAGGTCTCGGTCAGGGCTTTCGTAAAGCTTCCGAGCCTTCGAGCTTCGCCGGAGCGGAGGATGGGCCCGTCCAGCGTCCGGACCTCTTCGACCCCCCGAAGCGAGCGGGCGAGGCGGATTCCGTGATCCTGGGTGATCCGGCCCTGCCACCCGCGCTCGTACTCGACCGCGATGAGATCCAGGCGATCGGCGATGGCCTGCGCCGTGCCCTGGAGGTCGCTGTCGACCTGTCCGCTGCGGAATGCGCCCGCGATTGCAGACTGCTCGAGGATCGAAGACGGGTAATGCGTCGGGAAGGATTGGATGACGCGCTTCACCTGCCGCGCCTCCTCGACAACGCGCAGAAGATCCTGACCCGTGATCTCTTCGCCTGAGCCCAGCTTCAGGATCGCGCCCTCGACGCCCATCTCGATCAGGTAGTCGTCCAGCGCGGCCTGGTCCTTGAGATAGACCTCGGACTTGCCGCGGCTGACCTTGTACAGCGGCGGCTGCGCGATGTAGAGAAAGCCCCCGTCGATGACCTGGGGCATCTGGCGGAAGAAGAACGTCAGAAGCAGGGTGCGGATGTGTGCCCCGTCGACGTCGGCATCCGTCATGATGACGATCTTGTGGTACCGCAGCTTCGAAATGTCGAACTCGTCGCGGCCGATGCCGGTGCCAAGTGCGGTGATCAGCGTGCCGATCTCCTGGCTTCCCAACATACGGTCGAAGCGCGCACGCTCGACGTTCAGGATCTTGCCGCGCAAGGGGAGAACCGCCTGGTTGAGACGAGCGCGACCCTGCTTTGCGGACCCGCCGGCGCTGTCGCCCTCGACGAGGAAGATCTCGCGCTTCTCGGGCTCTTTCTCCTGGCAGTCGGCCAGCTTGCCGGGCAGCGAGGCGATATCCAGCGAGGACTTCTTGCGAGTCATCTCGCGCGCCTTGCGGGCTGCCTCGCGGGCAAGCGCGGCCTCGACGATCTTCGAGACGATCATCTTGGCAGGACCGGGGTTCTCTTCGAACCACTCCGACAGCTTCTCGTTCATCAAGCCTTCAACCGCGGGCCGGACTTCCGAGGAGACCAGCTTGTCCTTGGTCTGCGAACTGAACTTGGGATCCGGGACCTTCACCGACAGCACGCAGGTCAGGCCTTCACGCGCGTCGTCGCCGGTGAAGCTGATCTTCTCGCGCCGCGCCGCGCCGGACTGGCCGGCATAGTGGTTGAGCGTGCGGGTCAGGGCCCCGCGGAATCCGGCTAGGTGCGTGCCGCCGTCGCGCTGAGGAATGTTGTTCGTGAACGGAAGGACGTTTTCGTGATAGCCGTCGTTCCACCACATGGCGACCTCGACGGTGATCCCGTCGCGTTCGCCGATGATGAAGATCGGCTCTTCGATCAGCGGCGTCTTCGAGCGGTCGAGATAGCGGACGAACTCGCGTACTCCGCCGTCATAGAAGAACTCGCTTTCCATCGGCTCGCCGTGACGCTCGTCCCGCAGCTTGATGCGGACGCCAGAGTTGAGGAAGGCAAGCTCACGCAGGCGGTTTTCCAGCGTCTTGTAGACATAGTCGAGGTTCGAGAAGGTTTTCGTCGAGGCGAGGAAGCGGACCTCGGTTCCCTTGCGGCCGTTGGCGTCGCCGACGACGCGCAGGTGCTCGACGGTGAAGCCACCCTCGAAACGGGCATAGTGTTCCTTGCCGTTCCGCCAGATGCGCAGCTCCAGCCATTCCGAGAGCGCGTTGACCACCGACACGCCGACGCCGTGGAGGCCGCCCGACACCTTGTAGCTGTTCTGGTCGAACTTTCCGCCCGCGTGGAGTTGGGTCATGATGACCTCGGCCGCCGAGACGCCCTCTTCCTGGTGCACATCGACCGGGATACCGCGGCCATTGTCCGAGACCGAGACGCTGTCGTCGGCATGAACCGTGACCGTCACATGGTCCGCGTGACCCGCGAGCGCCTCGTCGATACCGTTGTCGACGCACTCGTAGACCATATGGTGCAGGCCCGAGCCGTCGTCGGTGTCGCCGATATACATGCCGGGGCGCTTTCGAACCGCCTCCAACCCTCTGAGAACCTTGATGGAATCGGCGCCATACTCTTCCCGCGCCGGTGCGGCCTCTGCCATGCCGTTCGTCCCTTGTATTTTTCCTTGTAAATATAGTCGTTTTGACCGGCATTGTCACGCGCACGCCACCAGATTTGGTAGGCGCGGCCGAGAGTCACGCAGGCGTGTCCCCGCAGGCTTTCGGGACCTGCTAGAATATGCCGATGCGACGTCTCCTTCTCCTCGTCTTGCTGCCCACCGCGGCCTTCGCCGACGACGCCGTCATCGAAGGTGCCACGGCCTCGAGATCGGACGCGACTTGGACGTTCGAGGTGACTTTGTCTCACACCGACGCGGGATGGGACGACTATGCCGACGGTTGGCGGATCGTGACCGAGGACGGCACCGAACTTGGGGCAAGAGTGCTTTTGCATCCTCACGTCGACGAGCAGCCCTTCACCCGGTCGCTTTCGGGCGTGGCGATCCCGGACGGCGTCGCGACGGTCTATGTCGAAGCGCGCACGACGCGGGACGGCTGGGGTGAGGCCCGGCATCCCGTCGCGCTGAAGTGACACCCGTGCGCCTTTTCGTCATGTCCTCCCTGTGCAGGGCGCAGGGCCTGCGCTAAGCCTCGGCCATGAGCAAGACGATCTTCATCCTGAACGGTCCCAACCTGAACCTTCTGGGCAAGCGCCAGCCCGAGATCTACGGGTCCGATACGCTGGACGACGTTAGGCGCCTCTGCGCCGCCGCCGCCGAGCCGCACGGGCTCTCGATCGATCTTCGGCAGTCGAACCATGAGGGCGGAATCGTCGACTTCATCCACGAAGCGCGCGAGGCGGCGGCCGGGATCGTCATCAATCCGGGCGCCTATACGCATACGTCCGTCGCCATCCTGGACGCGCTGCACACCTTCGAGGGTCCGGTGATCGAGGTTCACATCTCGAACGTCCACAAGCGCGAAAGCTTTCGCCACCACTCGTATGTCTCGCTGCGCGCCGATGCCGTCATCGCGGGCTGCGGCATCCAGGGTTACATCTTCGGGGTAGAGCGGATCGCGCGGCTTCTGGCCTGATCGGGGCAGGGCGCGTCAGCCCTGATTCACGCGCTCGACGTAGGCGCGCAGGTCCTCGGCCTCGTGGCGCGCATCGCGCAGACCTTCCATCGCCGCCCGCAGCTCGGCCTCGGTCTGGCTCAGCTTGTTGGTCAGCTCGGCCTCGCGCTGCTGGAAATACGAAATGGTCTGGTCGCGCTCTTCCTCGGCCTGGTGAAGCTCCTGCGCCATGCGGTCGAGGTCGTCCATGTCCGAACGGGTGACGCGCGTGATCCGCGAGATCACCCAGTGGGTGAACCATCCGGCGAGAAAGGCCATGAAAAGGATCCCGGCCGTCGCCGCGATGAACTCGGGACCATTCATTCCGTCGTCTCCTCTGCCTCGTCCGCCGAACCTTCATCCGCCGTATCCGCTTCGTCCGCGTCCGCGCTGTCTTCGGCAGGAACCTCGGGCTCGTCAGGCTCGTTCGGGTCGATCAGCCGGAACTCGATCCGGCGATTGGCTTCGCGTCCGGCTTCTGTTTCGTTGTCGGCGATCGGCTGGTCTTCACCGTATCCGCGCGCGCGCAGGTTCGACGTCAGGACACGCCGCGCCATGATGGCGTTCAGCACCGCGTCGGCGCGGGCCTGGCTGAGCTGCTGGTTCATCGTCTCGCGGCCCTGACTGTCGGTGAACCCCCCGATCTCGATCGGCGTGTCCCGGCAATCGCGGAGGATGTCCGCGATGGCATCGACGGTGGCGACGGCATCGCGGTCGATGTCGGACGATGACGGTTCGAAGGTGATCTTCCGCTTGTTCCCTGCTTCCTGGATCATCTGGATGCACTCTTCAGGGGTCGGCAGAGCAGCCAGCGGGTCAAGCTCCTCGGAGTAGGCCACGTCGAGGTTGTAAGTCGCCCCCTCGGGCAGCCGGTCCGAGAGAATGCGCGCCATGTCCGCCTGTGCGTTCGTCCGTCCGGTCTTGCCGGAAATGCGGAGTGTCTTCTCTGTAACGGTCAGCGTGCCGTTGTGGAGGTAGCGAAACGCATCGAGCGCGGCGAGAACGCGGTTCGGCCAGCCAGCCGGCACGTCGTCGTCGATCCGGGTCGCAAGCTGGACCTTCGACGCACCGAAGCGCGCTGCGGCGAAGCTCTGGACCGATGCCCGGGTCTGCTCGTCGGCGAGCCGTCCGCGCATCTGAAGCTGGCCTTCGGGCGAAAGGGTTGCCGAGAACTCTGCGGGCGCTGAGGCGCCCTCGGCCTGCTGTTCGGGCGGTTCGGGAAGGAATGCCGACAGCGAGAAGACCGGCGGTAACGCGGCGTCCAGGTCGGCCGCCGCATCGTCGAACTCGCCCTGAGGCGTGCCTTGGGTTCCAACCAGCGAAACATCGGCGTTCGAGATCGTCAAAGTTCCTGACCCTAGCGTCTGCACTGCGCGAATGCCCGCGACGGCCGCCTCGCTCCACCGCGTGGACGGTGTGCCCAGTCCCAGGACGCAGTCGACGGTGCCGCTCAGACCAGCCTCGGCGGCGGCGGCGAGGATGGCATTCCGGCCTTCTTCCGAATTCGCTGTACAGGCGTCGAAACGGGCACCCGCCTCGTCGATCAGGAACCGAAGCGTATAGGGAGCGACGACGGGTCGCGGCGCCGAGATGTGCAGGACGAGGTCCAGCCCGGCGGGCGCCTCGCGGTTGAGCTGCCGTTCCAGCTTGGTCTTGTCTTCGGGCGTCCGCGCAACGGCGGTGATCGCGACGCTCGCGGGCGTGATCGACACCTTCGACCGCGGCAGGTTGTCCAGCGCCTCGATTCCGAAGGACAGGGCCTCCTCCCATCCCGGCGGCGGTGCGAAATCGGCGCTTTCCAGAAGGTCGGCCACGTTTGCCCCGCCCCCCATGGCGCGCACCCGCTCCACGATCGTCTCCGGGCTCAATTCAAGCGGGACGAGACCGATCAGGGAAATGCCATCGTCGTTCTTCAAGACCTCGATCGAGAAGTCGGGCGGCCGGATCGCGGCGGCGGCGGCGACCTGCATCTGGTCAATCAGTCGGGATGCATCGACCACGCTTCCGGCTGAGGAGAGCGCCGCGAACCGCGTTGCCTCGTCCGGGGCGATGCCGGCCAGGGTGACCCGAAGGCCGTCGACATCTACATCGGCCCAGTCGTGCCCCGCCTGTGACAGCACGAGGCTGACGTCCGTCAGAGCCTCGGCCTCGATCAGGCTGCGCGCCCAGAAGGCGACGCCGACGCAGCCCGCCGCAGCGATGCAGATCGCCACCATATGGGGGATCGCGCGCGTGCGCAGTCTGGGCCGTTTGTCCGTCATGGCGCCTAGTTAAGCCTCTCGCGGCAGGGGCGCAATCAAAGCGCTGATGCTGCGGCGAGAAACAGCACGGGGATCAACCCGGCGTTCCGGTTGGCGCGAAACAACCTCAGGCACCGCTCCGGATCGTCTATGTCCAGTCGGCCGAGTTGCCAGGCGAGGTGCCAGCCGAAAGCCCACACCCCGCCGAGAGCGACCGTCAGGGTCAGCACGTTGGTCGCGGGGGCCAGGGCGAGGATCACGCCCGCAGCCATCAGGCTGACGGCAGCCACGAGAAAGCGGCGCAGCCAGCGCGGCGAATCTTCTCCGAACAGGCGCGCGGTCGACTTAACCCCGATCAGGGCATCGTCTTCCTTGTCCTGGTGCGCGTAGATCGTGTCGTAGAACAGCGTCCAGGCGATGCCGGCGAGGTAAAGCGCAAGGGCGGGCCATTGAAGGTCTCCCGTCACCGCCGCCCAGGCCAGAAGCGCGCCCCAGTTGAAGGCGAGCCCCAGGAAGACCTGCGGCCACCAGGTGAACCGCTTGGCGAAGGGATAGACGCAGACGATGGCAAGCGAGGCGATGCCGAGGACGATCGCGGTACCGTTGAAGGTGAGCAGGATCGCGAAAGCGAGAAGCGCCTGGACCACCATCCACGCCAGCGCTTGCCGCACCGTGACCTGTCCGGAGGGGATCGGTCGGGACCGCGTCCGCTCGACCCGTCCGTCGAACTCGCGGTCGGTGATGTCGTTCCAGGTGCAGCCCGCGCCGCGCATCAGCCACGCCCCCAGACCGCAGCCGATCCCGATCCAAAGGTCGCCCGTCGTGAAGCGGTCGAGCATGACGCAGGCCAGCGCCAGCGACCACCAGCACGGCAGAAGGAGAAGCCATGTCCCTATCGGGCGATCCGCGCGCGACAGCCGCAGGTAGGGTCGCGACCAGGCAGGGGCGAGGCGATCGACCCAGTTGCCGGCGACGGCGTCCGCGACCTGTCCGGTCTCTGGCGTCTCTCGGGTGCCGGTCATATGGTCCCTTCATGGCGGGCGGCGCAAAAATCCGGCTCTATGTAGAGCACCCCTTGGGCGCGGGGCAATCGGTTCCGCTGTCACGGGACCAGGCGCATTATCTCTTCGGCGTGATGCGGCTGTCGACGGGCGACACCGTCGCTCTCTTCAACGGGCTGGATGGCGAGTGGGCCGCGCAGGTCATCGAAGCGGGTAAAAGGGGCGGGACGCTACAGTGTTCCGCGCCGATGCGTCAGCAGAGCGCGCCTCCTGACGTCTGGCTTCTGTTCGCTCCGATCAAGAAGGCCAGGACCGACTTCATCGTCGAGAAGGCCGTCGAGATGGGCGTGGCGCGGCTCTGTCCCGTGCAGACGGACTTCACCAATTCCGAGAGGGTGCGGCGCGACCGGCTTCAGGCCCATGCCATCGAGGCGGCGGAACAATGCGGCGCGACCTGGGTGCCCGAGGTGGCCGAGATCGACCGGCTCGACCGGGTGCTTGCGGCGTGGCAGCCGGGCCGAAACCTGATGTTCTGCGACGAGGGGCTGGCGGGATCGGACGCAACACTTCCGAGGACGACAGGATCCTGGGCGGTCCTCATCGGGCCCGAGGGCGGATTTTCGGACAGGGAACGGTCGAGACTGAATGAATTCGATTTCGCCCATGCCGTGTCTCTCGGCCCTCGCATCCTGAGGGCGGATACGGCAGCGGTCGCAGCGCTGACCCTCTGGCAGACGACGTTTGGCGACTGGTGACCTAAGGCCGCCTGTCACGTTGCTTCTGGCGCGTGTCCCTCAGCGTCTCGACCATGATGGCAGTCAGCAGACCGAACATCAGAAGCCCGTTCGCCGCCGCCATGCCGCCCAGCAGACGCCACCCGACCGGAAGGAGGATGTCGCCGAAGCCGAGTGTCGTGAAGGCGACGAGCGAAAAGTAGATCGACTCCTCGAACGAGGCAAAAATCTGTAGCGCATACAGCGCCAGCGCCCAGACCCAAACCGAAACGGTCATCATCCCGAGGGTCCAGGACAGCGCAAGCGTCAGGACGACGATCAGCTTCGGCCCGTGCGGCGGCCGCACCGCCCAGGGGTGAAGCCGGAGCAGCACCTGTTCCAGCCCCCACCAGGACACAGCGGACAGGACGACTGTGAGAAAGATGATGAGGCTTCCAAGAACCAGTTGCGTCAGCATGTGCGGCATCTTCGCAGGGCCGCGGCCCGCGTCAACCGACTGGACAGCCGGGGCAGCGGACCTTATCTCGACCCGACCATGTCGAAGCCCAAGGACAACCCCAACTTCAAGGTCGTCGCCGACAACCGTCGAGCGCGCTACGACTATGCCATCGATGACGACCTTGAGTGCGGCATCATTCTCATGGGGTCCGAGGTGAAGTCCCTGCGCACCGGGCAGTCGAATATCGCGGAAAGCTATGCGGCGGTCGAAAGTGGCGAGCTTTGGCTCATCAACAGCTACATTGCGCCATACGACCAGGCGATGTTCGGGCACGAGGACCGGCGGCGGCGCAAGCTTCTGGTATCCCGCAAGCAGCTTGCAACCCTGTGGAATGCGACGCAGCGCAAGGGCATGACGCTTGTGCCTCTTCTCCTTTATTTCAACGACCGCGGGATGGCCAAGCTGAAGCTTGGCATCGCCAAGGGCAAGAAGAACTCACGACAAGCGAGAGACCGAGGCGAAGCGCGACTGGAACCGCCAGAAGCAGCGCTTGCTGAAGGATCACGGCTGAATTCGGTAACGAATTGTTCCGTTGTTTCCTGTCGAACCCTCGACTAAGGGAAGTTACCGCTCTGAGGGGGCAGGCTGAGAGGTTGGTATGACGTACAGTGCCGGCAATCTTAAGTGGGGCGAACCCACCCTCGGTGAGCCGAGCGGCCAGATCACCTGGTCCGCCGACGTCTTTGACGACCTTTCGATCGCAAGCGGGACATCCGAGACTCAATTCAGCGCCGCCCTCAAGGCCGCGTTCGATGCCTGGGAAAGCGTCGCCTCGGTCGACTTCCAGATGGTGTCGACGGGCGCTGACGTGAACCTGTTCGTCGACGACATCGGCGGTGCGGCAGGCCAGGCGTATTACACCTATGTGGACCGGGGAACGATCGACGTCATCCAGGGCGGGACGATCAGCTTCAGCTCGGATCTGACGTGGTCGCCCTACGGCGATGACGGCGGAGTCGATTTCTACGCCGTGGCCCTGCACGAGATCGGACACATGATCGGTCTCAATCATGTCAGCGACCGGACCGAGATCATGAACCCCGTGATCTACGCCGACGATCTTGGCGACGGCGACATCGCGGGTGCGCAGTACCTGTACGGCCGCGACCCGAACGATGCTGCGCCCGAAATCTCCGAACGACGTCAGTGGCGGCGCTGGGATCAGTGCCGAGACAGGAGGCGGTGACGGCGGTGGTGGCGGTGGCGTGCTGGGCATCCTTGCCGCCCTTCTGGCGCTCGTGTTCGGCATCTTCTCGGGCGGCGGCGCGATCGCGGCTGCGGGTCAGCTTCCCGACGAGGACGACGACGGCGATGACGACCGGGGGACGGGCGAGGTGTTCACAAGCGAGCCTGAACTCTTGTTCCTTCCCCTGATCTTCGTCGAAGAAGGCGATATGGCCCAACTCGACGCTGAAGACGAGGACGACTGGCTGATCTGATCAGTCGAAAATTCCTGAAACCCGTCCCAGAAGCATGAACGCGCGTGCAGTCCGGGTTTCGGCCAGCGCCGCGATCTCCTGATCCGAAAGGTCTTCCGCGATGTTCGTGAAGGTCTTGTCGAAGGCGCGCAGGAAATGGTGGGCGGCGTCGCGGAATATGGTGTCCTGCCGCATCCGCGACGAACTGAGCGCGAGAGACGACCGATCCCTGATGCCGCCCAAGCCTGCGATGGCGGGCCCGCGTTCGCCGCCCGCGAAGCGACGCCAGATCTCGGGCCGCGACCTGTCTGGAACAAGGTCGTCCATGTAGATCCCGTCCTGACTGAGAAGCGTCAGCACATCCTGGCTGGCGCGGATCAGAGTCGACACCCGCCGGTCAGTCAGCGCGCGCCGCAGGGCGGCAAAGCCTTCGCGGTCCTCTGCCGTCTCGGGGAAGTTCATCGCGGTGACGATGTCCTCGGTCGAAACGGTGATCTCGGCGGCACCCGGCGGCGTGGTGAGGGCGAGACCGGGCTGCTCCTCCTCCGCGCGGGCGGGGGGCGTCGGAGGTGTGCTGGTCGGACGCGGGGCGGACGTGGCGGAGGGACGAGCAGAGGCGAAGCTCGCCAGCACGTCCTCGGCACGCTTCTGTCCCTTCACGATCTCGTCGATCTTGCGCTCGACGTTCGGTCCCATGGCCGTCGCGGCCATCTGCGCCTGACTGATGTAGATCTGGCGCATGGCGTCCATCGACGCCTGAAGCCGTTCGCTTTCCTCACGGATGATACGCGCACTCTTGAGCGCGATCGAGCCGATCCAGATCAGCGCGATAGGCAGACCGACCACCATCAGGAGGACGAGAAACCGCAGGGGCCCGAGCGACGATCCGGTGCCAAGACCGACGACGAGAAGGAACAGAAGGCACAGCGCCAGCCAAAGGCCGGTCACCACGATCGCCACCTTGTCGGCCGGGTCCAGCCCGCCGCCGGTGTTCATGCGGCTGTAGATTCCCAGGTCGACGGGAGGTTCGGGACGGTTGCCGGACATAGGTCCTCAGACGAATTCGATCTTCAGGATCTCATAGCTCTTTTCGCCACCCGGCGTGCGAACCTCGACGCTGTCGCCCTCATCCTTGCCGATCAGGGCGCGGGCAAGCGGCGATCTGACGTTCAGCCGACCGTTCTCGATGTCCGCCTCGGGCTCGCCGACGATCTGATAGGTCCGCTCCTCGTCCGAATCCTCGTCCACGAGGGTCACCGTCGCACCGAACTTGACAGTGCCGGACAGCGAGGCCGGGTCGATGACTTCGGCCAGCGACAAAACGCCCTCAAGCTCCTTCACGCGGCCTTCGATGAAGCTCTGCTTCTCGCGTGCGGCGTGATATTCGGCGTTCTCGGACAGGTCGCCGTGCTCGCGCGCCTCGGCGATGGCCCGGATCACCGCAGGGCGCTCGACGGACTTCAGCTTCTTCAATTCATCGTTCAGCGCGGTGTGCCCCGCGCGGGTCAGCGGTATCTTGTCCATGAAGGTTCCTTGGACTCTCGGGGTTGCCTCGGACGGTCAGAACCGGGCTTTAGTCACAGGTAGGACCCGACAAGTCAATCCCGGGTTGACCCCTGTATGACACGGCGTTTCGTTTGACCTTCCGACGCGAAGGACGGTAGGCAGGAACCCGTTGATCCAACCGCGAGGGGACCTGTCGGAATGTCCGGAATCGAGCGCGAAAGCATGGAATACGATGTCGTCATCGTGGGCGCCGGGCCGGCCGGCCTGTCCGCAGCGATCCGGCTGAAACAGCTCGATGCCGACCTGAGCGTCGTGGTGCTGGAAAAGGGGTCCGAGGTCGGTGCCCACATCCTGTCCGGCGCCGTGCTGGACCCGTCCGGTCTGACGCGTCTGTTCCCCGACTGGAAGGAGCGGGGCGCACCGGTCAAGGTCGAGGTGAAGAAGGACAAGTTCTACGTTCTCGGCGAGGGGGGAAAGCTGCGCATCCCCAACTTCCTGATGCCGCCACTGATGAACAACCACGGAAACTACATCGTTTCCATGGGCAACGTATGCCGCTGGATGGCCGAGCAGGCCGAGGCTCTGGGCGTCGAGATCTTCCCCGGCATGTCCTGCTCCGAACTGGTCTACGGCGAGAATGGCGAAGTGAGAGGCGTCGTCGCCGGCGTCTTCGGCCTCGAGCCAGACGGCAGCTATGGCGAGGGCACCGAGCCTGGGATGGAGCTTCTCGGCAAGTACGTCTTTCTCTCCGAAGGGGTGAGGGGGTCGCTCTCGAAAGAAGTCATCGCGAAGTATGATCTTGCGTCGAACTCGGACTTTCAGAAGTTCGGTCTGGGCATGAAGGAGATCTGGGAGGTCAGGCCCGAGAACCACGACGAGGGCCTCGTTCTGCACACGATGGGGTGGCCCCTTGGCTGGAAGCAGTCCGGCGGGTCGTTCATGTACCACCTCGACAGCAACCAGGTCTACGTCGGCTACATCGTCGACCTGAATTACAAGAATCCCTACCTGAACCCCTACTTGGAATTTCAGCGCTTCAAGCACCACCCGGCCATCGCGAAGGTGCTTGAGGGCGGCAAGCGCACCGCCTATGGCGCGCGCGCTGTGACGAAGGGTGGTTTTCAGTCCATCCCGCAATCCGCCTTCCCGGGCGGCGCGATCCTCGGGTGTGCGTCCGGTCTCGTGAACCTGCCGCGGATCAAGGGCAACCACAACGCGATGCATTCGGGGATCGAGGCAGCCGAGGCGGCGGTCTCGGCCATCCGCGCCGGGCGTTCGGGCGATATCCTCTCGGACTACGACAATACGCTGCGCTCCGGCGTCGTCGGAAAGGATCTGCGTCGCGTCCGGAACGTGGCGCCCCTCAACGCCAAGTACGGCCCGCTCGGCGGCCTCGCCCTCGGCGGGTTCGACATGTGGTTCCAGACCCTTTTGGGCGGCACGAGCCTGTTCGGAACTTTGAAGCACGGCAAGACAGATGCCGAGGCGACGGAGCCCGCCGATCAGCATCAGCCGATCGTCTACCCGAAGCCCGACGGGGTGCTGTCCTTCGACCGGCTCACGAACGTAAGCTTCTCGTTCACCAATCACGAAGAAAGCCAGCCGTCGCACCTGAAGCTGAAGGATCCCCTCCGTCCCCGTGGAGGTGAACTTGCCGCGGTTCGCCGGTCCCTCGCAGCGCTATTGTCCTGCCGGCGTCTATGAATTCGTCGGGGAGGGCACCGAGACGCGGTTCCAGATCAACTTCCAGAACTGCGTGCACTGCAAGACCTGCGACATCAAGGATCCCCTTCAGAACATCGTCTGGACCACTCCGCAGGGGGGCGACGGGCCCAACTACCCGAATATGTGAGCGTTCACGTTGTCGCCCGGAAGGTAACACTTCCGTCAGGCCTTGCGCCCGCGAAGGTCCGCCGCATTGCGTCACGTCCGGGGCGGCACTAGGCTCTCCGGCGAAATAGCAGGGATTTTCGGCATGGCGATGGCCCGCATCACGACGACACTCGCGCTTCTTGCAACGCTTTCGGCACCGGCCGCCGTGGCTCAGGACGCCGGTGGATACTTGGCGGCGCGCTCGGCGATGTTGTCGAGCGACTTCGACGAGGCGGCGGACTACTACGCCCGCGCCATCGTGCGCGACCCCTCGAACGTCCCGCTGCTCGAGAACGCTGCAACGGCGTATCTGGGTCTCGGCGATCTTGACCGCGCGGCTCAGATCGCGCGTCGGGCCTTCGAGGCCAAGTCCGAGAACCAGCTCGTCGGTCTCATGCTGATCGGCGACATGGCGCGGCGCGACGACTGGAAAGGTATCGTCTCCGGCATCGACGGGGGCATGAAGGTCGGCCCGCTGTTCGACGGCCTTGCAAAGGCATGGGCCCTGGTCGGTGACGGACAGATGACCGAGGCTCTGACCGCCTTCGACGGAGTCGCCGTCGAACGAAGGCGTCGAAGCCTTCGGGCTCTACCACAAGGCGCTTGCCCTTGCCTCGGTCGGCGACTTCGAAGGTGCTGCCGAACTCTTCTCGGGCGAGAGCGGACGCACCATCCGCGTGACCCGCCGGGGCGTCGTCGCCTATGCCGAGGTCCTGAGCCAGCTTGAGCGGAACGAGGACGCGCTCGATCTGATCGAGGAAAGCTTCGGCACCTCGCTTGACCCCTATCTCGAGACGATGCGCGACCGACTGGCAGCCGGCGACACTTTGGCCTTCGACGCCGTCCGCACACCTGTCGACGGACTTGCCGAGGTTTACTTCTCGATCGCCAGCGCCCTGCGCAGCGAGGCGCAGGAAGATTACACCCTGATCTATACGCGTATGGCACTGGCGCTGCGTCCCGATCACATGGACGCTCTGCTGATGACGGCCGAGCTTCTGGAGTCGCTTGGCCGCTTCGACCTTGCGACCCAGGTCTACGATACCGTCCCGCGCGAGGATCCCGCTTTCCACTCCGCCGAACTGGGCCGCGCCGAGGCGTTGAGGCAGGCCGGTCGCGAGGATGCCGCGATCGAGGTTCTGCGCCAGCTTGCCAAAAGCCATTCGGAACTTCCCCTCGTCCACGTCACGCTTGGTGACACGCTGCGGGGCATGGACCGTTTTGCCGAAGCCATCGGTCCCTATTCGGATGCCATCGCCCTGATCCAGCAGCCGGAAGAGCAGCACTGGATCATCTATTTCGCGCGCGGCATCTCGTACGAGCGGACCGACGAGTGGGAGAAGGCCGAAGCCGATTTCCTCAAGGCGCTGGAATTGCGACCGGAGCAGCCGCAGGTGATGAACTATCTTGGCTACTCCTACCTCGAGAAAGAAGAGAACTATGACGAGGCGCTGGAGCTGATCGAGCGCGCCGTCGCGCTGCGGCCGGACTCGGGCTACATCATCGATTCCCTCGGCTGGGGCCTTTACCGCTTGGGCCGCTACGAGGAGGCCGTCGGCCATATGGAGAAGGCCGTCGAACGCATGGCGATCGACCCCATCGTCAACGACCACCTGGGCGACGTCTACTGGGCCGTCGGCCGCAAGCGCGAGGCGCAGTTCCAGTGGCAGCGCGCCCTGTCCTTCACCTCGGAGGACAATGACACGGGCGACGTGGACGCCGACCGCATCAGGCGCAAGATCGAGGTCGGCCTCGACAAGGTGCTTGAGGAAGAAGGTGCAGAGCCCTTGCAGAAGGTCGCGAATGACGGTTGAGGTCTTTGCGCCTGCGAAGATCAACCTGACGCTTCATGTCACCGGCCGTCGGGACGACGGGTATCACCTTCTGGACAGCCTCGTGGTGTTCGCCCGCGATGTCGGCGACGTCCTTCGCGTCGAGCCTGCTGACCGGCTGGAGCTTGTCGTCGAAGGGCCGTTTCAGGATGGCGTGCCGACGGACGAGACCAACCTCGTGGTCCGGGCCGCGCGTCTTATGCAATCCTTGCGGAACGTCGACGCGGGCGCACGCCTGAGGCTCGAGAAGAACCTTCCGCACGGCGCAGGAATCGGAGGAGGTTCGGCGGATGCTGCCGCGGCCCTGAAGGCGCTGGCTCTCCTCTGGGACGTCCCTCTGCCGACACCGACCGAAACCTTGTCTCTCGGCGCGGATGTGCCGGCCTGCATGGCCGGGCCGGCTCCCCTACGGATGCGGGGCATCGGCGAGCGTCTGGACCCGGTGCCGGCGCTGCCGCCGCTTTGGCTCGTTCTGGTGAACCCTGGTCGCCACGTATCGACGCCAAGGGTATTTTCGTTGTTCGACAGCAGCCACGGCGCCGACGCCGTCGGCATGGACGACTTGAGAACGGGTTGGGACTTCGAGACCTTTCAGGCCTGGCTGTCCGCCCAGGGAAACGACCTGACCGCCTGCGCAACGGAAGAGGTCGCCGAGATCGGAAATGTCCTCGACGCACTGCGGTCGTCGCCGGACTGCCGAACCGCAAACATGTCCGGGTCGGGCAGTACATGCTGGGGCGTGTTCAAGGGGGGTTCTGCCGCACACAGGGCGGCCGAGATGCTGACCCAAGACCATTCTCGGTGGTGGGTCCGGGCGACGGCGATCAACTGATCCGTGCCACCACGTAATCGGCCAGATCCGCCATCAAGTCGCGAAGCTCGTGTTCAGGCAGCACTTCAAGTGCGGATTTCGCCCGGTTCGACCACGCCAGAGCCTCGGTCCGCGTTTCTTCCAGCGTCCCGTGGCGCTGGATCAGGTCCATCGCCTGCGCCAGATCTCCGTCGCGCTGGTCGCCCTTTTCTATCGTACGCTTCCAGAACGACCGTTCCTCTGCGTCGCCTCTGGCGACAGCCTTGATGACCGGCAGCGTCAGCTTGCGCTCGCGGAAATCATCGCCCAGGTTCTTGCCCGTCAGCGCCGTGTCGCCTTCGTAGTCGAGAAGATCGTCTGCCATCTGAAACGCGATCCCGAGCGCATCGCCGTAAGTCCGCAGAGCCACCACTTGCGCCTCCGGCACGGCGGCAATGACACCTCCTACCTCGCAGGCGGCGGCAAACAAGGCGGCTGTCTTGCCGCGCACGACCTTCAGATAGATTTCTTCCGTGGTCGAAAGGTTCGCCGCTGCCGTCAGTTGCAGAACCTCTCCCTCGGCGATCGTCGCGGCGGCATCGGACAGGATGTCGAGGACACGGAGCGATCCGGTCTCGACCATCAGCTTGAAGGACCGCGCAAAGAGATAGTCGCCGACAAGGACCGAGGACTTGTTGTCCCAGAGAAGGTTGGCGGTCGGTCGGCCACGCCGCTGGCGGCTTTCGTCTACGACATCGTCGTGCAGAAGTGTGGCTGTGTGGATGAACTCGACGGTCGCGGCCAGCCTGTGGTGATCGTCGCCCTCATAGCCGCAGAGTCGCGCGGAAGCGAGCGTCAGCATGGGACGGACCCGCTTGCCGCCGGCGTTGACGAGGTGCGCGGTGACTTCGGGAATGCGCGGCGCGGTCTCGGAGGCCATGCGTTCGCGAATAAGCCGATCGACTGCCGCAAGATCGTCCTGGAGGACGGCGGCCAGCCTTTCGTGCGGCTTGAAGGACGTCTCGGTGTCCAGGCTCATCAAAAGCGTATCAGACCGCTCGACAACACGGGCGTCCTGTCCTTATTTCCATCCCATGAGAGAGCTCTTGCGCACCACGGATCCGACAGTGATCGCCTTCGTCACGGCCCTTCTCGACGGCGAGGGTATAGACTGCTTTCAGATGGACGTCCACATGAGTGTCCTCGAGGGGTCGCTCGGGATCCTTCCGCGCAGGTTGATGGTTCGGGACTCCGACCATTTCCGCGCATCGGCGGTCCTCAGGGACAACGACGTGGAGACCGGCATGTGATCGCGCAGACCGATCGGTTCCTGGGCGGCCGCCTTTCTGTAATCCAGCCCGTCAGCGGATACCGCGCGGGAGCCGACCCTGTCTTTCTGGCCGCAGCGGTCCCCGCGCGGCCGGGGCAGTCGATCCTGGACCTTGGTTGCGGTTCGGGGGTGGCAATGCTCTGTCTCCTGTCGCGCATTGATGGTCTGAGTGTGACAGGGGTGGAACTTAACGCGGCCTCGGTCGGACTTGCGCGGGCGAACCTTCACGCCAACGGCTTCCAGGCGCGCGTGATCGAAGCCGATGCGTTCTTCCCTCCCCCGGAGCTGGCGTCGGCGTCGTTCGACCATGTGATGACCAATCCTCCGTTCTTCGACCGAAGGAATGGCAGCGAAGCCTGGGATCCTCATCGGGAGGCAGGGAGGGGAGAAACCGCACCGCTTACCCTTTGGCTCGACGCCGCGCTGCGCCGGGTGAAGCCGGGCGGTTACATCACTGTCGTGCATCGCGCCGACCGGCTGGCCGATTGCCTCGCACCCCTCCAGGGCCGTGCTGGCGATGTGGTGGTCCAGCCTCTTGCCGCACGTTCCGCCCGTCCCGCGCGGCTTGTCATCGTGCAGGCGAAGAAAGGCGCACGGGGTGCTCTTCGGCTGAACGCGCCGCTCGTGCTGCATGACGGCGCTGTTCACGAGGTGGATGGGGAAAGCTATTCGCTGGCCGCGCAGGCCATTCTGCGTGAGGGCGCAGCGCTGCCGCTGAAGATTTAAGCTCGGATTAGGGAAATCGGACCAGCCTGGGGAGCGGGACGTGACACGAATCGCGTTTCGTGATGCACTCGAAATGTCGAGAACCCAATAGGAGGACGACGATGAGCCTGAACGCCCACATTCAGGAACTCCGCAAGAAACACCAACATCTCTCTGATGAAGTCGAAATGGCGCAGCGAACGCCGTCATTCGACGACCTTCAGATCACTGCTCTCAAGAGGCAGAAGCTCAAGATCAAAGAGGAAATCGAGCGTCTCAGCGACAACTGAACGCAGTATGGCAGACCCGCATGGCGGACGCAGCGCATACTGGACGCGCGCAACCCGTCAGGAAGCGACTGTCGTGACTGAAGGAATGCGAAGGGCCGGTTCCTCGGAACCGGCCCGATCCTTGACGTAAGACCGCCTCAGACGAAGAACTGTGCGCCGTTGGCCGAAATGGTCGAGCCATTGATGAAGCCCGAATCTTCGGATGCGAGGAAGCACACGACCCGGGCGATTTCTTCGGGCGTGCCGAGGCGACCGGCTGGAATGCCCGCAACGATCTTGTCGCGCACGCTCTGGTCGATCGCCATGACCATCTCGGTCGCGATGTAGCCCGGACAGATCGCGTTCGCAGTGATCCCCGCGCGCGCCCCTTCCTGGGCCAGCGACTTGACGATGCCCAGGTCGCCCGCCTTCGTCGCGGCATAGTTCACCTGGCCCGCCTGACCCTTCTGCCCGTTGATCGACGAGATCACGATGACCCGCCCGAACTTGCGGTCGCGCATTCCCGGCCAGACCGGGTGGACGGTGTTGAAGACGCCAGTGAGATTGGTGTCGATGACCTCTTTCCACTGTTCGGGCGTCATCCGGTGAAACATCGCATCCTTGGTGATGCCCGCGTTCGCCACCACGGTATCGATCGGCCCAAGATCGGCCTCGACCTGCGCGATCCCCGCTTTCGACGCCTCGTAATCGGCGACGTTCCACTTATAGGTCTTGATGCCGGTCGCGTCGCTGAAGGCGCGGGCCTTCTCGTCGTTGCCGGCATAGGTCGCGGCAACCTCATAGCCTTCGGCTTTCAGAGCCTTGGAAATAGCTTCACCGATGCCACGCGAGCCTCCGGTGACCAGTGCAACACGGGCCATAATCTTCCTCCTCCAGGTTTTGCAAGAATGTTACGCGGGGGTTGTGGGCGGCGCAACAATTGTGCGCCGCCACTTACGCGTCAGTCGCGCTCGACGCACATCGCAACGCCCATGCCGCCGCCGATGCAAAGCGTCGCCAGACCCTTCTTCGCGTCACGGCGCTTCATTTCGTAGAGCAGTGTGTTCAGCACGCGTGCCCCCGATGCCCCGATCGGGTGGCCGATAGCGATGGCGCCGCCGTTGACGTTCACGATCTCGGGGTCCCAGCCCATGTCCTTGTTCACCGCGCAGGCCTGCGCCGCGAAGGCCTCGTTCGCCTCGACGAGGTCGAGGTCCGAGACCTTCCAGCCAGCCTTTTCAAGCGCCCGGCGCGAAGCGGGGATGGGCCCCGTTCCCATGATCGACGGATCGAGACCGGCGGTGGCATAGGAGGCAATCCGTCCAAGAGGCTCGATCCCGCGTTTCTCGGCATTCTCGGCACTCATCAGCAGGACGCCCGCCGCACCATCGTTGATGCCCGATGCATTGCCCGCCGTCACGGAGCCGTCCTTGGCGAAGGCCGGACGCAACTTCTGCATCGACTCGAGCGTCGCGCCGTGCCGGATGTATTCGTCCTTGTCGATGACGATGTCGCCCTTCCGCGTCTTGACGGTAAAGCCCAGAATCTCGTCATCGAAGCGGCCCGCCTTTTGCGCGGCCTCGGCCTTGTTCTGGCTCGCCAGTGCGAATTCGTCCTGCATCTCGCGGCTGATCTGCCATTGCTGTGCGACGTTCTCGGCGGTCTGGCCCATGTGATAGCCATTGAAAGCGTCCCAGAGGCCGTCCTTGATCATGGTGTCGATCAGCTTCAGGTCGCCCATCTTCTGGCCCTGCCGGATAGACTGGGCGTGGGGGCTCATCGACATGTTCTCCTGGCCGCCCGCGCAAATGATATCGGCGTCACCAAGCTGAATATGCTGGGCGCCGAGCGCCACGGCGCGAAGGCCCGAGCCGCAGACCTGGTTGATGCCCCAGGCCGCTGCCTCCTTCGGCAGGCCCGCGAGGATATGCGCCTGACGCGGCGGGTTCTGCCCCTGCGCAGCGGTCAGCACCTGGCCCAAGATCGTCTCGGAGACCTCGTCCTTCGAGATCCCCGCCCGCTCCACCAAAGCCTCCAGCATGGCGGCCCCGAGTTCGTGCGCGGGCGTATTGGCGAAGGCCCCGTTGAAGCTGCCGACTGCGGTTCGGGCGGCGGATGCGATGACGACGTTGGTCATGTAGGGATCTCCTGGTGGTCTGATGAGACTCGGATGCGATGTCGCGGCTGACAGTATTTGCTCCCCCCGGTCGCTGCAACCGACAGGTGCCGCGACGGAAAGTCAGCCGTCCCCTCGGCGTGCCTCGGCCAGCGCCTCGCTCAGGACTGCGCGGTCTCCGATATGGTTCGCGAGGAGCAGGATAAGCCGAGCATTCAGCGCCACGCTCTCGTCGTCGGAGAGGCCATCGTGTGCCGCGATCAGTTCGGCGTAGAAGCCATCCGGATCGCGAATGTTCGGGTCGGTATTGAGTGGCATCATGCCCTCCTGCAGGCTCGGGCCAGCGCCGCCCTAATTTCCCCGGCGGACGCGTCCCGCCATCGGGCCACAACGTGCTGGTCCGGCCGGATCAGGTAGACTGCTCCCGACGCCGCTCCAAGATATCGGTCCGACATCGCACCCGTCGCGTCGTCTACGGACGACAGAACAATCCGCTCGACGCCCTCGACCTCGGGCGCCTCGGCATCGATGCACAACAAGGCGAAGCCCCCGCCGAGACGCCGAAGCAGGGTCTCGTCCGCGAGGGGCGCATCAGGGCATGGGCTTCCTGGCCTGGTTCGCGCTGGCCCGCCGGGCAGCGCATCATCGCCATTCAGCGGCAGACCGTCATAGGTGCAGGGCACCGAGAGGCGTCCGGAATTGACCAGAGGCCGCGCAAAGGAGTGATGCTCGGCAAGATCGAGCACGGCATTCCTGAAGACGTGGCTGATAAGCGACTTGGGCGAGATGAAGTCGGTCGAGCGTGTCGAGTTGAGGATGTTCTCGTCCGCCGCGTGTCGCCTTTCGTCGTCGTAAGTGTCGATGAGCGAGTCCGGCGCTTCGCCCCGGATCACGGACGCCAGTTTCCAGCCGAGGTTGTCGACGTCCTGTATCCCCGAGTTCGCACCTCGCGCGCCGAAGGGACTGACCTGGTGCGCGCTGTCGCCGGCAAAGATGACGCGACCGTGCCGGAATTTCTTCATGCGGCGGCACTGGAAGGTATAGATCGACGACCAAACGACCTCGTACGTCACGCCGGGAAGCATGGCATCGAGACGGGCGCGGATGTTCTGTTCTTTCAGTTCCTCAGTCCGATTCACGTCCCAGCCGATCTGGAAGTCGACGCGCCAGATGCCATCCGGCTGCTTGTGAAGCAGGGTCGAGGCGCCGGACCTGAACCACGGCTCGAACCAGAACCAGCGCTCGGTCGGGAAATCCCCGTCCATCCGGATGTCGGCGATCAGGAAGCTGTCTTCGAAGACGCGGCCCTCGAAGTCGAGGCCCATCATGCCCCGCAGCGGAGACCCCGCCCCATCGCACCCGATCAGCCAGTCCGTCTCGATGCGATAGGGACCCTCCGGCGTATCGACGTCCAGCGTCACCCCGTCGGCAAGCCGTTCGACAGCCGTCACTCGGTTTCGCCCCCTGATCTCGATCGGTGCGCCCTCGGCCTGTGCGTGACGCACTCTCTCCACGAGGGTCTTTTCGAAGTACGGTTGCGGCAGGTTGATGAAGGCCGGGAAGCGGTGGCCCTCCTCGGGCAGCAAATTGAACTCGAAGACCATGCGGTCGTCGTGGAAGACTTTCCCCACGTTCCAGACAACCCCCTTTTTCAGAAGAGCTTCGCCGCATCCCCATCTGTCGCAGAATCTCGAGTGTGCGCTTCGAAAAGCAGATCGCGCGGCTGCCCTGTCCGACGCCCTCGTGGTCGTCGAGGACGAGCACCGGAATGCCCCGCAGCCCCAGGTCGAGCGCCATCCCGATGCCGACCGGACCGCCGCCCATGACGACGACCGGGTGACGGACTGGCGTTGCCGCGTCCTGATCCGGAGACCGCTCATAGGGATAGAGCCGGAATGCGAGCCGGTAACGATCCTTCATCTCGCGAAGGTTGCCCGCCGTCACTCCTGAAGCGCCTCCCACATCTCGCGGTCGCGCGTGGCGGTCCAGATGCGCGGAGTATCGATGTCGCGGGCCTCGTCGTAGGCTCGGGCGACGTTGAAGGGGAGGCAGTGCTCGTAGATGGCATAGTCGCCGAACTTCGGATCGCACTCTGCCCGGCAGGCCGCCATCGCCTCCTTCAGAGACCCGCCGCGCAGAGCCACCTTCGCCACCGCGTTGTAGGTCGACTTGACGAAGTCTGCCGTGGAGTCGAGCGCGGCATCGACCATCTTCCGACCCACGAGAGCGTCCCCGCGACCCGGAGCGATAGCGTCGAGGTTCCAGCGGCGGATGTTGTCCAGCGTCCCCGGCCAGTCGTGGAAGTGGCCGTCGCCGCAGTAACAGGCCGAGTGGTATTCGACGATGTCGCCGGTGAACATCACGTTCTGGTCCGGGACGTAGGCCACGATATCTCCCGCCGTATGCGCCCGGCCTGACTGCATCAGATCCACGCGTCGGTTGCCCAGATAGACACTCATCCGGCCGTGGAACGTGGTCGTGGGCCAGGTCAGACCGGGAATCTCCTCGTGCCCTTCGAAGAGACGCGGGAAGCGGGCGAATTCGCTGTCCCAATCCTCCTGACCACGCTCGACCACCATCGACCGAGCCTTTTCGGACATGATGATCTGCCCAGCACCGAAGGCCGAGGCGCCCAGAACACGAACGGCATGGTAATGCGTCAGCACGAGATGCGAGATCGGCTTGTCCGTGACGCCCCGAATGCACTCGATCACCTGGCGGGCCAGGCGCGGCGTCGCCTGCGCCTCGATCACCATCACGCTCTCGTCTCCGACGATCACGCCCGAGTTCGGATCGCCCTCGGCGGTGAAGGCATAAAGGCCATCACCGATCTCGGTGAAGCTGACGGTCTTGTCGCCGGTGTCGCCCTGCGATGCGAAGGCTCTTGTCATGTCGTCTCCTCTGTCGCCCAATCCGGCAGCGGAACGGCCGGAAGGACGGTGCCTGTGCAATCTCCGAAGCCGACGCAGTAGCCGCGCCCCTTCGCCTGTCCGCGGAAAGTTACGGTATCGCCGTCCTCAAGGAAGGTCCGCGCCTGCCCGTCGAAGTCGAGCGGTTCCTTTCCACCCCAGGACAACTCCAGCATCGAACCGCGAGCGTCGGAGTCCGCGCCCGAGATCGTGCCCGAGCCCAGAAGGTCGCCCACCCGCATCGGGCAACCGGACGAGGCGTGATGCGCAAGCTGCTGCGCCGCCGAGTAGTACATCTCGCGGTAGCTCGTCCGCGTGACGGTGCGCTCGGCGTTGTCTTCGGTGGCGAGCGTCACCTCCAGGTCGATGTCGTAGAGCCCCGGGTTCGTCTCACGCAGATAGGGCAAAAGGGGCCTGTCACGTGTCGGCGTCTTGGTCCGGAACGGTTCGAGCGCCGCGCGCGTCACGACCCAGGGGCTGATCGTCGTCGCGGCGGCCTTGGACTGGAACGGGCCGAGGGGCTGGTACTCCCAGGCCTGGATGTCGCGCGCTGACCAATCGTTCAGCAGGACATAGCCGAAGATCATCTCGTCCGCTTCGGCGACGGAGATCATGCCCGACGACGGACGCCCCACGACCGCGCCCAGTTCCAATTCGAAGTCGAAGCGGCGCGACGGCTGAAACACCGGAAGGTCGAAGTCCTCGCCCTTCACCTGACCCCAAGGTCGCGTTACCGGCGTTCCAGACACGACCACCGAAGAGGCCCGGCCGTTGTAGCCTATCGGGATCGACAGCCAGTTCTCGGGCAAAGCCTTGTCGGCGCCCCGGAACATGGTGCCCACGTTCGTGGCGTGGTGCCGCCCGGAGTAGAAATCGGTGAACTCCGTCACGCGGAACGGCATCCGCATCTTGACGGTGTCGCGCCGGTACAGAAGGTCGCGCATCTGGTCCTGTGCGCCGGCCCCTTCGGATAAAAGTCCTGTTAACGTGTTTCGCACGCGAAACCACGTGCCGGGGCCGACCTCCATGAACGCGTTAAGCGCAGAGCCTTGGAAACCAGCGGCAGGCAGCATCGACATCGCTTCCATTGCGCCGAGGTCGAGGACGAAGTCGCCGATCGCCACGCCGCAGCGCGCGCCGCGCCCGTCGTCAAAGACGCCATAGGGCAGGTTGTTGAGAGGGAAGTCTCCCTCCGGTTCGTTCGCGCTGTCGACCCAGCTTCGCAAAAGGCTCATGCGGCCACCCCTTCATCTTTTACCAAGTCCGCGTCTTCGACACAGCGACGTCCATTGCAGTCCGTCACTTCTTTCCCGGCGTGCCGTCGAACTTCTTTTCGAGGTCCGACCAGCAGTCGATATAGTCGTCCTGCAAGGGCGCCTCGGTCGCCGCGAAGGGCGTGAGGTGCTGGGGGAAACGCGTCTCGAACATGAAGGACATGGTATTGTCGAGTTTGTGCGGGGCAAGGTCGGCGTTGGACGCCTTCTCGAATGCCTCCCTGTCCGGTCCATGCGGCAGCATCATATTATGAAGCGACATGCCGCCCGGCACGAAGCCCTGCGGCTTGGCGTCGTACT
Source organism: uncultured Alphaproteobacteria bacterium (assembly GCA_963779765.1). GTDB lineage: Bacteria > Pseudomonadota > Alphaproteobacteria > Rhodobacterales > Rhodobacteraceae > Silicimonas. The sequence continues at coordinate 1,500,484 of CAVZZP010000002.1, read as the reverse complement.
GGCCGTAGATGTTGCCCATCAACTCGGACATGACGTTCTTGTGGTACCAGGGCGGGCGGAAGGTATCCTCGGCCACCGCCCAGCGTTCGCGGAAGAGGACGAAGTCGATGTTCGCAGTGCCCTCGACGCCTGACGGAGCGGTGAGCACCGTGAAGATCGAGGGGTCGGGATGGTCGAAGAGGATCGCGCCGACCGGGCAATAGGTCGTCAGGTCGTACTTCACCGGCGCGTAGTTCCCGTGCCAGGCGACCACGTCGAGAGGCGAATGCCCAATCGAGGTCTCGTGGAAATGCCCGCCCCACTTCACGGTAACGGTCGAGGGCGTTTCGCGGTCTTCGAAGGCGGCGACGGGCGTCTTGAAGTCGCGCCGGTTAGCCATGCAGTTCGCGCCGATGGGACCGCGCCCCGGAAGCTGGAATTTCTGACCGTAATTCTCGCAGACGAAGCCGCGCGCCGGACCTTCCAGCACCTCCACCCGGTAGACGAGGCCGCGCGGGATCACCGCTATCTGCTGGGGGGCAAGGTCGATGACGCCGAGCTCGGTGCAGAACCTCAGCCGACCCTCTTGCGGCACGATCAGAAGCTCGCTGTCGGCGGAGTAGAAGTAGGCGTCCACCATGCTGTCGGTGACGAGGTAAATGTGCGATGCCATGCCGACCTGGGTGTTCACGTCACCTGCGGTCGTCATCGTGCGCATTCCGGTCAGCCAGGTGAGGCCCTCCGAGTGCGGCACAGGGTTCCAGCGGTACTGACCGAGCGAGACGATGTCCGGATCGACGAGCGGCGCCGATTTCCAGTAGGGCAGGGCGATCTTGCGGAAGCGGTGCGTGTGCTTGACCGAGGGCCGGATACGGTAACACCAGGTTCGTTCGTTCTGATGCGAGGGCGCGGTGAAGGCGGTCCCCGAAAGCTGTTCGCCGTAGAGGCCATAGTCGCACTTCTGCGGCGAGTTCATCCCTTGCGGCAAGGCACCCGGCAGGGCCTCGGTCTCGAAGTCGTTGCCGAAGCCCGGCATATAGCCGTCGTGCGTGCCGGTGCGGTCGGGGGCTCGGACCATTCCGGCGGAAAGCTCGTGTCGAGTCATGGGCGGTCTCCTCGGCTCGATAATCGTTGCATTCGCAACGAAGTCAACACTATGGTCCCGAACATGGAGGATATGCCGCCTTTCGACCTGTCGCGCTTCACGCCCTATCGGCTTGCCGTGGCGGCGCAGAAGACGAGCGAGGAACTGGCACGACAATACCGCGCGCGGTTCAGCATCTCGATCCCAGAGTGGCGCGTCCTTGTCCATTTAACCCACGCCGGCGATGTGTCCGTCCGCGACATCGAGGCCCGCGTCGCGATGGAGAGGCCGAAGGTCAGCCGTGCTGCAAGCCGGCTGGAAGAGGCAGGATACATTCGAAAGACACAGAATGCGGTCGACCGGCGTCTTGTCCGGCTTTCATTGACTGATAAGGGCCAGGATCTGATGCGCGAACTTCTTCCTCTCGCTCAGGCGTACCAGGACGAGATCGAAGAGAGGCTCGGCGCGGTCCTCGACGGGTTCGAGAAAGGCATCGACCGGCTGCTCAGCCGTAACTGAGGGCTTCGACCTTCACCTCGGCGCTCTGCACCGCTAGGGTCGGGACAAGGACCGGGGATTTCATGCACCTCACACTGAAACTCGCCATTGGAAGTGTCCTGGTCGGATGCCTCGTCCTTGCTCTCAAGACCCTTGCGTGGTGGATCACGGGATCCGTGGCGCTGCTGTCCGATGCGCTGGAGAGCATCGTCAACCTCGCGACGGCCTTCGCCGCCCTCGTCGCAGTCCGGATCGCCGCCAGACCGGCCGACGCGAACCACCCTTTCGGGCACCATAAGGCAGAGTTCTTCAGCGCAGTTCTGGAAGGCGTGATGATCATCGTCGCGGCGCTTTTCATCTTCCGCGAGGCGTACCATGGGTTCATGGCTCCCCGCGTTCTGGACGCGCCGATCGAGGGTCTGCTCGTCAACATCGGCGCGACGGTTCTGAACGGCATTTGGGCCACGGTCCTGATCCGGCGTGGTCGCCGGTTGAGGTCGCCCGCTCTGGTCGCCGACGGGCGGCATCTGTGGACCGACGTGGTGACGTCTTCGGGGGTCGCGGTCGGAGTCCTTCTGGCATTCGCCACGGGATGGTGGGTTCTCGACCCGCTGATGGCGGCGCTGGTTGCGGTCAACATCCTCTGGTCGGGCTGGAGGGTGGTGAAGGAGTCTCTGAGCGGACTGATGGACGAGGCGGTGCCGGACAAGACGCTGGCGCGAATCCGCGAGGTCATCTCTGTCGAGGCTGCGGGTGCCGTCGAAGCGCACGACCTTCGGACCAGGCACGCCGGCAGCGCCACCTTCGCGGAGTTTCACCTTGTGGTGCCGGGAGAGATGACCGTCTACGACGCGCACGAGATTCTGCGACAGGGTCGAGGCCGCCCTGCACAAGGCCGTGCCGGACATCCGCGTCAACATCCACGTCGAACCCGAGCACAAGTCGAAGCACAGCGGCATCGTCGTGATCGACTAGGACTTCCGGAAGATCCGCGTCGCCTGGAACATCTTCTCGAGATCCGCGATCCGATCCTTGGCCTTTTCCCACCTGCGGCTCTGCACCTCGGCGATCAGGGCCTCGACGATCAGGTTCACGGCGATGGTCGAATCCCAGCTCGACGGCACCTCGACCATCGCGTTCACGACGTGCGTCGCGATCCGCGAGATCGGAGACCCCCACTGGTCGGTGAAGAGGACGATGGTCGCCTCGCGGTCCTGAGCGAGGCTGGCGAGCTTCATCAGTTCGCCTTCGTAGCGGCGGATGTCGAACAGGATCAGCACCGACCGGCGGTCCATGTCGAGAAGGTACTGAGGCCACACGTTCGCCGACTGGGACAGCAAGGTGACGCCGGGTCGGATGATCTGAAGGTGGTTGAAGAAGTAATCCGCGTTCGACCGCGTAATCCTGCCGCCTGACAGGAAGATGCGGCGCCGGGGGTCGGCGAGGAGCTTGGCGATGGCGTCGAAGGTAGCGGGGTCGAGCCGGTCGATGGTGTGGTTGAGGTTGTCGAAGACCGCCTTCGCGAAGTCGCGGAAGGCTTCCGAGTCCGTCCGCCCCTCAGGCCAGCCCTCGCGCTTGAGGATCGGCTGCTTGATCTGGGCCGACGCTTCGTCTCTTAAAGCTTCCTGGAGTTCGGGAAAGCCGTCGAACCCCAGCTTTCGCGCAAGGCGAATGACCGTCGGCGTCGAAACACCAGCCGCTTCGGCCAGCCTCGTGATGGATTGAAGACCGGCGACCGGGTAGTCGCGCAGGAGCGCGTCCGTCAGCTGCCGTTCGGCCGGCGTCAGCGCGGCGGTCTGGTCCTGGATCAGTTCCTTGACGATCGGTTTGCGGGTCACGCGATCAGCCTGCTGTAGCAATCGCTTCAGGGTAGCGTCGGGGCGTAGCGACGTCTACGAAAGTTTCTTGACAGGTGAATCGGGCCTGTAACTAATGTTTCCTGTGAGCATATCCGCCGTTTCCAAGATTCTGGGTGCCGAGGAGGGACCCGTCGCCCAGGTTGTGAACCCGGGTGGTCGGGGTGCGGTCTGCATCGTGTGCGAACATGCGAGCCCGCGCATTCCCGCCAGTCTAGGCAACCTTGGCCTGAGCGACATCGACCGCCTGTCTCACGCGGTCTGGGATCCGGGCGCCGAAGCGCTGGCGCGGCGTCTATCCGCGCATGCTCGACGCGCCACTCGTGCTCTCGCGTGTGTCTCGGTTAGTCCACGACTGCAATCGCCCGCCCGAAGCGTCCGACGCCTGTCCGTCCCGGACAGAGCTGATCGAGATTCCGGGCAATCGCGACCTGTCGGCGACCGAACGCGAGGTCCGCGTCCGCGAGGTGTATGAGCCGTTTCACGCGGAGGCCGCGCGCGTACTCGACGGCTTTGCCTCGCCGCCCGCTCTCTTAACCGTCCACAGCTTCACGCCCACCTGGAATGGGGTTCCTCGCGCGACCGAGATTGGACTTTTGCACGATGCCGATGCGTCGCTTGCGACCGCCATGCTGGCGGCGGCAGGGCCGACGCCGATGGTCGAGCTGAACATGCCCTATTCAGCCGCGGACGGCGTCACGCATACGCTGAGGAAACACGGAACGGCTCGGGGTCTTTCAAATGTCATGATCGAGGTCCGCAACGACCTTCTGACCGACGAGGCCGCTCTCGCCCGCATCGCGGACGCCCTGACACGGATGCTGACCGCCGCCCTCGCTCACGGGGATGCCGCATGAGGGCGCTTCAGGCTTATATCCGCGTCGTCGACCGCGTGAACCGCTGGATCGGCCGGATCGTCATGTACGGGATCTTCGTGATGATGGGGATCCTGCTCTGGTCCACCTTCTCAAAGGTCGGCAGCGACCTGGGCTTCGACATCAACCCGTCGGTCTGGACGCTCGAGATGGCGCAGTTCGCCATGGTCGCTTACTACGTCCTGGGCGGTCCCTATTCGATCCAGCTTGGATCGAACGTTCGGATGGACCTGCTCTACGGTGAATGGACCGACCGCCGGAAGGCCGAGGTCGACGCCATCACCGTGCTTTTCCTGATCGTCTACCTCGTCTTCCTCCTCTGGGGCGGGTGGGACAGCCTGATGTATTCCTTGCAATACGGCGGAGAGCGCAGCCCGACCGCCTGGCGCCCCTATCTCTGGCCGATCAAGACGATCATGGTCGTGGGCATTCTGCTGATGCTGCTCCAGGCCGTCAGCGAGCTGTTCAAGGACATCCTCCGCCTTCGCGGCGTCGCGGTGGAGGCCGGCGCCTGATGCCCTACGAGGCCATCGCCCTGCTGATGTTCGCGTCGATGATGCTGATGCTTCTGACGGGACAGAGAGTTTTCGGCGCCATCGGGTTCGTCGCGGTCATTGCGGCCTTCTTCCTTTGGGGCGACCGGGGCGGCTATGACCTTGGCTTCGCTCAGGCGATGAAGCTGATGAAGTGGTATCCGCTGCTGACGCTGCCGATGTTCATCTTCATGGGTTACGTCCTGTCCGAAAGCCGTATCGCGGACGATCTCTATCGCATGTTCCACGTCTGGATGGGCGGGCTGTCCGGCGGACTTGCGGTCGGCACCATTGGCCTGATGGTCCTCATATCGGCGATGAACGGGCTTTCGGTGGCGGGCATGGCGATTGGAGCAACCATCGCCCTGCCCGAGCTACTGAAGCGGGGTTACGACAAGCGTATGGTGACGGGCGTGATCCAGGCAGGATCGTCGCTTGGGATCCTCGTGCCTCCATCGGTGGTCCTCGTGCTGTACGCCATGATCGCGCGGCAGCCCGTGGGGCAACTCTGGCTTGCCGGGATTTTACCGGGGCTGATGATGGCGGGGATGTTCATTGCCTACATCGTCATCCGATGCGCCATCAACCCTTCGCTAGGCCCGGTGCTTCCGCGCGAGGAGCGCGACGTGCCCCGCGCCGAGAAGCTGCGGCTTCTGTCCGCGGGGCTTCTGCCGATCGGCATTTTCCTTGCGATGATGGTGCCTTTCATCAACGGCTGGACCTCGCTGGTCGAAAGCTCGGCCGTGGGTGCCCTGGCGGCCTTCCTCGCAGCCGTGCTGAAGGGCAGGATGACACGGCAGGTCTTCGAGACGAGCGTGCGCAACACGCTTGGCATCACCTGCATGTTCATGTGGATCATCCTCGCCGCCCTTGCGTTCGGCGCGGTCTTCGACGGCCTGGGCGCGGTGAAAGCGATCGAGTCGCTCTTCACCGAGAAGCTGGGACTGAGTCCCTGGATGATCCTGATCCTGATGCAGCTTTCGTTCATCCTGATGGGAACGTTCCTGGACGATACCGCGATGCTGGTCATCGTGGCGCCGCTCTACGTGCCGCTTGTCGGGGCCCTGGGTTTCGACCTGATCTGGTACGGCGTCCTGTACACCATCACGACGCAGATCGCCTACATGACGCCGCCCTTCGGCTATAACCTGTTCCTGATGCGCGCGATGGCGCCGCCCGAGATCTCGCTGCGGGACATCTATGCGTCCATCACACCCTTCGTGCTGGTGATGATCCTGGCGCTGACCGTGGTGATGATCTTCCCGCAGATCGCGCTGTGGCTGCCGGGGCAGGTCTACGGAAACTGAACCGAAACGAAAGACAGGGCGGAACGAACCGCCGAAAACGAGAACCAACAGAAGAGGAAGACGACAATGACCACGAGACGCAAATTCCTGACGACGGCTGCCGCCGGTGCAGCCGCAGCGCCCCTGGCCGCGCCCGCCCTGGCGCAGTCGACCATCACCTGGCGGCTTCAGACCTACGCCGGTCCGGCGCTGGCCGAGCACGTCCTCGACCCGGCCATCGCGATGTTCAACCAGATCGCAGGCGACCGGATGCAGATCGAGACGTTCTATGCCGACCAGCTTGTACCCACGGGAGAGCTGTTTCAGGCGATGCAGCGCGGCACCATCGACGCCGTGCAGTCTGACGACGACTCGATGGCCTCGCCGACCGAGGTGACGGTCTTCGGCGGCTACTTCCCCTTCGGCTCGCGCTATTCGCTGGACGTGCCCGTTCTCTTCAGCCGCTACGGCCTGAAAGAAATCTGGGAGGCAGAGTACGCCAAAGTCGGCATCAAGCACATCAGCGCGGGCGCGTGGGACCCTTGCCACTTTGCGACGAAGGACCCGATCCGCAGCCTTGCGGACCTCAACGGCAAGCGTGTCTTTACCTTCCCGACTGCGGGCCGTTTCCTGACGCAGTTCGGCGTCGTGCCGGTCACCCTCCCGTGGGAGGACATCGAGGTCGCGGTGCAAACGGGCGAGCTGGACGGCATCGCCTGGTCGGGGATCACCGAGGACTACACCGTAGGCTGGGCCGATGTGACCAACTACTTCCTGACCAACAACATCTCGGGCGCCTGGATCGGCCACTTCTTCGCCAACAACGACAGATGGGAAGAGCTGCCCGACGATCTGAAAACCCTGTTCACCGTCTGCTGCGACCAGTCTCATTATTACCGTCAGTACTGGTACTGGGGAGGCGAGGCCGATCTGCGCGTCAATGGCACAAAGATGGAGCTGACGACCATCCCCGACGAGGAGTGGGATACGGTCGAGCAGGCCGCGCAGGTCTTCTGGGACGAGATCGCGGCAGAATCCGAGACGAAGGCGAAGGTCGTGGAGATCTTCAAGAAGTACAACGCCGACATGCAGGCGGCCGGACGGCCCTACCGCTACGGCAAGGCCTGACACCGCGGCGCGTCCCGACAAGGGACGCGGGCTTGGCAAGACGGAATGCCCCGGGTAACGCCCGGGGCATCCCTGCGCCGGAAGAGAGGACGAGACGGACATGACCACGCAACTCAGCTTCGACGGACTGAAGGAGCTTGCCACAAAGCTCGAGATCGATACCGTCCTCGTCTGCCTCATCGACATGCAGGGTCGGTTGATGGGCAAGCGGTTCCACGTCAACAACTTCATCGAGAGCGGCTACGAGGAAACGCACTGCTGCAACTACCTTCTGGCCACCGACCTCGAGATGGCGACGCCGGACGGCTTTGCATCGACGAGCTGGGAAAAGGGCTATGGCGACTACGTCATGAAGCCCGATCTGAAGACGCTGCGGCGTCTGCCTTGGCTCGACGGTACGGCTATGGTGCTATGCGACCTGATCGACCACCACACCCATGAGCCTGTGCCCCACGCACCCCGCCAGGTGCTGAAGGCGCAGATCGAACGCGCGTCGGCTTTGGGCCTGACGCCGATGATGGCGACCGAGCTGGAGTTCTTCCTGTTCGAGAAGACCTACGACGATATCCGCAAGTCCGGGTTCCGCGACCTCGAGCCGCTGGCCGGATACAATGCCGACTACAACATCCAGCTCACGACCAAGGAAGAGTACGTGATGCGGCCGATCCGGAACATGCTGGTCGCTGCAGGGGTCCCCGTTGAGAATACCAAGGGCGAGGCAGAGGCCGGGCAGGAAGAGCTGAACATCCGCTATGCCGATGCGCTGCTGGCGGCCGATTACCACACCATCGCCAAGCAGGCGATCAAGGACATCGCCTTCCGTATGGGCGCCTCGGCGACCTTCCTGGCGAAGTGGCATCACAAGCGGGTCGGTAGCGCCGCGCATATCCATCAGTCGCTGTTCAAGGGTTCTGACAACGCTTTCCACGACAAGGACGCCGCCCAGACGATGTCCGCGACGATGCGGTCCTACGTCGCCGGTCTTCTGAAGTATTCGGCGGACACGACCTATTTCCTCGCGCCTTATGTCAACAGCTACAAGCGCTTCATCCCGGGCACCTTCGCGCCGACCAAGGTCGCTTGGTCTATCGATAATCGCACCGCCGGCTATCGCTTGGTCGGCGAAGGCACCAAGGGTGTCCGGATCGAGTGCCGCATCCCCGGGTCGGACATGAACCCATACCTCGCCTGCGCGGCACAGCTTGCCGCGGGTCTGGCCGGTATCGAAGAGTCCCTGAAGCTGGACGATCCCGTGACCGGAGACGTCTACAACATGGCTGACGTGCCCTCGATTCCGCACAAGCTTGCGGACGCGACCGAGGCGCTGCGCGGCTCGACTATGCTGCGCGCGGCCATGGGGGACTGGGTGGTCGACCACTATGTCCGCGCCGCCGAGGTCGAGCAGGAGGCCTTCGACGCGGTCGTCACCGACTACGAAGTGCGGCGGGGGTTCGAACGCGCATGATCACAGGCATCGACCATATCGTGCTGACCGTCCGCGATATCGAGGCCGCCGTCGCCTTCTACGGACGCGTTCTCGGGATGAAGGCCGTGACCTTTGCCGAGGGGCGGCGGGCGTTGTTGGCGGGGAATCAAAAGATCAACCTCCACAGCCTCGGGATGGAATTGCGGAACCACGCAGCGATCGGTGCGGGCGACGTGTGCCTGCTGACGGACCTTTCGCCCGACGCCGTGATCGAGAGGCTGACGTCCGAGGGTGTGTCCATCGACTCTGGTCCGGTGGCACGTGACGGAGCGCGAGGCCTCATGACCTCGGTCTATTTCACCGACCCCGACGGTCACCTGATCGAGGTCGCAAGCTATGGAGGTCAATCATGACCAAGACCATCGACCTGATCTCTCCCATCGACGGCTCCGTCTACCTGACGCGCGAGGTCCTTTCACGTGACGCCGCGCTCGACGCTGCCGCCCGGGCCCGAAGTGCGCAGGAAAAATGGGCGCGCGTGCCTTTGGAGGAGCGTATCCGGCTTGTCCTCAAGGCAAATGACATCGTGGGCCAAACGACCGACCGCATGGCACTGGAGCTCGCGCATCAAATGGGGCGGCCGATCCGCTATGGCGGGGAATTCGGCGGATTTCAGCGAGCGCGTGACCTACATGGCGTCCATCGCGGAGGAGAGCCTGAAGCCCGAAGTCGTCGAGGACTCGGACACGTTCCTGCGGATGATCAAGCGCGAAGCCCAGGGCGTCGTCATGGTCATCGCGCCTTGGAACTACCCCTACATGACCGCGATCAACACGATTGCGCCTGCGCTGATGGCGGGCAATGCCGTGATCCTTAAGCACGCGGCGCAGACGCTTCAGGTCGGGGAACGTCTGGCCGAAGCCTTTCACGAGGCCGGCGTGCCGAAGGACGTGATGCAGAACCTCGTGCTCGATCACGACACGGCGGCTGCTCTGATCGAGGGTCGACACGTCAACTTCGTCAACTTCACCGGCAGCGTGAACGGTGGAAAGGCGATGGAGCGCGCGGCGGCAGGCACCTTTGTTCCGGTCTCGACCGAGCTTGGCGGCAAGGATCCGGGCTATGTCCGCGCCGACGCCGACCTCGACCGGGCGGTCGACGTCCTGATGGACGGCGCGATGTTCAACGCGGGGCAGTGCTGCTGCGGGATCGAGCGCATTTACGTCGCCGAAAACCTCTACGACGCCTTCGTCGAGAAAGCCGTCGCCTGGGCTTCGGCGCAGAAGCTGGGCAATCCGCTCGACCCTGAGACGACGCTCGGTCCGATGGCCAACGTCCGTTTCGCAGTCGAGGCGCGGGCGCAGGTCGAAGAGGCCATTGCCGACGGTGCGACTCAGCACGTCGCGACGATGCCGGCTGATGACGGCGCGGCTTACATGACGCCGCAGGTCCTGACAGGCGTGACCCACGACATGCGCGTCATGCGGGACGAGACTTTCGGTCCCGTCGTCGGAATTATGCCCGTCGACGACGACCAGACGGCAATCCGGCTGATGAACGACTGCGCCTACGGTCTGACCGCGTCGATCTGGACGCAGGACGCGGATGCCGCCGAGCGGATCGGGGACCGGCTTGAGACCGGCACCGTCTTCATGAACCGCTGCGACTACCTGGACCCCGCCCTGTGCTGGACCGGCTGCAAGGACACCGGGCGCGGGCAGGGGCTGTCGAAGCTCGCCTATCAGGCTCTGACGCGGCCGAAATCCTATCACCTTCGGAAGAACTGACATGAACCTTACCGGCAACTGGTCCTATCCCACCTCGGTCCGCTTCGGCGCGGGCCGCATCGCCGAGCTTGGCGGCGCCTGCATGGCGGCGGGCATCAAGAGGCCCCTGCTCGTCACCGACAAGGGCCTCGCGTCGATGGACATTACCGCCCGCGCGCTCGACCTCCTCGCGGAGGAGGGCCTGGGCCGCGCGATCTTCTCGGAGGTCGATCCGAACCCGACCGACCTCAACGTCAGCGAGGGCCTGCGCGTCTATCGCTCGGGCGGCTACGACGGCGTCATCGCCTTCGGAGGAGGCTCGGGCCTCGACCTTGGCAAGACCATCGCCTTCATGGCGGGCCAGACGCGTCCCCTGTGGGACTTCGAGGACATCGGCGACTGGTGGACCCGCGCCGACCCGGCCGGCATCGCGCCGATCGTCGCCGTGCCCACCACGGCGGGCACCGGCTCCGAGGTCGGGCGCGCGGGCGTCATCACCAATTCGGCGACGCGCGAGAAGAAGATCATCTTCCACCCGAAGATGCTGCCTTCGGTCGTGATTTGCGATCCGGAACTGACCGTTGGAATGCCGAAACACATCACCGCAGGCACCGGACTCGACGCCTTCGCGCACTGCGTCGAGGCTTATTCGTCGCCCTTCTACCATCCGATGAGCCAGGGTATCGCGCTCGAGGGGATGCGACTGGTGAAGGACTGGCTGCCAAAGGCCTATGCCGACGGTACGGACATCGAGGCCCGATCCCACATGATGAGCGCGGCGGCCATGGGAGCCGTCGCCTTCCAGAAAGGCTTGGGCGCGATCCATGCGCTGAGCCATCCCATCGGCGCGGTTCACCACACGCACCACGGCACGACGAACGCCGTCTGCATGCCCGCCGTCCTGCGCTTCAATGCCGAGGCGATCCGCGAGCGCTTCGACCGGGCCGCCGCCTACCTTGGGATTGACGGCGGCTTCGACGGCTTCCGCGATTTCGTCGACGTGTTCAACGACAGTCTCGGCATTCCCAGACGGCTTTCGGGCCTCGGCGTTGAGGACGCGGACATCGACGTCCTGACCGATGCAGCCCTGCGTGATCCAAGTGTCGGCGGCAATCCCGTCGAGATGACGCGCGACAATACGCGGGCGCTCTTCGAAGAGGTACTCTGAGTCTGGTGCCCTGACTTGCCCCTGACGGTCGGTCTGCCTAAGCAGGGGCAAAGCGGGAGGATCGGCATGGGCAAGGCACACGGCGGACGGGTTCTGGTGGAGAGCCTGCGGGCGCTTGGCGCGCGGCATGGGTTCGGCGTGCCGGGCGAGTCCTATCTCTCGGTCCTCGACGGGATGCACGACACGAAAGGCGCCTTCGACTTCGTGCTCTGCCGCAACGAAGGCGGCGCAGGCTTCATGGCCTCGGCCTATGGCAAACTGACCGGCACGCCGGGGCTATGCTTCGTCACGCGAGGTCCGGGGGCCACCAACGCCTCCATCGGCGTGCACACGGCGATGCAGGACAGCGCGCCGATGATCCTCTTTGTCGGACAGATCGACACGCGCACGCGCGACCGCGAGGTGTTTCAGGAGGTCGACTACCGACAGTTCTTCGGCCCCATCGCCAAGTGGGCGACCGAGATCGAACATGTCGAGCGCATCCCGGAGGTCGTGTCGCGAGCCTGGACGACAGCCCTCTCTGGTCGCCCCGGGCCTGTCGTGGTGGCGCTGCCCGAGAACGTGCTGAACGCCGAGACCGACGTGCCGCCGCTATCCCGCATCGCGCCGATCCCGAGACCCCATGCCTCCGCGGTCGATATGAAAGAGGTCCACGCCGCGCTCGACAAGGCTGAACGGCCTGTCCTGCTGATCGGTGGGGGCGGCTGGACCGCCGAGGGCGGCGCGGCGCTGACCCAGTTCGCCGAGGCCTCCGACATCCCGGTGGTCGCTGCGTTCAGGTACCAGGACGTCTACGACAACAGCCGCGCGACCTATGCCGGCGAGGCGGGGGTGGGGATGCTGCCGCAGGTCCGCAGGACGCTGGAGAATGCCGACCTCATCCTCGCCATCGGCGTCCGCTTCGGCGAGATGACAACCGACAACTATACCCTCTTCGACCTGCCCGACATGGCGCAGACGCTGATCCACGTTCACATGTCCGCAGGCGAGATTGGAAAGATCTACCAGCCCGACATCGCGATCCTGTCCTGCCCGAACGCCTTTGCGAGAGCCCTCGCAGAGGCGCCGGTGCAGGGTCCGTGGAGCGACTGGCGCAGCAAGGCGCGCGCGGGATACGAGGCGAGCTTCGATCTACCGCCTCAGCCCGGTCCGGTCGACATGGTCGAGGTCATGCGCCACCTTCAGGAGGTGCTGGACGAGGACGCGATCCTCACGAACGGCGCCGGCAACTTTTCGATCTGGAACAACAAGTACTTTCGCTACGGCGTCGGCAACCGCCTCCTCGCGCCTCAATCCGGCGCGATGGGATACGGCCTGCCGGCGGCCATCGCGGCAAAGGTTGTCCATCCGAATCGCCAAGTCGTCTGCTTCGCGGGCGACGGTGATTTCCAGATGAATTGCCCCGAACTTGGCACCGCGATGCAGGCGGGTGCGCAGCCTGTCGTCCTGATCCTGAACAACGGCAGCTACGGTACGATCCGGATGCACCAGGAAAAGCACTTCCCACGGCGGGTATCAGGCACGGAGTTGCAGAACCCGGACTTCGCAGCGGTTGCGCGAGCCTATGGCTTTCACGGCGAGAGGGTCGAGCGGACCGAGGACTTCGCCGCCGCTTTCAAGCGTGCGCAGGCTTCGCCTTCGGGAGCGGTTCTCGACCTCGTCACCGGGGTCGAAGCTTTGACGCCGCGCCAGACGCTGACACAGATTCGCGCCGCCGCCGAGTTGTAACCCTTCCTTAACCGCGTTTCGGCAGATCCTCGGGAAAGCGTCGCCACGTCCGGCGACGCGATGTCGGGGAGACGGCCTATGGCCGCGCTGCAACTACTGGATAGCATGACGGGTGACTCCCTCGGGCTGGCCTATGGCCTTTCGGACCTCCTCGTCGCCACCATTGGTGGACGTCAAGTTCTCTATGCTTTCTCTCGGACAGAAGCGACGCTAGTTGAAGTCGGCATCGGCTCTGACGGAAGTCTCAGTGTCGTAAATTCCCTCTCGCTTACAGGCACGTTTGCTCCTGGCAGCGATCCGGTTCTTGGCCTTGTCGGTTCGGTCGGCGCAGGGCAGTCGCTGCTGATTGCGGGGATGTCGCCGAGTACAGGTCAAGGCGTCGACTTGAGTTCTGCCGGCGCTCTGGGCGAGCAGACGCCTCTCTCCGTTACCGGGCTTCTTGTGGCTCCAACCAGTCTCGATTTGGATGGGACCGCGGCTTTTGTTTCGGGAAGACAAGGGACGGGCGGTCTTGACCTGTTCCTGGGAGCTGGAGACGTGTTTGTGCGGAGTGCGTCCCTCGAGGATACCGACGACCGCGCCTTGGCCGACGTCGCCGCTGCGGTGAGCGTCGAACACGACGGCAAGGTCATCGTCGCGACCGTGTCGGCAAGCGAAAATGGTCTGAGCCTCGTGGCCGCAACGCCAGGCGGCCTGGAGTACATCGGGGGTATGGGAGCGTCCGAAGGATTACCCATCGGCGGACCGTCCGACATTGAGATCATCCAAAGGCTCGATGAAACTCTTCTTGTCGTGTCGGGCCGCACCAGCTCGTCGCTCAGCGTCATCACCCTGGGTGCCGGGGGGGCGCCGATCCTGTCAGATCACATCCTCGACGCACCTTGGACGCGCTTCCAGGGTGCAGAGGCGGTGGCGACTGCGACCTATGGCGACTTCGCCTTCGTTGCGGCGGGCGGAAGTGAAGGTGGCGTGTCGCTCTTTACCGTTCTTCCTGGCGGGCGGATGATTCACCTGTCGTCGGTCTCCGACACCAATGAGGCACCGCTCTACCGCGTCTCGGCGCTGGAGGCGCAGGTGGCGAACGATCGGCTCGACATATTCGGTGTCTCGGCACTCGAGGCCGGGATCGCGCGGCTGTCGTATGACCTGTCCGGGTTCGGCTCGGTGGTGCTTTCTTCTGGCGGTGTGGCCTCGGGGACCGCGATGGACGATCAGTTGATCGGATCCGCCACGGCCGATGTCCTGTCCGGCGCGGCCGGTGACGACATCCTGTTCGACGGAGCGGGCGAGGACATCCTGCGTGGAGGCGCAGGTGCTGACCATTTCGTTCTTCACAACGACGGACAGGTGGATACGATTTTGGATTTCGAGCGCGGCGTCGACCGGCTGGATTCTGTCGGCCTGGGACATGCTCTACGCGGCGTCGCAGCTTTCGGTGACATCAACTTCGGACGGTGCGATCCTCGCGCATGGGTCCGAGAGGCTGATCCTTCACACGGCTGACGGACAGCCCCTTGGGGCAGCGGACCTATCGGACTCCGACATTCTCAACGTCGACCGCCCCCCGCTTCTTGCCATCGGCCAGCTTCTTTGGGGTGGCGAACTCGGCGACGTGCTCAACGGTGGCGCGGGACCGGACACGATGCATGGTGCGGGAGGCGACGACAGCCTCTGGGGCGGTTTCGGCGCCGACGTCCTGAACGGAGGCGCGGGCAGCGACACCCTGGAGGGAGGCGGAGGACACGACACCCTTTCGGGCCAAAGCGGGGACGATCTCCTGATCGGCGGACTGGACGACGATCTGATCTTCGGCGACGGCGGCAACGACGTGATCTACGGGGACGGAATCCTCTGAGTTGTCAAGCGAAGCCGTTGTCGTCGAGGATACTGTCCCAGAGCGAAGCGAAATCCCCCATGTCGCCGCCATCGATAATGGACTGAGCGTTTTCGGGCGGCGTCCAAGTCGGAAACAGCAGCGCGAGCATGACAAGGTCGATGTCGCCGCCGATCAGGAAATCGTCGCCGGCTCCGCCCGATAGCGCATCGTCGCCGCCGCCGCCTTCGACCAGGTCGAATCCATCCGATCCCAGCAGGTTGTCGTTTCCAAGGCCGCCGCGGATGGCGTCGTTGCCCGAACCGCCATCGACGGTGTCGGCCCCGAAGCCCGCGGACAGGCCGTTGTCCGCGTCATTGCCCCTGATGACGTCGTTGCCGCTGCCGGTCAGCCCGTTTTCGATCACCGTTCCGCGCGCGATGCCGATGTTACCTTTGAGGCCGGCCAGATCGGAATGGGTCTCGGGTCTGAGATCCATGGTCTGGTGTGCGCCTTCACCCGAAAAATCGAACGTATCCTCGCCGCCGGTGTCGTAGATCGTGAAGGTGACGTTGCTCGTCATGTCGAGCACGTCGTCGAGATGCGTTCCGCTGTTGCCGTTACGACCCCAGACGGTATCGCCCGTGTTCGCCTGCGCAACGCCATATAGGGACTGGATGGCTATGATGTCGGCGATCTGGGGAGAGGTGACGAACGCGTAGGTGGCATCGACATAGGTGTTCTCGCCCTGGTCGAAATAGGACATGACCGAGGCTTGCCAGCTGTCGTTCTGGTAGTCGGTGTGGACGCCCCACGTCGCACTTCCGTTGTAGTCGCCGGAATGACCTAGTCCGAGGGCGTGTCCAATCTCGTGCAGGTACGTCTGGAAATAATAGTAGTCGAGGCGGGCCTGGCCGCCGGCCCATGTGCTGTTGATGTTCACGAACGACGACTGGATGACGTGGTTGAAGACGGAAGAGGTGGAATAGGCACCCGCCGCGTTGTCGTCGAAGGTGATCTGCGAAGTGGTCCCCGCGACACGTGCCGAAATGCGGTAGTCGCCGGGCGATGCGTCGGCAAAGGAGGCGGCCTGGATGTAGTGAATCCCGCTGTAGGTCGCCTGGAAGGTCAACCCGCTGTTCCGACCTTCGGCATCGTCGTTCTCCGCCAGAATTGCACCAGATGAGTTATAGAGGCGCAAATACGGGTCGGCCGTTCCGGATGTGCCTTCCGAGGCGAGCGAGATGTTCACCGCCTGGCCCGCCGTCAGGTAGATCCCGACCGAGTCCTGGTCCGCCCCCGACGACAGGGTGCCCGTAAAATCCTGCCCGACGGACATGGTGTAGGTCGTCGTCCGTCCCGGTGCGGCGTCCGAGCCTTCCGTCAGCACGGCCGTTGGTGGGGCGACCTGACCGGCTTCCACGAAGTTGATGCCGGACACATAGGACCACGACTCCAGCGCGGCCCAGGCCATCTGTTGCCCGTTTGCGGTCAGCGCGCTTGTGTTGACGACGAGATACTCGCCCGGAGAGACGTCGAAGGCGCGCGTGTTTCCGTTCCAGAATCCCCCCGTAAGTTGCGCCGCGATCTGGTCATAGGTGTACACCGGAAGCTCCGCACCAAGATCGGCATCGGCATCGACGGCGGCGTCGGGCGTCTGGTCGGGCACAGCATAGGCGCAATCGGTAAGCCACGGCTGAAAGTCGGCACACAGTTGGCACACGTCGCGTCTCCGCCTGAAATCGGTGACTGGCTACCAGCGCAGCACAGGCACTCGGGCTGAGGCGAATTTAGAAGAGACAGATTGCAAAGTTCTTACCTGCGGCGCACGACCTCGATCGAGGTCGCAGAGTCCGAGCGCCCAAGCTATTTTCGGACGAGCGTGTCTCCCGGCTCGATGCGCGGGGACAGTTCGATCTTCTGTCCGGGCGGCAAGGCCGCGTCCGCGGTCCGGTCCGCGATGATACGGGCCGCTTCGCGTCCGATCTCGCGCCGTCCAGAATTCATTGTCGCCAAGCGGCGCGAAAAGCCCGCCAGGAATTCCGAGCCATTGAAACCGGCGAGGCCCACCTGTTCTGGCACGTCGATTCCGCTGTCGAGGCAATGAAGCATTCCGCCGGCCGCTATCATGTCGTTCGAGTAGTAGAGGAAGTCGAGCTCGGGCGTTCGCGCCAACATCCGGGCGGTCATCTCGCGTCCCTTCAGAAGGGACGAGCCGCCGTCGTAAAACTCCTGATCCTGAACCTCGATGCCTTCCTTGGCCAACGCCTCGGTAAAGCCTTCGAACCGTTTGCGGGCGCGGTGGTCCATCGGCATCTTCGATCCCAAGAAACCGATGTTGCGATAGCCATTCCGCACGATGAACCGCGCCATTTCGCGCCCGGCGCGTCTGTGGCTGATACCGACGACGGCGTCGATCGGCTCGCCGTCGGTGTCCATGATCTCGACAACAGGAATCCCCGAAGACCGCAACATGCTGCGCGAGGCGTCCGAATGTTCGAGCCCCGCGAGAATGATGCCCGATGGCCGCCAGGACAGCATTTCGAACAGGACCTCTTCTTCCTTTTCCGGAGAATAGTTCGTGACGCCGAAAACGGCTTGAAGTGGCGTTTCGTCCAGCACCTCCTGAATGCCGGTCAGAACGTCGGGAAAGACCATATTTGACAGAGAGGGCACGATCACGGCGACGAGGTTCACGCGGCTCGACGCCAGGGCGCCGGCGATCTTGTTCGGAACATAGCCCAGTTCCTTCGCGGCCTTCAGGACCTTTTCGCGCGTCGCGTCGGAGACGTCGCCCCGATTTCGCAGGACGCGGCTTACCGTCATTTCCGACACGCCCGAGGCCAGCGACACGTCCTTGAGGGTCAGCGGTCGCTGAACCGGCTCCAGGTTCTTCTTGATCGGGACGACCTTATGCTCGTCGTTGTCCATGCTCACCCTGCCTGTTTCCACGTTAGCGCTGCCGCCAGTCGGCGCAAGCGGCTTGATCCGAACGCCGGAACACGACACAAGACGGCAGCGGCCCCGTAGCTCAGAGGATAGAGCGACCGCCTCCTAAGCGGTAGGTCGATGGTTCGAACTCCATCCGGGGCCGCCAGCATTTTCTGTATGCAGATCAGATTGCTTCGGTTAACAGACGCTGGGGTCGCTTACGATATTCTGAGCGAGGACTTCGGATTATGGGGATCGACGTGCGGTCTGTCCGCGAAAATTATTTGAAGAGACATACAGACGCGCTGATCAAGGACATTGGGTTCGCCAAGGCTTGCGAAGTCTCCGGAAAGTCAAAGGCGACACTCGGGCGCTATGCCTCGCTGCATGACGAGAACGCGGATCGCTTCATGCCGGTCAACGTTCTTCTGGAGCTGGAACGCGTGGCAAGCGTGCCTTACGTCACTAAAGCGCTGGCCGAGCTTCAGCATATCCGGCTTGAGTACGAGAACCCGCGCGACGATTCCGCGGGACTGACCTCGGACGTCATCCGCCTGTCGCAGCGCTTTGCGATCCTGATGGCCGAGTACAACCATTCGATCTCGGACGGCGTGATCTCCCTCAACGAGACGCGACGCCTTCTCGACGAGACGAACGCGCTTCAACAGGTCCTGATGGAGATGAAGCTTCATCTTCAGGACGCGCCTGGCTGACGCTCGCATGCTCAGCCTCGTGAGATCCCCCGGCCGGTTGCTGGGGTCGCAATCTTCCGACCGAGGGAGCCTTGCCGCTCAGGGATGAGCGAGCGACCCGGCGCCGCCGATCTAGTTGGAGGTTGGCGTTTGGCTAATGGGAAAAACTTGGATCGCGGCTCACTTATGCGCTTCGGGCCGAAATCCTCAGATGACCCTTATCGCGTTCTGGTCGATAGCCAGGACATAGCCTTGCCGGGCCACGGTCCTGACGAGAAGTTCGGACACCATCTGGTTGCCAAGTGCGTCGCGCAGACGCTTGATCCGGGTCGCGCCCGAGGCCTCCTCGCAGTCCTCGGGCCTTTTCCCTGAAATCACCGCCTCGATCTCGGCACCGGACATGACATCTCCGTCCATGCGCGCCTCGGCGAGGACGGCAATGGTCTCGACCGCGGCCCCTGTCAGGGTGAAGACCATGTCGTTGATCAGCACGAGGTTTTCCTCGCGATTGACGGTCAGGGACGAAACCTGGATGCCCTGCCGCTCGATCGCGCCGATCCTGCGGTTCAGAAGGATGATCGTGACCACGAAGACGAGGCACGCGATCAGAAGGCCCGTGGCAAAAAGCATCAGAACGAAGATGATGGCCCGGTAGCCGGCCAGAACCTCGGAAAAGGCCGTGCCGGACTGCGCCAGGATCTCGAGAAGCTTGATCTCGGCAAACGACGTCAGGTCGGTGTTCTCGACAAAGAGGCGATCGACGCGGGAGTTGAATGCGTTCGCATCCGGCAGGCTGAGGAACAGAAATGCCCCTGCCGCCACGAGGATCAGGACAACTGCGGCGATGCCGTAGCTGACGATCCGGGTTCCGACTGCCTTGGTCTCAGAAACGGAGGAAATATCCGCCGGCATCCTGCTTCCTGCTTTCAAGTCCGCTTTCATCGAAAACCGACTGGACCGCAAGAAGTTGCCAGCCGGCTGCCTGAAGGCGGCCCGACACGGTCGCCGACACCGAGTCTGACATGGTGCAGGGGTCAGAGTCGATCTTCATAACACCATAATGCAGGCGATAAGGGGACTCCTGCTTGGCCTTGTAGTCGGCGAAGCAATCGGCCCCGGCCGGAGAGGCCAGAACAAGGGCGATCAGAAGAGCGGGGGAAAAGATGCGGAGGGTACTGGTCATGCTTGCACGATGGGTTTGCCGGACGTGAAAATCAATATCGGTCATCCCCGACGGGAGTGATATCGCATAACAGGTCGGCGATATTGTTCTGCACGTCCCATCGACCCACCTTCCCCTCATCGAAACGCGGCGCATCGCCGCCAGAACACGACAGGGGGAACGAAGATGAACCGACTAGCCCACATGGCCGTCACGGCCGTCACCGCCCTGGGGATCGCCGCTGCCCCCCTGCCGGCGGCGGCCGAGACGAATGATGTCGCGAAGACAATCGCCGGTCTGGTGGCACTTGGCATCGTCGCCAAAGCCATCGACAACCACGACGATCGCAAGGATCGCGAGCAGGCACTCATTGAGAAGCGCTCGCCGCGCGAAGAGTCGCGGTGGCCGGAGTTCGGACGAGATGACCGCGTCCTGGACAACCGGGGGAGGTGGGTCGACGGCGACCTGAGGCGCTATGACCGCCGCGCGCAGCCGCAGCCCGGTTGGAAGCAGAACACGCCGCTTCCCGAGCGCTGCCTCTACGTCCTCGATCGCGAAGGTCCAGGAAACCGGCTCGTCTATGACCAGAGCTGCCTGGGCCGACACTTCAAATGGTCCAGCCGCCTTCCCAGGGACTGCCGTCAGTATGTCCGCACCCGCAACGACGTGGTGCCGGTCTACAGCGTGCTGTGCCTGCAACGGGACGGCTGGCGCGTCTCGCGGCGCTAGGCTGCGCGACACAAACCCGGATACCGGCGCGGGCATCCCGCACATCTCCATCTCTGCGCCGGTGGGCCAGGGTCCCCGCCCTGGCCCGCAGTTTCACGAGTGGTGGGATCAACGAGTACGAAATTCACGAGTGGTGGGGTCACCGAGTACCATGACGAGTAACACGAGTACTGCGGCGGCCGGAGCGATCCGGTCGCCGCTTTTCGTGACGGGGCTTGATCCGTGCGACGGCCTCGGCCATCACGTCGGGCATGAATGTCCGGCCCGACTTCTCCGAGGAAGAGTTCTGCTTCGCCGCGGGAGCCCGCGTCGTGGCGGGCGTGGACGAGGCGGGACGCGGTCCCCTGGCGGGCCCGGTAACGGCGGCGGCTGTCATCCTGACACGGACCTGCGTGCCGGATGGCCTGAACGATTCCAAGAAGTTGCCTGCGCGGGAGCGTGAGAGGCTTTACGACATCCTTGTCGCCACCGCCGTCGTGTCGGTCGCCCATGCTACGGTCGAAGAGATCGACCGGCTGAACATCCTGCGTGCCGCGCACCTCGCCATGGAGCGGGCGGTGGCCGGACTTGGACTGACGCCCTGTCACGCGCTGGTGGACGGCAACCTCATTCCCCGCCAACTGTGCTGCCCCGCGACGGCCGTGGTGAAGGGCGACGCGCGCAGCCTGTCGGTCGCGGCCGCGTCGATCGTGGCGAAGGTGGTGCGTGATCGGCTCATGGTGGATTTGGCGCAACAGCACCCCGGGTATGGCTGGGAACGCAATGCAGGCTACCCGACAAAGGCGCATCGCGACGCACTCGATCGGTTAGGGCTGACCCCACACCATAGGCGTTCGTTCAAGCCAGTCTACAATATCTTGTGACAAGCCGAAATCTTAAGTCACTGATTCAAAAAAGAATTTGACGGCGAATCCCGTCTGAACTCATCTTTGCCCCAACAAGGCGACGCGTCGCAAAGACGCTCGGGACAGAGGCAGAGATGACCACCAGAACGCGGAAAGAGGCGGCGCGCCTGCCGCTCGACACCATTCTCGACGGCGACTGCATCGAGGTGATGCGCGGTCTACCCGAGGCCTCGGTCGACCTGATCTTCGCTGATCCTCCCTACAACCTGCAGCTCAAGGGCGAGCTTCACCGTCCCGACAATTCGCGTGTAGACGCCGTCGATGACGCCTGGGACCAGTTCGGATCCTTCGCCGCCTATGACCAGTTTACACGAGAATGGCTGGCCGTTGCGCGACGGCTGTTGAAGCCGAACGGTGCCATCTGGGTGATCGGCTCGTACCACAACGTTTTCCGGCTTGGCGCGGAGCTTCAGAACCAGGGGTTCTGGATCCTCAACGACGTGGTCTGGCGGAAGTCGAACCCGATGCCGAACTTCCGCGGCAAGCGCCTGACGAACGCGCACGAGACGCTGATCTGGGCAAGCCGGGACGAGGGGTCGAAGTACACCTTCAACTACGAGGCGCTGAAGGCGTTGAACGAGGGCATCCAGATGCGCTCGGACTGGGTGCTGCCGATCTGCACCGGGCATGAGCGGCTGAAGGATGCCAACGGCGACAAGGCGCATCCGACGCAGAAGCCGGAGTTTTTGCTTCATCGTGTTCTGCTCGGCACGACGAACGCGGGCGACGTTGTGCTGGACCCTTTCTTCGGGACCGGCACGACGGGCGCCGTCGCCAAGATGCTGGGACGCCACTTCATTGGAATAGAACGGGAAAAGGCGTATCGCGACGTGGCCGAGCGTCGGCTGCGCAACGTGCGCCTTTTCGACCGCTCGGCGCTGGAAGTGACGTCGTCGAAACGCGCGGAGCCGCGCGTTCCCTTCGGACAACTGGTCGAACGTGGGATGCTGCGGCCGGGCGAGATGCTCACGAGTCCTTCCGGCAAGGCCGCGAAGGTCAGGGCGGATGGCACCCTCGTTGCGGACGGGGTGTCGGGGTCGATCCACCAAGTCGGCGCCGCATTTGAGGGCGCGCCTTCGTGCAATGGCTGGACCTACTGGCACATCCGCCGGGACGGAAAACCGGTGTCCATCGACGTCTTCCGTCAGCAGATTCGGTCCGAGATGTAGGACCTCAAGACCTTACCGCCGGTGCCTGTGGCCGCCCACGGCACTGCACCTGACCCCGCCCTTGTGGCGGGGTTCTTTTTTCCGGAGCGTGTGGGGGGCGGGCCTGAAACCCGTGTCGGCGAAGCGTCGGCAAAGTGTCGGCAAAACGTATGGCAGGTGTCAGCGCAGGTAGCCGATGGCGTAGGTGGGCGTCAGGCGCGCCTGGGCCACGAAGCTGTCGAGCGCCTCGGCCTCGGGCTGGCGATCGGTGCGTGTCTCTTCCTTGGCGAGGCCGCCCGTGATGAAGAGGCTGTCGAGATCCTCGCCGAGCGCGCCCTGAATGTCGGTGTTGATGCCGTCGCCGATGCAGAGGATGCGGCTGTCAGGGACGTCGGCTCCCAACTCGGACAGGCGCTGGCGGGCGAGGGTGTAGACCGGGGGGTGCGGCTTGCCGAAGTAAAGGCTTTCGCCCCCCATCTCGGTGTAGAGCGCGGCGAGGGCGCCGGCGCACCATTCGCGGCTTTCGCCCCGGTCGACGACGATGTCGGGATTGGCACAGAGGAGCTTCAGGCCCTTCTGCTTGGCATACAGAAACTCGGGCCGGTTGACCGCAGGATCGGCGTCCGGCTCGAACGGGCCGAGGCAGGCGATGCCGGTGGCCTGGTCGAGCGCCACGCGCGTGACGGGCGTGGGGTCGGGAACGATCTTCGGCGGCTCGAAGAAGGTCAGGTCGTAATCCTGTCCCATGAACCAGACTTTGTCGCCGATGACGCCTTCGAACATCGCCACGCGCGCGCTGTCGCCCGAGGTCGCGATGGTGTCCCAGCAGTCGGTGGGCACGCCGAAGCGGTCGAGTTGCCGGGCGACGTCGGCGCGGGGGCGGGGCGCGTTCGTCAGCAGCACTACGCGGCCGCCCCTGTCCTTGAAGCCGCGCAGGGCTTCGACCGCTTCGGGAAAGGCGCGGATGCCGTCATGAAGGCAGCCCCAGAGATCGCAGAACACCGCGTCGTAGCGGTCCGAGACGTCGGCGAGGGTTTCGATGATCTCGGTCATGGTGTCTCCGTCGCGATGGTCCTGACCGGACCTAGCGCGATTGTCTTCGGCGCGGAAAGCAAAAAGGCGCTCCGGAGAGCGCCCCTGCGTTTTACCACAGGTCGGGGTCAGACCTTCAGGGCGGGGATGATCTGCTTCTTGCGGCTGACGACGCCTGGCAGGCTGACGAGGTCGCTGTCGGCAGTGACGCCGAAGCTTTTCTCGGCCACGCGGCGCACGAGGTCATTCGGGACGAAGAGGATCGACTCCTCGGCCAAGATGTCGACGAGGAAGAACAGAACCTGGTCGACGCCGTCTTCTTCGGCGACGGTCACCATGTCCTCCATCAGACCCTTCTTGCGTGCGAGCACGGTGGAGGGAGAGGTCGTCTCCATCACCGAGACGCGGAATTTCGTGCCGTCGACGTCGTATTCCTTGGAGTCCATGCGCAGAAGCTCGGCGTCCGAATAGGACGACACGTCGGACTTGGCGGCGAACATCTCGGCGGCGTAGTCGGGGATCGCGATGCCGAGGTCGGCGGCGAGATCCTCGGCCAGCTTGCGGTCGACGTCGGTGGTCGTGGGCGAGCGGAACTCGAGCGTGTCGGAGAGGATGCAGGACAGCATCGCACCCTTGATCGCTTCGGGCATCCGCGCGGCCTCGTCACCCATGAGATCGTGCATGATCGTCGCGGTGCAGGCGACGGGACGGACGGTGATGTTGATGGGCGACTTCGTCTTCAGTCCGCCCTGAAGCATGTGGTGGTCGATGACCTCGGTCACGCGGGCGTCGTTGATGTGGGCGGGCAGCTCGGCCACGTTGTTGGTGTCGACGATGACGCAGGTGTCGGCGTCGGACACGTCCTCGAGATAGGCGGGCTTGTCGAGGTTCCAGCGGGACAGCATCCAGAGCGCTTCGGAGTTGGGCTCGCCCAGAAGCCGCGCCTCGGCCGGGGTGCCGCGGCATTCGCTCAGGAACCAGGCCCAGATGATGGGCGAGCCGGTCGAGTCGGTGTCGGGGGATTTGTGGCCGAAGACTTTGATGGTCATTGTGACGTCACTCGTTTTGTCGCTGGAATTCGGCGCCCTCATAGCGGGTCGTCCGGGGCTTGTCACCCATGCCTCAAGGCGCGCGCATGATGCCGCCGGGCCTTGCACGCGCGCGCCGCACGCGGTTTGGTGCGGCAAACCCAGGAGGTGTCGCCATGCCGAAATCGAAGAAGCCATCGACGAAGACAAAAAAGACCCCGGACGAGTCGAAGGGGAAGGGCGGACACGAGCCGGGACAAAGCCGCATTCCGCCCGGAGTGGACGGCGGGCCGGGTGGGAAGGTGAACCGGTCGGTGCGGTCCCCGATCCCGGGACGTGGCAAGCGGTAACGCGCCGCAGGCCTGTGCGGGAAACCGATCTCTACGCGCCGATCAAGGCGTTTCTCGAGGCGCAGGGCTATGAGGTGAAAGGCGAGGTCGGGTCGGCCGACGTCGTTGCCTGTCGTGCGGGCGAGGACGAACCGGTGATCGTCGAGATGAAGACCGCCTTCTCGCTGGCGCTGGTGCATCAGGGCGTGGCGCGTCTGGCGCTGTCGGATGCGGTCTACATCGCCGCGCCGAGGGGCCGGGGCCGTGCGGCCTGGTCGGGGCTCAAGAACATGAAGGTGCTTTGCCGGCGGCTGGGGCTTGGGCTTCTCACGGTGCGTCTGGAGGACGGGTTCGTCGAGGCGCATTGCGATCCCACGCCCTTTTCGCCCCGGCGCGCGCCGCAACGGAAGGCCCGGCTTCTGCGTGAGTTCGCGCGGCGCGAGGGCGATCCCGAACCGGGGCGGGACGCGGGGTGCGATCGTCACCGCCTATCGGCAGGACGCGGTGCGCTGCGCGGCGCATCTGGCGCGGTCGCGGCGCATCGCGCGGCGCGGTGGTGGCGCGCGAGACGGGGGTGAAGCTTGCGACGCGGATGATGGCTGATAACCACTATGGCTGGTTCGTGAGGGTGTCGGTCGGGGTTTATGACCTGACCGACGCGGGCCGCGCCGCGCTGGAGCGCGGCTGATGGACTGGCGCGAGGAAGGGGTCGTCCTGGCGCGGCGGCGGCACGGCGAGAGCGGCGCCATCGTCGAGATCTTCACCGAGGGTCATGGCCGGCACGCAGGCATTGTCCGCGGCGGCGGCGGCAGGCGCATGACGCCGGTGCTGGAGCCGGGCAAC
The DNA here is from genome assembly GCA_963779765.1 of uncultured Alphaproteobacteria bacterium. Taxonomy (GTDB): domain Bacteria; phylum Pseudomonadota; class Alphaproteobacteria; order Rhodobacterales; family Rhodobacteraceae; genus Silicimonas. The sequence continues at coordinate 1,474,545 of CAVZZP010000002.1, read as the reverse complement.
CAGGTCGATGCCGTCTGGCGCGCGCGGCTGGAGGATCACCTGGGCGCGTTCACGGTGGAGCCCGTCATTTCGCGCGCGGCGATCCTGATGTCCGACCGGCGGACGCTGGCTGGGCTGAACGCGGTCTGCTCGCTTCTGTCCTTCGCGCTGCCGGAGCGGGAGCCGCATCCGGGGCTGTACCAAAGGACGCAGGCCGTGCTGGGGATGATGGGCGACGGGCCGTATTGGCCGATCGCCTACCTGAGGTGGGAACTGGCGCTGCTGGAGGATTCTGGGCTTCGGGCTTGACCTCGCGGCTTGCGCGGTGACGGGGTCGGTCGAGGGGCTGTCCTATGTCTCGCCGAAGAGCGGGCGGGCGGTGTCGGAGGCGGGAGCGGGCGCCTTCAAGGACCGGCTGTTGCCCTTGTCGCCTGCCCTTGTCGGGCGGGGCGAGGGATCGGCTGCGGACTTGCGCGACGGGTTTCGTACGACGGGGCATTTCCTGCGGACATGGCTGGCGCCGGCTCTTGGCGACCGGCCCTTGCCCGAGGCGCGGCAGAGGCTGGTGGATCTGTTGACGCGCTAGGCGGGGGCTCTGCCCCCGCGCCCCCGGGATACTTCAGGACCGATGAAGATCAGGCGAGTAGCCTTCTTGCGATGACCTGCGCCTGGATCTCGGCGGCACCTTCGAAGATGTTCAGGATGCGGGCGTCGCAGAGGATGCGGCTGATCGCGTATTCCAGCGCGAAGCCGTTGCCGCCGTGGATCTGGAGCGCGTTGTCGGCGGCGGCCCAGGCGACGCGGGCGCCGAGGAGCTTGGCCATGCCGGCCTCGAGGTCGCAGCGGTGGCCGTGGTCCTTCTGCCAGGCGGAGTGGTAGGTGAGCTGTCGCGCCACCATGATCTCGACCGCCATCATGGCGAGCTTGGAGGCGACGCGGGGAAACTCGATCAGCGGTTTGCCGAACTGCTTGCGGTCCTCGGCATAGCGGAGGCCCGCGTCGAGCGCGGACTGGGCGACGCCGATGGCGCGGGCGGCGGTCTGGATGCGGGCGCTTTCGAAGGTCTGCATGAGCTGCTTGAAGCCCTGCCCCTCCTCGCCGCCAAGAAGGTTTTCGCCCTTCACGCGGAAGTCGTCGAAGTTGACGGTGTATTCCTTCATGCCGCGGTAACCCAGGACCTCGATCTCGCCGCCAGAGAGGCCCTCGTCGACGAAGGGCGTTTCGTCGGTGCCGGGGGTCTTTTCGGCGAGGAACATCGACAGGCCGCGATAGTCGTCGGTGCCCTCGACGCTGCGGGCGAGGACGGTCATGACGTGGGTGCGCGCGGCGTGGGTGATCCAGGTCTTGTTGCCGGTGATCGTCCAGTCGTCGCCGTCGCGCTTCGCGCGGGTGCGCAGTGCGCCGAGGTCGGAGCCGGTGTTGGGTTCGGTGAAGACCGCCGTAGGGAGGATCTCGCCCGAAGCGAGGCCGGGGAGCCATTTCGCCTTCTGCTCGTCGGTGCCGCCGCACAGGATCAGCTCGGCCGCGATCTCGGACCTTGTGCCGAGGGAGCCGACGCCGATGTAGCCGCGCGAGAGTTCTTCGGAGACGACGACCATCGAGGCCTTGGACAGGCCGAGGCCGCCGTGTTCCTCGGGGATGGTCAGGCCGAAGACGCCCAAGTCGGCGAGTTCCGAGATGACCTCCATCGGGATCAGCTCGTCCTTCAGGTGCCATTCGTGGGCGTGGGGTTCGACGCGGTCCTTCGAGAAGCGGCGGAACTGCTCGCGGATCATCTCGAGTTCGTCGTCGAGGCCGGTAGCGCCCGACGGTGATGTCTGCGTTCCGCTCGCGCATCAGGCGGACGAGGCGGAGGCGGGCGTCCTGCGTGTTGCCCTCGGCGATGAGCGTCCGGACGGCGGGCGTGTCGAGGAGCGCCACGTCGTCGGGCGAAAGGCCCAGGTCCGGGAGACGGACGATTTCGCCCTGGCTCATGGGGATGCCGCCGCGGATCTGTGCGAGGTATTCGCCGAAGGCGATGGCGAGGATCGTGCGTTCGACTTCGCCGAATTTTCCGTCTTCGTCGATCCGCTCGGCCCATGCCCGCATCTGGCGCAGCGCCTCGACATAGGTGGCGAGCCAGGCGAGGCCGTGGGCGGCGGTCTGATCGGCGTCGATGCCGGAGTTGGACACGCGGATGCGGACGACCTCGACGGTGCGGGCGAGGAGTGCTTCGGCGGCCTTGGTCGCGGAGGCGGTGAGATCGAGAAGGTCGGTCATTCCGGAAGCTCCGTCACGCGGCATTGTCGGTCCTCATTCTGCACCTGCGAAGTCCTAGTGTGAATGCACGTGCAGCGCAAGAAGATTTCAAACGATGAATGAATGGCGCACTAATATGTCGCCATCGAATTGCCTTTCGGTGCGAGGCTGCCTCGCCTAGGACTGCGGGACGATGGACATTTTCGCGCATCTCGACGCCTTTTCGCTGACGCTCGCCGTGGGCTTCGCGCTTCTGGCGGGGCTCATCAAGGGCATGACGGGTTTCGCGATGCCTTTGATCCTGGTGTCGAGCCTCGCCTCGTTTCTGTCGCCGGAGCTTGCGCTTGCGGGACTGATCCTTCCGACGCTTGTGACGAACCTCTGGCAGGCGTTTCGGCAAGGGATCCGGGCGGCCTTGATATCGGCGCGGGCGCACTGGCGCTTCCTCGCTATCGCGCTGATATCAATCGCGGTCAGTTCGCAACTGGTGACGCAGGTGTCGACGAGCCTGATGTTCACGATTCTGGGGCTGACGATCACGGGCTTCACGCTGATGATGCTGGCCGGGTGGAAGCCGCGGGTCAGGCCCGAGAACCGCCGCGCGACCGAGGTCGGCGTGGGCTTCGTCGCGGGAACGCTTGGCGGGTTCTCGGGGACCTGGGGCCCCCCGACGGTCATGTATCTGACCGCTCTCGACACGCCGAAGACCGAGCATGTGCGGGTACAGGGCATCGTCTATGCCTCTGGCGCGGTGGTACTGACGCTGGCGCACCTGAAGTCGGGAGTGCTGGCTGGCGATGGTGCGACGCTGTCGTTCCTTCTGCTGGCGCCGGCGCTGATCGGAATGGCGCTTGGGGTCAAGATTCAGGACAAGCTGGACCAGCAGAAGTTCCGGACGGTCGTGCTGGTCGTGCTGGCGTTCGCGGGGCTGAACCTGATCCGGCGCGGAGTGCTGGGGTAGGAGCGGGCGCGTCGCGGGTGTTTCACCGCGGCGCCCTTTGACTTTCAGCCGATGGCGACGGCGCGGACGTCGTCGTCGATGTTCTCTTCGTACTGGGTGAAGTTCTCGGCGAACATGTCGACCAGCTTCTTGGCCTGCCGGTCGTAGGCGGACGCATCGTCCCAGGTCCGGCGCGGGTCGAGCAGGATGTCGGGCACGGCCGTCGAGGCGACGCTGACCGGAACCTCGAACCCGAAGTTCGGATCCTTGCGGAACTTCACGTTGGCCAGCGAGCCGTTGAGCGCGGCCGAGAGCAGCGCGCGCGTGGCCTTGATGGGCATCCGGCTTCCGGTGCCGAAGGCGCCGCCGGTCCAGCCGGTGTTGACGAGCCAGCAGGTGGCGCCGTGCTTGGCGATCTTTTCGCGCAGAAGCTTGCCGTATGCCTCGGGACGGCGCGGCATGAACGGCGCGCCGAAGCAGGTCGAGAAGACGGGCTGAGGCTCGGTGATGCCGCGCTCGGTGCCGGCCATCTTGGAGGTGAAGCCGGACAGGAAGTGGTACATCGCCTGTGCGGGCGTCAGACGCGCAATCGGGGGCAGGACCCCGAAGGCGTCGCAGGTCAGCATGATGACGTTCTTCGGATGCCCGGCGAGGCCGGTCTTCGAGGCGTTCGAGATGTAGTCGAGCGGATAGGCGCAGCGCATGTTAGCGGTCAGGCTGTCGTCCTCGAAGTCGAGCTCGAGGGTTTCCTCGTCGAACACCATGTTTTCAATCACAGTCCCGAACATAGAGCAGGTGGCATAGATTTCGGGCTCGGCCTCGGGCGACAGGCTGATGGTCTTGGCATAGCAGCCGCCTTCGAAGTTGAAGGCGCCGCGGTCGGACCAGCCGTGCTCGTCGTCGCCGATGAGGATGCGGTCGGGGTCGGCCGAGAGGGTGGTCTTGCCGGTGCCGGACAGGCCGAAGAAGATCGCGCTGTCGACGGGGTTGCCCTTGGCGTGGTTCGCCGAACAGTGCATCGGCATGACGCCCTTCTCGGGCAGGAGGTAGTTGAGGAGCGAGAAGACACTCTTCTTGTTCTCGCCCGCGTATTCCGTGTTGCCGACGAGGATCAGCTTGCGGTCGAAGTTCATGGCGATGACGGTGTCGGACTTGCATCCGTGGCGCGCGGGATCGGCCTTGAACGATCGGGCAGTTGATGACGGTGAACTCGGGCTCGAAAGTGTCGAGCTCGTCGCGTTCGGGGCGGCGGAACATGTGGCGGATGAAGAGCGAATGCCAGGCAAGCTCGGTCACGAGGCGGACGTCAAGGCGGTAGTTCGCGTCGGCTCCGGCATACATGTCCTGCACGAAGTAGTCGCGGCCCTTCATGTGCGCGATCATGTCGTCGTAGAGGCGGTCGAAGGCCTCGGGTTCCATCGGCGCGTTGTTGTCCCACCAGATGTGGTCCTCGACCGAGGGCGTGCGCACGATGTGCTTGTCCTTGGGCGAGCGGCCAGTGAACTTGCCGGTGGTGACCAGAAGGGCCCCGCCCTTCCCAAGTGTGCCTTCGCCGTGGTGGATGGCCTGTTCGACCAGCGCCGGTTCGAGGAGGTTGTAATGCACCTCGCCCAATCCCGTGATGCCCTGGTGTTCGAGTGTCCGCTCTGGATTGACGCGCCCTTTGGTCATCGGTTCCTCCCGCTTCTCGCCAATGTGGACCCCGACGGTCGAGGACGTCTCTGGGTCTCTCAGGCGATATAGACCCATCCATGAGGATGTGAACAGCGACCAATCGGGCAGTTAGCGCCAACAAAATCAACGATTTCACCGGTTAGCGCCACCATCCGGCCAGCCTCGGCAGGTCGCCGCCACAACTGAGACAAATTAGCCAGACAGAAAGGAAAATACCGTTGAGTGTGTGTGGCGAATGGCGCTGATTCGCACATTATTGTTGAATTACCCTAGGCCAGACATGATTATGCCTGAAAAATGACACCGTATAATGCGCCAACAATAAGGCGTACATGAGCAGTAAAGGGAACAACGCATGTCCAGGATCGCGCTGGTCGACGACGACCGGAATATTCTGACGTCGGTCTCGATGACCCTCGAGGCAGAGGGCTTTGAAGTCGAGACGTATAACGACGGTCAGGCCGCTCTCGACGCCTTCAACAAGAAGCTACCGGACATGGCCGTGTTCGACATCAAGATGCCCCGCATGGACGGGATGGATCTGCTTCAGCGGGTCCGTCAGAAGACGTCGATGCCGGTCATCTTCCTGACCTCGAAAGACGACGAGATCGATGAGGTGCTTGGCCTGCGCATGGGGGCCGACGACTATGTCAAGAAGCCCTTCTCGCAGCGCCTTCTGGTCGAACGCATTCGCGCGCTTCTGCGCCGGCAAGAGGTCATCGCCGGCGACGGCGAGGGCGGCGAGATCGACACGGCCCAGGTGATGGTCCGGGGCGAGCTTCGCATGGACCCGCTGCGTCACTCGGTTTTATGGAAGGGCCGCGACGTCTCGCTGACGGTGACGGAGTTCCTGCTTCTGCAGGCGCTCGCGCAGCGCCCGGGGTTCGTCAAGAGCCGCGACCAGCTGATGGACGTCGCCTACGACGACCAGGTTTACGTCGACGACCGCACCATCGACAGCCACATCAAGCGGCTGCGCAAGAAGATGCGAATGGTCGACGACGACTTCTCGGCGATCGAGACGCTCTACGGCATCGGATATCGCTATAACGAAGAATAGATGACCGCCGCGGGGGTCAACATGCAGGGAGCCAAACCGGCAGGCCACGGAGACGTGGTCCTGGGAGAAGACTGGATTGGTGCCGACGCGGCCGCCGAGAGTGTCGCGCGTGCCAAGAGGGACCGGCGTGGCGTCATCGCCATGAACCGGTCGCCCCTTGCGCGGAAGATCATCACGTTCAACCTTCTCGCCATCCTTGTCCTTGTGGCAGGGGTGCTGTTCCTGAACCCGTTCCGTGACAGCCTCGTCTATCAGCGCGAGAACGCCATCGTGGCAGAAGCCGAGCTGATCGCGGGTTTCCTGCGGAGCGGCAGCGCCGACGACATGGTCCTCGGGCTCGAAGGCGGGGCGGGGGGCTCGATCGACGACCGGCTGGAGGCCTTGCCTTTGCCGCACATGGCGTCGGTCTTCGTTTTCGATGCCTCGGGCGCGGTTGTCGCCTCAGCCGAGGCGCGGCCTTCGCCGTCGATTAATCTCATGCGCCCGGCCGAGCGGTCGACGATGATTACGGATTTTCTCGACACCTTGTGGGGCGGCGTGGCCTGGATCGCCGGCAAGGGCGGCGAACGGCTGGAAGTCGCGACGCACGACGCGACGCTCGTGAAAGGCCTGGTCGCGGAGTCGTTTATGAACGGCACGCAGGTCCGCACATCGACCGATCTTCAGGGAAACACGATCTTCGCCGTCGCGACTCCTATCGTTCAGGGCGACAACGCCATCGGGGCCGTCGCGATGGCGAGTGCGGCCGGAGAAATAGACGGGCTGGTTCGGGCCGAGCGCGAGCAAATCCTCCAGATGTTCGTCATCGCGATCCTCGTTTCCGTCGGACTGAGCCTGGTGCTGGCGTCCACCATCGCAAACCCCCTGTCCGACCTCGCAGCGGCCGCCGAGATCGGTCGCGAGAAGAACGCGCGCAAGTTTGCCCCTGCAAGGGTCCGCATTCCCGATCTGACAGCGCGCCCCGACGAGATCGGGCGTCTGTCTGGTGCCCTGCGCGGTATGGTGACGGCCCTTTACGACCGGATCGATGCGAATGAACAGTTCGCGGCGGACGTGGCGCACGAGATCAAGAACCCGCTCGCCTCTCTGCGCTCCGCAGTCGCTTCGCTGCGGTTCGCCAAGCGGGACGACCACAAGACCAAGCTGCTGGACGTCATCGAACACGACACGCGGCGACTGGACCGGCTGGTCAGCGACATCTCGAACGCGTCGCGTCTGGACAGCGAACTGGTGAAGGAGGAGGAGGCGCCGTTCGACCTTCTCAAGATGATCGGCAACCTGGCCGATTACCTCGGCAACGAAGCGCGCGAGAAGGGCGTCGACTTCATCGCCGACCTGCCCAAGGACCCCATCGTGATCGATGGTCTGGAAAGCCGGCTGGCGCAGGTCTTCGTGAACCTCATCACCAACGCGATCAGCTTCTGCGAGGACGGCGACGCGATCCGGGTCTGGGTCCGCAAGCGCGAGAACCGCGTGCTGGTGGTCGTCGAGGATACCGGTCCAGGCATTCCCGAACAGGCGCTGACCAAGATCTTCAACCGCTTTTACACCGAGCGTCCGGTCAGCCACTTCGGCAACAACTCGGGTCTCGGTCTTGCCATCTCGAAGCAGATCGTCGAGGCGCACGGCGGCGTCATCTGGGCCGAGAACATCCGCCCGACCGACGCGGACGTCACGTCCGAACCCCTGGGCGCACGCTTCGTCGTCGGCCTTCCGGTCTGAGCGCCGACGATGTCCGCGCCGTCCGGCCCGGTCGTCCTGCACGCCACGGCGGTCTCATTCGGTGCGGCCGGGCTTCTGATCCGAGGCGCATCGGGATCGGGCAAATCGACACTGGCGCTTCAACTTCTGGGTCTCGGCGCGAGCCTCGTCGCGGATGACAACGTCATCGCCACGCCGACGGACGGAAGCCTGACCCTTTCGCCGCCCGACGCGACAAAGGGCATGATCGAGGCTCGGGGGCTGGGTCTTCTGAGAGTGCCATCGTGCGTGGCCGTGGCACGGGCCGTCGTCGACCTCGACACCGTCGAGGACCAGCGCCTTCCCCCGCCGCACGAGACCGTGATTGCCGGTGTCCCCTTGCCGCTGCTTCGCAAGGTTGAGAGTGCGGCATTCCCGTCTATGTTGCGACTGTTGCTTCTTGGCGGACTCGTCCATGACAGTTGAACGCCCTTCAGGTATTCCCGCCCGCGTGGTGCTTCTGACCGGCGCCTCCGGCGCGGGCCGTACCACCACGGCCCATGTTCTCGAAGACCTCGGTTTCGAGACTATCGACAACCTGCCGATTTCGCTCCTCGACCGGGTGCTTGGCGGGTCCGCCGCCATGCCGCCGCTTGCCGTCGCGATCGACGTGCGGAACCGCGATTTCACGGTCGATGGTGTCGTCGCGGTCCTTGACCGGATCACCGGGTCGGACTCGGCGCAGGCCGAGGTGCTGTATCTCGACTGTCGGGCCGATGTGTTGCTCAGGCGGTATTCCGAGACGCGGCGGCGGCATCCGATGGCGCCGTCCGAGACGCCGGAGATCGGCATCGAGCGCGAACTGGAGTTGTTGGCGCCGATCCGCGCGCGCGCAGACCATCTGATCGACACCTCGGACATGTCGCCGCACGATCTGCGCGCCGAGGTGGAGCGTCGCTTCGGCTCAGGCGCCGAGGGCATGATGGCGATCTCTGTCGAGAGCTTCAGCTACAAGCAGGGCCTGCCTCGCGGCATCGACATGATCTTCGACGTGCGTTTCCTTGCCAATCCGCATTGGGAACCGGCCTTGCGCGCGCTTGACGGCCGCGACGCAGAGGTCGCAGCCTTCGTTGAAGACGATCCGCGCTTCGACGATTTCTTCCGCCGCATCTCGGAGCTGGTCATCAGCCTGTTGCCGGCCTTCAAGGACGAGGGAAAGACCTATCTGACCGTTGGCCTCGGGTGCACGGGCGGGCAACACAGGTCGGTCGCCGTGGCGGAAAGACTCGCAATGGCCCTTGCGGACGAGGGATGGCAGGTGTCAACTCGTCATCGGGAACTAGAGCGACGGGGATTGGAACCGTCGCCGTCTGTAGGGAAATCGGGTTGATCGGTATCGTGATCGTGGCTCACGGGGGTTTGGCCCAGGAATACTTGGCCGCGGTCGAGCATGTGGTCGGCAAGCAATCCGGCATGCGTGCGATTTCGATCGAGCCGGATCATGACAGGTCCGCCAAGCAGGCCGAAATCTGTGCTGCCGCTGACAGCGTCGACACTGGAAGCGGTGTCGTCGTGGTCACTGACATGTTTGGCGGCTCGCCGTCGAACCTGTCGCTGCTGGCCTGCAACCCGATCGACCGCAAGATCCTATACGGTGCGAACCTTCCCATGCTCATCAAGCTGGCGAAGACACGGCACAAGCCGCTGTCGACGGCGGTGACCGCGGCGCTTGCGGCCGGTCGAAAGTACATCGACTGCTTCGAAGGCGAAGGGTGAGCCGGTCGTGGGCGTCTCTCGCACATTGACCATCGTCAACGAAAAGGGTCTCCACGCCCGGGCTTCGGCGAAGCTGGTGGAGTTGGTCGAGGAATTCGATGCCTCGGCCGAGGTGTCGAAGGACGGTCTGTCCGCCTCGGGCGACAGCATCATGGGGCTTCTGATGCTGGCCGCCTCGCGCGGGACGAAGATCGACGTCGCGACGACCGGCGCACAGGCCGAGGAACTGGCCGATGCCATCGAGGCGCTGGTCGCCGACCGCTTCGGCGAAGGGATGTGAGACTTTAGCGGGTCGGTACCGGCGGCGACTGGCGATAGTCATAGAAGCCGCGGTCGGTTTTGCGCCCCAGCCAGCCGGCCTCGACGTATTTCGTCAGAAGCGGGCAGGGGCGGTACTTGGTGTCGGCCAGCCCGTCGTGCAGCACGTTCATGATCGCAAGACAGGTGTCGAGCCCGATGAAATCGGCAAGCTCGAGCGGCCCCATAGGATGGTTGGTCCCAAGCTTCATCGCCTGATCGATGGATTGGACCGAACCCACGCCCTCGTAGAGCGTATAGACCGCCTCGTTTATCATCGGCATCAGGATGCGGTTCACGATGAAGGCGGGAAAATCCTCGGCGGTGGCCGACGTCTTGCCCAAGCGGTCGACGACGGCCTTCATGGCGTTATAGGTCTTTTCGTCCGTGGCGATGCCGCGGATCAGCTCGACAAGCTGCATCACGGGCACGGGGTTCATGAAGTGGAAGCCCATGAATTTCTCCGGACGGTCGGTCCGGCTGGCGAGGCGCGTGATCGATATGGACGAGGTGTTCGACGTCAGGATGGTGTCCGGCCCCAGGTGGGGGACGAGTTCCTCGAAGATCGCAGACTTGACCGCTTCGCGCTCGGTCGCCGCCTCGATCACGAGGTCGGTCTTCCCGAGGTCGGACAGCGTCATGGTGGTCGAGATACGGTCCATCGCCGCCTTCGCCGTTTCCTCGGTGATCCGGTCGCGCGAAACCTGACGCTTGAGATTGGCGTCGATCAGCTTGAGCGCATTGTCGAGAGTTGCGCGGTCGATGTCGTTGAGAATGACCTCATAGCCCGCCAGCGCGAAGACATGCGCGATGCCGTTGCCCATCTGGCCCGCGCCGACCACGCCCACTGTCTTGATATCCATGTCGCGCCCTGTCGTTGCCAGTGCGACCATAGGCGGTTGCTGGAACCCCGTGCAAGGGCGGGGGATAGCTAAAAATTGAACTTTAGGGGTATCTCAAGGCCTTCGGTCGAAACATGCGGAAACCGTGTCTTTTGCAGGGTAGACGACGTGGCGGACGAGACAGAGACTATCGCAGACCCGCTTGATTATGGCTGGTGCCGTTATGACGGCACGCGGCTGCGTTTTCGTGGGCCGTTGTGCTGCCTGGACCGTCCCTATGTCGCTGTCCTTGGCGGGACGGAGACGTTTGGGCGCTATGTTGAACACCCATATCCGTCACTTCTGGGCGATTGGCTGGGAACACAGGTCGTGAACCTCGGCGTCAGCCAGGCCGGCCTGTCGCTTTTCGCGCAGGAAAGGTGGCTGCTCGATGCCGCCGCTCAGGCCGAGGTGGCGGTGCTTCAGGTTCTGGGCGCGCAGAACATGTCGAACCGGCTCTACAGCGTCCACACAAGGAGAAACGACCGCTTTCTGGCGGTGTCGCCTGCGCTGCGAGAGATGTTTCCCGACGTCGACTTCTCGGAGATCAACTTCACCGGGCACCTTCTGACGACGCTTCATTCGCGGTCGCCGGCGGCCTTCGAAGCCGTCGTGCAGGAGTTGAAATGGGCTTGGGTTCAGCGGATGCGTCGCATCGTGCAGACGATCGGGTCGAAGGTCATCCTGCTGTGGATGTCGGATCGGCGGCCGGAGGATCCGGGACGCCTGTCGGCCGGTATTGAGCCCGCATTCGTCGACCGAGCCATGCTGGACGCACTGAGGCCCGATATCGCCGGACTGGTCGAGGTCGTGGCGGAGGATACCTCGCCGCGGGCGCGGATGGCGGGCAAGCTGTTTCGGGTGGCCGAAACGGATGCGGCGCTTGCGCTGCCGGGTGGCGCGCAGCACCGGTCGGCGGCGGAACGGCTGGCGGAGGAGATCGCGCGGGTGAGGAATTCGCCGGGTCCGCGTTTGGCGCGAACCCGGTCGACGGGATAAAGCCTCAGAGCTTCTCGATCAGCTCGGGAACGAGGGTGAAGAGGTCGCCCACGAGTCCGTAGTCGGCGACCTGGAAAATCGGCGCTTCCTCGTCCTTGTTGATCGCGACGATGATCTTCGAGTCCTTCATGCCAGCAAGGTGCTGGATCGCGCCCGAGATGCCGACAGCGACATAGAGTGAAGGCGCCACGACCTTGCCGGTCTGCCCGACCTGCCAGTCGTTCGGGGCATAGCCCGAGTCGACCGCCGCGCGGGACGCGCCGACGGCGGCGCCCAGCTTGTCGGCCAGCTTCTCGATCAGCTCGAAGTTCTCTTCCGAGCCGACTCCGCGGCCGCCCGAGACGACGATCCCCGCACTTGTCAGTTCGGGACGGTCGCTTGCGGCGACCTTGTCTTCGACCCATTCCGACAAGCCGGGGTTCGGAGCGGCCGAGATGGTTTCGACCGAAGCGGAGCCTCCTTGTCCCGCAGCATCGAAAGTCGATGTGCGGACGGTGATGACCTTGGTGGTGTCCGACGACTTGACGGTCTGGATCGCGTTGCCGGCGTAGATCGGCCGCTCGAAGGTATCGCCATCGACCACGCCCGATATGTCCGAGATCACCATGACGTCGAGAAGAGCGGCGACCCGCGGCATGACGTTCTTCGCGTCGGTGGTCGCGGGCGCGACGATATGGCTGTAGTCGCCCGCAAGACCCTGGATGAGGGCGGCGGTCGGTTCGGCCAGGCGATGCCCGAGCGAGGGATCCTCGGCAACCAGCACCTTCGAAACGCCGTCGATCTTCGACGCCGCTTCACCCGCTGCCGAGGCCGAGGCCCCGGCGCAAAGGACGGTCACGTCGCCGAGCGCCTTGGCGGCAGTCACGGCCTTCGAGGTGGCGTCGACGTTCAATTGGCCGTCAGTCACCTCGGCAAGAAGAAGAACTGCCATCAGATCGCCCCCGCTTCCTTGAGTTTCGCCACTAGCGTGTCGACGTCGGGCACCATGACGCCAGCCTTGCGCGTCTCGGGCTCGGTCGTCTTCACCACCTGAAGCCGCGGTGCGACGTCGACGCCGTAATCGGCCGGCGTCTTTTCATCCAGCGGCTTCTTCTTCGCCTTCATGATGTTCGGCAGCGAGGCGTACCGCGGCTCGTTCAGGCGCAGATCGACGCTGACGATCGCGGGCATCGTGACCTTGATGGTCTGAAGGCCGCCGTCGACCTCGCGCGTGACGATGGCGTGGTCGCCGTCGATCTTCACCTCGGAGGCGAAAGTGGCCTGAGACCAACCTGTCAGCGCGGCCAGCATCTGGCCGGTGGCGTTCATGTCGTTGTCGATGGCCTGCTTGCCGCAGAGGACAAGGCCCGGAGCCTCGGCGTCGATGACGGCCTTCAGAAGCTTGGCCACGGCGAGCGGCTCGATGTCGGTATGAACGTCATCGGTCGCGACGATCAGGATAGCGCGGTCGGCGCCCATGGCCAGCGCGGTGCGCAGCGTTTCCTGTGCCTGCTTCACGCCGATGGAGACCGCTATGACCTCCTCGGCCTTGCCGGCTTCCTTCAGGCGGATCGCCTCTTCGACGGCGATCTCGTCGAAGGGGTTCATCGACATCTTGACGTTCGCCAGATCGACGCCGCTTCCGTCCGCCTTGACGCGGACCTTCACGTTGTAGTCGATCACGCGTTTGACAGGCACGAGCACCTTCATCTGCGCAAACTCCCTTTTCCTCGGTCACGGCGGGTTTAGCGAAGCCTCGCCAGGGACGACAGGTCAAAATCGACGCGAAAGGGACCAAGGACGCCGCGTTTCCAGCGAGATCGTCGGGAATCACCCCCGAACATCGCTAGCGGTTGGCCCCTGGAACCCAGAGCACATCCGCGCGACCCTCATCGTTGGCGATCCGCGCGGCGCAGAACAGCCAGTCAGACAGCCGGTTCAGGTATCGGACTGCGGCCTCGTTGACAGCTTCGGACAGAGCAAGTTCGGTCGCGAGGCGTTCGGCGCGGCGGGCAACGGTACGCGAGACGTGAAGATGCGCCGAAAGCGCGGATCCGGCCGGAAGGATGAAGGATCGAAGCGGTTCGAGACGCGCGATCATGGCATCGATCTCGGTTTCCAGACGGTCGACCTGCGAGGGCACGATGCGGAGGACAGGATAGCCCGCCTCGCCGTCCTTCTCCGGATCGGGCCGCCCGAGGTCGGCGCCAAGGTCGAAGAGGTCGTTCTGAATGCGCGACAGTCCAGCGTCCGCCTCGCCCGAGGCGTGAAGCCGGGCGACGCCGAGCGTGGCATTCAGCTCGTCCACCGTGCCATAGGTGGAGACGCGCAGGGCGTGCTTGGGAACGCGGCTGCCGTCGACAAGCGCCGTCTCTCCGCCGTCGCCGGTACGGGTATAGATCTTGTTCAGGACGACCATGTCTCAGCCCCCGCGTCGGATCAGCACGAAGAGGAGGATCAGCGCGATGGCCACGGCCTGGGCATAGATGCGGTATCGCATGATGCGGTTGGCGTGCTTGCGGTTGAAATCGCCACCCTTGGCGAACCCGCCGATGCCGGTCAGAAGGATCCCCGCCACCACGAGAACCGCAATGATGACGACGATGAAAAGCGGATCTTGCATCAGCATGGACGCTCTCCTTTGTCCATCACCTAGGCCATCGGCGAGCGAAAGCGAAGGGCTTCAGGCGCGACTAAGGATCGCGTCCGTGAGCGACGTGGGCAGGAGGCGCTTGCCGAAAGCCGCAAGTTTGGTTGGCGTCGTGATCCGGTAGCGCGCATTCGGCCTCGCGGCGACGAGGGCCCTTTCGACTGCGTCGGTGACGGCGCTTGCGGGGAGCTCGAAACGGTCCGGCTTACCATTTTGGTTGTAAAGGCGCGGTTTGAGGCGCCGCTCGTAGTCGGCGGCGCGGGCCGAGGATGCGGGGTCGATCCAGCGCTCGAAATGCGGAATGGACTTTTTGCGGATGTCCGAGGTGATGGGTCCCGGTTCGATCAGGATGACGTGGATACCGGTGCCGCGCATTTCCAGCCTGAGCGTGTCGGCCCATCCTTCCATCGCGAACTTGGTCGAGTTGTAGGCCCCGCGCCAAGCAAGTGCCGCGAAGCCGAGAATGGAGGAATTCATAAGGATGCGTCCGCGGCCCTGCGACCGGAAGGTCGGAATCAGGCGGCGCGTCAGGTCGTGCTGGCCGAAGAAATTCGTCTCGAAGATCGACCGAAGGGCGTCGCGTGGCATGTCTTCCAGAAGGCCGGGAATGCCGAAGGCGCCGTTGTTGAAGACCGCGTCGAGCCTTCCGCCGGTGCGCAACAGAGTCTCGTTCACGGCGGCGGCAATGCTTTCCTCGTCATCGTAGTCGAGAGGGAAGCTCTCCAGCCCTTCCGCCTCCAGCCGTGCGCAGTCCGCCGGTTTGCGGCAAGTAGCGAACACGCGCCAGCCTCGTGTCGAAAGCCCCTGCGCGGCGTTATAGCCAATGCCCGAAGAGCAGCCGGTTATAAGAATGGTCTTGCGCTGTCCGGCCATGTCTCGCCTCCCTGGGTGGCGGTGACATGGCCGTGCGAGGCGTGGCGAGTCAATCCGGCTGGTTCAGCCGGGTTGACGTTCGTCGAGGAACTTGCCGAAAATCCAGCCGGAGGAGGCGCCGTCGGCGGTCTCGATGAGGTGCCAGCCGTCTTTCGACTCGAGGACGTCGGCTTGGGTTCCGAGGACCACCTGGCCGACAACGGCGTTGCCGGTGCCCGGCCCGTTGCGCAGGTTGACGCTGTTTCCCGTGACAACCCAGCTTGCGAGCTTTTCAGACGGAACAAGGTCCGCAACCGGGTCGGCGTCGGTCAAGGTATTGCTGGTATCGGCCACAGCGGTGGCAACTGCGCCGCGCAGCGGGGCGATCTCGCGCTCGGACCTGACCCGGGCGCCGGCTTCCAGAGCGAGGCGGACGGCCTCTTCCTCCGAAACAAGTGACGAATTGCGCCTGACGCTCGTCTCCGCATCGGGAGACAGACTGAAGGCAGCAAGGCTCAGGCCGGTCGCCTCGGACGCATTGGACGCGCGGGCGACTTCGGGACCTGAAACGTCCCCTGCAAAGTGGAGAACGGCAACGAATGCGGCCAACGTGGCCGCGGACAGCTTGTACAACATTTGCTTCCCCCCAAAGGAATTGGCCGGGCATACACCCCGTCCACAGTGGAGTATATGTCGGGCAGAACGTCGGGTTAGGGGGAAAGTTCCGGTGTGCTTTTCGTGCAAGGCCGCGCTTTACCGCCGAGACTCGCGCCGCTAATACAGCATGTATGAGCGTGAAGTCGGACGACCCCAATATCGAGCCTGTGGAGTTGGCCGAGCCATTGCGCCGCGCGATCGGGGAGCGTTACCTTACCTACGCCCTGTCGACGATCATGCACCGCGCCTTGCCGGATGTGCGCGACGGACTGAAGCCGGTTCACCGCCAAATCCTCTACGCCATGCGGGAGTTGCAACTCAGCTCTACCGGCGGCTTCCGGAAGTCGGCGAAGATCTCGGGCGATGTGATGGGCAACTATCACCCCCACGGCGACGGTGCGATCTATGACGCCATGGCGCGTCTCGCGCAGGAGTTCAACGTCCGCTACCCGCTCGTCGACGGGCAAGGCAATTTCGGCAACATCGACGGCGACAACCCTGCCGCCAGCCGGTACACCGAGGCCCGCCTGACAGCGGTGGCCGAGGCGCTGCTGGACGGTCTCGACGAAAACGCAGTCGACTTCCGGCCGAACTACGACGGTACCCTCGAAGAACCGATCGTCCTGCCCGCCGCGCTGCCGAACCTGCTCGCCAACGGTTCCTCTGGCATCGCCGTCGGCATGGCGACCAACATCCCGCCGCACAACATCGGTGAGTTGTGCGACGCCTGCATCCATCTAGCCAAGGCGAAGAACAGCGAGCTTGTCCGCGACGACACGCTGATCGAGATGGTGCCCGGCCCCGATTTCCCGACGGGTGGCACGATCATCGAGACACCCGAGGTCATCGCCGAAGCCTATCGCACGGGGCGGGGCGGCTTCCGCGTGCGCGCCAAGTGGGTGGTCGAGGATCTGGGCCGCGGGCAGTGGCAGCTTGTCGTGACCGAGATCCCCTACCAGGTGCAGAAGTCGAGACTGATCGAGAAGCTGGCCGAGACCATCCAGACCAAGAAGGTCCCGATCCTGGCCGACGTCCGCGATGAGTCCGCCGACGACATCCGCATCGTGCTGGAGCCACGGTCGCGCAACATCGACCCCGAGGTGCTGATGGGGATGCTTTACCGCAACTCGGACCTCGAGACGCGGTTCAGCCTGAACATGAACGTGCTGATCGACGGCGTCACGCCCAAGGTCTGTTCGCTGAAGGAAGTTCTGCGCGCCTTCCTCGCGCACCGGCGCGAGGTACTGCTGCGCCGTTCGCAGCACCGTCTCGACAAGATCGACCATCGTCTGGAGGTGCTGGAAGGCTTCATCGTCGCCTTCCTGAACCTCGACCGCGTCATCGACATCATCCGGTATGACGACGATCCCAAAGCGGCACTGATGCGCGAGGACTGGTCGAAGGACCACGTCCGCGCGATGTCGGAGAAGGATTACGTCGCCCCCGCGTCCGGAGACGGCGAGCTATCCGAGGTTCAGGTCGACGCAATTCTCAACATGCGGCTGCGGTCCCTGCGTCGTCTGGAGGAAATCGAGTTGCGGCGCGAGTTCGACGAGCTGACGCTCGAGCGGGCCGATCTGGAGGATCTTCTGGCGGACGAAGGGCGGCAATGGGCGACCATCGCGGACCAGCTTCGGGCCGTGAAGAAGCAGTTCGGAGATGCGCGGCGGACCACCTTCGGCGAGGCGGTCGAGGTCGAGGACGTGCCTTTGGAGGCACTGATCGAGCGCGAGCCGATCACCGTCGTCTGCTCGCAGATGGGCTGGATCCGGGCGATGAAGGGTCACCTTTCGCCCGATCAGGACATCAAGTTCAAGGACGGCGACGGCCCCCGCCACATGTTCCATGCCGAGACGACGGACCGCATCCTCCTCTTTGGCGCCAACGGGCGGTTCTACACGCTGTCGGCTGCCAATCTTCCGGGTGGTCGGGGCATGGGCGAGCCGGTGCGCCTGATGGTGGATCTGCCGAACGAGGCGGGAATCGTCGCCCTCTTCGTCCATCGTCCCGGAGCGAAGCGTCTTGTCGCCTCGGACGCCGGGGACGGCTTCGTGGTGCCCGAGGACGAGGTGGTCGCGCAGACCCGCGCGGGCCGACAGGTGCTGAACGTGAAGGGCGCCGTGAAGGCTCTTGTGTGCCGATCCGTCGAGGGCGACCACGTGGCCTCGGTCGGCGAGAACCGCAAGCTTCTGGTCTTCCCCGTCTCGGAGTTGCCCGAGATGGGACGCGGCAAGGGTGTGCGGCTTCAGAAGTTCAAGGACGGCGGTCTGTCGGACGCCCGCGCGTTCACGCTGGCTGAGGGGCTGAGCTGGCTCGACCCCGCGGGCCGCACTCGAACCGTGGCCGATCTCGAAGAATGGATCGGCGCGCGCGCCGCGTCGGGCCGCATGGCGCCGAGGGGCTTTCCGCAGGACAACCGCTTCACCTGAGAGACCGCGGACGGTTGCCGCCACCGGCGCTCCACGATAGGTGACGGGAAACCTGCGCGATTGGGGGATCGTCATGCGAGGCATCATCAGGACAGCGGTCATGTGCATGGCGCTTGTCGCCTGCGCGCCGGAGGACGACCTGACCCAGCCACCCGCCGCCCTGGGGCAATTTCGCCTCGGGCACAACATCGCCATCGCGGACAAGGTCACCGAGGGTCCCTTCTCGCGCGAGTTCACCGAGACCCAGATCGAGGCGTCGGTCCAGAAGGCCGTGGCGACGCGGCTTCGCCGGTATGACGGAGACGGCCTCTACCACCTCGGGATCGTCGTCGGCGGGCTTGTTCTCGGTCAACCTGGCATTCCGGTCGTCTATGCGCCGAAATCGGTGCTGATCGCCGACGTGACCGTCTTCGACAACGCCACGCAGAAGAAGCTGAACGACAAGCCGAAGCGCTTCTATGCCGGCGAGGGGCTGAGGAACGCCGTTCCCGTGATAGGGTCGGGTTACGTCCGCACCGGCGAGGAGCAGTTGCAGAACCTGACCGAGAGCCTTGCGCGCGAGATCGAGGGCTGGCTGCGCGAGAACGAGGCCTGGTTCGCGCCGGTCCCCGGACAGGTCCGCGTGCCTTACGACGCCGAGACTTATGCGCCCAGGATCGACAGCCTCTCTACGCAGGATATCGGGACCGCGGCCCCGGCCAACTGACGCTTGATTTTCCGCCACCGATACCATACGTGCCCCGCGAGTTGGGACCCAGGTAGAGGCTAGAAGGGCAATGGCGAAGGAAAAGTTCAACCGCGCGAAGCCGCACTGCAACATCGGCACGATCGGTCACGTTGACCACGGCAAGACGACGCTGACGGCGGCTTTGACGAAGTCGTTCGGCGAGTTCAAGGCCTACGACCAGATCGACGCGGCGCCGGAAGAGAAGGCGCGCGGGATCACGATCTCGACGGCGCACGTCGAGTACGAGACGGCGGCGCGGCACTATGCGCACGTCGACTGCCCGGGCCACGCCGACTACGTCAAGAACATGATCACGGGTGCCGCCCAGATGGACGGCGCGATCCTGGTTGTGAACGCGGCCGACGGCCCGATGCCGCAGACGCGCGAGCACATCCTTCTGGCGCGCCAGGTCGGCGTTCCGGCGCTGGTCGTGTACCTGAACAAGGTCGACCAGGTCGATGACGCCGAGCTTCTGGAGCTGGTCGAGATGGAAGTGCGCGAGCTTCTGTCGGCCTACGACTATCCGGGCGACGACATCCCGATCATCTCGGGCTCGGCTCTGGCCGCTCTCGAGGACCGCGATCCCGAGATCGGGGTCGAGTCGATCAAGAAGCTGATGGATGCGGTGGACGAGTACATCCCGCAGCCCGAGCGCGCGATCGACCTGCCGTTCCTGATGCCGATCGAGGACGTGTTCTCG
This sequence comes from uncultured Alphaproteobacteria bacterium, assembly GCA_963779765.1. Taxonomy (GTDB): domain Bacteria; phylum Pseudomonadota; class Alphaproteobacteria; order Rhodobacterales; family Rhodobacteraceae; genus Silicimonas. The sequence continues at coordinate 1,455,027 of CAVZZP010000002.1, read as the reverse complement.
ATCTCGGGCCGTGGCACCGTCGTGACGGGCCGGGTCGAGCGCGGCGTGGTGAACGTGGGCGACGAGCTTGAGATCGTGGGCCTGAAGGCGACGCAGAAGACGACCTGCACGGGCGTCGAGATGTTCCGCAAGCTTCTGGACCGCGGGGAGGCCGGCGACAACATCGGCGCGCTGCTGCGCGGCATCGACCGCGAGGCGGTGGAGCGTGGTCAGGTGCTGTGCAAGCCGGGTTCGGTGAAGCCGCACACGAAGTTCGAGTGCGAGGTCTACATCCTGACGAAGGATGAAGGCGGCCGTCACACGCCGTTCTTCGCGAACTACCGTCCGCAGTTCTACTTCCGCACGACGGACGTGACGGGGACGGTCGAGCTTCCGTCGGGGACCGAGATGGTGATGCCGGGCGACAACCTGAAGTTCACGGTCGAGCTGATCGCGCCGATCGCGATGGAAGACGGCCTGCGCTTCGCCATCCGCGAAGGCGGCCGCACCGTCGGGTCGGGCGTCGTCTCGAAAATCCTCGCGTAAGGACCGCGACACGCGGTTGAAAAAGGGCGGCCCATGGGCCGCCCTTTGCTTGTCTCGGGCCCCACATTCGTCCTGACCCCAAAACCGCCATTTTTCAGTGGCAACGTCGGTTCCGAATCCTGTGCGGGGGCGCAGTCGGAGCGGTCATGTCGATCCTGCGCACCAGTTTTTTCGCTTTCGTCGTCGCGGCCGGACCGCTGGCGGCAAAGCCGCTTGTCACCTCCTCGGAGGAGACGCTGGCCCGCGTGTGCCTTGCGCGCACCGAAAGCCCCGAACGCATCGTCGCGGCCTGCGACGCGGCCCTGACGGACGCTGCGCTGACGCCCGCACAGCGGGTCGAACTGACCGTCGCGCGGGGCGACGGGCTGTCCTGGCAGGGCGAGCACGAGGCGGGCGCATCGAGCTATCGCGCCGCGACGCAACTCGATCCCCAATCGATCGACGCCTGGAACGGGCTCGGCTGGGCCTTGTGGGAGCTTCAGGACGACGCTGCGGCCTACGAGGCTTTCTCGACTTCGCTGTCGATCGATGTGTCGGTCCAAGGCTTGTCGGGCACGGCCGGCACCGGACGGCGCACGGGCAAGGTCGGCGCCGAGGAAGCGCGCGAGAGGCTGCGCGCAGCGCTGTCGATCGACCCGGAGTATATCTGGGCCCTGCGCGAACTGGGGTGGAGCCTTTTCGAGGCACAGGAGTTTCAAGGGGCGGCTGAGGCCTTTGAAGGTGCCTTGCGGATCGACCCCGACGACGTAAATGCACGCTTCGGGCTTGGCCGTACCAAGATCGGCCTGAACGATAACGAAGCTGCTCTGACCGCCTTCAACGACCTTCTCGCGGATTCGCCGGGCGACTTCGCCACCGAAGTCTATCGCATCATCGCGCTGAGGAACCTCGACCGGAACGCTCAGGCGCTGAGGAAGTCAGACCGCATCATCGCGGCCTATCCCGACCGCGCTTCCGGTTACATCGAGAAGGGCCTCTCGCTCATGGCGCTTCAGCGGCGCAGCGAGGCGATCGACACCTATCGCGAGGCGGATGTCCGGCTGGGTCCGAACAACGCCATTCTATACTGGTATGCGGACGCCCTGACCGTGGACGGCCGCTTTCTCGAGGCGCTGGCCGTCATCGACAGGGGGCTCGCTCTCGACGGAGCGGATCACACAGACCACTTGATGAAGAGCTATATCGCGCTGGAACTCAAAGACTTCGATGCCGCGCGGGCTGCGGCGGAGAACTGCCTCGCGACGGGCGTGGACGACCCTTGGGCGCATTACTATATCGCCATCGCCCTGGTCCACGACGGTCGCGCGACCGAAGGGCTGGAGCGATTTGGCCGCGCCATTACCGCCGGTCTTCCGGCGGACCGGATCGGCGCCTTCGCGACCGAGCTTGTGAGCGCAGGCAAGTATGTCGAAGCCGCCCAGCTTCGCCTGAAATACTGACGAAGCCGCTTGATTCCGGCCCGGCGAAGGCATAGTCAAGCGCTCGCCGCAGGGGTATAGCTCAGTTGGTAGAGCGACGGTCTCCAAAACCGTAGGTCGTGGGTTCGAGTCCCTCTGCCCCTGCCAATCACCTTCCTAGACAGTGCGCTTAAATTGGCGAATTGAGACACAATTTCGCCAGTTTCGGATGATTGGCTTCCGTTCATCTTCAACGGAGGACCACATGCTCGGCATGTTCAGCTTCCTGCCTCCCGTCGGGTTCTATGCCTTCGCAGGCACGGCCGTTGCCGGGACATGGTGGCTTCACAACCTGGTCGTGCAGGCGGGCGAGCCTGCCGACACGCGCATCTTCGTGGTGGGCGGAATCCTTGCCTTCCTGTTTGCTTTTCTCGGCTACCAGAAGTCGCTGGAGGAGCGCGAAGAGAAGAACAGGCCCAGGGTGTCGAGCGACGAAGTCATGCAGAAACTGGCGCCAGCCGAGACTGGCCGGAAGGACCGCAGCCTCGACGTTCCTCCACCGTCTGCGCATGGCCCGGCGGACGACACGCCGCTCGGCCGTCTTCGCGCCCGCTCGCGACCGGAGTCGGAAACTCTCGAGTTCTGATGGCGCACGCGTCCATGACCGACGGGCGGGGTTGAACCGGCCGTCGGTTGAGCGTATCTGCGCGCAAAGCCGAAAGGACCCGAGATGGCTACCAAAAACCCGCTTCAGTTCGCGCAGCAGGCACGTGCCGAGATCTCGAAGGTCGTCTGGCCGTCGCGCCGCGAAGTCGTTCTGACCTCGGTGATGGTCTTCATCCTCGCGATGCTGACGGCGACCTTCTTTCTCATCATCGACCTGATCATCCGCGAAGGCCTGAAGGGCATCCTCACCTTCTTCGGCTGAAACGGCGCTCTGCAAAGCGGAGGCCTTGGGACTTGTCATCCGAGTTCCATGCGGGTATCTGGCGATCCTGTAGAGGCGTGCACCTGTTGCACGCCGCTTTCATTTCCGGGCGGCGCTTTCGCCGCATCTGCAAGAGGACCTGACCCATGGCGAAGCGCTGGTATTCCGTAAGCGTGCTGTCGAACTTCGAGAAGAAGGTCGCCGAGCAAATCCGTCATGCCGTGGAGGACGCCAGCCTTCAGGAGCAGATCGAGGAAGTGCTGGTTCCGACCGAAGAGGTCATCGAAATCAGACGCGGCAAGAAGGTGACTGCCGAGCGGCGCTTCATGCCCGGCTATGTCCTGGTGCGGATGGAGATGACCGACGAAGGCTATCACCTCATCACCTCGATCAACCGCGTGACCGGCTTCCTGGGCCCGCAAGGTCGCCCGATGCCGATGCGGGATGACGAGGTCAACGCGATCCTGAACCGCGTCGAGGAAGGCGAGAGCCAGCCGAAGCTGATGATAAGCTTCGATATCGGCGAGAAAGTGAAGGTCAACGACGGCCCGTTCGAGGACTTCGAAGGCACGGTCGAGGAAGTGGACGAGGACAACCAGCGCCTGAAGGTGACTGTGTCGATCTTCGGCCGCGCAACGCCGGTCGAGCTCGAATTCACGCAGGTTTCGAAGAACGGCTGACGCTCACCTTTTTGCTCGGAAGTCTCGGGCGCCGGGTAATTCCGGCTCTTGCTTTTCAGGCCGGGTGCGGATATCCCCCGCCGGTCGCCCCATGGGCGGCACCCTCCGTGGGAGGCGAGGCGGACGCGACCGCTGGACCGGACCACGTCAACCAAAGGTTTCGGAACGCGTTTCGAAGCCGTTGAAACAGGAGACGGCCAATGGCCAAGAAAGTCATGGGGCAACTCAAGCTCCAGGTGAAAGCCGGGCAAGCGAACCCCTCCCCGCCGGTCGGTCCGGCGCTCGGTCAGCGCGGCATCAACATCATGGAATTCTGCAAGGCGTTCAACGCCAAGACGCAGGAGATGGAGCCGGGTGCGCCCTGCCCGACCGTGATCACCTACTATCAGGACAAGTCCTTCACGATGGACATCAAGACGCCCCCGGCGTCGTTCCTCCTGAAGAAGGCCGCCAAGCTGTCCTCGGGCGCCAAGACCCCCTCGCGGGAGACTGTCGGCACCGTAACGACTGCCCAACTGCGCGAGATCGCCGAGGCCAAGATGAAAGACCTCAGCGCGAATGACGTCGAGCAGGCAATGAAGATCATCCTGGGCTCTGCGCGGTCCATGGGTATCGAGGTGAAGGGATAAGTCATGGCCAAGCTCGGTAAACGTACAACCTCCGCCCGCGAAGCTTTCGTCGGCAAGGAGAACCTTACGGTCGAAGATGCCGTCGCCCTGGTGAAGTCCAACGCGACGGCGAAATTCGACGAAACCGTTGAAATCGCGATGAACCTCGGCGTCGACCCGCGCCATGCGGACCAGATGGTCCGCGGCACGGTCAACCTGCCGAACGGCACCGGCAAGACCGTTCGCGTCGCCGTCTTCGCGCGCGGTGCCAAGGCCGACGAGGCCAAGGCCGCCGGCGCCGATATCGTGGGTGCGGAAGACCTGATGGAGACGGTCCAGTCCGGCAAGATCGAGTTCGACCGCTGCATCGCGACCCCGGACATGATGCCGATCGTCGGTCGTCTGGGCAAGGTTCTGGGTCCCCGGAACCTGATGCCGAACCCCAAGGTCGGAACGGTGACGATGGACGTCAAGGAGGCCATCGAGGCCGCCAAGGGCGGACAGGTCCAGTTCAAGGCCGAGAAGGCCGGCGTCATCCATGCCGGCGTCGGCAAGGCGTCCTTCGACGAGGCCAAGCTGATCGAGAACATCCGCGCTTTCGTCGACGCGGTCTCGAAGGCTCGTCCGGCTGGCGCGAAAGGCACCTACATGAAGAAGGTCGCCCTGTCGTCGACCATGGGTCCCGGCGTGTCGATCGACGTGGCGAGCGCCACGGGTAACTGACCGGATCTGCAACGTTTTTGTGAAGGGGCAGGTGGAAACACCTGCCCTTTTCATTTGCGTAACCGGCTGCTTTCCGACGGCCTGAGCCCCGTCTAGACTGCGCCGCAAAACGAGGAGTCGCGCAGATGTTCTTTTCCTTCTTCGGGTCGCTGGTGATCGGCGGGATCGTCGCCTACCTGGCCGAGAAATGGGATCTGACGCACCACGGCGTCATTCAGGCGATCATCATAGCCCTTGGCGGCGTGATCCTCTTGTTCATGGCCAAGGTGATGTTCGGGCTGTCCTTCGGGCGGCCCGGCGTCGATGCGATCATCGGAGCGGCGGGGGCGCTGATCCTGATCCCGTCCGAGGCGGTCGTGCGGAAGCGGCGGAACCGGCGTTAACTTTCAGGCCGTTGGTGCGAAACGGCCGTTCGGTATCGCGTCGGTATCACGTCGGTATTGCGTCGGTGGGCGGTTTGGTTAACGGCCAACGTCAGTCCCGCACCCTCTGCGGCTTGAAAGGCGCCATGCCTTCCCGCGCTAGTTCGTCGGCGCGTTCGTTCTCGGGGTGGCCGGCGTGGCCCTTGATCCATTCCCAGGTGACCTGGTGACGGCCCCGCGCTTCGTCCAGACGGCGCCAGAGGTCGTCGTTCTTGACGGGTTTCTTCGCCGAGGTGCGCCAGCCGTTCCGCTTCCAGCTATGGATCCATTCGGTGACGCCGTTGCGGACGTAGACCGAGTTGGTCACGACCGTGATGACGGAGGGTCGCGTCAGCGCCTCGAGAGCGCCGATGGCGGCCATGAGCTCCATGCGGTTGTTCGTCGTCGCCGCCTCGCCGCCGTTCAATTCGCGGGTCTTGAGAACCGAGTCGCCGTCGCGGGCGATCATCAGGACGCCCCAGCCGCCGGGGCCGGGGTTGCCCGAACAGGCGCCGTCGGTATAGGCGAAGAGTTCGCTCATGCCGGGATATCGACCAATCCGACATGGCCGGGCAAGGCCTCGACCCGTGCAAGCCAGGCGCGGACGGCAGGGAAGCGGTCGAGGTCGAATCCGCCCTTGGTGCCCGCCGAATGGGTGTAGCCGTAGAGCGAGACGTCGGCGACGGTCGGGCGGTCGATGGCGATCCAGTCGCGGGTGCGAAGTGCCTCGTCCATGATGGCGAGGAGGGCGTGGCCGCGGTCGAGAAGCTCGCCCAGACGGTCCGGCGTGCGAAGGTGACGGCGACTTTCGTAGGACAGGATGGCGGCGCGGACAGCAATGACGCCCTCGTGCTGGTTCTGCTCCCAGAACATCCAGCCGAGAACCAACGCCCGCTCGACCGGATCGGCAGGCAGCCAGTCGGTGCCCTCGGCGAGGTAGCAGAGGATCGCGTTCGATTCAGGGATGCGCGTGCCGTCGGCGAGTTCGAGCACCGGGAGCTTCTTCAGGGGCAGCGCACCGGCGGTATGGGCCTCGGCGAGGGCGGGCGACTCGTACTCCATGCCGAGGTGCCGGTAAGGCTGGCCGAGCAGGGCTAGGAGAAGGCGCACCTTGTAGGAGTTGCCGGAGGACGGCATCGAATAGAGCGTGGGGTCAGTCATTCCGGCGTGCCCTGAGGATGATGAAGGGGTCTGTCGTGCCGCCGAGACCCTTTTCGGCGCCGGTGGTCCGGTCGAGGATGGCGAAGCCCGCGTCAGTGAGAAGGCCGTCGAGTTCGTCCTCTCGGTAGAAGGTGTAGAAACGGCCCAGGCTGTCTCGCCTCTCGCCGGTTCCGGTCTTGAGGCCGAGGTGCAGGAGGCCGCCGGGCTTCAGCGCGGCGGCGATGCGCGCGAGGTGGCGGGGCATCTCGGCGCGGGGCGCGTGGAGAAGCGAGAAGTTGGCCCAGATACCATCGTAGACGGCGGTTGCGTCGAGGTCGTCGAAGGTGGCGATGCGGACGTCGAGGCCGAAGCGGTCGCGGGCGATGCGCGCCATTTCGGGGGAGGCATCCCAGGCGTCGACGTTGAACCCATCAAGGACCATCCGGGCGGACGCGCGTCCGGGTCCGCAGCCAAGGTCGAGGATGCGGGCTGACGCGGGAAGAGCGGCGATGAAGGCTTCGAGATGCCGGTCGGGCGGGCCCTTGGCGAAGCGGTCGGCGTAGTCGTCGGCGCGCAGCGCGTAGGCCGCAAGCGTCTCGGCGTCCGGCATCACGCGCTGGCCTTGCGCAACACGCGGGGGACCTTGAAGTTGACGGTCTCGATGGCGGTCTCGACCATTTCGACCGTGACGTCGAAGCGGTCGCGGAAGGCGTCGATGACCTCGTTCACGAGGACTTCGGGCGCGCTGGCTCCTGCGGTCAGGCCGACGCGACGGATGTCGCCGAGCGCGCGCCAGTCGATCTCGTCAGCGCGCTGGACAAGCTGGGCGTAGCCGCAGCCCGCGGCGCGGCCGACCTCGACGAGGCGTTTCGAATTCGACGAGTTGGGCGCGCCGATCACGAGGAGCGCGTCGATCCCAGGCGCAATCCGCTTCACCGCCTCCTGGCGGTTGGTGGTGGCGTAGCAGATGTCTTCCTTGTGGGGGCCGACGATGGTCGGGAAACGGGATTTGAGTGCCTGCACGATGTCGGCGGTGTCGTCGACAGAGAGCGTCGTCTGGGTGATGAAGGCGAGGCGTTCTGGATCGCGGGGCGCGATGGCAGCCACGTCCTCGACCGTCTCGACGAGGATCACTTCACCCTCGGGCAACTGACCCATGGTGCCAAGCGTCTCGGGGTGGCCCGCATGGCCGATCATCACCATCTGGAGGCCGTTCTCGTGGTGGCGCTCGGCCTCGATGTGGACCTTCGAGACGAGGGGGCAGGTGGCGTCGACGTAGACCATGTTGCGGCGTTCGGCCTCGGCCGGAATCGCGCGCGGGACGCCGTGGGCCGAGAAGATGACCGGACGGTCCGAGGGACATTCGTCCAGTTCCTCGACGAAGACGGCGCCCTTGTCGCGCAGTTCGTCGACGACGTAGCGATTGTGGACGATCTCGTGCCGGACATAGACCGGCGCGCCCCATTTCTCGAGCGCGAGCTCGACGATCTTGATGGCGCGGTCGACACCGGCGCAGAAGCCGCGCGGCGCGGCGAGGTAGAGGGTGAGGGCAGGTTTCGTCATGACGCGGACAGAGGTATGCGTTTTGGGCGCCAGCGTCCAGCGGGGGCGGCGCCGGTTTGTGGCCGGCGCACGTCGTGTCTAGCTGTCGCCGCCGGCGTCGCGAGGTTCGCGCGGCGGGCGGCCGATCACGTCCTTGAGCTCGTCCAGTTCGATGAAGTTGTCCGCCTGGCGGCGGAGTTCGTCGGCGATCATCGGGGGCTGCGAGCGGATGGTCGAGACGACCGAGACGCGGACGCCCTGGCGCTGGAGACTTTCGACCAGAGGCCGGAAATCACCGTCGCCGGAGAAGAGGACGATGTGATCGACACGGGGCGCCAGTTCCATGGCATCGACCGCAAGCTCGATGTCCATGTTTCCCTTGATCTTGCGCCGACCCTGGCCGTCGGTGAATTCCTTCGCGGGCTTCGTGACCATGCTGAAGCCGTTGTAATGCAGCCAGTCGACCAGGGGCCGAATGGGCGAGTATTCGTCGTTTTCCAGCAGGGCGGTGTAATAGAACGCGCGCAGCAGCTTGCCGCGACGCATGAACTCCTGCCTTAAAAGCTTGTAATCAATGTCAAAACCGAGAGCCTTCGCCGACGCATATAAATTCGATCCGTCAATGAACAGCGCAAGCCGTTCGTCCTTGTAAAACATACGAGAACGTCCTTTCAGAATTCCCCGACACCGTGAGTGGACGAAAAGTCCATGCCTGGGTGCGGTTAATATGAGTTAAACCCTCAGACATTCAACTATCCTTTTGCGTAGGAGCGTCACGTCACCTGCCGAAAGACGCGCCGTCACGATCGCGCGAAACCTGCCGTCCGGGCTCAGTTAGCCCTTGTGTTTCAGGGATTGCTTGAATACGTAGACGCCCTGATCCCATTCAAGACGGAGACCTCGTTATGGCCCGCGTGACGGTTGAAGACTGCGTTGACAAGGTACCGAACCGGTTCGAGCTGGTGATGCTCGCCGCGCATCGGGCACGCGAGATCGCGACGGGATCGCCGCTGACGGTCGACCGCGACAACGACAAGAACCCCGTCGTGAGCCTTCGCGAGATCGCCGACGAGGCGCAGTCGGCCGAGGATCTGCGCGAGCGGATGATCGAGGCGAACCAGACCCAGATCGAGGTCGACGAGCCGGAAGAGGACGCCATGGCGCTTCTGATGGGTGCCGAGAGCGACAAGCCGGTCGAAGACGACCTGAGCGAGGAAAAGCTTCTCCGCGCCCTGATGGAAGCCCAGGGGCAGCCGTAGAGTTCACCCCCTGGGGGTGGGGGCCGGATGATCGACGCCGACGACCTGATCGCTCTGGTCCAAAACTATAACCCGAAGACCAACGCCGACCTGATCCGCCGGGCGTATACCTATGGCGACAAGATGCACGAAGGCCAGATGCGCCATTCGGGCGAGAGTTATTTCACCCATCCCGTCGCGGTGGCGGCGATCCTGACCGAGCAGCAGCTCGACGACGCCACCATCGTCACCGCCCTTCTGCACGACACCATCGAGGACACGCGATCGACCTTTTCCGAGGTCGAGCGTCAGTTCGGCGCCGAGATCGCCGGACTGGTCGATGGCGTCACCAAGCTGACCAACCTTCAGCTGTCGTCCTCCGAGACGAAGCAGTCCGAGAACTTCCGCAAGCTGTTCATGGCGATGTCGAAGGACCTGCGGGTCATCCTCGTCAAGCTGGCCGACCGGCTGCACAACATGCGCACCATCCGCGCCATGAGGCCCGACAAGCAGCTTCAGAAGGCGCGCGAGACGATGGACATCTATGCGCCGCTGGCCGGACGCATGGGGATGCAGTGGATGCGCGAGGAGCTGGAGGATCTGGCCTTCCGCGTCCTGAACCCCGAGGCGCGCAATTCGATCATCCGGCGGTTCATTACGCTTCAGCGGGAATCGGGCGACGTGATACAGAAGATCACGCGCGATCTTGAAGGCGAGCTGGAACGGGCCGGCATCGATGCGCAGGTCTTCGGACGGGCGAAGAAGCCGCACTCGATCTGGCGCAAGATGGAAGAGAAGAAGATCGGCTTCTCCCGGCTCTCGGATATCTATGGGTTCCGCGTGATCGTCAGCAAGGACGACGAGTGCTACGCCGCGCTTGGCGTCGTCCACCGGCGCTGGCGTGCGGTTCCGGGCCGGTTCAAGGACTACATCAGCCAGCCTAAGTCGAACGGATATCGCTCGATCCACACCACGGTGTCGGGGCGCGACGGCAAGCGGGTCGAAATCCAGAATCCGCACGCGGGAAATGCACGAGGTCGCCGAGGCGGGCGTTGCGGCGCATTGGTCCTATCGCGACGGCGTCCGGGCCGAGAACCCCTTCGCGGTCGATCCCGCGAAGTGGATCGCCACCGTGTCCGAGCGCTTCGACACCGAGGACGACCACGACGAGTTCCTGGAACACGTCAAGATGGAGATGTACGCCGACCAGGTGTTCTGCTTCACGCCGAAGGGCGAGGTGGTGAAGCTGCCGAAGGGGGCGACTCCGCTGGACTTCGCCTATGCCATCCACACCCGCATCGGCGACAGTTGCGTCGGCGCCAAGGTCGACGGCATTCGCGTGCCGCTGTGGACCCGGCTGCGCAACGGGCAATCGGTGGACATCATGACGGCCGAGGGCCAGCGCCCCCAGGCCACCTGGATCGACATCGTGGCGACGGGCCGGGCCAAGGCTGCTATCCGACGGTCCCTGCGCGAAGAGGACCGCGAGCGCTTCATCAAGTTGGGGCGCGAGCTGGTGCGGGTGGCCTTCGACCACGTCGGAAAGCGGCCGACCGAGAAGGCACTGAGGATCGCGGCCAAGCAGATCGGCATCGACGGAAGCCGCGAGCTTCTGGCCCGCATCGGATCGGCGGAAATACCCTCGCGCGACGTGATCGAGACGCTCTATCCCGGCCTTTCGGGCAAGACCGGCGACGAAGTGGACGTGAGCCGCGCCGTGGTTGGCCTGAAGCCCAGCCAGACGTTCAGCCGCGCCTCTTGCTGTCAGCCGGTGCCGGGCGAACGGATCGTCGGCATCAGCTATCGCGGTCGCGGTGTCATCGTCCACGCCATCGACTGCGAGGCGCTGGCCGAAGTCCAGAACAACTCGGACAGGTGGGTCGACCTGCACTGGCAGGACGGCAGACATCCGCCTGTCCACAACGTGAGCCTCGACATGACGATCGCCAACGACAGTGGCGTTCTGGGCCGCATATGCACACTTATCGGGGAGCAGGGAGCCAACATCTCGGACCTTGTCTTCATCGACAGGAAACCGGACTTTTACCGTCTTATTGTTGACGTAGACCTTCGAGATGTTGAACACCTGCACGCAGTCATGCTTGCCTTGGAGGCGGACAGCGACGTCGCATCGCTGGTCAGGCACCGGGATCTTGAACGCAAGCCCTGAGGGGAAAGGTTTTGGTCTTCAAGCGGCGCAAGCCAAGGACCTATGTCGAGATCGTCAGCGAAAGCTTCTATCCCAGGGGCGGGTGGCGGCGGGCGTCCTGGTACGTCATGTATCGCCTGCGCCGCCTTCCCGATCCGGCCCACAAGATCAGCCGCGGAATCGCCGCGGGCGTCTTCACCTCGTTCACGCCGTTCTTCGGGCTGCATTTCCTGATCGCGGGTGTGCTGTCGCTTCTTATCCGGGGCAACGTCATCGCGTCCCTTTTGGGCACGTTCATCGGCAACCCGCTGACCTTCCCGCTGATCGCCGCCGTGTCGATGGAACTGGGATCGTGGATGCTGGGCTATCCCGGCCTTCCCCTTCCCCTTGTGCTGGCGTCGTTCTCGGATGCGGCGCTTGACCTTTGGCGGAACGCGATGGCGATCTTCTCGGGCGAGCCGACCAACTGGAGCGGGCTGGCCCTGTTCTGGCGCCGCGTCTTCCTTCCTTACACCGTCGGGGGCATCCTTCCCGGACTGGCGGCGGGCATCGCGACGTACATCCTGTCGAACCCGCTGATCGCGGCCTATCAGAAGGCCCGCGTCGCGCGTCTGAAGAAGCGCTTCGCCAAGAAGCGCGAGAAGGTCATCTCGCGCCGGATGGAGATGGCCGAGCCCGGCAAACCGGACCGGGCGGCGGCCGAGTAGGCTTGCCTGAGACGGGATGTCGTGCGACGTGATCGCATGGCCCGGAAGACGGCGAGCAGGAAAAGAAAGACGACGGCGAAGACGCCCGCCCGGCGAGGCCGCAGGTTCGCGCCCGGACGCTGGCTGGTGCGAGGCTTGTGGTCCTTTGCTCTTGCGCTGGTGCTTATGGTCGCGGCTTATGCCGTGCTGACGCCGCCGACGACCCCCTACATCCTGTCCGAAGGTCTTCGACTGAGGTCGGTCGAACGGGTCTGGGTGCCCATTGATAGGATTGCGCCTGTGGTCGCGCGCTCGGTGGTCGCAGCCGAGGACGCGAACTTCTGCCTGCACTGGGGCGTCGACATGAACGCCTTGCGCGACGCCATTTCAGATGGCGGGCAGCGCGGCGGATCGACCCTGACGCAGCAGACGGTGAAGAACCTTTACCTCTGGCAGGGGCGGAGCTGGCCGAGGAAGGCGCTGGAGGGCTTGATGACCCCGCTTGCCGAGGCGTTCTGGAGCAAGCGCCGCATCGTCGAATTGTATCTGAACGTCGCCGAGTTCGATGAGGGCGTCTTCGGGATCGAGGCGGCGGCGCGGCATCACTTCGGGGTCGGCGCGAACGAGTTGACCGCGCGGCAGGCGGCCCTGCTGGCTGCCGTCCTGCCCAACCCGCGAGACCGAAGCGCGTCGAAGCCGTCGGACGCCGTGCAGAAGCGCGCCCGGTCCATCGAGGACGGGGCGGCGACCATCGAACGGGACGGACGTGCTGAGTGTTTCTGACCCGCAGCGCTTGAATCCGGCCCAAGTCTTGGGCATTGAGGGTCAAGCGTCGCACGATCTGGATTTGCCGCGATGATACGCCTCTACCACGTTCCCCTGTCTCCCTTCTGTCGCAAGGTGCGCCTGTCGCTGGCCGAAAAGCGTCTGGAGGTCGAGCTGGTCGAGGAACGCTATTGGGAGCGCGACCCGGACTTCATCCGCCGCAATCCGGCCGGCAAGGTCCCGATCCTGAAGATCGACGGGCTGACCCTTAGCGAAAGCGCGGCGATCTGCGAATACCTCGAGGAGCGCTATCCCGACCCGCCGCTGATGCCGCGCAACCCGGCGGCGCGTCACGAAGTCCGGCGGCTGGTCGGCTGGTTCGACGACAAGTTCCACAACGAGGTGACGTCGAAGCTGCTCTATGAGCGGGTCAACAAGAAGATCACCAAGCAGGGCTATCCCGACAGCGGCAACGTGAAGGCCGGGGCTCGCGCGATCAAGTTCCACCTCGAGTATCTTGGCTGGCTTCTGGACGAGCGGCGATGGCTCGCGGGGCCTGAGTTGACGCTTGCGGACTTCGCGGCTGCGGCGCATCTGTCGTCGCTGGATTACATCTCGGACGTGGACTGGAACCTGAACCCCACGGTCCGGGACTGGTACGCCAAGATCAAGTCGCGCCCCGCGTTCCGAAGCCTTCTGGCCGATGCGGTGCCGGGCTTTCCGCCGCCGGCACACTATGCCGACCTGGATTTCTGAGGGGGCTCCGCCCCCGTCCCCGCGCCGCGGGGACTCCCCCGGGATACTTGCAGACCGATGATGACGCCTGACACGCTCAAGTCCCGGCTGGTCGCCGAGGCGGTCGATGCCGGGTTTGCCGAGGCGAGAGTCTGTCGACCGGACGCCGTGCCCGAGGTGGCAGAGCGGCTGGCGGCTTTTCTGGCCGAGGGGCGGCACGGACAGATGGGATGGCTTGCGGAGCGCGCGCACTGGCGGGGCGATCCGGCGGCCCTTTGGCCCGAAGCGCGGTCGGTGGTGATGCTGGCTGAGCCCTATACGCCGGAGCACGATCCGCTGGACGATCTCGCGGCTAAAGATCGCGGCGTCGTCTCTGTCTATGCGCAGGGGCGGGACTATCACGACGTCGTCAAGAAGCGGCTGAAGCGCGTCGCGCGCTGGCTGGTCGCCGAGGCGGGGTGCGAGGTGAAGGTCTTCGTCGACACCGCACCCGTGCCCGAGAAGGCGCTTGGACAGGCAGCGGGGCTGGGCTGGCAGGGCAAGCACACGAACCTTCTGTCGCGGAGGCTGGGCAACTGGTTCTTCCTCGGCGCGATCTTCACGACCGCCGAACTGCCGCCCGACCCGCCGGAGGAGGAGCATTGCGGGTCGTGCCGAAAGTGTCTCGATATCTGCCCGACGGATGCGTTTCCGGCGCCCTTCCAGCTCGATGCGCGGCGCTGCATTTCCTACCTGACGATCGAGCATGAGGGGCCGGTCGATCCGGCGTTGAGGCCCGGACTGGGCAACCGCATCTATGGCTGCGACGACTGTCTCGCGGTCTGCCCCTGGAACAAGTTCGCCGTCGCCGGTCGGGACGCGCGCTATGCCGCGCGCGCCGAGACCGACCTTCCGCCGCTGGCCGAGCTGGCAACGCTGGACGACGCGAGCTTCCGCGCGCGGTTCTCGGGGTCGCCGATCAAGCGGAGCGGGCGGAACAGGTTCGTGCGCAATGTGGGCTACGCCATCGGCAACTCGGGCGAGCCGTCGCTGCGGCCGGTAGCCGAGGCGCTGTCACGTGACGCGGACCCGGCGGTGGCGGATGCGGGGCAATGGGCACTGTCGCGTCTGGCGGCGTTCGGGCCGCGCTGGTAGGCAATCGACATGCACCCCGAGATCGACAACCCGGCACGAGCCATTTCACTGAAGGTCTCGTCCGTCTTTCTCTTCGTCATCATGGCTTCGCTGATCAAGTCGGCGTCCGAGGAGGTGCCGCCGGGTGAGGCGGTGTTCTTCCGGTCGTTGTTCGCCATTCCGGTGATCGTTGCCTGGCTGGCATCGCGCGGGGAACTAAAGACGGGGTTCAGGACCAACAGCGTACGCGCCCATGTCTTTCGCGGGCTGATCGGGACCTCGGCGATGGCGTTGTCCTTCGCAGGGCTGGCGATCCTGCCTCTCTACGAGGTGAAGGCGATCCAATACGCCTCGCCCCTTTTCGTCGTCGTACTCGCCGCCTTGATGCTGGGCGAGAAGGTGCGGAAGGTTCGGCTGACGGCCGTGTTCATGGGGCTGATCGGCGTGCTGATCGTGCTCTGGCCGCGACTGACCGCCTTCACCGACGGCAGCGCCGACGAGAAGCTGGCCTTCGGCGCGATGGTCGTCCTGTCGGGCTCGCTCTGCGCTGCCTTCGCGCAGATCCACGTCCGCCGCATGGTCGAGACCGAGCAGACGGCGGCCATCGTCTTCTGGTTCTCGCTGACTGCGACGATGCTGGCGCTGCTGACCCTGCCCTTCGGGTGGGCCATGCCGTCGCCGCGCGCCGCCGTCATGCTGATCGGCGCGGGGCTGATCGGGGGAGTGGGGCAGATCCTGCTGACGAGCGCCTATCGCTTCGCCGACACGGGCGTGATCGCGCCCTTCGAATATGCCTCGATGCTGTTCGCGGTCGGGATCGGCTATACCGTCTTCTCGGAAGTGCCGACGGCGCAGCAGATGGTGGGGGCGGCGGTCGTCATCGCGGCGGGGGTGCTCATCATCCTGCGCGAGCGGCAGCTCAAGCTTCAGCGCGGCAAGGCACGCCAGATCGTGACGAAGTACGGCTGAAACGAAAAAGCGGCCCGCAGGCCGCTTCTTTCGGCGGTATCGCGCAGGCTACTGCCGCACGAGTTTCTCGTAGCTGTCCGAGATGTCGCGGGTCATCGCGCCGACTTCGAAGGTATAGTCGCCGATCTGGCCGACGGGCGTCACCTCGGCAGCGGTGCCGGTCAGCCAGCACTGCTGGAAGCCTTCCATCTCGCCCGGTTCGATGTGCCGCTCGTGGACCTGGATCTGGCGCTCTTTCAGCATCCCGATGACGGTCTGTCGCGTCAGCCCGTTGAGGAAGCAGTCGGGCTTCGGCGTATGCACCTCGCCGTCCTTGACGAAGAAGATGTTGGCGCCGGTCGCCTCGGCGACATAGCCGCGATAGTCCATGAACAGCGCGTCCGAGCAACCCTTGGCTTCGGCCGCGTGCTTGGACGTGGTGCAGATCATGTAGAGACCGGCGGCCTTGGCGTGGACCGGGATCGTCTCGGGCGAGGGGCGCTTCCACTTCGAGATGTCGAGCTTCGCGCCCTTCATCTTGGCGTCGCCGTAATAGTTGCCCCAGCCCCAGGCGGCGATGGCGAGGCGGACGGGGTTGCGGGCCGAGCTGACGCCCATGTCCTCGCCCGCGCCGCGCCAGGACAGCGCGCGGACGTAGGCGTCGGTCAGGCCGTTCGCGGTCAGGACCTCCTGCTTCGCCGCTTCGATCTCGTCGACGGTATAGGGGATCTTGAAGTCCAGCTCTCCGGCCGAGAAGTGCAGGCGTTCGGAGTGCTTGCGGCTGAGGAAGATCTTGCCGTTGTACGCGCGCTCGCCCTCGAACACGGACGAGGCGTAGTGGAGGGCGTGCGTCAGGATATGCACCTCTGCATCGCGCCACGGCACCATCTTGCCGTCCATCCAGATCAACCCGTCGCGATCGTCATATCCGGCCATGTCAGCCTCCAGATTTGCAAAAGTTGCCCAAATAGTTCCGCTTCGGACATTTTGTTGCGGAAAATTCGAGCATCGCTACCAATTGATTCTTGGAATGTCAACAAGGCTGACATAAAATCCCCGGTGAGGGCAGGGAGACGGCATGGCGGAAAGCGGTAGCAGCGCGGGGGGAGGAGAGACGCTTCTCTTCCTCACGGACGATCAACTTCGGAAGGGGATCGAGGCGATGTTTTTCGCCTATCGCGGCTTTACCGCGGACCCCGATCGCATCCTCGAGGACAAGGGCTACGGTCGGGCGCATCACCGCGCCATTCACTTCATCAACCGCTCGCCCGGAACGACGGTGAACAACCTTCTGTCGATCCTCGGCGTGACGAAGCAGTCGCTGAACCGTGTGCTGCGGACGCTGATCGACGACGGGCTTGTCCGCAGCGACGTTGGCACGCGCGACAAGCGAGAGCGGCATCTCTACCTGACCGAAACGGGAGAGGTTCTGGAGCGTGAATTGTCGAACGCGCAGCGCAAGCGGATGCGCGCGGCGTTCCGGCAGGCGGGGCCAGAGGCGGTGGCGGGCTTTCGTCACGTTCTGGAAGCAATGATGGACAGCGACATGCGCCGACACTACGCCAAGCTCACCGAGGCGGGCTGACGACATGGACACCGACGCACACCTTCTGATCGTGGACGACGACGAGCGCATTCGGGGGCTTCTCCAGAAGTTCCTGATGCGGCACGGCTTCCTTGTGACCGCCGCGCGCGAGGCCGCTCACGCGCAGCGGATCCTGTCGGGTCTCGACTTCGACCTGATCGTGCTGGACGTGATGATGCCGGGCGAGGACGGCGTCAGCTTCTGCCGCCGCCTGCGTGAGACGCGGGACGTGCCGATCCTGCTTCTGACCGCAAAGGGCGACACCGCAGACCGGATTGCGGGGCTCGAGGCCGGGGCGGACGACTATCTGGCGAAACCCTTCGAGCCGCGCGAGCTTCTGTTGCGCATCAACTCGATCCTGCGTCGTGTCCCGGCGCCCGAGCCGTCGGACATCCAGCCCAAGGTGCTGACGCTTGGCGCGTTGCGCTACGACGTCGAGAAAGGCGCGATGTGGGAGGGCGACCGGCCGGTGCGGCTGACGGCGACGGAGGCGCAGCTGATGCGGATCTTCGCGTCGCAGCCCGGAGAGGCGCTGTCGCGGGCCAAGCTGGTCGAGGATCTGGGCCGCGACGGTGGACAGGCGCAGGAGAGGGCCGTCGACGTGCAGATCACGCGCCTGAGGCGGAAGATCGAGGTCGATCCGCGCCAGCCACGGTATCTTCAGACCGTGCGAGGCTCGGGCTACTTGCTGGCGCCGGACTGATCCGCCTGCCGCGCGGCATCCGGCCGACGGGGCTTGCCTGTGGCGGACGGATTTGAGACCAAGGGCCATGACCCTGATCTATTGGCACGATGCCGCGCTGGAGCATGTCACCCCGCCCGGACACCCCGAGCGTGTCGAGCGCGCGCGTACTGTGAAGGCAACGCTGTCCGAAATGGATGGCCTCGACTGGCGCGAGGCGCCTCTGGCGACACGGGCCGAGGTGACGCGCTGCCATCCCGAGCGGTACTTCGACCGCATCGTAAACGCGGTGCCGGAGTCCTCATATGTCTCGCTCGACGCGGACACACATCTGTCCGCCGGGTCTCTCGATGCCGCGCTGCGTGCTGTCGGAGGATGCGGAGCAGCGGTCGACGCCGTCCTTGCCGGTGAGACCAAGACCGCCTTTGTCGCCATGCGCCCCCCTGGTCACCATGCCGAGACCGAGCGTGCCATGGGGTTCTGCCTGTTCGGGACCGCCGCTATCGCGGCTAAGCGGGCACTGGACGAACACGGGTTGTCCAAGGTCGCGGTCCTCGACTTCGACGTCCACCACGGCAATGGGACGCAGGACCTTCTGTGGTCCGAGGCGCGCACGCTGTTCTGCTCGTCGCACCAGATGCCGCTTTATCCCGGCAGCGGTGGCGCGCATGAGACGGGTGCCTGCGACAACGTCCTGAACGCACCGCTTGCACCGATGACGGGCGGGCGCGAGATGCGGCGCGCCTGGGGCGACATCCTGCTTCCTGCCGTCGACGACTTCGCGCCGGAGCTCATCATCGTCTCGGCCGGTTTCGACGCTCATGCCGCCGATCCGCTGGCGAACCTCAACTGGCATGAGGACGACTTCCGCTGGCTTACGCAGGAGATCTGCAAGCTGGCCGACGACCGTTGCGAAGGGCGCGTGGTCTCGACTCTGGAAGGTGGGTATGATCTGGACGCGCTCGCCGCGAGCACGCGCGCGCACGTCGAGGTTCTGAGGGAGCACGCAGCATGACCGGGACACCTGTCGCCGAGATGAGCTTCGAAGAAGCGATGAAGGAACTCGAGGCCGTGGTGGGGCGGCTTGAGTTGGGCGACGTGCCTCTCGAGGATTCCATCAAGCTCTACGAGCGCGGCGCTGCGCTGAAGGACCACTGCCAGAAGAAGCTGGCAGAGGCCGAGGAGAAGGTCGCGCTGATCACGACCGATGCCGACGGCAACCCCAAGGGGCTTCAGCCCGCCGACATAAAGTGACCTTCGAAGCCAAGCGAGACGCGCACGCGGCCCGCATCGAGGCGCGGCTCGACGAGGCGATGCGTGATTTTCCTGACAACCGGATCACGGCGGGGATGCGCCACGCGCTTCAGGGCGGGAAGCGGCTGCGCGGTTTCCTGGTAATGGAAAGCGCGGCCTTGCACGGTGTTCCGACCGCGGAAGCCGTCCACGCCGCGGCCGCCATCGAGGTGCTGCACGCCTACAGCCTCGTCCACGACGACCTGCCCTGCATGGACGACGATGATCTGCGGCGCGGTCAGCCCACGGTTCACGTCAAGTGGGACGAGGCGACGGCGGTTCTGGTCGGCGACGCCCTTCAGGCCTTGGCCTTCGAACTGGTCGCAAGCGGCGATCTGCCGCCCGAGCGGCGTCTGGACCTTTCGGCCGCGCTCGCCTTCGAGGCGGGGGGCGGGGGCTTATCCGTGGGCAGGCCATGGACATCGCGGCCGAAACGGCGCCGGAGCCGTTGACGCTCGACGAGATCGAAAGCCTTCAGGCGGGCAAGACAGGCGCGCTGATCGAGTGGAGTTGCGCTGCCGGTCCGCTGATGACGGGCGCGGACAGCACCGCCATGTGCCACTTTGCGCGCTGCCTGGGACTTGCCTTTCAGATCGCGGACGACATTCTTGATACGACCGGGGACGAAGCGAAGGCCGGAAAGCGCGTCGGCAAGGATGCCGCGGCGGGCAAAGCGACCTTCGTCTCACTCCTCGGTCTTGATGGCGCCAGGGACAAGGCGCGTGCGTTGGTCGCAGAAGCGCTGCACGTCCTCGCCCCATATGGTGCCGAAGCCGATGCCTTGCGAGAGGCGGCCCGGTTCGTTATCTCGCGCGAGTTCTGAAAGCCCGGAGACGTCATGTCGGATAAACCCGCCACACCCATCCTGGACCGCGTCGCCTCTCCTGCCGACCTCAGGCGCCTGTCGGACTCCGAATTGCGCGAGGTCGCCGACGAACTGCGGGCCGAGACGATCAGCGCGGTCAGCGAGACGGGCGGGCACCTAGGCGCGGGTCTGGGCGTGGTCGAGCTGACCGTGGCGCTGCACGCGGTTTTCGACACGCCGCGTGACAAGCTGGTTTGGGACGTCAGCCACCAGACCTATCCGCACAAGATCGTGACGGGTCGGCGCGACCGTATCCGGACGCTGCGCAAGGAGGGTGGCCTGTCGGGTTTCACCAAGCGGTCGGAGTCCGTCTACGACCCCTTCGGCGCGGCGCACTCCTCGACCTCGATCAGCGCGGCCCTGGGCTTCGCGGTGGCGCGCGATCTGGGTGGGACGACCGATGGCGGGCTTGGCGACGCGATAGCGGTCATCGGCGACGGGGCGATCAGCGCGGGCATGGCCTATGAGGCGCTGAACAACGCGGGTCACCTGGGCAAGCGGCTGTTCGTCATCCTGAACGACAACGAGATGTCCATCGCGCCGCCCGTGGGGGCGATGTCGTCCTATCTGTCGCGGCTCTATGCCGGTGCGCCGTTCCAGGAACTGAAGTCCGCTGCCAAGGGCGCGGTGAGCCTTCTGCCCGAGCCGTTCCGCGAGGGCGCGCGGCGGGCGAAGGACATGCTGAAGCACACGATGGTTGGCGGCACGTTGTTCGAGGAACTGGGCTTCAGCTACGTGGGGCCGATCGACGGTCACGATCTGGACCAGCTTCTGCCGGTTCTGCGGACGGTCAAGGCGAGGGCGACGGGGCCGATCCTGATCCACGTCATCACGAAGAAGGGTAAGGGATACGCTCCCGCCGAGAGAGCCCGGGACCGAGGTCACGGCGTGTCGACCTTCGACGTGGTGACAGGCGAACAGAAGAAGACCCCGTCGAACGCGCCGGCCTACACCAAGGTCTTCGCAAGGGCGCTGATCGACGAGGCGAGCCGGGACGACCGGATCGTGGCGGTGACTGCGGCGATGCCGGACGGCACGGGCCTCGACCTTTTCGGCGAGAGGTTCCCGCGCCGAACCTTCGACGTGGGGATCGCCGAGCAACACGCGGTTACCTTCTGCGCAGGTCTTGCGGCGGGAGGCATGAAGCCGTTCTGCACGATCTATTCGACCTTCCTTCAGCGCGGGTATGACCAGGTCGTTCACGACGTCGCCATCCAGCGGCTTCCGGTGCGCTTCGCCATCGACCGCGCCGGGCTGGTCGGGGCCGATGGCGCAACGCACGCGGGCGCATTCGACGTGGCCTACCTGTCGAACTTGCCGGGGTTCGTGGTGATGGCGGCCGCTGACGAAGCCGAACTGGTCCACATGGTCGCGACCGCTGCGGCGCATGACACGGGGCCGATCGCCTTCCGTTATCCACGGGGCGAAGGCGTGGGCGTCGAGATGCCGGAGCGCGGAAGGGTGCTGGAGATCGGAAAGGGCCGGATCGTGCGGGAAGGTGGACGCGTGGCGCTTCTGTCGTTCGGCACGCGTCTCTCCGAGGTCGAGGCCGCCGCCGAGGCCTTGGGCGCCCGGGGCATCAAGCCGACCGTGGCGGACGCGCGTTTCGCGAAGCCGCTCGACCGCGAGTTGATCCTGTCGCTGGCGGCCGGACACGAGGCACTCATCACGATCGAGGAGGGAGCCATCGGAGGCTTCGGCAGCCATGTCGCGCAGCTTCTGGCCGACGAGGGCGTCTTCGACCGGGGCCTACGCTATCGCTCGATGGTGTTGCCCGACGTGTTCATCGACCAGGCCAGTCCGAAGGCGATGTACGACGTCGCGGCCATGAACGCGCCGCAGATCGAGACGAAGGTTCTCGAGGTCCTGGGTATCGCCGACATCTCGCGTCGGGCCTGACGCCTCAGATCAGCCAGTAGCTTCCGCCGATCAGCCCCACGGCGGCGACATAGGCGAACCCGGCAAGGATATAGAGGCCATCCTTGACCATCAAACCGAAGGCAAACAGCGCGACGGCCACCGCGCAGAGAGTGGTGAAGAACGGCAGGATCTCGAGGAACGGCCAGGTCGCGACGATCAAGAGGATCGCGGCCAAGGGAATGACCTTGAGCGGTCGACGCGCAAGCGGCGTGAGGCGGGAGCGGGTGTGGCGGTCGATGAAGGCGGCAGGCTTTCTGGCCCACTCCAATCCCTTGCAGAACTTCTTGGAGGATACTTCGCGGCGGGCGATCCAGCCTGGCAGCCACAGGTGATCGCGCCCCAGCGCCCATTGCCCGACGATGAGGGCGATGATGACGGCACCGATGGTGGGTGCTGTCGGGATGCCGGATAGGGGCGTGACCATTATCAGGGCCACCACGAAGAGAAGTGTGGCAAAGCTGTTCTCGCCTGTCGATTCCACGAGATCCTGCACCGAAACCTCGCTTCCCTCGGCGGCGCCGCGAAGGCGGGCCAGAAGGGTCTGCAGGGGGTCTTCGGTCGGGGTCGCGGCGTCGGTCATGGAATAGGAACCGTACCGCGCCGAGGCGGTTCCGCTGGTGCCGCCAAATCAGCCGCCTTCGGCAGCCATAAGCGCGGGAAGCCCGTCGCGGTAAGAGGGATAGAGCAGCCTCACGCCCAGCTCGGATTTGATGCGGTCGTTTTGCACCTTCTTCGATTCCGCGTAGAAGCTGCGCGCCATGGGCGTCAGATCAGCATCCTCGAATTTGATCGCCGGAGGCAGGGGAAGGCCCAGAAGCGTCGCGGCATGGGCGATGACGTCCTGCGGTGGCGCGGGATCGTCGTCGCAGACGTTGTAGACCGCACCTGGATTCGGTTGCCGGATCGAGGCCAGGAGGACCTGCGCGATGTCGTCGACGTGGATGCGGCTGAAGACCTGCCCGTCCTTGATGATACGACGCGCCGTTCCGTTGCGGACCTTCGCGAAGGGCCCTCGGCCGGGGCCGTAGATGCCGGCGAGGCGAAAGATGTGGAGCGGAAGGCCGAGAGCCTGCCATCCGGCTTCGGCGGCGACGCGCGCCCGACCGCGTTTGGTTGCAGGCGTGAGAGGTGCGGTTTCGTCCACCCATTCGCCCTCATGGTCGCCATAGACGCCGGTGGTCGACAGGTATCCGACCCACTCGAAGGTGCCCCGCCGCACGCATCGCCTCGCCCGCTTCGGTCACGACCGGATCGCCGGTTTCGTCAGGCGCGACGGATGTAAGGAGATGCGTCGCCCGATCGAAAGGCAGGGGCGTGCCCGGCCAGAGGATTGGTTCGACGCCTTCCTCTGCAAGCCGCTGCGCCTTGTCGGGGGATCGCGTGGTGCCGATGACGGTCCAACCCTCCGCAAGAAGGTGGGGTGTCAGGGCGCGGGCGGAAAAGCCGTGTCCTATGGAAAGTAGGGTGCCGCTCATGCGGGGATCATTCGCGGCCTCGCGTCGGGGATCAACCCTTCCAAGAGTTGAGAAGCCCCAGAAGTTTGCGTTCCGACGCGCGAAGACCCCTCAGATCCTGAGCTTCGATCGCCAAGGCCTCGGGCATCTCGGCCAGCGCGATGACGGCGGGATGGATGTAGGAGGTGCGCGCGATGGTCGGCGTGTTGGCAAGCCGCTCGGCCGCGGCCTCCGACATCCCCTTGATGGTCACAGTATCGGCCTTGGCCGCCGCCTCGAGCGCCGCAACCGATCCTGCCCATGTGCGGAATGTCTTGGCGGTCAGGTCAGGCTGGCCGGTCGCCTCCTGAATCCAGGCATTGACCTGGTCCGAACTGACGGCGCGAGCATCCCCGTCCTCGTCGATCCAGGTCACGAGCTCCGCCCCCGGAAGGTCGTGCAGCTTTTGAAGCGTCTCCATGAGCTTTCGATTGCCGACCTGGCGCATGACCTTCTTGTTGCCTTTGGCAATGTAATTGAGGTGCAGGACGTTATCCTGAAGCCTCAAGTGCTTCGACCGCAGGGTCGTCGCGCCGAAGGTTCCATTCTCGTCCGCGTATTCGGGGTTTCCGACGCGGATCGAGAGGCAGTCCATCATGGCGACGACAGCGGCGATGGCGAAGCCCTGCTCTCCGGCGTCGAGGGTCAGGTGCTTCGACACGCGCCGCCGGATGCCGGGAAGGGCGCGGCCGAATTCAGCGAGGCGCTCGAACTTTCGCTCGGACCGGAACGTGGTCCAGTCGGGGTGATAGCGATACTGCTTCCGTTCCCGCGCATCGTAGCCGGTAGCCTGAAGATGGCCATTCGGCTTGGGGCAGATCCAGACGTTCTCATAGGCAGGCGGGACCGCGAGAGACTCGATCCGCAGCCGCTCGGCCCCACGCGAAATGCGCGTGCCGTCGGGTGCTACGTAGGAGAAGCCTTTCCCCTTCCTCTCGCGGCGGATGCCGGGACGGTTGTCGGGGTAGTAGGTGAGGCTGGCGGGTGCTGCGTTCATTTTCATCAAACGCGCGTCTTGGGGAAAGGTTTCTCGGCTGGAGCGGCATCGCGAGCGGCCACTTGCATGGCGCGGCAAGGGATGAAACCTTACGCCATGCAGACCCCGATTTCCTCCTGGGCCGATGCCGCCCCCCGCCTTGTCGCCGTCGCCGCAGGACGTGAACCCGCCGACCTCGTCATTCGGGGTGGACGGCTGGTCAACGTGCAGTCGCGCGAGGTGCTGGACGGCTGGGACGTGGCGGTGGCCGAGGGGCGGTTCGCCTTTGTCGGGCCGGACGCGTCACACTGCGTCGGACCCGAAACGCGGGTGATCGAGGCCGAGGGGCGCTACCTGATCCCGGGCTTGATCGACGGGCACATGCACATCGAAAGCGGGATGCTGACGCCGGCCGAATTCGCCGCCGCGGTGATCCCGCACGGCACGACGACGATGTTCACCGACCCGCACGAGATCGCGAACGTCCTGGGGCTGGAGGGCGTGCGGCTGATGCACGACGAGGCGCTGATGCAGCCCGTCAGCATCTTCACGCAGATGCCGAGCTGCGCCCCGTCCGCGCCGGGGCTTGAGACGACAGGGTTCGAGATCTCGCCCGAGGATGTCGCCGAGGCGATGACATGGCCGGGGATCGTGGGGCTTGGGGAGATGATGAACTTTCCGGGCGTGATCGCGGGCGATCCGAAGATGCTGGCCGAGATCGCGGCGACGCAGCGGGCGGGAAAGACCGTTGGTGGACACTATGCGAGCGCCGATCGAGGCATCCCCTTCCATGCGTATGCGGCGGGTGGGCCGGCGGACGACCACGAGGGAACGGCGGAGGCCGACGCCATCGCGCGGGCGCGGCAGGGAATGCGGTCGATGCTGCGGCTGGGGTCGGCGTGGTACGACGTCGAAAGCCAGATCACGGCGGTGACGGAGAAGGGCATCGACCCGCGCAACTTCATCCTTTGCACCGACGACTGCCATTCCGGCACGCTGGTGAACGAAGGGCACATGAACCGCGTCGTGCGGCACGCCATCGCCTGCGGATGCGATCCGCTGGTCGCGCTTCAGATGGCGACAGTGAACACCGCGACGCACTTCGGGCTGGAGCGGGAGCTGGGCAGCATCGCACCGGGGCGGCGGGCGGACCTGATCCTGACTTCGGACCTGCGGGAGTTGCCGGTGGAGCTTGTGATTGCGCGTGGTGTGACGGTGGCCGAGGGTGGTGAGATCAAGGTGGAGTGCCCCCATCTCGACTGGCCCGACAGGGCGCGGAACACGGTTCATCTGGGCAAGACGCTTGACGGAGGCGGACTTCCGCATCGTCGCGCCTGAGGGACGCAACGCGGTGACGGCGCGCGTGATCGGCGTGGTCGAGAACCAGGCGCCGACAAAGGCGCTGACGGCGGAGCTTCCCGTCGTCGATGGCGTGGTGGAGGGCGAGGGCGGCGTCTGCCAGATCGCGCTGGTCGAGCGGCACCGGGCCACAGGCGACGTGGTCAATGGATTTGTTTCAGGCTTCGGCTACGAGGGACGCATGGCCATAGCCTCGACCGTCGCGCACGACAGCCACCACATGATCGTCGTCGGCACCGACCGCGAGATGATGGCCGCCGCCTCGAACCGGCTGGGAGAGGTCGGCGGCGGGGTCACCGTCTGGAAGGACGGGGCCGAGATCGCTCTGGTCGAATTGCCGATCGCGGGCCTGATGTCCGACAGCCCGGCGCGCGAGGTGGCGGCGAAGGCGCAGCGGATGGTCGAGGCGATGGCGGAGTGTGGCTGCACGCTCAACAACGCCTACATGCAGCACTCGCTCCTGGCGCTTGTCGTCATCCCCTCGCTGAGGATCAGCGACCTGGGCCTTGTCGACGTCGACCGCTTCGAGTTGACCGACCTTTTCGGAGACACCGAATGACCGACGGCCGACTTGCCATCGAAAGCCCCGAAGCCTCCGAGCACGAGGCCTTCTCAGACGCCGACGCGGCCGTTGCGCGGCTCATCGAGTTGTACCAAGGCTCGACCCGGTTCCTGTGCGACCGTTTCGCTGCGGTCATCATGGCGGGCCGTCCGGACAAGCGCTATCGGGCCTTCTATCCCGAGATCCGGATTGCGACGACCACCTTCAACTTCACCGACACGCGGCTCAGCTTCGGTCACGTCACCGAGCCTGGACGCTATTCGACGACGATCACGCAGGCCCGATCTTTTCGCCAATTACCTGCGCCAGCAGATCGGCCTGCTTGTCCGCAACCACGACATGCCGGTCCATATCGGGCTGTCGGCGACGCCGATCCCGATCCACTTCGCCGTGGCGAACGATCCGACCCTGACGGTGCCGCAAGAGGGCGCAGTCGACTTCAACCTGCGTGACATCTTCGACGTGCCCGAGCTGTCGACGATGAACGACGACATCGTCAACGGCTACGGGTTCAAGTACCAGGACGGTTCGCGGCCCCTTGCGCCCTTCACGGCGCAGCGGGTCGATTACTCCTTGGCGCGGCTTGCACACTACACGGCCACGACGCCGGAGCATTTCCAGAACCACGTCCTGTTCACCAACTACCAGTTCTACGTCGAGGAGTTCGAAGCCTACGCGCGCGCCGAACTGGCCTCGGCCACGGGCGGCTATACCTCGTTCGTCGGTCCCGGCAATATCGAGATCACCGAGCCCGACGCGCCTCTGCCCCTGCCCACGAAGCTGCCGCAGATGCCGACCTTCCACCTCAAGCGCGAGGGCGGTGCGGGCATCACGCTGGTCAACATCGGCGTCGGCCCGTCGAACGCCAAGACCGCGACCGACCATATCGCGGTCCTGCGTCCCCACGCCTGGCTGATGGTGGGGCACTGCGCCGGACTGAGGAATTCCCAGAGGCTCGGGGATTTCGTCCTCGCCCACGGCTACCTGCGCGAGGATCATGTTCTCGACGACGATCTGCCGGTGTGGATGCCCATTCCGGCACTTGCCGAGATCCAGGTGGCGCTGGAGGAAGCGGTGGCGGACGTCACCGAGTACCAGGGCTATGAGCTGAAGCGGATCATGCGGACCGGCACCGTCGCCACCATCGACAACCGGAACTGGGAATTGCGGGACCAGTCCGGCCCCGTCCAGCGCCTGAGCCAGTCGCGTGCCATCGCTCTCGACATGGAATCGGCCACCATCGCCGCCAACGGATTCCGCTTCCGGGTGCCGTATGGGACGCTTCTCTGCGTGTCGGACAAACCGCTTCACGGAGAGCTAAAGCTGCCCGGCATGGCGTCCGAATTCTATCGCACGCAGGTCGCGCAGCATCTGCTGATCGGCATCCGCGCGATGGAGAAAATCCGCGAGATGCCGATCGAAAGGATCCACTCCCGAAAGCTCAGAAGCTTCGAGGAAACGGCCTTCCTCTAGGCTGTCCGGCCTTGTTTCCTTAGGGTTTGCGCGAAAATCGGCCTTGTATGGCGGGCGACGTCACGAGAGCGGCGGAACTCTAAGGTGCAGTTATCGTTGAGGTAATCAGAACTGCCCTGTGTTTCCATCAGAATTCCGGTCCCGAGATCGGCCAAAAAGTCGGTTTACCTGCCACAAATCGTTGTGTAGTGCCACGATATCCAGTTAAATAAGGGCAATGAGCCACTAGAACAGGCCAGAACGAGGAGTATTCATCATGGCAAAACCCCTGACCAAGACCCAGCTGGTCTCCGCTCTCGCGGACAAGATGGAAAGCGACAAGAAGTCGGCGACCGCCGCCCTCGACGCGCTGACCGCCGTCATCACCGACGAAGTTTCGAAGGGTGGCGCAGTCACCCTTCCCGGCGTCGGCAAGATCTACTGCCGCGAGCGTCCCTCGCGCATGGTCCGCAACCCCGCCACGGGCGAGCAGATCAAGAAGGACGCCGACAAGGTGGTGAAGATGACCATCGCCAAGGCGCTGAAGGACAGCGTGAACGACTGATCCCAAGAGATCCGACGTTGCATGAAGGGGCCGCGACTGAGCGGCCCTTTTTTCATGTCAGGATCTCGGAACGCGCGATAGCTGCACGGCGAGAATACCGAAGGCGATGACTGCGACGCCGATCACGTCGAGGGGTCTCAGCGCCTCGCCCAGAAGCGCTGCCGCGATGGCGACGCCGAAGAACGGGTTCAGGAAGTGGAAGGTCGCCGCGCGGACGGCGCCGATCCGGCCGACCAGCCAGAACCACAGGACGGTGGCTACGAGACCCGGCATGAAGACGGTGTAGAGGAACGCGCCCACCAGGAGGGGCGACCACGTCACCGTCCACGTCTCGAACAGCAGGGCAGGCACCCAAAGCGCTGCCCCGCCGATCAGCATCTGCAGTCCCACCACCATGATCAGATTGCCACCCGAGGAGGCACCCTTGAGTGCCAGTGTGGCCGTGGCCAGCGCCAGCGCGCCGAAACAGCAGAGCGCCACGCCGACGGGATCGACGCCTCCGGTCAGCCGCGTGCCCATGATGAGCGCCACGCCTGCGAAGCCGGCGATCAGCCCCGCCAGACCGAGAGGGCGGACCCTGTCGCCGAGGACGATCCAGCCGAGCGCCGCGACGATCAACGGCAGGGACGAGGCGATGATCGCGGCGAGCGAGGCTTCGACCGTCTGCATCGCGACGAAGTTGAGCCCGAGGTAGAGCGCGTTCTGGCATATTCCGAACACGACCGTCAGGCGCCACTGCTGGGGCGTCAGTCTCCATGTCTGGCCTAGGGCGCGGGCGAGCGTCACGGCAATGACGCCCGCAAGCGTGAAGCGGATGGCGGAGACTGTAAGCGGTGGAGCCGCCTGCACGATTATACGGGCCGAGGTGAACGCCGATGACCAGATGAGCGCGAAGGTCAGCCCCGCGAGGATCGCCTTGAAGTCCATGTCCCGCCTCGTGTCTTTCGGCGGCCATATCGCGTCTGGCGGGCGACGTCAGCCCCCGCTGCGCAGGCGCGCGATGTACTCGCGCAGAAGAGGCACGCGGCGCGGACGGAAGGACTGCCCGGTCGCTTTCGCCGTGTCGATACGGTCCAGCCTGAACTTCCGGAAATCCTCGCGCAGGCAACACCACGCCAGCAGGACCTGAGTGTTCTCGAGGAACACGACGGCGAGCGGCAGCACGCGGCGCTGCGTCGGCGTGCCTTCCGCATCGCGATAGTCGAGATCGAGTGCCGTCTCGTCCCACGATGCGCCGCGCAGAACCGGCAGGCAGACGGGCGCTGGCGGGGCTTTCTCGTAACGGTAAACCAAGGAGACGGCGTGTGCGGCCTCGCGGGCAACTCGCTCGGGCAGGCGGGCGGTGATCTTGGACAGAGCCGATCGCGCCGCGCTTGCAAGCGCGGGATCGCCGCTGGCCTCCACCTCGGCAAGGCCCAGCACAAGTGCCTCGACCTCGATCCGGTCGAGCAATTGGGGCGGCATGGCGGGATCCTCGGTCAGCCTGTACCCGAAGCCGGGTTCGCCGTCGATCACCGCGCCTGCAGCGCGCAGGCTTTCGATGTCGCGGTAGAGCGTGCGACGGGACACGCCGGTTTCTCTGGCCAAGCGCTCAGCCGTGACAGGCTGAGGCAGGGTGCGGAGCGTCTGAAGCAGCGTGAAGAGACGGTCGGTGCGGGGCATGGCCTGCTGACGGAAACTGGCAACAGGGTCGCAGCATACTGATCTCGTCGAAACTCGCAAACTGAAGGAAAGAATCTCATGCTGACGCTCTACCATGCCCCGAAAAGCCGCTCGTCCCGCATCGTCGCCCTGATCGAGGAACTCGGAATTCGTGACCGGGTCACGGTCGAGATCGTGGACCTAAAGCGCATGGACGGATCGGGTGCCGCCGATCGCAGGAACCCGCATCCCGACGGCAAGGTGCCGCTTCTGGACCACGACGGCGTCCTGGTCTGGGAATCGACCGCAATCGCGCTTCATCTCGCCGACATGTTCTCCGAGGCGGGGCTCGCCCTTCCGGTCGGTCATCCCGACCGAGGACGGATGCTGTCCTGGCTGGCATGGTACGGAGACGTACTGGAGCCGCTGATTGTCTTTGCGTTCGGCGAGATCGATCACCCGCTGTTGCACCTGACCTTCCGCGGTCTACCCGAGGCGCACGCCCGGCTGATCGAAGCCTTCGCGGACGGCCGCCACTGGCTGGCCGGCGACCGCTTTACCATCGCCGACCTGATCGTCGCGTCGACCTTCCAGTGGGCGCCTGCCTTCGCGCCGTCGGATTTTGCCGTCCAAGCCTGGATCGCGCGCTGTGCCTCGCGCCCGTCCGTGCGGCTGGTAGAGGAAGACGATGCGGCACGTCTTAGGGCTGCGTGAGCGCTGGCCGGCGCCGTCCACTGGGGCGGCACCGGGTCATCGCTTGCGCGCCGAGGATCGCGCTTCTGCCGGCCGTCGCCGGGCTCAGGTGGTGGAGGACGGCATGCTAGCCTCCACCGTCCGGCGCACCAGCGCCAGCGTGACCAAGAGGGGCGGGATCAACGCCCAGAAGGCGACCCTGAGCCCGAAGCTTTCCGCGACCCATCCCATCAGCGCGGGAACCGCCAGCATCACCAGTCCGGACAGGACGAGCACAGCGGCGACGCTTTCGGCCGCAGGGCGGTTGCCAGATCTCGCGGCGCCCGAGATCATCAACGGGAAAAGTGCAGCGATGCCCGTCCCCATGAAGGCGAAGCCCGCCATCGCCACCCAGACCGACGGCGCCAGCACGATGCAAAGCGCGCCGACAAGCGCCAGGCACGCCAGCGCGTTGGTCGTTCGCAGGGGGCCGTGACGCTCGCTCCAGCCGTCGGCGAGCATTCGGCCGAGGGTCATCGCGACGAGGAAGGCAGACAGCGGCAGGGTGGCGATCCATCCGGCGGTGGCGAAGGTCTGCTCGACAAAGATCACCGACCAGTTCTGCGTGGCGCTTTGTGCGATGCCGCCCGAGATACCGAAGAGCATCAGGCCAAGCGTGCGGCGCGAGGGCATGGCGAAGCGCGGCCCGTCGAGCTTGTCATCCGGCGCTGGCGGGGCGGGCTGCATTCGGAAGGCGACGGGCAGGAGAACGACACAGACCGCCGGAACCACCAGCGACAAGTGCAGGGCAGCCGAAATCGGTATCCCGCGCGCGAAGGTGCCGGTGAGCGCGGCGAGGAGCATTCCCGCGCTCCAGAACCCGTGACAGCGGTTCATCACGCGGCGCCCGGTCTCGGCCTCGACGCGGTCGGCCTCGAGGTTCATGGCGATATTCGTGAGCGTGAAGCAGGTGCCCACGGCCAGCAGCGCGACGAAGAGCAGAGGAAGGGTGGGCGCCAGCGCGACCCCGGCCGTCGTCGCGGCGAGAAGCGGCACTCCCACGCCCAGGATGATGCGCGTGCCCAGGCCCTGGACCAAGCGGCCTGCGGCGAGGTTGGTCGCAAGACCGCCGGCGGCGGCGGCAGTCAGCGCGATTCCAAGCGTGGCCTCGTCGAGGCCGAGCCCCGCCTGTACGTCCGAGATGCGGGGAAAGAGCCCGCCAGCGGCGAAGGCCTGGAGAAAGAAGATAGAGAGGATCGTCGTGCGGCGAGTTATGCGGCGGCGACTATCGGCGAGCGATCCTGCCTTGGCGAGCGCCATTTCAGTAGTGCTGATAGATCACCTTGAGAGGCACTCCGGCGACGTGCTCCAGCCGCGCCTGCTCGCCCGCGTTCAGAGGGCCGCGAGACTCGTTCCGGGCCGACAGGAACCAGGTCGCGAACCCCTGCTGGGGCTGGTAGACCAGCGTGTCCAGCCGCGCGGGCGCCCCGCAGCAGGGCATGGCGAAGTCGCAGAGATGAAAGCCGTGGTCAGCGTTCCAGGCGTGATCCATACGCTGGCCCCACCAGTCCGTTTCGGCAGGCTTGCCGCAGGCAGGGCAGAGGATGGCTTGGAAGTTGCCGCCGCAGTCGATGAACTGAAGGCGTTCGGCAAAATCCTTGAGCCGCGTCTCGGTGCTGCCCACGATCTCGGCATGGGTGGCTTCGAGCCGCGCGGCGGTGTCGGCGTCCAGACGAGCCTTCGGATCAGCCGGGATCAGGACGATGAAGTCCGAACTCATCCGATTTTCCCCCTTACCCCTCCGGTCTGCGCCCGGTCGAGGAGAAGGTGGTCGAGGATCACGGCCGCGGCCATCGCCTCGGCCACCGGAACCGCGCGAATGCCGACGCAGGGGTCGTGGCGGCCCTTGGTGACGATCTCGGTCGGTTCGCCCGATTTCGTGATGGTCTTGCGCGGCGTCAGGATCGACGAGGTCGGCTTGACGGCGAAGCGCACGACGATGTCCTGCCCGGTCGATATGCCACCGAGGATGCCGCCTGCGTGGTTCGAGGCGTAGATCGGACCGTCGGGGCCCATCGCGATCTCGTCGGCGTTGGCCTCGCCCGTCAGCCGCGCGGCCGCCATACCCTCGCCGATCTCGACGCCCTTGACGGCGTTGATCGACATCATCGCGGCGGCGAGGTCGGTGTCGAGCTTGCCGTAAACGGGCGCGCCAAGGCCGGGCGGGCACCCGCGGATCGTCACCTCGATCGTCGCGCCGACCGACGAACCGGACTTGCGGAGGCCGCCGAGGTAGTCCTCCCACGCCGCCGCAGCCTGTGCGTCGGGGGTCCAGAACGGATTGCGCGCGATCTCGTCCCAGTCGAAGCGTGACCGGTCGATGTTCAACTCGCCCATGCCCACCATGTAGCCCGTGATGGTCATCGAGGGGACAAGCGCGCCGAGCGCCTGTCGCGCGACACCGCCCGCTGCAACGCGCGAGGCCGTCTCGCGCGCGGACGACCGGCCGCCGCCGCGATAGTCCCGGATGCCGTACTTCTGCCAGTAGGTGATGTCGGCGTGACCGGGGCGGAACTTCTCGACGATGTCGCCATAGTCCTTCGACCGCTGGTCGGTGTTGCGGATCATGAGCTGGATCGGCGTGCCCGTGGTCAGGCCCTCGAACACGCCGGACAGGATCTCGACCGCGTCGGCTTCCTGCCGTTGCGTGGTGAACTTGTTCTGGCCGGGCTTCCTGCGGTCGAGCCAGACCTGGAGGTCGGCCTCGTTCAGCGGCACGCCGGGAGGGCAGCCGTCGACGGTGGCGCCGAGGGCGGGTCCGTGGCTTTCGCCCCAGGTGGTGACGCGGAAAAGGTGTCCGTAGGTGTTCAGGCTCATGGTCTCGCTCTTAGCGGGACAGACGGGCGAGGAACAGTCCCTGCGTTGTCCTGTTCGATAGCAGGAGGGGAGGCGCTGGACACGCCCTCCCTTGCGACGGGGTCGAGGTCACGCTACCTAACCCCTACCTCGGGGTGCTTCCTTCGAAGCTGAGATGCCGCACTGGCGAACCCGTTGAACCTGAACCGGCTAGCACCGGCGGAGGGAAGGTCGAGCGATCCTCATCCTTTGTCCCCCCGCCCACTGACAAGGAGAGAGACCATGCGTTTTCCAACGATCCTTGCGGCAGGGCTTCTGGCAACGTCTTCTGCGTTCGCGCAGGACAAGCCCGTCCTGACCGTGATGACCTACGACAGTTTCGTGTCCGAATGGGGCCCCGGCCCCGCGGTGGAGGCGGCCTTCGAGGAGACCTGCGCCTGCGATCTGCGCTTCGTCGCGGCGGGCGATGGCGCAGCACTTCTGGCGCGCGTCAAGCTGGAGGGCGAGCGGAGCGAAGCGGACGTCGTTCTGGGCCTCGACACCAACCTGACCGCAGAGGCCGAGGCGACGGGCCTCTTCGCGCCCCACGGGCTGGCGGTTCCCGCGCTCGACATGCCCGTGACCTGGATGGACGACACCTTCCTGCCCTACGACTGGGGGTTCTTCGCCTTCGTTCATGACAAGGAAATGGCCGACGTGCCGGCGTCCTTCCGCGAGTTGGCCGACAGCGATGTCCGCGTGGTTATCCAGGATCCCCGGTCATCCACTCCGGGTCTCGGTCTGCTGATGTGGGTCAAGGCCGCCTACGGCGACGAGGCGAGCGCAATCTGGGGGGATTTGGCCGACAACATCGTCACCGTCACTCCGGGCTGGTCCGAGGCCTATGGCCTGTTCCTGGAGGGCGAGGCGGACATGGTGCTGTCCTACACGACGTCGCCCGCCTATCACCTGATCGCCGAGGAGGACGACACGAAGGCCGCCGCCGCGTTCGAGGAAGGGCACTACCTTCAGGTCGAAGTCGCAGGCAAGCTGGCCTCGACCGACCAGCCAGATCTGGCCGACGACTTCCTCGCCTTCATGCTGACCGAGGCGTTCCAGTCGGCGATCCCGACGACGAACTGGATGTACCCAGCCGTCACGCCCGAGGCCGGACTTCCCCAAGGGTTCGAGACGCTTCTCGAGCCCGAAACGGCGCTTCTGCTTGCGCCCGAGGACGCGCGCGCGGCGCGCGATCCGGCGCTGGACGAATGGCTGACCGCGCTCAGCCGCTAGGTCCCGGAGGATGGGCCGGGGTCGCGGGTGCTGCCGCGATCCCCGTCCTTATCCTGGCGTGTACTGGCGCACTGGTCTGGCGGGCCGAGCCGGGCTCGGGGCTGTCGCCGTCCGATTGGGCGGCGATCCGCTTCACGCTCTGGCAGGCGGTGCTGTCCGCCGTCCTGAGTGTCGGGCTGGCCATTCCTGTCGCACGCGCCTTGTCGCGTCGGAGGTTCGTGGGTCGCGGTGCGCTGGTGACTCTTCTGGGCGCACCCTTCCTTCTGCCGGTGATCGTCGCGGTCTTCGGGTTGATCGCGGTCTTCGGGCGAA
This sequence comes from uncultured Alphaproteobacteria bacterium, assembly GCA_963779765.1. Taxonomy (GTDB): domain Bacteria; phylum Pseudomonadota; class Alphaproteobacteria; order Rhodobacterales; family Rhodobacteraceae; genus Silicimonas. The sequence goes on along the minus strand of CAVZZP010000002.1, from coordinate 1,419,944 downwards.
ACGGTCTTCTGAACGGGGCGCTGGCACTGGCGGGGCTTCCGGCGGTTTCGATCTACGGGCTTCACGGCGTCGTTCTGGCGCATGTTTTCTTCAACATCCCGCTTGCGACGCGGCTGATCCTTCAGGGCTGGCAAGAGATCCCCGCCGAACGGTTCCGGCTGGCGGCGACGCTGGATATGGACGCGGGTGCGGTTGCCCGGCATCTGGAGAGGCCAATGCTTCTGTCGGTGGTGCCGGGGGCGGCCGTCGTCGTGTTCGTGCTGTGCCTGACGAGCTTCGCGGTCGCCCTGACGCTTGGCGGAGGACCGAGGGCGACGACGGTGGAACTGGCGATCTACCAGGCGGTCCGGTTCGAATTCGACCTGTCGCGGGCGGCGCTTCTGTCGCTGGTGCAGCTTGGGCTGACGGTCATGGTCGCGCTGCTGGCGTTGCGGAGCATGGGTTCGACGGACTTGGCTGCGGGTCTCGACCGGCCCGCGGACAGGTGGGAGGCGCGGACGACGCTTCTGCGGGCGCAGGATGCGGTGGTGATCGTGCTTGCGACCCTGTTCCTCGTGCTGCCGATCGGGACGGTCATCCTGCGAGGCGCGCTGGAGGTGCCGTCCCTTCCGCAGTCGGTCTGGACATCGGCGCTGCGTTCGCTGGCCGTGGCCGGTGCGTCGACGGTTCTCGTCACTGCGCTGGCCTTGACGATGGCCGTGGCGGCGGTACGCCTTGGCGCTAAGGGTGGATGGATCGAGGCGGCAGGCCTGACGGCCATCGCGGCCTCGCCTCTCGTCGTCGGGACGGGGCTGTTCCTGCTGGTCTTTCCCTTCGCCAATCCGGAGCGTCTGGCGCTTCCGGTCACGGCGCTGGTCAATGCGATCTCGACTCTGCCGTTCGCGCTGCGTGCGCTCATCCCTGCGCTGCGGAGGGTCGAGGCGGACTTCGGACGTCTCGCGGATAGCCTGGACCTCAGGGGGTGGAACCGGATGAGGGTGCTGATCCTGCCGCGCCTGGCCCGGCCCTTGGGCTTCTCGGCGGGACTTGCCGCCGCCCTGAGCATGGGAGACCTGGGCGTCGTGGCGCTTTTCGCCGACCCCGAGGCGGCGACGCTTCCCTTGCAGGTCTATCGCCTGATGGGGTCCTATCGCATGGACGAGGCGGCGGGGGCGTCGGTCCTTCTTCTGGGGCTCAGCTTCGCAGCCTTCTGGGTCTTCGACAGGGGGGCGCGGCGTGCTGAGGCTTGAGGGGGTCGAGTTCGCTCGGGGCGGGTTCCGGCTCGCCGCCGACATTTCGGTCCCGAGAGGCATCACGGCGGTGATCGGGCCGTCGGGTGGTGGCAAGTCCACGCTTCTGTCGCTGATCGCGGGGTTCGAGGTGCCGGACCGGGGGCGCGTAATGTGGGACGGGCGCGACCTTGGCCCACTGGCTCCCGGTGCGCGGCCCGTGGCGGTGCTGTTCCAGGACAACAACCTGTTCCCGCATCTCGATGTCCTGGCCAACGTCGCGCTTGGATTGGCACCCAGAACGCGTCCCACATCGGAGGACTTGTCGCCGCGCGAGGGCGGCGCTCGACCGGGTGGGGCTGGCGGGGTTCGAGGATCGAAGGCCAGGTGAGTTGTCCGGCGGCCAGCAAAGCCGGGCGGCGCTGGCGCGGGTCCTGCTGACCGACCGACCCGTAGTGCTGATGGACGAGGCATTCTCGGCGCTCGGGCCGGCCCTGCGAGGTGAGATGCTGGATCTGGTGCAAGAGTTGCTGCCCGATGCGACGATCCTGATGGTGACGCATGATCCCGACGATGCGTTCGAGTTGCGGAGCAGGTGATCTTTTTGGAGGAGGGGCGTGTCGCCCCTCCCGTTCCGACGAAGGCGTTCTTCGAGGTGCCGTCCGAGGCTGTTCGACGCTATCTTGAGTGACCTACATTCGCATGATCTCGGCCACCTCGATCGAGCCGCCCTCGGTGACCATGGGGTTGGACGACGCGATGCGGCAGGCCTCGGCGATGTCCGCGGTCGAGACGATGGAGTAACCGAAGACCGGGTTGGGGCCGCCGTCGTCGGACGTGCCAGAGGACGAGACGGTCTTCGACATTCCGACGGGATTGCCGGTATCGACGAAAGCGGGGCCGTTGTCCTTCATCCACTTTCCCCAGGCCGCCATGGCCTTGTCGATGGCATCCTGGCCCTCGGGCCGTTTGCCTCCGTGGTAGATGAACATGAAGTTTGGCATGGTGTTCTCCTTTCTGCCGTGGGTCAGGACGCGAGGAGCGCATCCAGCTTGATGAGGGTGCCGATCCAACCGCGGGTATGGCTTTGCGCTGCCTCGGCCGTTCCGAGGTCGCGGTGGACGAGGCGCAGACGCGCGCCTTCGGCGTGGGCCGAAACCTCGAAGATGACGTGGCTTTCGGACCCGCGCCGGTCTGCGTCGTCGTGCCAGCCCCAGGTCAGGCCGACCGAGCCTTCGCCCCTGTCGGGCGGGCGGACGTGGGTGACCTGTCCGGTGACCTTGAAGCGGTTGCCGCTGTCCTTGCCGACCATGACGCAGCCCCAGGGGCCGGTGCGGGTCAGGTCCATGTCGCACTGTTCCAGCCGGACACCCTCGGGGCCGAACCATTGCACCACCTGGTCAGGCGCGGTGACCGCTTTCCACAGGCGGTCGACGCTGACCTTGTAGTCGCGGATGAACTCGATCTCGGTGACGGCGGCTGCGTCGGTCATGGGGTGTCCTTTCCATCGGGGTCGAGGGCGAGAAGCGTGTCGAGGCGGTCGAGGCTGCCGGCCCAGAAGGCGCGGTGTTCGAGGGTCCAGTCCGATATCGAGCGGAGCGCTTCGGAGCGGACTGAGTAATAGCGATGCGTGCCCTCGACGCGCTGCGAGACGAGGTTCGCCTCGCGCAGGACCTTGAGGTGCCGCGATACGGCGGGGGCGGAGAGGCCGGCCAGTTCGGTGAGCGCGCCGGCGGGCTGTTCGCCCTGGGCCATCAGGTGCTCGACCACCTTGAGTCGGGTGTCGTCGGCGAGGGCGGCGAAGATGCGGTTGAGGTTGGCCATGGGGTGAACCTCGACCAATTCCTTATTTAACGCAAGTGTTAATTAACGTAGTCACGAAACACGGAAGTCGTCCCGGCTGTAGCCTTGCAGGAAGAGGAGCGCGGTCAGGTCGCAATGGTCGATGCGTTGCGGGGCCGAGGCAGCGACGATCGGCTTGGCGTGAAGGGCGACGCCCAGGCCCGCCAGTTCGATCATGCCGAGGTCGTTTGCGCCGTCGCCGACGGCAATGGCGCGCGAGGTATCGGGGGATAGTTCGCGCAGCGCCGTCACCTTGGCCTCGCGGCCGAGGATGGGGCGTGCGACGTCGCCGGTCAGCTTGCCGTCCTGCTCCAGCAGGGTATTGGCGCGCGTGGTGTCGAATCCGAGGCGCTGGCCGATGCGCCCGGTGAATTGTGTGAAGCCGCCCGAGACAAGGGCGGTGGTGGCGCCGTGCGCCTTCATGGTGCGAACCAGCGTTTCGCCGCCGGGGGCGAGGGTGATGCGGCTCTCGATCACGCGCTCGATGACGGAGACGGGCAGGCCCTTGAGGAGGCCGACGCGTTCGAGGAGCGCCGCCTCGAAGTTCAACTCGCCGTTCATCGCGCGGGCGGTGATCTCGGACACGCGGGCACCGACGCCCGCCTCATCGGCCAGTTCGTCGATGCATTCCTGGCCGATCATGGTGGAATCCATGTCGGCGATCAGGAGCGATTTCCGGCGGTCGCCGTCGGGCAGACAATTCAGGTCGACGCGCATGGCACCGACCTCGGAATGGACCTGCGCGACGTTGAGGGGCGCCACGGCGACGGGAAACTCGCAAGCCTCGTCGGGCGAAAGCCAGATCGCGTCGCCCGTCGCGCCGAACGCGCCTTGCAGCGTCGACACCAGCGCGGGGTCGAGGGTGCCGGGTCGGGCGATCAGCGAGATGACGGGCATGTCGTCGGATTCCGATATTTGAGGCGCGGCGCTGCTTTGCGACGTATCGCGCCCGCTTAGCGTCATTTCCCTGCTTGCGGAAGGGTCGGGGCAGGCGTAACTCCGTCGGCGGGACACCCCTCCCCAACGAGGGGCGTATATCTGAGAGGGTATTCAGAGATGAATATGACGAAACCGGCATCGCGGCCGGTCAATCCGCGGTTCTCTTCCGGCCCCTGTGCCAAACCCCCGACATTCAAGCTGGAAAAGCTTAACGACGCGCCTTTGGGCCGGTCGCACCGTGCCGCCATCGGCAAGGCCAAGCTTCTGGCGGCCATCGAGCGGACCCGCGAGATTCTGGGCGTGCCGGCCGACTACCATGATCGGGATCGTCCCCGCGTCCGATACCGGCGCGGTCGAGATGGCGATGTGGAACCTGCTGGGCGCCCGCAAGGTCGAGATGCTGGCTTGGGAAAGCTTCGGGTCAGGTTGGGTGACGGACGCGGTCAAGCAGTTGAAACTGGACGCGAAAGTGACGACCGCCGACTATGGTGAGATAGTCGATTTCGACGCCGTCGACTGGGACGCGGACGTGGTGATGACGTGGAACGGCACCACCTCGGGCGTGCGTGTGCCTGACAGCGTCGAGATTCCGGCCGACCGCGAGGGGCTGGTGATCGTGGATGCGACGAGTGCCGCCTTCGCGCAGGATCTGCCGTGGGATCGGCTCGATGTGGTGACCTATTCCTGGCAGAAGGTGCTGGGCGGCGAGGCGGCGCACGGGATGCTGATCCTGTCGCCGCGCGCGGTGCAAAGGCTTGAAAGTTATACGCCTTCCTGGCCGCTGCCGAAGATCTTCCGGCTGACGAAGGGCGGGAAGCTGATCGACGGGGTCTTCAAGGGTGAGACGATCAACACGCCGTCGATGCTGTGCGTCGAGGATTACCTGTTCGCGCTTGACTGGGCGGAAAGCGTGGGCGGTCTGGAGGGGCTGAAGGCGCGGGCGAACGCCAATGCGCAGGTGCTTTGGGACTTCTGCGAGCGGACGCCGTGGATCTCGAATCTGGCTGTGAAGCCAGAGACTTGGTCCAACACGAGCGTCTGCCTGAAGTTCACCGACGACCGCATCCGGGACGGTGCTGCCTTCGCCAAGGCGGTCGCGAAACGGCTGGAGGCGGAGGGCGTGGCCTATGACGCGGCCTATTACCGCGACGCGCCTCCCGGCCTTCGGATCTGGTGCGGTGCGACGGTCGAGACCTCGGATGTCGAGGCCTTGGTGCCCTGGATCGAGTGGGCTTTCGAGACCGAGATCGCGGTCCAGACGCAGGCTGCCTGAGCGCTACCCAACCCCATTTTGGTGCATCGGTAATACGTCGGTATCACGTCGGTATTGCGTCGGTGCGACCACAGACACGGATGAGAACATGACACAGAAACCCAAAGTCCTCGTCAGCGACGCGCTGAGCGAGACCGCCGTCCAGATCTTCCGCGACCGGGGGATCGACGTGACGTTCGATCCGACGCTCGGGAAGGACAAGGACAAGCTCCTGTCCGTCATCGGCGAGTATGACGGCCTTGCCATCCGGTCGGCCACCAAGGTCACCGAGAAGGTGCTGGAGGCTGCCACCAACCTGAAGGTCGTCGCCCGCGCCGGGATCGGGGTCGACAACGTCGACATCCCCGCCGCCTCGAAGAAGGGCGTGATCGTGATGAACACGCCCTTCGGCAACTCGATCACCACCGCCGAGCACGCCATCGCGATGATGTTCGCCGTGGCGCGGCAGATCCCCGAGGCCTCGACCTCGACCCATGCGGGCAAGTGGGAGAAGAACCGTTTCATGGGCGTCGAGTTGTTCAACAAGACGCTGGGCGTGATCGGGGCGGGCAACATCGGCTCGATCGTGATCGAGCGGGCGTTGGGATTGCAGATGAAGGTCGTGGCCTACGACCCCTTCCTGTCCGAGGAGCGGGCCGACAAGCTGGGCGTCGAGAAGGTCGAACTGGACGAGTTGCTGCGACGCGCCGACTTCATCACGCTGCACGTTCCCCTGACCGACAAGACGCGCAACATCCTGTCGGCCGAAGCCATCGCGGGGATGAAGCCGGGCGTGCGGATCATCAACTGCGCCCGTGGCGGGTTGGTCGACGAGGACGCGCTGGCGCTGGCGCTGAAAGAGGGTCGTGTGGCCGGCGCTGCCTTCGACGTCTTCGCGCAGGAACCCGCCACGGCATCGCCTCTGTTCAACCTGCCGAACGTGGTGGTGACGCCGCATCTGGGGGCCTCGACCACCGAGGCGCAGGAGAACGTGGCGCTTCAGGTCGCCGAGCAGATGTCGGACTACCTGCTGACGGGGGCGGTGCAGAACGCGCTGAACATGCCGTCGGTCACGGCGGAAGAAGCCAAGGTGATGGGGCCGTGGGTGAAGCTTGCCGGGCATCTGGGCGCTTTCGCGGGGCAACTGACGGACGAGCCGATCCGGGCGGTCAACATTCTCTACAACGGCGAAGTGGCCGGGATGAACACCGCCGCGCTGAACGCGGCGGCGGTGGCGGGGATCCTGAAGGCGCACAATCCCGAGGTGAACATGGTGTCCGCGCCGGTGATCGCGAAGGATCGCGGGATCGCCCTGTCGACCACGACGCAGGAGAAGTCGGGGGTGTTCGACAGCTACGTGAAGCTGACCGTCGCGACCGACAAGCGCGAGAGATCCATCGCCGGGACGGTCTATTCGGACGGCAAGCCGCGCTTCATCCAGATCAAGGGCATCACCATCGACGCCGAGATCGGGGCGCACATGCTGTACACCACGAACGAGGACGTACCGGGCATCATCGGCGCCCTGGGGCAGACCATGGGCGAGAACGGCGTCAACATCGCCAACTTCACTCTCGGCCGGTCGCAGAAGAACGGCGACGCCATAGCGCTTCTCTATGTCGACGAGCCGGTGCCCGCGCCGGTCATCGGCAAGCTGAAGGCGACGGGGCTATTCGAGCAAATCCGGCCGCTGGTGTTCGACGTCTGACGGATGCCCGGATGCGCGCGCGGGCCGGACCCCGCGCGCGCGTCATCGGTATGGCGGATGCACAACGGGACGAGGCGATGGGAGCCTCAGGAACCGGGTCGGCTCTGGCCCGTTCCTTTCATTCCGAATAAGAGCACCCCATGATCTATGCGATCGGCGACATCCACGGCCACCTCGACAAGCTGAGGGCAGGCCACACCCTCATTGCGGAGGACGCCAAGCGTGCCGGCGTGGGACGGCCGCGCGTGGTTCACATCGGCGACCTCGTGGACCGGGGGCCCGAGTTGCGCGGCGTCATCCAGTTCCTGATCGACGGCATCGCGCGGGGCGAGGACTGGATCGTCCTCTGCGGCAACCACGACCGGCTGTTCCTCGACACGCTGGACGGCGGCGATGGCACGCACCCCCGGATGCGGGCGGGGATCTCGTGGACGACCCACGCTTTGGGCGGGAAATCGACGCTTGAGTCCTATGGGGTAAAGAAGAAGTTGCTGGAAGGCGACGCGTCGCTTCTGAAGCGGCTGAGGCGCGCCGTGCCCGCGGCGCATACGGATTTCCTTCGCACGCTTCCCCTGTGGTATCGCAAGGACGGCCGGATCTTCGTTCACGCCGGAATCCGGCCCGGTTTTCCGCTGGAAGCGCAGGAGCCCGACGACCTGATGTGGATCCGCGACGAGTTCCTGTGGCACCTGGGCGACCACGAGGCGCTGATCGTCCATGGCCACACGCCGGTGGACGAGCCGACGCACTATGGCAACCGGGTCAACGTCGACACGGGCGCGGGGTGGGGTCACGCATTGATCCCCGTGGTTTTCGACGGCAAGGACGTCTTCGCGCTGCAGGACGTCGGGCGTCAGAAGCTGAAGGTGCCACGCTCACCTATCGTCAAGCCGCGGCAGGCATAGTCGCCGGCGGACCTGAACAGGAGACCGAAGAGATGGCCCAGAGACTGCACCTCGTATTCGGCGGCGAGCTTGTCGATCCCTCGAAGAACGTCTTTCGCGATGTGGACGGCCTGCATATCGTGGGTATGTTTCCCGACTACCAGAGCGCGTACAACGCCTGGAAGGCCGAGGCCCAGCGGACCGTCGATAACGCGCACATGCGCTATTACATCGCTCATATCCATCGACTGAGGGACGAAGAGGCCGAGGTGTCCCCGACCGAGGAGCTGGGATCCTGAACCTGGAGGACGGCTGGATCCTGAAGCGTCTGGGCCGGGCCGCGGCGCGGCTGCGGGGCACGACACCGGGCGAGCCGGAAACGGAGAGCGGCTTCAGCGAGACGGAGCGGCGCGGACAGCCAAGCCGCGCGCGGCCCGAGGGACTGCTTCTGTGGATGCACGCCCGTACCCCACCCGAGGCGGGGCCCGCCCCGGCCCTGGCGCGCGCGCTGTCTCGGCTGCGGCAGGAGCCGGTCTCGTGTCTCGTCACCACCGATGCCGAGGGGCCGCTTCTTCCGTCGCTCGTCGCCGAGGCCATCCACCACGCCGGGCCGGACGAAAGCTCGTCGGCGATCCAGAGGTTTCTCGATCACTGGCGCCCCGACGTGGCGGTCGAGATGGGGGTGACGGACCGTCCCAAACTTTTCACCGCGACGGCGCGGCGCGACGTTCCGCTTTACCACGTCTCGCCATCGCGCGAGGCGGTGGGACCGCGGCGGCGCTATCCGGACTACCTGGGAGCGTTCCGCGCCTGCCTTGCCGTGTCGGCGAGCGAGGCGCAGGCGCTGCGGCGGTCGCTGGGCGGAACCGCGACGCGGATCGAGATCACGGGGCCGCTCTGCGACACGATCCTCGCGCAGCGCTGCAACCAGGCCGAATGCGACACACTGGCTCTGCTTCTGGGCGGACGGCCCGTGTGGCTGGCGGCGCAGGTGCGCGCGCATGAGACGGACGTGATCGAGGCGGCGCACCGCAAGGCGTTCCGTGCGGCGCACCGGCTTCTGCTGATCGTGACGCCCGCCGACCCCTCCGAAGCGCTGGAGATCCGCGCGCGGTTCGAGGCCGGGAACTGGCGCACGAGCCTGAGAAGCGAGGGCGGCGAGCCCGACCCCGAGGTGCAGGTCTATGTCGCCGACGGCGAGGACGAGATGGGCCTGTGGTACCGGCTGGCGCCCGCGACCTATATCGGCGGTACGCTGTCGGACGGGCCTCCGCTTGCCGATCCCTTCGACCCGGCGGCGTTGGGCTCGGCCGTCCTGCACGGGCCCGCGATCGGACAGGCGACCTCGCGTTTCGACCGGCTGAAGGCGTCGGGCGCTGTGATGACGGTCGATTCGCCCGACGCGCTGGGAGAGGCCGTGGTGACGCTTCTGGCGCCCGACAAGGCGGCCTCGCTGGCGCAGGCGGGCTGGGCGGTGACGACCGAAAGCGCCCATGTCGTCGAGTGGCTGACCGAGGATATCGACGTGGCGCTCGACGGGGAACCGCCGAAGTGAGGGCGCCGGGGTTCTGGTCGAACCCGCCCGCGCGGCCCGGATGGCAGGCGCGGACATTGGCGCCCTTGGCGAAGGTCTACGCGGGCGCCACGGCGCGGCGGGTGGCGCGGCCGCCCGAGGTGACGGCGGGAGTGCCGGTGATCTGCGTCGGCAACCTGACGGCAGGCGGCACGGGCAAGACGCCGACGGTCATAGCCCTTCTCGAGCGGTTTGGGAGCGCAGGCCGCGCATGTGGTGACGCGCGGCTATGGCGGCAGCGCCGAGGGTCCGCTTCGCGTCGACGAACGGCAGCACGGGGCAAAGGAGGTGGGGGACGAACCGCTTCTGCTGTCGGCCTTCGCGCCGGTCTGGGTGGCGAAGGACCGCGCCGCAGGTGTGCGGGCCGCGGAAGCGGCCGGGGCGGAGGTCATCCTTCTCGATGACGGGTTCCAGAATCCTTCTGTGGCGAAGTCCCTGTCGGTCGTCGTGGTCGACGCCGAGACAGGCTTCGGCAACGGGCGGGTGATCCCCGCGGGTCCGCTGCGCGAGCCCGTGGCGGCGGGGATGGCGCGTGCGGATCTGGTTTTGACCATCGGCGCGGCGGCGGCACAGGAGCGGTTCGGCGCGACCTGGGGCGGGGCCGTCATTGTCCCGCGCGCGACGGCGCATCTGGAGGTGCTGCGGACGGGAATGGACTGGGCGGGCCTGCGGGTCATGGCCTTCGCGGGCATCGGGCGGCCGGAGAAGTTTTTCGCCACGCTCAGGGCCGAGGGGGCGGAGCTTCTGCGGGCCGAGGCGCTGGACGACCACCAGCCGCTGACCGACGCGCTGATGAAGCGCCTCGAGATCGAGGCGGAGGTGCTGGGCGCGCAACTTGTCACGACCGAGAAGGACGCGGTGCGGCTGCCTCCGTCGTTCCGGCAGAAGGTGCTGACGCTGCCGGTGCGGCTCAGGTTCGACGAGGTCGGGGCGCTGGAGGCGGCTTTGAAGCGGTTGGGGCTGTAGGGGGCTCTGCCCTCGTCCCGGCTTTGAGCCGGGACTCCCCCGGGATATTTCAGAGACCGATGAAAGCCGTCAGCGCTTGCGCAGGCGCTCCCCGTCCGCATCCAGGCCGGGGGCTGCGCGGAGGGGCGCGGTCTCGGCGTCGGAGAAGCGGAAGGGCGGGCGGACGAGGGGGACGCCGCGGTCCTGGGACTGGAGGCCTCGGGCCTGCACCTGGGGGTCGGCGAAGACCTCGGCCAGGTCGTTGATGGGGCCGGCGGGGATGCCGTGGGCTTCGCAGGCGGCGAGGAGGTCGGCCTTGTTGCGCTTCTTCGTCTCGTCGGTCAGGGCGGCGATGAGGGTCTCGCGGCCCGCGATGCGGCCGGCGTTGGTGGCGTAGGCCGGGTCGGTGGCGAGGTCGTCGCGTCCGAGGATGGCGCAGAGTCGCTGGTACTGGCCGTCGTTGCCGGTGGCGATGATGATCCAGCCGTCGGCGCAGTCGAAGACCTGGTAGGGGACGAGGTTCTGGTGCGCGTTGCCTATGCGGGTGGGCGGCGTGCCGGAGGCGAGGTAGTTCAGCGCCTGGTTCGCCATGATCGCCACGCCGCAGTCGAGGAGCGCCATGTCGATGTGCTGACCGCGACCGGTGGTCTGGCGCTGGATCAGGGCAGCCTGGATCGCGGTGACGGCGTAGAGGCCGGTGAAGATGTCGGTGACGGCGATGCCGGCCTTCTGCGGCTGGCCGACGGTGTCGCCGGTGATCGACATCAGCCCGCACATGCCCTGGATGATGTAGTCGTAGCCCGCACGGTGCGCGTAGGGGCCGGTCTGTCCGAAGCCGGTGATCGAGCAGTAGACGAGGCGGGGGTTGATCCTGGCGAGGCTTTCGTAGTCGAGGCCGTATTTGGCGAGGCCGCCGACCTTGAAGTTCTCGATCAGGACATCGGCGTCGCGGACGAGGTCCTCGACCAGGGCGCGGCCCTCGGGGGTCGTGAAGTCGGCGGTGACGGAGGACTTGCCGCGGTTGGTGGAGTGATAGTAGGCGGCCGAGACGTCACCCTCGTGCTCGATGAAGGGCGGACCCCACTTGCGTGTGTCGTCGCCTTCAGGGCTTTCGACCTTGATGACCTCGGCGCCGAGATCGGCGAGCGTCTGGCCCGCCCAGGGGCCGGCCAGCACGCGCGCGAGTTCGACGACCTTCAGGCCGTGGAGGGGCGTCATCCCTCGGCGAGCGCCTTGTCCAGCGTCGCCTGGAATTCCTCCCAGGGCATGTTCGAGAACTTCGTGCCGTCGATGATGAACGAGGGCGTCGAGTTCGATGCCGTCGGCCTCGACATTCTTCATGTAGTAGGCATAGAGCGCCTGGGCGTTGTCGGCGTCCTGCAGGCACTGGTCGAGGTCGGCGTCGGCCAGCCCCGCCGTCTTGCCGATGCGGCGCAGCGACTCGACGATCTCGGCCGGGGTTTCCTTGCGGGCCCAGTCCTGCTGCTGGGCGTAGAGCATCTCGGCGATCCCGAAATAGCGGCTTTCGGCGTTCTCGCCGCAGCGCGCGACGATCGAGGCCCAGAGGCCCGGGCGGTCGAAGTAGACCTCGCGGTAGGTGAAGGCGACCTTGCCGGTGTCGATGTATTCGGCCTTGAGCTTCTTGAAGTTCTCGGCGTGGAAGTTGGCGCAGTGCGGGCAGGTGAACGAGGCGTACTCGATCAGCTTCACCGGTGCGTTCTGGTCGCCGAGCGTCATGTCGGCGATCATCGAGGTGTCGACGCTTTCCGCGTCCTGAGCGTAGGCCGCCATCGGGTCGGCGCCGGTCCCGGCGCGCTGGCCGTAGAGGAAGAAGCCTCCGAGCGCCACGAGGGCGAGGGCTGCGATAAGCGTCAGTCTGCGGGTCATGAGAAAGGTTACCTTGTTTACCGTTTGCTGTGAGATAGGACGTTCGCACCCAGGCGTTCAAGGGCGTCGCGCAGGGCGGTGTCCTGCACCTCGGCGGCGGTTCGGGCGGCTTCCGGCGATACGGGCGCCTGATCGGGGTGCTGTTTGGGCGCGGGATCGAAGGCGGCGCGGCCTTCGGCGAAGCCGGTGGCGGCGGTCTGGGTGATGCGGATGCGCGAGATGGCGGCGTAGCCGTAGCAGGCGTTGACGCGCTCGCGCAGCGTTTCCTTCTGCATCTCGAGTATCGGCGCCTCGGCGCCCGGTGGTCAGGAGCGTGAGCGTGGCCCCCAGGCCGCCGCGTCCGTAGGTGACGTCGACGGGGCGGGCGATGCGGGCGATGTCGGGGCCTGCGACCTCGGCCCAGTGGGTGAGCAGGCGCGAGACGGCGAAGCCGCGGCTTTCGCCGGCGGTGCGGATGCGCGAGCGCGACGAGGCTCGAGGCCCTCTCGAAGCCCTTCATCCTTCGTCCGTCTCGTTTGTCGCGGGTCATCGTTGTCCTGCGCTTGCAATCCCGAAAGTCGGGCACATTCTAGGGATCGGTGGCCAGCGCGCCAGCCGAAAGCCCTTCGAGGAGCCGTAAAGATTGCGTGACCCAAGCGCGGACGACCTGCTGGCCTGGTATGACCGGCACGCCCGCGTGCTGCCGTGGCGGGTATCTCCGGCTGACCGGCGGGCGGGCGAGGTGCCGGATCCCTATCGCGTGTGGCTGAGCGAGATCATGCTGCAGCAGACCACTGTCGCGGCGGTGAAGGCGTACTTTGAGCGGTTCACGGCGCTTTGGCCCGACGGTTGCGGATTTGGCGGCGGCCGAGGATGCGGCCGTCATGGGTGAGTGGGCCGGGCTTGGGTATTACGCGCGGGCGCGGAACCTGCTGAAAGGCGCGCGGGCGGTGGTGGCGGAGCATGGTGGGCGATTTCCCGACACGCGCGAGGGGTTGCTGACGCTGCCGGGGGTGGGGCCCTATACGGCATCGGCGGTCGCGGCCATCGCCTTCGACCGGCCCGAGACGGTGGTCGACGGCAACGTCGAGCGGGTCATGGCTCGGGTGTTCCGGGTCGAGACGCCCCTGCCTGCGGCGAAGGCGGAGCTGACGGCCCACGCGGCGCGGCTGACGCCGAGGGAGCGGCCGGGAGACTATGCGCAGGCGGTGATGGACCTGGGCGCGACGATCTGCACGCCGCGGTCGCCGGCCTGCGGGATCTGTCCGTGGATGGAGGCCTGCCGGGCGCGGGCGGCGGGCGTGCAGGCGGAGCTGCCGGCGAAGGCCGCGAAGAAGGCGAAGCCGGTGCGCTTCGGGATCGCCTATCTCGCGCGGCGCGAGGATGGCGCCTGGCTGGTCGAGACGCGGCCCGACCGGGGGCTTCTGGGCGGCATGACGGGATGGCCGGGGACCGAGTGGGGCGAGGCCGCGCCGAAGGACGCGCCGCCGGTCGAGGCCGAGTGGCGCGATCCGGGGGGCGAGGTGCGGCATACCTTCACGCACTTCCACCTGGCGCTGGCGCTTCGGGTGGCCGAGGTGCCTCTCGACGCGACGGCGGAGCGGGGCGCGTTCCGGCCCGACCTGCGGCGGTCGGAGCTGCCGACGGTCATGCGGAAGGCCTTCGATCTTGCGTCGCGGGCGCTGGTGCAATCTTAATCCGGGCAGAGGGGCCTTTGCGCCCGCAACGGACAAGGACGATGCCGAAACCGCTTCTCACCGGACTTGCCGGGGCCCTGCCGTTCTGGGCTTCGCTGATCCTTTTGCCGCTGGCGTGGGTGTCCGCGATCCAGGGCGGCTGGACGGTGGTGCTGGTGCCGCTGGGATCCTGGGGGCTGTTCTCGCTTCTCGATGCCATCGGCGGCCTGCACCTTGGCAATGCCGATGTCGAGACGCCCGAAGAGGACCTGTTCTGGCACCGCGCGATCACGGTGATCTGGGCGCCGGCGCAGGCGGTCACGGTGTTCGGCGCGCTGGGATACATGGTTCGGGCGGGGCATCTGGAGACCTGGGAGATGGTCGTCAACGCCTTCGGGCTGGGCATCCTGATGGGGGCCGTGGGCATCGTCTATGCGCATGAGCTGATGCACCAGCACAGCCGGTTCGAGCGGTGGCTGGGCGACGTGCTGCTGGCGATGGCGCAGTACGGACATTTCCGGAGCGAGCATCTTGTGGTGCATCACCGTCATGTCGGCACGCCGAGGGATGCGGTGACGGCGCGTTACAACGAGAGCTTCCATCGCTTCTTCTTCCGGGTGCTGCCGCAGTCGCTGCGATCCGCGTGGGGCGCAGAGGTCGAGCGCTTACGGCGGAAGGCGCTCCCTTCGTGGGATCGGTCGAATCCGTTCTGGCGCTATGCGAGGCTGCAGCTTCTTTTCGTGCTGGCTGCCGTCGTCGTGGGAGGCTGGACCGGGCTTGGCCTGTATCTTTTCGCGGCGCTGACGGCGATCTGGCAGTTGGAGCTGGTGAACTACATCGAGCACTACGGGCTGACGCGGAAGCATATGGGCGGCGGCAAGTACGAGCACGTCCGGCCGCACCACAGCTGGAACGCATCGCATCGGGCGACGAACTGGCTGCTCATCAATCTCCAGCGTCACTCGGACCACCATGCGCGGCCCGACCGGCGCTTTCCGCTGTTGCAGACCTATGCCGCGCACGAGGCGCCGCAGCTTCCCTACGGATATGCGGTGATGGGCATCCTTGCGCTGGTCCCGCCGTTGTGGCGGCGGCGGATGAACCCCCTTGTGCGCCAGTGGCGGAAGACGTTCTATCCCGAGATAACCGACTGGCGCGCCTATACCTCGGCAAGCCATCCCTTGCCGCGATGACTCTCGCGGCCTGACGAAGGAGACGGCATGACGTCCTTCGACGATCACCTTGACGACGTTCTTGCCGGGATCGAGGCCGAGGGCCTGACCAAGCACGAGCGGCCGCTGACCTCGCCCCAGGGCGCGCACATTACGGTCGCGGGGCGCGAGATGCTGAACCTCTGCGCCAACAACTACCTGGGTCTCGCCGACCACCCGCGCCTGATCGCAGCGGCGAAAGCGGCGATGGAGGACCACGGCTTCGGCATGGCCTCGGTCCGCTTCATCTGCGGGACGCAGGATCTGCACCGGGAGTTGGAAACGCGGCTGGCGGCCTTTCTGGGGATGGAGGAACTCGATCCTCTTTGCCGCCTGCTTCGACGCGAACGGCGGGGTGTTCGAGCCTCTGCTGGGGCCGGAGGATGCGGTGGTGTCGGACGCGCTGAACCATGCGTCCATCATCGACGGCATCCGGCTCTGCAAGGCGAAGCGGTATCGCTATGCCAATTCGGACATGGACGACCTTGAGGCGCAGTTGAAACAGGCGCGGGCGGACGGCGCGCGGTTCGTCATGATCGCGACGGATGGCGTGTTCTCGATGGATGGGTATCTGGCGAAGCTGCCCGAGATCCGCGCGCTGGCCGATAGCTACGACGCGCTGGTGATGGTGGACGACTGCCATGCGACGGGCTTCATGGGGCCGAAGGGGGCGGGGACGCCGTCGCATCACGGCGTGGAGGTCGACATCCTGACGGGGACTCTGGGGAAGGCGCTGGGCGGGGCTATCGGCGGGTATGTCGCCGCCTCGCAGAAGGTGGTCGACCTTCTGCGGCAGAGGGCGCGGCCCTATCTCTTCTCGAACGCGCTGCCTCCGATGGTCGTTGCGGCGGGGATCGAGGCGATCAAGCTGGTGGAGGAGGGCGATACCCTGCGGGCGCGGCTGTTCGAGAATACCGCGCTGTGGCGGTCGCATCTGGATCGGGCCGGGTTCGACCTTCTGCCCGGCGCGCATCCCATCGTGCCCGTGATGCTGGGCGAGGCTCGGCTGGCGCAGGACATGGCGGCCCGGCTGGGCGAGCTGGGGGTCTATGTCGCGGGGTTCTTCTTCCCGGTCGTGCCGAAGGGGCAGGCGCGGATCCGGACGCAGATGAATGCGGCCCTGACGCGGGAGGATCTGGATCGCGCGGCTGAGGCGTTTGCGCAGGCGGGGCGCGAGGTGGGGGCGTTATGAGCAACGAGATGAAGGCGCTGGCCAAGACGGCACCGGCTCCCGGCCTCGACATGATCCGCGCGCCGGTGCCCGAGATCGGGCCGGACGACGTGCTGATCCGCGTGAAGAAGACGGGCATCTGCGGGACCGACATCCACATCTGGGATTGGGACGACTGGGCGGCGCGGACGGTACCGGTGCCGCTGATCACCGGGCACGAGTTCGCGGGCGAGATCGTGGAGCTTGGGAAGAACGTCGACGACCTGCACCTTGGCCAGCGCGTCAGCGGCGAGGGGCACCTGATCGGCAAGCACTCGCGGCAGTCGCGGTCGGGGCGGTTCCACCTCGACCCCGAGACGCGGGGGATCGGGGTGAACGAGCAGGGGGCCTTTGCGGAGTACCTGCGGCTGCCGGCGTTCAACGCGATACCGCTGCCCGACGCCATCGACGACGAGATCGGGGCGATCCTCGATCCGCTTGGCAATGCTGTTCATACCGCGCTGTCCTTCGACCTGGTGGGCGAAGATGTCCTCATCACGGGTGCCGGTCCCATCGGCATCATGGCGGCGGCGGTGGCGCAGCATGTCGGCGCGCGGCATGTCGTCATCACGGACGTGAACCCCGACCGGCTGGCGCTGGCCGAGCAGGTGACGGACGTGGTCCCCGTCAACGTGGCCGAGCAGGATCTGCGCGAGGTCATGTCGGGGCTCAAGATGAAGGAAGGCTTCGACGTAGGGCTCGAGATGTCGGGCAACCAGAGGGCGCTCGACCAGATGGTCGAGGCGATGGTGATGGGCGGGCGGATCGCGCTGCTTGGCATCCCGCCCGGCAAGTCGCCGGTCGACTGGTCGCGCATCGTGTTCAAGGCGATCACGCTGAAGGGCGTCTATGGCCGCGAGATCTTCGAGACCTGGTACAAGATGATCGCGATGCTGGAGGACGGGCTGGACATCCGCCGGGTCATCACGCACCGGATGCACGTCGACGAGTTCCGCCGCGGCTTCGAGACGATGAAATCGGGCAAGTCGGGCAAGATCGTCCTCGACTGGGAGTAACCTCATGGACCTGCTGTTCTGGATCGTCGCACTCGTGGTGCTGTTCTTCGTCTTCCGCTGGCTTCAGGGGCGGAAGAAGTAGGGCCGGCGGCTGAAAAGCCTCACTTCCCGGTACGGCGGGAACATGCGTCGCGGCAATCGGTTGTGATTGCCGATGCCCCGGACATGGGAAAGGACGCATGAAACGCCTGGCCGCCCCCCTTGCCATCTGCCTTCTGGCCGGTCCCCTTTTTGCACAAAGCGGCACCGGCTCGATCACTGGAACGCTGGATCTGGATCCCGCGCGCTGGATCGTCGCCAGTGCGGGAGAGGGGCCGACCAGCACCTGGACGGAGAACGACGGCAGAGTCGAGGTTCGTCTGGTCGGGACGCCCGACCCCGAAGGTGACGGCGGTCCCGGAACGCTGACGATCGAGATGCAGGTTCTGGCAGGGCCGGTGGAAGCGCAGACAATCGATGCGCGGGTCGAACTTCAGCGGACCGATGGAACGTTGGTTGCCGGAAGCGAGAATGTCGACCTGTCCCTGAACGCCTTCCAATGCGACAGGCGGTGATCTGGTGCTGGCCGGAAGTATTGTCGCCACCCTGACGCCCGAACCCGCTGGTGGGCTCGTGGTCGATCCCGAGGTCGGCGTCACGATCGACGGCAACTTTCAGGCAACCATCCGCGATTAGGCGGGGGCCAACTCGCGCTAACGCTTAAACGCGGGATGCTGGAGGCAGAGGGCGTGCCTAGCTGCCCGACTGCCACTCCATGACACTTTCGAGCGGCCAGAGCAGCATCAGCACGTTCAGGATGAGGCCGTCCCGGATCACCCAGGCCGTCAGCACCTCGAAGAAGATGACGAGCGCGACGCTGACCCAGACGGGAAGGACGCGGGCCAGCCAGAAGCCCAGGATCATGGCGAGGACGTCCGACACCGTATTCAGTACGCTGTCGCCGTAATAATCGAGCGAGATCGTCACGGCGCGGTAGCGCTCGATGATGGCGTCCGAATTCTCGAGGATCTCCCAGGCGCATTCGATCACCGTGGCGATGGTCAGGCGCCAGCCGATGGACAGCCTCCGCGCCACCAGCCAGAGGCCGGCGTAGAACAACAGGCCGTGGATGATGTGGCTGGGGGTGTACCAGTCCGAGATGTGCTGGCTGTTCTCGCTCGACATCGTCTCGCCGTGCCACAGCTTGACGTAGCCGCACTCGCACCAGGGGACGCGCCCGATCCACAGAAGGTACAGCGCCGAAAGGGCGATGACGGCTGCGGTGACGAGGTGGGGCGTATAGGATCGCTGCATGGCGCGACGGAATCACAGGGGCCGGAGTCCGTCCAGAAGTTTCGGGAGGACGGCTTGATGGACGCAGGCGAAAATCCCTGGCTCGCCATGGCGCTGAACAACGCCTGGGCGAACCGGACGCTGTATGGTGCGATGCGGGGGCTAACCCCGGATGCGTTCCTCGCGAACCGGCCGGGATTCTTTCCGTCGCTGTGCAAGACGCTGAACCACATCTACGAGGTCGACCTCTACTACCTCGACGCACTGGAGTCCGGCGGGCGCGGTCTGACCGTCTACGACCGGGATGAGGTGCGCGATGCCGCCACGCTTTCCGTCCTGCAGGCCGAGGCCGACATGCGCTTCGCGGCTTTCTGCCGGGAGATGACGGCGGAGCGGCTGAGCGAGACGCGGGTGACCGAACGCGACGAGGGACGGATCGAGGAGACCGTGGCGGCCCTGATCCTTCACCTCGTCCAGCACCAGGTGCATCATCGGGGACAGGCGCATGTGCAGCTTCAGGACGCGGGCGTGGCGCCGCCGCAGCTCGACGACTTCTACCTGCAGTACGACAGGGCGGAGACGGCCCGCGCGTACTGGAGCTAGGCGAGGCCCGACAAGAGCGCCGCATGGACCGCGCCGCCTGCGGTGACGACGCCCTCGGTCTGGCGGGCGGGGCTGTTGAAGGTGAGGGAACGCCCCCGACGATCCGTGACCTCGCCCCCTGCCTCGGCGACGAGGAGCGCCCCGGCGGCGATGTCCCATTCCCAGGCCGGGCGAAGCGTCATCATGGCGTCGAAGCGGCCTTCGGCGACCAGCGCCATGCGATAGGCCAGGGACGGGCGGAAGTGCCGTTCGACGGGCGGCGGGCCGGCAGTCCAAAACTCGGGGCGGAAGCTGACCTTGGGGCTTAGGACAGTCGCGCCGTCGAGTTCGCCGCGCGCGGACGCCTTGACCGATGCGCCGTTCAGGGTCGCACCGTTGCCTTCGCGGGCGAGGTAGAGCTTGTCCCGAACGGGCAGATACACGCAAGCGGCGACGATGCGTCCCGCCTCGGCGATGGCGAGGGAATGCGCCCAGGTCTTCTCGCCCGCCACGAAGGCTCGCGTGCCGTCGATGGGGTCGACGATGAACACCCTTTCACGCTCGAGCCGGCTCATGTCGTCGGCGGTTTCCTCGCTGACCCAGCCGTAGTCGGGCCGCGCGGCCAAGAGGCGCTGCTTCAGGTGAGTGTCGACGGCGAAGTCGGCCTCGGAGACGGGATCGTCGCCGCCCTTGTCCCAGACCTGCGGATCCTCGCGCCAGAAGCGCCGGGCGATCTCGCCCGCTTCGAGCGCGGTCTCGTGCAGGAGGTCGAGGTCAGTCGCCGGCAAGGAGGAGACCTTCGACCAGAAGCGACGGCACGACGCGGCCGGTCCAGGGCCGGGCGTCGTTCGCGGGCACGATGGAGCGCAGCATGTCGCGCAGGTTGCCCGCGATGGTGCATTCGTTGACCGGATAGGCGATCTGGCCGTTCTCGATCCAGAAGCCGGAGGCGCCGCGCGAGTAGTCGCCGGTCGTCGCGTTGATCGACGAACCGATGAGCGAGGTCACCAGAAGGCCGGTGCCCATGTCGCGGATCAGGTCGTCGCGCGTGGCCTCGCCCTGGGTCAGGGCGATGTTGCTGAGGGTGGGAGACGGCGGCGAGGACGGGCCGCGCCCGGCGTTGGCCGTGCTCTCCATCCCAAGCTGGCGGGCGGTGGAAAGGTCGAGGGTCCAGCCGTTGAGGCGGCCATTCGTGACGATCTCGCGCCGGGCCGTGCGAAGGCCCTCGCCGTCGAAGGGTTTCGAGCCGGACGTCCGGACGCGGTGCGGTTCCTCGACGATGGAGAGGGCGTCGGGCAGGACCTGCTCGCCCAAGAGGCCCCGCAGCCAGGAACTGCCGCGCGCGACCGAAGCGCCGTTGGCGGCCGAGAGAAGGTGCCCGATCACGCCGGCGGCGACGCGTTCGTCGTAGAGGACGGGGAAGGCGCCGGTCTTCGGCTTTCGCGCACCGGCGCGGGACAGGGTGCGCTCGGCCGCGAGGCGGCCCACCTCTTCGGGTGTGGGCAGGTCGGCGCCGTAGATGCGCGCCTCGCCGTAATGGTCGCGCTCCATCTTCGTGCCTTCGCCGGTGATCGCGACGCAGTAGAGCGAGTGCGACGACCGGGAGTACCCGCCCGAGAAGCCGTTTGAGGCCGCAAGGTGGATACGGGTGCGGTGATAGGAGGCGGCGGCGGACTGCACCTGAGCGATGCCCTCGTGCGAGAGGGCGGTCGCCTCGGCACGGCGGGCGGCGTCCTCGAGGTCGGCGGGCGACGGTTCGGGCGCGTCCTCGCAGAGGTCGAGACCGGTGGCGTCGCGGGTGTCGGACAGTTGCTCGGGATCGGCGAGGCCGATGTAGGGATCCTCCGGCGCGATCCGCGCCATGGCCACCGCGCGCTCGGCCATTTCGGTCAGGGTCTCGGGCTTCGTGTCCGAGGCCGAGACGCAGGCCTGCCGCCGGCCCAGAAGGACGCGGAGGCCGATCTCGACGCCCTCGGCCCGCTCGGCCTGTTCGAGGGCGCCGGCGCGCACGTCGATGGACACGGCGCGTCCGTCGGTCGCGATGGCGTCGGCGGCGTCGGCCCCCGCCTTGCGGGCGGCGGCGATCAAGGCGTCGGTCAGATCGGAGAGGCGCTGGCTCATGTAACGTTCCTGCTGCGGTCGTGAGGAGGTAGTGGCCGTTGCGCCGGACTGCAAGGCGATGCCCGGGTGGTCAGGACGCGCGCAAGACGTCGAACCGTCGCTGCTCGATGCGCGCGCGGCCCTCGTCGCCCGCTGCCCGGCAGAGGTCGGGCGAGACGATGTGTGCGCCCTTTACCCCTGCCACGGCCGTGTCGATTTCGGCCAGGAGGTCGACGGCAGCGATTTCGGGAGGGGCCGCGATGCGGCCATGAACGACGTTGTGCTGTTCCTGCGTGTGACGTGCGTGCTGCACGGTCTCGTCCCGCCAGCAGGTGGCGCAGAGCATGACCATGCCTTCGGTGTGAGCGTAGATCACGGTGTCTCGGCTCAGCTTCTCGCTGAGGCCTGCCACCGCGCCGGCGTCGGGCTGGGTGGCTGAAAAATCGTAGAACGCATAGCCGCTTCGCCTGAGCGTGGCGAGGTGGGGAAAGACCGGGATCCGCCGGTCGCCATAGAGGTGGTGGGTGATGGGCGCGCCATCGAACAGCACCACGTCGCCGAAATCGACGCCCAGGTCGGCGTAAAGGACACTCCGCACGATGCCGTGGCAGGGGCTGAGACGCTCGATCCAGATGGTCTCTTCCTGCCCGGGGTGGTCATTGGCGGCGTCGCGTTCCGCCAAGGGGCGGGCGGCCAGTCTGACCTTGCAGGCGGGATAGCTGCCGTCAGGTAGGCCGAAGCGTCCGATCTCCAGCTTGTTGCCGAGGTCCTTCCAGACCTTCAGCGCCCCCTCGGCATCGCCCGCGCCAGTCGCGCAGATGCCGAGGTTCCACTGCGCGCCCTCGGACGGAGCTTCTGCCAGCGCAATGGCGCGCCGGTTGGCCGCCGCGCCTTCGGCGAAGCGTCCGCGCGTCTTGAAGAACAGACCCTGGTTGTAGTGCGCGTCGCTGCTATCGGGAGCAAGCTCGACCACGCGGGCGTAGGCGCGTTCGGCGATGGAGTCCTTCTGCCGTCCCATCATGCGGGCGGTGGTGGCCAGGCTTTCCGCGATGTGGCGCTGCTCGTCGGAGGCATCCGAACTCAGGAGCAATTCTTCGAGCCGTGCGAGCAGTGTCTGGAACAGGTCTTCGTCGGGCGGCGGCGCGTTCAGGTCATCGATGTCGCGGGCGGCCTCGATGGTGCTGCCAAGCGTCAGAAGAATGGGGATGCTATCGGCGTGGGCGTTGAGGATTTGCCGGAAGACGACGGCGGTCTCGGCAGGCGGCAGAATCCGATCGGACAGCACCTCGCACAGCGATCCGGCTGTCTCGACGCTGCGGGCCTGGTTCCTGATCGGACCGGCCAGCACAGCGCGTATCGCGTCGATACCCCGTCCCCGCGCCTTCTCGACGTCGTGGCGGAGTTGTCTCGCGTCGTGGCCTCTCTCGAGTGCCTTGAGAAGAATCCGCGGGATCAGGGTCATCCAGTCATCCCTCGGCTGACCCTGAAGGCCTTCGATCCGCGCGGGTCGGGGGGCGTGACAGCGTCTGCCGGGCTTGGCGAAGGGCCCGGCCTTGCGGCGCGGGCCCGTGCCCCTGTCACTTGATGCGCTGGCCGTTCGCCATGATAGAGCCGTCTTCGTTGAACTCGATGGTCGAGACGAGTGTGTCGTCGCCATCGCCCGGACGAGCGAAGAGACCCATCATCATGCGCGCGCCCATGGCCTGATCCTCGGGCACGAGGCCCATGGTGACCAGCGTGTCGAGAAGGCCGTTGCCGCCCGTCAGCATCATGTTGAGGACGCCCGACGGCACGGGCATCGGCGACGAGTTGTCGAATGTGAAGTCGCCGTCGCCGGTCAGGCGCGCGCCACCGACCGACAGCTCGATCTCGTTGACGTTGATGGCGTCGAGCTGGCCTGGAACCTCGCCGTTGTCGGCGAACTCGGGATCGAACACGTCGGCCGACAGCACGCCCTCGCCGTCGATGTCGATCACCAGCGTCGCCGGATCATGCGCAAGCTGGCCTGCGGGATCGAACATGTTCCAGATCATCTGGTCGATCTCGAGGCCCTTCATCGCAATGCGGAGGCCGAAGTCCTGGCTTTCCTCGCCGGGCACCACCGGCATCGCGAAACGGCCCTCGGATTCGGCGAGCTTGAAGGTCATCGGAGGGAAGGGGATCTGCGATCCGCCGATGGTCAGGGTGATGTCGCGGTTCATCCCGCCATAGTCCAGGCCGTCCTCGTTCATCTTGAACTGGAAGTCGCCCTCGGCGACCGCGACCGCGCCTTCCATCGTGCCCTCGGGGGAATCGACGTTGAAGGTATAGGTGGTGGGGCCGAAGGCGGCGGTACCGTCGGTGCGGTTCCCGTTCCTGATCGACTCGGCGAAGGAGGCCATCAGGTCCTGCTGTCCGACCGCGCCGCTGTAGGAGCTGGTCAGGTCCTGGCTCGATCCCTCGAAGCGGAAATGGCCCGGCTCCTCGCCCTCTTCGACATTGGCGTCGACGGCGAAGGTGAGGCTTTCGGCGGCGAATTCGGCCGTGTAGTCGCGCACGGCGCCCGCTGCCAGCTCGGTGAAGCCGGTGAGGTTCACGAAGGCCACGTCGACGGACATATCCATGTCCTTGGCTTCCTCGGGCGCGAGGAACTCGATCTCGGTTACCGAGACGCGCTCGATGTCGAAGTCGTAGCGGATCTGCTCGGTCGAGCCCGATGCCGTCACGTCAGCGCCGGTCAGGTTGATCGAGATGGACATCTCGAAATTCTCGCCATCCTCGGAGGTGCCGCTGACGGTCAGCGGCATCACGGCGGGGTACTCCACCTTGACCGTGCCATCGCCCTGTTCGATCAGGCTGACACCGCCCATGCTGACCTTGAAGTTGCCCTCGGCCGCCATGGCCGAGGCGACGAGCGATCCGACGCTCAGCGTGTCGCCTGACCTGTTCTGGTCCACGACCTCGGCGGTGAAGCCGTACATCTCGATCTGGCTGATCTGGTCGGCAAGAACCTCCTCGGCGGTCAGGTCGGCCAGCGCTGGGCCAGCCATCAGGGCCAGCACGGAGGTCATCGTCAGGGTGCGGTGAAAAGTCATAGGGCGTTATCCGGTGATCTGATTGCGTTTAATATCGGCGACGTTCCGAGGCGGAACCCGAGCGGTCAAGTAATCCCTGACCCTCGCGCCGTCGACAGGCCGAACGTGACCGTGATAGCACGCAGTGCGGCCAAAAGGAGGCAAAATCGATGAAAGCCGATGGCAAAACCGTGATCATTTCGGGAGCGAGCCGTGGCATAGGCGCCGCGGCAGCAGAAGCTTTCGTCAGCGCGGGCGCGCGGGTTGTCCTGTTGGCGCGGGGCGCGGAGGCGATCCGCGATCTGGCCGGGCGTCTGGGCGACGCGGCGCTTGCCGTGCCCTGCGACGTGGCGCGCTACGACGAGGTGGCAGGCGCCGTGACCGAGGCGGAGGCGGCGTTCGGGCCGGTCGACGTTCTCGTCAACAACGCGGGTGTGATCGAGCCGATCGCGCACCTCGCGTCGTCCGACCCGGCGGGTTGGGGCATGGCGATCGACGTGAACCTGAAGGGCGTCTACCACGGGATGCGCGCGGTCCTGCCCGGCATGATCGAGCGTGGACGGGGGACGATCCTGACGGTGTCGTCGGGCGCGGCGCACAGCCCCGTCGAGGCCTGGTCGCATTATTGCGCATCGAAGGCGGGGGCGGCGATGTTGACGCGGTCGGCACATCTCGAGGCCGGATCGGATGGCGTGCGTGTCATGGGATTGTCGCCCGGAACGGTGGCGACCGAGATGCAGCGCGAGATCAAGGCGAGCGGAATCAACCCGGTGTCGCGGCTGGAGTGGTCGGACCACGTCCCGCCCGAGTGGCCGGCGAAGGCTCTTTTGTGGATGTGCGGCCCGGAGGCGGACGAGTTCCTGGGGCAGGAGATCTCGTTGAGGGACGAGCGCGTCCGCGCTCGGCTGGGGTTGGCGCGATGATCGAGGTGGCGACCGAGGGCGGGCTGCGCATCCTGACGCTCGACCGGCAGGAGAAGGCGAACGCGCTGACCCGCGAGATGCTTGCGGCGCTTGCCGAGCAGGTCGAGGAGGCGGCCTCGGACGAGGCGGTGAAGGCGCTTGTGCTGACTGGGAGGGGCAAGGTGTTCTCGGCCGGCGCGGACCTCGAGGCGGCACGGGCGGGCCTGGCCACCGACCCGGCGTGGGAACGGCTGTCGGGCGCCATCGCGTCGGCGCCGATCCTGACGATTGCGGCGCTGAACGGCACGGCGGCGGGCGGGGCCTTGGGGATGGTGTTGGCCTGCGACCTGCGGGTGGCCGTGCCGAATGCTTCGATCTTCTACCCGGTGATGCGGCTGGGTTTCCTGCCGCAGCCGTCGGACCCCGAGAGGCTGGCCGCACTGGTAGGGCCGGCGCGGGCGAAGCTGATCCTGATGGCGGGACAGAAGATCGCCGCGGCGGAGGCTCTGGCGATGGGACTGATCGACCGGATCGACGACGATCCGGTGGAGGCGGCGCGTGCGCTTGCCTCCGACGTCCTGGCTGCCGACCGCCGCCATGTGGCGGCGATCAAGGAGATGCTCTGACGGCTCAGGCGTCGGGCGTTCTGGCCCAGGCGCGCGCTGCTTCCAGATCCGCCATGGCAAAGGTGCGGACCGTCAGCGGCATAACGGTGCTGGCCGCGCGGGTCATGAAGCCGATCCAGGGAATGTCCGATACGACGGCAGCGTGGCTGACATTGCTCAGGTGTTTGATGTCGAACTTCACGCCGTCGAGCACGGTGGTCGGGTCGAAACCCTCGAAGCGTTCGATGACCTCGACGATGCGGATGGTGCCGTGCTTTTCGATGAAGGCTTCGAGCTTCGGCAGGATTTCGTCCATGTCATGTTCGGTGACGCGGCCCAGCACCTGGATCTCGGCCACGGGCAGGGATTGGTCTTCGGTATAGATGCAGGACATCGGCAGGTCTCCTTTTCCGTCACGACGATGGCCTGGGCCCGGCGGCGGCGCCTTGATCGAGGTCAGGCCGGAACGCGGTCGCCGAAGATGGCCGAGCCGACCCGGACATGCGTGGCGCCCTGGGCGATGGCCTCCTCGAAGTCGCCCGACATGCCCATGCTGAGGCCGGTGAGGCCGTTACGTTCCGCGATCTTCGCCAGAAGCGCGAAGTGAGGTCCGGGGTCGTCGTCGACCGGCGGAATGCACATGAGGCCCTTCAGGGGAAGCTTCAGATCACGGCAGAGGGCGACCAGCGCGTCGGCCTCGTCGACCGGGCAGCCGGCCTTCTGATCCTCGTCGCCGGTGTTCACCTGGACGAAGACGTCGGGACAATTGCCCATCTCATCCGCGAGACGCGCGATGGTTTGCGCGAGCTTGGGACGGTCGACGGTGTGGATGGCGTCGAACAGCTCCATCGCGGCGCGGGCCTTGTTGGTCTGTAGCGGACCGATCAGGTGAAGCTTCGACGCCGTCGAATGCTGCGCGGAAGGCGGGCCATTTGCCCTGCGCCTCCTGCACGCGATTCTCGCCGAAGACGCGATGGCCTTCCGACAGCACGGCCTCGACGCGGTCGAGCGGCTGGACTTTCGATACGGCGATAAGGGTGACGTCGGACGGATCACGTCCGTGGCGGGCGCAGGCGGCGTCGAGGCGGGCGCGGATGTCCGAAAGGCTCATGCACCCATCTGCCAAAAAGAAAAGAGCGGGCGCAAGGCCCGCTCTTTCCGTCATCCGATCCTGGAAGGATCAGAATTCCATCGAGACACCGAGGTCCCACACGGTTTCGAAGCCGTTGTCGCCGATGCCGCCCGCGAGGGTCGCGCCGCCGAGGTCGTAGGCGAAGCCGAGACCCATGGCTGCGTCAGCCGAGTTGTCGTGGTCCGAGTAGCCGAAGGTCACGGTGGTGGCGCCCATGCCGTAGGACAGGACAGTACCCCAGCCCGAGCCGAGGGCGTCGGAGTCTTCGTAGTAGATGTCGAAGCCAGCGCCCGAGAAGGTGCCGCTCAGGTCGACGGCGTAGGTGTCGCCGTTGCCCGTGTCGGTCTGATCTTCGTAGCCGACGCCGATCGCGAAGTCACCAAGGCCAACCTTGACGCCGACAGCGACGTCTTCGGCACCGGTGTCACGGCTGTGCGACAGGAACAGACCGAAGTCGCCGGCCTGATATTGATACAGGACCGAGTCGCCACCGGAGGACCGTCGCCACGGGCCTGCTCGGCCACGTTGTCGATGCCGATGCCGTCGTAGCCGATGTCGGCCAGACCAGCGACTTTCTGCAGCGCGTCATCCACGTCGCCGACGGTCAGTTTGCCGAACGCGCCGGAGATGTAGACTTCCTGGTTGTCGATCTCGAGATCTTCGAGAAGCAGCAGGTCCAGACCGAAGGTCAGACCGGTGTCCGTGGTGCCTTCAGCCGAGAAGCTGATGTCCAGGTCATAGTTGACGACTACGTCGCTTCGCTCGGATCCCGTCGATGTCGATGTCGTCGGCGACCAGGTCGCCGTTGTCTTGCAGCCAGATGCCAGCCTTACCGCCGACCGTGACTTCCGCAGCGGCGAGACCAGCCCAGAAAACCAGGGCGGTCGAAGCCAGAAGAACCTTTTTCATCGTTTTTTTCCCTCGTGTGTAAAAGGTGCGTCTCAATCCGGTCGCACCGAACTGATTGACACCGTATTTCCCTCCACCCGTCCTAGATTGCAAGCAAGCCTCCCCGGCCCTTTCCAAACTCCAAGCGGATGGTGTTCTTCTTGCCACAGTGAATTTGCCCGGCCAACCGTTTTCATCAAGCAGGGAAAGACCTTGTCGGTCACGGGGGCGTCGGGTAGTCATGTCTGGACCTAGGAGAGGGGGCGTTGATGGGACTTCCGGCAGACAGACCGATGCGCGCCGTCCTGGCCGTCCTGATGGTGGCTCTCACGCTGTCCGGCTGCGGGCGTTTCGCCTCGGAGCCCATCGAGCGCGAGGCGCGGACGGGCACCTCGATCACCGACATTTTCCTGAACGACGCCGACCCGAACGTGACGGTCGAGGTCAACAAGTACCTCTGGAACGCCTCGCTCGACGTGCTGAACTTCCTGCCGATCCAGTCGGCCGATCCCTTCACCGGCGTGATCTCGACCGGCTACGGTACGCCGCCGGGCGGCGGCACTGCCTATCGCGCGACGATCTATGTCCGCGACCCGGCGCTGGAAGCGCGGTCGCTGTCCATCGCGCTGGCCACGCGCTCGGGCCCCGTGCCGACGGCGACGGCCCGCGCGGTCGAGGACGCCATCCTGACGCGCGCCCGCCAGCTTCGGATGCAGGACATGCGTCTCTAGACGTTCCGCCTGCGCGCGACTAAACCACGCCGGGCCGTCGCCCGGCGTTTTCCGTTTCCCCGAGGACCCTTCGCATGTCCCGATACGACACCAAGACCATCGAGCCGAAATGGCAGGCCGCCTGGGACGAGGCGCAGACCTTCCGGGCCGAGCGCGACGAGTCGAAGCCGAAGTATTACGTGCTGGAGATGTTCCCCTATCCGTCGGGGCGCATCCACATCGGGCACGTCCGGAACTACACCATGGGCGACGTCATCGCGCGCTATAAGCGCAGCACAGGTCACAACGTGCTGCACCCGATGGGCTTCGACGCCTTCGGGATGCCGGCCGAGAACGCGGCGATGGCGAGCGGAGGCCACCCCAAGGACTGGACCTACGGCAACATCGAAACGATGGTCGAGCAGATGAAGCCGCTGGGCTTCTCGCTGGACTGGTCGCGCATGTTCGCGACCTGCGACCCCGAGTACTATGGCCAGCAGCAGTCGATGTTCATCGACTTCATGGACAAGGGCCTGGTCTATCGCCGGAATGCGGTGGTGAACTGGGACCCGGTCGACATGACGGTGCTGGCGAACGAGCAGGTGATCGACGGCAAGGGCTGGCGGTCGAACGCCGAGGTCGAGCGCCGCGAACTGACGCAGTGGTTCTTCAAGATCTCGGATTTCTCGGAGGAGCTGCTGGAGGCCATCGACGGGCTGGACGACTGGCCGGCGAAGGTGAAGCTGATGCAGCGGAACTGGATCGGAAAGTCGCGCGGGCTGCAATTCGCCTTCGAGCGCGCCGACGGCGGCGAGGCGATCGAGGTCTACACGACCCGGCCCGACACGCTGATGGGGGCGTCGTTCGTGGGTATCTCGCCCGACCATCCGCTGGCGAAGGAACTGGCGGAGAAGAACCCCGAGGCCGCTGCTTTCCGAGCGGAAGCCTCGAAGGGCGGGACGACCGAGGAAGCGCTGGAGAAGGCCGAGAAGCTGGGCTTTGACACCGGCATCCGGGTGAAGCATCCGCTCGATCCGAATTGGGAATTGCCCGTCTGGATCGCGAACTTCATCCTGATGGACTACGGCACCGGCGCCATTTTCGGCTGTCCCGCGCACGACCAGCGCGACCTGGACTTCTGCCGGAAGTACGGGCTGCCGGTGATCGACACCTTCGTGGCCGCCGACGGCGGCGCGCCGGTTGGCTCCGAAGCCTTCGTGCCCCCGAAGGGAGAGACGGTCCGCTGGCTGAAGCCTTTCGGCTGGGACGAGACCGCCACGGGCGACGAGGCCATCGACGCCGCCATCGCGCGGGCCGAAGCCGAGGGCTGGGGCAGGGGCGTCACCAAGTACCGCCTGCGGGACTGGGGCCTCTCGCGCCAGCGCTACTGGGGCTGTCCGATCCCCGTCGTTCATTGCGAGGACTGCGGCGTGGTGCCGGAGCGGAAGGAGAACCTGCCCGTCCGCCTGCCCGACGACGTGACCTTCGACGTGCCGGGCAATCCGCTCGACCGCCATCCGACCTGGCGCGACGTGCCCTGCCCGGTCTGCGGCAAGGCGGCGAAGCGCGAGACCGACACGATGGACACCTTCGTGGATTCGTCCTGGTACTTCGCCCGCTTCACCGCGCCCCGCGCCGACACGCCCACGGTCATGGCCGACGCCGATTACTGGATGAACGTCGATCAGTACATCGGTGGCATCGAGCACGCGATCCTGCACCTGCTCTATTCCCGCTTCTTCGCCCGCGCGATGCACATCTGCGGACACCTGCCCGCGAAGTCGAAGGAGCCGTTCGAGGCGCTGTTCACGCAGGGGATGGTGACGCACGCGATCTACCAGACGAAGGACGCCGGCGGACGGCCCCAGTCTCTCACTACCCCGAGGCGGTCGACCTGCGCGACGGCAAGGGCTTCCTTAAGGACGGCACCGAGGTGGAAATCATCCCCTCAGCCAAGATGTCGAAGTCGAAGAACAACGTCGTCGACCCCGTCGCCATCATCGACCAGTACGGCGCCGACACCGCGCGCTGGTTCGTGCTGTCCGACTCGCCGCCCGAGCGCGACGTGGAGTGGACGGCCGCCGGGGCCGAGGCCGCCTTCAAGCACCTCTCCCGCGTTCACCGCATCGCGGGCGAGATCGCCGAGGGTGGCGACACGGGATCGGACGACGTAGCACTTCGGAAAGAGACGCACCGCGCGATCCGCGACGTGACGCTGGGGATCGAGAGCTTCGGCTTCAACGCGGCCATCGCCAAGCTCTACGCCTTCAGCAACGTGCTGTCGAAAGCGCAGGCCTCGAACGAAGCGCGGCGCGAGGCGGCGATGACGCTAGCGCTTCTGATGTCTCCGATGACGCCTCACCTCGCCGAGGACTGCTGGGCGATGCTGGGCGGCGAGGGCCTGATCGCCGACGCGCCCTGGCCGGTGGCGGACGAAAGCCTGCTGGTCGAGGACAGCGTGACGCTGCCCGATCCAGATCAACGGCAAGCGGCGAAGCGAGATCACCGTGGGCAAGGACGTGCCGACCGACGAGGTTGAAAAGCTGGTGCTGGCCGACGATGCTGTCGCGAAGGCGCTGGCGGGTGGCCAGCCCAAGAAGCTGATCGTCGTGCCGGGCCGCATCGTCAATGTCGTCATCTGACCGCCGCACCTTTCTTCTGTCGTTCCTCGCTCTGGCGGGCTGCGGCTTCACGCCGGTTTACGGGCCGGGCGGCAGCGCGGAAGGGCTGAGGGGCCGCATCGACGTCGGACCTCCCCTCGACGAGGAAGGCTATGTGCTGGTCCGCCGTCTGGAAGACAGGCTCGGCGCATCCGAGGCGGGCGACCTTGCCCTGACTGCCGACATCCGTCTCTCGGAGGACGCCGTCGGCTTCCTGCCGGATGGCGAGATCAGCCGCTACAACGTCTCGGGCCGGGTCGAATGGCGGCTGACGCGGAAAGGCGACGACACGGTCGTGGCCACGGGCGGCGAGCAGAGCTTCACCAGCTATTCGGCCACCTCGACCACCGTCGCCACCGCCTTCGCCGCCCGCGACGCGCGCCGCCGGCTGATGGTGATCCTCGCCGACCGGATCGTCGCGGACCTGATGACGCGCGTCCCGTGAAGCTGTCGGCCCGCGACGCGCCGGCTTATTTCGCGAAGCCCGATGCCGCGGCCACAGGTCTTCTGATCCACGGGGTGGACGCGATGCGCGTCGCCTTGCGGCGGCAGGAGGTCGTGAAGGCGCTCGTCGGTGCCGCAGGCGAGGAAGAGATGCGCCTGACGCGGATCCCCGCCTCGGACCTTCGCAAGGATCCCGCCCTTCTTCTTGACGCTGTGAAGGCGCAGGGCTTTTTTCCCGGACCCCGCGTTGCCTTCGTCGAGGACGCCGGCGACGGTCTGGCCGATACCTTCGCGGCGGCCCTGGCGGACTGGCGCGAGGGCGACGCTCAGATCGTGGTGACGGCGGGCCAGCTTGCCGGCGAAGTCGAAGTTGCGGAAGCTCTTCGAGGATCACCGCGGGACCTACGCCGCCGCGATCTACGACGACCCTCCCGGTCGGGCCGAGATAGAGGCGGCGCTGAAGGCGTCCGGCCTGCGGGACATCTCGGGCGATGCGATGGCTGCGCTGACGGACCTGGCACGAAGCCTCTCGCCGGGCGATTTCCGCCAGACGCTCGAGAAGATCGCGCTCTACAAGATCGGCGACGCGACCCCGCTGACACCCGAGGAGGTCGCCCTGTCCGCCCCGGCGTCGATAGAAGCGGCGCTGGACGATGTCCTGAACCTCGCCGCCGAGGGCAAGGCGCATGAGATCGGACCTGTTCTGCGTCGACTTGAGGCGCAGGGCGTGGGGCCGGTCGGCCTCTGCATCGGGGCGACGCGGCATTTTCGGACGCTGCACGCGGTCGCCTCCGATCCCGGCGGCGCAGGGTCCGGCATCGGCAAGCTGAGGCCGCCTGTGTTCGGGCCGCGTCGGGACCGCATCCAGCGGCAGGCGTCGGACTGGGGGATGCACCGTCTGGAGAAGGCGCTGTCGCTTCTGCTGGACACCGACCTCACGCTGCGGTCGACGGCCGAGGTGCCGGAGATGGCCGTGATGGAGCGGGCGCTTCTGCGCCTCGCGTGGATGAACCGGCGCTAGGGCACCAGAAGCCTCGTGCCCGGCTCGATGCGGCGGGCGAGGTCGAGAAGATGGTCGGGTCGCAACGCGATGCAGCCTTCCGTCGGACGGCCGGGGCCGCGCCAGCGATGCAGGAAGATGGCGCTTCCGGCGCCGGGGATCGCGTCGGGCCAATTCCAGTCGGTGACGAGGACGAGGTCGTAGAGCCGATCCGCGCGCCGCATCCGTTCGTGAGACGCCGTCATCGGCGCGCGGGCGAGGTGGTTGTAGAGCGGATGGCTCGGGTCGTCGCACCAGAGGTCGCCCGGCCGGATCGGCTCGGCCCAGGGCGCGGGTCGGGGCAGGCGGTCGGGCCGCCAAAACATGCCGACGATGCGATGGGCGCCCCTCGGCGTCGCTCCATCGCCCTCGCGTTTGGCGCGAGTCAGCCCGCCACGCCCCACGGTGCAGGGCCAGCGATGCGGCCCGAGGCGCAGGCCGCCGGGCGTGAGGCGAAGGTCAGCCAAGATAGATCCGTCCCTTGGGATAGCGCACCCTCGGCGCCGACCGCGTCGCCAGGAAGAAGCCGAGCGTCAGCGGTCCGACCCGCCCGAGGAACATCATGAGGATGATCACCGTCCGCCCGATCGGGTCGAGTTCCGCCGTTGCCCCTCGCGACAAACCCGTCGTGCCGAAGGCCGACACGACCTCGAAGGACAGGTTCAGGAATTCGCCGTCGTGCGAAATCGAGGCAAAGAAGATGCCCGTGAAGATGACGAGGCTGGAAATGGTGACTAGGGCCAGGACCTTGAGGATGTCCTCTGGCTCGATGCTGCGGCTGAAGACATGAGGCGTCGAGCGTCGCCGGAAGAAGGCGACGGTGGCGAGGAGAAGAACGAAGAAGGTCGTGACCTTGATCCCGCCCGCGGTCGAGGTGCTGCCGCCCCCGATCAGCATAAGCGTCATCGTCATCAGCGTGGTCGCGTCGTGCATTCCGCCTGTGGGGATCGTGTTGAACCCGGCAGTGCGCGGCGTGACCGCCTGGAACCAGCTCGCCCAGAGCTTGTCGCCCGTCGACAGATCGGCCAGCGTCTGGGGGTTGCGCCACTCGATGAGCGCAAAAAAGAAGAACGGCAGGGCGATCAGAATGGCCGTCCCCGCCAACGTGATCTTCGAATGTGCCGTCAGCCGCCGCCAGCCGCGTTGCCGCCAGATGTCCTCGAGCACGATGAAGCCGACGCCGCCGACGATGAAGAGGGTCGGCACGATCAGGTTGACGACAGGATGACCGACCCATTGCGACAGCGAGTCGGGAAACAGCGCGAAACCCGCGTTGTTGAAGGCCGAGATCGAGTGAAAGACAGCATGCCATAGTCCCTGCGCCCAGCCGAACTCCGGCACGAAGACGAAGGCCAACACCAAGGCACCCGCCGCCTGGAACGCGAAGGCGACCTTCAGGACCGTCTTCACCAGTCGAGGCAGCGAGGCGATCGATGTCTGGTTCAGGTCCTCGCGAAGGATGTAGCGGTGCGGCAGCCCGACCTGGATGCCAAGCGCCGAGAAGACGAGCGTGGCGAAGGTCATCAGCCCCAGGCCGCCGCATTCGATCAGGAAGGCGATGACCGCCTGGCCGAAGAAGGTGAAGCTGCTGCCCGGATCGACGACGACGAGGCCGGTCACAGTGACCGCCGATGCGGAGGTGAAGAGCGCGTCGGCGAAGGTGACATGCTCGACCGTCGAGATCGGCAGCCAGAGAAGGATCGAGCCTATGACGATCAGCGTAGAATAGGACAGCGCCAGGATCGCCGGCGCTGGAATGCGCGCGAGCCTGGCGAGGAAGGGGTTGGAGGGAACCATCCTGTGCGGCGTCTCAGAGCGAGGCCGCAAAGTCGCTCAGCTTCTTCCGCTCTCCCAGAAGCAGGAGAAGGTCGTCGGACTGAAGGACGCAGCCATCCGCGCCCGACCCGACGAACTCGGTTCCCCGCATGACGCCGATGCAGCGCAGGTCATGCTGGGAGATCGATCTGATCTCGGACAGGCTGTGCCCCTCGAGGCTGGCGGGAACCCGGAAGTTGACGACGTGGTAGCCGTTTCCGAGGCTGACGTAGTCGCGGATCAGCGGGTTGTTCAGCACCTGCGCGACGTACTGCCCGATATCGACCTGCGGATGGATAACGCGGTCCACACCGATGCGCGACAGGATGCGGTGGTGCGTCTTCGATACCGCCTTGGCCCAGATCGTCTTCACCCCGATCAGCTTGAGGTTCATCGCGGCCAGGATCGAGCTTTCGATGTCGTTCGCGATGGCGATGACCGCGCCATAGCATTCGCCGAAGCCCGCCTCGCGCAGCGCTTCCTCGTCTCGCGCGTCGACGATCAGCGCCTCGGTCACCTTGTCGGCGTGAAGGCCCACTGCGCGCTCGTTCACGTCGACGGCGATGACGCTGTTGCCGAAGCGCATGAGCTCGGTCGCGACCGTGCTTCCGAAGTTGCCGAGGCCGACGACCCCGAATATGCGGCTCTTGTGCGGCATTGGTCCCTCAGAGAATGTGGCCGGATTTCCGGGCCTTGACGTCGAGATAGGCCGTGTTCAGCGGGTTGCGACCCGCTTGCAGCGGCACGCGCTCGGTGACGTCGATGCCTTGCGCCGCCATCATCTCGACCTTGGCGGGGTTGTTGGTCATCAGGCGCACCTTCGAGAAGCCGAGCCGCTTCAGAAGGTCCGCGCCGGTGCGGAAGTCGCGCTCGTCGTCCTCGAAACCCAGCCGATGGTTCGCCTCGACCGTGTCGAAGCCTTGGTCCTGAAGGGCGTAGGCGCGCATCTTGTTGGCGAGACCGATGCCGCGGCCCTCCTGGTTGAGGTAGAGAAGGATACCCGCTCCCTCGGACCCCATCTGCGTCAGCGCGGCGTGAAGCTGCGGACCGCAATCGCACTTGAGAGACCCAAGAACGTCGCCCGTGAAACAGGCCGAGTGCAGGCGCACCAGAACCGGCTCGGACCGCGACGGACGCCCGATTTCGCAGACGACATGCTCCTCGCCGCCGTCTTCGGGACGGAAGACGTGAACGCGCCCGGCGTCCGACACGGAAAGGGGGACCCGTCCGGCGACGACGAGGGTGTGATGCGCGGGGTCCGACAGCGCCTTCAGCGTCAGGGCGGCGTCCAGCCGGGTCAGATCGTCGGGTGCGGCACCGATGTCGAGGACCAGTGCCGCGGGCAGGAGCCGCGCGGACTTGGCCAGCATGAGGGCCACCCGGTGCAGGTCGGCCGGACCATCGCGCATCGCGACGAAAGGGCCCTTCATCGGCGCCGACAGGTCATCCTGGGGGTCGGCGACGGCGCGGATCCAGTCCGGCGTGACGTCGCGCGGCAGGACGATGCGGGCCATATCCCCGTCATAGGCGCGGGCGTTCAGCGTCGCCGCGCGCCGGGCCGTCACGGCAAGCACCGGATCGCCGAGCGCGCGCAGGTCCGCGAAGCGGTCCGCGTCGAGACCTTCGGCGGCAAGGGCCAGGACCGAACGCCCATCACCCTGCAACACGACCGGAAGGCCAAGCCGAAGGTCCGTCCGCGCACGGGCGATGCGTTCCATCAGGGTAGGTAGCAGGGACATCGCGTCTCCGGGCGGCTCAACAGTCATCTACGCCTTCCGTCAAGGATTTGAAACATTTCCCCCTGCCGCGACACGAGCCTGTGAGTTTCTGCAGCATTCCTTGCAAGATCGCGGAGGCGCGCTCATTTCCTCACCATCGGTTCACGGAGAAGTGTGACATGGCTCAGAACCTCAAGAAGATCCTTTTGGTCGACGACGACGAAGACCTGCGCGAGGCGCTCGGCGAGCAACTCGTGATGACTGAAGACTTCGACGTCTTCGAAGCCGGCAACGGTGCCGAGGCGCTGGAGCGTGTCCGGCAGGGTATATATGACCTCGTCATCCTCGATGTCGGCCTTCCCGACACCGACGGGCGCGAACTTTGCCGCGTGCTGCGCAAGCACGGCGTGAAGTGCCCGGTCCTGATGCTGACGGGACATGATTCGGACGCCGACACCATCCTCGGCCTCGACGCGGGCGCGAACGACTACGTCACGAAGCCCTTCAAGTTTCCCGTCCTGCTCGCCCGTATCCGGGCGCAACTGAGGCAGCACGAACAGTCCGAAGACGCCGTCTTCCAGCTTGGGCCCTACACGTTCCAGCCAGCGCAGAAGATGCTGATTACCGAGGATGAAAAGAAGATCCGGTTGACGGAGAAAGAGACCAATATCCTCAAGTTTCTCTACCGCGCCAGCGAGGGCGTCGTGCCGCGCGACATCCTTCTGCACGAGGTCTGGGGCTATAACGCTGGTGTCACAACGCACACACTCGAGACACATATTTACCGGCTGCGACAAAAAATCGAACCGGATCCCTCGAATGCGCGTTTACTTGTAACCGAGTTCGGGCGGTTACCGTTTGGTCGCCTGATGGGTTTACGGATCCCGTTTCCATGTCCGGGTTATGGCATGGTACCTCCCTGTTGGACTGGCCGGGCTTTCAGCCCGGCCTTTTTTTGTCATTCGTCCTGAGCGGAGATCTCCAGCGCACCGCCCTCCGGAAGGGTCAGGACGCCCACTGCATCGAGCCCGCCCAGGATCGAGTCGACCGCGACCGTCGCCAGAATGATTCCCATAACGCGGCTGATGACGCTTGCCCCGGTTTCCCCCAGCACCCGCTTCAACTGCGCCGCAAGCAGAAGCAGGGCGAGCGTGATCCCGAGAACCGCGCAGAGAACGACCGCCGTCACCACCTGATCGAGCACCGCATTGGTGTGGTTGTCCGTCAGGATGACGATGGCGAGCATCGCGCCGGGCGAGGCGATGGAGGGAATGGCGAGCGGAAAGACCGCGCCCGACAGGGACGCGCGCTCCGCCTCGTGGATCACTTCCTCGGGACGCGATTCCCCGAAGATCATCGTCATCGCGAAGAGAAAAAGCACGATCCCGCCTGCGATCTGGAACGACCCGAAGCGAAGGCCCAGGCCTTCCAGAAGGATCTGACCCGCGATGAGAAAGCCCAGAAGAACGCCGCCCGCGACGACGACCGCCCGCGCCGCAAGGCGCCAGTGCAGATGACGCGGCACGCCCGCTGCTGCGAAGTAGAACACCGGCAGCGTCCCGATCGGGTCGATGACCACGAAAAGCGTGATGAACTCGCGCAGAAGCTGGTCGAAGCTCGGCATCAGTCGCCGTGGACCGCGAAGGTTTCCAGCGCAGCCCCCTGCGGCGGAACGATCCGAAAGCGGTCGCGGACGCCGGCCCCGGTCAACTCGCGTTCGAGGACGATGAGGCTGTTCTCGGGGTGGCCCTCGCAGAGCGCGGCCATGTGCGCGATCTCCTCGCCCGCCACGGGCCGCGCGGCGTCGAGGTCGGGCGCTCCCCAGGCGGCTACGAAGTGCGCGGCCAGGGCGTCCGCGAGCGCCGCCTTCTCGACCGCCGTGATCGGCGTGACGGCGACGACCGAGGCGCGCCCGAAGCTCGACAGGCCCAGCCAGCCGTGCGCGAACGCCTGGCGCGCCTTGCCGGTCAGTTCGTCCTCGGACCAGTTCGAGAAGGCGAAGGTTCCCGGCACGGCCCATTCCCCCGGCTCGGCAGCCAGGTCGAAAACGTTAAGGTCGCTGTCGTCGAGACGGATCACGCGGGCGAACATCGGGCCTCCATCATTCGGGTAAGCGGCAGAAGGCGTGTCGCATCTCCGTCCTTCAGGATCATGCCTCCCCATTCGTCGAGCCCGACGAAGGTGCCCGGCTCGGGATACTCGACCGCACCACCGAGACCGTGCGCTTTCGCGCGCCACTCCTCGTGCAGTTCGGTGAAGCCGTCGGTCAGGTAGATGTGCAGCCAGTTCATCATGTGGCGCGCCCAGGCCTCGATCAGGTCGGGCGTGCCGATCTCGCCGCAGCCTTCTTCATGCAGGCAGGTCTCGTCGGGCGTCAGACCCGGCGCATCGGAGGACTGGGGCCGCACCGCAAGCTCGATACCCACGGTCAGCCAGTCGGGCTCGACCTCGGGGTCGGCGGTCGACGCGGCCATCCTCAGCCGTCCTGCGCGAGCACCGTTCACCCGGATGCGGTCCGGCCACTCGAGGTGAACGCCCACCTCGGGCGGTGCGAGGGCGCCGATAGCATCGTTGAGACCGAGGGACACGGCAAAGCACACGCCCGCCGCCTCGCGAAGCGGAACCTCGGGCGCCAACAGGATGGCCGCCCGCATCCTGTCCGGATCGGGACTGTAGAACACCGTGCCCGGCTCGGCGTCCCCCGCAGCGGCGCAGGCGACCTCGAAGGGATCGTCGGCGACCGCTCGGCCGGCAAGAAGGGGAGGGAAGTCGATGCGCATGTCAGTCCCGCGCCGCGAGAGTGGCGACGAGACCGTCGGCGATGGACCAGAACGGCTTCGCCTCCTCGCCCTCCGGCTTCTGTGCCACGATCGGCGCGCCGGCGTCGCCCGCCACGCGGATGCCCAGGTGAAGGGGGATCTCGCCCAGGAAGGGCACGCCCAGCTTCTCGGCCTCCTTCCGCGCCCCGCCGTGACCGAAGGGGTGATGCGCCTTGCCGCACCCGTCGCAGACGAAGCTGGCCATGTTCTCGACGAGGCCCAGGATCGGCGTCCCCATGCGGTTGAACATGTCGATGCCCTTGCGGGCGTCGATCAGCGCGATGTCCTGCGGCGTCGAGACGATCACCGCCCCGGCCACTTCGGTCTTCTGGCAGAGGGTCATCTGGACGTCGCCCGTGCCCGGCGGCAGGTCGATCAAGAGGACATCGAGCGTCCCCCACTGGACCTGCGCGAGCATCTGCTGCAGCGCGCCCATCAGCATCGGTCCGCGCCAGACGATGGCCTCACCTTCCTCGACCATGAAGCCCAGCGACATCACCGCGACGCCGTGGTTTCGCAGCGGCAGTATGACGCCCGGACCGGGGGCGGAGGGCCGCCCGGTAATGCCCAGCATCCGAGGCTGCGAGGGGCCGTAGACGTCGGCGTCCAGAAGCCCGACCCGAAGCCCGCGCGCGGCGAGGGCGACGGCCAGGTTCGACGACACGGTCGACTTGCCGACGCCGCCCTTGCCCGAGGCGATGGCGACGACGTGGCGCACGCCGGGCAAGGGTTGCGGCCCCTCTGGAGCCTTCGGCTTCGGCGTGAAGTCCTTCAGGCCCAGATCGGGAACGGCCATCTTGGGCGCCTGCCGTGCCGTACCCTGCGGCGCGTGCGCCGTCAGGATGGCGGACACGCCGGTGACGCCTTCGACGGACGCCGCGGCGGCTTCAGCCGCCTTGCGCAACGGTTCCATGCCGCCTGCCCGCGCCGGGTCCACCTCCAGCACGAAACTGACGGCTCCGTCGCGGACGGCCAGTCCCTTGACCATGCCGGCCGACAGGATGTCCTCGCCCCGGCTCGGATCGACGATGCGGGACAGCGCCGCGCGAACGGCATCCAGATTTGCCACTCAGCCCTCGCCCGGCATCTCGATGTCGCCCGTGACCTCGTGGGTCAGGCCGAGCTCGCCGATGGTCAGCACGACCTTGGCCTTCACCTTGCCGGCAGGCGTGCCCGACGCGGCGCGAACGGCCTCCTCGATCTCGCGCTGCGAGGTGACGCCGACGGTCTTGAGGAACTTCCTCAGGCTCATGTTGAATGCTTCTTCGGACATCGCTCTCCCCTGTGTGGTCTTGTCTTGTGTCAGAGGCGGGATAATCTCAGATCGCAAGGGAGGTGCAAGATAGGGTTTCCGCACATCATCACCGTCGCCACCTGCGCCGCGCTCTGGGGAGCGGGGTCAAGCGCGCAGGAACTTACCCTTCGGATGCCCGCCGAGATGGTGGCGTCCGGCTTCGACAAGCAGATCCTTCCGCGCTTCAAGTTCAAGCACCGCGTCGGCGTGACACCCGTGACCGACGGCGAGGCCGACATGACCTTCGGCAATGAGGGCGAGCGGGTATTCCAGATCATCGACGGCGAGGAGGTGCGACTGGACATCGCCCAGCCCTCGCCCGAGGCCGACCTTTTCCTCGAGTGGCTGAAATCCGACCCCGGCATCGCCGCCGTCGAGAGCTTCGAAATCGACGGGAAACCGGTTTATACGGCAGCAGAGGCCCCGAAAGAGGCCGTTGTCGAGGAAACCTTCGAGGGCGACACCGAGGTCGGCGCCCGTCTCGCGCTGGTCCACTGCGGACGCTGCCACGTCATCGACGAGCGCAACCGCATGGGCGGCATCGGCTCTACTCCCTCGTTCGAGGCGATGCGCGGCCGGCCCGACTGGTCGAACCTGTTCCTCGCCTTTTATGCCGAGAATCCGCACCCGTCGTTCACGCAGGTCGAAGGCGTCACCGAACCCTTCGGCCCCGATCGCCAGGTCCATATTGCGCCCGTTGAGGTCACTCTGGACGATATCGAAGCGATCACCGCCTTCGTCGCGACGCTGAAGCCAAAGGACCTTGGCAACTTCGTTCAGTCCAACTGAAGGTCAGGCGGCGTCGATGATCGCGCTTGTGAGGCGGAGAAGGTCGCCGAAGTATCCGCCCGACCGCGCGGGCTGGGTCGGATCGGAGGTGATGACGACCGTCAGCGCCTTTGCCGGCGCGATGCAGATCACCTGTCCTCCATAGCCACGCGCCAGAGCGAAGTCCGTCCCGCCCTGCGTGCCCGTGAACCAGCCATAGCCGTAGCCGAGACCCGAGAACGGCGAGCGGGTGACGGGGGACAAGGACCGCCGCACCCACTCCTCGCTCACGATCCGCGTCCCGTCGATGGCGCCGCCCATGCGGATCGCCTCGCCGAAACGCGCCATCGCGCGGGGCGTCAGTGCCATTTCGTTTCCGCCCAGGTAGAAGCCCTGCGGATCGCGCGTCCATGCCGGGATCTCGATGCCGAGCGGTTGCCCGATCCAGTCCCGCGCCAGCTCCAGAAGTGAGCGGCCCGAGGCTTCGGCGAGTGCCGCGCCTAGGACGTGAGTCGATCCGGTCGAATAGAGCATCCGCACGCCCGGTTCGGCGACGAAGGGCCGCGACAGCGCATTGGCGACCCAGTTCCCGCTGTTGACCCAAGGCCCGTAGTTCGCACCCGAGGTGCGCTCGAGACCTGCGCGCAACGTCACCAGAATCCTCCAGGGTGATCTCTGCCACCTTGGGGTCGGAGTCGTTCGGAATCAGGCGCGGCGCGACCTCTCCCAAAGATGCCTCGACCCCCGGCACTTCGCCCTTGTCGATGGCCGCTCCCAGAAGGGTCGCCACGATGGTCTTCGACACCGACTTGACGTTCGCGAGCCCATCGAGCCCCGGCCCGCCGAAAGCTTCCTCGACAACCGTCTCGCCGTCTCGGACGACGATCAGCGTGTGAAGCTGTTGCAGCGTCCGCGCCGAGGCGACCGCTTCGGCGAAGGGATCGCTCTGGGCACGAAGAAACGAGGGCGCCGCGACGGCAGCGGCGGAGACGGCGATGAATTGGCGGCGCTGGATCATGCCGGTGACATGGACCGGTGGATGGCCCAAGGCAACCCGAGGTCGCGCGACCGTGACGACCTCAGTGCGGCTTCCGCTCCTTGAGATAATCGTCGGTCGTGCGCGGCTTCGGCCGGTCACCCATGCGGAAGGGCGAGCCTTCCTGGTGATACTGCGCCGAGATGCGGCAGTCGTCGCACATCTGGATCAGCTTCACGTTGTCCGAGCCCTTGAACATCCAGTGCTTGTCCTCGAGCTTTTCCACGATCTTCTCGATAGTCGAGCGCACGCCGAAGGGCTTGCCGCAGTTGATGCAGTCGAAGGGCTCTTCCTCGTTCAGGACGCGAGGCGCCAGCGCCTCTTTCGTCAGGTCGAGGCGGGGCGAAAGAGTGATCGCGTCCTCGGGACAGGTCGACTCGCAGATGCCGCACTGCAGGCAAGCGGCCTCGCGGAAGGTCACCTGCGGCTTGTCCGGGTTGTCGCCAAGTGCTGCGACCGGGCACAGAGACACGCAAGCGAGGCATAGCGTGCAGGCCTCGGTGTCGATGACGACGGCCCCATAGGGCGCACCCTCGGGCAGTTCGAGCACGGCGTCGGGCACGTTCAGCGCGGTCGCGGCCAGCCGCGTCACCTCGCGCCGCCCGCCGAGCGGCAGGATCGGATCGGCCACGGGCTGCGCAATTTCGGCATCCCATAGCGCCGCCTCCATCGCGTCGGGGTCCGCCACGTCGAGGACGGACAGACGCCCCTGACCGGCGATGGCCTCCGCAAGCGCCATTTCCCGCAAGATCACCCCGGTATCGCTTCTCGGTCCCGGCATCACCGCGACAGAGGCGAAGCCCACGCCAAGCGCCGCCAGCGTCTCGGCATGTCCGACGCCCTCGATGGACGACACCTCGACCGGAATGACGTCTTGCGGCAGGCCGCGCCCAAAGCGGGCGGACAGGCGGATCATCTCCCCGCCCCAGTCGGCCTCGTGGAACAGCGCCCGCGGCGCGCGACCGCCGGCGCGGCGGAACTCGGACGCCAAGTGTGCGCAGGCGGGCGAACAGGACCGATACTGGCGGATCGTCATAGCTTGCCGCGCCCGAAGGGCAGACGGCGGCGCATTCGCCGCAACCCGCGCAGACGTCGGTGTCGATGACGACGGTGTCGCCTGCCGAGGTGATGGCCCCCGTCGGGCAGACCGACAGGCAGCGCGCGCATCCGGGCTGACTGGCCCGCGAATGGGCGCAGAGGCCGGGATCGAACCGGATGTAGAGCGGCTTCTCGAATACGCCCTGCAACTCGCGCGCCTCGGCCACCGCACGCGCGACGGCGATGGGATCGCCCGGATCGGCGCGGACATAGCCCTCGCGCTTGTGGCCGGCCGAGAACAGGGGACCGTCGCCGCGCAGGTCCAGGATGATGTCGCAGGTCGATTTCGCGCCGTCCGCCGGCGGACCGAACCGCACGGCGCCCCGTCCGCCCGGATCGGCGGCACGATAGCCGTCGACCTCCACCGCGAAACGCCCGAGAGCGCCACCCGCCTTCTTCAGACGGCCAAGAGCCAGGTCGTAGGTTGCGGGCGGCGCCATGTCGCCCGGATCGTCGGCAAGAAGGCAGGTCACCGCCAGCGACCCGGCCAGGCTTTCGGCCGCAGTCACGGCGACGTTCGAAGCGCCAAGGATCAGGCAGGTGCCTTCGCTGGTGACGTCGCGCGTCGGCGTGTCGGGCCGGGCGACCAGCGACTCGGCCAGCAGCGCCGCTTGCTTCGGAAATGCCGTGCCGGTGTCCGTCCAGCCCGCTCGGTCGCGGATGTCGACCGTGGCGAGGCGTTCGGGCGCACCCAGTTCCTCGGCCAGATCCTCGAAGAACGCCGACATCTGCCCGCAGGCGATCAGCGTTTCGCCCTCCTGACCCAGCGCCTTCGCCGCCACGTCGACATTGCCCATGCACAAGGCGCGGACCGTCCGCACATCTATGCCGCCAAGCGCGGTCGATGCGGTCTCGGGATCCACGGCCTGGGTATCTTCGCAGGTGCAAAGCAGAAGGCGTTTCGGTGCGGTCATCGGTCCTCCCCAAGGCGACTGAGCGACGGCCATGATGCGGCCTCGTCTTGTCAAAGGCAATCGGGGGGTGTTTCCTGTCGGGCCATGACCCCACTGCCGCATCAGATGGACATACCCCTTGGCGTCGTCCTCAGACGTCGCCCCGGCGTGACCCGCTGGGCGAAGTGGTCGTGGTCGGCCATCGCGGTCCTGCCGAATGCCGGCCCGGGAGGCTTTCGCATCCTGCGCGAGGAGGACGGCGTGACCGACTTCCACGCCGCGACTTTGCCGATGGACCTGCACCGCGCCGAGGTTGAAAGCTATCGCACCTCGCTGATGATGACGCCGCCGTCGGTCTTCGTCGTCCTCCAGAAGGACGCGCCGAACGAATACGGCATCGACGTCCACGCCGTCACCGCTTCCGCGGACCGTGGGCAGAACTGGCAGGACAGCTCCGAGATGATCGTCGATCCCGTGGCCATGCCCGCCTCGCTCGCGACGTTGGTCCGTGACTTCTGCAACGCCCATTTCGAGGAGACCGAATTCGTCAAGCGCCGCCGCGACGCCGCGCGGATTGACCGCGTCGAGGACGGCATCGGCGATCCGAGGATAAGGCAGGTGGCGGACGTGTATCGCAGCCCCGCCACCCAGAAGGCGAGGCGCGAGGATGACTGACGACGACGATCTG
Source organism: uncultured Alphaproteobacteria bacterium (assembly GCA_963779765.1). Lineage (GTDB taxonomy): Bacteria > Pseudomonadota > Alphaproteobacteria > Rhodobacterales > Rhodobacteraceae > Silicimonas. The sequence continues at coordinate 1,375,098 of CAVZZP010000002.1, read as the reverse complement.
TTCCGCCGCTGGTCGCGCCGACGCCGGGCTGTGGCCGAAGAAGAAAGCCTCGCCGCGGAACCCGCTCCGGCAGCCGAGGCCGAAGTGCCGGAAGAGCCCGAGCCCGAGACACCCGAGGACGAGCGCCTGCTTCTCGAAAGGCTGAAATTGCCGCTGCCGGAAAGCCTCAAGGCCGGCGACGACTTCTCGATCTTCATGCGAGCGGGCGTGCCCGAATTCCTTCGTCGCCGGGCGCTTCGGATGCTGTGGCGGTCGAATCCCCTGTTGGCAAATCTCGACGGGCTGAACGACTACGACGTCGATTACCGGGCGCCAGAAATGAACGCCAAGGTCCTGGCGACGGCCTACCGCGTCGGGCAAGGATTCCTGAAAGCGGCACATGTTCCGAAAATTATGCAGGATAATGACGCGGAATTACATTCGAACGCATTAGTCGAGGCCGATATCTCCATTGAAGCGTCCGAGGAGAGAGACATTTCCTTAACCACCTCGGTCGAATTCGACGAAGAGTTGATCGATACCGACGAAAACGAGGAAATCTCGTTCAATCCCAGACGGATGCGCTTTACGACCTGACCCGGCGAGGTCATCCGCCGCACCCGCGATTGGAAAAATGAATTGCCCAATTTGCAGGCGTTTCCTAGGGTGATGGCAGACCGAAACAAGGCAGGCGGACGTGAGCCCAAAAAGCCAGACGGCGACGATCAGGGAGGGTGCTGCGGAAGAGGATCTTCTGCGCGCCGATCTCTATTCGATGCTCGCCCGGCTTTTGGCGTCCGCCCCTGACCGCGCCACGCTCGATGCGCTTGCCGCGCTCGACGGTGACGGCTCGGACCTCGGGCAGGGCATCGCTTCGCTGGCGCTGGTCGCCGCCGCGACCCAACCCGCCGCCGCCAAGCGCGAATACAACGCTCTCTTCATCGGGCTCGGACGCGGCGAGCTTCTGCCCTACGCGAGCTTCTACCTGACCGGCTTTCTCAACGAAAAGCCGCTCGCCCGTCTGCGGACTCACATGGCGCAGTTCGGCATTGCCCGGAACGACGGCGTGAAGGAACCCGAGGACCACATCGCCACGCTCTGCGAGATCATGGCGGGCCTCATTCGCGGCGACTACGGGACGCCCCTGTCGGTCGGCGATCAGCACGCTTTCTTCAACACGCATATCGCGACCTGGGCGTCGCACTTCTTCACAGATCTGGAGGCCGCCGAAGGCTCGGTCCTCTACGCGCCGGTCGGAAAGATCGGACGCGCCTTCATGGAGATCGAGATCGAAGCCTTCAGGATGGACGCCTGACGCGGGGGATCCGGACCCCCGTCCAAAGGCATAGGGAGGACCAGAGATGGACGACAAGAAGAAGGACGGGACCAGCCGTCGCAACTTCCTGAAACTGGCGGGCGCCTCGGCCCCCGCCGCCGTCGCCGCAGCCGCAATCGCTCCGGCCGAGGCCGCCGCCGAAGAGGCGCCGCAGGGATCGGGATACCGCAAGACCGAGCATGTGAAGGCCTATCTGGCCTCCGCGCGCTTCTGAGGGAGGTCACCAGATGCTGAGAAAGAAGACATCCGTCCAGGGCCGCGGCCGCGCCGCTCCCATCCTCGGCCGCGTTGCCGGCAAGAACGTCGACCGCCGCAGCTTCCTGCGCGGGTCGGGTCTGGCCGTCGGCGGTCTCGCAGCCCTTGCCGCGGGCGTAGGCCGGGTGACGCCCGCCTCCGCTCAGGCCGCCGCAGCGACCGGCAACGTCGAGATCAAGAAATCGGTCTGCACCCATTGCTCGGTCGGCTGCACGGTTCTCGCCGAAGTCGACAACGGCGTGTGGGTGGGACAGGAGCCCGCCTGGGACAGCCCGTTCAACCTGGGTGCCCACTGCGCCAAGGGTGCGTCCGTCCGCGAGCACGCGCATGGCGAACGCCGCCTGAAGTATCCGATGAAGCTCGTCGGCGGCGAATGGCAGCGTCTGAGCTGGGACGAGGCGATCAACGAGATCGGCGACCAGATGATGGCGATCCGCGAAGAGTCGGGTCCGGATTCGGTCTACTGGCTCGGCTCGGCCAAGCACTCGAACGAGCAGGCTTACCTGTTCCGCAAGTTCGCGGCCTACTGGGGGACGAACAACGTCGACCACCAGGCGCGCATCTGCCACTCGACCACGGTTGCGGGCGTCGCGAACACATGGGGCTACGGCGCCATGACGAACAGCTACAACGACATCCACAACAGCCGCGCGATCTTCATCATCGGCGGCAACCCGGCCGAGGCGCACCCCGTCTCGCTCCTGCACGTCCTGCGGGCGAAAGAGCAGAACAACGCGCCGCTGATCGTCTGCGACCCGCGCTTCACGCGCACCGCCGCCCATGCGGACGAATACGTCCGCTTCCGGCCCGGCTCGGACGTGGCACTGATCTGGGGCATCCTCTGGCACATCTTCGAGAACGGCTGGGAGGATAAGGAATTCCTTCGCACCCGCACCTGGGGCATGGACCAGATCCGCACCGAGGTCGCCAATTGGGACCCCGAAGAGACCGAGCGCGTCACCGGCGTGCCCGGCAGCCAGCTTGAGCGCGTCGCGCGCACGATGGCGAACAACCGCCCCGGCACCGTCATCTGGTGCATGGGCGGCACCCAGCACACCAACGGCAACAACAACACCCGCGCCTACTGCGTGCTTCAGCTCGCTCTCGGCAACATGGGCACCGCGGGCGGCGGAACGAACATTTTCCGCGGCCACGACAACGTGCAGGGCGCGACCGACCTCGGCGTCCTCGCCGACACGCTGCCCGGCTACTACGGCCTGGCGCCCGGCTCGTGGGCCCACTTCGCCCGCGTCTGGGGCGAGGATCTGGACTGGCTGAAGGAGCGTTTCGCCAAGCTGCCCGGCAAGGGCAAGGACGGCACGGACCTCGAGATGATGTACGAGACCGGCATCCCGGTCTCGCGCTGGATCGACGGCGTGCTCGAGGACAAGGAAAACATCCTCCAGCCCGACAACACCCGGGCGATGGTCCTGTGGGGCCATGCCCCCAACTCGCAGACCCGCATGGTCGAGATGAAGACGGCGATGGAGAAGCTCGACCTCATGGTCGTGGTCGATCCCTATCCGACCGTCTCGGCGGTGATGCAGGACCGCACCGATGGCGTGTACCTTCTCCCCGCCGCGACACAGTTCGAGACCTCTGGTTCGGTCACCGCGTCGAACCGCTCGATCCAGTGGCGCGAGAAGGTGGTCGAGCCGCTTTTCGAAAGCCTTCCCGACCATACCATCCTCGCCAAGTTCGCTGACAAGTTCGGCTTCGCCGACCGCATGTTCCGCAACATCGCGATCGAGAACGGCGAGCCCAACGTCGAGGACATCACGCGCGAAGTGAACCGCGGCATGTGGACGATCGGCTATACCGGCCAGTCGCCCGAGCGTCTTAAGCTCCACATGGCGAACCAGCACACCTTCGACAAGACGACGCTGCGCGCGATCGGCGGTCCGGCCGACGGTGACTTCTACGGGATGCCCTGGCCCTGCTGGGGCACGCCCGAGATGAACCACCCGGGCACGGCGAACCTCTACGACATGTCGATGCCGGTTTCGAAGGGCGGCCTGACGTTCCGCGCCCGCTTCGGGGTCGAGTACGAAGGCGACAACCTTCTCGCCGAAGGCGTCTACAGCGTGGGATCGGAAATCCAGGACGGATATCCCGAGTTCACGATGCAGATGCTCCAGGATCTCGGCTGGGACTCCGATCTAAGCCCCGAAGAGCGTCAGTCGATCGAACGCGTCGCAGGCTACCGCGACGCCGAAGGCAAGCTGACCGGACAGGGCGAGGAAGTGGGCGAGCAGGACCAGACCGGTCCCTATCCTGCCGACTGGAAGGACAAGATCGGCGGCGTCAACTGGAAGACCGACCTGTCGGGCGGCATCCAGCGCGTCGCGATCCTTCACGAATGCGCGCCTTTCGGCAACGCCAAGGCCCGCGCGGTCGTCTGGACCTTCCCGGACCCCGTGCCGACCCACCGCGAGCCGCTCTACTCCAACCGCCGCGACCTCGTGGCCGACTACCCGACCTACGAGGACAAGACCTTCTGGCGGGTGCCGACGCTCTACAAGTCGATCCAGGACAAGGACTTCTCGGAAAGCTATCCGATCATCCTCACCTCGGGCCGGCTGGTCGAATACGAGGGCGGCGGCGACGAGACCCGGTCGAACCCCTGGCTTGCGGAATTGCAGCAGGACATGTTCGTCGAGATCAACCCGCGCACCGCGAACAACATCGGTGTCAGGGACGGCTCGCAGGTCTGGGTCGAAGGACCAGAGGGCGGCAAGGTCAAGGTCATGGCCATGCTGACCAACCGGGTGGGCGAGGGCGTCGCCTTCATGCCCTTCCACTTCGGCGGCTACTTCCAGGGCGAGGACCGCAGGTCCAAGTATCCGAAAGGGGCCGACCCCTATGTGCTGGGCGAAAGCTCGAACACCGCGCAGACCTACGGCTACGACTCCGTGACGCAGATGCAGGAGACGAAAGCCACCCTCTGCAAGATCACCGCGGCGTAAGGAGGAGAAAGAAAAATGGCACGAGTTAAATTCCTCGTCGACGCCGAACGCTGCATCGAATGCAACGCCTGCGTCACCGCCTGCAAGAACGAGCACGAGATCCCCTGGGGCATCAACCGCCGCAGGGTCGTGACGATCAACGACGGCGATCCGGGCGAACGCTCGATCTCGGTCGCCTGCATGCACTGTTCCGACGCGCCCTGCATGGCGGTCTGTCCGGTGGACTGCTTCTACCAGACCGCCGATGGCGTGGTCCTGCACTCCAAGGATCTCTGCATCGGCTGCGGCTACTGCTTCTACGCCTGCCCCTTCGGCGCGCCGCAGTATCCACAGGCTGGCAACTTCGGCTCGCGCGGCAAGATGGACAAGTGCACCTTCTGCTCGGGCGGACCCGAGGAAGACATGAGCCAGGCCGAGTTCTCGAAATACGGCCGCAACCGCCTGGCAGAAGGCAAGCTGCCGATCTGCGCCGAGATGTGTTCGACCAAGGCGCTGCTCGCCGGTGACGGCGACGATGTCTCGGACATCTACCGCGAAAGGGTCGTCGCACGCGGCTTCGGTTCGGGCGCATGGGGCTGGGGAACGGCTTACGATCAGAAAGGTGGCTGAGACCGCCGACCTTCTGTTATGATCCCATGACGTCCCGAAGCCCTCGGGGCGTCATTTTTATTTCGGTCGCAGATGTCGATGCCAGCCATACGCAAGAAGGTCCAATCCGAACTGCCGAGCGGCGATCCCGCTTTGCTGAACCGCATCGCCTGGGCGCGGCGGTGGGTGGAACGCGGCTCGAGCCTCGAATACGCGACCGAGGCGCAGCTCAAGGCGAAGGCCGGAAGCGGCAAGCGCAGCCGCGCCGAGCAAGGCCTGGCCCTTCGCACGCTGGCCTGGCACGCGCTCTGGACCGGCCGCATGGACACAGCCATGCAGCACTGCCTGAAGGCCGAGGGATACCTGCCCGAAAGCCAGCACCGGGACGCGCGCGCAGGCATCTATGCCCTTCTGGCGGTCGTGCATTATACCCGTGGCCGGCTCGACCTGGCGACCTGTGCAGTCGACCGCGGCCTGTGGCTTCTCAAGGACATGACCGATGGCGAGGCGGCACCCGCGCAGACCAGCCTTCTGCTGGCCCGCGCCACCGTGCAGCGGCTGGGCGGCGAACGCGCGCGGGCGGGCATCACGCTCAGCCGCGCACGCGAACTGGCGCCCGAAGAACACATGCCCCTCGTCGAATATTGCACGGCGCGATGGCTTCTGTCGGATGGCGACACGGTGAAGGCCGCGGATCACGCTTCGCGCTCCGTCGATCTGGCGTCGCGGGACGGAAATGGCGTGATGCTGTCCTATGCCCATGCAGTGCAGGCGTCCACTCAAACGGCCGAAGGGCACCCTTTCGAGGCGCGGCTGTCCTTCGCACAAGCCCGAAAGTTGGGCCAGGCTGCGGGCGACCTCTTCATCGACTGTATCGTCCACACCGGACTGGCGAGCGTGGCTCGCTCGGAAAAGAACACGGACGAGGCGCAGACCCTTCTGCGCGAGGCCGCGCGCATCGCCAAGCGCGAGAACTACGCGATCCTGCGAAAGGGGATCGCGCTAGACATGGCCGACTGCTTCGAAACCGCCGGCGACTACAAGGCCGCGCTGGAACAACACAAACTTGCATGGCGTCTGCAGGACGACATGAGACTGAGATGAGGCTGGGGAGAAACCGATGATCCGTGCAATCCTGATCGCGCTTGCGCTTGCCGTGGCGCCCATGCAGGCCGCCTTCGCGCAGGAGGTCCCGTCTGACGCGCCGCGCGCCGAAACCGGCGGGGCGCAGACGCTCGACGATATCCTGCGCCGCCAGCAGGGTCTCGAAGTCGACCCGACCTTCCGGGCCGAGGCGACGGGAGACCCCGAATCCGCGGCGCCGCCCTCCGCGCCGCTTGGGACGCTCGGCGGACAGTCGGACCCCGAATTGTGGCGCGCCCTGCGCTACGGCACGGCCAATGTCTCCAGCCAGGTCCGCTCTCCGGGCGCGACGCTTCTCGTGCAGGACGAAGGCATGTGGTGGCTCCAGTTCCGCGAGGGTCCCCTGCGGACCTGGGGCGGTTACTTCCTCCTCGGCGTCCTCGCCCTCCTCGCGCTGTTCTACCTGATCCGCGGCCGTATCCGCATCGACCACGGCAAGTCCGGCGTCAAGATCACCCGCTTCCGCGCCTTCGAGAGGTTCTCGCACTGGCTTCTCGCCGGGTCGTTCATCCTTCTCGGCGTGACCGGCCTCATCAGCCTCTTCGGCCGGGTCGGCATGATCCCCTGGATGGGCAAAGAGGGCTATGCGACGCTCGCGATCGGCTCGAAGTGGGTCCACAATAACGTAAGCTGGGCCTTCATGCTGGCCCTCATCTTCGTCTTCGTCCTCTGGGTCTGGCACAACCTGCCCGACCGCACTGACCTGACGTGGTTCGCCAAGGGCGGTGGCATCTTCACCAAAGGCCATCCTCCCGCGAAGAAGTTCAACGCGGGTCAGAAGCTGATCTTCTGGTCCGTCATCATCCTCGGCGCATCGATCTCGGTCTCGGGCTTGTCGCTTCTGTTCCCCTTCGACATGCCGATGTTCGCGTCGACGTTCCACCACATCAACGGACTCGGCCTGCCCGAACTCGTCGGACGCGAGCCTCTGCCGGAGGTGCTGACGCCCCACGCAGAGATGCAGTATGCCCAGCTTTGGCACTCCATCATCGGCTTCGTGCTGATGGGGATCGTCTTCGCGCACATCTACATCGGCACCTTGGGAATGGAAGGCGCCTACGATGCCATGGGGTCCGGCGAAGTCGATCTCAACTGGGCCAAGGAGCACCACAGCCTCTGGGTCGACGAGGAGCAGGCCAAGCAGAACGCGGCGCCGCCATCGGCGACACCCGCCGAGTGACATGCGCGCCCTCGCGTTTGTCCTGGCGCTTGTCGCGGCGCCCGTCCGGCGCCGCCGACTTCCGCATCCTCGACGGGCACGGCGGCCCCGTCATGTCGGCGGACGTGTCCGGCGACGGGGCTATGGCGCTGACGGCCAGCTTCGACAACTCCGTCGGGCTGTGGACGCTCGCCAGCGACGAGGTGCGCTGGCTGGAAGGCCATGCCGCCGCCGTCAAGACAGCGATCTTCCTGCCCGGCGGTCTCGCGGCGTCGGGAGGTGACGATTTCGCGATCCTCCTGTGGGACACCGCCACGGGCACGGTCCGCACCCGTCTCGAAGGCCACGAGGGCCAGGTCGCTGCGCTGGCCGTATCACCCGATGGCACCCGCCTCGCCTCGGCCGGCTGGGATGGTGCGATCGGCCTCTGGGACATCGCCAGCGGCGAGCAAAGCGGCTGGCTGACAGGACACGACGGCGCCGTGAACGACGTCGTCTTTTCAGACGACGGCGCCTCGCTCTGGTCCGCCTCCGCCGACGGCACGGTGCGCCTCTGGGACATCGCTACCGGCGCCGAGACGCGCCTCGTCGTGCGGCACGGCTTCGGCGTCAACACCCTGGCCCTGGGCGACGGCTGGCTTGCCTACGGTGCGGTCGACGGCGGCACCCGCGTGATCGACGCGGCGACCGGGCGACGACCTGGCCGACCTGACCCTCGACCGCCGCCCGATCCTGACGATGGCGCTGTCGCCCGATGGCTCGGAACTGTCCGTCGGCGACGGGCAGGGCTTCGTGATGACCGTCGACACCACCTCCTGGGACATAACCGGCGACTACCGCGCCGCCGCCAACGGCCCTGTCTGGGCGCTGTCCTACACCGCCGACGGCAAAAGCCTGATCGCGGGCGGCATCGACGACACGGCCTACGTCTTTCCCGCCCACAACGCGCTCGACGCGCCGATCATGTCGACCGAGACACGCGCTTTCCTGAACGATCCCGACGAAATGTCGAACGGCGAGCGCCAGTTCCAGCGCAAGTGCTCGATCTGCCACAGCCTCGCCGACGACGACACCCGCCGCGCCGGTCCGACGCTGGCCGGCCTCTTCGGCCGCAAGGCGGGCAGCCTGACGGACTACAGCTATTCCGAGACCGTCCGCGGCCTCGGGTTCGCCTGGACCGAAGACACGGTCGACAAGCTTTTCGATCTTGGCCCCGACCACTTCATCCCCGGCTCGAAAATGCCTATGCAGAGGATCACGAGGCCTGAGGATCGCCGCGACCTGATCGAGTTCCTCAAGGACAACACATGAAAGGGACGACCCCATGAAAGCCATGCTCGCCGCCTTCGCGATGATCTTCGTCATCGCCGTCGCCGCGAACTTCGGGCTCGACGAGGCCGACTTCTCGTCGCAGGAGGTTCAGTCCAGCCCCTCCGTCCGGCTCGACTGAACGCATGATCCAGTACCTGGGTCTCTGGGTGCTTCTGGCACTCACGCTCAACATGTGGGCGCTGATCTCGGTCTTGCGCTCCCGCGCGCCGCTGACGACCCGCGCCATCTGGTGCGTCGTCCTTCTCCTTCCCGGAATCGGCTTCGTCGCCTGGTACCTCCTCGGCCCGCGCCAGTCCGCCGCCTGACGATTTGATCAAAACCTCTTGTCCGCCACGAAGCCCGCGCCTAGGTTCGGGGCGACCTGTTTTCATGGTGGTTCATGCTCATCGGCATCCTGCAGTGCGGCCATTTCCCGACGGTCGACGGCTATCCCGAACGCACTTACACCGACCTCTACTCCTCGCTTCTTGCCAATCGGGGCCTGACCTTCCGCACCTGGAGCGTCGTCGACATGGAGTTCCCCGACAGCGTCCATGACGCCGAAGGCTGGCTCGTCACCGGCTCGCGACACGGCGCCTACGAGGACTCTGCCCTTCATCGCGCCGCTCGAGGACTTCATCCGCGACGCCTTCGCCGAAAAGGTGCCCATGGTCGGCATCTGCTTCGGCCACCAGATCATCGCGCAGGCCATGGGCGGGCGCGTCGAGAAGTTCGAGGGCGGCTGGTCGATCGGCGCGAAAGACTACGACTTCGACGGCGAGACGGTGCCGCTCAACGCCTGGCATCAGGATCAGGTCGTCGAGGCGCCGCAGGGCGCCACCACCATCGCCACCAGCGACGCCTGCAAGCACGCGGCCTTCCTCTATGACGGCCGTGCGCTCACGATCCAGCCCCACCCTGAATTTGACCGGGCCGCCGTCGACCTGCTCTTGAAGGCCCGCGCGCCCGGCGTGGTCGATCCCGACCTCATCGACACCGCGTTGGCCCGCATCGACATCCCCGTCGCGAACGCCGCTGCTGCCGACCGCATCGCCGACTTCTTCAAGGAGAACAGCCGTGGCTGACTGGCTGACACAGGTTCCGGAATCCGCCCTGGCCCACCTCGACGGCCGCCGCGTCGACGAGGTCGAATGCCTCATCGCCGACCTCTCGGGCGTCGCGCGCGGCAAGGCGATGCCCGCCTCGAAATTCGCCCACCAGACCCACTTCTACCTGCCCAACTCGATCTTCTACCAGACGATCACCGGCGAGTGGGCCGACGAGGCCGCGCAGGAGGAGTTCACCGAACCCGACATGGTGCTGCGGCCCGACTATTCGACCGCCAGCGCCGCGCCCTGGACGGCGGACACGACACTCCAGGTCATCCACGACGCCTACGACAAGTCGGGCGAGGCCGTGCCCTATGCCCCCCGCAACGTCCTGCGCCGCGTGATGAAGCTTTACGAGGATAAGGGCTGGAAGCCCGTCGTCGCGCCCGAGATGGAATTCTACCTCGTCGCCCGCAACATCGACCCGGCGAAGAGCATCGAGGCGATGGTCGGCCGGTCGGGCCGTCCCGCCGCCGCGCGCCAGGCCTATTCGATCAGCGCCGTCGACGAGTTCGGCCCCGTCATCGACGACATCTACGACTTCGCCGAAGAGCAGGGGCTCGAGATCGACGGCATCACCCAGGAAGGCGGCGCGGGACAGCTCGAGATCAACTTGCGTCACGGCAACCCGGTCAAGCTTGCCGACGAGATCTTCTACTTCAAGCGCCTGATCCGCGAGGCCGCGCTGCGTCACAACTGCTTCGCCACCTTCATGGCAAAGCCCATCGAAGGCGAGCCCGGCTCGGCCATGCACATCCACCACTCGGTGCTTTCGACCTCGACCGGCAAGAACCTCTTCGTGGCCGAAGATGGCGGAGAGACCGACCTGTTCCGCTATTTCATCGGCGGGCTGCAGACCTATCTCTCGCCCGCCACATGCGTCTTCGCGCCCTACGTCAATTCGTTCCGCCGCTTCGTCAAGGACAACGCCGCGCCGATCAACCTGGAATGGGGCCGCGACAACCGCACCACCGCGATCCGCGTGCCTGTGGCGTCGCCCGAAGCGCGGCGGATCGAGAACCGCCTTCCCGGCATGGACTGCAACCCCTACCTCGGCATCGCGGCCTCGCTCGCCTGCGGCTACATCGGGATGCTCAAGGAAATCGAGCCCAAGCCCGAATACATCGGCGACGCCTACCACGCCGAGGAAGAGCTGCCGCGCGGCGTCTATGCCGCGCTCGAGGAGTTCGCCGCCGCGCAGCCCCTGCGCGAGGTTCTGGGCGAACACTTCTGCCGGGTCTACGAAGCGGTGAAGCTGTCCGAGTACGACGATTTCCTCCGCGTCATCTCGCCGTGGGAGCGCGAGCACCTGCTCCTGAGCGTGTGATGAACCCGCTCTACCGCAACGACAAGCCGGGCGTCCTGCCGCCCTCGTGGTACGTCGCCACATCCGAGATCCCCGCCGACCGCGCCCCCCTCGATGGTGACTTGACCTGCGATCTCGCCGTGATCGGCGCGGGCTACACCGGCCTCTCGACGGCCCTCCACGCCGCCGAAAAGGGTCTCGACGTGGTCGTCATCGACGCGCACCGCGTTGGCTTCGGCGCGTCCGGTCGAAACGGCGGGCAGGTCGGCACCGGCTGGAACAAGGACCAGCACTGGCTGGAAGCCCGTCTTGGCCGCGACGATGCGCGAAAGCTGTGGGACCTGTCGCTTGAGGCCAAGGCGATGGTCCGCGACCTCTCGGCCCGCCTCGCGCCGGACGCTGCCTACAAGCCGGGCGTGCTCCACGGTGAATGGAGTGACGCGGGCGCGGACGAGGCGCGGCACTATGGCGACTTCCTCCGCGACCGCTACGGGTTCGAGACCGAATACCTTGACCGCCACGCCGTCCGCGCCGTGGTGAAGACCGACGTCTACCGCGGCGGCCTCCTCGACTGGGACGCGGGCCACATCCACCCGATGCGCTATTGCCTCGGCCTCGCCCGAGGTGCCGAGGCCGCAGGCGCACGCATCTTCGAGCGGACCGAGGCGACGAAGATCGAGGAGGGCGTCGTGACCACGCCCACAGGCCGTATCCGCGCGGGCCACATCGTCGTCGCGGGCAACGGCTACCTCTCGCCCATCTCGAAGGACGTCGCCGCCCGCGTCATGCCGATCAACAGCTTCATCGCCGCGACCGAGCCTCTGGGCGACCGCGCGACCGACGTCCTTGCGAAGGACATCGCCGTCGCCGACGACAAGTTCGTGGTGAATTACTTCCGCCTCACCGACGACCGCCGCCTTCTCTTCGGTGGGCGCGAGAACTACGGTCTCGGCTTCCCGCAGGACATCCTGACCGCACTTCGCGCCCGGATGGAGCGGCTTTTCCCTCAACTCGCCGGCGTCCGCGTCGACCACCACTGGGGCGGCACGCTCGGCATCACCATGACCCGGCTTCCCATGCTGCGCCGCCTCGGCCCCACGACCCTCGCAGCGGGCGGTTTCTCCGGTCACGGCGTCGCGCTGACGGGTCTCGCAGGCAAGGTGATGGCCGAAGCCGTCGCAGGCCAGGCGGGCCGTTTCGACCTCATGTCGAGACTCCCCGTCACGCCCTTCCCCGGCGGCCGCCACGCCCGCGCGCCGCTTCTCACGCTCGCGATGACATGGTTCGCCCTCCGCGACAGGCTGGGCGTCTGACCTCCTAGCGCGTCCGTGCCGCGAAGCACGCCCGCAGGTGATCCGCCGCCGCAGCCACGGCCGGGCCCGGATCCTCCGGCACCAGCATCCCCAGCGCATAGGTCGGCAGGGGCGGCAGCCCGTGCCGCGCCGGCGCCTCGACGATGTCGCCCCCGATGGAGGACGCCGGAATCGGCGCAACGGCGAGGTCGGCGAGGATCGCCGCCCGCTGTCCCGAGATATGCGCGCTCTGGAACGCGACCCGCCAGGGCCGCTTCTGCGCCTCCAGCCCGTCGAGCCCGGCCTTCCGCCAGGCGCAGCCCTCTTCCCAGACGCTCACCGGCAAAGGCTCCCGCGTCGCCGCCGTCCCGCCTTTGCAGGTGGCCCAGACGAGCTGTTCGCGCATGAGGATTTCCGCCCCCCGCGACTGCGCGTCGGGCCCATAGGTCAAAAGCGTCAGGTCCAGTTGACCGGCGCGCAGCATGTCCATCATCCGCACCGACGAGTTGATCACAACGTCCACCGTCACGCCGGGATGCGTTTCGGCGAACCGCCGCAGCATCTCGGGCAGATACCGCTCGGCTGCATCGTCGGGGGCGCCCATTCGGACCACGCCCCGGATGTCGGGCTGCACGAAACGCGCCACGGCCTCGCGGTTCATCGCCAGCATCCGCCGGGCGTGCTCCACCAGGAACCCGCCGTCCGCCGTCAGTTCGACCGACCGGCTGTCGCGCAGGAACATCGGCCGCCCGAGGATGTCCTCGACCTTCTTCACCTGCATCGACACCGCCGACGGCGTGCGATGCACCCGCGCGGCGGCGGCCGAGAAGCTGCCGGTCTCGGCGATGGCGACGAGCGTGCGCAGCAAATCGAGATCCAGCAGGGGGACGGTCGGAAGGGTTGGGGCGTTCATGGCGTGCTTTCAGAAAAACTACATGATGCGGTCAAATCTATTCGTTTGATTGATGTACGTCAAGGCGCCACCTTACCTCCAGACAGACGCACCACGCTGGAAAGGATCATCGCCATGCATGCCTCCGACCACCCCCGCACCACTGGCCACCCGCTTCACGCGCTGGCCGACAGCCTGACCCGCCGCATCGCCGAGCGCCTGCGCCGCCGCCGCTTCCGCACGCTTCTGGACCTCGACGACCATATCCTCCACGACATCGGCGTGACGCGGGGCGAGGTGCAGGCGGCGAACGGCCTCCCGCTCTCGGCAAACGCGTCGCAAGAGCTTCACCGAATGGCGCTCGCACGCCGCCGCATGATGATGTGACGGCCGCGCGCCTCGCGCTAGACTCCCGTGCATGACACCGCACAGGATCCCGGCCCTCCGCCCCGGCGGAGGGCCTTCCAGATGAAACGCTTCGCCGCGCTCTTCACGGCGCTGGACCAGACGACGAAGACCAATGCCAAGGTCGACGCGCTGGCCGACTATTTCCAGACCGCGCCCATGGAAGACCGCCTCTGGACCATGGCCCTTCTCTCGGGCCGCCGCCCCAGGCGCACCGTCACCGCGACCCGTCTTCGGGAATGGGCGGCCGAGGTCTCGGGCATCCCGCTCTGGCTCTTCGAGGAAAGCTACCCCATCGTCGGCGACCTGGCCGAGACCATCGCCCTTGTCCTGCCCCAGCCGACGCAAGCCTCCGACCGAACCCTCGGTACCTGGATCGAAGAGATCCGCGCCCTCTCCGCAGTCCCCGAGGAGGACCGCAAGACCCGCATCCTCGCCGCCTGGGACGCGCTGCCGGACATCGAACGCTTCGTCTTCAACAAGCTCATCACCGGCGGCTTCCGCATGGGGGTCAGCCAGAAGCTGATGACCCGCGCCCTGTCCCGCGCCACGGGCATCGAGGAGCCGGAACTGGCACACCGCCTCATGGGCGACTGGTCCCCCGACAGCACCACCTTCGACGCCCTCGTCCTGACCCCCGATCCCGGGTCCGACCTGTCGAAACCCTATCCCTTCTACCTCGCCTACCAGCTCGACGACCCCATCGAGACCCTGGGCGACCCGGCCGACTGGGCCGCCGAGCACAAGTGGGACGGCATCCGCGGTCAGCTCATCCTGCGCGGCGGCCAGCATTTCGCCTGGTCGCGCGGCGAAGAACTGATGACCGACCGCTTCCCGGAACTCGCCGTGCTCACCGACTTCCTGCCCGACGGAACCGTCCTCGACGGCGAGGTGCTGGCCTGGGACAGCGCCACCGAGCTGCCCATGAGCTTCAATGCGCTGCAGAAGCGCATCGGCCGCAAGACGGTCCCGAAGGCGCTTTTGGCCGAAGCCCCCGTCATCCTCCGCGCCTACGATCTGCTGGAGCAAGAGGGCGCGGATATCCGCGCGCTGCCCTTCTCGGACCGCCGCGCCCGCCTCCATGCCCTCGCCGAGACCGTGCCCCAAGACATGCCCCTCCGCCTCTCGCCCCTCCTCGACTTCGACACCTGGGACAGCCTCGCAGCCACTCGCGAAACCTCGCGGGCGATCGGGGCCGAGGGCGTGATGCTCAAGCGCCTCGACAGCCCCTACCGCGACGGTCGCCGCAAGGGCGACTGGTGGAAATGGAAGGTCGATCCCCTGACCATCGACGCGGTGATGATCTACGCCCAGTCCGGCGCCGGCCGCCGCGCCAACCTCTTCACCGACTTCACCTTCGCCGTCTGGGACGGCGAGGCGCTGGTGCCCTTCACCAAGGCCTACTCGGGCCTCACCGACGCCGAGTTCCGCTCGATCACCGCCTGGGTCCGCAAGAACACGCTGGAACGCTACGGCCCCGTCCGCGCGGTGAAGCCCCACCACGTCTTCGAGATCGCCTTCGAGGGCATCCAGAAAAGCACCCGCCACAAGTCCGGCGTGGCGCTCCGCTTCCCCCGCATGGCGCGATGGCGGACGGACAAGCCCGCGTCCGAGGCGAACACGATGGAGGATCTGCGGGCGATGCTCGCGGCCTATGGATAGGGGCAGGGGGCTCTGCCCCCTCTTGGCCTTCGGCCAATTCACCCCCGGGATATTTCGAGACCGATGAAATCGCCTAGCTGCTCACCACCTCGACAGCCGCCGAAGGCCTGCGGTCCGGGTCGCTCGTGACCTCCGCCCTCGTCCTCGGCAGCGCCCCCGGCATCTCGGCCTGAAGCCACGCCACAAGCGCCTCGCGGATATCGCAGCGCAGGTCGAAGACCGTGCCGGCGTTCCGGGCCGAGGCGATGACCCGGACCTCCATCACCGTCTCGCGGATGTCGGTCACCTGCACCGCGAAGACGTTCCTGTCCCACCGGGGCGAGGCCTCGACCACCGCGCGGGCTTTCTCGCGCAGGCGGGCGACGTCGGCGGTGTGGTCGACGTAAAGCATCACCGCCCCGATCAGCGATGCCGTCTCGCGGGTCCAGTTCTGGAACGGCTGCTCGATGAAATAGTTCAGCGGCACGATCAGCCGCCGCCAGTCCCAGATCTTGATGACGACATAGGTCGAGGTGATCTCCTCGACCTGCCCCCACTCCCCTTCGACGATCAGCGCGTCGTCGATGCGGATGGGCTGGGTCACGGCAAGCTGGATCCCCGCGATCAGGTTCTTCAGAAGCGGCTGCAGCGCGAAGCCCACCACGATCCCCGCCGCCCCCGCCGAGGCCAGCAGCGACACGCCATAGTGCCGCACCGTCTCGAAGGTCATCAGCACGGCGGCCAGCGCGCCCACATAGATCAGGATGTTCCCGATCCGCTGCAGGATGCGGCCCTGTGTGATGTGCTTGCGCGCGTTGAGGTTATCCTCGCTATCGAGGCTGAACTGCCGCAGGTGGATCGTCATCCAGATGCTGAACGCCATCCTCAGCCACCAGGCGATCAGCACGATAGTCAGCACCGTCAGCGCGCGCCTGACGAAGACATTGAGGCCGTCCGGCAGATCGAACGGCGCGAGCGCGAGAAACAGCGCCAGCGTGACGAAGGCCAGCCGCACCGGCCGCCGCGTGCGCTGGACGAGGCTGCGCCAGAACAGGTCGCGCCCCGCCACGATCCGCGTGGCCACCCTGTGCCACAGCCAGTGCGCCAGCAGCGCCACCGCCACGGCCAGCAGCGCCGCGACGAAGGGACCGCTGCCGCCCGGCAGGGCCGTCAGCCAGCCGCGAAAGAACTCGAGGGTCATCATCCGGCCTATGCTAGCTGCGTTGCAGCGCTCTGGCAAAACGATCCCGCAGGGCGCGCCTCGGGTTCCAATCGCCGCCCGCAGCCTCTATCTCTCACCCGACCACGACACGAGGAAGACGACATGCAGACCCCCGTATTCGACGCGAACGCCAACGGCGCGGGCAACCTGGGCGACCTGCCCGAATGGGACCTCTCCGACCTCTACGCCGCCCCCGACGCGCCCGAGCTGAAGCGCGACATGGACTGGCTGGAGCAGGCCTGCGCCGACTTCGCCGCCGACTACGAGGGACAGCTCGCGGGTCTCGGCGCGCAGGGCATGCTGGATTGCGTCCTGCGCTACGAGAAGATCGACATGGTCGCCGGCCGCATCATGTCCTTCATCGGCCTGCGCTATTACCAGAACACCACCGACGCCGAGCGCGCCAAGGCCATGTCCGACGCCCAGGACCGGATCACCGCCTTCACCACGCCGCTCGTGTTCTTCTCGCTCGAGGTCAACCGCATCGACGACGCCGTCCTCGACGGCTGGTTCTCCGGCAACGCCGAGCTCGCCCGCTACAAGCCCATCTTCGACCGTCTCCGCCTGATGCGGCCTTACCAGCTGTCGGACGAGCTCGAGAAGTTCCTCCACGACCAGTCCACCGTCGGCGCCGCCGCCTGGAACCGTCTGTTCGACGAGACCATCTCGGGTCTCGAGTTCGTCATCGGCGACGAGACGCGCGGACTGGAAGCCACGCTGAACGACCTCTCGGACCAGGACCGCGCCAAGCGCGAGACGGCGGCGCGCGAGCTGTCCCGCGTCTTCGGCGAGAACGTCAAGCTCTTCTCCCGCGTCCACAACACGCTGTCGAAGGAGAAAGAGATCGAGGACCGCTGGCGCGGAATGCCCACGCCCCAGACCGGCCGCCACCTGTCGAACCAGGTCGAGCCCGAGGTCGTCGAGGCCCTGCGCAACGCCGTGGTGAAGGCGTATCCGAAGCTCTCGCACCGCTATTACGAGTTGAAGCGCGGCTGGCTCGGCCTCGACCGGATGCAGGTCTGGGACCGCAACGCGCCCCTGCCGATGGAAAGCGATCGCAAGATCGGCTGGGACGAGGCGCGCGAGACGGTGATGTCCGCCTATGCCGGCTTCGACCCCGAGATGGCGCGCCTCGCACAGCCCTTCTTCGACGACGGCTGGATCGACGCGCCCGTGAAGCCCGGCAAGGCCCCCGGCGCCTTCGCGCACCCGACCGTGTCGAACGTCCACCCCTACGTCATGCTCAACTACCTGGGCAAACCGCGCGATGTGATGACGCTGGCCCACGAACTGGGCCACGGCGTCCACCAGCGCCTCGCAGCCGGGCAGGGCGAACTTCTGGCCTCGACGCCCCTGACGCTGGCCGAGACCGCCAGCGTCTTCGGCGAGATGCTGACCTTCCGCCGTCTCCTCAAGGACGCGCCCTCGCAGAAGGAACGCAAGGTCCTTCTCGCCGGCAAGGTCGAGGACATGATCAACACCGTCGTCCGCCAGATCGCCTTCTACGATTTCGAGTGCAAGCTCCACGCCGCCCGCCGCAACGGCGAGCTGACCCCCGACGATATCGGCGAGTTGTGGATGAGCGTTCAGGGCGAAAGCCTCGGCCCCGCCTTCGACTTCATGGAGGGCTACGAGACCTTCTGGTCCTATGTCCCCCACTTCGTCCACTCGCCCTTCTACGTCTATGCCTACGCCTTCGGCGACGGCCTCGTGAACGCGCTCTACGCCGTCTACGAGGAAGGCGACGCCGACTTCCAGAAGAAGTACTTCGACATGCTGAAAGCCGGCGGCTCGAAGCACCACAAAGAGCTTCTGGCGCCCTTCGGCCTCGACGCCTCGGACCCCGCCTTCTGGGACAAGGGCCTCGGCATGATCTCGGGCTTCATCGACGAACTCGAGGCGATGGAATCCTGAGGGCCGAATCGGCGAAGGACCTTATTCACCGCCTCCCGAGGCGGTGGAGACGGTCTGTCCGCCTTTGCCGAAGCCAGTGACGTTGCCGTCGCGGCAGTCGGATTGTTCAGATAATCGGCATTCCGCGCCCGCTTCCGAGGCCTGATGCTCGGCTTCGTTGACCGAACGCGGAAGGTGCGCCACAATTTTGCCGTATTTACCGTCTGGGGCCTGGGGTAACGGTTCATGTCGTTGCATCGTCTGACGCTTCTCCCGCAGCCTGGCGGGACAGAGGCGCAAATCTCGCGCGTGCGCACGCCCGCGCCGCAGCCTGACCGGCCGCCGGTCGAGGTCGTCTCGGTCACGCGCCTCGCCCAAGGCGGGCGCTGGCGCACCGAGGCGATGCGCAGTTACGACCGTCCCGTGCTGGTATGGTTCACGCGCGGGCAGGGCCGTCTGACGATCTCGGGACGCAGTTCGGGCTACAGCCCCCACAACCTCGTCTTCCTGCCGCCCCGCACGATGCACGGCTTCACCGCTTCCGGCCCCGTGCTGGGCTTCGTCGTGTTCCTGCCGGACGGCGAGGAATTCGACTGGCCGATGGAGCCGCTGCACCTTCGATTGAACGAGGTCCAGCTCCAGCGCGAGCTGACGGGCATGATCGACGCCATGCAGCGCGAAGCCGACGGCCAGGGACTTCATTCCGCCCGCGCGCTGTCCTGCCATGCCGGGCTTCTGTCGGTCTGGGTTGCGCGCGTCGCAGAGCAGTACGCCGACGCGCCGAACCCCTCGCAGGCGACCCGTCTCGACACCGCCGCGCACCGGCTGGCCGAGGCCTTCACCTCGCTCGTCGAGCGTGACTACAACCGGCCCGACGGCGTCCAGCACTATGCGGCACTTCTCGGAGTGACGCCCACACACCTCTCGCGCGTCTGCCGCAAGGTCGCGGGCCGTCCCGCTCTCGACATCCTCACCGACCGGCGGCATTTCGAGGCCAGGCGCCTTCTCCGCGACACCGATATCCGGGTCGCGCAGGTCGCCCGCCACTGCGGTTTCGCCTCGGCTGCCTACTTCACCCGCGCCTTCCGGTCCCGCACCGGACAGAGCCCGTCGGAGTTTCGGCACGGGGTCTGACGGTCGACCTTTGTGCGTGACGATCCCTCTCTTTCAGGTAGTTACGGTTGACCTGAGGGGCCCGACATGCCGAAATGGGCCCAACACGTCATACAGAGGTCTGACTCGGATCGGGCCCGGCCCACAGGGAGAAGACACCGATGGTAGAAGAAACCGACGCGCGCGGAACCGTTCATCCTGCCGCGTTCATGTATGCCGACGAATTTCGCGAGGGCCGCCTGAGCCGCCGCGAATTCCTTGCCCGCTCGACCTCGCTCGGCGTATCGGCGGCGGCCGCCTACGGCCTGATCGGTGCCGCGCGGCCCGCGCTTGCCGAAGCGCACATGCAGCCGGGCGGCACGCTCCGCTGCCAGATGCAGATCAAGGCCCTCAAGGACACCCGCACCGCCGACTGGTCCGAGATCGCCAACGTCACCCGCGGCACGCTCGAATACCTCGTCGAGTACAACAACGACGGCTCTTTCCGCGGGATGCTGCTGGACGGCTGGGAGGTGAACGACGACGCGACCCTCTACACCCTCAAGGTCCGCCAGGGCGTGACCTGGAACAACGGCGATCCCTTCACCGCCCAGGACGTCGCCCGCAACATCGAGCGCTGGTGCGACAAGGAGGTCGAGGCGAACTCGATGGCCGGCCGCTTCGCCACGATCATCGACGCCGACACCAACAAGGCGATCGAAGGCGCGATCACGATCGTCGACGACGCCACCGTCACCCTGACCCTGCCGCGCCCCGACATCTCGCTCATCGCCGGCATGGCCGACTACCCGGCCGCCGTCGTCCACGAAAACTACGATCCCTCGAACTCCGAACACCTTCGTCGGCACCGGCCCCTACCTCCTCGAGGAAATGGAGGTCGGCGTCCGCGCCACCCTCGTCAAGAACCCGGACTTCGAGTGGTGGGGCACCGAGGTCTACGGCGGCCCCTACCTCGACCGCATCGAATACATCGACTTCGGCACCGACCCGGCCGCCTGGCTGGCCGCCATCGAATCCGAAGAGGTCGACATGCTCTACGAGTCGGTCGGCGAATTCATCGACGTCATGGACGACATCGGCCTCCAGAAGTCCGAGGTCGTCACCGCCGCGACCATCGTCATCCGTCCCAACCAGCTTGCCGAGTACGACGGCAAGCGCGTCTATGAAGATGTCCGCGTCCGAAAGGCGCTGCAACTCGCCGTCGACAACGCCATCTGCCTCGAACTGGGCTACGGAGGCCGTGGCGAGGTCGCCGAGAACCACCACGTCGCCCCCGTCCATCCCGACTATGCCGAGCTTCCGCCCGTCGAGCGCAACGTCGAGGAGGCCGTCCGCCTGATGACCGAGGCCGGCATGATGGACTTCGAGCACGAGATCATCTCGATCGACGACGACTGGATGAAGAACACCACCGACGCCGTCGCCGCCCAGCTTCGCGACGCCGGTTTCCAGATCAAGCGCACGATCCTGCCCGGCTCGACCTTCTGGAACGACTGGCTGACCTATCCCTACTCCTCGACCAACTGGAACCACCGCCCCTTGGGCGTCCAGATCTGGGCGCTGGCCTACCGCTCGGGCGAGGCCTGGAACGAGTTCGGCTGGTCCAACGCCGAGTTCGACGAGCTTCTGACCCAGGCGCTGTCCATCGCCGACGCCGACAAAAGGCGCGAGATCGTCGCCAGGGGCGAGGCGCTGATCCAGCAGGAAGGCGTCACGATCCAGCCCTACTGGCGCTCGCTCTACCGGCACTTCCGCGAAGGGCTGGTGAACGTCGACCAGCACATCACCTTCGAGCATCACCACTACAAGTGGGCGATGGCCGCCTGATCGCAATGACCGGGGACGTCCGCACGCGCGCGGGCGTCCCGACTTCCGCAGATCGGGGGGAGGGCCTAGATGGGACTGTTCATCCTCCGCCGGATCGCGGTGATGATCCTGACGGCGCTCTGCCTGACGTTCATCGTCTTCTTCCTCACCAACCTCTACCCGAACCTCGAAAAGGTGGCCAAGACGCAGGGCAGCCAACGCATGTCCGACGTCGAGGTCTCGACCTGGCTCGCCTCCCGCGGCTACCGCACCATGCCCGATGCCGAACTCCTGGCCGGCGCCCGCAGCGGCGACATCCCGCGCGAGGAGTTCTCGGACGCCATCACCGGCTTCGACGCCCGCCTCTTCCGCAACTACGGCGAATGGCTGGGCCTCGTCCCCGGCTACGTGATCGAAGGCGCAGACGGCACCGTCCGCGCCCGCTGCGCCGGACACGCCCCGCCAGACGAGGCGACGCCACGCTTCTGCGGCCTCCTCCAGGGCGACTGGGGATATTCGACCGTCTTCCGCGACGACGTGGGCGGCATCATCGCGACGCGCCTCGGTCTCACCGGCAAGCTCATGTTCTGGGTCATGGTCCTGATGGTCCCCACCGCGCTGCTCATCGGCGTCCTTGCCGGAATGCGCGAGGGCACCCGGCTCGACCGGTCGCTTTCGACCTTCTCCATCGCCTCGACCGCCACTCCCGAATACGTCTCCGGCGTCATCTTCATCACACTCCTCGCGTCGTCGTCGGGCTGGAGGATCTTCAAGGGCACGGCGACCAGCGCCGCCGAAAACGCGACCTTCGAGAACTTCTTCCTGCCCGTCCTCACCATCGCGCTCTACGGCACGGGCTACATCGCCCGCATGACCCGCGCCTCGATGACCGAGGTGATGACGGCGCAGTATATCCGCACCGCCCGCCTCAAGGGCGTCAGCTTCCGCAACATCGTCCTGAAGCACGCGCTTCGGAACGCGCTCATCGCGCCCTTCACCGTCATCATGCTCCAGTTCCCCTGGCTCCTGAACGGCGTCGTGATCGTCGAGACGCTCTTCAACTACAAGGGCTTCGGCTGGACCCTGGTCGAGGCGGCGGGCAACAACGACATCGACCTCCTGCTCGCCTGCTCTGTCGTGGCGGTGGCGGTCGTCCTCGTGACGCAACTCATCTCAGACATCGGCTACGTCTACCTCAATCCGCGGATCCGGATCTCGTGACACAGGAGACATCCACATGGAACCGCTGACCTGGACCGGAAGCCTTGCGATCCTGAACCCGCTCTTCATCGGCGCGTGGGCCTTCCTCATCGTCGCCTTCGTCGTGTCGTCCGTGGTGTCCGTCTTCTCCGTCGAACGCGCCATCTCCGCCGGAGCGTCGGCGCCCGCGCGCATCAGCGCGGCAAGCTGGGCCAGCCTCGGCGTCACCGCGGGTCTGGCCCTCGTCGCACTGGTGACGTTCGCCTACCTGATCGGCGGCATCGCCCTTCAGGATCCGCAGCAGAAGGGCATCCTTGGCATCCTCGCCACGCGCTTCCTGCCGGTGTGGATCGCGCTTGCCGCGACCTTCGCCCTGTCGCTGACCTTCAAGCGCCGCCTTGGCCTCTACGGCAAACTCTTCGACTCGACCATCGGCATGGCCGGTTTCGCCATCGTCATGTTCTGGGTCTTCACCGCGATCTTCGGCGCGATGGACCTGATCGTGACGCACAACCCGCTGGCGCAACTGTCGGGAATGAAGAACGCGGTGCCCGGCTCGGCCGTCCCGCAAGAGGACGTCTATCCCTACTACCTCCTCGGCGGCGACAACCTGGCCCGCGACGTGTTCAGCCGCATGGTCAAGGGCGCCTGGGTCGTGGTCCGCATCGCCCCCTTCGCCACGCTTTTCGCCTTCATGGTCGGCATCACCCTGGGCCTTCCGGCGGCATACTATGGCGGCAAGCTGGACACCTTCCTCACCTTCCTCGCGAACCTGATCCTCGCCTTCCCGGTGATCCTGCTGTTCTACCTCCTCGTCACCCCCGAGATCGTGCAGACCGGCCTGCCCACCTACATGGCCGCCGTGCTGTTCCTCCTGCCGATCGTCTTCGTCGCGGTCCTGATCCACTCGCGCCACTTCACCGACCTCCGCAAGGACGCGATCTACCTGACCATCGCACTCGCCATCGGCCTGTGGCTCTACCTCGGCATCGCCTGGGACGCCGACCCCTTGGGCATCATCGCCTTTCCGCCGAACCTCCTCGTCGTCTTCGTCTCGGTCGTCTTCGTGAACGCCCCTACGGTCTTCCGCATCGTCCGGGGCCTCGCCCTCGACATCAAGACGCGCGACTACGTCGCCGCCGCCCAGACCCGGGGAGAGGGGCCCTGGTACATCATGCTGTGGGAGATCCTGCCGAACGCGCGCGGCCCGCTGATCGTCGATTTCTGCCTCCGCATCGGCTACACGACCATCCTCCTCGGCACGCTCGGCTTCTTCGGCCTCGGCCTCTCGCCCGAAAGCCCCGACTGGGGCTCGACCATCAACGACGGCCGCAAGCTCCTGTCGATCTATCCCCACCCGGCGCTCGCCCCGGCCCTCGCGCTGATGAGCCTCGTCCTCGGCCTCAACCTCCTCGCCGACGGTCTGCGCGAAGAAAGCCTGAGGGACTGATGCCGCTTCATTTCTTCCCAAATACGCATCTCTCCACCGGGTCCGCATTCTGCGCGGTCCACCGACGCGATACCGACGCAATACCGACGTGATACCGAAAGGCCGAAAATGACCGATCCGGCGACCGACGGCCCCATCCTCGAGATCGACAAGCTCTCGATCAGCTTCTTCACCCGCCTCCGCGAAATTCCCGCGGTGATGGACTTCTCCTGCACCGTCATGCCCGGCGAAGCTCTTGGTCTCGTTGGTAGAATCCGGCTGCGGCAAATCCACCGTGGCGCTTGGCGTCATGCAGGACCTCGGCGTCAACGGCCGCATCGTCGGCGGCACCATCAAGTTCAAGGGCAAGAACCTGAACGACATGACCGACGCCCAGCTCCGCGACATCCGCGGCAGCGAAATTGCCATGATATATCAAGAGCCTATGGCCTCCCTGAACCCCGCCATGAAGATCGGCCGACAGCTCATGGAAGTCCCGATGATCCACGAGGGCATCGGTGAGAAAGAGGCCCGCAAACGCGCCCTAGAGGTCGTCACCGACGTCCGCCTCCCCGACCCCGAAAGGATGCTCGACAGCTATCCCCACCAGCTCTCCGGCGGCCAGCAGCAGCGCATCGTCATCGCCATGGCGCTGATGTCCAAACCCTCGCTCCTGATCCTCGACGAACCCACCACCGCCCTCGACGTGACCGTCGAAGCCGCCGTCGTCGACCTGGTCAAGGACCTCGGCCGCAAGTACGGCACGTCGATGCTTTTCATCAGTCATAACCTGGGGTTGGTGCTCGAAACCTGCGACCGGATCTGCGTCATGTACTCGGGCGAAGCGGTCGAACGAGGCTCGGTGGCGGACGTCTTCGACCGGATGCGCCACCCCTACACGCAAGCCCTCTTCCGCTCGATCCCGTTGCCAGGCGCCGACAAGACCGCCCGTCCGCTGGTCGCCATTCCCGGCAACTTCCCCCTTCCGCACGAACGCCCGCCGGGCTGCAACTTCGGCCCCCGCTGCACCTACTTCGAGGCCGGCCGCTGCGACGCGCAGGACATCCCGATGGAGCAGGTCGACGGCGACGACCGCCACGCCACCCGCTGCATCAGATGGGACGAGATCGACTGGTCCGCGCCACCGAAGGCGAGCATGGGCGAGGGGGCGACCGAACCGGGGCGCGTCGTCCTGAAGGCCGATAACCTGAGGAAATACTACGAAGTCTCCGCCAACGCCCTTTTCGGGCGCGGCGGCCAGAAGGTCGTGAAGGCCAACGAATCCCTCTCCTTCGAGGCCCGAGAAGCCGAGACGCTGGCCATCGTCGGTGAATCCGGCTGCGGCAAGTCCACCCTCGCCAAGGTGCTGATGGGACTCGAGACCGCGACCGACGGTCAGATCCTCCTCGACAACGCGCAGATCCAGAACACCCCGATCGAGAAGCGCGACACCAGAACCGTATCTTCGGTCCAGATGGTGTTCCAGAACCCCTTCGACACGCTCAACCCCTCGATGACCGTCGGACGCCAGATTGTGCGCGCGCTCGAGGTCTTTCGCATCGGCAACAACGAAACCGAGCGAAGGACGCGGATGCTCGAACTCCTCGACCTCGTCAAGCTGCCCCGCGCCTTCGCAGAAAGGATGCCGCGCCAGTTGTCGGGCGGCCAGAAGCAGCGCGTCGGCATCGCCCGCGCCTTCGCTGGCGGCGCGCGCATCGTCGTGGCGGACGAACCCGTCTCGGCCCTCGACGTCAGCGTGCAGGCCGCCGTCACCGACCTCCTGATGGAGATCCAGCGGACGCAGCGGACGACGCTTCTCTTCATTTCGCACGACCTGTCCATCGTGCGCTATCTCGCCGACCGGGTGATGGTCATGTACTTGGGCCACGTCGTCGAGATCGGCGACACCGCACAGGTCTTCTCACCGCCCTATCACCCATACACCGAAGCGCTTTTGTCGGCCGTCCCCATTGCCGACACCAAGGTCCGCAAACGGCATGTCGTCCTCGAAGGCGAGATCCCCTCGGCCATGAACCCGCCGCCCGGATGCCCGTTCCAGACCCGCTGTGGCTGGAAACCCCTCGTGCCTGGCGACTTGTGTGAGACCGAAGTGCCGCCCCTGAAGGACGTGGGCGAGGGTCACCGCATCAAGTGCCACTTGCCCGACGCCACGCTTCGCGCCATGGAGCCTGTGATCCAGATCGCGGCGGAATAGGCCAACCCTCACATGACAATCGATCCGCGCGGGCACGCCGCCCGCATCATGGCGGCCTTCGCGCTCCACGCCTCGGTGGTCGGCGGGCTATTCCTGCGTTTGCCCGAGATTCAGCTGGATTTGGGTCTGTCCGAGGCCGCCTACGGACTCGTTCTTCTGGGGATGCCGGTCGGCGTCGTTCTGGGATCCATCATGGTCGCGCCGCTCATTCAGGCCCGCGGACCGCGCCAGGTTCTCGTCTTGGGCCTGCCCATGACGGCGGCGGCGCAAATCTTCTGCGGACTCTCTCCCTCCGGGCTGGGGCTTGCGGCGTCTCTCTTCCTCCTCGGCGTCGCGTTCAGCACAGGCAACGTCGCCATCAACGTCGAGGCGGACCGCTTCGAGACGGCCAACGGGGCGCGGATCATGAGCCGCTGCCACGGGTGGTGGGCCGTCGGCTTCCTCGTGACGACGCTCGTCGCAACCCTTTTCGTTCGGGAAGACATCGCTCCACTGACGCAGTTTCTCTGGCACACCGTCCTTCTGACCTTCGCTGTCGCAGTCGTCGTCGGGACGATGCCACTGAGCGCCAACGGAGAAGAAACAGGTCCCGCACGCCGCTTCGCCGTTCCCGGACCGGCCATTCTCGCCATAGGCGCCTTCGCGGCGGCCGGCGTATTGATGGAGGGCGCGACGCGGGGTTGGGCGGTGATCTATGCCCGCGACACCTTCGGCGCGACGGATTGGGTCGCCGCACTGGCCCTGCCCGCCGTGGTCGCGACGCAGACGGCCGGGCGTTTTGCAGGGGATCGGCTGGTAGCGCTCTATGGCACGGTTCGGACGGCGCGCGGCTTCGCCATTGTCCTCTTTCTCGGCATCCTGGCCGTCGTGGCGGCGCCTACGCTGCCGCTTCTGATGGCGGGGCTCCTCCTCATCGGCGCGGGAATGTCGACCGTCCAGCCGCAGGCCTTCGCAGCGTCCGCCCGCGCGCCCGGTCGACCCGCCGCCGAGAACGTGGCGGCCTACTCGACGATCTCGACCCTCATCGGATTCGTCGGTCCGTCGGCTTTCGGCGCGCTGGCCGAAGAGATCGGCCTTCGCGCGACCTTCGCTCTCGCCCTGCCTCTGCCGATCCTCGCGATATGGTTCGCCTCATCTCTCCTGCCTTCCCGAACGGCGGGGCAGGGGTGACGGCATGTGGGACGTTTCCAGGATGAGCCTCGAAGCGGAGCAGGGAACGTGCTGAAGCTCATCTTGCGCCTTGCTGCAGCCCTTGCTGTCGTCCTTGCCCTGCTGCTGGCCGGGTCTCGCTTTGCGGCCGACCGGCGCGAGATCGATGAGGCGGCTGCGCTGACCGTCGAGGGCAGCCGCATGATCGACACGCCGCATGGCGCCATCCATGTGGTCGAGCGGGGATCCGACGACGGTATCCCCGTCCTCCTCGTCCACGGTGCCGTCGGCTGGTCGGGGATGTGGGCCGAAACGCTCGACGTCCTCGCCGTGCGGGGTTACCGCGCCATCGCCATCGACCTTCCGCCCATGGGTCTGTCCGAGAGGTCGGACCGGACCGACTACAGCCGTCAGGCGCAGGGTCTGAGGATCCTCGCCCTTGTCGAGGCGGAGGACATTCGCCCGATCCTCGTTGCCCATTCCTTCGGTGCCGGCGCGGCGGCCGAGGCGATGATCGCCGATCCCGACGCCTTTCGTGGCGCCGTGATAATCGCCGGCGCGCTGTCGCTCGGGCACGACGGCACGGGACGATCGCTTCCCTGGTATCTCGGGAAATCAGGAATGCGAGAGACGGCGCTCGCCGCCAGCGTCCTCAATCCAAAGCTTTCGGCCTGGCTCTACAAGCGGTTCCTCTATCGCAAGGACGCCTTGACGGAAGCGCAGCACGATCTCTTCCGGCGCCCCCTTACCCTCAAGGGCACAACCGCCGCCATGGCGGCCTGGTTGCCGACGCTTCTCATTCCGCCGCGTGGCGCTCGTAGCACGGAGGCCGCGTCCTATGCAGACCTCGGCTTGCCGGTCTCGCTCATCTGGGGGACAGAGGACACCGTGACACCGCCGCAAGAAGCCGACCTTTTGTCGTCGGCCTTGGGCAGTGCGCCGGTCACCTGGCTTGAAGGCGTGGGACATATCCCGCAGGTCGAAGCACCTGATGCCTTCCACGACGCGCTGATAGCCGCCATCGAGAGGCTCTCGCGTCCTTGACGTCGGTCCGCCGAGCGCCCATCCAAGCGCCGGGAGGTCGCCTGAATGCCATTCACCATCGCCACATGGAACATCAACTCGGTTCGCCTGCGCGAGGCGCTCGTCGGTCGACTGATGCAGGATCACGCGCCGGACGTACTTTGCCTCCAGGAGTGCAAATCGCCGGTCGAGAGATCCCTCTCGAGCTGTTCCATAGCCTTGGCTATCGGCACATGGTCGCCCGCGGGCAGAAGGGCTACAACGGCGTCGCGATCCTCTCGAAGACCCCTCTCCTCGACGCCGGCAACCAGGACTGGGCGACGCTTGGTCATGCCCGCCATGTCGCGCGCGACGCTTGAGAACGGGGTGACGGTCCACAACGTCTATGTTCCGGCCGGGGGCGACGAACCCGACCGCGAGATCAACGTGAAGTTCGGGCAGAAGCTCGACTTTCTGACCGAGATGCGCGACCACTTCCACGCCGATGCGCCACGGAAGTCGATCCTCGTCGGCGACCTGAACATCGCCCCGCGCGAGGACGATGTCTGGGACCACAAGAAGCTTCTGAAGATCGTCAGCCACACCCCGGTCGAGGTCGAGCACCTGGCGCAGGCTCAGGACGCCGGCGCGTGGGTCGACGTCACGCGTCAGGACATCCCGTCGGGGCTGCTTTATTCCTGGTGGTCCTACCGGGCGCGGGACTGGGCCGAAGCGGACCGCGGCCGCCGTCTGGACCACATCTGGGCCACGCCGGACATCGCCGCCGCGGCACACTCCAGCCGCATCCTGCGGGACGCGCGAGGCTGGGACCAACCGTCGGACCACGTCCCGGTTTTCGCCACATTCGACCTTTAGCGGCAGGAAAACTGTTGCAGAACGCGGACATGAAGCCGCTGCGGACAGGTGCGCCCGAAGCGCGCTGTTGACGCCCGGCCGCGGCATCGCGTCAGTGGATGCCGGGGGATGCTCCGGCCGATGGAGTGAAGGCATGAGCTATCCAGGCGTGAGGGGGCAGCTGACCCGCAGGACGATCCTGTTCGGCACGGGCGCAGCCGCAGGCGCCTGGCTTGGCGGACGCTACTCCAGCAATGTACCGTCCGTCGCAGGGACCACGCTTCTCGGCCCGACTGGGGCCGAGGGGACGCTGAACGACGCGAGCCTTCTGAACGAGACGCCGGTGTTCCGCCACACGGTCCTGCGCGACAATCCGGGCGACCAGCTTCTGGCGCACCTCCGTCGCGAGATGGACGAGGCGCGCTCGGAAGGCAGGCCGTTCAACGTCGGCGCGGCGCGCCACAGCATGGGTGGCCACGCCATACCGGCCGAGGGTCACGCCGTCACCTTCGACAACGGCCTCGTCGAGCCCGACCAGCGCCAGGGCGTCTACCGCGTCCATCCCGGCGCGCGCTGGAGCCAGGTCATCGCACAGCTCGACGCCGTCGGAATGAGCCCCAAGGTCATGCAATCGAACAATGACTTTGGCGTCGCCGCGACCTTCTGCGTCAATGCCCACGGCTGGCCCGTTTCGCACGGCCCGATGGGATCGACGGTCCGCACCATCTACATGCTCCGCCCCGACGGAGAACTTCTGCGGGTCTCGCGCGACGAATTCGCCGACCTCTTCGGGCTGACCATGGGCGGCTATGGCCTCACCGGCGCTATCGTCGACATGGAGGTCGAGATGGTCCCGAACCGCCGTCTCGTTCCGACCTTCCAGGAGATGCCGTCGCGCGACTTCGCCCAGTATTTTGTCGGCGCCATCGAGGCAGGCGACGTCAGCATGGCCTACGGCCGCCTGAACGTCGACCGCGCGACCTTCTTCGAGGACGCGCTGATGATCACCTTCCGCGACGCCGACGATCAGACCGAACTCCCTCCCGCCAGCGGATCGGGCTTCGTCAGCCGCGCCGCGGCGCGGGTATTCCGGGCGCAGGTCTACAACGAGACCGTCAAGAACATCAGGTGGGGGATCGAGACGCGGCTAGGCCCTCTCGTCGCTGGCGGTGCGGTTACGCGCAACTCGCTCCTGAACGAACCCGTCATCACCCTTGACGATAGGGACGATCAGCGCACAGACATCCTGCACGAATACTTCGTTCCGCCGGACCGCTTCGCCGATTTCATCGACGCCTGCCAGACCGTCATTCCTTCGTCATACCAGGAGATGATGAACATCACGCTGCGCTACGTTCAGGCCGACCGCGAAAGCGTGCTGTCGTATGCACCCGGCCCGCGCATCGCATGCGTTATGCTGTTCAGCCAGGAAATGACCGAGCGCGCCGAGATCGACCATCGCCGCATGACCCGCAACCTGATCGACCGGGTGCTGGATTTAGGCGGAACATATTACCTGCCCTACCGTCCGCACGCGACGCCCGACCAGTTCATGCGCGCCTATCCCCGCGCCCGAGAGTTCGTCGAGCGCAAACGCGAACTGGACCCCAACCTCGTCTTCCGCAACATGTTCTGGGACAACTACCTGGAGGCACTGGCATGAGCTTCTGGCAGAGGGCCGCACTGGCCTATTTCGTCATCCTCCTGGGTGCGGCGTCGCTGAACTACATCCCCGGCGCGACAGACGAGGAAGGCGTGGCCTTCGGGGTCTTCGCCCTCGATCTCTTCGATGACGCGCTCCACCTCGCTTCGGCCCTCTGGGCGCTCGTCGCCGCGCTCGTCTCCTCGCGTGCGGCGCGCACGTTCCTCGTCCTGTTCGGAGCGCTCTACCTTGGCGACGGTCTTCTGGGGCTGGCGACAGGATCGGGCTACCTCGACTTCGGCATCTTCACCAACGGCGTGCAAAGTCTGCCCTTCACCTTCCGCATTCTCGCGAACCTGCCGCACATCGGCCTCGGCGCGGCAGCCCTGATCGCCAGCCTGGACTGGAGCCGCCGGGCATGAGAACCCTCTGGCGCTGGACGAAGCGCCTGGTCCTCGCGCTTTTCGCTCTCGTTCTCCTCCTTCTCTTGCCCGTCGGATATGTCGAAGTGGCCTGCACCGGCGAGGCGCAGACGGGTGAGCCCTACGTTCCCCTCGTCGCGCCCGAATGGCGGCGACCGGAAAGCCGGACGCTGACGACCTATCCCGAATGGCACATCGTTCACGCCTACGACGACTACGCCCGCGTGGTCGCGACCTCCGACCCACACGACTTCGGGTACCTGCGCGCCATTGCCGGGTTCTGGACGTCGCTCTGCCCGCTCAAGGCCCAGGCAGATGGAATGGGCGGAATGACCGGCGACCAGAAGATGACGATCTATACGATAGGCGTCAGCTTCACCGCCGAGCTTCTCGCCAAGGCCGCCTACGAGGAGACGCTCGGGCGTCTTGCAACGCTTGCACGCGGACCTGATCGCGCTCCGCTCGACGACGTGAGCGCGCAACAGGCGGCACGCTACGCCAAATTCCTCCAGCAGGTGCCTTGGTACAAGTGGGACTTCATCGCGGATGTCGAGGAACTGCGCTCGAAAGGTGGCGACGGAGTGCGCGACCGGGAGCGGCGCTTGGCCCTCGGCCTCGAGTACCGCGCCAAGGCTGGCTATGCCCGGCAGATCGAGGCGGCCGTGGCGGGCATGGGAGAGGATGCCGTGCGGATGCGAAGCGTCGTCACGGGGATCGCGATTGACGATCTGGCCGGCATCGACGGCGTGAGGGTAGTAGGCGACCTCGAGAACGGTATCGAGATCGAGACGGACCGCTATCGCGCCTTCACCCGGATCGCAGCGGATCTTGCCGAAGCCGGGGGCAACTTCATCGAGATCGCAGGGAACGACGACATCCTCTTCACGGCGATCTCGCCCGCGCCGACGGCCGACAATGCGCTCCACTCCTTCTTGCGGCAGGCGAGCGGCGACTATCGCCACCTCATCCTGATCCCTGTCGCGGACCTTTCCGAGAGACTGCGACAACCCGGTGCCCTGCGGATCGAGCATGTCCACGACTATTAGACGCGGCCTACTGGCCTTGCCGTTGGTCCTCGCCGCCTGGGTCGGCGTCATGGCGGTCGTGATGCGGGTCTCGGACGCAGCCCCTGCGGCGGTGGTCCCGCTGCCTTCCGTACGGCTCATGGCGGCCTTACCGGACGAGGCCGCCATCGTCGATCACGGCCGCATGTCCGTCACCTTCGCGAACCGCCCCGGCCTTGCGGCGGACCTCTACGCGGCAGGCGCAAGACTGGTTCTCCCCGCGGGGTTGAAAGGCTGTCTCCCGCTGTCGGAAAAAGGTCGTGCCGGACTGATCTCACGTGGCGGCTGATCCCGACCCCTTGGTTATTCGCCCCGCGATCGCATATAAGGCCCGACGTCAGACATGCGGGGAATGTGATGCTCGAACTCAACGCCAATGCCGCGCCGGCCGCCGGCGCCGACCTGATCAAGGACAGCTCCGAAGCGACCTTCATGGCCGACGTCGTCGAGGCCAGCCGGCATGTGCCCGTCATCGTCGACTTCTGGGCGCCCTGGTGCGGCCCCTGCCGCCAATTGACTCCAGCCATCGAAGGCGCCGTCAAGGATGCCCGTGGCGCGGTGAAACTGGTCAAGATCAACGTGGATGAAAACCAGGGCATCGCCGGCCAGCTTCGCGTCCAGTCGATCCCGACCGTCTATGCCTTCTGGCAGGGTCAGCCGGTCGATGCGTTTCAGGGCGCGCTTCCCGCGTCCGAAATCAAGCGCTTCATCGAGAAACTGATCCAGACCGCGGGCGGCGAGGCGGACGGCGGCCTGTCGGAAGCCATCGAAAGCGCCGAGACGATGCTTGCCGAAGGCGCTGCCGCGGATGCGGCCCAGGTCTTCGCCGCGATCCTGCAGGAGGATCCCACCAACGCGCCGTCCTACGGCGGCCTCGCCCGCGCGTATCTGGCACTCGGTCAGACCGAAGAAGCAGCGGCTCTCATCGACAACGCCCCCGAGGGCATCGCGAAGTCGCCCGAGCTTGAGGCTGCGCGCGCGCAACTCGCTCTTGCCCGGCAAGCGGCGAATGCGGGCCCGGTGAACGAGCTTCGCGCAGCAGTCGAGGCCGACCCGACCGACCAGCAGGCGCGCTACGACCTTGCACAGGCGCTTCACGCCTCGGGCGACATCGCCGGCGCGGTGGATCATCTTCTGGAATCCTTCCGCCGCGACCGCGAGTGGAACGACGGCGCCGCAAAAAGCCAGCTTTTCACGATCTTCGAGGCGCTGAAGCCGAATGATCCGATTGCGCTGAACGGTCGAAGAAAACTATCGTCGCTGATCTTTGCCTGAGCGGGGAGAGGGCTAGGTGCCATATATGCTTTCGGCATCGGACCTCCCCGACACCATACCCGTCTTCCCCCTGCCTGGCGCTCTTCTTCTGCCGCGAGCGCGACTGCCGCTTCACATCTTCGAGCCGCGCTATCTCGCCATGATCGAGGACACCCTCAAGACGCCGTCCCGGCTGATCGGGATGATCCAGCCCCGCGACGGCCAGTTCGATGGCGGGCCCAAGCTTCAGGCCATCGGCTGCGCTGGACGGCTCACCGCCTTCTCCGAAACCGAGGACGGCCGTTACATGATCACCCTCTCCGGGCTTTCGCGGTTTCGCGTTCAGGAGGAGGTCGACGGCTTCACCCCGTACCGGCGGTGCCGGGTCTCGTGGTCTGGGTTCGAGCGCGACATGGGACCGGTCGAACACGACAAGGGACTGGACCGCGACCGGTTCTTCCCGTTGCTCAGGAATTTCTTTGATTTCGAAGAGCTTCGCACCGACTGGGACTCCCTGCGCGATGCCGAGGACGAATTGCTCATCAACTCGCTGTCGATGCTCTGTCCCTTCGAGCCCGAGGACAAGCAGGCACTTCTTGAGGCGCCTTCGCTGACGACGCGGCGCGAAACTCTCGTCACCCTGATCGAATTCACCATGCGCGGCGGCGGAGAGGAAATCCTTCAATGAACGAGACGCAACCTTTCGACCGTCGGATGCTCGAGGCGCTGGTCTGCCCCGAGACGCGCGCGCAATTGACCTATGACGCCGAGGCACAGGAGTTGATCTCGAAGGCCGCGCATCTGGCCTACCCGATCCGAAACGGCATCCCAATCATGCTGGTCGACGAGGCCCGCAAGATCGAGTGAGCGCTCAAAGCGCCCGGCCCCGCATCAGACGGGGCAGATCGCCCGTCAGGCCCGCCGCTTCGCGGATCAATCCGCGACGCAGACCAGGGACGGCGTTGGCGATGCCGAGACCGACGTCCCGCGCGGCTCTCAACAGCGGATTGTCGTTCGAGAACAATCTATTGAACGCATCCGTCGCCGCCGCAAGCGCCGCGACGTCGAAGCGGCGCCATGCTGTATAGCGGTCAAGCACCTGTGGCCCCGCGATATCTTCGCCCCGCCGCCGCGCATCTGTCAGGACCTCTGCAAGCACCGCCACATCCTTGAGCCCCGCATTGAGGCCCTGTCCCGCAATCGGATGGACGACGTGTGCCGCGTCTCCGACCAGCGCCACGCGTGGCGCGACCAAGCGCTCGGCCAGCGACAGGCCGAGGGGGTAGGTGAACCGCGCGCCCGAAAGGGCGATATCGCCGAGAAAGCTGCCGAAGCGGGGACGCAGCACGTTAAGGTAGGCATCGTCGTCCATCGCCTGAATCTCGGTCGCGCGCTCCGTGCGCTCGCTCCAGACGATGGACGAACGGTTGCCGGAAAGCGGCAGGATCGCCAGCGGACCGGGCGGCATGAAGAACTGGTGCGCGACGCCCTCGTGAGGTTTCGCATGCGAAACAGCGCAGACCAGCGCGGTCTGCCCATAGCCCCAGCCAGACCGCTTGATGCCCGACAGGGTCGCGACGCGGCTTGCCTTGCCGTCGCATCCGATCAGAAGTCTCGCCCGCCGCGAGGTGCCATTGGTGAGATTGACGGTCACGCCCGAACCGTCCGTCTCGAAAGCGTCGACCCCGGCCTCGACCTGGCTGACCCCTGCCGCCTCGGCCGCACGGAGAAGCGCCGGTCTCAGGTGACGGTCCTCGACCATGAACCCCATCGGGCCTTCCTCGATCTCGGCGTGATCGAAGGCGAGCATCAACGGCGACGGGCCTTCACCCGCGCGGCCGTCGGTGACCTTGATGCCGAGGATGGGTTGCACCGCCTCCAGCTCCTTCCACACTCCGAGCGCATCGAGAGCGCGCTGCGACGAGATCGCCAGAGCATAGGAGCGCCCGTCGAACTCATCATCGCCCCGCGCGATGGCGGGCTGGGGATCGGCAAGAGTGACGGAAAACCCGCCCCGGCGCGCGGCCAAAGCCATCGACAGGCCGTTCAGGCCGCCGCCCGCGATCAGGATGTCGGTGTCGAAGGTCATGCGTCTGAATATGGCCGGGCCCCCGGCATTGTCCATGCGCCCGCCTGCCGCTACCGTCGCGTCGTTTGGCGGAGGACGACGAATGCGGGATTGGCTTGTCATGAGCGCGGGCGATCTTGGTCGCGGCATCGAGGCGGGACGCATCGACCCCCGCGACCTGGCGCAAGCCTTCCTCGACGCCATCGACAGCCACCGGTTCGCAGGCCGCATCTATGCGCGCACGATGCCCGACCGCGCCAGAGCCGAGGCCGCCGCTGCCGCCGACCGCGCGAAGCGGGGTCTGAGGCGAGGACCGCTCGACGGTGTGCCTGTGTCATGGAAAGACCTGTTCGACACTGCCGGCGTCGAGACCGAGGCGGGGTCGGCGCTTCTCAAGGGTCGGGTGCCGGACCGCGACGCGCGCGTCCTGACGGCTGCGACCCGCGCCGGCCTCGTCTGCCTCGGCAAGACGCACATGACGGAGCTGGCGTTCTCTGGTCTGGGCCTCAACCCGATCACCGCCTCGCCGCCTTGCGTGAACGACGAAGGCGCCGTGTCCGGGGGATCCTCGTCGGGCGCGGCGACATCGGTGGCTTTCGGCCTCGCCCCCGCCGCCATCGGGTCGGATACGGGCGGGTCAGTCCGCATCCCCGCCGCCTGGAATGATCTGGTCGGCCTGAAAACGCGCCACGGACGGCTGTCACTGGACGGAGTCGTTCCGCTCTGTCCCAGGTTCGATACAGTCGGACCACTCTGCCGGACCGTCGAGGATGCAGGCCTTCTTCTTTCAGCGTTGTCGGACGGCAAGTCCGCCGATCTCTCGAACTCCAGCCTGTCCGGCGTCCGCCTGCTCGTGCTGGAAACCGTGGCCTTCGACGACATCGAGGTCACCCCCCGCGCCGCGTTCGAATCCGCCATCGAAGCTCTTGGGGCGGCGGGCGCCGAGATCCTGCGCGGTAGCGTCCCCCAGGTGGCCGAGGCCATGCCGCTGTCACGCATCCTTTTCGCGCCCGAAGCCTATGGGACGTGGCGCGAGACGATCGAAGCCAACCCGGACGTCATGTTCCCTGAAATCCTCGAACGCTTCCGCGGCGGTCGCGACATTCTCGCGTGGGAGTACGTGGCGGGCTGGCAGAAATTGCAGCGTCTTCGGGCGCAATATGCAGAGGCCGTCGCGGGCTTCGATGCCGTGATCATACCGTCCTGTCCGATCTTGCCGCCGAGCGCGAAGACACTGGCGACGGACGGTGAGGCCTACAAGACCGCCAACCTGATGACGCTTCGCAACACGCGGATCGCGAACCTGATGGGGCTGGCGGCGGTGACGGTGCCGACAGGAACACCCTCCTGCGGCATCACGCTTCAGGGTCCGGGCGAAGAACGCCTTCTCCGTCTCGCTGCGGCCGTCGAACGCGCATTTTCCTGAGGAATTGCCGGGTAGGGACGGATTGCGTCCTCCCGATGCCGGGCGTCCGAGGGATCAGGAACCCAAAAGCCACATCATGGTTCACGGACCCCGGAAACGCGGGCGAAAACCGTGGACCACGGGCGGGGCTCACGATATTGTTTTCCCGAACGGGGCGTTACGACCCCGACCTTGAGGCAGAGATGGTGTTCCCCGAGCGGTTCTCGAACCTACCGGCCTATGCGTTCCCGCGTCTGCGGGCGCTTCTCGACGTCCATGAACCGGGCGGCGATGTCCTTCACATGACCATCGGCGAGCCTCGGCACGCCTTTCCGTCGTTCGTGGCCGATATCATCCTGCGCGAGTCGGGCGACTTCGGGAGATACCCCCCGAACGACGGCACACCCGAGCTTCTCGACGCCATTTCGGGTTGGCTCGGTCGCCGCTTCGGCGTGTCGGTCGGCAGCGACCGGATCGTCATGCTGAACGGGACCCGCGAGGGGCTCTACAACGCCGCGATGGCGCTTTGCCCTGAACGAAAGAACGGCGCGCAGCCGGTCGTGCTGATGCCGAACCCGTTTTACCAAGTCTATGCCGTCGCCGCGCTGTCGGTCGGGGCCGAGCCGCGCTACCTGCCCGCCACGCGCGAGACGGGCTTCCTGCCCGATTTCACCGCCGTCGATGTCGAGACACTGGACCGAACCGCAATCGTCTATCTGTGTTCGCCGTCGAACCCCCAGGGTGCCGTCGCGTCGCGCGAGTACCTGCGCACGCTGATCGGATTGGCGGAGAAGCACGATTTCCGCATCTTCGCCGACGAGTGCTACTCCGAAATCTGGCGCGACGCGCGACCGACAGGCGCTCTGGAAGTGGCGGCCGAAATGGGCGCCGATCCCGAGCGGGTCCTCGTCTTCCATTCGCTCTCCAAGCGATCGAACCTCGCCGGTCTGCGGTCGGGCTTCGTCGCGGGAGGACCCGAGAGCATCCGTCGCATCAGTCAGCTTCGCGCGTACTCCGGCGCGCCGGCTCCTCTGCCCCTGCAACGCGCGGCCGAAGCGGTCTGG
The DNA here is from genome assembly GCA_963779765.1 of uncultured Alphaproteobacteria bacterium. Taxonomy (GTDB): domain Bacteria; phylum Pseudomonadota; class Alphaproteobacteria; order Rhodobacterales; family Rhodobacteraceae; genus Silicimonas. Next base: position 1,336,913 of record CAVZZP010000002.1, on the reverse strand, counting down.
AAGGACGAAACCCACGTCGAGGAAAGCCGTCAGCGCTACGTCGCCAAGTACGACATCGCCGATCGCGTCTTCGCGGGCATCGACGGCTGCAGCGCACCGGAGGGCGGCTTCTTCTTGTGGCTTCCCGTTGACGACGGCGAGGCGGCGGCACTGAGACTCTGGCGCGAAACGGGCGTGCGGGTGCTTCCGGGCGCCTACCTCTCGCGCGAAGTGAACGGGGACAACCCCGGCAAGGGCTACATTCGCGTCGCGATGGTGGCCGAAGAAAAAGAAATGCAGCGCGGATTGGAGCGGATCCGCGACTGTCTATTCAAGTGAGGGAATTCGAGGCATGGCGTACCAGGCAAGACAACGCGACCCCCTGTTCGACAGCGACACCCAGGCGATCATCGAACGCCGGGGCAAAGAGCTGATCGGGCTGACCCTTCTGGGTCTGGCCTTCCTGGTCGCGCTGGCGCTTGGCTCCTACTCGCCCGACGATCCGAACTGGCTGTCATCCACCGAAGAGCCGGCGCAGAACCTCCTCGGCCCGCTCGGAGCCGCCTTCGCCTCGCCGCTCTATGTCATCGCAGGCTACGGTGCATGGGCCATCGCTGCGGTCTTCGCGGTCTGGGGCGCGCGCTTCGTCGTCCACCACGGGGAAGAGCACGCCATCGGCCGCCTGATCTTCGCGCCGATCGCCGTGGCAATGGTCTCGGTCTATTTCTCCACCCACGTTCCGGGCGAGGGTTGGGACCATTCCTTCGGCTCTGGGCGGTCTCTTCGGCGACACGGTCCTTGGCGCGATCCTGGGCGTCCTTCCCGTTTCCCCCGGTGTGGGGCTCAAGGTCGTAGCGGTCGCGCTTTTTGCCGGAAGCATCGCAATGATGGCCTTCGCGCTCGGCTTCGACCGCAAGGAACTCTGGATCTATACACGCTATCTCACCGGTGGCCTGATCCTGATCTATCACGGCATCCTCTCGCTTCTGGGACGCGGCGCCATCGGCGGGCTGCAAGCCGCAAAATCTGCCCGCGCCCGGGCACGCGACGCGCGCGTTGAGGCTCCCACGAACGACAGCACAAGCGAAGCCGTGCTTCAGGCCACCCGTCTCTATGATGCACCGCAGAAGGGCGGGCTTCTGGATCTCATGCCGTCGCTTCTGAAGCGCCGCGAGGCGAAGCCTGTGCAGACGGACGCGACCTTACCGACCGACCGTGTCAGCGCCCGGATCGCCGATGCGGTCAAGAACCGCGTCCGCCGCCCGGATATGGCCGTGCGCGACGAACCTCCCCTCAGCCGGATGGCGGAACCCCGTATCGCCATGCTGGACGAGGACGGCGAGATCGCCGAACTGTCCGCCCTCGACGCGCAGTACAACAGGCTTGACCATGATGGCGTGCCAAGTTCGGCGGGCGCGGCCGGATTCTCGAGCGCCCGCGAATTCCACGCCCGAAGCCCGCGCCAAGGTACAGCATACCTCGAAGAAGCCCGCGCCTTCGCGTCGCGCGATGGCCGAGGCGCAGCCCTCGCTTTTCGGCGAAGAGAGCGCATTCGAGATGCCGCCCCTCAGCCTTCTCACCGACCCCTCGACGATCGTGCGCCACCACCTGTCCGACCAGGCGCTGGAGCAGAACGCGCGGATGCTGGAAAGCGTGCTCGACGACTACGGCGTGAAAGGCGAGATCGTCAGCGTGCGTCCCGGTCCGGTCGTCACGATGTACGAACTCGAGCCCGCTCCCGGCCTGAAGGCGAGCCGTGTCATCGGCTTGGCGGACGACATCGCGCGATCCATGTCGGCGCTCTCGGCTCGCGTCTCGACCGTGCCTGGACGGTCGGTCATCGGGATCGAACTGCCGAACGAGAACCGCGAGATGGTCGTCCTGCGCGAAATGCTGTCGTCGCGCGACTACGGCGACGGCAACCATCGTCTGTCCCTCGCGCTTGGAAAGGACATCGCCGGCGACCCGGTCATCGCGAACCTCGCCAAGATGCCCCACCTTCTGATCGCGGGCACAACCGGTTCGGGCAAGTCCGTCGGGATCAACACCATGATCCTGTCGCTGCTCTACAAGCTGACGCCGGAGGAATGCCGCCTCATCATGATCGACCCGAAGATGCTGGAACTCAGTGTCTATGACGGCATCCCGCACCTTCTGTCGCCCGTCGTCACCGATCCGAAGAAGGCCGTCGTCGCGCTGAAGTGGGTCGTGGGCGAGATGGAGGACCGCTATCGCCGCATGTCGAAGATGGGCGTGCGCAACATCGAGGGATACAACGGGCGCGTCCGCGAGGCGCTGAGCAAGGGCGAGCTGTTCTCGCGCACGGTCCAGACCGGGTTCGACGACCAGACCGGGGAACCCGTGTTCGAGACCGAGGAGTTCGAGCCCCAGACCCTGCCGTACATCGTCGTCATCGTCGACGAGATGGCCGACCTGATGATGGTCGCCGGCAAGGAGATCGAGGCCTGCATCCAGCGTCTTGCGCAGATGGCACGTGCCTCGGGCATCCACCTCATCATGGCGACGCAACGGCCTTCGGTCGACGTCATCACCGGCACCATCAAGGCCAACTTCCCGACTCGGATCAGCTTTCAGGTGACGTCCAAGATCGACAGCCGCACGATCCTGGGCGAGATGGGTGCCGAGCAGCTTCTGGGCCAGGGCGACATGCTCTACATGGCCGGCGGCGGGCGCATCATCCGCGTCCACGGGCCCTTCGTGTCGGACGAGGAAGTCGAAGAGGTCGTCACCCACCTGAAGAGCTTTGGTGCGCCCGACTACGTGTCTTCCGTTCAGGAGGGTCACGACGACGACAACGCCTCCGAGATCGATGCCGTGCTGGGGCTGACCGGAGGCAACTCCGACGGAGACGACGCGCTCTACGACCAGGCGGTGCAGATCGTCATCAAGGACCGCAAGTGCTCCACCTCTTACATCCAGCGGAAGCTCGCCATCGGCTACAACAAGGCCGCGCGCCTCGTCGAGCAGATGGAGGACAACGGCCTCGTCACACCCGCGAACCATGTGGGCAAGCGGGACATCCTGGTGCCCGAGCCCGCCTGAAGACGGGAAGGCGGGGCAGACCGAGCCATGTCCCGCCCGTTTTGACCGGCACAGCGCCCGTCCCAAGCTTGAACCGCGCCAATCCCGGCGCGGTTTGCGTATCGATGAGGCCAAGATCGAGGACGGTGATACCGTCGTCCGCCAGCCGCCGCGCCGCATCCCACAGAAGAAGGTTGTGTGCGGACAGACGCCGCCCTTCGTCACCGCTCCACCCAATGTGATAGGTCGCGCGTGACCCGTGGCTGAGAACGAGGATCGCGGCGACCCTTTCGCCTTTGAAGCTGGCGATCGTCAGCCGCACCGACCGTGGGTCATGCGCGATCCAGGCTTCCAGGAAAGTGGACGGAAGTGCGCGGAAGCCTTTCCGCCTCTGCTGTTCCCGGTCAAGCGCCATGAGCCATCTCCGGTCGTCGGCCCGCTCACTCCGAAGCAGCGTCACACCCGAGGCCTCACCAGCGCAGAGCCTGTTGCGCCACTTTCCGTGAAGTCGGGTCCGTATGTCGGGACCTAGGCACCACTCGGCGAGGGTTGCAGGCGTCATCACAGAGAAAAACCCAGCAGACCGAACCGCTCCGGCATCATCCCCGTTCGGCGTCACTAGAGCGATCCCCCGCGTCTCGCGCCGCAGAAACCGCAGGACATCGGCGCGAATGCTTGCATCCGGCTGACCGATCCAGAGCGGTCCGCGTCCGAAGAGCGTCGTCCTGACCCCGATCCTGCGCCCAATGCCCTGCGCCAGAGCAACTGTGGCCGGTCCGTGCCGCACCTCGAGGCGAAGGACGTTCGCTCCAAGAGCCTCGACCGCGGCGCCATAGCTCCACGACTGCTGGAACGGAGCGTCGGCGGAAAGACGGTGCCAGCGGTCGCGCGAGACTGAATGAAGCGTCAGTGCCATCGCGCCGATTAACCACGCATTCACCTAAGGCGGCATTAATGCTGGAATGCCCCGTTCGCAGCGCCTCGTATTCGGGACCAGCGCTCCTCCGCCCCGCGCGACACGCGGGCTGATCCTTCTTCTTGCGGCTCTCGCGGGTCTCTGTGCAGCGCCCGTGATACTCTTGGTCTGGGCGTTGATACGCTTCGCGGGTTAAGCCGCGACGCGCCGGTGATATGGCCTAACACTGGCGATATCCCCACCTTCCGCCTATATCCAGCCCGAGCAGAATGGAAGGCACGACCATGCACCGCAGAACATTCCTTGCCGCGACCGCAGCCGCTGCGGCCCTCGCCGCGACGCCCGCCCTCGCCGACAAGCTATCGCTTCAGGCGATCTCGGACTACCTGAACGGCATCACGGCGGCGAGTTCCGATTTCACTCAAGTGAACGACGACGGCTCGCTGTCGACGGGCACCTTCTACCTGAACCGGCCGGGACGGATGCGCTTCGAATACAATCCGCCTGAACGGCTTCTGGTCGTTGCCGGCGGCGGCGAAGTGGGTGTGTTCGACGGCAAGTCCAACATGTCGCGCGCCGAGCGTTACCCCCTGGTCCAGACGCCCCTCAGTCTGATCCTCGAGCGCACGGTGAACCTTGGACGCCGCAACATGGTGACCGGCCATGATTACGACGGCACGGCCACGATCGTCACGGCGCAGGACCCGGCGCATCCCGAATATGGGTCGATCCAGATGAAGTTCACCGCAAACCCGGTCGAACTGCGTCAGTGGATCGTGCGCGACGGGCAGGGGGCCAAGACGACCGTCATCCTGGGTCAGCTCGCCAAGACGAAGTCGCCGTCTGCGCGCCTTTTCGACATCGATCGCGAGGAGGGGCAGCGCCGCTAACTGGCGCTGCCAAAAGGCTCAGATCATCCCGCAGCTGCGAAGCTGGGTATCATAGAGGATAGCCCGAGCGGCGACTTCGTCCGATACGCGAAGAAGCCAGCTTTTCTGCATGTGGCTGCCGCGGCGATAGCCGTTTCGGCCCTCGTGGTAGGCAAGATACTGGTTCCGCGCATCACCGAGCGGGATGCCAAGGTCGGTGTAGGTCTGCTGGAAGTACCAGCCCATGAAGTCGGTGGCATGGTCGATGTCATCGCGCCGGGCGCTGCGCCGACCCCGGTCGGACTGGTATTCTTCCCAAGTCCCGTCCAGGGCCTGGCTATAGCCGTAGGCCGAGCTTTGGCGGCCCATTGGAATGATACCCAAGGCGTACTCGTACGGCGTCTGCGCGTTACCGACGAATTTGCTTTCCTGATAGATGGTCGCCATCTGGACGGCGACGGGGACGCCCCATTGCCGTTCGGTCCGCTGCATCGCCGGAAGGTAATTGGGTCGCTGCCTGACGATGGAACACGCGTTGTCCAGGTCCCTCGGAGCCGAGGTGTTGTCGCCCCCGCAAGCGGAGACGAAGAGAACCAGGATCAAGGCGCGAAGAGGTCTGCTCATGCCACGTTCGCCTTTTTTATTTGCGGCGACACTAGCAAGTTTTCGGTGCGAGGAAAAGCTTCAGGACGCGGCAGTGCGCGCGTGACTGTCTGGTCTCGCGTCACAAATTGTTTCTTGCGAATCGCAGGGAAACCCGTCGACAGCCCGGGGGGCGCGTCCTAGAACGGGTAGAGGGGGTACTGTTATGTTCAAGTCGCGTGCGAAATACGCCTTGGGCCAGGTTGTGCGTCATCGGAAGCATCCGTTTCGCGGCGTCGTGTTCGACGTGGATGCCGTCTTCTCGAATACCGAGGAGTGGTATCAGGCGATTCCCGAAGACAGCCGGCCGTCCAAGGAACAACCATTCTATCATCTTCTGGCCGAGAACGACCAAAGCTACTACGTGGCCTACGTTTCGGAGCAGAACCTCGTTGCCGATTATTCCGGTGAGCCGATCGAACATCCGGATCTTACCGAATTCTTCGGGGATTTCGTGGACGGGCAGTATCCCCTGCAGGTCCAGTTGAACTAGGCCTTTCGGGGTCGGCCGCGGCCTAATAGCCGACCGCCATTCCGTCCTTGCGCGGATCAGACGCGCCGACCAGGATCCCCCGTGACGCGTCCATCACGATGATTTGCGCGCCTCCTATCGGCCCCTCGGCGTGGCTCACCTTGTGCCCCTTCGCGGCAAGGTCGGCACAGGTCTTATCGCTCACGCCGTCCTCGACCTGAAGTAGCCCCGTTTTCGGATCGGCGAAGGCGCGGGGCGCGTCCACCGCCTCCTGCGGGTCCATGCCGAAGTCGACCATGTTCGACAGGACATGAGCGTGGCCGCAAGCCTGGTACTGGCCGCCCATGACCCCGAAGGCCATGTCGATCCTGCCGTCGGTCGCGCGCATTGCGGGGATGATGGTGTGCATCGGCCGCTTGCCGCCGCCGGCCTCGTTCGGGTGCCCGGCCGTCAGGTTGAAACCGCAGCCACGGTTCTGGAACAGGATGCCGAAGCGGTCGGTGGCGATGCCGGAGCCGAAGGTCGAGAAGATCGAATAGATCAGGCTGACCGCCATCCCGTCGCGGTCGACGGCGGTGATGAGGATCGTGTCCCGGTGAACGTCCTCGGTCAGCGGTGCGGGAGCCGCCATCGCCGCTTTCGGGTCGATCAGCGCCGCCAGTCGTTTCGCCGTTTCGCGCGAAAGCATGTGATCCAGCCGTGTGACGTGGTCCGCGTCCGCGATGAAGCGGTTCCGCGCATCATAGGCCAGCCGCGTCGCCTCGGCTTCGAAATGCAGGCGCTCGGCCCCGCTGGGGTCCATCGAGGCGATGTCGAATTCCGCAAGGATGCCCGCCAGCAGGATCGCAGTCGCACCCTGTCCATTGGGCGGGTGCTCGACCAGTTCGTGCTTGCGGTATCCACCGCGCAGGGGCGTGCCCCAGCTTGCCTCGGTGGTCGCGAAATCCTCGGCGGTGTGTGTCCCCCCGATGGCCCTCAGCGCCGCCAGCATATCGTCGGCGATTTCGCCGGTGTAGAACGCATCCCGCCCCTCGCGGACGATACGTCGAAGCACCTCGGCCTGGCCGGGCAGAGCCAGGATGTCGCCTTCGCGATAGGCGGTCCCGTTTTTCAAGAAGTGCTTTTGCGCGGCCGCGTTCATGGTTCCGCCCATGGGTCCGATATCGAGAGCCACGCGCGCCGCGATCGGCACACCCGCTTCGAAATAGCGGATCGCCGGCGCGAGAGACCGCTCGAGCCCAAGCTTTCCATAGCGTTCGGATAGGCGGCAGAGGGCATCGACGGCGCCGGGAATGGTGATCGAGGCCGGATGACCCGCCTCGATGACCGTCACGCCGTCCGCGCGGGCCTCATCGGCGTCAAGCCCTGCAGGTGCCCGTCCCGAGCCATTCAGCGCCACGACCTCCTCGGTTCCCGCCGGTTTGACCAGGGCAAAGCAGTCGCCGCCGAGCCCTGTCATCTGAGGCTCACAGACACCCAGAAGCACGGCTCCGGCGATCACCGCATCAACGGCGTTGCCCCCGTCCTTGAGGACCTGAAGCGCCTCGGAGGCGGCGAGCGGGTGCGACGTGGCGACCATGCCGTTCGTCGCCAGGACGGCCGAACGGCCGGGCAGTTGGAAATTGCGCATTGTCTTATGAATCCGTTCCCTCGGGGTCAGCCTAGACGAGGGGATCGCCGCTGAAAAGCGGTGAACCTCGGCATCGCGTTACTGGGTGGGGGCTGTAAATATTCGCGATGCCGAGGGAAGCTTCACAGCTACCTTTGCGGCATGACTCCCGGCAAAGGCTGAAATTGGACCTAATTGTGTCCATACGAAGGCAGCGTCGCGACAAGTGCTACAACGGTGGGCTAACAGGCCGGATTGATCAGGGTTTGCGCGGCGATGGACAGATGCGGGTGGGATGAATAACAGTTTACCTTGGTAACAGATTTCAGGAGTTGCCCATGTCCGGCTCACCGATCACCGAAAGCACGGCCGAGCTGGACGATCTTATCGGTTACAACCTGAAACGCGTCTACATGATCTTCCAGGACAAGCTGCGCGACATCCTGGGTCAGGAAGGCCTCGCACCGCGATCCTATTCCGTGCTTTCGCTGACCGTGCAGCAGCCGAGCGTCACCCAAAGCGAACTCGCCCGGCGCCTCGGCATCGAGCGTTCGGGCCTTGTCGCCATCGTCGACGGTCTCGAATCGCTTGGCCTTCTGGAACGCGTGGGCGTACCTGGCGACCGCCGGGTTCAGGCGCTGACACCGACGCTGACCGGCCGCGAAGTCCACGAGCGCATGGCTGCCCGCATCGCGCGCGACGAGCAGCGGCTTCTGTCCGTCCTTTCGGGACAGGACCGTCGGGCATTGATCCGCATCCTGGGCCGACTGCGAGACATGCACGAGGTCCGCGCATGACGCCTCCCCGGTTCTGGTCGCCGACCTTCGACATCGAGCGCCGGGACGACGGCACCATCCTCATGCGCCAGTCCGAGCCGTTGGAGAATCACTTCCCAACTCTGGCGGACTACCTCGATCACTGGGCCGAGGCGGCGCCTGACCGGACGTGGCTTGCGCGCCGGCAGAACGGGGAAGACTGGGTCGGCGTGACCTACGCCGAGGCCCGGCAGACGGCCCGCCGTATCGGCGCGGCCCTTCTCGAGTTGAAGCTTGGGCCCGAGCGACCGCTGCTGATCCTGTCCGAGAACAGCCTCGAACATGGGCTTCTGGCACTCGCCTGCTCGTGGGTCGGCATTCCCTATGCCCCCGTTTCGCCAGCCTACTCGCTGGTGTCGAAGGACCACGGCAAGTTGAGGGACATCGCGGAGACCTTGAATCCCGGCGCGGTCTTCGCCGACGATGGCGCAGCATTTTCGGCCGCGCTCGACGCCGTAGCTGCGCCGGACCGTGTCGTCCTAAACGCAAGGCACCCGGTCGAGGGCGCTCTGCTCTATGATGACCTGAGGTCCGTGTCCGAAGCGCCGGCCGAGGCCGCGCGCGCGGCTCTGACAGCTGAGACCGTGGTGAAGTACCTCTTCACCTCGGGTTCTACGGGCTCGCCCAAGGCCGTCATCAACACCAATGGCATGATGACCGCGATGGCTGCCATGACGCGGGATTGCTATCGCTTTCTCGAGGATGAGCCCCCAGTGGTGCTGGACTGGGCGCCGTGGAACCACACGGCGGCGGGCAACAAGGTTTCGGCCCTCGTCCTGACCAATGGCGGCACATACTACATCGACGACGGACGCCCGGTGCCGGGCAAGTTCGACGAGACGATCCGAAACCTGCGCGACATCGCCTGCACCTGGTACTTCAATGTACCCCTCGGCTACGACATGCTGGTCGAGGCGCTGGAGACCGACCGCGCCTTGCGCGACACATTCTTCTCGCGCCTCTCCATGATGTTCTACGCCGGGGCGGGGATGGCGCAGCACACCTGGGACCGGCTGATCGTCACTGGGGCACGAAGCAACCGGGCGCGAGGTCCTGCTTGCGACGGGCCTTGGCTCGACCGAGACCGCGCCCTTTGCGCTGGCCTGCACCGAACCGCAGAGGAAGGCGGGCAACGTGGGCGTCCCGTCTCGCGGGCTGACCCTGAAGCTGGTCCCCGCGGGCGGCAAGCTGGAAGCCAGGCTGAAGGGCCCGACGATGACGCCGGGCTACCTGGGCGATCCCGAAAAGACGGCCGAGGTTTTCGACGACGAGGGGTTCTATTGCCTCGGTGACGCCCTGAAGCCGGTGGATCCGGATGACCTTGCGCGAGGTTTCTACTTCGACGGGCGCGTCGCGGAGAACTTCAAGCTGTCGACCGGCACCTGGGTCACGGTCGGGGCGGTGCGTGGCGCTCTGGTCGACGCGCTTGGCGGGCTGGTGCGGGACGCGGTCATCGTAGGCGAGGACAAGGCCGAACTGGGCGCATTGGTACTTCTGTCGGAGAAGGCTGCTAAGGATGCCGAGGTCGGATGTGGAAGCCGCCTTGCGCGAGAGCCTTAGTGTTGCGGCAGCGGCGGCGTCAGGATCGGCCAGCCGGGTGCGTCGCGTGGCGATCCTCGAGACGCCTCCCAGCTTCGACCGGGGCGAAGTGACCGAGAAGGGGTCGCTGAACCAGCGCGCGATGCGGGCGCACAATGTCGACCTGATCGAGACGCTCTATGCAGGCGGTCCGGGCATCGTCGCGGTCTGACCCGGGGCTCGGCCCCGGACCCCGGAGTAGTTCACGACAGAAGAAGCCTCAGCGCCGGAAGTCGGGGGCGCGTTTCTCGAGAAAGGCCTTGAGACCCTCCTGCGCCTCGGACGTCGTCTGCGACATCGCGGCGGCGAGGCTTTCGGCGAAAAGGCCGTCCTGCCGGCCCATGTCTCCGATGCGGCTGATCGCCTGGATCATCAGGTAATTCGAGAAACCGGCGTTGTCGGCGATCTTGCGCGCGAGATCCCGCGCGAGGTCAAGCGCCTCGTCCTCGCCGACGGTGTAGTGACAGAGGCCGAGGGATAGTCCGTCGTCCGCGCCGTAACTGCGTCCCGTCAGCATCATCTCCCGCATACGGTCGGCACCGAGGATGCGGCCGACGCGGACCGTGGCGCCGCCGCCAACGAAGATGCCGCGCCGCCCCTCGGGAAGCTGGAACCGGACGGAGGGTTCGGCGATGCGGACATGACAAGCCGCCGCGATCTCAAGCCCGCCGCCGATCACCGCTCCGGTCAGGGCAGCCACGACGGGCAGGCCGCCGAACTCGATCAGATCGGCGACGCGGTGCCAGTTGCGGGAGTGGTAGACCGTTTCTTCGGGAGTGCGGTGCCGGTGTTCCGCAAGGTCGAGGCCGGAGCAGAAATGCCCGCCCTCGCCATGGAGGATGACGGCGCGGACCTGCGGAGGCGGGGATGAGAAGAACCCGTCGAGCGCCGCCACGAGGTCGTCGTTCATCGCGTTGCGCTTGTCCGGGCGGGTGAAGGTCATCACCGCGATATCGTCTTCCAGGTCGACGCGCGCGACGGCATCGGTCATCTTCGTCTCCGTTTTCGGGGCGAGACAGTTATAGTGTTCAATTGTTGTCCTGTATAGCATTCTCCTGCCAGCGAGCAGTCACGAAGAGGGAGGTATGCCGTGGTCGATTTCTCGAAAGTCCGGGCGATAGATTTCCACACCCACGCCGAGGAACCCTGCTGCAGTCCGCGCGACGATGGCTATGACGAGTTCCAGGCCGGGATGGCAGCCTATTTCAGGAACCCTGCGGGCTCGAAGGGAATGCTACCCACGATCGACGACACTGCGGCTTATTACCGGGAGCGCAACATAGCCGCCGTCATCTTTCCGGTCGATGCCGAGCGCGAGACGGGCTTCCGGCGCTATTCGAACGAGGAGGTGGCCGAAGCCTGTGCGAAGAACGACGACATCCTGATTCCCTTCGCTTCGATCGACCCGGCCAAGGGCAAGGCCGGAGCGCGTGAAGCGCGGCGTATGGTGCGCGAGTTCGGCGTGAAGGGCTTCAAGTTCCACCCGACGATGCAGGGGTTCTATCCGAACGACCGGGGTGCCTACGTCATTTACGAGGCCATCGCCGAGGAAGGCGCGATCACGCTTTTCCACACCGGGCAGACAGGCGTGGGGTCCGGGATGAAGGGCGGCATGGGGATGCGGCTGAAGTACTCGAACCCGATCCACCTCGACGATGTGGCGGTCGATTTTCCGGACATGCCGATCGTGCTGGCGCATCCGTCGTTTCCCTGGACCGAAGAAGGTCTCGCGGTCGCGCAGCACAAGCCGAACGTGTACTACGACATGTCGGGGTGGTCCCCGAAGTACTTCCCCGAGATTTTCGTGCGCTACGCCAACTCGATCCTGAAGAAGAAGATGCTGTTCGGCTCGGACTGGCCCGCGATCACGCCGGACCGCTGGCTGGCCGACTTCGAGACGATGCCGTTCAAGGACGAGGTGCGGCCCATGATCCTCAAAGAGAATGCGATGCACCTTCTGGGTGTCGCTTGACGCACCGCATGGTGGGTTTAGTTGACTTCGTAAACTAGTTCCGGCCAGACTGGCAGGATGACACTTGCAGGAGACTTGGCATGAAGACCGAGGTGGCCATCATCGGGGGCGGACCCTCCGGCCTCCTTCTGTCTCAGCTTCTCAATCGTGCGGGTGTGGAGACCCTCATCCTTGAACGGTCGACGCGCGAGCATGTGCTGTCCCGCATCCGGGCCGGCATCCTGGAGTCCGGCGCGGTGAGGATGCTGCGCGAGGCAGGCGTGGCGGACCGGTTGGATCGCGAGGCCATCCCGCACGACGGCTGTTTCCTGACCGACGAGGACCTTATGGTCCGAATTGATTTCAAAAAGCTTACCGGCCAGCACGTCACGGTCTACGGGCAAACCGAGGTGACGCAGGATCTCTACAAGGCGCAGGACGTCATGGGTACGACGATCCTGCACGAAGTGTCGGACGTCACGATACATGACCTCGACCAGGCGACCTCCCACATCGACTTCACGCACGAGGGTGAGCGCAAGAGGCTCGACTGCCTTTTCGTTGCGGGCTGCGACGGGTTCCACGGGGTCAGCCGCAAGACGATCCCGGAAGGGAAGCGCCGCGAACACGAGAGGGTCTATCCCTTCGGCTGGCTCGGGCTTCTGTCCGAGACGCCGCCCTGCAACGACGAGCTGATCTACGCCAACTCGCCGCGCGGGTTCGCCTTGGCGTCCATGCGAAACGAGAACCTGTCGCGCTATTACGTCCAGGTGCCGCTGACGGACAAGGTGGAGTGCCTGGTCCGACGACGCCTTCTGGGAAGAACTGAAGAAACGGCTGCCATCAGAGACGGCGGAGCGCATGGTCACGGGGCCGTCGATGGAGAAGTCCATCGCGCCCCTGCGCAGTTTCGTGGCAGAGCCCATGAGGTGGGGAAACCTGTTCCTTGTGGGCGACGCCGCGCACATCGTCCCTCCGACGGGCGCGAAGGGGCTGAACCTGGCCGCATCGGATGTGCACTACCTTCATTCAGCGCTGATCGACGCGGTGAAATCCGGCGACCGATCGGGCATCGACACCTATTCCCAGCGGACCCTTCTGCGGGTTTGGAAGGCGATGCGCTTTTCCTGGCAGATGACCATGATGCTTCACCGTTTCGAGGGCGAGGACAGCTTCGCCGTCCAGATGCGGAAGGCGACGTTGCAGCATCTGTCGCAGTCCGAGACGGCGCGGCGCGAGTTGGCCGAGAACTATATCGGGCTGCCCTACTGACGGACGGGCGGTTGCGCCGAGGGCCGCTGACGTTAGAACCGTCGGCAGGGAGACGTTCATGGACAAGACAATCGCATCGCCCGCCGAAGCTGTTGCCGGGATAGCCGATGGCAGCGTCCTGATGATCGGCGGCTTCGGAGGGTCCGGCTCGCCGATCGAGTTGATCCACGCGCTGATCGACAGATACCGCGCAACCGGCAGTCCGGGCGACCTGACGGTGGTCAACAACAACGCGGGCAACGGACGTGTCGGCATCGCGGCCATGATCGACGCGGGGATGGTGCGGAAGATGGTCTGCTCGTTCCCGAAGTCGTCGGATCCGCGCGCTTTCACCGACAGGTATCTCGCCGGTGAGATCGAGCTGGAGCTGGTGCCCCAGGGCACGCTGGCGGAACGCATCCGGGCGGGGGGCGCGGGCATCCCGGCATTCTACACGCCGACGGGCTTTGGGACCGAGCTGGCCGAGGGCAAGCCGGTGGCCGAGTTCGATGGTGCGTCCTATGTGCAGGAACGGTGGCTGAAGGCCGACGTCGCCATCGTGAAGGCTCACCTGGGTGACAGGCATGGCAACCTGACCTATCGCTATGCCTCGCGGAACTTCAATCCGCTGATGTGCATGGCGGCGGCCACGACCATCGTACAGGTCACCCGCATCGTCGCGCCGGGCGACATCGACCCCGAGCAGGTGGTAACTCCGGGCATCTTCGTTGACGGGGTGGTCGAAGTGGCCGATCCCCGGCAGGAGGAACAGATGATCCGTGCGGGCGAGGTCTATGCATGAGCTGGGAGAAACTGACGAACGCTCAGATCGCCTGGCGGGCGGCGCAGGACATCGAGGACGGCGCCTACGTCAACCTCGGGATAGGGTTCCCCGAGATGGTCGCGGGCTATCAGCCACCCGGGCGCGAGGCGATCTTTCACACCGAGAACGGCGTCCTCGGGTTCGGCGCTGCGCCGCCCGAGGGTGAGGAGGACTGGGACCTCATCAATGCCGGGAAGAAGGCGATCACGCTGAAGCCCGGTGCATCGTTCTTCCACCACGCCGACAGCTTTGCGATGGTGCGGGGCGGGCATCTGGACGTGGCGATCCTGGGCGCGCTTCAGGTGGCCGAGACCGGTGATCTCGCCAACTGGCGCGTGGGATCGAAGGGCGTGCCCGCGGTGGGGGGCGCGATGGACCTGGTGCATGGAGCGAAGCGCGTGGCGGTCGTGACCGAACACGTCACGCGGGACGGCGAGCCCAAGCTGGTCGAGCGCTGCACCTTTCCGCTGACCGGTGTCGCCTGCATCAGCCGAGTCTACACATCGCTTGCCGTCGTCGACATCGAGAATGGCCGCTTTGTCCTGCGCGAGAAGGTGCCCGGGTTGTCGATGGACGAGCTTCAGTCGATGACGGGCGCAGCGCTCCTCACCCCCGGCCCCGTAGCCGACCTGACCGTTCCGGAGATCCCATGACCGACGCCTTCATCTGCGACTATGTCCGCACGCCGATCGGCCGGTTCGGGGGCGCGCTGTCCTCGGTCCGGGCCGACGATCTGGGGGCGATTCCATTGCGGGCGCTGGTGGAGAGGAACCCCTCGCTCGACCTAGCTGCCGTCGAGGAGGTGATCTTCGGCTGCGCGAACCAGGCGGGCGAGGACAACCGCAACGTCGCGCGGATGTCGCTTCTTCTGGCGGGTTGGCCCGAAACAGTTGCGGGTGCAACGGTGAACAGGCTGTGTGGATCGGGGATGAACGCCATCCTGGACGTGGCGCGCGCGATCATGGCGGGCGAGATCGAAATGGGCGTCGCGGGCGGCGTCGAGAGTATGAGCCGCGCTCCTTTCGTGATGCCGAAAGCGACGAGCGCTTTCTCGCGGAACGCCGAGATTTTCGACACGACCATCGGCTGGCGCTTTGTGAACCCGGCGATGAAGAAGGCTTACGGCATCGATTCCATGCCCGAAACGGGCGAGAACGTGGCCGAGGAGTTCGGCATCTCGCGCGCCGATCAGGACGCCTTTGCGATCCGATCGCAGCAGAAAGCGGGCCGCGCGATGGAGAGCGGACGGCTGGCGCGGGAAATCGTGCCGGTGTCGATCCCGCAAAGGAAAGGCGATCCGGTCATGGTGGCCGAGGACGAGCATCCCCGGCCCGACACGACCATCGAGGCGCTGGCGAAGTTGCCGACGCCATTCCGTGAGAACGGATCGGTGACGGCGGGCAACGCGAGCGGCGTGAACGATGGAGCCGCGGCCCTGATCGTCGCATCCGAAGCGGCAGCCAGGCGGCATGGGTTGACGCCGATTGCGCGGGTCGTCGGCGGGGCGACGGCGGGGGTGTCTCCGCGCATCATGGGGATCGGGCCGGCGCCCGCCTCGCAGAAGCTGCTCGACCGTCTGGGGTGGAGCGTGGGCGACCTGGACGTGATCGAACTGAACGAGGCCTTCGCGAGCCAGGGTCTTGCCACCCTGCGCCAGCTTGGCATCGCGGACGACGATCCTCGCGTGAACCCGAACGGCGGCGCTATTGCGCTCGGTCACCCGCTTGGCATGTCGGGAGCGCGGCTGGCGGGTACGGCGGCGCTGGAGCTGAAGCTCACTGGCGGCAAGCGCGCGCTGGCCACCATGTGCATCGGCGTGGGGCAGGGGATCGCGATTGCGCTCGAGGCGGTCTGAGCTTCAGCCGAACATCGTCGTCGGCAGGATCAGCGAGATCGCGGGGAAGGCCACGAGGATCGCAAGCGTCAGCAGCATGGCGACCCAGAACGGCAGGACTCCCCTGAAGATGCGGCCGAGCGGCACCTGGGGGGCCACGGATTTCACGATGAAGACGTTCAGGCCGACGGGCGGCGAAATAAGGCCCATTTCCAGCGTCAGGACGACGAGGACGCCGAACCAGATCGGGTCGATCCCCAGTTGCAGGATGACGGGAAAGAAAATCGGCAGCGTCAGCACCAACATCGCGAAGCCTTCTAGGAAGCAGCCGAGCACCATGTAGACCGCGAGGATCATCAGAAGCGTCGCTGTCGCAGGCAGATCGAGGCCCGTCAGGAACGCCCCGACCGAGGCGGGGATCTGCGACAGGGCGATGAAGGGGTTCAGGACGTGAGCGGCGATCAGGATCAGCATGACGGTCGCGGTGGTCACGATGCTTTCGCGCGACGCCTGCCAGAAGGCCTGAAGCGTCAGATTGCGGGTGGCGAACCCGTAGGCGACGACCATGCCCGCGCCGACGCCCGCCGCCTCGACCGGAGAGAAGAAGCCGCCGTAGATGCCTCCAATGGTGACGAGGACGACGACGAGGATCGGTCCGGCGCCGAGGATCGCGCGCAGCTTCTCGGCTGCGGTGGTGGAGGGGCCGGGAGGACCAAGCTCGGGCCGACGCCAGCACAGAAGGGTGATCGTCAGCACGAAGGCGGCCAGCAGGAGGAGGCCGGGCAGGACGCCGGCAAGGAACAGCCGGCCGATGGATTGCTCGGTCAGGATCGCGTAAATCACGAAGCCGGTCGAAGGCGGGATCAGGATGCCAAGCGTACCGCCCGCCGCGACGACGCCGGTCGACAAGCGATCGTCGTATCCGAAGCGGTCCATCTCGCCCAAGGACACCTTGCCCATGGTCAGCGCCGAGGCGACCGACGAGCCCGAGAGCGCCGCGAAGCCTCCGCAGCCGATGACGGTGGCCGAGGCGAGGCCGCCGCGCACCTGCCCGATCATGGCATAGGCGGCATCGTAGAGCTTGCGGCTCATCCCCGAGGCGCTGGCGACGTTGCCCATGAGAATGAAGAGGGGAATGACCACGAGTTCAGGATTCGAGGCAAGCGTGAATGTCTCGGACCCCAGAAGCCCCATTGCGGCGTTCCAGCCGTTCAGCGCCCAGATGCCCAGGAAGCCGACGAGGAACATCGCAAAGGCCACCGGCACGCGGGCCAGCAGCAGGACCAGAAGCGCGACAATGCCGAGTGTGCCGATGACGCCCCCGCTCACAGCGGCTCTTTCCGGACATCGTAGCGGCGGAGCGCCAGTTCCACCGCCCGCAAGGCCATGCCGACCGAGGCGAGGAGGGCAAAGGCGATCAACGCCCACTGGAACCATGCTTTCGGCAGCCGAAGAAGGTTCGTGGACAGGTTCAGCATCTGGCTGAGTTTCGCGCTTTCCCACACGGCCCAAGCGATGAAGACGAAGATCACGGCGCCCAGAAGGGCCGACACCACGTCGATGGCGCGGTTCAATGCAGGAGGGAAACGCGGCTCCAGCAAGTCGACGGCGATGTGCCCGCCATTGCGGTCGCACAGCGTCATGCCACCGAAGACGAGTATCACCATCGTCATGGTGACGAGGTCCTGCGAGCCGAAGAGGGGATGGCCGAAGGCACGGCCGATGACGTCGACAAGGATCACGCCGACTTCGACCAGAAGGGCAAGCGCACCAATGGTGGCGGCGAGGCGGGTCAGCGCGTCGGCGGCGCCGCGGAGAGCGGTCATGATGTCGCGGTTGGTTTCATGGCCACCCCTCTGGCTGGCAGCATGACCGATGTGAGGGCGCACCGGAAGGCCCGGAGCGCCCTTTGCCGATCAGCGCTTGCGCCAGCTGTCGGCGTAGTTCTCGCGTGCTTCCTTGGCGTAGGGCGTGGGCGATACGCGCACGCGGATCTCGGCCTGCCTGTGCTTCTCGGCCGAGGTCTTGGCGGTCTCGTCCGACTCGCCCCACCGGAGCGTCAGCACGTCGCCCTCCTGGACGTCCTGGCTCACGACCCCGAGAGACAGCATGCAGCGTTCGTTGAACGAGTAGCCGTTGAACATGCTCATGCCGACCATCTTGTCGCCGCTCATCACCATGTCGGCGGTCGACGAGGCGTAGTTCGGCTGCGGGAAGTCGATCCATTTGTAGGGCGTGCCCTCTTCGAAAGCCGAGGCGATGACCTTGAGGACGTCTTCCTTGTTCCACTCGAAGGTGACCTTCTTGCGGTTCGACGGCTTGTCCTTCATCTCGGCGAGGGCGTCCTTGCCGATGAAGTCGTCCTTCTTCCATCCGATGTAGAAGCCGTAGCCCAGCTCGAACGGGTTGACGTAGTAGTCCTCGATGTTCTCGCTGACGTAGCTGCCGCCGATGGCGCCCGCGGCTTCGTAGCTGTCGGCGCCAAGCCAGTCGCGGTAGTCGGCCAGCATTCCGTCGCCGGTGTAGATGCCGGGGAGAGGAGAGGGAATCCAGCCGGATTCCAGCGTGTTGGTCGAATAGGCGCGGCTACCGCACTGAACGAGGTCGACGCCGGCATCCTTGGCGGCCTGAAGGATCGTCGAGTGGATGTAGTGCTTGTCGTCGTAAGGGCCCCAGACCTCGAGGCCGGGGGCGCCAGACATGCCGTGGCGCAGGGCCTGTACCTTCTTCGAGCCGATGTTGACGGTGTCGATGTGGAAGAACGGGATGTCGGGGACCGGACCGCCGTTCATTTTCTCGAACACCTTGGGCGCGTCGGGGCCCTGGATCTGGAAGCGATAGTGGGTGCGCAGCACGCGCTCGCCCTCGGGCCGCGAGGTGGAGCGGGGGTCGTGCTTGATCCGCACGTTCCACTTGCCCCAGGCGGCGCAGAACTGAAGCCAGTTGGACACCGGCGCGCGACCGACCAGGATGAACTTGTCCTCGCGCTCGCGGAAGATGATGTGGTCGCCGATGACGTGGCCGGCCGGCGTGACGGGGACGAAATGCTTGGCGCGGTTCAGGTCGAAGTTTCCGAAGGCGTTGACGCCGTGATGCGACAGGAACTTCTCGGAGTCCGGGCCCTCGACGATCAATTCGTCCATGTGGTGCGATTGGTCGAAGAGGACTGCGGTCTTGCGCCAGGCCTCCTGCTCGACGCGCCAGTTGCGGAACTCGGGCGTGACGACCGGGTAGACGTACATGCCGATCTGGCTATTGCGCAGCATCTCGACGGGGTTCTTGTGCTTTTTCATCACGGTGGACAGGCTTTGCATGGGCTTCCTCCTCGGGGGTTTTCGGATTCTCAGTCGGCCGTCACCAGCGCCAGGCCGGGGATGCGGCGGGCGAGGTCGACCTTGCTTTCAATCGCGTATTTCAGATTGCGACGGGCCTGGCGGGCATGTTCGCGGGCAGCGGCTTCGGCGCGGGCGCCTTCGCGGGCGCGGATCGCTTCCAGGATGACGCGGTGCTGATCCTGAGCGGTGACGAGGGACGCCAGGAATTCCGGACGGTCTTCTTGTCCGCGCAGGAAGGCGCTTGGACTGGCCAGTGGCAGGCGCGCGGCACGTGCGACCTCGCGGGCGACGATGGGGCTGCCCGGAGCCTGCGCCAGCCAGTCGTGGAAGCGGGAGTTCCACAGCACATAGGCGTCGAAGTCGGTGCCGGTCGCGTCAAGCGCCTCGTCGAGGGCGTCGAGGATGGTTTCGCAGGCACTGGCATCCGCGTCCGGCACGCCGCGTTCGGCGGCGAGGCGGGCGGCAAGGCCTTCGAGAGCGCCGCGGGTCTCGATGGCGTCCGAGATGTCCTGCATCGAGAAGCGGGCGACGCGGAAGCCGCCGGCGACCCTTTCAAGGAGGCCCTCCTCCATCAGCTTGGCCTTCGCCTCACGAAGCGGAGTGCGTGAAATGCCGAGGAGTTCGGACAGCGCGGGTTCCGACAGACGCTCGCCGGGCGCGAAGTCGCCGTTAAGGACGAGGCTTCGAAGGCTCTGGAGGGCCTTCTCGGATTGCCGTGTCGTGCCACCGGTCATGCCGCGTCGAATCTCCCTCTGCATCCTGTATACAGAATGGGAAATTCAGAGGCAATGGTAGCGGGAATTTGGCGTTTATGTATACATAAGCCTCAAATTCACCTTCCGAGAGCTATGCGGAAAAACAGGATATTCTCGTCGTCCTTCCGGTCATAGACCAGATCGCGCACCAGCTCGCGGATCAGGAACCAGCCATAGCCGCCTTCCGGCATGGCGTCGTGCGGATTGAATTCGACCATCGGGTGGTTTCCGAGCGGCGCGCGTCCCTTCGGCATAGGACGCCCCCGATCGCGTATCTCGACCATCAGGCTGCTGGATCGCCTGCGGACGATCACGCGGATCTCGCCGGGTGACCCTTCCGGATAGGCGTGCTCGACGATGTTGTTCAGAACTTCGGCCACGACTATTTCGACAGTGCCAAGGTCGCCGGGCAGGATACCCTGCGTCGAGAGCGTGTGGATGAGGGTCTGCACCCCGCGCCGCACCCACCGGAAGTCGGCCTTGAAGACCTCGTCCGCGACGACGCCCGAAGGCGGCGCGGGATGTTCCGGTAGGTCCGTCGTGCCGTGGCCCAGGGCGTCGTCAGGCATCCGCCTTGTCCTCCAACGCCGCGTCGACGGTGGGGAAGATCCGGAAGACGCGGTCCATGCGCGTGATGCGAAATACCTTTTCCACCGTTGGCGTCATCGCGGCGAGGTCGAGGCGACGGGTACGCCCGAGTTGCTTCATCGAGCCCACGACCGCGCCAAGACCGCTGGAATCGAGGAAGTCGACGTTGCCGAGGTCGAGGATGACCCGGTCCGCGGGATGCTTCGTCAGCTCCAGCATCTTGTCCTTGAACCGCACGGCGACGGCGGCGTCGATGCGACGGTCGCCGACCGCCACGACAAGGGCCGGGCCGATCTCGGTGGCTGTCATCTGCATCGCAAACTCCTTCACATGCGGCGTGAGGCACACTAAGGGACAGGCGTTACCAATCAGTAAGCGGGGACCCCATGCCAAAGGATGCCGGCGGGCTGCGCGTGGACTACAAGGAACTGGCCGGCCGCCTGGCGGCGGTGGCCGAGGGCGAGGACGACGCCATCGCCCTGATGGCGACCGTCGCTTGCGAGGTACATCACGCCGACGATCGCTTCGACTGGACGGGCTTCTATCGCGTGGTGTCGCCCGGCCTTCTGAAGATCGGTCCCTATCAGGGCGGACATGGCTGCCTCGTCATTCCCTTCGACAAGGGCGTCTGCGGCGCTTGTGCGCGGACGGGCGAGGTTCAACTGGTGGCCGATGTCGACGCCTTTCCCGGTCACATCGCCTGCGCGTCCTCCACCAGGTCGGAACTTGTCCTTCCGGTGCGCGACGGAACAGGGGCGCTGATCGCGGTCTTCGACATCGACAGCGACCAGCCGGACGCCTTCACGCAAGTGGATGCAGAGGGCATGGAATGCCTTCTGGCACAGGTCTTCGGGAGGCTTGCATGATCCAAGGAAGCTGCCTTTGCGGGGGTGTCCGCTTCACCGTCCGGGGCACGCCGCAGGGGACGTCCGTCTGCCATTGCGGTCAGTGCCGCAAGCAGTCAGGGCACGTCTGGTCGTCGGCCCACGTGCCGGACGCGGACCTGTCTGTCGAGGGCGAGGTTCGGTGGTTCCGCGCGTCGGATAAGGCGCGGCGGGGGTTCTGTCCGGACTGCGGATCCTTCCTGTTCTGGAAGGGCGACGCCGAGGATAAAGTGTCCTTCGCGCTCGGCGCCGTGGACGGACCGACGGGACTGCGGCTGGAGAAGCATATCTTCACCGCCGACAAGGGCGATTACTACGACATCGCGGACGGCGTGCCGCAGCGGTGAGCGACGCCTACGATCCGCCCGACGTGCCGCTGGAGGTGCTGCACGACGACCACGAGGTCCTTGTGGTGGTCAAGCCGCAGGGGTTGCTGTCGGTGCCGGGCAAGGGCGAGCACCTGGCCGACTGCCTGCTGACGCGGGCGCAGGCGGTGTTTCCGACGGCGCTTCTGGTGCATCGTCTGGACCGGGATACCTCGGGCGTCATGGTCTTCGCGCTGACCCCGCATGCGCAGCGGCACCTGGGGCTTCAGTTCGAGAAACGGTATGTGAGAAAGGCCTATGTTGCCCGTGTGGCGGGGCGGATCGCCGAGAAGACGGGGACGGTGGACCTGCCGATCGGGGTCGACTGGCCGAACCGTCCGAGGCAGCACGTCGACCACGAGAACGGGCGTCCCGCCGTGACCGACTGGCGGGTGCTGAAGGTGGGCGAGACCGAGACGCGGGTCAGGCTTTTCCCGAAGACGGGGCGGTCGCACCAGCTGCGGGTCCACATGCTGACGCTCGGCCATCCGATCCTGGGCGATCCCTTCTATGCCGAGGGCTGGGCGAGGGACTTTCCGCGGCTGATGCTGCATTCGGAGAGCCTGAAGTTCCGCCATCCTGACGGGGGCGTCGGGATGACGTTTCGGTCGCAGGTCCCGTTCTGACGCAACGCCGGGGTGGTGGTGCGGGGAACATGCGTTAATGCCAGCAAATGAAGGGAAATGGGGCTCCGGGGACGTTCGGTATCGCGTCGGTATCACGTCGGTATTGCGTCGGTGGGTGGGGCGCGTTTCGGGGATGGGATGAAGCGGGGGGTCGGGTTTGTTAAGGAGGGTGAGTGAGGGTGAAGGAGGGGGCTCGGCTGTGGGAGTGCGGTCGTTTCTCTTCTGCGCAGCAGCGAAGGTCCGCTTTGAGCACTTTTTCACTGGCTCTGATCGCCTTTAGCCTTGATCGGAAGAAACCATGCTAAGGAAATGGAATGAGCTCTAACAAGCAGATTTCTCGACCGCAAGTCGAGAGACCTCCTGAGTTCTGGGAATCTAGGTTAGAAGTGCGGTGATCGTCCGCCACCTCGAACGCTCCACCACGATTCCAGGAAGCCAACGAGTCTTCATGGCCACGTAGCCGACGATGCCGAAGTCGCATTGCCGTCGGCAGGAAGATCTCGGACTAAGCTCATGGATTGCAACTTCAGCAACGTTCTGGCATCGCGGAGCCTCACTAAGACAGAGCAAGCTCGCCAAGTTGGAGGATTGGACTGGCCCGATGTGAAGCGCTGCTTGCGTTCCACTTCGACAACTTGCTGATGAGGAACCTGTTTTCGACACCCGCACCTGTGAAAGACGAAACCGTTTCCTCAACGCGCTTCGTGTTGTTCTCGTGGAGGACTCACGGACGAAGCCGAGTTCAATGCGATTGATGCAGTCGATAGATGAAAGTCCGCCCTGTCCCGCATCGCGGTCATTGACCCAGGTCCAGCGCCCCAAACAAAAAGGCCCCGGCGTTTCCGCCGAGGCCCTGAGTGATCGGAGGAGAAAGGCCTCAGTCGGCTGCTTCTTCCTGCATTTCTTTCGAAAGCTCTTCGCCCGTGGTCTGGTCGACCATCTTCATCGCGAGGCGGACCTTGCCGCGGTCGTCGAAGCCGAGAAGCTTGACCCAGACCTCCTGGCCTTCCTTCAGGACGTCGGAAGGATGGTTCAGGCGCTTGTTCTCGATCTGGCTGACGTGGACGAGGCCGTCGCGCTTGCCGAAGAAGTTCACGAAGGCGCCGAAGTCGACGATCTTCACGACCTTGCCCTTGTAGACCTTGCCCTCTTCCGGCTCGGCCACGATCGAGTAGATCATGTCGTAGGCCTTCTGGATGGCATCGCCGTTGGCGCTGGCGATCTTGATGACGCCGTCGTCGTTGATGTCGACCTTGGCGCCCGAGACCTCGACGATCTCGCGGATGACCTTGCCGCCCGAGCCGATCACTTCACGGATCTTGTCGGTCGGGATCGTCATCGTCTCGATGCGGGGTGCGTGGACCGAGAAGTCGCCGGTCTCGGCCTTGGCCTTGTTCATCTCGCCGAGGATGTGGAGACGTCCGGCACGAGCCTGCTCGAGCGCCTTCTCCATGATCGCGGGCGTGATGCCCTGGACCTTGATGTCCATCTGGAGCGAGGTGATGCCCTTCTCGGTACCCGCGACCTTGAAGTCCATGTCGCCGAGGTGATCCTCGTCGCCGAGGATGTCGGTCAGCACCGCGTAGGAGCCGTCGTCCTCGAGCACGAGGCCCATGGCGACGCCAGCGACGGCGGACTTGATCGGCACGCCCGCATCCATCATCGAGAGCGACCCGCCGCAGACCGAAGCCATCGACGAGGAGCCGTTCGATTCCGTGATCTCGGAGACGAGACGGATGGTGTAGGGGAAGTCCGTCGCGGACGGCAGGACGGCCTGGAGCGCGCGCCAGGCGAGCTTGCCGTGTCCGATCTCGCGCCGGCCCGGAGGTCCGAAGCGGCCCACTTCACCGACCGAGTAGGGCGGGAAGTTGTAGTGCAGAAGGAAGTTCGAGCGATATGTGCCGTGCAGCGCGTCGATCATCTGCTCGTCGTCGCCGGTGCCGAGCGTGGTGACCACGAGGCCCTGCGTCTCGCCGCGGGTGAACAGCGCCGAGCCGTGGGTCCGGGGCAGAAGCCCGGTTTCGCAGACGATCGGGCGAACCTGATCGAGCGCACGGCCGTCGATGCGGCGGCCGTTCTTGACGACGTCGCCGCGCAGGACGGCGGATTCGAGCTTCTTGAAGGCCGAACCGAGCGTCTTGTCGGCAAGCTGGTCTTCCGTCAGCGACGCCTTGATGGCGTCACGGGCCTCGGACACGGCAGCAACGCGCTTTTGCTTGTCGGTGATGGCGTAGGCCGCGCGCATCTTGTCTTCGCCAGCGGCCTTCACGGCGTTGTAGAGCGCCGAGTAGTCCGGAGCCTGGAAGTCGAAGGGCTCTTTCGCCGCGTCTTCCGCGAGGTCGATGATGAGGTCGATCACGGGCTGGATCTGCTCATGCGCGAAGTTCACCGCACCCAGCATCTCGGCCTCGGACAGCTCGTAAGCCTCCGATTCCACCATCATCACCGCGTCCTTGGTGCCCGCGACGACAAGGTCGAGGCGCTGGTCGGGGTTGTTGCGAAGCTGGTGCATGTCGTCGACGGTCGGGTTCAGGACATAGTCACCGTCCTCGAAGCCGATGCGGCAGCAGGCGATGGGGCCCATGAAGGGCACGCCCGAGATCGTCAGGGCGGCCGACGCCGCGATCATGGCGACGATGTCGGGGTCGTTGACCAGATCGTGCGACAGCACGGTGCAGATCACGAGGACTTCGTTCCGGAAACCGGGCGCGAAGAGCGGGCGGATCGGACGGTCGATCAGGCGGGAGGTCAGCGTCTCCTTCTCGGTCGGACGGGCCTCGCGCTTGAAGAAGCCTCCGGGGATCTTGCCGGCGGCGTAGTATTTCTCGTTGTAGTGCACCGTCAGCGGGAAGAAGTCCTGGTCGGGCTTGGCTTCCTTGGCGAAGGTGACGTTGGCCATGACGGAGGTTTCGCCGTAGGTGGCGATGACCGATCCGTCGGCCTGTCGGGCGACCTTGCCCGTTTCCAGTGTCAGCGTTTCTTCGCCCCACTGGATCGATTTCTTGATTTCCTTGAACATTTGACATCCTGTCTGGGATCGCGCGGCGTTCCACGGCGTCCCGTTGAAATGGCGGCCCCATTGCCGCCGACCCCTATCCTTCGCGCTCGCCGGGGTCCGAAGCGTCACGTCTCAGATTGGCGGGCCATACAGGAGAATGGTCGGGTTGGAAAGGGCGTGTGCCCGGCGCGTCACCGGGGCGTGTCGCGGTCCGGTGCAAAGAGCCACCCCGCGAGGGCGGCGGCGAGGAGCGCGCCCGCGATCTCGGCCGCTACGAAGGCGGGCACGTCGGCGGGGCGTATCCCCGCGAAGGTGTCCGACAGGCCGCGGGCGATGGCGACGGCGGGATTGGCGAAGCTGGTCGACGCGGTGAACCAGTAGGCGGCGCTGATATAGAGGCCGACGAGCCACGGGATCGCGTCGGCGCGGTGGCGCAGACCGCCGAGGATCATCAGGAGAAGGCCGAAGGTCGCGACGACCTCGGCGATCCACTGGCCGGTGTCGGTCCGCACTCGGGTCGAGATCTGGAGCATTGGCATTTCGAACATGACGTGCGCGAGGAGGCTGCCCGCGATGCCGCCTGCGATCTGCGCGGCGATGTAGGCGAGGGCGAGGCTTGGGGCGAGTCGCGGCGGGCTGCGAAGACGAGGGTGACGGCGGGGTTGAAGTGCGCGCCCGAAACGGGGCCGAGGATGGTGATGAGGACGACGAGGATCGCGCCCGTCGGGATCGTGTTGCCAAGAAGCGAGACGGCGTCATCCGTCGAGAGTGCGTCGGCCATGATGCCCGACCAGACGACAGTCGCGACGAGAAGGCCGGTGCCGAGCGCCTCGGCCGCCAGGCGGCGGGGCGTGTCGGTCATTCGGTCGGGGCGGGCGTGGTGTCGCGGCCGATCTCGGCCAGGCGGGCGCGCAGCGAGGCCTTGTCGAGCGACGCCGTCGGCAGGTTGACGAAGGCGGTGATCCGGTTGCGCAGCATCCGGTATGTTTCGGAGAAGGCGAGACGGCGTTCCGCCTCGGTCCCCGTCGCGGCGGCGGGATCTGGCAGGCCCCAGTGCGCCGACATCGGATGGCCGGGCCAGTAGGGGCATTCCTCGGCTGCCGCCTGATCGCAGACGGTGAAGATGAAGTCCATCTTCGGTGCATCCGGTTCGGCGAACTCGTCCCAGCTTTTCGAGCGTGCGAAGGCGGTGTCGTGGCCGAGGCGCGTCAGCAGGTCGATGGCGTAGGGATGCGGCTGGCCCGAGGGGCGAGAGCCGGCCGAGAAGCCGCGGAAGCGGCCCGCGCCTTCCCTGTTCATGATCGCCTCGCCCAGGATCGAGCGGGCGGAGTTCCCGGTGCAGAGAAAGAGGACGTTGTAGGGTTCGGGCATGATTGGCACCTCAGCAGGAGCAGGCGACTTCCTGGATGACGGGTTGGCAGAGGCTGGGGCGGCCGCCGCAGCAGTCCTCCATCAGGAAGCCGAGGAGGCCGCGCATTCCTTCCATGTCGGCGAAATAGCGGATCCCCCGGCCTTCGCGACGGTTCCGCACGAGGCCGGCCTGATGCAGGATCGAAAGATGGGAGGACATCGTGTTCTGGCGGACGCCGAGCCGTTCGCCGATCTCGCCTGCGGGCAGACCTTGGGCGCCAGCCTGAACGAGCAGACGGAAGGCGTCGAGCCGGACGTCCTGCGACAGGGCGGAAAGGGCGGCGAGGCTTTTTGTCTTATCCATATATCCAGAATTCCAGATATATGGATTCGGTGCAAGCCCTCTTAGACGCGGTTCTCCACGTAGTCCGCGCAGGACAGGCCGATCGCGTTAAGCCCTTCCTCGAGGTAGTCGCCCAGAAGCGGCGTCCCCACGAGGTACTGCGCGGTCCGGTCGTTGTGCCCTTCCTCGGCCATCCGGCGTGCCTCGTCCCAAGTGTCCGGTCCCTCGGCCCGACCAAGCCACATGATGGTGACAAGGTCGACTTGTGCGCCGTGATTGAGATCGGAGATGACCGAGAGAAGCTCGTGCCGGACGGGGTCCGACGGTCGATCCTCGAGCACCGCAGCGTCGATGTCGTCGTCATCGAGCCGCGAGGCGGATGGATCGGACGACCCCGTCTTCACATCGAACTCGCGCGCCTTCTCGATCACATAGCAGACGGTGTCGAGGGGAACCCGGAGGTCGGGTGTGTCGGTGTCGGGTGTCTGGCGGCTGAGCGTCATGGGACCTGTCCTGAGAAAGCTGTTCGGCGATGGTGGCTGGCCGATGCCTCACGAGACATGATGCAGGTCAAACGCGGGTCAAGTGCGCGATAGCTGTGGCCGCCGTCAGTGCATCCGTGGCGCGGCCTCGAGTTGCGAGGCCGCCGCAAGCGCTGCCGACTGGCCGAGGATCACCTGCGCCGCCTCGGTCGGGAAGTACACTCCGTTGACGAAGGTCTGTCCCCGGCCATAGCGCAACCCGGCCGAGATCACGAAGGGCGGGATGCGGCGGGGGGCAAGGCGGGTGGCGTCCTTTGCGGGGTCCGAAAGCCGGGACTGCGCGCGGTCGTAGCGGGTGCGGTCCTCGGCGCCCAGTGCGGCCATCCGCTCGGCGAGGGCGCGGCCCGACGTACGGCCGAGGAGAATGTCGGTCGACACGTCGAAGCGCGAGAAGAAGGCGTCGAAGAAACAGGCCGTCGCGATGATGCGGTCCGCGATCTCGTTGACGAGACGCGCGGCGGGAGACGCGACGCTGGACCCCGCGAAGGGGGCGAGGATGGCGTTGACCCGCGCCACGTCGCCGAAGAGCACCATCAGGTCGACCTGCGCGTTCGGGTCGATCGATCGGAAGTCGTCGGTGTAGTGGAAGTGCTGGAAACTGTCGTGGCCAAGGGCGTCGGTCTCGACGAACAACTCTTCGCAGTCGGCATTGCGGATCAGGTCCAGCGGACGACGGTCGGGACCGTAGGATAGCGGGCGGTTTTCCTTCAGCGTGCCGATCAGCCTCGCTGCATCGTCGCCGATGCCGATCATGCGCCGCTTGAGCCGGCGGACGCACAGTTCCCTGGGCGGTTTGCGTGCGAACATCATGGCTGTGTCCCCGTTCTGGATGCGCTGCCGATCTCGACCCCGGATTGGGGCGAAATTGCGGCGGCTTCGTGAAGGGATTGCCGAGGGTCAGAGGGGGCGGGTCTGGTACAGGCGGACGCGGATTCCCCCGTGGTCGATGAAAGGTCCGGGTTCGGCGAAGGGAAGCCCCGTTGTTTTCACGAGACCGGGCTCGGACGTGACGAGGGCGATGCGCCAGCCCTGGAACCTTTCCTTCATGGCTTTTCCGAAGCTTGCGTGAAGCGCATGAAGCGGACCCTTGGCACCGATCCGACCGCCGTAGGGCGGGTTCGCGATGACAAGGCCGGGGGCTCCCTCGGGCGGGGCCGCGTCCGAGACGTCCATGCGTTGGAAACGGACGATTTCCGAAACGCCCGCCCTTTCCGCGTTCTCGCCCGCCATCCGCACCGCTCCCTGGTCGCGGTCCGAGCCGAAGAAGCAGGGCGGACCAGCGGGGGCGTCCCTGACGTGTGCCTTTCGAAGCTTCTCCCAGGTTGCCTGGTCGAAGGAGGCCAGCGTCTCGAACGCGAACGCGCGGGCGCGGCCGGGCGCAAGGTCGGACGCGATCTCGGCCGCCTCGATCGGGAAGGTCCCCGAACCGCACATGGGATCGAGGACCGTCTCGCGACCGTCAAAGCCAGCAGCGCGCAGGAGGAGGGAGGCCATCGTCTCGCGCATCGGCGCTTTTGCGACGGCCTGCTTCAGACCGCGTTTGTGAAGCGACGCGCCCGAGGTATCGACGCTAATCGTGGCGAGGTCGTCCTCGATCCGCAGCTTCAGGACGATGGTGGCGTCCTTCGACAGCGGTGCTCCGAGAGTTTCGCTCACCGCGCGCTCGATCCGCTGCGCGGCGGCGCCTGCATGGTAGATGCGGGACTTGCGGCATGTCGCCTCGACGCGGAACGGCAGGTCGGGTCGCAGCCAGTCGTTCCAGGGGAGTTTGCGTGCGCGCTTGTCGAGCTGTGCGAGGTGCATGGCTCGGAACGAGGTCAGGCGGACGAGCACGCGCGTCGCGCCACGCAGGCACAGGTTCGCGCGCCAGGCCTCGGGCCAGCCGCCCGACAGCATGACGCCGCCGGGAATGGTGCCGGTGACGACGAAGCCCTTCTCGCTCGCTTCGTCCGCGAGGAAGTTCTCGAGACCGGGATGGGTCACGAGGAAGAGTTCGGTCGAAGCCTCGGTCATGTCTCCGGGTAGCGCGGTCGGGCGGGGTGGCGCCAGAGCTATTGCGTGGACAGGGCGGCGGGGCGTGCCAGATTGTCCGACATCCACAGCAGGGGAAGCGGAGATGCCGTACTTTCTGACCATCGGTTATGGCGACCGTGCCGGATACGAACGGACGCCTGAAGGCGTCAGAAGCAAAGCCCATGCACGAGATGCGGAGCTTGTCGCGCAAGGTGCCCTCATCGGGATGGCCGGTCGCCCGTTGCAGGTCCGCAATCCCAAGGGAGGCGGGGTCGAGACGACGCCCGGCCCCTATCTGCGGAGCGATCTTCCCGTCGCGGGCTTCGCCCTGATCGAGGCGGCAACCCTCGAGGACGCTGTCGCGAAGATCTCCGGCTCGCCTTGCGCGGTGGCTCACGGCGTCGTCGAGGTCTGGCCGATGGAGACGCCGGGCGAATAGGGCTTTTCGTTCGGGCGTTCGACTTCGACGGCCAGGGCGCTGCGGCGATGGTCAATCAGGCCGTCGAGACGATATCCGTGCTCTCCGTCTCAGAACCGGGAGAGGGATGGCGCGCGTGGCGGAGAGAATACGAAAAAGGGCCGCCCAAGGCAGCCCTTCCGGTGTTCGGTGCTGGCGGGTCGCCTCAGCGACGGAGGCCGAGACGCTCGATCAGGTCCTGATAGCGCTTTTCGTCCTTCGCCTTGACGTAGTCGAGGAGCTTGCGGCGCAGCGCGACGAGCTTGAGAAGACCGCGGCGCGAGTGGTTGTCCTTCGCGTGGGTCTTGAAGTGCTCGGTCAGCGTGGCGATGCGCGACGACAGGATCGCGACCTGCACCTCGGGCGAACCGGTGTCGCCGTCCTTGGCGCCGTAATCCTTGATCAGCTTCTGCTTTTCTTCGGCAGTTATCGACATCGGGGTCTCCTTTCGAGAGCGATGGCGCAAGCCGGGATGTCGTCCAGCAAGGCCCGTGGAGGTGAGATCGGGCGTATAGGCGAAGCGGATGAGGTTGGAAAGCGGATTCTCGGAGCGTTGCAGTCACGGACGAGGTGTCGCGGTAACGACCTTTTCACAGGAAGCTGCGAAAGTGCCTTTCATGAGCCGCAGGGGTGCGGCCGCTCCAGAAGGGAGTCCAGGTGACCTTGGAAGGGGCGGCGGACCCGTGCGTGCACGGGGTGCCTGGCGGCGGTCGCGGTGCGCGGCCGCCGCCCGCCGATCCGGATGGTCAGTCAAGGGGCGCTGCCCCCGTCCCGGCGCAAGGCCGGGCCTCCCCCGGGATATTTTCGGACCAGTGAAGATGCAGGGCAGCGATCCCCTGACGGTTGGCGGCGGGGTCTTTGCGCCGCCGGTGCCGTGGGCTGTGGGTCATTCTGCATGCGTGCCGGCCCTTCAGGTCCAGGAGACAGGGCCGACGCCGTAGGAGACATAGAGCGGGTGCCTCGGGTGGCCGTCCTTCGACAAGTCCGAGCGTCAGGAGGGGCTTGCCACTGGCGTTGAGGATCGCGGCGACGGCTTGCCCCCGAGACCGATGCGCGCCGTGGATGCCCCAGGCGCAGAGGACGGCGTCGCTCCAGTTCGCAGCCTCGGCGATCTGTGCGTCGTTCGCCGGACCGACAGGTCGCGCGGCGCGGCGCAATAGGGCTGGGTCGGTCTCGCGCAGAGCAAACAGGTTCGCGACGCGGAAGGCGCCGTAGCCGAGTGCGCGGGCACGGCGTTCGCACCGCTCGATTGTGGGGTCGTTCGCGGCCTCGGTGGCGGTCGAGGGGTTCAACATGACGTAGAGAAGGCGCCGACCGGTCGCGTCCCAGGTCCGGGTCAGGGCGTAGCGATAGCGGAGACAGGGCGAGTAGATCGCCTCGCTGTCGCGCCCGTCGCCGGTATGGCGGCGGGTGACGAGGGTCACGGGGCGAAGACGCGGGTCGGATGCAGCTCGCCCGCGCGGTAGGTGCCGACGGCGACAGCCTGGCCCTGGTAGGAGGCCCAGGCCATCTCGCCGTATTCGGCGTCGGAGGCGATCACCATGCCGGGGTTGCCGTTCCTGAGCCGCGCGGCGCCTTCGGCGGTTGCGGGCAATTCGGGCAGATCGGCAAGTCCGGTCTCGAGCGGCAGGAGAAGCGCGTCGAGCTCGGGCGTGCGGGCGAGGCGCTCGACCTCGTCCAGCGTCACGGCGTCCTCGAGATCGAAAGGCCCGGCCCAGGTGCGGCGGAGCGTGACGACGTGGCCGAGGCAGCCGAGCGCCTCTCCAAGGTCGCGGGCGATGGCGCGGACGTATCCGCCCTTGCCGCAGACCATGCGCAATTGGGCGTGGTCGGGATCGGGGCGGGCCAGGAGCTCGAGGCTCTCGACGTAGAGCGGGCGCGCCTCGATCTCGACCGTCTCGCCGGCGCGGGCGAGCGTATAGGCGCGCTCGCCCTCGATCTTCACGGCGGAAAAGGCTGGCGGAGTCTGGAGGATGTCGCCGATGAACGTGGGCAGGGCTGTGCGGATTTCATCGTCCGTGGGGCGGGTGTCGGAGGTCGCCGTCACCTCGCCCTCGGCGTCGTCGGTGTTGGTGGCCTGGCCGAAGCGGATTGTGAAGTCGTAGGCCTTGAGCGCGTCGGTGACGAAGGGCACCGTTTTCGTTGCTTCGCCCAATGCGATGGCAAGGAGGCCGGTTGCGTCGGGGTCCAGCGTCCCTGCATGACCGGCCTTCTTCGCGTCGAAAGCCCACCTGACCTTGTTCACCACGGCGGTCGAGGTCGGTCCTGCGGGCTTGTCCACCACCAGCCATCCCGAGATGTCGCGTCCCTTTTTGCGCCGTGCCATGCTCGTCCCCTTCCGAGAGGCGGCGTGCTAGCGCCTTGCGGACGCAAATGTCAATCGGCGGGAACGGTGACGCCCAGGATCGGACCCATGGGGAAGCCGAAGTCGTGGCGGCGAAGCTCGGGCGCGTAGAGGCGCGAGATGTTTCCGTCGAGGAAGAGTGCGTTCGGCGTGCCCAGGACATCGCGGAACAGGCGTGCGAACTGGTGGAAGGTCACAGGTCGGTTCGAGATCGCGACGATCATCCGACCGTCCGGCGTCACGCCGACGCCGTTGCGGATGTAGCGGGACCGCGAGTCGGGCAGGAAGCGCGGGTGCAACGCGCCGTCGATCACGAGCATCGGGCCGGATTGGGTGGCGAAGCGGCAGGAAGATGGTTCGGCCTCGAAGGCACGGGATTCGACGACTTGCGCCATGCCGTCGCCTATGCAGAGGACGCCGTTCGGCAGGAGGCCAAAGTTTCCCGGGCCCTTCCGGGTGACGATACGCGCGCGTTCGGTCCCATCCTCAATGTAGAGCCCGACGGGGCGCCGGTCGGGATGGTACATGCCGGCGTTCACCGCGAAGGAGAGGCGCCGACCCTCGTTTGCAAGATTGGATTCGACATTGTCGAACGTGCCAAGCGGTCTGCCATCCGATCCGTCGAGGAAAAGCCGAATGTCGTCAGTGGCGGGGTCGGCCTCGCACAGGGTGAAGGGCGTGTCCTCGAAGACCATGTCCTGGCATCCGGCCGCCTGCGCGGTCCCGGAGAAGATCGACGCCAGAAGGATCGCGCTACTCGCGATCCAGGTCGCGGCGGACATTCTCGTCGGCGAACATGGCGCGGGTGTCGTCGAGACGGTCGAAGGTCTCGTCGATCTCGAAGCGGATTTCGGGCGTGTGCTTGAGCTGGAGACTGCGGCCCACGACGCGGCGGATCTCGGACCGGTTGCGGCGCAGCGCATCGAGCGCCTCGTCGCGCTGGCCGCCGCCGAGCGGCAGGACATAGGCCGTCGCGGACTTGAGGTCGGTCGAGCAGGTCACCTCACCCACGGTGATCGAAAGTCGATTGAGGTCGGGATCGTGGATATCGCCCTGGGCCAGGATCTCGGACAGTCGGCGACGGATCAACTCGGCCACGCGAAGCTGGCGTTGCGAGGGCCCGGAGGCGTCGGTGAAGCGGGAGCGTGCCATGTCCTCGCATCTAGGCCTTGAAGCTCCTCGGGACAAGTCGCGATGCAATCCGGGCTTGGCCCGCGCGGCCTCGGCCTCACCCCCGGCGTATTTGCCGACGGAAGAAGTTGCGGGTTTGCGGATCGGGGCCGCTGACGTAAGGAAGGCGCGGATACGGAGGATGCAATGGACGACTTGCCGAACGTGGTTGTGACTGGCGCTTCGGGGCGCATGGGGCGGATCCTGATCGGCGCTTTGCAGCGGTCGGACGTGCTGCGGCTGTCGGGCGCAGTCGAGAAGCCAGGGAACCCCTGGATCGGTCGGGCGCTGTCCGAGGTGCTGCCGGGGGCGCCAGAGGGTATCGTGGTGTCGGACGATCCGCTGGAGGCCTTCGCCGAGGCTCAGGCGGTGATCGACTTCACGACGCCCGAGGCCACCGTCGCCCATGCCGCCATCGCGGCGCAGGCGCGCACGGTGCATGTGATCGGCACCACGGGTCTTGAGCGATGCCGATTTGGCGAAGCTGAAGGCGGCGGCGCGTCACGCAACCATTGTCCGCGCCGGGAACATGAGCCTTGGTGTCAATCTTTTGATGCAACTCACGCGTCGTGTCGCGGCGGCTCTGGACGCCGACTACGACATAGAGATCGTCGAGGCGCACCACCGTCACAAGGTCGATGCGCCCTCCGGCACCGCCTTGATGCTGGGCGAGGCCGCGGCGGCTGGACGCGGCGTGTCGCTGCGCGCGGTCGAGGATCGCGGACGAGACGGGATCACCGGGCCGCGCGAGGCGGGACATATCGGGTTCTCGGCAATCCGCGGCGGCGACATCGTAGGCGAGCACGACGTGATTTTTGCCGCACCCGGCGAGAGGATCGTCCTGCGCCACGTCGCCACCGACCGCAGCCTTTTCGCGCGAGGGGCATTGAAGGCGGCGCTTTGGGGGCAGGGTCGCGCGCCGGGTGAATACGACATGCTGGACGTCCTCGGATTGAAGTGACGGCCGCATCAGAGTCGCGCTTGATCCCGGTCGGACATTGCTGCTAAACGCCAGCCTGCCGGAGAGGTGGCCGAGTGGTCGAAGGCGCACGCCTGGAAAGTGTGTAGGCGGGAAACCGTCTCCAGGGTTCGAATCCCTGTCTCTCCGCCACCCACCCCCCTCACCGGGTCTCAATCTAAGGGAAGTTTCGCAACCCCCGGAACTCGCGGCCGCTTTTCCGCCCATATCCTGATCCAGCGCGCACGGTTTCCAACTCTTCGAGGACGTTTTCCGAACTTCGAACCCGGCCGTTTCCGCAGGTCGCGAAGGAGGGTGGGTCTTGTCAGAGCAACTCGGCTTGAGACGGAACGACGACCGCCTTACCCTTCTGCGACGCCCAAACGATCCCCATTCAAGTACTTCAAGACGTCGCCCGAGATTATCCGCCTGGCGGTGATGCTGTACGTCCGGTTCCCGCTGTCGCTTCGGAACGTAGAGGACCTGCTGCATGAGCGGGGCATCGAAGTAAGCCACGAGACGATCCGATATTGGTGGCACAGGTTCGGGCCGATGTTCGCCTCAGAAATCCGGAAGCGACGCATTGAGGGCATGCGCTCCAGCCGATGGCGGTGGCACCTGGACGAGATGTTCGTAAAGATCAACGGCGAGATCCACTATCTTTGGCGGGCGGTTGATCACGAGGGCGAGGTTCTGGAGAGCTTGGTTACGAAGAGGCGTGACAAGAAGGCGGCGTTGAGATTCCTCAGGAAAACAATGCGCAAGCATGGACGACCTGAGACCATCGTCACCGATAAGCTGAGATCCTACGGCGCGGCACTGAAGGAGTTTGGCGCTGATGCTCGGCAGGAGACCGGGCGCTGGGTCAACAACAGGGCGGAGAACTCGCACCTGCCTTTTCGACGACGAGAGCGGGCGATGCTTCGGTTCCGGCGTATGCGAAGTCTTCAGAAGTTCGCCGCCGTTCATGCTTCCGTCTTGAATCATTTCAACCAGGAACGCAGCCTCTCCAGTCGAAACCTCTTCAAACTGAACCGCACCGCCGCTCTCGCCGAGTGGCGCGGCCTTTGCGTGGCATAAGGGGCAGTGACACTGTCCCAGCGGAGACTGGTTCGCATTTGTCTGACAGCACCCCTCGGCCGGTGAGCGGGCAACTCGCAGCGCCTCACGCGTGGTGATCCCGGCGGCCGCGAAGAGCGCCAGAAGCTGCGGGCGCGTCCAGCCCTCCTTCATGTAGTCGATAACGGTCGGCTCGTACCCAGCCGCCCGGATGATCTCGAGTACGTTGCGGGAGGTACCACAGAGAGGATTGTGGTGAATGACGACCGGGAAAGTGGTCATGCTGGGAACCTCGCGCGCGTTCGGTTCGCGATGGCCACGAGGCTCAGCATCACCGGCACCTCGACCAGCACGCCGACCACCGTGGCCAGCGCCGCGCCCGAGTTGAGCCCGAAGAGCCCGATTGCCACGGCGACCGCCAGTTCGAAGAAATTGGACGTCCCGATCAGCGCGCAGGGTGCGGCGACCCTGTGCGGCACGCTCCACAGGTAGGCCCACCCATAGCCAAGCGCGAAGATGCCGTAGGACTGGATGATGATCGGAACCGCAATCAGAGCGATCAGGAGAGGCCGCGCCAGGATCACCGGCCCTTGGAAGCCGAAGAGCAGCACCACGGTCAGGAGCAGGCCTGTGACAGAGGCGGGCTTGATCCGCGATGTGAAGTCGGTCACCGCGATCTCGCCGCCTTTCGCGATCAGCGCCCTCCGCGTCAGCATTCCTGCAATCAGCGGAATGACGATGTAGAGCACAACCGACAGGATCAGCGTCTCCCATGGCACGCTGATGTCGGTAACCCCCAAAAGGAAAGCCACGATCGGCGCGAAGGCCACCACCATGATCAGGTCGTTCACCGAGACCTGCACAAGCGTGTAGTTCGGATCGCCTTTGGTCAGCTGCGACCAGACGAAGACCATCGCGGTGCAGGGTGCTGCGCCGAGCAGGATGAGACCCGCGATGTATTCAGGCGCGCGGTCGGGGTCGATGAGGCCGGCAAAGATATGCTCGAAGAACAGGACAGCTAGCGCCGCCATGGTGAAGGGCTTTATCAGCCAGTTGATCGCCAGCGTGATGACAAGACCCTTCGGACGCTGGCCCACTGCCTTAAGCGAACCAAGGTCCACCGCGATCATCATCGGATAGACCATCGCCCAGATCAGGATGGCGACGATGAGATTAACCGAGGCGACTTCCAGCGCGGCCAGCGCGCCGAACAGGCCCGGCGCCAGGTTGCCCAGCAGGAGTCCGGCCAGGATGCACAGGGCGACCCAGAGGGTCAGCCATCGTTCGAAGAGGCTCATCAAGCTTCCTTTTCGCCAGGCTTAAAGCAGGCCATGCCGGAGGGCGGGGTCAGTGCGTCGATGAACTCGGCCAGCGGTTCCAGCGCTGTCGGGTTCAGCGCATAGCAGGTACGGGGTCCCGAGATCTCGCCTGTAATGACGCCGGCGGCCTTCAGGATGCGCAGATGCTCGGATACGGTGGACTGCGCCAACCCGACGGCGCCGACGATATCACCGCCTATGCAGCCGGGAGTCGCAAGCAGCAGCCGCAGAATGCGCAGCCGCGCCGGATGCGCAAGCGCCCTGGCCAGGTCGGCGATGTCGATGTCGGTGTTGCGCATGTGCTTCCGTTTGCTTCGCCTATCGTCGATATGCGATTGGCGTGGCGCACACAATACTGTTCGCTGCCAAGCGAGCAGCGTGGTCAAACGCGCGAAGCGACGTCTCCCGTTCGTTTTAAATCAAGGAGTTAAGGTGGAGAACGTTGGATCTCAGTCCCGTCTCCTCCGCCCATAAATACAGCCAAGTAATTTATCATGGCTTATAGACGCTTGGGTTCTTCGAGAGGACTACCGTCTTCGTTTCGCGAAGCTCCACCGCCATGAGCATCGCGTGCTACGAGTAATTCGGTCAAGGCTGACGGCTTTCCTCACACTCCCGGCGCGTTGGGCGGGATCGTTCGGTGCTAGTGAAGCGCTGGCAGGCCCGATCCGCTGTCGGTTTTGGGCTTAGTGCATCGGGCAAGATCGCTGCGGTGACGCGCTGCGAAACCGTGTGATCGACGTCGATCACCGGCTCGACATGGATCACGGCCCACCGGCGCGTGCCACCGTCAACGACATAACTGATGTTGAAGATCGGCCGCCTTCCTCCATCCCGTCCTGCTCGAACATGACCAGCACGCTCATCTTTGTCCCCGCGATCCACATTTAGGAGAAGCGCGTCTTCCGAAGGGGGTGATCGACCGCCATAAAAAAGCTTGGGTCGAGCCGGCGGTGATCCGAACTTTTAGCGATGCCCGATCCAGCCACGGTCGTCGGTAAAGGCGCGGCCGGGCGAAATCCGGATGGCCTCATAGTCCTCCGGTAGACTGTCGACAGATGCTAGCGGCGCACTGGAGGCCGTCAGCACGACATTGGCCAGGTTTCGAGAGCTGACCCGGCTTTGAACCGCCTCGACGTGCGGATAGATTTCGCTGAGAATCGCATGGACCCCGCGCACAAGTTGCCCGTCCGGAGCGTCGATCAGGTTGACGTAGACCGGGCCGTCGACGATTTCCTTGAGACGCTTGTAGGCCTCGCGCGTGGCGAGATGAGCGGGCACGGACCCCGAGGAAAAGGCATCCACGACGGCAGCATCGAAGCGGCTCTCGGTTTCGTTCAGGTAGACCCTTCCGTCGGCGTGGACGATGCCAAGCCGTTTTCCTTCGGTGGCGTCGACAATACCTGCATTGTCCCCCAACCGTCCGATCGTGGCTCCGGCCCATGGCATATGTCGGCGCACGACCTGCGTCACAAGCGGGTCGATCTCGACCGCCACCGCCTGTGCGTCCGGTCGCGAGGCAAGCAACTGGCTGGGCAGCGTATAGCCGCCGCCTCCGACGAAGAGCACGGACGGTGACGGGCCCAGGTCGCGGTCCATCCTCGCCCAAAGCCACTGCGTGTAATTGAGCACCAGCCTGTCGGCATCTCCGGCTGGGCCGGCATCGCCGCCCGTCCGCTCGGCGGCTTGCTGGATGCGATCGGAATAGAGGTAGACCGCGCCGTCATCCTCTACGACGTCTATGCACGAGAGGCCTGATTCGTAGCGGCACGCCTGTCCGCCAGCCACGCCCGCGAACAGCACGACCGCACCGGCGGCAAACGTCATCTCCGTCCCCACTCCCTTGTCGCCACCGTCACGCGCCGTGCCATCCCGCACCAGCAACACGCAGATCAGGGCAAGGGCGCCGCACCCGACGAAGGTTGCCTGCGAGCCGATGAGCGGCAGGGCGACGAACCCAGCGAAGATCGCCCCGAGGATCGCTCCCAACGAACCCGAGGCAAGGACGAGGCCCAGCGACGAGCCTTCCCTGCCCGGCCGGGCCTCGAGCGCGAGCCTGGCGAGGAACGGAGATGGAATGCTGACCAGGACCGAGGCGGGAAAGAACGCGACGAAGACGCTCAGCAACATGCCCCCCGTTCCCCTGGCGCCGAAAGTGTAGAGGATGGCGAGGACAGTCGGCGACAGCGCAGCCAGCGCCGCGGTTCCCACGAGCGCCGCGCGCACGGCGCTGAACGCCGCGCGACGCTCGCGCTCTGCAATGAGGCCGCCCAGCGCGTTCCCGAGGGAGAAGCCCGCAAGCACGGTCGCGATGACAGATGTCCATGTCAGCAGCGATGTCCCGAAGAACGGCGCCAGCACCCGGCCGGCGGCGATCTCGTAGGTCAGCCCAACGGCGGACAGCAGGAGGATGAGAACGATCGTGGTCCAGAACCGCATGTCAGCTTCCTAGCGCCGGCCCGGCCGCACAACGGACCGTGGTTCACATTAGCGCATTCAGGGGCCACGCCCACAGTCCGACGGTCTCACTGCGGCGCTGCGTTTGGCGCTGCTTGCCGCTGGCCGGCGAAAAAAGGATGCCTCCGGTGGATGCTTTAGAGGCGTTAAAGGTTCGTATGGAGCAACACCTCGATACGTATCCTTTCCTGGGAATTCAGTGTGGTGAGGTTGTCGGTCATGGCGCGTAGCCGGCGAACTGCGCTTCGGACAAGATGGCCCGGATCCTGCGTGATGACCGCATCGAGCAGTCCGGTTGTGAGGGCTGCCGACGTGAAAGGGGTTCGTTCGTGAGCTATGGCAACGACAGGCTCGACGAAGTGCGCCGCCTCCAGAACCTCGCCCGGTATACGAGCTTCCGAGGCCAGGATGTAGACGCCGACGATCTCGGGGTTTCGGTCGATCGCGGCTCTCACGACGCGTTGTGCGCGCTCTGCGGAACCGTAGGTCTCGATGGAGGGTAGCGGCGTCAGATTGTGAAACCTGTTGTTCATTACCTCGTCAAATCCAAGGCGCCGTTCAAGGCTGTCGCGTGATTGCATGCTTTCAGCCACGACGAGGATCTTGCCTCGCTCGGCTTTGATGAATCGTCCCAGTAAAGTGCCGGCCGTGCGACCGGCAGCGCGGTTGTCGATCCCAACCCAGTCGTCGCCGGACAGGGCCTGATTGGAAATGAATGGCAAGGCGCAGACGCCGCGCTCACGCAGCCTCGTGATCGCGTCGCGCACTTGCGGCGTTTCGGGTGCCATGATCGCCACGCCGTCGACGTCCTGCGAAGACAGGGTCGACAGATATGCAGCGATCCGGTGCGGGTCGTGCTCTTCGATCTGGTGCACATTCGCGCGGATCATCTCGGAAGTGTAGAGGGTGCTGGCTTCGGCGATGTGACGGTGGATCTCGTCTAGAAACTGGTCGCCTGACATGGGCAGAACAAACAGAAACCGGTAGCTTTTGCCCTTTGCGAGATTTGCCGCCGAGAGGTTTCGAACGAAGCCCAGTTCCGTGATCGCAGCATTGACCTTCTTGACTGTGGCGGGTTTCACGCCGTCACGGCCGTTGAGAACGCGATCGACTGTCGCGCGGCTTACACCAGCGACACGCGCCAGGTCTTTCGTTGTCGGCCGCACAATGCCCAAAAGATCAGCAGCGTCAAATTTTTCATTCATTAATCAAATCCTTATGGCTCCTCAAGTCGCACCCTTCCAGTGTGAGGTCGGCCCGTCATAGGCATTATACAGGCATTTGAGGCACGTGCATCAGAGATTTGTTGCGTTGAGGCACGTGCGTCATTTATGAATATTCCATCGTTGAGTCGCGAAGTCACGGCGACGGTGGCGATGTCCAGGGAGGATGAATTGATGAAAAACCAATTCATGGCCACTGTCGCAACCGGCGCATTGCTCGCTGCCGGGGCCACGTCAGCTCAGGCCGAAGATCTGACGCTGTGCTGGGCCGCATGGGATCCGGCGAACGCACTGGTCGAGCTCAGCAAGGACTTCGAAGAGAAGTCCGGTCACAAGATGAGCTTCGAGTTCGTGCCGTGGCCCAACTTCGCGGATCGGATGCTGAACGAACTGAACTCGGGCGGGCAGCTTTGCGATCTGATGATCGGTGACAGCCAGTGGATCGGCGGCGGCGCCGAGAGCGGCCACTACGTGAAGCTCAATGACTTCTTCGATGCCGAAGGCATCACGATGGACGACTTCATTCCCGCTACGGTCACGGGTTATTCCGAGTGGCCCAAAGGCACGCCGAACTACTGGGCGCTGCCGGCCTTCGGCGATGTGGTGGGCTGGACCTACCGCAAGGATTGGTTCGAACGGCCCGAGTTGCAGGCGGAATTCAACGAGAAGTACGGTCGAGATCTGGGTGTGCCTGCAACATTGGCCGAACTGAAGGACATCGCCGAGTTCTTCGAGGGGCGCGACATCGACGGCAACACCGTCTATGGCGCTGCGATCTATACCGAGCGGGGCTCGGAAGGCATCACCATGGGTGTGACGAACGCGCTCTACAACTACGGCTTCCTCTACGAGAACCCTGAAAAGCCCTATGACATGGAAGGGTTCGTCAACTCTGCAGGAGCCGTCGAGGGGCTGGAGTTCTACAAGGCGCTCTACGACGTGGGCACGCCTCCGGGGTCGTCCAACTGGTACATGGGCGAGAATATCGACGCCTATAAATCAGGGCAGGTCGCGCTGCAGATGAACTTCGCCTTCATCTGGCCCGGCGTCGAGGCCGACCCGAACGTGGGCGGTGGCAAGTCCGGCTATTTCCCCAATCCAGCCGGTCCCGCAGGCCAGTTTGCCCAACTCGGCGGTCAGGGAATTTCGGTAGTGGCGTACTCTTCCAAGCAGGATGCC
This sequence comes from uncultured Alphaproteobacteria bacterium, assembly GCA_963779765.1. Lineage (GTDB taxonomy): Bacteria > Pseudomonadota > Alphaproteobacteria > Rhodobacterales > Rhodobacteraceae > Silicimonas. The sequence goes on along the minus strand of CAVZZP010000002.1, from coordinate 1,295,167 downwards.
GCGCTTGAGTACATCAAGTGGTTTGCCCAGCCCGAGATCCAGGCACGCTGGTGGGAACTGGGCGGCTACTCGGCGTTGAAGGCGGTGGTCGAGGATCCGGGCTTCGCCTCGAGCCAGCCTTACGCTCAGACCTTCCTCGACAGCATGGCCATCGTGAAAGACTTCTGGGCCGAGCCTGCCTATGCCGACCTCCTTCTCGCGATGCAGGAGAAGGTCCATGACTACGTGATCGCCGGAAACGGCACCGCACAAGAGGCCCTCGACGGGCTGGTCGAGGAATGGACCGTGATCTTCGAAGACGAAGGGAAGCTTTGACGAACTTCCGCGGACCGGGCGCGGTGTGCCCGGTCCGTTTTCTTCGATGGCGCAGCGCTACGCATTGCGGCCTTTTCGGGACCTGCCAATACGGATGATGATTCCGGTGCGAACAGCACCGCCGTTGTCATCGTGAAGGACACTCCAATGACCGACGCTTCGATGGACAAGATCGCGCGAGCCACGCCCGCGCCGGTAGCCAGACGCATCCGCGGCCTGTCGGACCGCGCCATCGCCTGGATCTTCGTCGCCCCGTCGATCTTTCTGCTGCTGGCCGTCAATATCTTTCCACTGATCTGGACGGTCCGGCTGAGCTTCACCGACTATCGGGTGAACCGTCCAAATCGTGATGTGGAGTGGGTAGGGCTCGAGAATTACCAGCGGATCCTGAGCGATAGCGGCATCTGGAACACGATGCAGGCGACCGCGCATTTCCTGATCTGGACCATCGTGCTGCAGGTGCTGATCGGCTTTGCTCTGGCCTACCTGATCAACATGAAATTTCGTGGCAACGATCTGTGGACGACTATCATCGTGCTGCCGATGATGTTGAGCCCGGCCGTGGTGGGCAATTTCTGGACGTTTCTCTACCAGCCGCAGATCGGCCTTTTCAACTACGTCATAGCCTTCTTCACCGGGGCCGACCCTGCGTCGTTCTCGATGATCGGCGACGTGAATCTTGCGCCGTGGGCCATCATCATTGCCGACACGTGGATGTGGACGCCCTTCGTGATGCTCATCTGCCTCGCCGGCCTGCGCTCGATTCCCGACAGTATCTATGAGGCTGCCGAGTGCGACCGGGCCAGCAAGTGGCGGCAGTTCTGGACGCTGACCATTCCGATGGCGCTGCCCTTCCTGATGCTGGCGGTCCTGTTCCGCGGCATCGAGAACTTCAAGATGTTCGACCTTGTGGTACAGCTCACCGGCGGCGGCCCCGGCAATACCACCACGCTCACCTCGATCGACCTCAAGCGCGAGGCGTTCGAGCGATGGCGCACCGGCTATTCGTCGGCCTATGCCGTGATCCTCTTTGTCACCGTGTTCGGCCTCGCCTCGATCTACGTGAAAGCGCTGAACAAGGTGAAAGAGCGATGAGCTTCTCCGTCACCAGCCCAAGCCCCGCCACAAGTGGTTGGCCGGCATGCTGGTGGTCGGCTATGCGATCATCACCATCCTGCCGCTGGTCTGGATCATCGCCACCGGCTTCAAGATCGCCCGCCGATGCCATCGCCTACCCGCCCAAGGTGATGTTCGAGCCAAGCGCTCGAGGGCTACGTCAACCTCTTCACCACCCGTACCCGTGTGACGGAGAGCGACTTTGCCGCTCTGCCACCCGCGTCGAGCTGGTACGAAGAGATCGTGCGCGATCAGGGCATGGTCATCGCCGGACCGTCGCGCTACGGCGAGCGCTTCCTGAACTCGGTCATCATCGGTTTCGGCTCGACGTTCCTGTGCATGGTGCTTGGCACCGCCGCCGCCTATGCGTTCTCCCGGTTCCGGGTGCCGCTGAAGGACGACCTGCTGTTCTTCATCCTCTCCACCCGGATGATGCCGCCGATCGCGGTGGCCATCCCGATCTTCCTGATGTTCCGCCAGCTCGGCCTGAACGATACGCATCTGGGCATGATCCTGCTCTACACGGCGGTAAACCTTTCGCTGTCGGTCTGGCTGCTCAAGGGCTTCATCGACGAGATCCCGGTCGAGTACGAAGAGGCGGCGCTGATCGACGGCTACACGCGCTTCCAGGCTTTCACCAAGGTGGTGCTGCCGCAGGCGGCGACAGGCATCGCGTCGACCGCGATCTTCTGCCTGATCTTCGCCTGGAACGAATATGCCTTTGCGGTGCTGCTGACTTCGGGCACGGCGCAGACCGCGCCGCCCTTCATCCCCACGATCATCGGCGTGGGCGGCAAGGACTGGCCGGCCGTGGCGGCGGGAGCGACGATCTTCCTGGTGCCGGTCATGGTGTTCACCATCCTGCTGCGCAAGCATCTGCTGCGCGGGATCACCTTCGGAGCGGTGCGCAAATGAGCGAGTTTCCTCAAGGGTCTTCTCCGCCTCCGCCGCGGTCCCTGGGAGATGCTGGCCAGGATCCTGATCGCGCTGGGGGTCGTCATGCTGATGCAGCCCTTCGCGATGGAGCTGTTCACCTGTCCTTCGTCGTCACCCTTGTCGGCACGGTGATGTTCATCATCGTCAGCCATTTCCCGGAGTAGTCCATGGCGCAGATCGGCATCGAGAACCTGCGCAAGGATTTCGGCGCCTTCAACGCGGTGAAGGCCTCGAGCTTCACGGTCGAGGACGGCGAGTTCTTCATGCTGCTCGGCCCCTCGGGCTGCGGCAAGACCACGACGCTGCGGATGATCGCGGGGCTGGAACTGCCGACCAGTGGAGAGATCTACATCGACGGCGAGGAAGTGGGCATGAAGCCGCGCCAGCCAGCGCGACATCGCCTTCGTCTTCCAGATGTTCGCGCTCTATCCGCATATGAACGTGCGGCAAGAACATCAGCTATCCGCTCTTGAGCCAGGGCATGCCGCGGGCGGAGGTCCAGACGCAAGGTAGCCGAGGTCGCGCAGATCCTCGGCATCGAGGAGCATTCTCGACCGGCCGGTCGGCGGGCTCTCGGGCGGCGACCGTCAGCGGGTGGCGCTGGGGCGGGCCATCGTGCGCAGCCCAAGGCCTTCCTGATGGACGAACCGCTGGGCGCGCTCGATGCCGAATTTCGCGAGCACATGGCCGAAGAGCTGCGCGCCCTGCACGACCGGATGGGCGCGACGACCGTTTACGTGACCCACGACCAGCTGGAAGCGATGCAGATGGGCGACAAGATCGTGGTCATGAACCACGGCGTCGTCGAGCAGTTCGGCACGCCGCAGGAAATCTACGACTGGCCCGCCACGCATGTTCGTCGCGGACTTCATCGGCTCGCCGCCGATGAATTTCCTGCGATTTCGAAGGCGCCGTTGCAGTGCGGAGACACGGAACTGACAACTTGGCGAGACATGCATCGCCGTGCCGCGCCAGCGCGAGGCGGCCAGAGGCGCACTTGCCCTGGGGGTCCGCCCCGAGCATGTGCGCCTTAGCGACGAGGCGCCGCTACCGCGGCGAGATCGTTGCCGCCGAATATCTCGGCACCACCCAGATCGTCACGCTCGACACCGGCTTCGGCCGGGTCAAGGCGCGCATCCCGTCGGCACGAGCGTGGTCGCGCACCGGCGACGCATACCGGCCTCGCGTTCGATGCCCGCACGCTGACGCTGTTCGACGCGCGCACGCGGGCGCGCCCTGCGTTTCGGAAGCGAACGCAGGGGGTGCTGGTCCATGGCTGAAGTTGCCCTGAGCAATGTAACCAAGCGGTTCGGCGAGGACGTCGCGCTGGACGACGTGACGCATGACCGTGCCCGACGGCGCCTTCGTCGTGTTGCTTGGCCCCACCGGGGCGGGCAAGACGACGACGCTGCGCCTGGTCTCGGGGCTCGACGTGCCGGACGCGGGGGCGTATCTCGATCGGCGGGCGCGACATGACGGGCCTGACCCCCGCGCAGCGCGATGTGGCGATGGTGTTCCAGCAGTACTCGCTCTACCCGCACCTGACCGTGCGCGAGAACCTGGCCTTTCCGCTGAAGCTCGCCGATATTGCGCACGCCACGCAGACGAGATCGAGCGCAAGGTCGGCGAGGTGGCCGAGATGCTCCAGATCTCCCACAAGCTCGACAACAAGGCGACCGCGCTTTCGGGCGGCGAGATGCAGCGCGTGTCGATCGGGCGGGCGCTGGTGCGCGATCCGGCGGTCTACCTGATGGACGAACCGCTGAGCTCGCTCGACGCCAAGCTGCGCGCCGACCTGCGGGTCGAGCTGAAGCACATTCAGGCGGTGTCGGGTGCGACGCTGCTCTATGTCACCCACGACCAGATCGAGGCGATGACGATGGCCACTCATGTCGGCGTGCTGGACCGGGGTCGGCTGGTGCAGTTCGGCACGCCGCGCGAGATCTACGAGCAACCCGGTCAGCATCTACGTCGCCAGCCGTCTCGGCTCAGCCGCGGATAAACCTGCTGCCAGCCGACGCTCTTCGGTCGTGCGCCACGCAGGCGCCAGCCTGATCGGCCTGCGCCCCGAGCACATCGCGTCAGGGCGAGGGCCAGGAGAGCATAGTCAAGCGGGTGGAGCATCTGGGCGACCAGACCCGGCTGCACCTGTCGATCAAGAACCATGACCTGATCACCGTGACCGACGCGCACACGCCGCTGGCCGCCGGGCGACATCGTCAAGATCCAACCGCAGAAACCGCTGTATTTCGACGCCACCGGCGCAAGGCATCGGGTGAGGGAGCATCACATGACCCATTTCATGAACAAGAAGGAAGACATGGTCACCGAGGCCATCGACGGCGCGATCGCGGCTTCCGGCGGAGCGCTTGCCCGGCTCGACGGCTACCCGCATATCCGTGTCGTGGTGCGCAGCGACTGGGACAAGTCCAGCGTCGCGCTGGTCTCGGGCGGCGGCTCGGGGCATGAGCCGGCCCATGCCGGTTTCGTCGGCCAGGGAATGCTCACGGCGGCTGTCTGCGGCGACGTCTTTGCCTCGCCGTCCGTCGATGCGGTGCTGGCCGGCATCCTGGCGGTGACCGGTCCGGCGGGATGTCTGCTGATCGTCAAGAACTACACCGGCGACCGGCTGAATTTCGGACTGGCCGCCGAACGTGCACGGGCCTTCGGGCTCAATGTCTCGATGGTTATCGTCGACTGACGACATAGCCCTGCCCGACCTGCCGCAGGCGCGCGGCGTCGCGGGAACGCTATTCGTCCACAAGATCGCCGGCGCTCTGGCCGAGCAGGGCGCGCCGCTTGACGCGGTGGCGACGGCGGCCGAACGGGTGATCGCCCGGGTCAAGAGTCATCGGCATGTCGCTCGACACCTGCACCGTGCCAGGATCGCCCAAGGAAAGCCGCATCCCGACGGGAATGGCCGAACTCGGCCTCGGCATCCACGGCGAAGCCGGCGTCGAGCAGATCGGCTACGAGGGTGCCCGTCAGGCGATCGGCGCGATGGTGTGCGAAGCTGCAGCCGGTGATGAGCGGCAGGCCGCTGTGTGGCGCTGCTGAACAATCTGGGCGGCGCTTCGGTGCTGGAAATGGCCGTGCTCACAGCCGAGTTGCGCCGCTCGACGATCGGCGAGCACGTCACGCACCTCGTCGGCCCGGCCGCCCTGATGACCTCGCTCGACATGCATGGCTTTTCCCTCTCGATCTTCGAGGCGGACGCTGAAGACATCGCCTTGCTTGCCGCGCCCTGTGGCGTCAGATCCTGGCCCGGCGCCGTCGAACTGGTCCCCGACACAGTGCTGCCCTTGCCTGACGGTCTAGCCCCGATCAAGGCAATGCCGTCCGCTCACGCGCCGACGCGGGCTTTCCTGATGAAGTGCTGCGAGGTGCTGATCGAGGCCGAGGACGATCTCAACGCTCTCGATGCGAAATCCGGTGACGGCGACACGGGGTCGACGCTCGCGGGAGCCGGACGGGCGCTGATCGCTGCCATGGATTCCCTGCCGCTTGCCGACCACACCCAGCTTTACCGCGCTATCGAGCAGGAACTGAGCCAGGCAATGGGCGGTTCCTCCGGAGTCCTCTTGGCTATCTTCTTTGCCGCCGTCGGCGACGCCACGTCCTCTGGCATGCCGCTGCGCGATGCCTTGATGGCCGGGCTGGAACGGATGCAGGAGATCGGCGGCGCGCGCGTCGGTGACCGCACGATGGTCGACGCGCTAAAACCCGCGCTCGATGAGCTTGGGGGCGGGATATCGAGCGCTGCCAAAGCCGCACGTGCCGGAGCGAACCACACGGCCTCGATGACCCGCGCCAAGGCCGGACGCGCGACCTATATCAGCGCCGAACAACTGCACGGCCACATCGACCCCGGCGCAGAGGCGGTGGCTCGGCTGTTCGAACATTTGGCATCGTGAGGCGGGGGGCGTGACCAGGCAGCGCCTCGGAGGGCACTGTCAGAGGAACTTGCCTTGGGACGGGACCAGTCCCGGCCCAATGTCGCCCGATGACGAAACGAAGGCCCTTCGAGTAATCCGACTGGATCGCACTAGTCTGACACTAAGGCACAAAGCCCTATTCGGCGGCTGCGGGCCCCGCCTGCGCCAAGAAGATCGAGACACCTTGCTCGGCCAGCGCTTCGGCCAAAGTCCTCGTGGGCGCGACCTCGGTGACAAGTTCGTCGATTCCGTCCAGCGGGCACACCTGAACCAGCGCCCTGCGACCGAACTTGCCACTGTCGCAAACAACAATCCGCCGGCGGCCCGACGCCAGGACCGCGCGAGCGAAGGCCGCCTCGTCCGGATCGTAATCCATAACCCCCTCGACCGAGATTGCACCGGCCGAGATGACGGCGTGATCCACCCGAAAGCGAAGCATTGCTTCAACCGTCTCGAAACCCAGAACAGCGCCCGAATCCGCGCTGAAGCGGCCGCCAAGAAGATGCACGCGGTTGCCGTTCCGCCCGCCGAGTGTCCGGGCGATGTCGGTCGAGTTCGTTACGAGCTCCAGTCGTTCATGGCAAGTCAGCGCACGCGCCAGGAAACTCGTCGTTGTTCCGGTGTCGAGCGCGAGGCTGTCGCCGTTCCGAACGAACGCGGCGCATGTCCGGGCGATCCTTTGCTTGGCTCCCGCATTTTCGGTCATGCGCCGCTGGAACGGCGCCTCGCCTGCGCTTCCTGCAAGCCCCACCGCCCCGTGCATCCTGACCACTGTGCCCCGGTCGGCCAGAGGGCGGACGTCGCGGCGCACGGTTTCTGCCGAGACGTCGAGTCGCCCAGCAAGCTCGGCGATCGTCACGGTGCCTTCGCGGCCAAGGATTTCAAGGATGCGGCTGTGCCGCTTTGACAGGCGGTCCATTGCGGCCCAGGGCTTAAGTCAACAGATACGGGCCGAAAAACCACAAATTCCCACACTTGGCAATTGACAGGCTGTTCCACCCCGCTGTTCACTTGGATTGCACAAGCCCGGCGCCGCATCCGGGGCGCGCCTGGCCCGCGTCACACCCGGAAGTTTCCGAACCCAGCAGGGGATGCATTCACATGACATCGAAACGGATTTCCGCGATCACACTGTCGCTTCTGGCCGGCACATCGGCGCTTGCGCAGGAATTGACTGACCCGCTCAAGCTCACGCTGCATGACTGGACCGGCCAGCTCATCACCACCCAACTGATGGGCGAGGTTCTGAAGACGGCGGGCTACAACGTTGAATATGTCCAGGCCGACTACCTCGCCCAATTCGCCGGACTGGAAACCGGCGATCTCCACGTCGCGATGGAGATCTGGGAGACGACGGGGCGCGAGGCCATGGACGCCGCGACCGCGACCGGGAACGTCGTCAATGTCGGTGCCACAGGAATGCAGGCCAAGGAAGAGTGGTGGTACCCGATCTACATGAAGGATCTCTGCCCAGGCCTGCCGAACTGGGAAGCGCTGAAGGAACCCGCCTGCGCCGAAGCCTTCGGCACGGCCGAGACGCTGCCGAAGGGCCGCTATCTTGGCGGTCCCGTCACTTGGGGCGGCTTCGATGAGGAGCGGGTCGAGGCGCTCGACCTGCCGTTCGAAGTGATTCACGCCGGGACCGACGCTGCGCTTTTCGCCGAGTTGGAAAGCGCGATCCAGCGGCAGGCGCCGGTCCTTCTGTGGGTCTACGCTCCGCACTGGGCCCCGGCGAAGTACGAAGGCGAGTGGGTCGAGTTCCCTGAATACACAGCGGAATGCTATACCGACCCGGCATCGGGGTTGAACCCTGACCTCGCCTACGACTGCGGCAAGCCCTTTGGCGACATCTGGAAGGTCGCGTGGTCGGGCGTGCAGGAAAAATGGCCAGGCGCTTATTCGGCGATCGAGGCCTTCACCGTCAGCAACGATGACATGGGCACGATGATCACCGAGGTCGACCTGAACGGAAAGACCGTCGAGCAGGTCGTAACCGACTGGATGGCGGCGAACGAGGCAACCTGGCAAGGCTGGATCCAGTGACGCGAAACGTCGGCAAGGGAGCCTGATGGCGCCCTGTCGTACCGCGAGATGACCGCGACCGAACCGAAACTCGTCTGCCGGGGCGTCTGGAAGCTGTTCGGCCCACATGCGGCCGAAACGCTGCGCCGCCTCGGTCCTGACGCCGACCCTGCCGCGCTTATCGCGGCTGGGCTGGTCCCGGCCGTGCGCAACATCGACCTTACGGTCGGCGAAGGCGAGATCTTCGTCATCATGGGGCTGTCCGGGTCCGGCAAGTCGACTCTCGTCCGATGCCTGTCGCGCCTGATCGAACCGACGGCGGGCGAAATCCTGTTCCACGGCCGGAACCTGCTGACGGCGTCGGACGCCGAGATGATCGCGCTGCGCCGTCACAAGATGGGGATGGTCTTTCAGCACTTTGCGCTTCTGCCGCACCTGACGGTCCTCCAGAACGTCGCCTTCCCACTCGAGGTGCAGGGCATGGCGCGGACCGATTACGAGGAGCGCGCGGAGCGGATGATAAGTCTAGTCGGCCTCTCGGGTCGCGAAGGGGCCTTTCCCCGCCAGTTGTCTGGTGGCCAGCAGCAGCGGGTAGGCATTGCCCGCTCACTCGCAGCGGATCCGGAGCTGTGGTTTCTCGACGAGCCCTTCTCCGCCCTCGATCCACTGATCCGGCGCGAGATGCAGGACGAGTTCATCCGCCTGCAATCCGTCCTGAAGAAGACCATCGTATTCATCACCCACGACTTCGACGAGGCGATCCGGCTTGCCGACCGCATCGCCATCATGAAGGACGGGGCTGTGGTGCAGGCGGGCACGCCCGAGGACCTCGTCCTGAACCCCGCAACAGATTATGTTCGCGAATTCACGCGGGCGGTCCCGCGCGCGAAGGTCGTGAAGGCGGGAAGCGTGATGTCGCCGGCGAACGGCGTGGCGGAGAGACCTCATATCGCCGCGCGCACCTCGGTTGCCGAGGCGGCGCCTCTCTTCCGTGCAGGGACCGAGGCTATCGCGGTGACCGACGCGGATGGGCGCGTCGTAGGGCAACTCGACCGGGCGAGCGTGGTCGACCTCATGTTGGGGGACTAGCCGATGGCGACCGCGACTTTCGATCAACCTCCGGTACTCGGACTTCGGCCGGGGACGTTGATATGGGCCGCCGCCGCTACTGCATTCGTAGCCCTTTGGTTCTGGGGCAGCGAGGCCCTGCCCTGGGCCTTCGAGGTCCCCCGTGCCTGGCGCCCGCCATTCGCCGCCTGGATCAGCGGAGTGCTCGACTGGCTGACGAAAGAGGCGCATTTCGGCCTTTTCACTTTCCGCGACCTCACGCGCTTCATCTCTGCCATCATCGACGTGCCCTACCGGATCGCACTCGGCCTGCTGTCCGGCGGCGCCACCGTCTTCGGCGTGCCTGTGCCGCCGGTGGGCTGGCTGGGCGTGACGCTGCTGGTGGCGCTTCTCGGGCTCGCCCTCGGCGGCGCGCCGCTCGCCGCGCTGGCCGGCGGCGCGTTCCTCTTCATCGCGGTTTTCGGCCAGTGGACGAGCGCGATGCTCACGCTCGCCTCGATCCTCGTAGCGGTGCCGCTGGGCGTCGGCGGCGGCCTCCTCCTTGGCATCGCCGGCCATCGCTGGCCAGCGTTCGGGCGTGCCATCGTGCCGTTCCTTGACCTGATGCAGACCATCCCGATCTTCGCCTACCTCGTGCCGATCCTGATACTCTTCGGCTTCGGCCCGACCTCGGCGATGATCGCGACGCTCATCTACGCAATGCCGCCCATGACGCGGATCACCATGCTTGCGCTGCAGCGCGTGCCTGACGAAGTCGTCGATCTGGGCCGGATGATCGGCTGCACGAGGAGGCAGATGACCTGGCGAGTGATGGTGCCATCGGCGCAGGAGGCGCTGATGGTGGGCGTCAACCAGGTGATCATGCTGTCGCTCAACATGGTCATCATCGCTTCGATGATCGGCGCGGGCGGCCTTGGCTTCGACGTGCTCTCGGCACTTCGCCGGCTCGACTTCGGCGCGGGTCTCGAGGCTGGGTTCGCCATCGTGGCGCTGGCTATCGCGCTTGACCGCCTCAGCCAGGCGGCGGCGCGACGGCGTCCGACCGCGGTCAGCAACCAAGGCGTCCTGGCGCGTCACCCCATCCTGCTGGCGGCGCTGGCTGTCCTGATCCTCGCCACACTCGCAGGCCTCGCGGTGCCGGCGGTGCAGACCTATCCCGAAGCGTGGAGGCTTTCGACCGGCACCTTCTGGTCCGAAGTCGTGGAATACATCAACGTCAACTATTTCAACACGATCGAGACCGTGAAGAACGCGGTCCTCTTGAACGTCCTCATCCCGGTGAAGCGCTTCCTGATCGGCTTGCCCTGGCTCGGCGTGGCGGGGCTTCTGGCGCTCGCCGGCTGGCGGCTGGGTGGGCCACGGCTGGCGCTTCTGACCGGCGGGCTGACTATCCTGGTCGCCTCGACTGGGCTCTGGGAAGAGGCGATGACGACCGTCTACCTCTGCGGCATTGCGGTCTTGATCGCCATGCTGATCGGCCTGCCCATCGGTATCCTCGTGGCCGAGCGCGACCGGCTGTGGGTCTCGGTGCGGGTCATCATCGACACGCTCCAGACGCTGCCCGCCTTCGTCTACCTGATGCCGGCGGTCATGCTGTTCCGCGTGGGCGACTTCACGGCGATGATCGCCATTGTGGCCTTCGCGCTGGCGCCCGCCATCCGCTACACCGTCCTTGGCCTGCGCGGCGTAGATCCGGCCTTGATCGAGGCAGGCAAGGCCATGGGCTGCACGCCTTGGCAGATCCTGACCCGCATCCGCCTGCGCCTCGCCATGCCCGAGATCCTTCTGGGCCTGAACCAGACGATCATGTTCGCTCTGTCGATGCTCGTCATCACGGCGCTCGTGGGTACTCGCGACCTGGGACAGGAGGTCTACATTGCGCTGACCAAGGCCGACGCCGGGCGCGGGCTGGTCGCCGGCCTCTGCGTCGCCTTCATCGCCATCATCGCCGACCGACTGATCCACGCCGCAGCGTCCCGGGCGCGCGCGAAACTCGGCCTCTCGGACGGAGGCGCGCATGACGCTGCCTGAGGCCGTCGCCGGATTGCCGTGTTGGCACGGCACGCCTTCGGGCGAGCGGCTTTCGGGCGGGCTGTCGAACGAGATCTGGAAGGTCACAGACGACGCAGGCACCCATGTCGCGCGCCTGGGACGCGACTATCCGTTCCACCACGTCGACCGCGCGCGCGAGGTCATGACGGCGCGGGCCGCCCATACCGCGGGCTTCGGACCCGAGGTGCGCTACGCCGCCCCCGGCGTCATGGTCACCGCCTTCATCGAGGCGCGCACCTTGGGAGCCGACGACCTGCGCACCAATCCCGAGCGCGTCGCGCGGCTTCTAACAAACTTCCACAGCCGGATGGCCGCCGGGATCTCGGGCGCGGCGTTTCTCTTCTGGCCATTCCATGTCGTTCGCGACTATGCGCGCCACCTGCAGGGAACCCGACACGAAAGCGTCACGCCGCCCTTCCTGGCCCTCTCAGACGAGATGGAGCGGGCGCAAATACCCCTTCCCATCGTCTTCGGGCATCACGACCTTCTGCCCGCGAACTTCCTCGACGACGGACATCGGCTCTGGCTCATCGACTATGAGTACGCGGGCTTCGGGACGGCGCTTTTCGACCTCGCCGGGGCGGCCGCGAATGCCGAGATGCCGCCCGACGCCACCGAGGCGCTACTGAAGACCTACTTCGACTCGACGCCCGAGCCGGCCCTTTTCCGCGCTTTCGACGCGATGCGGGTCGCTTCGCTCCTGCGGGAGACGCTTTGGGCCTACGTCTCGGACCTCAACCTGTCTGCGCCGGGCGTCGACTACGTAGCCTACGCCGCCGAAAACCGGGCGCGGCTTGACGCGGCTCTGGCCGCCTACCGCCACAGATGGGGAACAGAATGAGCCTTCCGGACCGTGCCCAGATCGTCGTCATCGGCGGGGGGATCATCGGCTGTTCGACCGCCTATCACCTCGCACGCGACCACAAGGCCGACGTCCTTCTCTTGGAGCAGGGGCAACTCACCTCGGGCTCGACCTGGCACGCGGCGGGGCTCGTGGGGCAGCTACGCTCGTCCGCTTCGATCACGCAGGTGCTCAAGTACTCGGTCGAGCTTTACAAGCGGCTGGCCGAGGAGACGGGGCTGGAAACCGGGTGGAAGATGACCGGCTGTCTTCGGCTTGCGACCACACCGGACCGCTGGACCGAGTTCCGCCGCCTTGCCACCACCGCCCGCAGCTTCGGGATGGAGATGCACCTGATCCCGCCCGACGAGGTGAAGCGGATGTGGCCCTTGATGGACACGTCGGACCTTATCGGCGCAAGCTGGCTGCCGACCGACGGCCAGGCGAGCCCTTCCGACATCACCCGCTCGCTCGCCAAGGGCGCGCGGATGCACGGGGCGAAGCTCGTCGAGGGCGTCCGCGTCACCGGCTTCCGGATGGAGGGCGACCGAATTCTCGCCGTCGAGACGACGCAAGGCGAGGTCCTGTGCGAGAAGGTCGTCAACTGCGGTGGCCAATGGGCGCGGCAGATCGGCGCGATGGCGGGGATCGAAGTTCCGCTTCAGCCGATCAAGCACCAGTACATCATTACCGAGGCCTTGCCCGGTCTTTCGACCGACGCGCCGACGATCCGCGACCCCGATCGGCGTACCTACTTCAAGGAAGAGGTCGGCGGCCTTGTCATGGGTGGCTACGAGCCAGATCCGCAGCCGTTGACCACCGGCGACGTCCCGGACGACTGGGAGTTCCGGCTCTTCGACGACGACTGGGACCACTTCGCCCAGCACATGGAGCAGGCGATCGCGCGCGTGCCGTCTCTGGCCGAGGTCGGCGTGAAGCAGATGATCAATGGGTCGGAAAGCTTCACGCCCGACGGCAACTTCATCCTCGGCCGCGCGGCGGAATGCGCGAACATGTATGTCGGCGCAGGGTTCAACGCTTTTGGCATTGCCTCGGGCGGCGGGGCGGGATGGGTGCTGGCCGACTGGGTGATTGCGGGCGAAGCGCCTATGGATCTCTGGGTCGTCGACATCCGCCGATTCTCGAGCCTGCACCGCGACCGACAGTGGGTCTGCGAGCGCACCTGCGAGGCCTATGGCAAACACTACACCGTCGCCTTCCCGCACGAGGAGATGGAAAGCGGACGCCCGCGCATCGTCTCGCCGCTTTACGACCGGCTCAAGGCGCACCGGGCGGTCTTCGGCTCGAAGCTCGGCTGGGAACGCCCCAACTGGTTCGCGCCCGAAGGGATCGAGGCGCGTGACGTCCATTCGATGGGGCGCCAGAACTGGTTCGGTCCGGTGGGCGAGGAACATGCGCTGGTCCGCAGCGCGGTCGGCGTCTTCGACCAGTCGTCCTTCGCAAAATACGAGGCCACGGGGGGCGACGCTGAACGCGCGCTGGACTGGATCTGCGCAGGCGACGTGACAAAACCGGTAGGGCGGCTGACCTATACCCAGCTTCTGAACAGCCGCGGGGGGATCGAGGCCGACCTGACCGTGGCGCGGATCGCCGAAGACCGGTTCTACATCGTCACCGGCACGGGCTTCCGTACCCATGACCTTGGCTGGATCGTCGACCACCTGCCGCAAGGCGACGTGCGGGTCGAAGACGTGACCGAGCGTTGGGGCACGCTTTCGCTGATGGGCCCACGCGCCCGCGAGGTACTGTCGGCCGTGACAGATGCCGACATATCGAACACGGCTTTCCCTTTTGGCCACGTGCGCGAGATCGACATTGCCGGCGCCACGACGCGTGCGCTGCGGGTGACCTATGTCGGCGAACTGGGCTGGGAGCTTCATGTGCCGCTCGAGGCCACGGGCGCGGGTGTTCGACGCGTTGATGGAGGTGGGGGCCGGCGCGGGCCTGCGGCCCGTGGGCTACCGCGCACTTGAATCCCTGCGGCTCGAGAAGGGCTACCGCGCCTGGTCATCGGACATCACGCCGAACGACACGCCCCTTGAGGCGGGGCTTGGCGGGGCCGTCAAGATGAGGTCGAACCGCCCGTTCCTCGGGCGCGAGGCGCTCGAAAGCTTGTCCGGCAAACCCCTGAAGAAGCGCTTCTCCGGGTTCCTAGTGGACGGCAACACCGTGCTTCTGGGGCGCGAGACGATCCTGCGGGACGGCGCGCCCGTCGGCTATCTCACCTCGGGGGGCTACGGCTATACGCTTGGACAAAGCATCGGCTACGGATATGTCCGCAACGTCGCGGGCGTCGCGGACGACTGGTTGGCCGGCGGGCGCTACGAGCTTGTCGTCGCGGGCGAAACGGTGCCTGCGGTGCTGCGCGCGCCCCCCTTCTTCGATCCCAAGGGCGAACGCATCAGGGCCTAGGTACGCGTCAGCACCACGGCGCGGCTGGGCGTGGCGCCGGCGTCGCCGGGCATCGAGATGTAGGGCTCCGTCGCCTCGACCAGCTTTGCCTCGGGCGTGGCGGCGACGGCTGCGGCGAGGCTCTCGGCCCAAAGCGTCTCCTTGACCGTCAGGACCAGCACGGCGCCGGGTCTCGTCACGGCGAGAAGGCCGGGCAGCGCCTCGGCACCGACATGGCCCGTGGTGAGAACACCGGCGCAGACGAGGCCAGCAAAGCGGCCGGACGGCAACGGCAGATCGCCGCCCAGCAGCCCGACATGCAGGGTGCGGTAGATGCCCTTGGCCCGCGCGACGGCGAGCATCCCCTCGGAAATGTCGAGCGCCTCGACCTCCGGATAGCCGAGGATGCCGAGCCACTCGCCGACGAGACCCGTGCCCGCGCCAGCGTCCAAGATCGGTGCCGCACCGCGTGGCAGGTACCGTGCCAGAAGCGCCGTCGCGATTGCCGGATGCCGGTAGCCTGCCTTCGCCATGTCAGCGTCGTAGGACCCCGCCCAGTCATCATAGAGCCGCGCGATGTCCGCAGGACGCTTGGCGGCATAGACGGCGTCGAGGTGGTCGTTGTCGTGGCTGGCCATGGTATCCTCCGCTCGGCCGACCCTAGTCACGTCGCCCGCCCTATGGAAGAGTGGCGGCGACTGTCGGGCGACACGGGGGACGGGATGGAGAGCGAGGCTCGGAAAGTTCTGGCACGGGTTCCTGCGCTGGCGGGCTACGACGGGCCGCTTGAGCGTATGGGGGGCCTCACGAACGCCGTGTTCCGGGCGGGCGATGCCGTACTGCGCCTGCCGGGCAAGGGCACGGAGGAATACATCGACCGCGCCAACGAGGCCGCCGCCGCCCGTGCCGCTGCCGACGCGGGCGTAAGTCCCGAGGTGCTCTTCGTGGATCCGGCGTCGGGGGTGATGGTTACGCGTTTCGTGGACGGCACGGAGACCATGACGTCCGAGGCCTTCCGCATTCGGCCTGGCGCACCCGCCCGCGCCGGACGGGCGTTCCGCCAGCTCCACGAACTCGGGCGCCGTCTTCCCTGAATGCTTCGAGCTGTTCGCGATGATCGAAGGCTACCTGAACCTCTTGTCGACGAAGGACGTCGCCCTGCCGGAGGGCTACCATGACGTCGTGGCCGAGGCCGGCGTTGTCCGCACGGCGCTTGGGCGCAGGACGCCTCCCTCGGTCGCCTGCCACTGCGACCCGCTGTGTGAGAACTTTCTGGATACCGGCGAGCGGATGTGGATCGTGGACTGGGAATATGCCGGCATGAACGACCCGATGTGGGATCTGGGCGACCTCTCCGTCGAAGGCGGTTTTGGCCCCGATCAGGACGAGGAGATGCTTACCGCCTACTTCGGCGGGCCGGTGCCTGAAATGGACCGGGCGCGCATGGTTATCTACAAGGCGATGTGTGATCTTCTCTGGACGCTCTGGGGCCTGATCCAGTTGGCGAACGGTAACCCCGCCGACGACTTCAGGGCCTATGCCGATCACCGATTTGCCCGATGCAAGGCGCTGATGGCGACGCCGGAGTTTCCGCGCCAAGTCGCTGTGCTCGACAGCTAGGCTCAGGTCGTAGGTGGGCATTAGGAACGAGAGGCCATCCACAGATTGCGCCCGCTTCGGCCGGGCGCGCGCACGGGTGTCGGATGGTCGACCGCTTCCCTTCCCGCGGATCGGTTCTTGGCCTAAGCTGATACACGTACGCGTGGACACTTAATCGAGAGACGTGAATGGCCGACATCCTTGGCGCGGGCGACTACAGGTTTGAACCGGTACACGACTGGGCCAGACTTCCGTCTGAGGTGGTGCTGGGCGACGTCGCCGGCATCGCGGTCGACGACAAGGACCGGGTCTACCTCTTCAATCGCGGCACCACTCCCGTCGTGGTACTGAACAGGGACGGGGAGGTGCTGGCGACTTGGGGAGAGGGAATTTTTACCAATCCCCACGGTGCCTCGATCGGACCTGACCAATACCTCTATCTGACTGACAACTTCGACCATACAGTCCGGAAGTTCTCGTTGGACGGCAAGCTTCTGATGCAAATCGGAACAGCGGGAGTGAGTTCCGGATTCATGAGCGGCAAGCCCTTCTGCAAGTGCACTCATTCCGCTGTTTCCCCGTCCGGCGATATCTATGTCTCGGATGGGTATCAGAACGCCTGCGTTCACAAGTTCGATCCCGAGGGTAGACATCTTTCAAGTTGGGGAACCCCGGGAACGGGGCCCGGAGAATTCAACTTGCCGCACAACATCTGCTGCGATCCAGACGGCTGGATCTACGTGGCGGACAGGGAAAACTCTCGTGTTCAGATCTTCGACCCAAATGGACGGTACGAGACTCAGATCGTGAACATGCACCGCCCCAGCGGATTGGCGATCACGCGCGGCAGTTGCCCCGACTGCATCGTCGGCGAATTGGCGCCCTATCTGAAGGTCAACCGCGACTTCCCGAATATCGGACCCTTTGTCAGCGTCCTCGACCGGCAAAGCACCGTCTTGTCGCGGCTGGACGCGGGGCAGGGCGCCGGGCTTGGCCCCGGCCAGTTCCTGTCTCCGCACAGCATAGCGCAGGACAGTACCGGTGACCTCTACGTCGGCGACGTTGTCGATGCGGATTGGGCGGCGGTCTTTCCGGACGTTGAAAAGCCCGATCGCCCAAGACGGTTCCAGAAGTTCCGGCGACTTTCCTAGGCTGATCCATGTCACGAACACTGTCACAAGGACTTACCTCGCGACAGTTTTCTGTCTGCCCAACCGTCGACCGATTTCGAGACGTCAGCCGAGATCATCCGCCTGGCGGTCATGCTCTCCAAGCTGAACCGCGCCGCCTCGCGGTCTACCCCTTGCGCGGTTTCCCCGCTGATTTGGAGCGACTTTGCTGCTTGGGCTTGCCGGGGCTGCCTGCGGCACCGGGGGGTGTAAAGCGCTTGGAGGTATCGCTAGCAGCTGAGTTAGCTCCCGTGGATTTGCCGTCGGGCTTGCGCGCATCATAACTTTGGCTGCCTGCGCGCGGATCTTTTTTGAGGGGGCCTTTGGCCCCCTGTTTGCCTTTGAACTTGCCGGTAGGTGCCCCTGAAACCTTCTTGTCCCAGCGCGTCTTCTTGGACGGCTTGCCATCGCCCGGAGCTGATGACCCGCCGCTGCGATCCTTCGGTTTGCGAATGGGCGTCACCGCGCCCTCGGCGATGGCCCGAGCCATCTTGTCGGGAGTTTTCGGGGCGGCGGCCTTCGAGCCGGTGTCGCGCGGTTTGGGCGTCGGGCGCGTGTCCTGGCGCTCGTCCGATCGCGCCGGGGTCGGGTGTTCGGTCGGGCGCGGGCTTTGGGCCGGTTCGCGGGGGGCAGGAGCGCGGTCAGGTGTAAAGTCCGGTGCGGCGTCGAGTTTCCGGGCCTTGACCCCTTTTTCGAGCTCACCGTCCTCGCCGATGGCCGCGAGTAACCCGGGAACGGCGGAGCTGAGGATCTCGACGTAACTTTCCGATTGCTGCACTCGGATCGCGCCGATGGAGTCCTTGTCGAGATTGCCGGCCCTGCACAAGAGCGGCAGCAGCCAGCGCGGCTCGGCCCGGTCATCCCGGCCGACCGAGAGAGAAATCCAGGAGCTGGGGCCGAAAGCCGCGCGCTCCTTTCGCTCGGGGATCGCGACCGGGTCGGCGAGGTCCTCGGGCGCGGACAGGCGCGACTGGTGCATGGCCAGGTAGGCCGCGGCAATTCTTTCGGCCCCGTGAAGGGACAGCAGTTTCGCGGCGAAGTCCCGCTGCTCTGGTGTCGGCTCCATGGTCCAGATGGGGTCGGCCAAAAGGCGTTCCTCGTCCTGTCGCAGAATTTCCTCGGCTGATGGCGGCGCAATCCAAGTGGCCTCGATCTTGGCCATACCAAGCAGCCGCCCGGCCTTCGATGCCAGCTTGGGCGGCACGATCAGGGCAGAGATGCCCTTGCGCCCAGCGCGTCCGGTCCGACCGGAGCGGTGCAGCAGGCTTTCGGCATTCGAGGGAAGCTCGGCATGAATGACGAGGTCGAGCTTGGGCAGGTCGATGCCGCGCGCCGCCACATCGGTCGCCACGCAAACGCGCGCGCGCCCGTCACGCAAGGCCTGTAGGGCGTGCGTTCGCTCGGACTGGCTCAACTCGCCTGAC
This sequence comes from uncultured Alphaproteobacteria bacterium, assembly GCA_963779765.1. GTDB lineage: Bacteria > Pseudomonadota > Alphaproteobacteria > Rhodobacterales > Rhodobacteraceae > Silicimonas. The sequence goes on along the minus strand of CAVZZP010000002.1, from coordinate 1,276,278 downwards.
AGCGGCACGACGGAAAATCCCCGGTTTGTCAGGCGCGCGGTCAGACGGTTCACGCTGGCGCGTGTATTCGCGAAGACGAGGGCGTTTTCGGCGTCGTGAAAGCGCAGCAGGTTGATGATCGCGTTCTCGGCGTCGTGGGGTGCGACGCGCAGGGCCTGGTAGGCGATGTCGGCGTGCTGGCCTTCGGCGCTTAGCGTGGTCACCCGCACAGCGTCGCGCTGGAACCGCTTGGCGAGTTTTTCGATCATCGGCGGCACCGTAGCCGAGAACATCAGCGTGCGCCGATCATCGGGGGCCTCGCCCAGCATGAACTCCAGGTCTTCACGAAAACCCAGGTCCAGCATTTCGTCAGCCTCGTCCAGTACGATGGCCTTCAGGCTGCCCATATCAAGCGAGCCGCGTTGGATATGATCGCGCAGACGACCGGGAGTGCCGACGACGATGTGGGCGCCTCGATCCAGGGCGCGACGCTCGTCCCGCATGTCCATGCCGCCGATACAAGTCGTCACCCGCGCGCCAGCCTCGGCATAGAGCCAGTCAAGCTCGCGCATAACCTGAAGCGCCAGCTCCCGCGTCGGTGCGACGATCAGCGCAAGCGGTGCGGCGGCCGGTCCCACTGTGCCGTCCGAGCCCAGGATCGTATGCGCGATGGCAAGGCCGAAGCCCACCGTCTTCCCCGATCCGGTCTGCGCCGAGACCACAAGGTCCGCATCCTGCAGACTTGGATCGGTGACGGCTTCCTGGACTGCGGTCAGGGTGTCGTAGCCGCGCTGTGAAAGCGCTTTGGCGAGAGGCTGGAACATTATTGCGATCTATCTGGACTGGAACAGCGCGAGCGCGCATTGCGCCCCTGCCGATCAGCGGAGCAAGATGTGCCGTCTAGGCCTGCGCATCCCGTTTGTATATAGCAAATCCGCGGAGCGCGGGCTTGTCCGAGCAAAGTGACTGTCGATGCGGAGACTGGTTCGCATAAGTCTGACAGCAGTCCGCGCCCTGCGCTGCTCCTCCGTGGACGGATCCCAGCCTTCGAACCGGCCGGTCTTGGCAAGTTGTGTGAGAGGGTGAGGTGGCGGAAGGTCATTGCGCGCTTCAGTCCTGTTTTAACGCGGGTTCGAAGTCGCGGAAGAGCTCCCTGGTCTCCTCGCGTTCGGACTGCACGCAGGAGAGGAGTACGAAGGGCGATTTCACTTACAGAACCAATTTTTTGTTCGCTTCTAGCAGAGAAGGACGGTAAAGGACCCCTTAATTAGGTGGCTCGAGCAGTGCCGTTCGATCTGGTCTCTTGAATAGTAGCCAATTTACCAGTTGTGTCGATCTAAAACCTTCAGACCGCAGAACTCCAGCACGGAGATTATTAACAGTGACAGGACATTGGAATTATTCTCCGTGGATTATTCTTGTGACCCTTATTACGAGCCGGGCTTTCGTGCTATCGCTTGGGATCGCGCCCGATCCCCGGTTCATATTGAATCACTGGCAGGTAGCCGACCTCGAGCTTCTCTACAGAACGCCTTTCGAGACGGTCTGGTTGTTTCATGCGCAGCCGCCGCTGTTCAACTTAGTGATTGCGAGCCTTGCACGGATAAACGGACCTGACCCCCAGAGCATCGCTTCGTCCATGCTCGTTCTTCACATCACGCTGACGTATATCATCGCCAACCAGATAGGCGCCATACTTCAGAGCCTCGCTGTCGCCAAATCTGTCGCATTGGCGGCTTCCTGCATGTATGTGTTGCTGCCTTGGGTCATCTACTACGAGAACTTCCCCTTTTACCCGCACATCACGCTATCCCTCGTATCGACGTTTCTCTATTCCCTGGTGCGATACCGATTCACAGGTCAGCCGAGGTTTCTTGTTTTAGGTGGAATCGCATTGAGCCTCGCGGCATGGACTTGGGCGGTATTCCATCCGTTGGTCGTCACGTTGCTTGTCGCGGGCGCAATCGCCGTCTCGGGCCATAAGGCGAAATCGAGCGCTATAGCGATCCTTTTCGCGACACTGCTTTTCTCCGCGCTGCCAACCGTCAAGAACATGATAGTGTTCGGAACGCCCACCGCGTCGTCCTGGCTTGGCATAAATGCAACGCAGACCGTCGGTCTCGATCGACAGACCGCCGAAAAGTGCTCGTTCGTCGGCGTGTTCAGCGACATCGATTCAGCAATCGGCCTGCCCCAGGTGCCAGAGGTGCTCTATGCGGCGAGGAAGTCTGATGGATCGCGCAACGCCAACCATATGCTCTTCATCGAAAGGTCGTCGGAGTGCCTTGACGCCTTCAAGGTGGCGCTGCGGCGCGATCTTTCGGGATACGTCTGGGGCAGAATGCTGGCGCTGAAACGGTCGCATCAACTGACGCCGGATGTCTATTATCTGGCGCCTCTCGGCTGGACGGACTATCCGGCACTGAACCTGTTGCGAGTTTCGGAGCCGGCCAGGGCGAACCTCCTCATCCTGGGGATCTACGCGTCTTTGCTAGGCGCCACCGCTTTCTTCGCGATCTCGTCTTCGCAGTGCTGGTACTTCCGGATTGCGCTTGCGCTGATCCTCTATTTCGAACTGGTTACCCACGCGCTGAACGGAGGCGAACAGGAACGGATGCGATACACGATTGATGTTGCCTATTTTGTGACACTGGTCTTCACCGGAAGCCGCCTGGCGAACGCGCTGAAGGTCCGCCAGCACAGGCCAGTCTAAAGACGAGTTCACCTATCCCTCGCTCCTATGAGATCGTGATCTCCGGCACATGCCCGCGCTACAGACGCGAACTTGACAAGGACTCGACGAGGTCTCTAGTGAGGTGAAGCACATATAATGAAATCGGCCAGCACCCTGATACAGGACTCAAACCAAGACCTCGTCCGAAGCTCTGCGTTTATGGATAAGGTGTCAGTTGCCGTGCTTGTGCCTTGTTTTAATGAAGAGACTGCGATCGCGCTTGTCGTCGAGGATTTCCAGAAGGCGCTCCCGAACGCCAAAATCTACGTCTACGACAATAACTCAACCGACCGAACGGCGAGCGTCGCGTCGGCGGCAGGGGCGATTGTGCGCCGAGAGGGACAGCAGGGAAAAGGTAACGTCGTGCGGCGCATGTTTGCGGACGTCGAGGCCGACGTCTATGTGCTGGTCGATGGCGACAACACCTATCAGGCAAGTGCAGCGCCGGCGATGGTCGATCAACTTGTTTCGGGCTCTTTGGACATGGTCACCGGATGCCGGGTCACCGAGATCAAGGATGCCTACAGGCGCGGGCACAGAATGGGGAACAGGGTTTTGACCGGCCTCGTCACCACCATATTTGGGAAACGAACGACGGACATCCTGTCGGGGTACCGCGTGCTGTCCCGGCGGTTCGTCAAGAGCTTTCCGGCCCTCTCTCGCGGGTTCGAAATCGAGACAGAACTGACGGTGCACGCGCTGGAGCTTCGGATGCCAATTGCGGATTGCCCCATCGAGTATCTGGACAGGCTGCCGGGGTCCGAAAGCAAATTGAGCACCTTCAGGGACGGCTCTAGAATAATGATGGTCATTCTGAACCTGGTTAAGGAGGAGCGGCCGCTTCAATTTTTTATGACGCTCTCGGTCGTCCTTATAGCCACATCACTTGTAATCGGGGCGCCTATTGTCGTCGAGTTTCTCGAGACCGGGCTGGTGCCGAGGTTTCCGACTGCCATACTCGCCGCTTCGCTGGTCATCATTGCCGCGCTTTCATTTTTTGCGGGACTGATATTGGACGTGGTCACCCTCGGCCGTCGCGAGATGAAGCGTCTTGCCTACCTTTCTTTCTCTGCTCCCGGGCAGAAGAATCACGACACAATGAGACGGTGATTGTCCGGCAGCTTTTCCAGTTTCTCTGCGTAGGGAGCATCGGCTTTCTGATCGACGGCGGGTTGCTGTTCCTGCAGATACGGCTGGGGATAGATCCCTAACTGGCTCGTTTCGTCTCGTTTCCCACCGCCGTCGTCGCTACATGGCAGCTGAAAAGGATTTGGACGTTCAGAGAGGCGGATCGCGCCTATCCTTCGCTCCAGTTCAATCGATACCTCGCCGTTCAAGTCGTCGGGGCCCTGTGCAACTATATCGCATATGCCAGCGTACTGGCCGCAAACAATGAAACGACAGGTGCCGCTGCAGTCGGGTTCGTGCTCGGCTCCGCGCTCGGGTCGATCGTCAACTTTCTTGGTGCGCGTCTCATTGTCTTTAAGACATGATCCGGCGGCATCCGTCTTTAGTCGACTACCCGGTAAGCGATAAGCGGGGAGTCTTCGGAAAGCGCGAGACGCTGGAAGCCGTTTCGCTCGGTTCCCATGGCCAGTTCTCTGAAGAAGCTATTCTTAGGGCCTTTTTCCAACAGTTTGCACATGACGACGTAATTCACGCCATGTGACTCGATCAGCGCGCGGAATTCGGCTTTCGGAAGCATGAATGGAATTTCGATATTACCCATGGCGACTTCGCTCCGGTGATACGGGGCAGCGATGATCGTATGATTCGTCACGAGGAGCAGCGAGGAGCCGATCGGGTCCGGGGCCAGCACGACACCCGGGGGAAACTGAGAGAGTTCCTTTAAACTTTCGATGTTGCGGCAATCGTCCGCCCAGACATCTCCCCGAGCCACGGTAGACAGTTCCGGCAGGCGCGACCATGAGAGAATGGCGGTTTGCGTCCAAGGGAAGAGCAGCGTCAGCGAGACCGAAACTACGACGGCAGCCATACCCAATGGCCTATGCTTCCCAGCGACCGACCGCTTGAGGAACGTGTAGACGACATACCCTGTCAGGGTCGGTATCGCCGCTGCGGCCAAAACGACGAACCTGATCTGGCTCAGCATTCCCAGAAGGCCCAGAAGAGAAAAGGCGAAGAAGACCGTTACTGCCCTTGTGCAGGCCTGGCCCTGCGTCTGCCTCTCAGCCAACCAGGCAAATGGCGCTAGAATGACGACCGCCAAGACTGGAATGAGAACTCCCATACACATGCGGTATGCCCGCCAGGATCGCCTCGACCGCCGGTCTCGCTTCAACGATCCGCGTATGGATTATATCCCTAACCGATTGGGGCAAGTTACCATAGGGTCCTCCGCGGCAGTGTTCCAGCAATGCGAAGGCAACGACGCCTCCAACCGTGCCTACGCCGACCAGCAAGGCAAGACGCAGGGGGAATCCTTGGAGTTGGAGTGCCAGCTTACAGAACGGCCAGGCCAGCGCGGCGCCGACAGCAAGCAGGACAAGGAACGGGGGCGAAAGCTCATCGCAATAGGGCTTGAGAAGTTCATCTGCTGGCGTTTGTCCCAGAAACAAGAGAGGGGCGCACACAGCTGCGGTGCATAGAAACCAGAGAAACTGAGGCGTTTCTTTCTCTGGGTCGTGGGCCGCACGCAGGGCGAGAATAACGCCCGCCAATGCGATCGCCAGTGCCGCTTCCAACCCGACGGCGAGCGACAGGGACGCCGCTAATCCTCCAATCACTCCCGACTTCAAGGAGGACTTTCCAGCGAGGGAAAAGATCAGAACGGTCAGCAGCAGGATCTGGACGTTGTGATGGTCCAGGCGTGTGGGTGTGAAATACCCTTCAAGGAATATCGGCAAGGTGACAAGCGAGAACACCGCGAATATCGCGGTGCCGGAACCAAAGATCCGCCGTGCGTTCAGAGCGGTGATCAAGACGAGCACAACGAACAGCGTCAGCGGCCAGATCACGAGCGCGATGGCCTCTGCAGTCTTCAGCGGCACGACCAGAGAAAATGCGTAAATCAGGAAGGCGATGATCACGTCGATATATCGCGACCAGTGCAAGGATATGCCGTCCGGTGCCAGCACCCGATACTGAGTCATGTCGAACCAGTTCTGACCTTGCATCCAAGAACGCACGGACAGAAAGCGCATTATGTCGTCGTTATCGCCATGCGACAGTCGAGCGAAAGCCGAAGTGGGCGTGAAATTCAGGTACGACGCAGCGACGAAGATGGCCGTTGCGCAGGCCAGCATCAAAGGCAGATGCCGCCTGGCAGAGCCTTGGGTGAATGCGAATAGCTTCGGCAACTCGGTTATGACTGATCGATCTCTTATGGCATTCACTCGCTCGTCATCGACTTACTTCCGGTTCCGCGACGACAATCAAGAAACGTTCGCCACAACTCGTGAATAGCCAAGTCGGTGTGTCTTGAGTGCGCCGCAGGCATGACCGCTACGAGGCGGCGGTTGTGATCGTTCTGTATGGTTTCGTAGATCAGCTCCTTGAACGGGCGCGAATGGGGTGGCTTGCGCGTCTGGCGTCGGATGTCCCAAGCGCGCCTCAGATCCGGGGTGCCCTCCCGTGAGACTGGAACCGAACCCGGAAATCGGATACGAACCGGCTGCCGCGCGACTGAACGGGTGGAAGGTCATGAAGTCCGAAACCTCTCTGCTTGTCGATCCGGAAACCCAGTTCGAGGTCATCAAGGCGCTTGCCAATCCGGTCCGCATCGCGATTTTGAGACTGCTCGACGCTGAAGGCTCGAAGAACATCAACCAGTTGGCCGAGGCCCTGAAGCAGCCGCAGTCCACGATCTCTTCGGGCGTGCAAATGCTCGAGGCTGCAGGTCTCCTGTCGACCGCTACCGAGAAAGCCCGCAAAGGCAGTCAGAAGATCTGTACCGCCACCTGCAGCGAGGTTCTGATCTCGCTTGGCAAGTTACGGCAGGACACGCGAGAGAATGAGATCATCGTCGCGATGCCCATCGGACTTTACACCCGGTGGACGGTGTCGGCGCCCTGCGGTCTGTGTTCGACCGAGGGGATCATAGGTCTTCTTGACGTGCCGAACACCTTTGCCGACCCGGACCGGATGAAAGCGGGCCTTCTGTGGTTCAGCCGGGGCTATGTCGAATACCAGTTTCCGAACAATGCGCGCCTGCGAAACACCGACGTCTCGGCCATCGAGGTATCTATGGAACTCAGTTCCGAGGTCCCGGGAACGAGCGCCGACTGGCCCTCCGACATCTCTCTCGAGATCAACGACGTCGACGTTGCGACATGGACGTCTCCGGGCGACTTCGGCGACAAGCGGGGTGTCTTCACCCCGCCGTGGTGGAAGCTCGCGGGCTCTCAGTACGGCAAACTCAAGACCTGGCGCGTCAATGGCGACGGCAGCTATGTCGACGGCGTGAAAGTCTCGGACGTTAGGCTCGGAGACCTGGCGCTGGAAGAGCACCATTCGATCCGCGTCAGGATCGGCGTGCGTGAAGATGCGAACCACCCGGGCGGCATCAACATCTTCGGGCGAGGTTTTGGGAATTACGACCAGGACATCATTCTGCGGATCATCTGACAGGCGTCCTTGACCGAATCCTACAATCGCGCGAGCATATCCGAAACACCGGTATGAACCGGGAAAACGGATATAAAGGGAGGAACGCGATGGAGGCGAGGGTAACGGCCCACGCGCATTACGCCGTTTCAGAGATCGACCCCAGGCTTTACGGGTCATTTCTCGAACACCTCGGCCGCGCCGTCTATACCGGCATCTACGAACCCGATCACCCCGAGGCCGACGACGCGGGGATGCGTCGCGACGTGATCGACCTCGTCCGCGCTCTGGATACACCGATCTGCCGCTATCCGGGCGGCAACTTCGTGTCCGCCTACAACTGGGAGGACGGCATCGGTCCGAAGGACGACCGTCCGACCCGGCTCGACCTCGCCTGGCGGACGTCGGAGTCGAACCAGGTCGGCATTCACGAATTCGCAGACTGGGCAAAGAAGGCGAACACCGAGATGATGCTCGCCATCAACCTGGGTTCCCGCGGGCTCGACGAGGCGCGCGCGTTCGTCGAGTACGTCAACCACCCCGGAGGGACGTACTGGTCGGACCTTCGCCGGAAAAACGGCCAAGACGAGCCGTGGAACTGCCGGCTCTGGTGCCTCGGCAACGAGATGGATGGCCCTTGGCAGATCGGCCACAAGTCTGCGGCTGAGTACGGCCGCCTTGCCAACGAGACCGCCAAGGCGATCCGTGGCTTCGACAAGTCGCTGGAACTGGTGGTCTGCGGGTCGTCGCATTCCGACATGCCGACCTATCCCCAGTGGGAGTCGACGGTCCTGAACGAGACCTACGACGAGGTCGATTACATCTCGCTCCACATGTACTTCGAGAACTACCAGAAGAACCCGCGCGAATACCTCGCCATGTCGCACAAGCTCGACCGATACATCGGCACGGTCTCGGGCATCATCGACTACGTCAAGTCGAAGAAGCGCTCGAAGCGCGACGTGAAGATCAGCTTCGACGAGTGGAACGTCTGGTACCACGAGCGCAAGGCGGACGCCAAGCGCATGGCCGAATGGGACTGGCCTCATGCGCCCGTCCTTCTCGAGGACATCTACAACTTCGAGGACGTTCTTCAGGTCGGCTGCATTCTTAACACCTTCATCCGGCGCTCGGACCGGGTCCGTATCGCCTGCATCGCGCAGCTTGTGAACGTCATCGCCCCGATCATGACCGAGCCGGGCGGAGCGTCCTGGCGGCAGACGATCTATCACCCTTTCCAGCTTGCCTCGCTTAACGGGCGCGGCACAGCGCTGCGGCTTGACGTCCGGTCGCCCACCTACGACGCGGACATTGCGGCGGGAGTGAGCTGGCTCGACATCGCGGGCGTCCATGACTCCGACGAGGGCGCCGTCACCTTCTTCGCGGTCAACCGCAACGGAGAGGAGCCGATCGAAGTGAGCCTCGCGCTCGAACGCTTCGGTGCGCCGAAATCCGTGACGCACACCTTGATCCAGCATGAAGATCTGGAAGCCAAAAACACGAGGGACAACCCCGACAACGTCGCCCCGCGCAAGGGCGAAGGAGCGAAGATCGACGGCGACGGGCTGACGCTCAGCCTGCCGCCGCACAGCTATTCGATGGTCCGCGTCCAGCTTTAGGCAGGACCATCACACCCGGTGAACACCGGACATCAGGGAGGACTGAGATGAAAAACATACTGAGAACGACAGTCGGCGCTGCAGCCATTGCAGGTCTCGCGGCAACCAGCCTTTCGGCGCAGGAAACCGTCGTCTGGTGGGACTTCCTCGGCGGCGGCGACGGCGTGCGGATGAAGCAACTGATCGAGGACTTCAACGCCGCGCATCAGGGCGAGATCGCCATCGACGCCACCACACTCGAATGGGGCGTTCCCTTCTACACCAAGGTGCAGACTTCGGTCGCCGTGGGCGAGGCGCCCGACATCATGACCTATCATGCCAGCCGCATCCCGCTGGCGGTCGACCAGGAGCTTCTGAGCGAGCTTACCCCTGCCGACTGGGAGGCGATGGGCCTGGGTCAAGGCGACTATGCCGAGGCGACCTGGGACGCCGTCAGCGTCGAGGGCAAACAGTACGCCGTGCCGCTCGATACGCACCCGATCGTGCTCTACTACAACAAGGATCTTCTGGCGGCCGCGGGTCGGCTGAACGATGACGGCACGCCAATGGGCATGGACAGCCGCGAGGGCTTCACCGAGACGCTCCAGGCGCTCAAGGATAACGGCGTGTCCTTCCCGCTTGGGTCGGTGACGGCGGACGGCAACTTTATGTTCCGCACGATTTACTCGCTTGTGGGCCAGCAGGACGGCGAACTGATGACCGATGGCGAGTTCCTGGCCGGCGACAACGCCGAAAAGCTGACGAACGCGCTCGGCGTGCTGGCCGAATGGACCGAGGCCGGGCTGCAGTCGACCTATACCGACTACCCGGCGACGGTCGCGCTCTTCACCTCGGGTGAAGCGGCGATGATGATCAACGGCGTGTGGGAAGTGCCGACGATGGTTGACCTGCACAAGGACGGCAAGCTCTTCGAATGGGGGGCCGTCGAACTGCCGGTGATCTTCGACCACGCCTCGACTTATGCCGACAGCCACGCCTTCGCGATCCCGAATGGCAACGACATGACCCCCGAAAAGCGCGCTGCGGTGCTCGAGGTCATGGGCTGGATTTCGAAGAACTCGCTCTTCTGGGCAACGGCAGGCCACATCCCAGCCTACGGCCCGGTCACGCAGTCGGACGACTATGCGAAGATGGAGCCGAACGCGACTTATTCGAGCCTGACCTCCAACATGATCTTCGACCCGAAGACGCCGCTCGCCGGTGTTGCAGGTCCGATCTTCGACGTCATGTCCACCTACTTCGTCCCTACGCTGAACGGCGAGATGGACCCTGCCGAGGCGGTCGAGGAAATCAAGGCCGAGCTGAACGACCTCTGATATGCGATGAGGGGGCGCCCGCCCGGGCGCCCCGACAGACCTGTCCGGAGGCAGTTCCATGATCCGCGATGCGAAGAAGGAGTGGCTGATCGCCCTCACGCTCATCGCCCCCTTCGTGGCGATCTACGGGCTGGTCTTCGTCTATCCCACCATCGACATGTTCCTGCTGTCCTTTACGGACGCACCGCTGATCGGAGCAGGAGACTACGTCGGGCTCGAGAACTACACCCGCCTGACCAGCGACCGCCGCTTCGACACCGCGATCTGGAACACCGCCTGGTTCGTCATTCTCTCAGTGATACCCGGGACCTTCGTGGCGCTGGCCATCGCGCTTGCCGTGAGCCGCCTGTCGGGACAACTCCAGACGGTCGTACTGGCGTTGTTCTTCCTGCCCTACATCCTGCCGGTCTCGGTCATCTACCTGATCTGGGACTGGACGCTGAACTTCCAGTTCGGCATCGCCATGCACATCTTCGACGCGCTCGGCATCAGTCGCATCCCCGTCTTCAAGTCGGCCACCTGGTTCATCCCGGCCGTCGCGCTCATCACCGTGTGGTGGACCTGCGGCTTCAACGTCCTTCTTTTCCTCGCCGGCCTCCGCGCCATCCCGCCGGAGATCTACGAGGCGGCGGCGCTTGACAACGCCGGGCGGTGGAAGACTTTCAGTCGCGTGACCTGGCCGCTCCTCTGGCCAATCACCGCGCTGAATTTCACCATCCAGCTGATCCTTCAGATGAAGATCTTCGACCAGGTCTATCTGTTCAGCCAGGGTGGGCGACCTAACGACAACCTCGTGATGGTCTACTACATCTTCCAGCGTGCGTTTCAGAACAACCACGGAGGACGGGCCGCCGCGGTCGCGGTCGTGTTGTTCTTCATCGTGATCGTCGTTTCGGTGCTGAACTTTCAGCTCATGCGCTTCGCGGAGCGCAAGCAATGACTCCGCAGACCGCGAGACGCGCCAATCTGGCAGGCGGCGCCATCACGATACTCACCGTCGTCTTCGCCGTTATCTGGGCCTTTCCGCTCTACTGGGGGATCGTGTCGTCGCTCAAGCCCGAGGACGAGGTGGTCCGCCCATATATCGAGCTCTGGCCCGACACCCTGACGTTCGAACACTACGTCCACGCCCTGTCCGCGACGCAGATCGGACGCTGGTACCTGAACTCGATCGTGACCGCGCTCGGCACCACGGTCCTGACCATCGTGACGTCGATTTTCTGCGGCTACGCTCTCAGCCAGCTGCGCTTTCCCCTGCGCCGGCCGCTTTACTGGCTGATCCTCGCAAGCTTCATGGTCCCCACGCAGGTGCTCATCATCAACCACTTCGTGCTGGTCGCGAACATGGGGCTGCTCAACACGTGGGCCGGGATCATCCTGCCGCAGCTCATCCACCCGGTCATCATCATCATCTACAAGCAGTTCTTCGACCAGGTGCCGAAAGAGTTTCGCGAGGCGGCGGTGATGGACAACGCCTCGGAGTGGCGCATCCTGTTCAAGGTCTTCGTCCCGATGAACTGGGGAGTGACCACGGCGCTCTCCATCGTCGTCTTCATCTGGTCGTGGAACGCTTTCCTCTGGCCCTTCCTCGCAGCCACCAAGACCGAGTGGATGACGATCACGGTCGGCATCACGCAGGTGAACGATGCCTTCGGCATCTACTATGCTCGCGAGCTGTCGCTCGCCGTCCTCGCGGGACTGCCGGTGGCGCTGGCATACCTGCTGTTTCAGCGCCGGGTGACACAGGCGATCACGCTCTCCGCCGGGATTAAGGGGTAACTCATGGCTGACATCGTTCTCGACCACGTCTCGAAAAGCTTCGGCAAGGTGCGGGTGATCGACGACCTTTCCCTGACGGTGCAGTCCGGCGAATTCGTCGTCTTCCTTGGTCCCTCCGGCTCGGGCAAATCGACGCTTCTGCGGATGATCGCGGGCCTCGAGACCATCGACAGCGGCCGGCTGCTGATCGACGGGCGCGAGTGCCAGGCCGTAGCACCGGGCCAGCGCAACGTGGCCATGGTGTTCCAGAACTACGCGCTTTACCCGCACATGACCGTTCGCGAGAACATGGTCTTCGGGCTGAAGAACATCGGCATGGCCTCGGATGAGATCAAGCGCCGCGTCGAAGAGGCCGCGCGCATCCTCGAGATGGACCAGCTTCTCGATCGCCGCCCCTCGCAGTTGTCAGGGGGCCAGCGACAGCGCGTCGCCATCGGCCGCGCCATAGTAAAGGAGCCTGCGGCCTTCCTCTTCGACGAACCCCTCTCGAACTTGGACGCAGCACTCCGCGTGCGAACCCGCGTGGAACTCGCTGAACTGCACCACCGCATCGGCACGACGATGATCTACGTCACCCACGACCAGACCGAGGCGATGACCATGGCCGACCGCATCGTCGTGCTGAACGACTGCCGGATCGAGCAGGTCGGAACACCAATGGAGGTCTACACCGCTCCCGCCTCGCGTTTCGTCGCGGGATTCATCGGCTCGCCCGCCATGAACTTCATCCCGGTGGAGGTGACGAATTCGGACGGACGGGCACTTGCAACGCTCGGCGACGGCTCGACCGTCGGGTTGCCGCCTGACCTCGCCGGACGCGGCCGTCTCGACCTAGGCGTACGCCCCGAGAACGTGGGCATCGTGGGTGAGGGTGGCACGACCACGGGCAAGGTGAAGGTGGTCGAGCACTTGGGCGACCGGACCATCGTCTACGTCGTCCTCGGCGACGGAACCCCCGTCACGGCCCAGACCGGCGGCCACTCCCAAGTGCGAGCAGGGGAGGTCGTCGGGCTGACCTTCGACGTCGAGGGAGCGCGCCTCTTCGGCGAGGATGGGCTCTCGCAAAAGTGAGCGGCTGCGACCCTGTGTCGACGGCCTCGCCTTAGCCTGACGGGACCGCCAGACTAAAGCGCGCCACCTCTTCGCGGAGCCGTGGACGGAAATCCGAATGAGCCCGGATTGTCGATAGTATGGTGCGTTTGCGCGACGGCCTTGCGCCGTATCCCGCCTCGATCCTGTGCGAAGCGTTGCGCGAAAGCACAACCACACGCCGCGTCGACAAGGCGCTGGTACATGGAGCCACGCCAAGTCTTTTTTCCGGCTCAAGAGCGATCTAAGGTCGCGCTCCATGAACGCACTCGCTCCCCACCCCGTCACCCAGGACGTCTTCCGCTCGGAAATCCTCCGGCATCTGACATACACCGTCGGCAAAGATGCCGCGCACGCGTCGGTCTATGACTGGCGAATGGCGCTGTGTCATGCGCTGCGAGACCATATCGTGGCCCCCTGGTTCAGCGCCACGAGGCGCACTTGGGCCGAGGACAGGAAGCGGGTCTATTACCTGTCGATGGAGTTCCTGATCGGGCGCATCCTTGAGGACGCGTCGATCAACATCGGTCTGCGCGAGATCGCGGGCGCTGCGCTTGCCGACCTCGGACAGGATTTCGCAGCGGTTGCGGGAACGGAACCGGACGCCGCACTCGGCAACGGCGGTCTCGGGCGACTGGCTGCGTGCTATATGGAAAGCATGGCAACGCTCGGCTGCCCCGCATATGGCTATGGCATCCGATACGAGCACGGGCTGTTCCGGCAGGAGTTCCAGGACGGAAACCAGATCGAATTCGCCGAGGACTGGCTGTCGCAGAAGCATCCCTGGGAATTCGAGCGACCCGAATGCACCTACGATATCGGCTTCAAGGGACACGTCGAGGTCAAGGACGGCCGCTCGGTTTGGCATCCGGGCGAAAGTGTTCTGGCCTCGGCCTTCGACACGCCGGTGGTGGGTTGGGCCGGACGTTGGGCCAACACGCTGAGGCTCTGGTCGGCACAGCCGACGCAACAATTCGATTTGAAGCGCTTCAACCGAGGCGAATACACCGCCGCCGCCGAACCCGAGACGCTGGCGCGCACGATCAGCCGCGTTCTCTATCCCGAGGACACCACGCACGAGGGCAAGGAACTGCGGCTGAAGCAGGAGTTCTTCCTGACCTCGGCGGCGATCCGGGACATCCTGAGGCGTTATCTCGACACTCACTCCGATCTGCGCGCACTTCCGTCGAAGGTCGCGATCCAGATGAACGACACGCATCCTGCCCTTGCAGGACCCGAGCTGATCCGGCTTCTGACCGACGCGCACGGGCTGCCGTTCGAGGAGGCGATCGAGATCGCGCGGTGCTGCCTGGGCTACACGAATCACACGCTGCTGCCCGAAGCGTTGGAGCGCTGGTCGACGTGGCTGATGGGCAATGTATTGCCGCGCCACATGCAGATCATCGAAAGAATTGACGAGGATCACCTCAAGTCGCATCCGAAGCGGAAGCACTACGTCGGCATCGTCAAGCACCACGAGGTGCGGATGGGAGAGCTGGCCTTCATCATGTCGCACCGGGTCAACGGCGTGTCGGCGCTGCACAGCGACTTGGTGAAAGAGCGGCTGTTCCCCGAGCTTCATGCGCTCCATCCGGACCGCATCATCAATCAGACCAACGGCGTAACGCCTCGCCGATGGCTTCGGATGGCCAACCCCGCGCTGTCTTCCCTCGTGACGAACACCGTCGGCAGCGGGTGGGAAGACCATCTCGACCGGCTGCGCGAGCTCGAGCCTCATGTGGAAGACCGGGGGTTCCGCGATGCCTTCGCTGCGGCAAAGCGGGCGAACAAGGCTGCGACCTCGAACTGGATTGCCGAGACGACGGGCGTCCGCGTCGATCCCGGCGCGCTATTCGATGTACAGATCAAGCGACTGCACGAGTACAAGCGGCAACTTCTGAACATCCTTCAGACGATCTCGGAATGGCACGAGATCCGCGAGAACCCGCAGGCCGACTTCGTGCCCCGAGTGAAGATTTTCGGCGGCAAGGCAGCCCCCGGATATGTCGTCGCGAAGGAGATCATCCACCTCATCAACGACGTGGCCGAGGTCATCAACAACGATCCCGCGGTCGGCGACCGGCTGAAGGTCGTCTACCCGGCGAACTACAACGTCTCGATGGCCGAACGGCTTATCCCGGCTTCGGACCTGTCCGAGCAGATTTCGACCGCAGGAAAAGAGGCCTCGGGCACCGGCAACATGAAGCTTGCTCTGAACGGCGCTCTGACCATCGGAACGCTGGACGGCGCCAACGTCGAGATACGCGAGCATGTGGGCGCCGAGAATTTCTTCCTCTTCGGTCTCACGGCCCATGAGGCCGTCGAGAGGCGCAACGATCCCGAGCATTCGCGTCACGCCATCGAGGCCTGCAAGGACCTTCAGGTCGTGCTGCAGCTTCTGGCCGAGGGGCGGTTCAGCCCCGACCAGACCGACCGTTATCTGGGTATCGTCGACCGGGTCTGGCACCACGACTACTTCCTCGTCGCATCGGACTTCGCAGCCTATCGCGATGCGCAGCGCCGCGTCGACGTCGCCTACCGCGACCCCGACGGTTGGGCCCGCATGGCCGCGCTCAATACGGCACGGATGGGGTTCTTCTCATCAGATCGCGCCGTTCGTGGCTACATGAAGGAGATATGGAAAACTAACTCGGCGCTCTGAACGTCGGCAGAGGAGGCGGCGCCAACGACAGGGCGATCTCGGCCCGTCGGCAGTGAGGCCGCATCTGCCGCGGCACTCGACAACGATCTTTTCTCGCCGGTCGGTCGCATCACCGGAAAGCTCGGTCTCTGGTTCCGAACGCTTTAAGCGTCTCGCTTCCGACCAGCCATGGAGGCCTGATGAAGTGGACCGTCGTCTAGGGCACGGCGATGTCTTCTTCGCGGATGGGCAGGGTTTTCGACGGGAATGTCGGTCGACGAGAGCGACTAATTCCGCAACCTGAGAGCCTACGGCAGCTTCATGTGGACCCAACCCGGCAATAAGCTACTGTTCATGGACTAGGAATTTTGCGCGAAGGCGAGATTTGCGGTGGCGATCGGGGTAACAGTGGCTTGGTCATGATCGATTGCGCGGAACGGCGTGAGGAGGCTCAGTCCGTCTCGGTCGTCCTGCCGCCGCTCGGAGCGGTAATTTTCCGGCAGGCCTGACCTGCCGAAAGGGGGAGGAAGAAATGCAGCAGCCTATAGCCAATCAGCGCCTGTCGACCAAGGCGATGGCCTTCGTTCTGGCCGGAGGGCGCGGCAGCCGGCTGAAAGAGCTGACGGACAGAAGGGCAAAACCCGCTGTCTATTTTGGCGGCAAGACGCGGATCATCGACTTCGCTCTCTCGAACGCGCTGAATTCCGGTATCCGCAAGATGGCGATCGCGACCCAGTACAAGGCGCACTCGCTCATCCGTCACATGCAGAGGGGCTGGGGTTTCTTCAGATCGGAGAGGAACGAGTACCTCGACATCCTGCCCGCGTCGCAGCGCGTCAATGAAAGCAAGTGGTACCTGGGCACGGCTGACGCGGTCACCCAGAACATCGACATCGTGGACAGCTATGGTGTCGAGTACATCATCGTTCTGGCAGGCGACCACATCTACAAGATGGATTACGAAATCATGCTGCGTCAGCATGTTGAAAGCGGCGCGGACGTCACCATCGGCTGTCTCACCGTCCCGAGGATGGAGGCTGTCGCCTTCGGCGTCATGCACATCGACGAGACGGGGCGGATCACGGATTTCCTTGAGAAGCCAGCGGACCCGCCAGCAATTCCCGGCGACACCGATCACGCCCTCGCCTCTATGGGCATTTACGTCTTCGACTGGAAATTCCTGCGTGAGCTTCTGCTCGATGATGCAGATGACGCCAATTCCAGCCATGACTTCGGAAACGACCTGATCCCCGGCATCGTCAGGAATGGCAAGGCGATGGCGCACCGCTTCTCGGAAAGCTGCGTCCGCTCCGGCCTCGAGAAAGAGCCCTACTGGCGCGACGTCGGCACTATCGACGCTTTCTGGCAGGCCAACATCGACCTCACCGACTTCGTGCCCAAGCTCGACATCTACGACACCACCTGGCCCATCTGGACCTATGCCGAACTCGTGCCTCCCGCCAAGTTCATTCACGACGAGGACGGACGGCGCGGCATGGCGGTGTCGTCCCTCGTCTCGGGCGACTGCATCGTTTCGGGCTCCGAGGTGAAGAACTCGCTTCTGTTCACCGGCGTCCGGTCGCATTCCTTTTCGTCCATCGAATGTTCGGTGGTGCTTCCGTACGTCACCGTCAATCGAAAGGCCGAGCTGAGGAATTGCGTCATCGATAGGGGGGTGGTTATCCCCGACGGTCTCGTGGTGGGCGAGGACCCCGAGGAAGACGCCAAATGGTTCCGGCGCACGGACACCGGCATCGTTCTCATCACGCAAGACATGCTGGACCGCCGGGCCGCCAAGCTCGGCTGACGCCAGACGGAAGGAAGAGGCTTGGGCAAGGTACTGTCGGTCGCGTCGGAGTGCGTCCCGCTGGTCAAGACCGGCGGGCTTGCCGATGTCGTCGGGGCCTTGCCCAAGGCAGTCGCGGCCGAAGGCTGGGACATGCGGGTCATGGTGCCGGCCTATCCGGGGGTCGAGGCGAAGCTGAAAAGGCGGAAAGTCATCTGGACGTCCGGAGACCTCTTCGGCGGTCCGGCACGCGTCCTGAAGGGAACCGTCGATGGATTGACGGTTCTCATCCTCTCGGCGCCGCACCTCTATGACCGTGAGGGCGGCATCTATTCCGACAGGGGCCGGGACCATCCCGACAACCCTGAGCGGTTCGCCGCCCTGTCCTGGGCCGCGGCCGAGATCGCAAAGGGTGGGGGATCTGATGGGTGGACGCCGGACATCCTTCATGCACACGACTGGCAAACCGGCCTCGCGCCCGCCTACCTGCGCTATGGCGGCGCGTCAGGGCCGCGGTCTGTCATCACCATCCACAATGTTGCGTTCCAGGGCGTTGCGCCAGCTGCAAAGCTGGCCGCCCTACGCCTGCCAGCAGCCGAGTTCACCCGGGATGGGCTGGAATACTGGGGAAACCTCTCGACGCTCAAGGCCGGCCTCGTCACGGCGGACCGCATCACCACGGTGTCGCCGACCTATGCCGAGGAACTTATGCGGCCAGAGTTCGGAATGGGTCTCGAGGGCGTTCTACAGGCGAGGGCGGGCGACCTCGACGGTATCCTGAACGGCGTCGACGAAACGATCTGGTCGCCGGCGACGGACCCAGACATCGTGCCGTATTCGGAGCGCTCGATGAAGGGCAAGGCGACGAACAGGTCGCGGCTCCTCGCCGAGTTCGGGCTTGGCCCGATCGAAGGACCGCTCGCCATCGTGGTAAGCCGTCTGACCGAGCAAAAGGGCATCGACTTGATCGCGGGAGGCATTGACGCCTTCGCCGCAGCAGGCGGGGGCCTTGTCGTTCTGGGCTCGGGCGATCCCGCGCTCGAGGCTGCCGTAGCCTCGGCCGCGGCGCGGTGGCCGGAACGGGTCGGCGTCAGGATCGGCTATGACGAAAGCCTGTCGCACCAGATGTTCGCCGGCGGCGACGCGGTGCTGGTCCCGTCGCGCTTCGAGCCCTGTGGGCTGACGCAGATGTACGGCCTGCGATATGGAACGCTGCCTCTCGTCGCGGCCACAGGCGGGCTGAATGACACGGTGATCGGCGCCACGCCAGCCACGCTGGCCGCAGGCGCGGCGACGGGGGTTTCCTTCCATCCGGTGGACGCCACGGGACTGGCCGGAGCCCTGCGTCAGCTTCTTCGCCTCTACGACGACCGCCCGACGTGGAGCGCCATGATGCGGCGCGCGATGCGAAGCGACGTGAGCTGGCTTGGACCCGCCCGCCAGTACGCCGAGATCTACCGGAGCCTCTCGACGTGAACCCGACGCGTTCGAAGGGCGCGCCTAACAGACTGGCGCATCGTTCGGTCGCGGGTGGGCAGCCATGGCCGCTCGGGGCAACCTTCGACGGCGCAGGCGTCAACTTCGCCGTCTTTTCCGCCCATGCCACGCGCGTCGAGATTTGCCTTTTCACCGATGACGGGCGGCGAGAGATCGCGAGGTTGGCGCTCCCCGAGCGGGACGGGGATATTTGGCACGGTCACGTCGAGGCGCTGACGCCCGGTACGCGCTACGGGCTGCGCGTCCACGGTCCCTACGACCCCGAGAATGGGCAGCGGTTCAACGCAAACAAGCTCCTGCTCGACCCCTATGCACGCCAGATTGTCGGGCGGCTCAAGTGGTCGGATGCCCTGATGGGCTACCGTGTCGGCGGCGCGGCGGAGGATTTGTCCTTCGATACCCGAGATAGCGCCTTTGCCATGCCGAAGTGCGTGGTGGCCGACGCAAGCTTCGACTGGGGCGACGACCGTCCGCCGCACCACGACCTGCGTGGCACGGTCATCTATGAGGCGAACGTCCGCGGTCTGACCATGGCGCACCCGGGCATCGATCCGTCGTTGCGCGGGACGTTCCTCGGCATGAGCTCTGAGCCGATGATCGACCACCTCACCCGCCTCGGCGTCACCGCGGTCGAGCTTCTTCCGATCCAGGCCTTCCTGAACGACCGCTTTCTCGAAGCGCGGGGGCTGCGGAATTATTGGGGCTACCAGACCATCGGCTTCTTCGCGCCCGAACCGCGCTACATGAGCCACGAGGCTGTGTGGGAGTTTCAGGCGATGGTGCGCCGCTTTCACGCCGCCGGGATCGAAGTCATTCTCGACGTCGTCTACAACCACTCAGGCGAAGGCGACCAGCTTGGTCCAACGCTCAGCTTCCGGGGCATCGACAACCGCAGCTACTACAAGCTGATTGGCTCAGGGCGGGATTACGAGAACTTCACGGGCACAGGCAACACGCTGAACCTCGATCATCCGATGGTGCTGCGAATGGTGATGGATTCGCTGCGTTACTGGGTCGAGGTCATGCACGTCGACGGGTTTCGCTTCGACCTCGCCAGCGCGCTGGCACGGGGACCGGAAGGCTTCGAGCCGGAGTCGGCCTTTCTGGACGCGCTGAGGCAGGACCCCGTGCTGTCACGGGTAAAGCTGATCGCCGAGCCTTGGGATGTAGGACCGGACGGGTATCGACTGGGACGGTTCCCTTATCCCTTCCTTGAATGGAACGACAAGTTCCGCGACGAGGTGCGGCGCTTTTGGCGTGGTGATCCCCACGGTGCGGCCCATCTTGCGAAACGTCTTCTGGGGTCTGCCGAGCTGTTCGACCACGGTGGACGCTCGGCGGTCTCGTCGGTCAATTTCGTCGCCTGTCACGACGGCTTCACCCTGGCCGATGTCGTCAGCTACAGCCACAAGCACAACGCGGCCAACGGCGAGGACAACCGCGACGGCCACAACGAGAATCAGACCGAGAATTTCGGTGTCGAAGGTCCGACCGACGACGCGGACGTGGTCGCGGCGCGCAACTTGAGACGGCGCAACCTGCTGGCCACGCTATTCCTGTCGCAGGGAACGCCAATGATCCTCGGCGGTGACGAGGTTGGCAACAGCCAGTCTGGCAACAACAACGCCTATGCCCAGGACAATGAGACAGGCTGGATCGACTGGAGCGGGTCCGACGACGGCTTTCTGAGGTTCGTCCGGCGACTGATCGCGCTGCGGCATGCCTATCCCGTGCTGTCTCAGCGGCGATTCCTGCACGGTCAGCGGCGCAGCGAGGATCACCCGCCCGACCTGGAATGGCGCCGTGCCGACGGCGCATCGCCGACGGACGACGACTGGCAGAACGCGGACTGGCGTTCGGTTGGGGTCATTATCCGCGAGTCGTCGGAAAAAGCCTTGCCGAAGCGCGAGACGGATGTTTTCGCCTTCTTCAACGCGGCAGGCGAGACGTCGGTCCGGTTGCCGGAGGGCCGGTGGTTCCGGATGCTTGACACGGCGGATCCCGATGCTCCGCCTCGGGCTTGCGAAGGCGAGGTCCATTTGAAGCAGCAGTCGGTGGCGCTCTTTGCGCACGACGACGGACGATGAACGAATGAACGAAAGGACGACCAGATGAGCGAAGACTGGTGGCGAGGGTCGGTGACCTATCAGGTCTATCCCCGGTCTTTCCAGGATGCGAACGGCGACGGCATCGGCGACCTTCCGGGCATCACGCAAAGGCTCCCATACTTGGCGGACCTGGGGGTCGACGCAATCTGGCTGTCCCCGGTCTGCACGTCCCCCATGAAGGACATGGGGTACGACGTCTCGAACTATCGGGACATCGACCCCGTTTTCGGGACGCTCGACGACTTCGACCGTATGGTCGAGCGCGCGCACGAACTGGGCCTCCGGATCATCATCGACCAGGTGATCTCGCATTCGTCGAACCTGCACCCGGCTTTTGTCGAAAGCCGTTCCGACCGGGCGAGCCCCAAGGGCGACTGGTATGTCTGGGCCGACCCCAAAGCAGACGGGTCACCGCCGAACAACTGGCTTGCCGTCTTTGGCGGCAGCGCCTGGACCTGGAACGCGCACCGTCACCAGTACTACCTTCACAACTTCCTTCCCGAGCAGCCCGACTTTAACTTTCACAATCCCGAGGTGCAGGACTTCCACCTCGACAACATGGCCTTCTGGTTGGACAGAGGTGTCGATGGCTTCCGCCTCGACACCGTGAACTACTACTTCCACGACGCGCTTCTGCGTGACGACGCGGCCGACTTCCGGAAGAAGGAGAAGCCCGAGAACAACCCCTACAACATGCAGTATCACCTGTTCTCGAAGAACCAGCCCGAGAACCTGGCGTTTCTGGAACGGATGCGGGCGCTGACGGACCGCTATGAGGCTCGCGTACTGATCGGTGAGATGGGCGAAAGTCACCACGCGATCGAGATGATGGGCCACTACACCACCGGCGCACGTCTGCATCAGTCCTACTCGTTCGACATGCTGGGTCCCGAATTCTCTGCGGAGCACTTCCGTACTAGGATCGCGGGCTTTTTTGCAGGCGCCCCACAAGGCTGGCCGTGCTGGGCGTTTTCGAACCACGACGTGAACCGGCACGTGTCTCGCTGGATGCGGTTCGCGTCCGACCGCGAGTCCCTGGCCAAGCAAGCGGCGGCTCTTCTTCTGTCGATGCAGGGCTCCATCTGCATCTATCAGGGAGAGGAGCTTGGGCAGACCGAGACCGAATTGACCTTCGAGGAGCTGACCGATCCCGCCGGTATCAACTTCTGGCCCGAGGAAAAGGGCCGCGACGGCTGCCGCACCCCGATGGTGTGGGAGAAGGATGCCGCGAACGCCGGCTTCTCCACCGCCAACCGGACGTGGCTTCCGGTGCGCGAGCCTCAACGCGCGGTCGCCGTTGATAAGCAAGACGGCGACGGGTCGGTGCTGGCGTTCTACAGACGGATGCTGGCGTACCGGAAAGACAGTGCCGATCTGATGAAGGGCGCAAGCGACTTCTTGGTGCTGCCGGAGCCGCTCTTGGGGTTCAGGCGCGGCGACGATACGCTCTGCATCTTCAATTTGTCGAAAGAGGCTAAGTCGCTTCCTTGCGAGGGCGGCGAGGTCGTTCTGGAGCAGGCCGCCAAAATCGAGCGGGGCCTGCTGACGCTCGGCCCCAACGGCTTCGCGATCATGAGCGGCCACCCGACCATCAAGCAGCCGGTTTGAGGACGAAGCCAACCGACTGCCTGCGCCTTGGCGCAGAGACAGGCAAAGAGGATCCCAATGCGCACCTACTTCTCGGAACGTCACCGGATGCACTTCCCACAGGCGGAACTGCACGGCGGCGAATTCGTCACGCCCTATGAGCGGCCGAGCCGTGTGGAATACGTTCTTGCTAGGCTGAAAGAGCGTGGGCTGACCGATATCGTCGACCCGGGCGACGCGGACATGAGCCCGATCCGGGCGATGTGCGATCCAGGATACCTCGCCTTCCTTGAGACCGCCTGGGAAGAGTGGAAGGCGGCGGGCTTCGCGGGCGAGATCATCGCCACCTCGACACCCGTGCGCCGGATGCAGACGTCGCGACCGCCGCGCAATATCGACGGAAAGGTCGGCTACTACGCACTAGCTTCCGAAACCGCGATCACCCGGACGACCTGGGAGGCCACGCTGTCTTCCGCCGCCTCGGCGCAAGCCGCGACAGCGCATGTCATTGGCGGCGCACCGGCAGCCTTTGCGCTGTGCCGACCGCCGGGACACCACGCGACGGCGGACATGTACGGCGGCTACTGCTTCATCAACAACGCTGCACTAGCCGCCGAGCAGTTTCGTGCCTCAGGCGCAGGGCGGGTGGCGATCCTCGACATCGACTTTCATCACGGCAACGGCACTCAGGACATCTTCTACGGACGTGGCGACGTCTTCTTCGCCTCGCTTCACGGTGCCCCCGAGGACGCATTTCCCTACTACCTTGGGTTCGCGGACGAGACCGGCGAGGGGGACGGAAAGGGTGCGACGGCGAACTATCCCATGGCTCCAGGCACAGCTTACGGCGAATGGTCTGACGGATTGGACGACGCAATCTCTAGGATCCGCGCCTTCGGGGCCGAGGCGCTGGTCGTGTCTCTCGGGGTCGACGCCTACAAGGACGATCCCATCAGCTTCTTCAAGCTCGACAGCCCGGACTTCACCGACGCAGGCCGGCGGATTGCCGGACTGGGTCTCCCGACCGTCTTCTGCATGGAGGGTGGCTATGCCATCGAGGCTGTGGGCGTCAACGCGGTGAATGTCCTCGAGGGTTTCGAAGGAGCCTGACGGGTTAACCTTCCGGCGGCGGCCGGCGATTCGGCCAATCGGTCGCTAAGTGCCAGTGGTCGGCAAGGGACAGGATGCGGCGATCGGCGTTACGCGGCCCGAAGAGGGTGATGCCAGTGGGTAAGCCGTTCTCACCGAACCCAGCCGGGACCGACACGGCAGGCAGACCCGTCAGGCTTACCGGGATCACGCACTCCATCCAGCGATGATAACTGTCCATCGCGACGCCGCCGACGCTCTCAGGCCAGCGCCAGTCCGCCGGGAATGGCCAGACCTGAGCCGACGGAATGGCCAGCGCGTCGTACGACCCGAAGAGATCGGCGAAGGCGAGGTTGAGGCGCGAACGAATCCGGCTCGCCCGGTCGACCTTAAGCGCGGACATCGCATTACCGCGCTCGATCTCCCACTGCAGCTCGGGCTTGATGTACTGACGCTTTTTGGGGTCGTTCCAGAGATCGGCCTTGCCCGCAGCGATGGCCCAGGACCGAAGGGTGGTCCAGCTTTCCCAGACTTCGTCTCGGGGCACGGGCGGAGGAAGCGTCTCGACCGTCGCGCCTAACGTGGTCATCTCGGCGAGCGCCGCCTCGCAGGTGTCGAGGACACCTTCCTCGTAGGGCACGCCGCTCCAGTTTGACAGCCAACCGATGCGGGCGCCCTGCAGCGCTTCGACGTCGAGCGCAGAGAGATCAGGCACGGCGACTTCGTACGGCATCTTGGGGTCCGGCCCGGCCAGCGCCGAGAGGAGGAGCGCCAGATCCCTCGGGCACCGCGCCATCGGCCCGTCCGTTGCGAGGCGATGGAGATAGAGGTCGCCCTCGGCGTCGTCGGGGATCAGACCCCAGGTTGGACGGAAGCCATAGACGTTGCAGAAGGCGGCGGGGTTTCTGAGTGAACCCATCATGTCCGATCCATCTGCGATCGGAACCATCCGCATCGCCAGCGCCGCCGCCGCGCCGCCCGATGAACCGCCCGCCGTCCGCGTGTGATCGTAGGGGTTTCTTGTCACGCCGAAGACAGGGTTGAAGCTGTGCGACCCCGCGCCGAACTCGGGCACGTTTGTCTTGCCGATTAGGATCGCTCCGGCCCGGCGCAATCGTAGGGCAAGCCGGTCATCGGCTTCGGGAACGTGGTCGGCGTAAAGCGGCGAGCCCCAGGTCGTGCGGATGCCCTTGGTGGCGACGAGGTCCTTCACCGCGACCGGCAGACCGTGGAGAGGTCCACTTGCTGGCGCGAAGTCGGCCGCGTCCGCTTCCGCCAATAGCTCCTCGCGCGGGCGAAGTGAGATTATGGCGTTGATGTCAGGGTTCAACGTCTCGATGCGGTCGAGATAGGCGGTCATCACGTCGCGCGCCGAAACCTCCCGAAGACGCAGACGCGTCGAAAGGTCCGATGCCGCAAGTGAGGTGAGATCGGGGGGCGTCGCCGCCCCCCGCAAGTGGTCCGTCACTTCTGAAGCTCGGTCCAGATCGCGGTATAGTATTCCTGCGACTCGGCCGGGCACGCGGGCGTGAACTTGCCCGCGGCCTTCAACTCGTCCGGCACCACGATCTCGGGGGCGGTCTGCATGTCTTCGGGCAGAAAGGCCTCGGACCCCGCGATGCCATTGGCGTAGCGTGCGAAGGACGAGATCATGGCCGCATTCTCGGGATCCATGATGAAGTTCACGAAGAGCTTCGCGTTCTCGACATTCTGCGCATCGTTAAGGATACCCGCGTTGTCCATCCACACGACATACCCTTCCTTGGGATAACCGTAGACCACGTCGGGGTTGTTGAGCCGTGCACGGAAGGTCGAGCCGTTCCAGTTGACCGTCGCCATGACGTCACCGCTCGAAAGCTTTTCGGTCATGCCGTAGTCCATGCTCTGCCATTTGGGCTTCGCGGCCAGAAGAACGTCGCGCGCCTTCTTCAGCATCTCGGTGTCGGTGGTGCAGGGCTCGCCGCCGACGTACATCAGCGCCATCGACACGACGTCCTGCATTTCGGGGACGACGTTGACCTTGCCGACAAGTTCCTCGGGCGGGTTGAGCCAGATGTCCGAGGTGTTCGCGTCGCCGGAGTAGGCCGAGGTGTTCACCGCGACGCCGGTCGTGCCCCACTGCCACGGCACGGTGTATTCGCGGTTCGGATCCCAGTCGACGTTCTTCCACTCCTCGGCGATGTTTCCGTAGTTCTCCATCTCGGGGATGCCGGGCTTCATCAGAAGGCCCTTCTCGACGTAGACGGGAACGTAGCTGTGCGTCGGCACCACGATGTCGAAGCCGTGCCCGCCCGCCTCGATCTTGGCGAGTGCTGTGGTGTTGGAATCGTAGTCGGTGACGGTCACCTTGACGTCGAATTCCTCCTCGAACTTCTTGATGAGGTCCGGGTTCGTGTAGTTGCCCCAGTTGTAGATGTTCAGCTCGCCCTCTGCGGCGGCGGCACCTGCCAGCGCGAAAAGCGCGGCGATGGATGTCAGGGTTCTGGTCATGGTCACTCCTTTGTTGGGATGGGTCGCGGGATCAGTCCCGTCTTCTGGTCAGCAGAAAGAAGGCCGTCAGCAGCATCACCGTCAGCACCAGAAGCGCGGTCGAGATCGCGTTCACCTCGGGCGTTACGGCACGGCGCAGTTGGCCCAGCATGTAGGTCGGCAGCGTATCCTGTCCGGCGGATTTCACAAACTCGGTGATGATCACGTCGTCGAGCGAGATGACGAAGGCAAGCATGGCGCCCGCCGCGACGCCGGGCGCCATAAGCGGCAGTGTCACTCGGCGGAACGTCTTCCATGGCGTCGCATAGAGATCGGCTGCCGCGGTCTCGAGCGTGAGGTCCATACCTTCGAGACGCGCGCGGATCGGCAGGTAGGCGAAAGGTATGCAGAAGGCGGAATGGGCGAGGATCAGATAGGCCAAACCCTGGTAGCCGGTCGCGACCTTGATGGTGGCGAAGAAGATCAGAAGTGCGACGGCCGTCACGATCTCGGGCACCATCAGGGGCTGGTTTATCATCACGTAGATGAACGTCTGGCCCTTGAACCGCCTGCGCCGAGTCGTCCCAAGTGCGGCCATCGTGGCGAAGGTCGTCGAGATCAGCGCGGCCGAGACGGCAATGACAAGCGAGCGGACGGTGGCGTCCTGAACCTGAGTATTTTCCCACGCAATCGCGTACCAGCGAAACGAGAAGCCGCCCCAGACGGCCACCGAGTTCGAGGCATTGAACGAGTAGACTACCATCGTCACGATTGGCGCATATAGGACGACGAAAACGCAGATGGCGATGGCCGAGAAGCCGGGCAGGGCGGTGATGTCGAACCTGCGTCCTCTCATTGAGGTCTCTCGGACGAGGTGACGCGGACGTAGGCCAGAAGTGCTGCCAGCACGATGAGCAGAAGCAGCATCGAAAGCGCGGCCCCCAGGGGCCAGTTTCGGCCCTGTCCGAACTGAAGCTCGATGAAGTTGCCGACCATCATGTTCTTGCCCCCGCCCAGGATGCGCGGCGTGACGTAGGCGCCGAGCGAGGGAACGAAGACGAGGATCGAACCGGCGACGACGCCGGGACGGACGATGGGAAGCACGATCCGCCGAAGGACCTTCCAGCGCGAGGCGTAGAGGTCGTAGCCAGCCTCGACGAGCTTGAAGTCGAAGCGGTCGATGGCGGCGAAGAGCGGCAGCACCATCAAAGGCAAGTAGACATAGACCATGCCGATCAGCACGGCGGTGTCGGTATAGAGTATCTGGATCGGGGTCTCGATCAGGCCAGCCTTGAGCAGGGCCGTATTCAGAAGACCCTGGTTCCGGATGATCTCGCTGATGGCGAAGGTGCGGATCAAAAGATTGGTCCAGAACGGGATGGTGATCAGAAACAGCCACATCGCCCGGCTTGTTGGAGGACGCGTTGCGATGAACCATGCCGTCGGGAAGCCCACAGCAAAGGTGATGAGGGTCGTCAGAAGCGACAACTTCACCGATCTCCAGAAAATCGTCAGATGCGCATCGGCCAGGCTGACCGTCCCGTCGAAGATATCCCGCTCGAGAAACACCCTGAACCAGGGCTCGGTCGTGAAGTTCCAGACGACGCCAGAGTATTCGCCAGGTTCGAGGAAGGAATAGACCACGACGATTAGCAGCGGCCCTGCCGCGCCCACAGCCAGCAGAACCAGCGCCGGCATCGACAGGAGCCAACCAGAGCGGGCCGAGGGCGACGGGCCTGTCATGCGCCCTCGAGGATCTGGAGCGCGCCGGGCGCGAAGTCGATCCTCACGCCCTGGCCGTCCTTCAGTCCGACGTCGCCCGAGGGCGGGCTTTGCAGGCGCGCCACGATTTCAGTTCCGTCCGACAGGGCCATGTGACAATGCGTGTCGGTCCCGAAATACACGGTGCGTGTCAGCGTCGCTGGAAGCGGCCCGTCGCTGCCGATGCGCACCTGTTCCGGCCGCGCGGCCAGAGTCACCGGGCCGTTGCCTGCACCCGGAAGGGACAGATCGACCCCTGCGACCCGCACGATGTCGCCGCGGGCCTCGGCAAGGATGAAGTTCGTTTCACCGATGAAGTCGGCGACAAAGCGGTCGACGGGTCGGTTGTAGATTTCGCGCGGAGCTCCGACCTGAAGCAGCCGCCCCCCGCTCATCACGCCGATACGGTCGGACATGGTCAGCGCTTCTTCCTGGTCGTGAGTGACGAAGACGAAGGTGATGCCAGTCTCGGTCTGAAGCCGCTTCAACTCAAGCTGCATCTCTTTTCGCAGCTTCAGGTCGAGAGCCGAGAGAGGCTCGTCGAGAAGAAGGACCTGCGGCGCCGGCGCCAACGCCCGGGCGAGGGCCACCCGCTGCTGCTGGCCTCCCGAAAGCTGTCCCGGGCGGCGCTCCGCCATCTCCTCGAGCTTGACGAGGGCGATCATCTTCTCGACCTCGGATACTACTTCGTCCCGCGGACGTCCCAGCATTTGAAGCCCGAAGGCGATATTCTCGCGAGCGGTCAGGTGCGGGAAAAGGGCATAGGACTGGAAAACAGTGTTTACCGGCCGCTTGTTCGGCGGAACGGCGGTCATGTCCTTGCCGCCGATGCGGATCGTGCCCTCGGTTGGCATCTCGAAGCCCGCAATCAGCCTAAGAAGCGTGGTCTTTCCGCAACCCGAAGGGCCGAGAAGCGTGAAGAACTCCCCGGTCCGAATGTCGAGGGATACACCTCCGAGGGCCCGCGCCGCGCTCTCTCCGTAGCCATAGATCTTGACGGCGTCGGCGATCTCGATGGCGGGCGGGTTCACAGGCGGTGTCCTGTCGTCATGTGTCCGTGCCTCCAGCCCAAACCGGGGGTCTTCGCCGTGCCCACGGTCGGGCTCGTTCGAGGTCCGCGCAGAGGCTCATCAGATCGAGGTCGGCGCCGAAGCTCGCGGCGAGATGGATGCCGACGGGCAGGCCGTCGTCGGTCCAGTGTAACGGAACCGACGCGGCTGGCTGGCCTGTGGCGTTGAAGGCGGCGGTGAAGGGCGAATAGGCGAAGACACCGTCCGGCGCCGTGCGATAGGCGAGATAGTCGTCCCGGTCGTGCGAGAACCGCCCCACCTTTGCCGGTGGTTCGGCCATCGTGGGCGTCAACAGGATGTCGAAGTCGAGAAAGACCCGGGCCATCTGACGACCGTAAGCGTGGATCTTGCCGACGGCGTCGAGATAGTCCGCACCGGACAAGCCTCGCGCATAGTCGCGGGCCGATAGGGCGATGCGTTCGACCTCGCCCTCCTCCAGAGGTCGTCCGCGCGCAGTCACGGTCTTGTCGATCCAGAGCGCTGTGCCGCAAGCCACGATCTTGCACCACGCCAGCATCATGCCTTCTGTGTCCACAGCCAATGGCGCGATCTCGACGATCTCGTGACCAAGGTCCTCGAGCGTCGTTGCAGCTTCGCGGGCCGCCTCGGCGCAGGCCGGATCAACGTCCGCGCCAGTCAGCGACGTCGTCAGAAGAGCCACGCGCCTTTGCGGCAGAGGCGTCTGTGTGGCCTCGCTGAATGTGCCTTCAAGCGGGGGCGGGAAATATGGTGCGCCCAGATCGGGTCCCACGCAGGCGTCGAGAAGCGCTGCCTGATCCCGAACCGAGCGCGTCAGGAAGCCGTCGGTCGCCATACCGGCCCAGCCTTCGCCGGCATAAGGGCCGTCTGGCAATCGTGCACGTGTCGGCTTGAACCCGAAGAGGCCGCAGTTGGACGCCGGGATGCGGACCGACCCGCCGCCGTCCGAGCCATGCGCGCCGGGGACGATCCCTGACGCGACGGCAGCGCCGGATCCGCCCGACGAACCGCCAGCCGTGCGCGAGATATCCCAGGGATTGCGGGTCGGACCGCCATAGACCGCCGCCTCCGTCACGGGACCAACGCCACCCTCGGGTGAGGCAGTGCGCCCGAAGGTCACGAGACCTGCCGCGGCGATCCGCTCGTAGATCGCCGAGTTGCGGTCGTAGGTCGTGTCGTGCAGGAGGCGCGAACCGTTGTGCGAGGGATAGTCCACGGCCTCGGCACCAAGGTCCTTCAGGAGGAACGGAACGCCACGGAACGGTCCATCGGGCAGCCCCGCGACGATCTTCCGCCTGGCGATATCGTCGAAGCGCAGGACGACTGCGTTGAGGCGTTCGTTCACGCGCTCGCACCGCGCAATGGCGGTGTCCAGCAACTCTACAGGGGTCACCTGTCCGTCTGCCACATGCGCCGCAAGCCCGGTCATGTCCTCGGTGTCGAAAAGCTCGTCCATCGCCCGCCCTGCCTGCCCGGGTTCAAGCTTGGCACCCGCCCGGTGGAAGGGCAAGACGCCTGCCGTGATGGACGCCCGCAGGGTGTTGCAAGCTCAGGGCCTGATCGACGTCGACCTTTCCTTCCCTTTTGCGCACTTTGATGATCGACGCCTGCCTTGCTAAGGCTGCCTGACGTCGGCACCGTCGAAACCCTGTCGATGCGCTGTGGCGGCGTCACGCTCGAAACCGCCGAGGCGCTTGCCGCTTGCGGCCTCAAGTCCTACGCCGGAAGCACAGGTCTCGTGCCGGGATAAAGGGCGCGATAGCGCGCCAGATTGTCGGCATGATAGGCGGCCATTGCTGTGTTCGGCTCGATCGTGCGCTCGGTCGGGGCTGGCGCACAGAATTCGAGCGGATCCGCGCCCTCCGCCGCGCAATATCCCAGGCGTGCCGCCCCGAAAGCCGCGCCATAGTCGCCTGCCGTCGGAAGATGCAGCGGCGATCCGGACGCGTCTGCGATCATCTGGACCCAAGCCAGCGACCTGGCGCCACCGCCGATGGCATAGACCAGATCGGGACGTGTGCCGGCCGCCGCCAGTGCGTCGAAGCTGTCGACGAAAGCGTAGGTCACACCCTCGAGCGCGGCCCGCGCGATGTCCTCGACCGACGTCGCCTGGCTCATGCCGACGAGCGCGCCGCGCGCGCCTGCGTCGTTGTGGGGCGTCCTCTCGCCCGACAGATACGGCAAGAATGTCAGCACGGCCTTGGCAGGCTTTGTCGCGTCGATTCCGTCGGTCAGCGCCGAGGGCTCGCGTCCTGTGATACGCGACAGCCAGTTCAGCGTATCGGTCGCCGAGAGGATCACCCCCATCTGGTGCCACACGTCGGGCACCGCATGGCAGAAGGCGTGGACAGCCTGCGCCGTGTTCGGTGCGAAGCCGTCGGTCGCGACGAAGAGAACGCCGGACGTTCCGAGAGAAGCGAAGCCTGCGCCCGGTTTCACCGCCCCCACGCCCGCAGCGGAGGCTGCATTGTCGCCGCCGCCGCCCGCGACGATTGGAGGCTCGGCCATCCCCCACCGCTGCGCCAACTCGGGTCGCAGCCGACCGGCCGGTTCCGAGCCTTCGACAAGCGACGGCATCTGACCCTCGTCTAGACCCGTCGCGGCCAGAAGTTCGGGCGACCAGCGCCGCCTCCCGACGTCGAGCCAAAGCGTGCCGGCACTGTCGGACATCTCTGAGATGTACTCGCCGGTCAGAAGAAGCCGCAGATAGTCCTTCGGCAGAAGCACCTTCGCGATCTGCTCGAAAATCTCCGGTTCGTGACGCCGGACCCATTCCAGCTTGGGTGCAGTGAAGCCGGGCATGACCAGGTTGCCGCCGATCCCGCGGAAATCCGCCGTTTCCTCGAGGATGCCGCATTCCTCGGCCGAGCGCCCGTCGTTCCACAGGATACAGGGCCGCAGCACGCGGTCGTCGGCGCCAAGAAGCGTCGCGCCGTGCATGTGTCCCGACAAGCCGATGCCGCGGACGCGGGCCATGCGTTCCGGTTGGGTGCGAGCCAGTTCGTCCAGCGTGGCCTCGGTCGCACTCCACCACTGTGCGGGGTCCTGTTCGGACCAGCCGGGGCGGGGCCGGTCGACGTCGAGCGGCGCATGCGCCGTGGCGACGACGCGCTGGTCCCCGTCCATCATCAGGGTCTTCACGCCCGATGTGCCGAGGTCGATGCCCAGCCAGATGCCGCCCGTCGCCATGTGCGTCTCCCTTGATTTCGGCGCGACCTTAGTGCGGCGGGAACTCCTTGCCTAGGCCCGGATCCTCAGTCCCGCGCCAGCCTGCGCCAGCTGTCGGCATATGCGTTCAGATCGGCGTCTCCGCGACGGTCGACCGGCTTTGTCTCAGGTAAGGTCAAACCGCCGTCGGGCAGGGCAAGAAGCGCGCAGCCCTGACTGGTCCCGGTCGTCCCGCGCGAAGGAAAGACGAGCGATCCCGTGACAGCCGATAACATTGCGAGATATGCCTCGTTCCGCGCGAATGGGCCTTCGACCACGACGTCGCCCCGGTGGCCGGTCAACGTCAGTCCTTCCGCCGTCATCAGAGCCAGATAGGCGCCGAGCGCTGCCGCTCGTTCGGAAGTTCCGATAGATGGTTCGCGCCCGACCCAGTACGCGGCTCGGCCCTGAAACGGCCCCGTCTCGGGCACCACAGACGGCATCAGCATGACACCCTCGATGATCACATCGGACAAGGCAGCCAACGTCGCGGGTGCAGGCGACCCGCGCGAGACGATATCGTGCTCACGGCCCCCCATGAACCTTGCCGAGGGTACGGGCGCGCCCAGTGCGTTGACATTGACCAGCGTGTCCCGCGCCTGGATCGAGCGCCAAGGCCTCGCCTCCCATGCTCATCTCGATGACCCAGGTGCCTGTGGAGACGACAGAGAAGGGCGGCGTCTTTCCCAAAACATAGGGCAAGAGGGATGCGTTCGAGTCATGGATTCCGCAGTGGACAGGTGTCGTGTCCGGAAGGCCGGTGCGCGCCGCAACGTCAGGGAGGATCGTCCCGAGAACGTCCCGAGCCGGTCGCTGCGGCGCGAGCATGTTGTCCAGACCGAGAGTTGCCAGCAAAGTCGAAGCCTTGCCCTCTGACGGAATCCAAAGGTCTGTATGGCACCCGAGTGAGGTAACCTCCGTCGCCGCTACTCCAGTCAGCCGGAAACTCCAGTACTGCGGATAGGTCAGGATAAGCGCGGTTCGCTTCCGCAGGCCGGGGTCGGTCTCCAGCATCCAGTGAAGCTGCGCGCCGACGTTCAGGCCCGCGGAAAGACGAGGCGACCCGGTCTGCTCGAAGGGTGGCCGGATGGCGTCGTACTTGGCGGCCACTTCGTCCGGCCCTTGATGCTCGTAATCCAGCATGGGTGCCGCCAGCCTTCCATCCCGGTCCACCAGCACGATCGATGCCCCGTGGGTCGTGACCGAGATCGCCTCGATTCCATGCGCGTCGTGAAACGCGCGCAAGGCGTCGAGGATGAAGGACCAGTGTCCCTCAATGTCGAAATGCGGCCAGGGAGGTCCGGGGCGGACCGTGTTCGGCCTGGTCAAGACCGCGACCTCGGACATGCGCTCCAGGTCCACCAGCGCGACCTTCGCGTTGGTCTTGCCGATGTCGATGACGGCGACGTGCCTCATGGCATGTGGAAGACGGTTTCCAGCGGCACCGCGACGGGCTCGTTGTCCGGCTTCGTCTCCATGATGTCGGCCATGTGGGTCCACCACCGCTGCATCACCTCGTGCGAGGGCAGGGCGTCCATCCCGTGATCGTCCGTCCGCCACAGCACGCCAAAGAGGCTGTTCGTCTCGTCGTCGAGGTGGATGGAGTAGTCGGACACGCCTGCATCCTTCAAAAGCGCCACAAGCTCGGACCAGATCTCGTCGTGCCGCCTGCGATACTCATCCTTCATCCCTGGCGTGAGGCGCATCCTGAAGGCGTACTTCTCCATCACCGTCTCCACATCGACCAGAGCCGGGGCAGGGCAATGACCCCTATCAGAAGGCACCCGATGAAGATCGACATGACGATCCCCGGCACGTTGAGTAACCCGAGTCCGAAGGTCACGAGCCCCATGACGAAGGCAGCGATCACGACGCCCGGAATGGTGCCCGATCCGCCCAGGATGTTGACGCCCCCAAGAACCACCATCGTCACCACCTCAAGCTCCCACCCGAAGGCGATGGAGGGGCGCGTCGAGCCGAGGCGCGAGGTCAGGCAGATTGCGGCGATGCCGGACATGAGGCCGGTGAGCAGGAAGAGGATGAACTTCACCCTCTGAACCCGGATGCCCGAGAAGAGAGCCGCCGTGGGGTTGTTGCCGATGGCATAGACCGCGCGGCCGAAGTTGGTCTTGTGCAGGAGGACCCCGTAGACGACCGCTAGGATCGCAAAAAGCATCAGCTCGAACGAGAACACCCACCAGACGTAGCCCTGTCCGAAGTAGCCGAAATCGGCGGGATAGCCTTTGTAGACCTTGTCGCCGAGGACGATGTAGCTGATCCCGCGAAAGAGGCTCATCGTCCCGATCGTCACCACGATTGACGGCAGACCCATTCGCGTGACGAGAAGTCCGTTCACCGCTCCGCAGATAAGCCCCGTGCCGATGCCGATGCCGACGAGGACGGGTGTCCCTGCACCCGCCTGGACCGCCGCGCCCATGGCCGTAGATGCCAGGGCGATGATCGAGGCGACTGAGAGGTCGATCTCGCCCGAGATGATGAGAAGCGCCATCGCGAAGGCGATCATCGCTTTCTCGGTGAAGTTGAACGTGGCGTCGGACAGGTTCCAGGCGTTCAGGAAGTAGGGCGAGGCGAGGCTGTTCGCGACGAAGATCGCCAGCGCCACGGCGA
Organism: uncultured Alphaproteobacteria bacterium; assembly: GCA_963779765.1. Classification (GTDB taxonomy): domain Bacteria; phylum Pseudomonadota; class Alphaproteobacteria; order Rhodobacterales; family Rhodobacteraceae; genus Silicimonas. The sequence goes on along the minus strand of CAVZZP010000002.1, from coordinate 1,241,374 downwards.
GAAGCAGCGTCTCCCAGCTTTTCAGAAGGCGGGCGGCGGGACTGACCAGCCGGTCGGGAATGTGGCGGGCGGTGGCGTCGGTCATGCGTGGCCCTCGGCGCGCTTGAGGATGATGCGGCCCTTCGAGCGGCTGACGCGGGCGTTGAACGCGACGGCGATAACGATTGCCGCGCCCGAAATCGCCATCTGCCAGAAGGGCGAGACGCCGATCACCGGCAGCGCGTTCTTGACGATCCCGAGGAACAGCGCGCCGAGGATAGCGCCGGCGACGGTGCCTGCACCTCCCGCGATCGAGATGCCGCCGATGACGCAGGCCGCGACCACTTCCAGCTCGAACCCCCCGGCGATGTCCACGTAGGCGACCGAATAGCGCGCGACCCAGAGATAGCCGGTCAGGCCCGCGAGAGTGCCCGAGATCACGAAGGCCCAGAACTGCGTCCGGCCTACGTCGAGGCCCGTGTAGACCGCCGCGTGAGGATTACCGCCTACGGCATAAAAGGCGCGACCGAGCGGGGTCAGGCGGATCGCGAGGAGGAATGCCGCCGCCACGAGGATCGCGATCCACGACAGCATCGGCAGACCCAGGAGGACGGAGCGCGGAAACCCGGTAAAGGCTGCGCTCATCTCGTGGGCGTTGACCCACTGGCCGTCCGAGATCAGGAAGATGATGCCGCGAAAGATCGTCATGGTGCCGAGCGTCACGACAATCGGCGGAATGGTCAAAAGCCAGACGAGGAGGCCGTTGATTGCCCCCATGACCGCACCAAGCGCGAGCGCGAGCCCAAGGATGACGGGGATCGGCAGGTCCGGCATGGCGACGTTCAGCATCGCGCAGACCATGCCTGTCAGAGCCAGGTTCGCCGCCACCGAGAGGTCGATGCAGCGGGTCAGGATCACGACGGTCTGGCCAAGCGCCAGGATGATGAGCGGCGCCGTGTCGTTGAACACACGCGCGAGGTTTACGGGCGAGACGAAGGCCGGAAAGCGCGCGGCGATAAGAGCGACAAGGACGAGGATCACACCGACCAGAAGCGCCTCGCGGGACTTGAGGAAGTACGTCATCTGGACGCTCCCGCAATTCCGGCCGCGTGGCGCACCAGCACTTCGGGCGTCAGCTCGTCACCCGTTAGTTCGGCTGCCTTCAGCCCTTCGCGCATCACGATGACCCGGTCCGACATGCCGACGATCTCAGGGATCTCGGACGACACCATGATCACCGCCAAGCCCTCCGCCGCCAGTTCCGCCATGAAAGCGTGGACGGCTGCTTTCGAGCCGATGTCTATGCCCTTGGTAGGCTCGTCGAGGATGATGACGCGCGGTTTCGTCGCCAGCCATTTTGCGATGACGACCTTCTGCTGGTTGCCGCCCGACAGGTTGCCAACGTCCTGATCCAGACTGGCGGCGCGAAGCTCCAGCCGCTCGACATAAGTCCGGGCCAGAGCGAACTCCTGAGCGAGCTTCAGGAAACCCTGCCGCGAGGTCTGGTCCAGCGAGGGAAGCGTGACGTTCTGAAAGATCGGCAGGCCGATGACGGCGCCCTGCTTGCCGCGATCCTCCGGCACATAGACGATGCCGGCGGCAATCGCGTCGGCGGGCGCTCCAATTTTAAGGGCCACGCCATCCAGCGAGACCGTGCCACTCGAGGCCCGAGTAATTCCGAAGATCGCCTGCATCAGCTCCGAGCGGCCCGATCCTATGAGGCCGTAGAAGCCGAGGATTTCGCCCTCACACAGCGTGAAGGACAAGTCGTCGAACTCGGTGGGGTGCGACAAACCCTCGACGCGCAAGACCTCTCGCCCCGGCGCCTTGTCGCGCGCGGGGAAGATATGATCGACCGAGCGACCGACCATCATCCGGACCAACTCGCTCTCGCTCACATCGGACATGAGGCCCGAGCCGGCCAGAGCGCCATCCCGGAAGACGGTGAAGCGGTCCGCGATGCGAAAGATCTCGTCGAACTTGTGGCTGATGAAGAGGATGGCGCGGCCCTCGGCTTTCAGACGTTCGACCAGATCGTAAAGCTCCTCGATCTCTTTTTGCGAAAGGGCAGCGGTCGGTTCGTCCATCACCACCACGCGCGCATCGACTGAAAGCGCACGGGCGATGGCAACGAGATGCTTGTTGGCGATGCCCAACTCCTTGAGCGGCATCATCGGATCAAGCCTAGCATCGATCCGGTCGAGGATCTCGACTGCGCGGCGGCGCAGTTCGGGCCAGTCGATCAGACCCCACCTGGTGCGGGGCGCATGGCCGATAAAGATGTTTTCGGCGACGGTCAGCTCGTCGAAGAGGACCGTCTCTTGATGGATCGCCGTGATCCCCGCTTCGGTCGCGGCGCGTGCCGTAGGGAAGGTCACGGGAAGCCCGTCCAGCCGGATGGTGCCGGCGTCGGGCTGATAAATGCCCGTCAGCACCTTGACGATGGTGGACTTTCCCGCGCCGTTCTCGCCCACCAGCGCCGTAACCTGGCCGGGATAAAGCTCGAGAGCCACGTCGGACAGCGCCTTCACGCCCGGAAAGGTCTTTGTGATGCCTTCAAGCGTGAGGACAGGCAGACCGAGAGCCTCGGCCGGGACAGTGTCGGCGGCGTGACGCATGTGCGGGTTCCGGAATATGTCCGGCGCGAGGGTCGCCCCCCGCGCCGGACGGACGATCAGAAGATTTCCTTGAACTGGTCGATGTTCGAGGCGTCATAGACGAACGGGTCGGCCATAGCCCCCTCGGCGTTGTCGTCCAGTGTCAGAGTACCCATCCGACCCATTGGGATCTCGGCTCCCGGACCTGCCTCGGCAGCGTCGGTCGCGAGGTTGTAGGCCAGCATCGCAGCCGAGTAACCCAGGTCGATGGGGTTCCAGATCGCGAAGGACTTGGAGGCGCCCGACTCGATGGCGCCCGCCATTTCGGACGGAAGGCCCAGGCCCGTGACGTTGATCTCGCCCGCCTTGCCGGCGTCCTCGACCGCCTTCGCCGCGGCGACGATGCCAACGGAAGTCGGCGCGATGATCGCCTTCAGGTCGGGATAGGTCTGCATCAGGCCCTGTGCTTCGCGGTAGGACTTGTCGGCAAGGTCGTCGCCGTAGACGGTGCCGACAACTTCGATGTTGGGATAATCGCCCATCACCTTTTCCATCTCGGCAATCCAGGTGTTCTGGTTCGTTGCGGTGGCCGAGGCGGACAGCACGGCGACCTTGCCGCCGTCCGGCAGCTCATCGGCGGCCAGCTTGATGATCATGTTGCCGATCAGCGCGTTGGACGAGGGGTTGAGGTGCATTTCGCGGCCCTCGGGCGCCACGCCCGAATCCCACGAGATGACGGTGATGCCGCGGTCCATCGCTTTCTTCAGCGCGGGGACGAGGGCGTCGGGGTCGTTGGCCGAGATCGCGATAGCGTCGACCTGCTGCGCGATGAGCGAGTTGATGACCTCGATCTGGCCCTCGGCGGTGGTGTCAGTCGGACCGGTGTAGATGATCTCGACATTGCCGAGTTCGGCCGCTGCCTCTTCGGCGCCTTCCGCCGCGGCTTCAAAGAAGCCGATGCCTAGTGCCTTGACGACAAGGGCGATGCGCACCTTGTCCTGCGCCTGCGCCATGCTTCCGGCCAGGATCATGGCCGCGAGGGCGCTGCCGCCCAGTAGTCTTCTGGTGATGCTCATGGTCTTACCTCCCAAAGGTGAGCGATCGGTCCGGCCGTCTCAGGCCGTCCCCCTTTCCGCCGCAGCGCCAGCCTGCGCCACGATCAGTCTTATACCCGCCGCGTCCAGCATCGCTGCCGCGCGGTCGGAAATTCCGTCGTCGGTGATCACCACGTCGATCCGGTCCAGCGGACAGAGAACGAGGCTGGACCGGTTCTCGAACTTCGAGCTGTCGACGAGAACGACCAACTCGTCCGCTTGTCCTATCAGTTTCTGTTCGGCCTGGATCAGCAGCGGATCGGCTTCCATCAGCCCCAGGGGGCCGAGGCCTTGCGCGCCCATGAACATGCGGCGGGCATAGAAATTTCGGGTCACGTCGTTGTCGAAGGGCGACAGGATGATGTTCTGCTCGCGGTAGATCGCGCCGCCCGAGAGCATGATGGTGTTCTTCGAGTGCTTGAGCAGGTGCTCGGCGATCGGGAAGGAGTTAGTAAAAATCTGCATCCGCCGTGAGGCGAGGGGATGAACCATCTGGAAAGTCGTCGTGCCCCCGTTGATGATGATCGGCTCGCCATCCTGGCAAAGGTCGACGGCGGCGCGGGCTATCGCCTGCTTCTCGGCCGCGTGGAGGGCCTGGTTGACCGAGAAGGGCCGGCCGGCGAGGCCGACGAACTGGGGCGGGCTGATGGCCTCGGCCCCGCCCCGCACGCGGCGAAGCTTCTTCTGCATGTGAAGCGTGGCGATGTCGCGGCGGATCGTCGCCTCGGAAACGCCGGTGAGGGAGCAGAGGTCAATCACGGTCGCGACCGGGCGCTCCTGCACCGCCGACAGAATGATCCGATGGCGTTCCGTCTCGTGCATCGAGGCCCTCCCTGATCGGCGAGGTTGCGGGGATTTCCGGAACCTGTCAATCATGAATCATCACTTTCAATCATTCTGCGCCGCAGCATGAGCGGTTATGATCGTTTGTGATTGACAATCCGTCGCGGGCTCCTCAGCTTCATGACGACTGTCATGCAGGCGCGGCCGCGCCTCCGGGAGGGCTCCATGCTGAAAACCGCTGAAAATCAGCGCCTTGAAAACCTGTGGGACGAGGCGCGCGCGGCGAAGATGAGCGAATCCGAGAAGCTGCTCTACCGCTCCAACCTCCTCGGGTCCGATAAGCGGATCACGAACTACGGCGGCGGCAATACTTCGGCCAAGGTTATGGAGCGCGATCCGCTGACCGGCGAGGCGGTGGAAGTGCTGTGGGTTAAGGGATCGGGCGGCGACGTCGGCACCATGAAAATGGACGGCTTCGCCACGCTCTACATGGACAAGTTGCGCGCGCTGAAGGGTCTATATCGGGGCTTTGAGCACGAGGACGAGATGGTGGGCTACCTGCCGCATTGCACCTTCGCGCTGAACCCGCGCGCGGCCTCCATCGACACGCCGCTCCATGCCTATGTCCCTAAGAAGCACGTCGACCATATGCACCCCGACGCGATCATCGCAATCGCCGCCTCGGCCAACTCCGAGGCGCTGACGCGGGAGATCTTCGGTGGCGCGATAGGCTGGCTGCCTTGGAAGCGGCCAGGATACGAGTTGGGGCTCTGGCTGGAGAAGTTCTGTCTGGAGAACCCGGACGCGAAGGGCGTCGTGTTGGAGAGCCACGGCCTCTTCACCTGGGCTGACGATGCGAGAGAATGCTACGAGCTGACGGTGGCCACGATCCAGAGCGCGATGGACTGGTTCGCCGAGCGGACGGAGGACGCCCCGGCTTTCGGGGGCGCGGTTCACGAGAGCCTGCCGGAGGGCGAGCGCCGCGCCGTGGCCGCACGTCTGATGCCTGCGATCCGGGGAATGGTCTCGGGCCAGTTTCGAATGGTTGGTCACTTTGACGACAGCGAGACGGTGCTGGATTTCGTCAACGCGCGTGAGATGGAGCCGCTTGCGGCGCTCGGCACCTCCTGCCCCGACCATTTCCTTCGCACCAAGATCCGACCGTTGGTCGTGGATTTCGATCCGGCGTCGAATAACCTCGACGAGGTGCTGGAAGGCTTGCCCGCTCAGGTCGCGGCCTACCGCGAGGAGTACGCGGCCTACTACGAGCGTTGCCGGCACAACGACAGCCCGGCGCTGCGCGACCCGAACGCGGTCGTCTACCTCGTCCCAGGCGTCGGCATGATCACCTTTGCCAAGGACAAGGCCACCGCGCGGATCTCGGGCGAGTTCTACGTCAACGCCATCAATGTCATGCGGGGCGCGTCAGCGGTCAGCGAGTACCGGGGGCTGCCGGAACAGGAAGCCTTCGACATCGAATACTGGCTCTTGGAGGAGGCGAAGCTCCAGCGGATGCCGAAACCCAAGGCCTTGGCCGGGCGAGTGGCTCTCGTCACCGGCGGGGCCGGAGGGATCGGGTCGGCCACGGCGGAGAAATACCTTGCAGATGGCGCCTGCGTGGTCCTGGCCGACATCGACGCGGAGGCTTTGGCCTCGACGAAGGAACGGTTGGTCCAGAGACACGGGCGCGACGTGGTACGCGCGGTCGAGATGAACGTGACGGACGAGGTCGGCGTGGCGCGCGCCTTCGCCGAGACGGCCGTGGAATTCGGAGGGCTCGATATCCTCGTGTCGAACGCAGGGATCGCGTCGTCGGCACCTGTTGAGGAGACGACGCTCGACCTTTGGAACCGCAACATGGAAATCCTGTCGACGGGCTACTTCCTGGTCAGCCGCGAAGCCTTCCGAACCATGCGCGCGCAGGGCATCGGAGGCTCCATCGTCTTCATCGCGTCGAAGAACGGCCTCGCCGCCAGCGCCCAATGCGTCGGCCTACTGCACCGCGAAGGCTTCCGAGATCCACCTGGCCCGCTGCCTGGCGCTGGAAGGCGCGGACGCGGGCATCCGGGTCAACGTGGTGAACCCGGACGCGGTGCTGAAGGGGTCGAAGATCTGGGAAGGCGAGTGGCTGGAGCAGCGTGCCTCGACCTACAAGACCGACAAGGAGGGGCTGGAGGAGATGTACCGCAACCGCTCGATGCTGAAGCTCTCGGTGCTTCCCGAGGACATCGCGGAAGCGGCGTATTTCTTCGCCTCGGATCTTTCGGCCAAGTCGACCGGCAATATCGTCAACGTGGACGCAGGCAACAAAGAGGCCTTCACCCGCTGAGGCGGGCGGCAGGGGGGAGACCATGATCGACAAGGACCTGATCGAGAGTGAGAACGCCGCGCGTGAGGATGCGCTCAGGGCGGATTACGAGGCCCTCGGCGAGCACCTCGACCGGCGCGGCATCGACATAGGACGCGTCAAAAACAAGGTCGCGGCCTATGGCGTCGCCATTCCCTCATGGGGCGTGGGAACAGGGGGCACGCGCTTTGCCCGCTTCCCCGGACCGGGCGAGCCGAGGGGTGTTTTCGACAAGCTCGACGACTGTGGAGTGATCCATAAGCTGGCCTGCGCGACGCCGACCGTCTCGCTTCACATCCCTTGGGACAAGGCGCCGGCCGCCGACCTAAAGGCCAAGGCCGAAGAGGTGGGACTGGGCTTCGACGCGATGAATTCGAACACGTTCCAGGATCACGCGGGCGATCCTCGCTCCTACAAGTTCGGATCTCTCTCGCATGTCAACTCTTCAACGCGCGCTCAGGCCGTCGAGCACAACCTCGAGTGCATCGACATTGGCAAGGGCATCGGCTCGACCGCCCTGACCGTCTGGATCGGAGACGGCTCAAACTTCCCCGGCCAGACCGACTTCACCAGGCAGTTCGACCGTTACCTCGATGCCATGAAACAGGTTTATGCGGGCCTGCCCGACGACTGGCGGTTGTTCACCGAGCACAAGATCTACGAACCAGCCTTCTATTCCACCGTGGTGCAGGACTGGGGCACAAACTACCTGATCGCGCAGGAGTTGGGCGAGAAGGCGCAATGCCTTGTTGACCTTGGTCATCACGCGCCGACAGTAAACATAGAGATGATCGTGGCGCGGCTGATCCGGTTCGGGAAGCTGGGCGGGTTTCACTTCAACAATTCGAAGTATGGCGACGACGACCTCGATACGGGGTCCATTGACCCGTTCCGGCTCTTCCTCGTCTTCAACGAGCTTGTGGAGGCAGAGGACCGTCCCGGTTTTGCGCCGGCCCATATGCTGGACCAGAGCCACAACGTGACGGACCCGATGGAAAGCCTGATGATGTCGGCCTGCGAAGTGCGTAGGGCTTATGCGCAGGCGCTGCTGGTCGACCGTTCAGCTTTGCGAGGGTTCCAGGACGACAACGACGCCCTGATGGCCGCGCAGGCCCTGAAGGTCGCGTTCCGCACCGATGTCGAGCCCATCCTCGCCATGGCGCGGATGGAGGCAGGCGGCGCAATCGATCCGGTCGCGGCCTTCCGTGCATCCGGTTATCGCGCAAAGGTCGCGGCGGAACGCCCGGCCGTCACAGGCGCGGGCGGCGGCATCGTCTAATCGCCGTCCTGGTCGGGGTCGGCTAGGGCTGGATCGAGCGCGTCGGACGCCGGGCGAGGTTCGTTGCTCGCCTTGACCAGCGCCTCTGGGTTGCGAAGCCAGATGTCGCGCTGCGCGAAGGGGATCTCGATGCCTTCTTCGCCGAAGCGACGGGCGATCTCGTGGTTCATGTCGGATTTGGCGGCCACGACGAAGGACACGTCGGTCAGGATTGCCCGGATCTCGAAGTCCATGCTGTCGGCGCCAAAACCGATGAAAAGTATGTTCGGAGCGGGAGTGACTGCGACGATCGGATGCGCCTCGGCGATTTCCTTCAGGACGCGCTCGACCTTGCGGGTGTCGGTTCCGTAGGCGACACCCACGGGCACGATCACGCGCCCCATCGAGTTGCCGTGGGTCCAGTTGGTTACCGTGCCCGAAATGAGATCGCCGTTCGGAACGATCACGTCGCGCTTGTCGAAGGTCTCGATGCGTGTCGACCGGACGCTGATCGCCTTGACCACGCCCATCTGACCGCCGGCCTCGACCCAGTCGCCCTCGCTGATCGGCCGCTCGATCAGCAGGATGATTCCCGACACGAAGTTGTTGACGATGTTCTGAAGCCCGAAGCCGATGCCGACGCCAAGCGCGCCGATCACGATGGCGAAGGACGACAGGTCGATGCCCGCCGCCGATATGCCGATGACTGCCGCCAGCGTCAGCCCGAGGTAGCCAAGGCCCGATACGATGGCATTCTGTCCGCCGCGGTCGAGCTTGGTGCGGGGCAGGACGGTCGTTTTCAGCGTACCCTGGAACAGCCGAGTGACGGCGAGGCCGATCGCGAAGACCACGATGAAGGTAATGAAATCACCGGGCGAGATCGTGGTATCGCCCAACTTGAATCCGGTCCGGAACCGCGTCCAGGCTTCGCCCAGATCCGATGGCTCGGCACCCCAGACGAGAGCGAGAACAGGGATTGCAGCCAGTGTGAGGCCGAGGCTGATGAGGACCGGAACAAGGGCCTGCTGCGCCTGTTTCGCGTCGAGTCCGCGGGCGATGGCATAGGCGCCTCGGACTGCGAAGTGGAGGCTGGCGAGGAAGGCGACAAGGGCCAGAGTGGCCGCCGTGGGCGCGATCAACTCCTGCGCCAGGGCGCGGAAGCCGACGAGTGCGGCGAGGGGGCCGATGATACCGACCGCCTGAACGGCCGTCCCGAGGATGCGGGCCGCGTGATGTGCTATGGTGACCTCGGTGTCCGCGCCGACAGCTCCCCCGTGGACAAGGAGTTTGCCGAGCCGGAACAGCACGTAACCTGTCGCCAGGTGTATCGGCAGGCCCATGACGCCTATGTAGTCCGGAGCGATTTCGGCGCGGCTGGCGACGACGCGAAGGATGACGGAGAGGCCGGCAAGAACTCCGAGCAGGGTCGAGAAGAAGCGTCCTTTCGCCCTCTGCCGTTCCGTCAGGTCGAGGGGCGAGGGAATCGCGTCGCGCTCGGGGAAAATGCGGCCGCCGAGCCACCTCGCGATGGCGGATGACAGGATGGCCGCGTTGATCCCGATGGCGGTCGCCTGGCCGATGGGGCCGAGGATGCCGGTGGTGATCAGGGCGGCGTTGATGAGAGAGACGCCGGCCATCGCCATGAGGACGCCGCTGAAGGACAGCAGGAAGCCATAGACGATGCGGCCGTGCTCGCCGGCGGTGGTCTCGATTCGAGCGAGCAGGCGCTCGACGAGGCCGGGGCCGCGGGCGATCAGGAAGGCGGCGAAGACGAGGAGCGCGGCGGCGAGGGCGAGGCGCTGCCAGAGGCCCGTCGTGCTGGGTTCCGAGAGGCGATTCGTGGCCTCGGTGCGGATGGTGTCGATCACGCGCAGGCCAGACGCGACCGTTCCGCTCCACAGGGTGGGATCGAGCGGCGTTCGGGTCAGTTCGAAGAGAGCATCTGTCTGGCGGGCGCGGAGCGTGGTGTCGATCTGGCCGATCAGCGAGGTGGCGCGGGCTGCGGCCTCCTCGGCTTCCAGCCGCGGCGCGCGTGCCACCGTGAGCTGCGTGTTCAGCGCCTCGCGGCGGGAGGCGAGGCTGTCTGGTTCCGTCTCGCCTTCGGCAGGGGAGGGTCCGAGCGCGTCGAGCTGGGCCTCGAGCGAGGCGATGCGGGCCGAGTTGACGTCCTGCGCATCGGCGAAGCCCGCGCGCCAGTCGACGAGTTGCGAGCGCAGGGCGCGGAATTCGTCGTCGGTCGCGTCGCTGGTCTCGATGGCCCCCTCGACCGTGTCGGCGAAGCTCGAGAAGCTGTCGAAGTCGAGATTGCCTTGCGCGGCAAGCGGCAGCGCGAGGCAGGTCCAGACCAGGGACAGGATCGCCAGGACGCGTAAGGCGCGGCGGAGCATGACGTCAGCCTTCGTAGACGCCCGGCAGCGCGCGGCTTTCGCCGTCCAGCCACTCGGGCACCGGCAGGCCCTTGTCGGCAAGGAAAGCCGGGTTGAACAGCTTGGACTGGTAGCGGTTGCCGTAGTCGCAAAGGATGGTGACGATGGTGTGTCCCGGGCCCATTTCGCGTGCCATGCGCATCGCGCCGGCGATGTTGATTCCGCTCGAACCGCCTAGGCAAAGGCCTTCTTTTTCAAGCAGATCGAAGACGATGGGCAGGGCTTCCTCATCGGAGATCTTGTAGGCGGCGTCGGGGGTGAAGCCTTCGAGGTTGGTGGTGATGCGGCCTTGCCCGATGCCCTCGGTGATCGAGTCCCCCGAAGGCGGCTCTTCGCCGGTGTAGAGCTTGTAGAGGCCCGATCCGTAGGGGTCTGACAGGGCGACCTTGACGCCTTTCGGCTGAAGCACCTCGGCTACGCCGGCGAGCGTGCCGCCTGTTCCGACGGCGCAGGTGAAGCCGTGGACTTGGCCACCCGTCTCCTCCCAAATCTCGGGGCCGGTGCCTTCGACATGGGCCTGGCGGTTGGCGGTGTTGTCGAACTGGTTGGCCCAGATCGCGCCGTTCGGTTCGGTCTCGGCCAGCTTCGCCGCGAGGCGTTCGGAGTAGCGGACGTAGTTGTTGGGGTTCGCGTAGGGGACCGCCGGGACCTGCACAAGCTCGGCGCCGCAGAGGCGGATCATGTCCTTCTTTTCCTGGCTCTGCGTCTCGGGGATGACGATGACGGTGCGGAAGCCCATCGAGGCGCCGACGAGGGCGAGGCCGATGCCGGTGTTGCCGGCGGTGCCTTCGACGATGGTCCCGCCCGGCTTCAGCTCACCCCGCGCCACCGCGTCGCGGATGATGAAGAGCGCGGCGCGGTCCTTGACCGATTGGCCGGGGTTCAGGAATTCAGCCTTGCCAAGGATTTCGCAGCCCGTCTCTTCGGAGGGCCCGGCAAGGCGGATCAGGGGGGTGTGGCCGATGGCGTCGGCGAGGTCGCGGCGGATGGTCATGGTGTCTCCCGGAAGGGCTTGTCTCCTGTCCTAGTCGCGCCGGGGAGCGGTTTCAATGCGGTGGAAAGGTTAACGTGCCGGGCGATGTGTCGAGTGGCGCGAGATCGCGAGGAAGGGTTAACGGCGGAAAACAAGGTTGGAACGGCGGATCCGGGGGTTCGGTATCGCGTCGGTATTACGTCGGTATCGCGTCGGTGTTGCAGACGATGCGGGCCTGACGGCGGCACGGACGGGCCTGAAAGGTTAACGGAGGCAGGTCAGCGCAGGCGGTCGCGGTTCGCCGCGAGCCAGAAGAGCGTGAGGATCAGGGGCGCGGTGTTGGCTGCCCCGGTCTCGACCATGGCCATCGCCTCGTGGAAGCCAAGGACATGAGACAGGATGTCTTCGTCCTCGCCTTCGACGCCCGCGATGCGGCCGTCCTGCGCCGACAGGTCGGCGAGGGCGACGTAGCTCCAGAGGTATTCGTTGAAGGCGCCGGGCGAGGGGTAGTAGCGGCCGACCAGGTGCAGCGCGCCTGCCTCGAGGCCGGTCTCCTCGAGAAGCTCGCGGCGCGCGGTTTCCTCGGGCGTTTCGCCCGGGTCGATGCGGCCCGCCGCCGGTTCGAGCGTCCAGGGATTGGCATCGCCGCGCGTGAATGGCCCGTGGCGGAACTGGCGGACGACGAGCAGGCGGTCGGTCGCGGGGTCGTAGGGCACCACCGTCACCGCGTCGCCGCCCTGGAACGAGGACCGCAGCACGGGCGCGCTGTGACCGCCCGAGAAGCGGGGGAAGGTCAGCACGTCTTCGCGGACGGCGAAGTAGGCGGTGTAGGGCTGACGCGTCTCGGCGATCCGCACGTCCTTGGCCGACATCGCGGGAGGAAGAGGCGCAGGCGTCGGCGCCTCGGCGGCGCGGAGCCGGGCCGCGGCGCGCATCCGGATCTGGTCGAAGGCATTCGCGGCGGTGTCCGGGTCCATCACGCCGTGGAGGCGCATGTACTCCTCGGCCGCGGCACGGGCGAGGGGAGCGCCGTCCGACTGCCAGCCGTCGAGCGACCACGCACCGTCGGGCTTCCAGAGACCGGGTTCGGGGAAATAGACCAGCGCGACGGCGGCGCCCTTGTCCGTGCGCACCGACACGGGACGCAGGTCGTAGCCGAAACCCAGCTCGTAGAAATCGAGCCGCCCCTGCGCCCGGGCATCGACCTCGGCCAGAAGGCCCTCGGCTGCCGCGTTGTCGTCGGCGACGAGCGTAGGGAAGTCGTGCCCCTCGACCCGCGCCGTGCGGAAGCCGGGAAGGCTGGCGGGCCGCGCCGAGACCTCGCGCCCCGCCACGAGGGCGAGGAGCGCCGGGTCCCGAAGCGTGCCGTAGAAGAAGACCGACTGGCTCACGACCAGCGGCGGGCGAAGAACTCGGTGAGCCAGGACATGAACAGGGCGCCGACGATGGCGGGGATCAGGATCTCCTGCGTCGCGACGAGCTTGGCGTAATCCACGCAAAGCTGCGCCATCTGCTGAAGCGCCTCCATCGGGCCGTCGTAGCGAAGCTGGACCGACCGCGACAGCATCTTGTAGCCGGACCAGACGATGAACACCCAGAAGAAGGTCGCCGCCAGCGTCGTCAGGCCGAAGCCGAAGGACTGGCGGTAGGTCTTGCCGGATCCGTTGCCGAGGATCGTCCAGCCCATGACGAAGCCGACGAATGCGTTGAGCGGCGAGAGCCACCCGACGCGCGTGCCTTCTGTGTCCATGAGAATGGGTTTCATCAAGTCGGAGATGAAATAGGCGAGGGCCGCGAAGCTGAGCGCGGCGATCAGTTTTCCGCCCGTGGGCATGCGTCACTATCCCGGTTTGTTGACCGTTATCTGCGTGACGTCGATTGATCCGGCATGAAATCCTGCCGCGCAAGACGTAAGGTAAAAGTTCCACATTCTTCGGAAGCGATCGTCGAATCCAAGCAACGATACCTCGGACCAGCACTCATTGAACGTGTCGTGCCAACGACGCAGGGTCTGGGAATAGCTTTCGCCGAACTCGATGGACCTGAGGACGCCGAGGCCCGCGCGCTCGATCTCGGCGCGCAGCACGCTGGGCGAGGGGAGCATCCCGCCGGGGAAGACGTACTTCTGAATGAAGTCGACGCCCTTGCGGTAGGTCTCGAACCGCTTGTCCTCGACGGTGATGATCTGGAGCGTGGCGTTGCAGCCGGCATTGAGGCGGTCTCGGACGGTCTGGAAGTAGACGGGCCAGTATTCCTGGCCCACGGCCTCGAACATCTCGATCGAGGCGATGCCGTCGTAGGTGCCGCGCTCGTCGCGGTAGTCCTGGAGCTTGATGTCGACGCGGTCGGAGAGGCCCGCCCGGTCGATCCGGGCGCGGGCGTAGTCGTGCTGTTCGCGGCTGATGGTGAGGCCGGTGACGCGGAGGCCCCGTTCGCGCGCGGCGTATTCGGCGAAACCGCCCCAGCCGCAGCCGATCTCGAGAACGTGGGCGCCGGGCGGCGACGCCCATCTCGTCGACCATGCTTTGATACTTGCGGGTCTGCGCGCGTTCGAGGCTTTCCTGGCCGGTCTCGAAGAGGGCCGAGGAATAGGTCATCGTGTCGTCGAGCCAGAGGGAATAGAACTCGTTCCCCAGATCGTAGTGGTAGGAGATGTTCTTCTTAGCCCGCTCCCTGGTGTTGCGGTTCATCCAGTGGCGGAAGCGCTCCCACAGTCGCATGATCTGAAGACCGCCGAAGCTGTGATAGACCTCGTCGTTGTCGGCGTGGACCACATCCATGAAGGCCTGGAGGTCGGGGGTGGACCACCAGCCCTCGAGATAGGCGTCGGCGAATCCGAGGTCGCCCTCGCGGATCAGGCGGGCGAAGGTGTCGGGGTTGTGGATGACGATCTCGGCCACCGGACCGGGATTGGGGGCGTCGACGCGGAACAGGCGGCCGTCCGGCATGCGGAAGTCGAGGCGGCCATTTCGGAGCTTTCCGGCGAGGCTGAAGGCGGCTGCGAAATAGCGCGGCAGATCCCGCTGGCCGTCCAGCGTCGTGATCGGATCCATTTGCTTTCCCCCGGTGTCGTTCCGCTGAACCTAGCCGAACGGACCAGTTCATCAACCTTTTCTTGATTTTCCGTGGCTTCCGGGAGGTGCGACAGCTTGGCGCGACGGAAGGGGCGGCACGGTGCGTATCAGTCGGGCAATCGGAAAAGAGGTGCGGCATGGCACGGACGACCCTGACACTCGCTGGAATGGCGGCGCTGGCGCTGGCGTCGGTGCTGGCCGTGGCGGACAGCACGACGCTTTGGAGCGGTGCGCCGACCGAGATCGCGGCGCGGCGCTGATCAGAGGCCGAGGGCGCGGAAGACCTTCGGCAGTTCCTCGGGGATGTCCTCGGCGATGAGGCCGGGGCCGAAGGAAAGCGCGCATTCGGTGTGGAGCCAGGCGGCGGTTTCGGCGGCGTGCATTGGGTGCAGGCCGCGAGCGAGGAGGCCGGTGATCATGCCCGACAGCACGTCGCCCGCGCCTGCGGTGGCGAGCCAGGGGGCGGCGCGGTCGTAGGCGCTGGAGTTGATGGAACATTGCCCGGAGGGATGGGCGATGACGGTGTCGGGGCCTTTGAAGAGGATGGTACAGCCGGCGCGTTTCGCCGCCTCGCGGGTGGCATCGACCTTGGAGTAGGCGGGGCCTGTCGTCGCGGGGGCGTCGAGTTTCTCGGCGATGTCGGGGAAGAGGCGTTTGAACTCGCCGGCGTGGGGGGTGAGGACGCAATTTGTGTGGAGCGCGTCGAAGAGGACCTGCGGGTTCCGCTCGAAGCGGGTGAGGGCGTCGGCGTCGAGGACGGTGTTTCGTTTGGCCTTCAGTGCCGCCAGGACGAGGGCCTGGGTGTCGGCGCCGAGGCCGAGGCCGGGGCCGAGGCAGAGCGCGGTGAGGCGTTCGTCCTCGAGCGCTTCGGTCAGGCCAGGGGCGCCGTCGAGCGGGCGGCACATGATGGCGGTGACCTGCGAGGCGACCTCCCAAAGTGCGGTCTGCGGGCAGCCGACGGTGACGAGGCCCGCGCCGATGCGCAGAGCGCCGCGAGCGGCGAGGCGGGCGGCGCCGGTCTTGCCGGGGCCTCCGGAGAGGATGAGGGCGTGGCCGTGGGTGTATTTGTGGTCCTCGAAATCCTTCGAGACCCGCCCAAGGTCGAACTCCACCTGATCCGACGGCTCAAGAAGAATGACGCGATCAGACGGTGGCCACTCAACAACTTCACCTGCATTCAGGCGTTCTGTCGCACGCATATGAGAAAGGCCCACGCTTTTGCAGGAGATTTTCCCGCAATAGCTTGGACCGTTCCCAGTACAGTGGCCAACTTTTGGCCAGTGGAAGGTCACAGTAGGTCGGCAGAAACGACTGGCAGCGCTCGCGGTTTCTCCGTGTCAAGCGCTCGACCACTGTCGGCACACATGCCGGATGGCGACGTCGATCGCGACAATGCGCTCGAGACTCCTTACAGGACAAGGCTGTCCAGTTGGCCGTCGACGACTTCATAAAGATCGTCCGTCAAAAGGTCGCGTGAGTCCAGTCCCGAAAAGTGCGTCAACCACGAAGTCGGTGTGCAATGTGCCTCGTAGCGAAGCGAAGTCTGGCCTTCGTTTCCCAACTCCCCCCACCGCTCATAATTCACCCTCGCATCCGGCGGCAGCTTCTCGGGGTCGCCGTAGAGGAAGACCTCCACCTCCCAGCCCCACTCCTTCAACAACCGCGCCACGACGAAGCCGTCGCCGCCGTTGTTGCCCGGTCCGCAGAGCACCACGGCCTTGTGCGAGGTCGTCGCAAGCTCCGGCCATTCCTCGAAGATCGCCTCGACGACGCCGCGACCGGCGCGCTCCATCAATTCGAGTCCGGTCACCTCGCCGGAAGCGATGGCGGCCTGTTCGATGGCGCGCATCTGCGCGGCGGTCAGGAGTTCGGTCATGCTCACAGGTTCTGGGCAATCGCGGGTCGCCTGGCAAGCGTGGACTCCGCGCGGCTGGCGGTCCAGACTGGCCCACATGAAACTGACACGACGCCAGACCGGCGCCCTTCTCGCGGCGAGCCTGATTGCGCCCTCGGCCGTCTTCGCGCAGGCGAAGGACAAGAAGCGCCGGCGCAAGAAGGAAAAGCCGCCTCCGAAGTTTCCCGACCTGATGGAGAAGCTGGGCGCGGCGCTGAACGGGCATCTTACGCCGGGCTGCGGCGGGCAGTTCTCGGTCCTCGACCTGGACTACGGAAACGCGAGCGGTGGCGGCAAGGGAATGCGCGCCGTGGTGCGGCTGGATTGGCCGCCGGGCTTTCGCCAGAAGCCCTTCGTCGCGGGCGGCGCGGATGCCCAAGGGGCCTTCGATGCGCTGGTCGCGGCGAGCCTTGACGGCTTCCGCCAGGCATGGCCCGACTGCATCGTTTGACAGCCGTTTCAATTTCGCCGCATCTTCGGGCGTGATGCCTGTTTTTTGTGCAATGGCCGGGGAAACCGGACTCCGGCCGTCGGTGCCCCCGCCCGCACCGATTGTGACCGCGCGCGGCGCGTGGTCTCACGCCGGAAACGCCCCAAGGGAGTCGGTGCCATGAAGAAAGTCGAGGCCATCATCAAGCCGTTCAAGCTGGACGAGGTGAAGGAGGCGCTGCAGGACATCGGCGTTCAGGGTCTGTCCGTCCTGGAGGTCAAGGGCTTCGGACGTCAGAAGGGCCACACCGAACTGTATCGCGGCGCGGAATACGTCGTCGACTTCCTGCCCAAGGTGAAGATCGAGGTCGTCCTGCCCGACGAGCAGGTCGAGCCTGCCATCGAGGCGATCATCGCGGCGGCCAAGACGGACAAGATCGGCGACGGCAAGATCTTCGTCTCGGACGTCAGCCAGGCCATCCGCATCCGCACCGGCGAATCCGGCACGGACGCGCTTTGAACACATACCAAGACCACGAAAGGGAAGGGTCTCTCTCATGAGCAACAAGGACGTCTTGAAGACGATCAAGGACGAGGACGTCGAATACGTCGACATCCGCTTCACAGATCCGCGCGGCAAGTTGCAGCACGTGACCGTCATGGCCGATCAGGTCGACGCCGATTTCATGGACGACGGGTTCATGTTCGACGGCTCGTCCATCGCCGGCTGGAAGTCGATCGACCAGTCCGACATGAAGCTGATGCCCGACGCGACCTCGGCCTACATGGACCCGTTCTTCGCCGAGAAGACGCTGGCGATCCACTGCACCGTCGTCGAACCCGACACCGGAGAGCCCTATAACCGCGACCCGCGCGGCACTGCGCAGCTTGCGGAAGCCTACCTGAAGTCCAGCGGCATCGGCGATACCGCCTACATGGGCCCCGAGGCCGAGTTCTTCATCTTCGACGACGTCCGGTTCAAGGTGTCGATGAACAAGGTGTCCTACGAGGTCGACGCGATCGACGCGGCCTGGAACACCGACACCGACTACGAGATGGGCAACATGGGCCACCGTCCCGGCGTGAAGGGCGGCTACTTCCCCGTCCCGCCGATCGACGACGCCCAGGACCTGCGGTCCGAGATGCTGTCGACCATGAAGCGCATGGGCATGAAGGTCGACAAGCACCACCACGAGGTCGCCTCGTGCCAGCACGAGCTGGGGCTGATCTTCGGGACGCTGACCCACCAGGCCGACGAGATCCAGAAGTACAAGTACGTCATCCACCAGGTGGCGCACGCCTACGGCAAGACGGCGACCTTCATGCCGAAGCCGATCGCGGGCGACAACGGGACGGGCATGCACGTCAACATGTCGATCTGGAAGGACGGCAAGCCGCTTTTCGCGGGCGACAAGTACGCCGATCTGTCCCAGGAGGCGCTGTACTATATCGGCGGCATCCTGAAGCACGCCAAGGCCCTGAACGCCTTCACGAACCCGTCGACCAACAGCTACAAGCGTCTGATTCCCGGCTTCGAGGCCCCCGTCCTGCGCGCCTATTCCGCCCGCAACCGGTCGGGCTGCGTCCGGATCCCGTGGGCCGAAAGCCCGAAGGCAAAGCGTATCGAGGCCCGTTTCCCCGATCCGTCGGCGAACCCGTACCTGGCGTTCTCGGCACTTCTGATGGCCGGTCTCGACGGCATCAAGAACAAGATCGACCCCGGCGAGGCGATGGACAAGGACCTCTACGACCTGCCGCCGGAAGAGCTGGAGGGCATCCCGACCGTCTGCGCCAGCCTGAGAGAGGCGCTGGGCGAGCTCGAGGCCGACATGGACTTCCTGCTTCAGGGCGACGTGTTCACGCGCGACCAGATCGAGGGCTACATGGATCTCAAGTGGGAAGAGATCTATGCCTTCGAGCACACACCTCACCCGATCGAGTTCAAGATGTACTACAGCTGCTGAGCCTTCCCTCTCGGCAAGGTGCGACGGGGCGTTCCTTCGGGAGCGCCCCATTTCATTTCGACGGACGCTGGCAACCTTCGGGTAAGACGTCGCGGTTATGAGGGCGTGACCGTCCCCAGCCCGAGTGATCCGATGTTCCCGTTTTTGAAGAAGAAGCCCGAGGGCGCCTCGCCTCGCCCTTCCGAGCTCGACGTCATTCGCCGTTCGCAGCTTGTCGCGCGCCTCGATGCCGAAGGTCGGTTCGTCGAGGTGAACAGCCTCTATGCCAACGCGCTGGGGTACACGGCCGAGGAAATCCTGGGGCAACGCTACCTGCGGATCGTACGCCAGAAGGATCACGGTTGGTTCACCGACAAGCTGATGCCCGAGATCGCGGCCGGCCGCGACGTCAGCCTGATCTGTCCGCGCCTGAACAAGGCCGGCGACGAGGTCTGGCTTGACGTCTCGTACCTTGCCGTGGGCGGCGGTCAGATCCTGATCCTCGCGCGGGATATCACCGAATTTCATCTGCGCCGACGTGACAACCGTGGCCACACCGATGCGGTCAAGTCCTCGATGGCGACGATCGAGTTCGATCTCACCGGCAAGATTCTTGACGCGAACCCGCTGTTTCTGGCCGCCACCGGCTACGTTCTCGACGAGATCCTGGGCAAGCACCACCGCATCTTCATGCCGGCGGGGCAGGCTGACGGACCGGACTACGCCGCCTTCTGGCAGCGGCTGGCGAAAGGTGGAAGTTCCGAGAACGGCGAGGTCATGCGGGTGAACAAGGCCGGCGAGCCGATCTGGCTTCGCGCGACCTACGAAACCCTTCGCGACGCCGAGGGGCGCCCGTTCAAGGTGGTGAAGTACGGCTTCGAGGTGACAGAGGCGAAGAACGTCGCGGCCGACGCGAAAAGCCAGATCGAGGCGATCCAGAAGGTTCAGGCCGTGATCGAGTTCGCGCCCGACGGAAAGGTGCTGCGTGCGAACGCCAACTTCTGCGACGCGCTTGGCTACGACGAGGCCGAAATCGTCGGCCGCCACCACAGCATGTTCGTGCCGCCAGATCAGGTCGGCAGCGCCGACTATCAGACCTTCTGGACGCGACTTGCGGCAGGCGAGCAGATAAGCGGCGACTTCGAACGCATGGGCAAGAACGGACGCCAGGTCTTCATCCGCGCCAGCTACAACCCGATCCGAGACGCTTCCGGGCGGGTCGCGAAGGTCGTCAAGTATGCCGTCGACACGACCGTCTCGCAGCTTCTGTCGACCACGCTGAAGGAAGGGCTGCACAGGCTGTCGGCGGGCGACCTTTCGGTGCGCCTGACCACCGACCTTCGCGAGATGGACGGCGTGCGGACAGACTTCAACGCGTCGGTAGAACGGTTGCAGGACGTCATGATGGGCGTGATCGAACGGTCGCGCCGCATCGACGAGGAAACCAACGTCATCGATCAGGCCACCGACGAACTGGCACGCCGGACCGAACAGCAGGCCGCGACGCTGGAGGAGAGCGCCGCCGCGCTCGAACAACTCTCGACTTCGGTCAAGAGCGCCGCCGCTGAGGCCGCGAAGGCCAACGTGCAGGCTTCGGAGGCCCGCCGCGACACCGAGGAATCGTCGAAGATCGTCGGCGCGACCGTGCGCGCCGTAGACGCCATCGCCGAATCGTCGAGGAAAATCTCGTCGATCACCAGCGTGATCGACGACATCGCGTTCCAGACCAATCTTCTTGCGCTGAACGCGGGCGTCGAGGCGGCGCGCGCGGGCGACGCGGGACGCGGCTTTGCCGTGGTCGCCTCGGAGGTGCGTGCGCTGGCGCAACGCTCTTCCGAAGCCGCGAAGGAAATCGCGGGCCTCATCACCACCTCCGAGAAGCAGGTCGACGCAGGGGTCAAGCTGGTCGGCCAGACGGGCGAGGCTCTCGACAAGATCAACACGATGATGATGTCGATCCACGACAGCATTTCGCAGATTTCGCATTCGGCTCAGGAACAGGCGACCGGTCTTTCGGAGCTGAACACCGCCATAGACGATCTCGATCGCGCCGTGCAGCACAACGCCTCGATGGCCGAGGAAACGAATGCATCGGCCCAGAGCCTTCGGTCGTCGGTCACCGAGATGAACCGCGAGGTCAGCTACTTCAGCATCGCCCGCCCCGGCGACGACGAGGCAAGGCGGGTGGCGTGAGCCGGTTCGGTGACAATCGCCAGAAGCGGAGGTTGGCCGGCACCACCTTTCTGGATCACCGCCTGGTGGGCTTCGAAGTAGTTCGAGGTGGACGGACCGCCGGAGCCAGCGACGAGTCCGGTCTTCTCGTTCGAGATGTCCGTCTCCTCGCGCCCCGAGTCGGCGAAGGTGTCGCCGTCGACAAAGAGGCATGCGAAATCGCGAGCCGGATCGAAGGCATCGGTCAGGTTGTAGATGTCGCGCCAGAGTTGTCGGGTCGCAGGCGAAACACAGACAGTGATCGGTCGCGCATTTCGGGAGCGTCCTGTCTGAACCGCTAGCGGGTTCGGCAGGTTCCCGCATCGCGAGGGCGGCCTGCGCTACAGCCGTATCCAGGCGAAGGCCATCCGTGCTAGGACATTTCCGTCGGTCACACCGAGGTGAAGGACTGCGAGCGCTTGTTGCATTGTCAGTCGTACCTATCTGGTCGAAGAGTGCGCAATATTGCCGCGGTCGCCCGGACCGCACACCGAGCAGAATGGAGGAACGCGTGAGAGAACTTTCCCTCACTTCCCGCCGGATCCACCCGCTTCAGTCGATCTGGCTTTTCGTGGTCGCCGCCGCCCTCGTGCTGGCCCAGACCCTTTCGGCCGCCGCGCAGTCGCGGCCCGATACCTTCGCCGACCTTGCCGAAAAGGTCAGCCCGGCGGTGGTCAACATCACCACCTCGACGACGATCGCGACCAACACCCAGCCCGGACCGATCGTGCCGGAGGGGTCGCCCTTCGAGGACTTCTTCAACGACTTCATGGACCGCAACGGCCAGGGTCCGAACGGACCCGGTATGCCCGGCGGACCGCAGCGCAGCCAGGCCCTGGGCTCGGGCTTCGTGATCTCGGAAGACGGCTACATCGTCACCAACAACCACGTCATCCAGGGCGCGGACGAGGTCATGATCGAGTTCTTCGAAGGCTTCGACCTCGAAGCCGAGGTCGTCGGCACAGACCCGAACACGGACCTCGCCCTTCTCAAGGTCGAAAGCGACAAGCCCCTGAAGTTCGTTGCCTGGGGCGACAGCGAGGCCAGCCGCGTCGGCGACTGGGTCATGGCGATGGGCAACCCGCTTGGCCAGGGCTTCTCGGTTTCGGCCGGTATCGTGTCGGCTCGCGGCCGCGCGCTGTCGGGCAGCTATGACGACTTCATCCAGACCGACGCCGCCATCAACCGCGGCAACTCGGGCGGACCGCTGTTCAACCTGAACGGCGAGGTGATCGGCATCAACACCGCGATCCTCAGCCCGAACGGCGGCTCGATCGGCATCGGCTTCGCGATGTCGAGCCGCGTGGCTGAAAAGGTCGTGTCGCAGCTCAAGGAGTTCGGCGAGACGCGCCGCGGCTGGCTTGGCGTGCGCATCCAGGATGTCGACGAAGACCTGGCCGATGGCCTGGGCCTTGCCGACGCCCGCGGCGCTCTCATCACCGACGTCCCAGAAGGCCCTGCGGCCGAAGCCGGGATGCAGGCGGGCGACGTGATCCTGTCCTTCGACAATGTCGACGTCGACGACACCCGCGGCCTCGTGCGGCAGGTGGCCGAGACCGACATCGGCAAGGAAGTTCGCGTGCTGATCTTCCGTGACGGCCAGACCGAGACGCTGCGCGTCACGCTGGGCCGCCGCGAAGAGGCCGAACGCGCGGTCCCGGCCGCGGTCACCACGACCGAGCCGGAGTCGAGCGACATCATGGGGCTGACGGTCAGCAACATGAGTGACGAGCTGCGTCAGCAGTTGGGCCTGCCCGAGGACACCGAGGGCCTGGTCGTGTCGGACGTGGCCGAAGACTCGGAGGCCTACGAGAAGGGCCTTCGCGCCGGTGACCTCATCACCGAGGCCGGACAGGAGAAGATCGGCACCGTGGCCGAGCTTCAGACCCGCATCGACGACGCGAAGGAAGCCGGGCGCAAGTCGCTTCTGCTTCTCGTCCGCCGCGAGGGAGAGCCGCGCTTTGTCGCCCTCTCTCTTGAAGAGAGCTGACCCCCCCAAACCAGGCATGCTCTCGAACCGCCGGTCCCCTCACTGGGGCCGGCGGTCGCGATTCAGAAGGACGGCTTGGCGAGCATCAGCCAGAGAATCGCCAGCACGGCCGCAAAGGCCGGAAAGCCGAAGGCGAACCACAGGCGGAAGAGGCGGTGATAGGCCGGGGGCAGCGGCTCGCCCCGATCCCGCGCGCCTTCGGCGAGGCGTCGCATCCGGGACTGCATCCACACGACAGGAAGCCAGAACGCGCCCGTGACGACATAGAGCGCAAGCGACCACGCCACCCAGCCCTCGGTCAGCGGCCAGCCGGCGAGGCGGGCGAGGATGTATCCCGTGACGGGCTGCGCGATGGCGGCCGTCGCGGTGAAGAGCGCGTCGGCGAGGACGACGATGCCTGCCACATGCGCGATCAGGCGGGGATCCTGCGAGCGGTGCGACATGACCATGAAGAAGGCGATGCCCGCGCCGGTGCCCAGAAGCACGGTCGCGCCGATGACGTGGAGATAGAGGACGATCTGGTAGGTCACCTCTCCTCCAGCATCAGCCAGACGAGGAGGGCGAGAACCGCGCCGGGGATGACCTTCAGCATCGGACCGAGCGGGTCGGCCCAGAGGTGCGGCGCGAGCGCGACGCTGCCGGCGAGGTAGAGGGCCGAGACGACGACCATGCCGAGTGCGGCGCGGCGCGCCCAAGGCTTCCACATGATGGCCGCGCCGAGTGCTATGTCCACGATCCCGCCGCCAAGGACCGACAGGTCGCGAAGGATTTGAGGCATTGGGCTGCCGTCGAGGACGTCGACGGCCTGCGGCGCGCGGACGAGGCCGATGACGCCGGAGAGGATCCAGAAGGCCGAGAGCGTGGCGATGGACAGCGGAAGTGCGAAGAACATGCGCGCGGCCATCCGGTCGGCGCGGGTGGGCGCGATGTCGGCAAGCGTCTGGTCGAGGGTGCGGCAGGGCGTGCCGCCCGCCACCTCCCAGGCCGAGGGATCGCCTCGAACGCCGTCGCTCGGAGCGCCGCGAGCGCGGTGGTCCGCATGGGCGAGCGCCATCCCAGGTGTCCAAGCGCGTCAGCCACCTGCGCCGAGGTCGCGAGGAGGGCGTAGGGAACGGGCACCTCGCGGGCCTTCGGAAGCCCGAGCCAGGTTCTGATCCGACGCGTGAGTTCGGGCAGGCTGTGGGCATCGCGTCCGGTGAGGTCGGCGGTGGTGCCCGATGCGATGCGGCCTTGCGCCGCCTCGACCACCGCCTGCGCGACGTCGTCCACATGGACGGTCTGCACTTCGCTGTCGGGTAAAACGATGGGAAGGATGCCGGGCAGGGTCGCCGTCGCGCGCAACAGTGCCGTTCCGCCCCAGGCCTCGCGCGCAAGGACCAGCGTCGGACGCAGGATCACCCAGTCCTCGGCGTGAGCGCGGACGAGGGCGTCGCCGCGCGCCTTGGTGCGGAAGAAGTGCGTCGAGGCGTCCTCGGAGACCCCCGCCGCGCTGATCTGGATCAGGCGGCGCGTGCCAAGAGCGGAGAGAAGTCCCTCGATCATGCCGACATGGATGGCCCGGAGATCGTCCGACGCGCCGTCCTGAAGCGCGCCTGCCGCGTTCACCACCACGTCAACGCCGACGAGGAGATCGGTCCATTCGCGGGGCGTAGCGCGCGCCAGATCGAGGATGTGCCAGTCGGGGAAGCGTGTCGCCGCGGCGGCGCTGCCCGACCGACCCGCACCCACGACCCGGAAACCCGCCCGGTCAAGCGCCTCCATGCACGCCAGCCCGATCAGGCCGTAGCCGCCGAGGACGAGGACTGCGGCGCGACTGTCGGACGTTGCTTCCGCCATGCGGACCGGACGCGCCGGCCTACTCGGCCGCCATCGGCAGGTCGGCGCGCCCGATGTCGGTGACGTCGCGCACCACGCGGTCGATCAGCTTGGCGAAGGCGTCGAAGTTGTTGTTGGGCCGGATCGCCTGTTCGTTCATGTAGAGAGAACGGTCGATCTCGATCTGGACGACGTGCTGGTTGCGCGCCGGCCGTCCGTAGTGCTGGGTCACGAAGGCGCCCGCGAAGGGAGCGTTGCGCGCGACGTTGAGCCCGGCGGCGGTGAAGGCGGATTCGATCCGGTCGACCACCTCGGAGGAGGCTGCCGCGCCGAAGCGGTCGCCGAGTACGATCTCGGGCTTCGGGCCACGCGATGACAGCGACTCGATCGCCTCGTGCGGCATCGAGTGACAGTCGATCAGCACCGCCTCGCCGAACAGTGCGAGGCTGTCCGAGATCAGCGTCTGGAGCGCGTCGTGCCAGGGCTTCCAGTGGTCGGCGATGCGCTGCTCGGCTTCCTTGCGGGTCAGCTTGCCGCGATAGATGGCACGCCCGTTCGCCACGACGCGCGGCACAACACCTAGGCCGGACGCAATTCGGGGATTGTGTGCGGTTTTCTTGACCCCCTCGATCAGCGCGGGGTCGAGTTCATCGAGCGAGCGGTTGACGTCGATCCAGGCACGGGGCGCCACGGCAGTCAGAAGCGGTGCGCCGTGATAGGGGGCGGTGGCGAAGAGAACATCGACGAAAGCGTCTTCGGATGACCTGAGGGTGCGCTCGTCCAGAACCGACCGGCGGACGAACGACCACGGGTACTCGTTACCCGAATGCGGCGACGCGAAGACGACGCTTGTCGTCCGAATGTCCGGCATGTTCAGGCGGTAAGCCGTCACGCAATGCTCCCCACTGGCGTGTCATCCTACACGCATTGACAGGCTGTCGAAAGACCCTTGAAGTGGCTTTCCTATCCCATTATAGGACACCCGACCGACGCGGGGAGTCCCCCCGCGTCGTGTTTATTAGGACAAGTCGGAAACGGCGGACGGGCGGTTAGCTCAGCGGTAGAGCACTACGTTGACATCGTAGGGGTCACTGGTTCGATCCCAGTACCGCCCACCATTCACCGCCGCGCCATGCGCGGCAATCTGGACAGGCGCCTGTCACGCGCCACGACAAGGAGAGGGCCGATGAAGGTCAGGAATTCGCTGCGTTCGCTGAAGAACCGGCACCGCGATTGCCGCGTCGTGCGTCGCAAGGGCCGCGTCTACGTGATCAACAAGACGCAGCGCCGGTTCAAGGCGCGCCAGGGCTGATCGCCCGCGCAACGCATGGAATACGGGGCTGCCTTCGGGCAGCCCTTTTTCGTTCGGGGAGGAACGGATGGAGAGACTGACCTGGGGGATGATCGGCGGCGGCGAGGGAAGCCAGATCGGCCCCGCGCACCGGCTTGGATCGGCGGTGGACGGAGAGTTCTCCTTCGCCGCGGCGGCGCTGGATCACCGGCCAGAGGCGGGACGCGCCTATGCCCGGTCTCTCGGCATCGAGGCCGACCGCGCCTATGGCGACTGGGAGGAGATGCTGGCGGGGGAATCGGGCCGTGCCGACCGGGTCGACCTGGTGACCGTGGCGACGCCCAACGCGACTCACTTCGAGATCGCGCGCGCGTTTCTCGAGGCTGGGTTCGACGTGCTGGTCGAGAAGCCGATGACGATCACGGTGGAGGAGGCCGAGACGCTGGTGCGCATATCGCGCGAGACGGGGCGCATCTGTGCGGTCAACTACGGCTATACCGGCTATCCCCTGGTCCGGCAGATGCGCGGCATGGTCGCGCGTGGCGACCTGGGGCGCGTGCGTCTGGTCATGGCGACCTTCGCGCACGGGCACCACGCGGATGCGGCCGACGCCGACAACCCGCGCGTCCGCTGGCGCTATGATCCGGCGACGGCGGGCATCTCGGCGCAGTTCGCGGACTGCGGCATCCACGCGCTGCACATGGCCAGTTTCGTGACGGGGCAGGAGGTGGAGCGTCTGTCGGCCGACCTCGCCGCCTGCGTTCCGGGGCGCGTGCTGGAGGACGACGCGCTGGTGGCCTTCCGCATGGACGGGGGCGCGGTCGGGCGGCTCTGGACGTCGTCCGTGGCGGTGGGCCGGCAGCACGGGCTGGAGTTGCAGGTCTACGGCGAGACGGGCGGACTGGCCTGGGCGCAGGAGCAGCCGAACCAGTTGCGCTGGACGCCGTTGGGCGAGCGGACGCAGATCGTGGAGCGCGGCGATGCCTGGATGCTGCCCGAGGCGGCAACGGCAAGCCGCGTGACAGTGGGCCATGCCGAGGGGATGCCCTTGGCCTTTGCCAACATATACCGTGACCTCGCCCGCGCGATCCGGGCGCGGAAGGCGGGCGAGGCTCCTTCGTCCGCGCTTTATCCCACGGCCGAGGACGGGCTGAGGTCGATGGCCGCCATCGCGGCGGTGGCGGCGTCGGGTCAGGCGGAGGGCGCCTGGATGGATGCCCGCCCGCCGATGTTTCGCTAGGCGAGGAAGGCGCGGACGGCCTCGGTCTCGTCGGGGCGAATCTCGTGGCCGCCGTCGGTCCAGGTCAGCGTGACCTGCGCCCCCTGAGCCTCCAGCCAGTCGGCCAGGCGTTGGGTCGCGGGAGCGGGGCAGATCGGGTCGCGCCGACCGGCGGTGATGAGGATGCGCCGTCCCGCGAGGCCCGGCTGCGGGTCTGGCGTGAAGGGGATCAGCGGGTGCATCAGGACAAGGCGGTCGACGATCCCCGGATGCGCGAAGGCGACCGAGGCGAGGATGTTCGCCCCGTTCGAGTAGCCGAGACCGATGGTCGGCGGATCGCCCGCGGCCTCCTTCTCGGCGGTCAGGAATTTCGCCATCGCCTCGGTCCGCCGCGCGAGGTCGTCCATGTCGTAGACGCCCTCGCCCGTGCGGCGGAAGATAGCGGTTCATGCCGGATTCGGAGACGTCGCCGCGCGGGGACACGACCTGCGCGCCGGGGACAAGCGCCGAGGCGGCGGCGTGAAACTGCTGTTCGTCGCCGCCGGTGCCGTGGAAGGTGAAGACGAGGGGCGCGTCTTGCGCCCCCTCCGTCCGTGCTGTGACATAGCTCATTCGATCGGCTCCAGGATAGCGTTCCAGCTTGTCGCGCAGGTGCGCGTGCTGGGACGGCAGTTTCAGCGCCTCGCCGAGGTGCGCGGTATCCTCGTCGATGTCGAAGCCGGGCTCGTTGGTCGCGACTTCGAACAGCACTCCGCCCGGCGTGCGGAAGTAGATCGCCCAGAAATAGTCCCTGTCGATCACCGGAGTGACCGCGTGGCCCGTGTCGATCAGCGCCTCGCGCACCTCGAGTTGCCGCGCCCGGTTCTCGACCGCGAAGGCGATGTGGTGGACCGAGCCTGCTCCCTGAGCGGCATGGGCCGCGCCCGGCAGCGTCTCGATGTCGATGGCGTCGGCGCCGTTGCCGCCCGGCACCTCGAAGCGGGTGACGTCGCCGTCTTTGCCCGTTTCTTCGTAGCCCATGAAGCGCAGCAGTTCGGCCGAAGCGCCCGCATCGCGCAGGCGCATGTCGGCGGAGTGGAAGCCGCGGATCGCCATGTCCTCGCCCACGCCGTTGCCCGTCCAGGGCGCACGGTCGTCGTCGCGGGTGGCGACCAGCGCGAAGGCATCGCCATCGGGACCGTCGAACAGGATGCGATCCTGCCCGAAGCGGGTGTCACGTGACAGGCCGGCGGTTTCGAAGGTCGAAAGCCGGTCGGCCCAGGCGTCGAGGCTGCCGTCGGGGACCGAGAAGCTGGTGCGCCCGACCTCGCCCGTGCCGGGACGACCGCGCGCCGCCTGCGGGAAGGGGAAGTAGGTCATCACCGATCCGGGCGTGCCCTGGGCGTCGCCGTAGTAGAGGTGGTAGACATCCGGGGCGTCGAAGTTCACGGTCTTCTTCACCCGGCGCAGCCCGAGCGCGTCGGTGAAGAAGGCGTTGTTGCGCGACGCCGACGAGGCGAGCGACGTGACGTGGTGAAGTCCCTTGATCTGGTTGAGCATGGTGCCCTCCGTATTTCGGTTGAGGCTAAGGTAGTGTGTGTGGATGCGGATGAAATGGCCGATTTCGCGCATTACCTGATCGTTGGCGCACATGAGGTTCGCGGGTGAAGAGCCTTGGCGACCTCAAGCGAAAGGTCAGTGCGGCGCAGATCGGCGTCCGTTCCGGCGGCCTTTCGCGAAGCGGCGCGGCGCACCCTTCTGGCTTGGGTCGAGATGGCCGAGACGCATCGGCTGGACCTGCGCCAGGCCTTGCGGCGGCTGCGCGACGGCGAGGTGGCCGTCGAGGCCGCGCGGGCGGCCCTTGGGGCGCAAACGTCCGATCCTGCTGGCCCGATGTCACAGGCCGATTGCCGCGAAGGCTGCGCTTTCTGCTGCATCCTCCTCGGCTCGGACGGCGGCACGATCACGGGCGTCGAGGCGGCACGGCTGCATGAGGCTCTGGCCCCGCTCGCGGGCCACCCTGACGGTCGGGACTGGCACCCCTCGGCCTGCGCCGCGCTCGATCCCGACACGCGGCTGTGCCGGGCCTACGACGCGCGACCGGCGATCTGCCGGAGCTACATCTCGCCCGATGCGGCGCTTTGCGAACGTGTAGCCGAGGGAGAGGCTGTCGTGGGACCGGGCGTTCTGGGCGGCCACACGCTGTATCTGTCAGTGCTGACCCTGACGCGCGAGGCGCTGCGCGGCGTCACGGCGGTGCCGACCTACAGCCTGTCGAGGATCGCAATTGCTGCCGTCGAGGGTGTGCCGCTGACCGAAGCTCTGGACAGCGCGCGCCACGCGCCACGCGAACTGACGGAGGAGATCGGCCGCCAGAAGGCCGCGCTCGGCCGCTAGGCGTCCGCGCCGGCGGGTTCGTCCTGCGCCTCGGCTTCGGCCTCGGCCCTCTCCGCCCGCCAGGCGTCGAGCAGCGTCTCGAGAAGCCCGCGCATTGCGGCGTCGGTCCGGTCGTCCTCGTGCAGACGCGCTCCCGTCAGGAACTTGCGCAGACGATAGGGCTTCCGCTTGGCGAGGATGCCCTGCAACTCGCCCGGAAGAGTGCCCGAGGCGACATGCGCCCGCACCCAGGCCTCCAGCAACTCGGTCCCGGTGACGCCGCTGTCCTTGCACCAGGCGGATTCGAAGAGGTGCATGATGTAGGACAGGACCACTGGGCGGACATGCCTCCGGTCGGCCTTGTAGGGGCTGCGGAACACATCCGTCACAAGCTCGTAGGACGGCCAATAGAACAGCTTGCCCTCGTCGCGCACCTCGCGGCAGACCTCGTCGATGGCGACGCGCAGGGTGGCCTTCGAGACCGAGTTGGCGGTGATGCAGGACACGTCGCGGAAGGTGGCCACAAGCGGCACGGGCGACAGCGTGACGATAACCTTCGCGTCGGGGCGGTACTTGCGGATCAGGTCGTAGATGGCGCGGATGTTCTCGCGGTTCTCTTCGACCGTCGACAGGCGGAACTTGTGGCGGTCGGGGTCGTAGGCGTCCTTCGGGATCGTGCGCCAGAAGACGTTGCCGGTCTTCTCGTCGTACCAGACCTCGCTGAGGCCGAAGGTCAGGATGAAGACCTCGGTCTCGTCGAAGATGCGCTTCGTCTCCAGCCGCACCTCTTCGTCGTAGCCATATTCCTCGGTCTTGTAGCCGTGCCAGAGCGCCTGCCCGAAGACGCGGTTCTCCCAGGCCCATTCGAATTGCTGGCGGATGACGAAGCTGTTCACCATGCCTTCGCCCATGGTGACGACATAGGCGCGTGCGGCGTCGCCGGCGCGGTTCAGGACGCGGAAGTTACGCTCGCTGAGCCAGTTCGAGATGTTGGCGGCGAAGCACGACCCGAAGGCGGTGATCTGGGTGCCCTTGTCGATCAGCGGCGCGTCGGGAAGCCAGCCGTGAAGCACCCACTTCTCGGGACCGTCGAGCTCCATCAACTGCTGGAGTTTCGGGTTGAAGTTGGTGTGCTCGCCCCGGAACCAGGTGCGGAACTCGGGACCCTTCCTGCTGGTGTGCTGGAAGGCGACGCCGACCGCGCCGGTCTCGTCGGGGCCGGTGTCTTCGGGATCGTCGTCCTCGGCCCTGTCCGCCACGCTGCTCGCGCTCCTCTCCGGGTTTTGCCAAGGGTGCCCCAACACCCCCGCGCTGGTCAACGCGATGCTGTGCTGCGGCGCTGCGCCTCTGTTGACGGAGCGGAAAGAGGATTATGTCGGGCAGCGACGCAACGATGGAGGATACCATGTCCCTGCGCATCAACGATACCGTTCCCGATTTCACCGCCGAGACGAGCGAAGGCACGATCAGCTTCCACGACTGGATCGGCGATCAGTGGGCGATCCTGTTCAGCCACCCGAAGGACTTCACGCCGGTCTGCACGACCGAATTCGGCGCGGTCGCGCAACTTGCCGACGAGTGGAAGGCGCGCAACACCAAGGTCATCGGGATCTCGGTCGACGGCGTGGACGAGCACCGGAAATGGAAGCAGGACATCGAGACTGTCGCGGGCGCGCCTGCGGGCTTTCCGATCATCGCCGACGAGGATCTGAAGGTCTCGAAGCTGTACGACATGCTGCCCGCCGATGCCTACATGCCGGACGGGCGGACGCCCGCGCATTCGGCGACGGTGCGGTCGGTGTTCATCATCTCGCCCGACAAGAAGCTTCAACTCACCATGACCTATCCGATGTCGGTCGGCCGCAACTTCGCCGAGGTGCTGCGCGCGCTCGACGCGCTGCAGGCGACGTTCGGCGTGCCCATCGCCACGCCCGCCAACTGGGTCCACGGCCAGGACGTGATCGCCGCGCTCTCGCTCGACGACGCGGCGGCCGAGGCGAAGTTCGGCCCGCTCGACAAGAAGCTGCCCTACCTGCGGTACGTGAAGGCTCCGGCCTGAAACGGGCAATGCGAGAGACCGGCGTGTGCCGGTCTCTCGGCAACATCATCCTACCGTTCGGCAGGACCGCTCATGTCGGGCGGTGCCGGGACGGACGCAGGTACTTGAGCGCCGGCAGGAAGATCAGGATCAGCGCGATGATCGTGATCGGGCCCGCGATGGGCCGCGTGAGGAAGATCGTGGGATCTCCCGAAGACAGAAGCAGCGACTGCCGCAGCGTCGGTTCGGCGATGGGGCCCAGGACGATCGCAAGCACCGCAGGCGCGACGGGGTAATCGAACTTTCGCAGCAGAAACGCTCCGATGCCGAAGACAACCATCAGCCACACGTCGAACATGTCGGACGTCGCCGCATAGCCGCCGATGATCGACAGGACGAAGATCAGCGGCGCAAGCACCGTGAACGGCATCCGCAGCATCCAGATGAACAGCGGGATGAAGGCGAGGTTCACGACAAGCGCGAAGAAGTTCGAGACGTAGAACGACCCGATCAGGCCCCAGACGAATTCGGGCTGATCCACGAACAGCATCGGTCCCGGTGTCAGCCCCCACATCACCATGCCGCCGAGGAGGATGGCGGTCGTGGGCGAGCCGGGGATCCCTAGGGTCAGCATGGGCAGCATGGCCCCGCTCGCGGCCGAGTTGTTCGCGGATTCGGGCGCGGTCACGCCGTCGACCTCGCCCTGGCCGAAGTTCTGGGGGTTCTTCGACGTCATCTTGGTGACGCCGTAGGCCATCAAGGCGCCCGGCGTGGCGCCCGCCGCCGGCAGGACGCCCACGAAGAACCCGAGGGAGGAGCCGATCGACATGCCCTTCCAGCCGCGGCGGAAGGTGGTCGCCGTGTCGTCCAGAACGCCACGGACCGACATCTTCGCCTCGCTTGTCGTGGTGCTTCCCTGCGACTTGTTCAGCGTCCAGAGCATCTCGCCGATGCCATAGACGCCGATGGCGAGGACGAGGAAGCTGATCCCGCCGAGGAAACCGTTCATGTCGAAGAGGACGAGGCGCGGCGCGCCGGTGATCTGGTCGAAGCCGACGGCGGCGAGAACCAGTCCGAAGCAGATCGAGAAGACGGTCTTCGGGATGTCGTCACCGCCCAGCCCCACGAAGGTCGCGAAGGCCAGAAGCATCAGCGCGAAGATCTCGGGCGGACCGAAGCTGAGCGCGACGGTGGCGAGAAGCGGCGCGAAGGCCGTGAAGAGAATGTTCGCGACCGTGCCGCCGATGAAGGAGGCGACAGCGGCGGCGATCAAAGCAAGTCGCGCCTGCCCCTTCAGGGCCAGGGGTCGACCGTCAAAGGTGGTGGCGACGGCGGTCGAGGCCCCCGGAATGCCGAGCGTGATCGACGAGATCGCGCCCCCGTACATCGCGCCGTAGTAGATCGCGGCGAGAAAGATGATGGCGGACCCCGGAGGAACGAGGAAGGTGATGGGCAGCAGGATCGCCACCCCGTTGACCGAGCCGAGGCCCGGCATGGCCCCGATCCAGAGACCGACGGTGACACCCGCGAGGATCAGAAGGACGTTCACGGGCTGAATGGCGATCAGAATTCCATCGCTGAGCGATGACAGGATTTCCATGTGTTGGTGCGCCTCCTGGGACGCGGTTGGACGAATGGGGTTCAGGCGATGGTGGCGTGTGACCTGCGAACCCGCGCCGCGGGATCGAGACGGAGCGTCGCCGTGGATCCGCGGCGTGTCTCGGGTCTGGCAGGGGGCGGGAAGATGTGCGGGAAAATGGTTTCGGATCAGCGGTCCAGCGGGCGTGCCGGACGGGCGCGGACAGAAGAACGGTGACCCGAACGTTCGTGACGACACACCTCGGAGGGTCCCGGTTCTTTTGGCGACGATGCGACTCGCGCCGGGATGCCGCTGCTCGCAGCGCCCATCATTGGCCGAGCGTCTTCGACCTGGCAAGGAGGCACAGCGCGGACATGTCTCGGGACGACCGGCCGGGCGCGAAACTCCGCCTGTGGGAGGGCAGGGAGCGACATACAGTCCGCTTTTCGTGGTGTAGCCGCGCCCGTCACGAAACCGTAACGGCGGCGACGTGAACCTGTCATCCTGCGGCTCTACTCCGGCGTCAAAATCGTCAGAGGGAAGACTGCCATGAAAGACACCACCGACACGCGCCACCTGAGCTGGGACGAGTGGGACGAACTGAAGTACCCGCGCCCGGCCGAGACCGGATTCGACCGCGTGGTCGACATCGCCCTCAGCCGTCGCGGCTTTCTGGGCGGCGTGCTGGCCTGGGGCTCCGGCGCGGCCGCGATGGGGGCGGGCACGCTTCTGTCGTCGACCTCGGCGCAGGCCGCCGCCAGCCGCTTCGCCTTCGAGGGCATCGCGGCCCAGACCGACGCCACCATCCACGTCCCGCAGGGCTATGCCTGGTCGACGCTGGTGCGCTATGGCGATCCGCTGTTTTCGGATGCGCCCGAAATGACGCAGGACGCAGCCTTCGCACCCGATGCGGCCGCGCGGATCTTCGGCGAGAACACCGACGGGATGGAGCTGTTCGAGATCGACGGCCGCCAGGTCATCGCGGTGAACCACGAATATGCCAACCCCGAGATCAACCTGCCCGCCAGCGCGGGCGAGGTGACGAGCGCAGATGACGTGAAGACGCTCCAGAACCTTCAGGGCGTCGCGGTGTTCGAAGTCGCGCGGGACGGCGGCACATGGTCGGTCGTTGCCGACTCGCCGTTCAACCGGCGCATCACGCATCTGACCGAGATGCGCCTGACCGGACCGGCGGCGGGCCACGACCTGCTCAAGACCTCGACCGACGCGAGCGGCACGACCGTCCTAGGCACGTTGAACAACTGCGGCGCGGGCAAGACGCCCTGGGGCACCTATCTGACCTGCGAAGAGAACTTCAACGGCTACTTCGGCTCGACCGACGCCACGGTCGAGATCACGCCCGCCTTCAAGCGCTACGGCGTCGGGGCCGAGGGCCGCTATGCCTACGAGGCGCACGACGCGCGCTTCGACATCTCGCAGGAGCCGAACGAGCCGAACCGCCACGGCTGGATCGTCGAGATCGACCCCGCCGATCCGGCCTCGGTCCCCGCCAAGCGCACCGCCCTCGGCCGCATCAAGCACGAGAACGCCGCCTGCGCGCTGACCCGCGAGGGCCACGTCGTGGTCTACATGGGCGACGACGAAAGGGGCGAGCACCTCTACAAGTACGTCTCGAACGGCGTCTACGCGCCCGGCGTCGACACGGAAGGTCTTCTGGACGATGGCCGGCTCTACGTCGCCGTCTTCGACTGGGACGGCACCGGCGAATGGGTCGAGCTGACGCCCGAGACGACGGGCATGGAGACCGCCGAAATCCTGATCCACACGCGCATGGCGGCCACCGCCGCGGGCGCGACGACGATGGACCGTCCCGAGTGGGTCGCGGTGAACCCGGTCTCCTGCGAGGCCTACTGCGCGCTCACCAACAACTCGCGCCGCGGCGTCGCAGGCGATGACGGCACCGTCGCGATGGAGCTGAACGCGCCCAACCCGCGCGAGGCCAACGAGTTCGGCCAGATCGTGCGCTGGTATCCGACGAACGAGGATCACGGCGCCGACAGCTTCCGCTGGGATCTCTACGTGATGGCGGGCAACCCGAAGGCGGGCGAAGGCGCGCACAAGGGCAGCGCCAACATCACCGAGGGCAACATGTTCAACTCGCCCGACGGGATGATGTTCGACACCTCCGGCCTGCTCTGGATCCAGACCGATGGCGAGGACTCGAACGAAGGTGTCTTCGAGGGGCAGGGCAACAACCAGATGCTGGCGGGCGACCCCGCCACCGGCGAGATCAGGCGCTTCCTCACCGGCCCGAAAGGCTCCGAGGTCACGGGCCTGACCTGGTCCGCCGACCGCTCCACCATGTTCGTCGGCATCCAGCACCCCGCCGCTCCCTTCCCGGACGGCGAGGGGATGCTTCCCCGGTCGTCCATCGTCGCCGTCTGGCGAGAGGATGGCGGCCTCGTCGGCTGAAACCTCGATCTGTCGTGACGAGTTCAGGGCCCGGTGGCGACGCCGGGCCCTCTTGCCGTTGTGCGGACCCGCACAGACCCCGTTCGGGACCTTATCTGGCGCACAGGCGTCCTATCTAGGACGAAGGAATGCGAAAGGAGACGGATCATGGGCAAGCTGGTCGACGGCGTATGGAAGGACATCTGGTACGATACATCGAAGTCGGGCGGTCGCTTCGAGCGCTCCACCACAGCCTTCCGCAACTGGGTCACTCCGGACGGAAGTGCCGGACCCACGGGCGAGGGCGGCTTCAAGGCCGAGGCGGGGCGCTATCACCTCTACGTCTCCTACGCCTGTCCCTGGGCACACCGCGCGCTCATCTTCCGCAAGCTGAAGGGGCTCGAGGATCTGGTCTCGGTCTCGGTCGTGCATCCCGAGATGCTGTCCGACGGCTGGACCTTCGACACCGATTTCGAAGGTGCGACCGGCGACGGGCTGTTCGACCTTCCCTACCTGCGCGACGTCTATATCCGCGCCGAGCCCGACGTGTCGGGCCGCGTGACGGTGCCGGTCCTGTGGGACAAGACCCGCGACACCATCGTGTCGAACGAAAGCGCCGAGATCATCCGCATGTTCAACTCGGCCTTCGACGGGCTGACGGGCAACACGGACGACTACTGGCCGAAGCCCCTTCGCGACGACATCGAGGAAGTCAACGCGCGGGTCTACGACACGGTCAACAACGGCGTCTACAAGGCCGGTTTCGCCACGACGCAGGAAGCCTACGACGAAGCCGTCGGCGCTCTGTTCGACAGCCTCGACTGGCTGGAGGGGATCCTCGGGAAGAACCGCTATCTGGTCGGGGACCGCATCACCGAGGCCGACTGGCGGCTGGCGACGACGCTCTTCCGCTTCGACCCGGTTTATCACACGCACTTCAAGTGCAACCGGAACTACCTGCGCGACTATCCGAACCTGTGGGGCTATGCGCGTGAACTGTACCAGTGGCCGGGCGTGGCCGAGACGGTCAATTTCGACCACATCGTGCGGCACTACCACTACAGCCACGAGACCATAAACCCGAACCGGATCATTCCGATCAACCCGGTGCTGGACTGGGCCGCGCCGCATGGGCGCGACCGTCTGAAAGCGGCCTAAAGCCCGACGCGGCTGGCGATGAGCGCGACCGGACCCGCAGTCTTCTCATAGTCGAGCGGCGCCTGTTCACTGGCAGGCGTCGCGCGCTTGTATTCGAAGACCATCTCGCCACCGTCCGCCTCGGACGCCACGATCAGGCACTGCGACAGATGCCGCGCGCCGTCGTAGACGTCGACCAGACCGCGCAGATGCGGCGCGTCGTCGGCGTCGAGCGCGAAGCCATCGTTCCAGTGTCTGAGAATGACGAAGGTCCGGTCGCCCGCCTTGACCCTCATCCGGCTCTTCTTGCGAAGCGTCTGCTTGCGGGCCATTTCCAGCCCTTCGCGCACTTCTTTCGGCAGATATTCCGACATCATGCACTCCCCCCGATGGCGATCCTGCATCGATTCGTTCGTTCCGCAAAGCGTGGGAGAAAGACTGTCGCCCGCCGTTGAACGATGACCGAAGAACGCGACGTCTGTGTGAAGGTTCCGCGTCGTCAGGTCAGAGGCGTTCGCGGAAGATCACCTGTTGCGCCGCGCCCGCTCCCATGAGCCAGAGCGAGGTTATGACGAGGCCCCAGTGCGCGAAGCTTTGCGGGTCGAAACCGACCGCCGCGGCCCAACCCGCGAAGACCGTCCAGAGCAGCGCCACGGGCAACGAAATCCAGCGCCAGCGCGCGGTGCGCACCGGGTGGATGAACTTGATCGGCAACAGCATCGCGACCGCGAGGATGCAGACCAGAAGCAGGATCACCCAGAAGCTGGGCTTGATGGCGAAGAGCACGAGCACGACCATGTTCCAGCACGCGGGAAAGCCCGAGAAGGAATAGTCGGACGTCTTCATCCGCGTGTCCGCGAAGTAGATCGCCGAGCCGAAGGTGATGACGATGATCGCGGCCCAGCCCGTCCAGCCCGGCATCAGCCCCGACTGGAACAGCGCGAAGGCCGGAATGAAGACATAGGTCAGATAGTCGATGATGAGGTCCAGAAGTGCGCCATCGAGGCGTGGCGCGTTCCGCTCCACGTCGGTCTTGCGGGCGAGAGGCCCGTCGATGCCATCCACCGCGAAGGCCACAACCAGCCAGAAGAACATGGCGGCCCAGTCGCCCTTGGCGGCCTCGAGCAGCGCCAACATGGCGAAGACCGCACCTGTCGCGGTCAAAAGGTGGACAAGGTAGGCCTGCGTCTTCCGTGTCATCGGTCCCTCATGCCTGATCCGGCTGTCGGGTGCAAAACGGTTCTGGACGGCAAAAAGGTCCTCACTCCGCCGCCGCACGCGGATGCGCCGCCTCGTAGACCTCCATCAGCCGCGCTGTATCGACGGCGGTATAGGCCTGCGTGGTCGACAGAGAGGCATGGCCCAGAAGCTCCTGGATCGCGCGCAGATCGCCCCCCGCGTTCATCAGGTGCGTGGCGAAGCTGTGGCGCATGGCGTGGGGTGTCGCCGTCGCCGGTAGCCCGAGTTGCGCCCGTGCCTGCTCCATGACCTTCTGGATGTGGCGCGGGCCCAGACCACCGCCGCGCACGGCGCGGAAGGCGGGGGCGTCCGGCGTCAGGTCGAAGGGGCAGGCCTCGGCATAGGCCGCGACCGCGCGCCGCGCGACGGGCAGGACCGGCACGATCCGCTCTTTCCCGCCCTTGCCGACGATACGCAGCGACTCTCCCAGGGGCATGTCCCGACCCAGCAGGCCAAGCGCCTCCGAGATCCGCAGCCCGCAGCCGTAGAGAAGCGTCAGCACCGCCTGGTCGCGCAGGCCTGTCCATCCCGCGCTGGTCTGAAGTTCGACCGTGTCGATCATCGCGCGCGCGGCGTCTTCGGCCAGCGGACGCGGCAGCTTGTTCCTGAATCGCGGCGTGCGCGTCATCAGGACGGCGGACGGGTCGAAGCCGTCACGCTCGGCCATCCAGGCGATGAAGTTCTTCACGGCCGACAGGGCTCGCGCCAGCGACCGCGCCGAAAGGCCCCGCGCACGCTCGTGCGCCATCCACGATCGCATGTCCTGAAGCGTCAGCCGTCCGATGCGCGCCGTGCCCGCGCCGTCGCCGTCGTGGGTCTGGAGGAAGGCGAGAAACGCCGCGACGTCCGAGTTGTAGGCCTCGACCGTGCGCGGCGACCGCCCGCCCACGGCGGTCAGTTCGGCCAGCCACCGCTCGAGCACGTCGCGAAGGCCCGGCTGGATCACCCCAGCCAGCGCCGCATGGCGCGTTCGAAGACCGATCCCATGAAGTCCAGAAGGTCGGTGCCCTGCGTCGGCGCGAAGTGCAGCGGGTCGTCCGACGCGAAGGCCAGCATTCCCGGCAGCCGGCCCGCGCCGAAGTCGAGATAGATGCAGGCCTCGGATTGGATCCAGCCGGCGCCCCGCCCGAAGACGAGGCCCGCGTTGCCGTCGGTCTGGCGCAGCGTGACGCGCCGGATCGGGCGCCCTTGTCCCATGTAGTCGCCGACGAAGCCGGGCTGCACCACGGTCAGCACGTCGCTGCCGAGGTTCGCGTCGGGCATCTCCTGGCTTTCGAGGACGAGGCGGACGAGGTTGACGTGCAGGATGTCGGCCACGTCCGTGCCGATGCAGGTCAGGAAGCCCTCGAAGGTCAGGGGCTCGAGAAACGACACGATGGCGCGGTGCACCTGGTTCATTCCGGCCAGGTTCTCGTAGGCCGCCGCGATGACCGAGCGATGCGTGTCCTCAAGCCGTTGAAGGCGCGCCTCGAGGCGATCCATCGCCACGCCGCGCAGGTCGACGACATTGCCGCCAAGCGACCGGTCGTTCGCCGTGATGAGCGCTCGCATCACATCCGGATCCTCGAGGATCACGTCGGGTTGCTGAAGGATTCGCGTGCGCAATTCGTCGGCGAAAGCGTGCTGCTCGCTCATTGGTCCTGCCTCTCATGGACGCCGCTCTCATGGCGGCTGTAGGTCGGGAAACCTTGGCAGGCGTCCGGCGCTGTCGCAAGCGTCTTGGTCACGCCGATCCGCGGACGCGGCAGGGAAGCCACGGTCAGAGGAGGGGCAGCACCGCGCCGGGGTTCATGATGCCCTTCGGGTCGAGCGCCGTCTTGATCGCCCGCATCGCGGCCAGCTTGGCGGGATCGCCCCAGCGTTGCAGTTCGCCCACCTTCTTGCGGCCCACGCCATGCTCGGCGCTGAAGCTGCCGCCCCGCGCGACGACCATCTCGTGGACAAGATCCGACACGTCGTGCGACCGCGCCATCCAGGCATCGCGGGTGTCGCCCCTCTGCGGGAAGAGGTTGTAGTGCAGGTTGCCGTCGCCCAGATGTCCGAAGCAGGCGATGCGGCCCGGTGCGATCGCGGCGATCGCCGCCGGTGCCTCGGCGATGAACCCGGCGAGTTCGGACAGCGGCAGCGAGATGTCGTGCGAGGCGATGGCGCCGATCCGGCGGTTCGCCTCGGGGATGGTCTCGCGGAAATGCCAGAAGTCGGCGCGCTGCTGCCCGCTCTGCGCCACCGCGCCGTCGCTGACGAGGCCGGCTTCGAAGGCATCCTCGAAGAGGGCGGTCATCATCTCCTCGGGGTCCGCGCCGGGGCCGGTGCCCAGTTCCGTCAGGATCGCCCATTCCGGGAATGTCTCGAACGGCTGCCGCGCCTCGGGATGCGTCTCGGCCATCATGTCGAAGTTCGTGCGCGAGATCAGCTCGAAAGCCGACACCGCCTCGCCCGCCCGCTGCCGGAAGAGCGTCAGAAGCTCGATGGCCGCGCTTGGGTCGCGCACGACAAGGAAGGCGGTCGCTATATGTGCGGGGCGCGGAAACAGCCTCATCGCCGCCCCGGTGATGATGCCGAGCGTGCCCTCGGACCCGATCAGCAGGTGGCGCAGGTCATATCCGGTATTGTCCTTCCGCAGCCGCTTGAGCCCGTTCAGGATCGACCCGTCCGGCAGCACCGCCTCGATCCCGAGGCAGACGTCGCGCACCATGCCATAGCGAAGCACGTTCAGACCGCCCGAGTTCACCGCCAGCCCGCCGCCGATCCGCGCGCTGTCCTGGCTGCCGTAGCTGACCGGGAACAGCCGCCCCGCACCTTCGGCCGCAGCCTGCGCCTCGGACACGGTTACGCCAGCGTCGAGGACGATGGTATCCTCCTCGGGATAGATCGCACGCACCCGGTTCATCCGCTCCAGCGAGACGATCAGCGGCACCGGCCCCTCGGACGAGATCTGCCCGCCCACAAGACCCGTCCCGCCGCCGTAGGGCTGGATGGCCACACCGGCCGCGGCGCAGGCCTTCACCACCTCGGACACCTGAAGGGTGTCAGAGGGCAGCGCCACGAATCCCGGCCGCCCGCGATAGACGTCGCGCGGCTCTTCCAGGTAGTTCGGTGCGGCGGGTTTCACGGTCACGCCGCGATGGGCGAGCGCGTCGGCGAGGGCCTGATCGACGTCTTTCAGCATGACCGAACGGGTAGGGTCCGACCCCGTCACTGTCAATCGGCGACGGGTTGTCATGGGCAGGTCACTTGACCGACGATCGGCGTGCAATCAGGGGAGAGACGGCATGGATCACGTCAGGATTGGATTGATCGGGACGGGCATGCTGGGACAGGCCCTGGCCGAAGGCCTTCTGCGCGGAGGCGCGGTCACGGAACGCACGCTCACCGTCACGAACCGAAGAGGGCACTGGCCTCTCGCCGCGACCTGGCCCGGTGTCAGGGTCGCCCGCGATGCCGCAACACTCGTGAGCGCCTCGGACGTCATCCTTCTCTGCGTCCCGCCCGCTGCGGTGAACGAGCTTCGCATCGATGCGACGGACAGGCTGGTCGTATCGGTCATGGCGGGCGTCTCCCTCGCCCGGCTCCAGGTCCTCACCGGCTCGTCCCGCGTGGTTCGCGCCATGAGCAGCCCGGCGGCCGCCCTGCGCCTCGCGTTCTCGCCCTGGGTCGCGGGAGCTTCCGTGACCGACGCCGATCGCGCCGAGGTCAAACGCCTTTTCGAAGCCTGCGGGGTCACCGCAGAGGTTCCATCCGAAGACCAGATCGAACTCTTCACCGCTATGACCGGGCCCGTCCCCGGCTTCGTCGCCGCCTTCGCCGCCAGCATGGCGCGCTATGCCCAGGATCGGGGCGTCGATCCCGCGACGGCGGACCTTGCGGTGCGCCAGCTCTTCCTGGCCTCCGGGCGCATGATGGCAGAGGGTGCGGCGCGGCCGGGCGATCATGTTCGCGAGATGATCGACTACGCCGGCACGACCGCCGCCGGGCTTCTTGCGCTCGACCAGGCGGGCCTCAACGAGGTGCTGGCGAAAGGTCTCGACGCCGCCGTCGAGAAGACGCGGACCATGTCCGGCTAGTCGATGGCCGTCAGGAACCCCGGTTGCAGCACGACGACGGTCGGGCGCGACGGCAAGGTGCGCAGCGACACCTCCATTTCGCTTCCGTCACGGACGTCGACGTCGAACTCGTCCGATACGCCCGCAAGAAAGCGCTCCAGCGACGGCCCCGAGAACCAGTGCATCGGCAGGACGACCGACGACCGCAGCCGCTTCACGATCCGGATCATGGTCGGGATATCGACCGTCATGCCGCCGTCCACCGCCGCCATGACCACGTCCAACCGCCCGATGGCGGCATAGGTCTCGTCCGAAGGCTCGTGGTGAAGGTGCCCGAGATGCCCGATGCAGAGACCGGCGACCTCGAAGATGAAGATCGAGTTGTTGTCCGTGATCCGGTCGCCGCCGAAGCCGCCCCGCACATCCGTCGTCACGTTCCGGACCAGCATCTCGCCCAGGTCGAGGTAGTGATCGGCGGGTGCGCCTTCCTGCCGCCAGCCCTCGAGAATGTTCGGGATCGACGGGTCGGGAACGGCGGTCCAGTGACTGCTGTGCGAGTTGTTCATCGTCACCACGTCGGGCCGCGGACCGCCCGCACCCGTGAACCCGTTGAAGTCCGTGATGACGTCGATCCCGCCCTCGGTCTGGATCAGGTACATCGAATGGTCGACGTAGGAAATCCGCACCGTCTCGGCATCGGGAAGGGGATCGGACCAGGCGGCCCGCCAGACAAGTTCGGGCGAGGCGTCGGCGATGGCGATGCAATGGCTCGGCATCCGGTCCTGCGCCAGTGCAGGAAGCGCGACGGCGCAAAGACCGGCGGCAAGGGTCAGTCGGAGCATGGGGTGGACCTCCTGACCCAGAGCCTAGCGAAGACAGCCTCACGCGCCAATCACGAGGGGGTGAGGAGCGCCCAACCGAGGCTTGCGTATTTCACGCAAGATGAAGCCGCAGGCACGCAGTTGCGAAGTGCCAAGGCTTTGGACAGACTGCGTCCGAAAGGGAGGGACAGCATGACCACCTACGTTATGGCGATCGACCAGGGCACGACCTCCAGCCGGACGATCCTGTTCGATGCCGACCTGCGTATCGTGGCCTCTGCCCAGCAGGAGTTCCCCCAGCACTTCCCCGCGTCGGGCTGGGTCGAGCACGATCCCGAAGACCTGTACCGCACGGCGGTCGAAACCGCGAAGGCTGCGATGGAAAAGGCCGGGGCCACCGCCGCCGACATTGCCGCCATCGGCATCACCAACCAGCGCGAGACGACGCTGGTCTGGGACCGCGACACCGGTAAACCGCTTCACAACGCCATCGTCTGGCAGGACCGGCGCACCGCCGACTACTGCGCAAGGCTGAAGGCCGACGGTCACGAAGAGACGATCACGGCCAAGACCGGCCTGATCGCGGACCCCTACTTCTCGTCCACCAAGGCCAAGTGGATCCTCGATAAGGTCGAGGACTCCCGCGACCGCGCCCGCGCCGGCCGGCTGATGTTCGGCACCGTGGATAGCTGGCTGATCTGGCGCCTGACCGAGGGTCGCTCGCACGTCACCGACGCGACCAACGCGGCGCGGACGATGCTTTACGACATCCACAAGGGCGCGTGGTCGACGACCATCTGCGACATGCTGGACGTGCCCCCGCGAGATGCTGCCCGAGGTCCGCGACTGCGCCGACGACTTCGGCACGACGACGGTCTTCGGTGGCGAGATCCCGATCCTGGGCGTCGCGGGCGACCAGCAGGCGGCAACGGTGGGGCAGGCGTGTTTCACGCCCGGCATGATGAAGTCGACCTATGGCACCGGGTGTTTCGCGCTTCTGAACACGGGCGACGCGCCGGTCCGGTCGACCAACCGGCTGCTGACCACCATCGCCTATCAACTCGACGGCACACCGACCTATGCCCTCGAAGGCTCGATCTTCATCGCCGGCGCAGTGGTGCAGTGGCTGCGAGACGGCCTCGGCCTGATCGAGGCCGCGAAGGAAACGCAGGCGATGGCCGAGGGCGCGGACGCCAGCCAGTCGCTGGTGCTCGTCCCCGCCTTTACCGGCCTGGGCGCGCCCTACTGGGATCCCGATTGCCGAGGCGCGGTCTTCGGCCTCACCCGCAACTCGGGCCGCAAGGAGTTGGCGCGCGCCGCGCTCGAAAGCGTGGGCTTCCAGACGCGCGACCTTCTCGAGGCGATGCGCGGCGACATGGGCCACGACAGCGAAGGCGTCCTGCGCGTCGACGGCGGCATGACCGCCAGCGACTGGACCATGCAGTTCCTCGCCGACATCATCGGTGCTCCCGTCGACCGGCCACAGGTGCTGGAAACCACCGCACTCGGCGCGGCCTGGCTGGCGGGAATGCGCGCGGGCGTCTATCCCGACGCCGAGGGCTTTTCGAAAGGCTGGGCGCTGGAACGACGCTTCGAGCCGCAGATGGCCAACGACGAGCGGGACGCGAAATACGCCCGTTGGAAGAAGGCCGTCGCGGCGACGATGTCCGTCTGACCTGCCGGGGTTGCCGGGGACTGAACCCTCGCTAGGTGCGAGAGGTGCGAGGGGAGACACCAGATGCAGAGCCTGACCGTCAAGACGCAGCCCATCGAGGGCCAGAAG
This sequence comes from uncultured Alphaproteobacteria bacterium, assembly GCA_963779765.1. Lineage (GTDB taxonomy): Bacteria > Pseudomonadota > Alphaproteobacteria > Rhodobacterales > Rhodobacteraceae > Silicimonas. The sequence continues at coordinate 1,196,644 of CAVZZP010000002.1, read as the reverse complement.
CCCGGCACCTCGGGCCTGCGCAAGAAGACCCGCACTTTCATTGAGCCGCACTACCTCGAGAACTTCGTGCAGGCGATCTGGAACGGCATCGGCGGCGCCGAGGGCAAGACCTTCGTCGTCGGCGGCGACGGCCGCTATTTCAATGACCGCGCGGTGCAGGTGATCCTGCGCATGGCGGCGGCGTCCGGCGCGGCGAAGGTGATCGTGGGACAGGGCGGCATCCTGTCTACGCCCGCCGCGTCGCATCTGATCCGCAAGGGCGAGACGGATGGCGGCATCATCCTGTCCGCCAGCCACAATCCGGGCGGCCCCGACGAGGATTTCGGCATCAAGTTCAACGGTCCGAACGGCGGTCCCGGCTCGGAAGACCTGATGAACCGCATCTTCGACGCGACGAAGACACTCGCCTCATACGCGATCGTCGAATCGCAGGACATCGACATCGGGACACCCGGCACGACAACTCTCGGCGGCATGGAGGTCGAGGTCGTGGACCCCGTCGCCGATTACGCTGAGCTGATGGAGAGCCTCTTCGACTTCGCAGCCATCCGCGACCTCTTCGCCTCCGGCTTCACCATGCGCTTCGACGCCATGCACGCCGTGACCGGCCCCTATGCCGTCGAGATCCTGGAACGCCGCCTCGGCGCGCCGAAGGGCACTGTCGTCAACGGCACACCGATGCCCGACTTCGGCGGCGGCCATCCCGACCCGAACCCGATCTGGGCCAAGCCGCTGGTCGACCTCGTAATGAGCGACGACGCCCCCGACTTCGCCGCCGCTTCCGACGGCGACGGCGACCGCAACATGATCCTCGGGCGCGGTCTCTACGTCACGCCCTCCGACAGCCTCGCCGTCCTCGCCGCGAACGCGCACCTCGCCCCCGGCTATGCGGGCGGGCTGAAGGGCGTCGCCCGCTCGATGCCCACAAGCGGCGCCGTCGACCGGGTCGCCGAGGCGCTGGGTCTGGACTGCTATGAGACGCCTACCGGTTGGAAATTCTTCGGCAATCTCCTTGACGCAGGCAAGGCCACGCTCTGCGGCGAAGAAAGTGCGGGCACCGGCAGCGACCACGTCCGCGAAAAGGACGGGCTTTGGGCGGTGCTGCTCTGGCTCAACATCCTCGCCGAGACGGGGCAGGGCGTCGGCGACCTGATGCGCGCGCACTGGCAGCGCTTCGGCCGCAACTACTATACCCGCCACGACTACGAGGCAGTCGATACAGCCAAGGCCAACGCGCTGATCGACGAACTGCGCGCGCGCCTGTCCGACCTGCCCGGCCAGGACTTCCCCGCCGGCACGGTCAGCGCTGCGGACGAATTCGCCTACGACGATCCCGTCGACGGCTCGCGGTCGGAAGGGCAGGGCATCCGCGTCCTCTTCGACAACGGCAGCCGCATCGTCTTTCGCCTGTCGGGGACCGGGACCGTCGGCGCCACCCTGCGCGTCTATCTCGAGGCGGTCGAAAGCGACGCTTCGCAACTCGACCGACCCACCGACGAGGCGCTGGCCGACGTGATCGCGACCGCCAATCGGATCGCCGGTATCGAGCGTCACACCGGCCGCACCGCGCCAGACGTCACCACCTGACGGCAGCTTTCCGCTAGGTCACCAGACCGGTCGCGCGAATGTCGCGCAACCGTCACGCGAATCTGATATGGATACGTCAGTGGTGGGACGATCCGACAAACCCTGAACCCTGGGGGCGACCGATGACACTGCACGTTTCAGACGACAAGCTCCGCTTTCTTCTGGCCGAGGACGACACCGTCGCGGCCATCGACATCGAATGCATTCTCGAGGATCTGGGCCACGAGGTCGCGGCGATCGCCGTCGTGCCCGCCATGGCGCTGCGCGCCCTCAGAACCGACGCGGCCGACGTCGACGCCGTGATCTTCGGCGCGAAGCTCCTGGGCCTGCCGTCCGATGACCTGTCGCGCTGGCTGCGGCGCGCGGGCATCCCCGGCGTCGTCACCTCGCGGGAGCCTGCCGCAATTGTCCGGGCGATGGGGTTCCATGAACCCTGCCTCGAACGGCCCTACGTCCGGGACGCCGTCGAAGATATCTGCGCCCTCTTGCTTCAGGCCCGCCGTACCTTCGCCGCCTGACGCCTATTCCCTGTGATATGGCGCGCCTGCCAGGATCGAGGCGGCCCGATAAAGCTGCTCGCACAGCATCACGCGCACCAGCATGTGCGGCCAGACCATCTTGCCGAACGACAGTCGGGCATCGGCGGCGTCCAGCAGCGGCGGATGAAGTCCGTCGGCGCCGCCGATGACGAAGGCGACCTCGCCACGTCCCTGGTCACGCCAGTCCGCCAACAGCGCCGCGAACTCGGGCGAGGTCATCACGCGACCGCGCTCGTCCAGCGCCACGACGACATCGGCGCCCTGGACCGCCCGGCCCAACAGGTCGGCCTCGGCCACCATGCCGCCCTTCTTCGCTTCGATTTCATGGATCGTTGCGGGGCCAAGCCCCAGCGCGCGCCCGGTTCGGTCGAACCGCACAAGATAGTCCGAGACCATGTCGGCCTCGGCGCTGGCCCTCAGTCGGCCAGCCGCCGCGATCTTGACGCGCATAACCCTGGGGTCAGGCCCGGCCGGGTGCCGCTGCCTCTTTCGGCGACAGCCACATCTTCTCGAGCTGATAGAACTCGCGCACTTCGGGGCGGAAGACATGGACGATCACATCGCCCGCGTCGATCAGCACCCAATCGCCGGTTTCCTTGCCTTCGACTTTCGACAGTCGCCCGTGATCCTGTTTCAGCTTGTCGACCACGGCGTCCGCGATCGCGGACACCTGCCGCGAGGACCGGCCCGTCGCTATGACCATCCAGTCGGCCATGCTCGACTTGCCGCGAAGGTCGATCTTGACGATCTCCTCGGCCTTGAGGTCTTCCAGCGAGTCGATGATGTGGGCGAGCAGTTCGTCGCTCGAAAGGGCGCCGGTCATCACAGGACCGGCCGTTCCGGCGGCCACGCTGGCCGCGTCTTGAACCTGGGACAGGACATCGTCCTCCTACGTATCACCACGGAAAAAAACGGCGCCGCGGCCCGCCGGTTCCAATGTAACATCGGGTTGTGTCGATTCCAACATGCTGCCCGGCCCATGCGCGGATCCGCCCCGTTTCCCCGGAGAACATCGAGAATCGAGGCGTCCGCGCCGAAAAAGGCCGTCACGAAAGCGACTTGGCCACCCAATGGCCTGTGGCTTAATAGTCACGCTCGAAGAAGACGCCGAGGCTCGTCTCGCCGTCGTTCGAGAACCCGCCCTTCACCGTCACGGATGGTGTGAGGTCCAGGTTCAGGTTCACCTCGGTCTCGCCCTCGCTGTCGACGGTCACGTCGGTATAGAGATTGTCCGACAGATAGGCCCCCGCGCGCACCGCGGTGTTGCCGTCCTCTCCCGTCACGATGTCCAGGTCGTCCAGCCCCGACTGCTCGCGTACCCGGCTGACCACGCCTTCGCCCCCCTGACCGGCCAGCGTGCGGACAGCTAGCGCAAGCTGTGCCGCCTGGAAGGGACTCAGCGTCTCCAGTCCGCGACCGAACAGAAGCCGCGACAGCACCTCCTCCTCGGGCAGGTCCGGGTTCGAGGTGAATTCGATATCGGGATCGCCCGCCGGGCCCGTGACCAGCACGTTCACGCGGTAATCCTCGGCAGTGGTCGAAGCGCGCAGGTCGAGGTAGGGCTCGAACGACCCCTGGATCGTCACGCGCGCTTCCTCCAGCTCCAGCCGCTTGCCCAGGATATCCAGCCGGCCCCGGATCAGTTCGAACGACCCGAGGGGGATGACGTTCGCCGTCGTCCCGGTCAGGCGCAGACTGCCGCCGAACTCGCTTTCCAGCCCGCGTCCCCGGATGAACACCCGGTTCGGGGCCGAGATCGTGATGTCCAGCGGATAGGCCGGCCCGCCCGCGTCCGAGCCGCCATTTCCGTTGCCGTTCTCACCCAGAAGTCCTGCACGCGCTCGCGTCCGGCGCACGGGCGGCGGCTCGGCGATGTGGATGATCTCGGGAATTGCGCCCGCGCCACCGAAGCCTGACGCGGGAATGCGGATGTTCGTCTCTCCCAACTCGATGGCTCCCGCGATCCGCGCGCCGCCGGTCAGGGGGCCATTGATCGTGATACGCCCGTCCGCCGTCGTCTCGTAAAGCCTCGGGTCCGACAGGGCCACGCGCGACAGCACAAGCGTCAGGTCGGCCGAGTAGGGGGCGTCGAGGGACAGGGGGCCTTCCAGCGTCACCCGTCCGCCGTCCGCGACCGCCGCCGTCGCCGAAATCTGGGCCTGTGCGCCGTTGAGTTGCGCGTTCAGCGTCAGGTCCTCCAGCGCCAGGTTCAGCCCCGGCAACACAAGCCGCGCGTCGGCCGTCGTCACCTGACCCGACAGGCTCGACAGGGCCAGCGGTCCGTTCAGCCGAAGATCGAACCCGCCGGTACCCGACAGGTTTTGCGGCGCCAGGAAGCGGTCGAGCAGCCCCAGCGGCAGCGATCCCCGCAGAGCAAGGTCGGCGGTCGAGGCATCGGAGGCCAGCGTGCCGTCGACGCTCGCCGACGATCCGCCCGGCCCGTCCGCATTCAGATCGACGGCGAAGGGTCCGGTCCCGTTGCGCGAGACCTGTCCCGTCACCGACAGCGGCCCGGAAATGCCGCCCGCATAGCGTGACACGTCCGCCAGACGCGCTTCCAGCGACAGAAGGCTGTCGCCCTCGGTGATCTGCCCGCTTGCAGAAGCCGTCAGCTCCTCCGACTGCACTTCGAACAGCCGCACCGTCACCGCCTCGCGGCTGCCCTCCGCATCGACGCTTGCCGTCGCCCGTCCCGCCAGCAACCTGTCCACATCGGCCTGACCGATGCCCAGATCCTGCGTCTCGACGTTCGCGCGCAGATCGAACTCTGACAGATCGAACGCCAGCACGCCCTCGGCATCCACCGTCGCCGCGCCCGAGATCGGCATCCTCGCAAGCTCCCGGAAGGCCGAGACGTCGGGCGATGCAGCTTCGATCTGCCCTTCGAACCGGGGCGACGCCGTCACATCCGATAAAACCCCTTGGCCCGAGGCCGTCAGCACCGGCGTCGCCACCTCGAACACGTCGAATGCGATCCGCTCCATGCTGCCCGCCACCTCGATCCGCGCCGAGGACTCGCCCGCGAAAACCCGGTCCGCCTGAGCCTGCCCGATGCCGAAGCCGTCGCCCGTGGCCTGCGCCGTCAGCGCGAAGTCCGACAGGTCGAACGCCAGCCCGCCCTCGGCATCCAGCGTCACCGCGCCCCGGATCGGCAGCCCCGCCACGCCTGCGAAAGCGCTCACGTCCGGCGACGACGCTTCGATCCGCCCGTCGAAGCGCGGCGCTTCGTACAAGTCCGTCAGCCGGCCGCCCACCGTCGCATCGAGGTCGCGCCCGTCCAGCGTCGCGTTGATCGCCCAGTCGCGCTCCTCGTCCTCGGTGCCCTCGACCGTCAGCACCGCCGGCCCCGAGAGCTCCTCCAGCACGGTCGACGCATCCTCAAGCCGCGCCTCCAGCGACAGTTGCGAGCCGCCGGACCGCAACTCGGTCCGCCCCGTCACCCGCGCCGCCGCGCTCTCGATCCGGCGCAGCGTCAGGACGATGCCCTCTTCGCTGCGCACGGCCCGCAGGCTCAGCTCCGTCTCGCCGGCAAGGATGCGGTCCACGATCTCCTGCCCGACGGCCAGATCGGTCGACGACCCTTCAAGAATCCACGTCGAACGTCCCCGACAGAGGCTCGGCCGTGAAGTCCGCCTGAATCTCCGCTGCCCCCGAAAGCGGCCGCCCCGCAAGGCCCGAGAAGGCCGCAAGCCGCCGCGCCTCGACGCGGGCCGAGCCCGTCGCCACCGGCCCGCCCTCCTCGGGAAAGGCCACCACCGCGTCGCCCGTCAGCCCATAGCTCTCGCCCGTCACCGTCAGCTCCGACAGCCGCAGGTCTCCGCCCTTCGCCCAGTCGATTTGCGCAGCGCCCGTGACCTCTTCGCCCAGCGCCGCCTCGGCGTCGGGATTGCCGAAGTCCAGCCGACGCGCCGCGAAGTCGAGGTTCGCCGTGACACCGCCCGTCTCGCCCTGAGCGATCCGCCCGGTGCCGTCCAGCTCCAGCGCCTCGGCCTTGAATCCCGGCCGGTCCAGCCCCGCGATGCGGAAGGTGCCCTGCCAGTCCTCGCTCTGCGCCGCGTCGTAGGAAACCTGCAGATCCACCCGGTCCACCCGCGTCTCGGGCCCCGACAGCGGCAGAAGCACGGGCGTTCCGTCTGCCGACGCAATGGCGCCCTCGACCGCGATCTCGACCGGCAGCGCATCCGCCCCGATCAGCGCGCGCCCCTGCAGCGTCAGCGCCCCGGCCGAAAGGTCCAGTCCTTCAAGCAACGTGCGTCCATCCGGAAAGCGCGTCACATCCGCCTGTAACGCCACCGCATCGCCGAAGAACGGCCGATAGTCCGGCGCGAAGACCGGAGCGATGTCGCCGCCGATGTCGACGGTGAAGCGTCGCTCGCCTTCGGCTTCGCCCGCCGCCGTCGCGATCCGACCGGACAGACGATCCGCCCCGTCGGTGGCAAGCCGGATGTCGGCCGCGAAAGCGTCGACCGGCCCTTCGCCGGCGATCTCGAAGACAACCGAAGGCCGGCCCGGCAAGTCGACGAGGTTGGCGAAGATACCGTCCGGCGCTTCGTCCAGCGCCAGATCCAGCGCCAGTACGCCCGTATCGTTGGCGTAAGCCGCCTCAAGCGTCAGGGCGCCGCGACCGTCAAGCCGCTCGACAGCCAGCGTCGCGTCACCCTCGCCGTCAGCGAGGCTCACGCTCCCGGCCAGCGATACCTCCGCCTCGGCCCCGAAGACCGGAGCGCCAATGGCCACGCGCGCAGCCGAGATCTGGCCGATCTCGACGCTGACCGGCAGCTCGGGCAGGCTGAAGCCCGTGGCCTCGGGCGTCGGCGCATCGCTCTCGGGCACCGTGGGCAAGCGCGGCAGCAGGATCTCGCCCGCCGTCAGCTCCGACACCTCAAGCTGACCCCGCAACAGCGCGCTCCGGTTCCAGTCCAGAACCGCGTCTGTGATGGTCAGCCACACGCCCTCATCGTCGGCGATGGTCAGGCTCTGCATCGTCGCCCGCCCGCCGAGGGCGCCCTCGAAACCAGTGATGCTGACCTGCCGGCCCGCGCCGGACAGGTTGTCCTCGATCAGCCGCTCCAGGAATCCGCCCTGCGCCTCGTCGTCGGGGGAATCGTCGCTGCTGAACAGCCGCTCGAAGAAGCCTGGTTCGTCGTCGGCGGGCGCGTCCGTGACCTGCGCGACGGCGGGCAACGCCACGCTCAACCCGAGGGCAAGAAGAAGACCGCGCCGCATCAGAACGCCTGCCCGATGCCGACGTAGATGTGAAAGTTGGCCGAATCCGTATCGCCCGCAATCGGCGTCGCGACATCCAGCCGGATCGGTCCGATCCCCGTCACATACCGCACGCCCAGACCGGCGCCGGCGTGGCTCTCGCCCGAGAAGTCGGCAAAACTTTCCTCGCCGATATAGCCCCAGTCGACGAAGGGAACGACCTGGAAGCTTTCGCCCACGTTGACCCGCGCCTCGGCCGACAGACCGACGAAACTCCGCCCGCCGGTGAAGGCGCCGCCCGTGTCGACGCCCAGCGATTGATAATCCTGGCCGCGCACCGTGCCGCCGCCGCCCGAATAGAAGCGATAGATCGCCGGGCTGTCCTCCAGGCTCGGCCCCGCAAGAGCGCCCAATTGCAGACGCCCCGCGAAGGTCGTGCCGCCCAGCGCGCGATAGCCGCGTCCGTCGAAGGTCATCTGCGCCCCGTCGGTCGTTCCCGCCAGCCCAAGGAACGGCGTCAAAGTCAGGTCGGCGTACAGACCCTCGGTCGGGTTCAAAGGCACGTCGCGCGCGTCGTATTCCGCGGCGAGCGGCAGGGTGACAAGACTGAAGGTCTCCGGTCCGAAGTCGTCCACGATTTCGGAATACAGATACCCGAGCCCCGCCTCGACGGTCAGGTCGTCAGTCGCATAGCGTGTGAAACCCAGCGTGAACTCGGTCGTGTCCGAAGTGAAGTCTGGCTCGTCCAGCGACTCGAACGAGAAGGCCGCGAAAAGGTCGATGTCGGCCTTGGGCGTGGCGGGCCGCTCGTAGCGGACGCCGAGGCTGTAATCGATACCGCCGGTTTCGCCGGTGATGCCCGACACCTCGCCGTCGATGCGGAACCGTTCCGCCCCGCCAAGGAAGTTGCGGTGCAGCCAGAAGGCCGACAATCGCCCGCCCTCGACAGAGCCATACTCGGCGCCGAAACCGAAGCGGCGCGGAGTCTGCTCGACCACGCCGATGGTCAGGGGCAGGGTGTTGCCCGGCCCGATGGCCTCGGCTTCCTCGACTGTGACGCTGCTGAAGGTGCCGGTGCGCCGCAGGCGCGTGACAGCACGGTCGATCTCTTCGGGATCATAGCGCCGACCCTCCTCCAGGCCCGCGATCTTGAGAATACGAGCCGTCTTGGTGTCGTCGTTGCCCCGAACCCGCACCGGGCCGAAGCTCAGGACCGGACCGGGCGACAGCCGCAGGCTTGCGTCCAGTTGCGCCTGAGCGTGCCGCGCGACGATCCTCTCGTCCGACACCCGCGCCTTGGCGTTGCCGTTCGACCGCCAGCCGTCCACCGCGGCCTCGGCCGCTGCGCGGATCGTCGAGGCTCCCGCCACCTCGCCCCGGCGATAGTCCTCGGGGATCTCGGTGCCTGGCGCCAGCGGCCCGACCTCGGCCCGCCCGAAACGGAACACGGGCCCCGGCTCGACGCGAATCGTCACCACCTGCACCGCCCGCGGCGCCGACAGCGGCGGGATCGCCGCCGCCTCGCGCCCGTCGAGAAGGATCGAGATCACGCCGGAATAGCGGCCCTCGTCATAGAGCACGCCCAGAAGCCGCGCATAGTCCGCCTGCGCGGCGGCCAGGATGTCCTGCGGGTCGTTCGTCCCTTCGTCTTCTTCGGCGGCAACCAGGGACGAGGCGTAAAGCGCGTCCCGCAGCGAATCCCCCATCCCGGGAGTCTGGAACCTGATCTCGAAACCGAGAGCGCCGGTGGAGAAGGTGCAGAGCGCCAGAGCCGCGCCCAAGACCCGTTTCGCCGTCACTGCCGCCCCTCCCGGATTTGCCTGCCCGACCCGATGATATAGTCCCTTCCGCTGAAGGGACAGGGCGCGAGACCACGTTTCGGTGAACTCCCGCCGCCCCGCCGCTCAGGTGGCGGTCCCCTGTTCGGTCTCGACCGGATGCGCGGCGGGCGTCGAGAAGGGCCGCATCCGGGGTCGCATCTCCAGCTCGCTCACCGGTCCCAGCGCCTGGTCCAGATGCTCCACCAGCGCCGCCTCCAGCTCCGAGTTCAGCTCCCGCGACCGCGCGACATAGGCCGGGTTCTTGCTGACCGGCACGCCGGGCTTCCACAGCGCCGCCAGCTCGCGCAGCGCCTCGCGGTCCTTGCGGAAGAAGAAATGCTCGATCCGAGCCGCTTCCATGTCGGTCAGCCCCATCTCCTCCAGCACGTACCGACCCGCGCGCAGGGAACTGTCGAACACCTCGCGCACCTGCTTGTCGGCGCCGGCCTGCACCAGCTCGTAGACATGCACCCGGTCATGCGCCCGCGCGACGATGTGCAGGTCGGGCCTCTGCTGCCGGGCGTATCGCACCAGCCGCAGAGCCGCCTCCTTGTCGTCCAGCGCCACCACCAGTACCCGCGCGTCCTTCAGCCCCGCCGCATGCAGCAGCTCGGGCCGCGTCGGGTCGCCGAAGAACCCCTTCACCCCGAACTGCCGCATCGTGTCGATCGCCTCGAGGTTGTTGTCCAGCACGACGGCCCGCATCCCCGCCAGCATGATCAGCCGGTTGACGATCTGCCCGAACCGCCCGGTCCCCGCGATGATGACCTTCTGCTGCTCGTCGATGGTGTCGGGCTCGCGCGGGTCCACCCCGTCCCCCGCCATCCGGTGCTGAAGCTTTTCGTAGGCGATGAAGAACAGGGGCGTCAGCAGCATCGACAGCGCGACCACCAGCAGGATCCGCCCGCTCTGGTCCGCCGACAGCACGCCCAGCTGAGACGAGAACGACACCAGCACGAACCCGAACTCGCCCGCCTGCGCCAGCCCCAGCGTGAACAGCCAGCGGTTCCGCCCCTTCAGCCGGAAGACGACCGCCAGAAGCCACAGCACCAGCCCCTTCGTCAGCATCAAGAGAAGCGTCAGCAGCACGATCTGCAACGGGTCCCGCCACAGCAGCCCGAAGTTGATCCCCGCCCCCACCGTGATGAAGAACAGCCCCAGCAGCAGTCCCTTGAAGGGCTCGATGTCGCTTTCCAGCTCGTGCCGGAACTCCGAGTTGGCCAGCACCACGCCGGCGAGAAACGTTCCCAGGGCGGGCGACAGTCCGACAAGCTGCATCACGAAGGCGATGCCCAGGACCAGAAGCAGGGCGAAGGCGGTATAAAGCTCCCGCAGCCGTGCCCAGTGGACGAACCGGAACAGGGGCCGCGTCGCATACATCCCGAACAGGATCACAACCGCGACCGCGCCGAACGTCGCCAGCGTCACGCCCCAGGCGGGCAGCGACTCGATAAAGGCCTTCGCCGCCTCGGCCGTCTGCTCGGCCCCGCCCGCGCCCTCGGCCCCGTGGCCGGCGGCAGCGCTGTCGCCCGGCCGCTGGATCGACCCGTCCGGGCCGAAGGCCATGCCCGATCCCACCGCCAGAAGCGGCAGCACCGCCAGCATCGGGATCACCGCGATGTCCTGCGTCAGAAGGACCGAGAACGTGGACCGTCCGCCCGGCGTCTGCATCAGCCGCTTCTCGTTCAGGGTCTGAAGCACGATGGCGGTCGACGACAGCGACAGGATCATGCCGACGGCCAGCGCCGTCTGCCAGGGATAGGAAAACCCCCACCAGCAGATCCCCGTCACCAGCCCGGCGGTCAGCACGATCTGCATCCCGCCCAGCCCGATCAGCCGGTGCCGCATGTCCCAAAGCGCCCGCGGCGTCAGCTCGAGCCCGATCAGGAACAGCATCAGCACGACGCCGAATTCCGCGAAATGCTGAAGGTCTTCGGCCTCGCCCGCATAGCCCAGGATCGGCCCGATCACGATGCCCGCCAGAAGGTATCCCAGCACCGATCCCAGCCCCAGCCGAACCGACAGGGGCACCGCGATCACGGCCGCCAGAAGATAGACGGCGGCTTCGAACAGAAAGCCTTCCATGTCGTCCTCGTTACAGCGGCAGAGGGCCGTCTGCCTTCAATTGGTCCATCACGATCTGGCTCTGGACACGCGCCACGGCCGGATGCGGAAGCAGGACCTGATGGATCAGGATGTTGAGCGCCGCGAGATCCTCGCAGTACACGCGAAGAAGATAATCGGCCTCGCCGGTCAATGTCCACGCGCTCGTGATCTCGGGGCGCGTTTCGACGATACGAACGAAGGTCTTCACCTGGTCGGGCGCGTGGGTCGCCATCTGCACCGAGACGAAGGCCTGCACCTGAAGGCCCAGCTTCAGCGGCGCAAGCCGCGCGCGATAACCTTCGATATAGCCTTCGGCTTCCAAACGCTGCCGCCGCCGCCCGACCTGGCTGGCGGACAGGTTCAGCGCCTCGCCCAGCTTTTCGGACGTCAGATGTGCATCGCGCTGAAGCGCCGTCAGAAGCCTGTAATCGGTGTCGTCAAGACTGGCCATGCGGACATTATGCGCTGACGGGGCGCCAAATGCAATTTTCACGCAAACAGTATAGCCTCCAGGCCCAGAATGCGCGGAACTCGCGCGCTGTAGCGACTATCTTATAGGCAACAGCGAACAGGAGAGACCGCCATGGGACCCTTCCCGCACGACGCCCCCCGATCGACCATCACCGACAGGAACCCCGCCGGCACCGACGGCTTCGAATTCGTGGAATTCGCCCATCCGGATCCGCAGGTCCTCCGCGACCTCTTCGGACGCATGGGCTTCACCCTCGCCGCCAAGCACCGTTCGAAAGATGTCGAGCTTTGGCAGCAGGGCGATATCAGCTACCTCGTCAACGCCGAGCCGGGCACCCACGCCGCCGCCTTCATCGACGAGCACGGCCCCTGCGCCCCCTCGATGGGCTGGCGCGTCGTCGACGCCAACCACGCCCTGAAGCACGCCGTCGCGAAAGGCGCCGAGGAATACACCGGCCCCGGCAAGGTGATGGACGTGCCCGCCATCAAGGGCATCGGCGGCAGCCTGATCTACTTCGTCGAGGACTACTACGACACCTCGCCCTACAACGCCGAGTTCGACTGGCTGACGAAGGCCAACCCCGAAGGCGTGGGCTTCCACTACCTCGACCACCTGACCCACAACGTCTTCAAGGGAAACATGGACACCTGGTTCCGCTTCTATAAGGACCTGTTCAGCTTCCGCGAAATCCGCTTCTTCGACATCGAGGGCAAGTTCACCGGCCTTCTAAGCCGCGCGCTGACCTCGCCCTGCGGCAAGATCCGCATCCCGATCAACGAGGATCGCGGCGAGACCGGCCAGATCGTCAACTACCTCAAGAAGTACAACGGCGAGGGCATCCAGCACATCGCCGTCGGCGCGCACGACATCTACGACTCGGTGGACGAGATCGCCTCGCGCGGCGTCCGCTTCATGCCGGGGCCGCCCGACGCCTACTACGAGCTGTCGAAGACCCGCGTCGAAGGCCATGACGAGCCCATCGACCGCATGAAGACCCACGGCATCCTCATCGACGGCGAAGGCGTGGTCGACGGCGGCGAGACGAAGATCCTGCTCCAGGTCTTCTCCAAGACCGTCATCGGGCCGATCTTCTTCGAGTTCATCCAGCGCAAGGGCGACGACGGCTTCGGCGAGGGCAACTTCAAGGCGCTCTTCGAATCCATCGAGGCCGAGGAGATGGCCAAGGGCGACTACGGCGACGTCGCCGCCGAGTGAGCGCGGCCTGTTAACCCGCGCCTTCGGCAGACAAGGTGCCATACACAATGCCGACGCGTTGCATACGCTATGCCGACAGGCCGATTCTCACGGATCGGCCTGTTTCTTAACGGCGTTGAAGAAAGATTGCGGACCGTCTCAGCCACCACCGCACGTCGCGTCACGACCTCGTTTACGGTCGCACGTCAGCCGCGCGGCAGGCTCAGGGAAACCGTCTGGTTGCCCTTCCGGTAGTGAAGCTGCGTATCGGTGATCTGCGCCACGGTTCCGCCGTCGAACCTGTCGCCGACCTTCACCTTCACATAGCGCCCCGAAGGCAGCCGGATCAGCGCCCTGCGGTCGGCCGGAGTTCCGTAAACCCCCACCAAATTCAAGGCGTTCAGCCGGATCGCATCCTCGATGGTCGCCGTCCGCGACACCGAGGCGTTCGACGGAATGGCCAGCCGCGGCGTGTCCTGCGCCCTCGGCTCGGGCTCGATGTCCTGCTCCAGCGCGGCTTCGATGGCGTCGCTCGTGTTCGGCGTCTCGAAGTCCAGAGACGCAGTCAACCGCGCCGCTTCCTGCCGCACCAGAGCCGCGCTCACCACGGCTTCGAACGCGTCGGGACGACCGCGTGGCGACAGTGACGTCGGCACCGCCAAAGCGCTCGCCTCCGCGCTTGCGTCCTGCTCCCGCAAGGCCACGTCCTGCTCCGATTCAGGCCGCTCCGACGGCCGACGGCCCTCCAGCTCTGAACGCGTCAACCCATTGAATTGCTGGCGCTCTATCTCCTCGACGAACCCGCCCGGCCGTCCTCTCGGAAGTCGCTCGGGCAGGCCCTGCGCAAAAGCGGTCAGCGCCGGAAGCCCGGGTTCGTCGACCGCTTCGGCCTCTGCCTCAATAGCCGGGTCCGCTTCCGCCAGCGCCAATTCGGCGGCCGCGTCGATGGCCGCGCGCAGACTGGCGTCGAGGTCGTCCTGCGCCGCAGCAGGCGCCGCCGCGACGTCGGTCTCCGGCTCGGCCGGAGGCGGCGGAGTGGCCTCCACCGCCGGTACCCTGTCGCCCGAAAGCCCGCCCGGAGCGGGCAGGGCGATGGCGTCGAACGCCAGATCGCTCGGCTCGATCGACGCGATATAGATGTCGTTCGTCGTCTCGGCGATGTCGTCGTCCGTGTCGGGCCCCGGGAACGGCGCCGCCGTCATGATCGCCGACAGACCGTCGGGCGCCACCGCGAACGGCGGCTGCGGATCATAAAGCGGACGCCCCTCGCCTGATCGCAGCAGCTTCGTCAGCTTCGGCGCGGATGCCGTCACGGGATGGGAAAGCGCCGCCAATTCAGTGGGTTCCGACTCCTCCACCGTCACAGACGGCGCATCCGTCACGGTCGTCTCGACCGAGGGCACAGGCAGATCCGGCACCGGCGCGGCGACGGGTGCCGTATCGACGGAGGGCCCGGCATCCTCTGCCGGGGCAGGGGCCAGCGCTGCCGTCTCGGTATTTTCGACCGCCGCATCCGGCACCGCAGCAGCCGTGCCCGCAGACCTCTCTTCCGGCGCGGTCGGCGTTACGGGATCGGTCGCCGCTACGGTCGGCGCCGCGTCCACGACAGGCTCCTCGGCCGGTTCCGGCACCAACGCCGCCTGCTGCTCCGGCTCGACTTGCGTGACCGCCCCCAGATCGGTCGCCACAGGGCGCGGCACCGTCGGAACCGTCGCTTCGCCCGGGCGCAGCGGCAGCAGCGACCACACCAGCGTGGCGATCCCGATGGTAAGGATGAAGGCCACGGCCAACACCGCCAGCGTCCGGATCGTACCGCCCGCACGCGGTGCCGCACGAACCGACGCCGCCGCGGGAGGCGTCAGGCTCGCCACCTGGCGCCGCATCGTCCCCGCTGCGATATCCGTCCGGACGCGCGGCGGAGCCTTCGGCCCGCTTACCGGCACACCGGGGTCGAGCGGAGCCAGGCTGCGCGGCCTCACCGTCATCACCGGCCTCGGATCGTCGACCTTGAGAACGGGTTCCCCGATCGCGTCGGGAGAGAACGACACCGGCGTCGAAGGCGGCCGCGACGTCTCGCGCTTCGTGTGAAAATTGTAAGAGACGACGGGTTCCGCCGCGTCGTCGTCGGCAGTCGCGGTGTCGTCATCTTCGGCGACATCCGTGAGGATCAGGCGCGACGTGACGACGTCGGGGGACGTCGAGGTCTTGTCGTCTTCGTCCTCCGTCTCGCTCTCTTCGTCAGCCTGCTCGGTGTCGTCAGTCTCGCCATCGGCGTCCGTGCCGGCGGAGGTCTCGAGACCCTCGTCCGCCATCGCTGCCGGTTCGTCCACCGGTTCGTCGTCCGCGACCGTCTCGGTCTCCGACACCGCTTCTTGATCGACCTTGTTGGCCGCATCCTCTGCGGTCTCGTCCTGCTCTGTTTCGTCGGGAACGCTGTCCTCGACGGCCGCAGCCGGAACCTCCGCCGAGGCGACCGCGACATAGGTGACCTCCACCTCCGCAATGGCGTCTTCCACGGCAGGTGCCACGGTGTCGGTCGCAACCTCCACCGCCTCGTCGGATGCCGTCTCGACAGTCTCCTCGGGGTCGCCCGCCCCAGGCGGGACGTCATCGACTACCACGGGCACCGTGAGCGGTTCGTCGAGGTCGTCCATCATGTTCGGCCGACCGAAGTCCGGCGGCCGGGGGAAATCGGACCGTGCGGCCAGAGACGAGTACCCGGCGATGCTCAGGCCGCGCGCCTCGGCGAAGGCGGCCGCCTCGTCCAGTGTTTCCAGGGCGATGGCCGCGACGCGGGCCTGTCCGGGGGCCGTCATCTCCCAGTCGATCTCGAGTTCGTCGAGGACATAGGGCGTCCGACCGTCCAAGGCGCGGTGGATGTCGACCTCGACCGAATCCTCCGTGCTGATGTCGACGTCCATGTAAAGGATCTGGTCGCGCGGCAGGAATAGCATCACAGGATCTGACGGGTCGTCCATGTGCGCGGACATGGCGAAAAGCCGGTCCTCGATGTCCGGACCGTCGATCTTGACCGCCCCGATCTCCCGCCACGTCTTGCCGTCCCGGCGCATGAGCCGGATGGCGGACATATCAAGATCGTAACCCCAGCGGCTCGTCATGAACGAGGAGATAGCATGGCTCCGGGAGGTCGTCACGTCTGGAGCGCCGCCAATTTGCGGGGATGCGCCGACGCGGCGCGAGGATTAGGTTCTGACCTCAGAGTTGTTCCCCTTTTGGAGATTCCCACATGCGTCTAGCCACCCTGATCTTGACCATCGGCCTTGCCGCGCTGCCCGTGACCCTTTCGGCGCAAGAAGCGCGCACCATCGTCGTCACCGGCGAAGGTCGCATCGCGGCCGAGCCCGACATGGCGGTCATCAACCTTGGCGTCATGCGCGAAGCCGCGACCGCGGGCGAGGCCATGTCGGCCGCCAGCGAAGCCGCCGCCGCCGTGCTTGCCGCCGTCACCGCCGCCGGGATCGAGCCGCGCGACGTGCAGACTTCCTCGCTCAACCTGCAACCCAGGTGGGACCACAGCGACCAGAACGGCGCACGCATCACCGGCTACATCGCGAACAACGACCTGATGATCCGGGTGCGCGATCTGGACGCGCTCGGCGCGCTTCTGGACACGCTCGTCACGACCGGCGCGAACACCGTCAACGGGCTGTCGTTCAGCGTGGCCGAACCGCGTCCGCTCGAGGACGAGGCCCGCACCGCCGCCGTCGCCGACGCTCGCGCCAAGGCGGAACTGCTTGCCGGAGCGGCTGGCGTTTCCCTGGGAGAAATCACCACGATCTCCGAGGCCACGATGCCCCCGATGCCGTTCCCTTATCCGCAGGCCGAGATGCGGATGGCAGCCTCTGATGTCCCGATCGCGCGGGGCGAAATCGAGACCGTCTTGACGGTCACGGTTGTGTTCTCCATCGCCGCTCAGTGAGCGACGATCATGGGCAGGGCGGCGTTTTCCAGCATGTTGCGCGTCGCCCCGCCCAGCACCGCCTCCAGCAGGCGCGAATGACCGTAGGCACCCATCACGACCAGGTCGGCACCCTGATCGGCGGCATGGCGCGTGATGGTGTCCGACACCTTGGACGTCGTCTGCGCCACGACTGACACCGTGACCTCGATCCCGTGTCGGGTCAGCATCTCGGCCAGGGGCGCACCGGGGTCCGCGGTTCCGGCGGAATGACGCGGCGGGTCGATGACCAGGATTTCGACACTATCGGCCTCGCGCATCATGGGAAGGGCGGCGCGGATCGCGGCCAGCGCCTCGCCCGACTGGTTCCACGCCACAACCACCCGCTTGGGCGCCGGGACGATCGTCTTGCCCTGCGGCAGGACGAGGACAGGCGTCCGCGTCGAGAACAGCGCCGCCTCCAGCACCGCGACATCCTCGCCGCTACGACCCTCGCCATAGGGCTTCGACAGGATCACGAGGTCGGCAAGCTGCGCGTTCTGCGCCACGATCTGGGACACCGCGCCCATCTGCGCGACGACGCGCTGGACGTCGCCTCTCGCGCCTGAACGCTTGAGTTGCTCGTTGGCGAAGGCTTCGGAGGCCGTCGCCTCCTCGATGGCGTCCGAGATGGTGCCTTGGATCGCGATGGGTGTGGTGCCGCCATAGAAGGCCTCCGGCGGGATGTGCTCGATCCCGAGGCTCAGTATATGCAGATGGGCATCCTGCGCCTCGGCGAAGGCGAGGGCGGCGTCGAGATGGCTGCGGTCGAGTTCGGGTTCGCGAACCACGGTGACGAGGGTCTTGTAGCTCATAGCTGTTCCTCCATGCGTTGGGCTGATCCTGCGCCGGACGACGGCGGGCGCGCATTGCTCTGGATCAAGACGGGCGGGCACGCCGGAAGCGCGCGCGCCTGCGCGATGGACTCTCGCATTTCGTGCGATGGTGCACCATAACCCATCCATGTCGCTAGGAACGTGGGACGAAATACGCACCGCCTTCAACGTCGCCCGACTCGGAACGGTCAGCGGCGCTGCCGATGCGCTTGGCGTCCACCACGCCACGGTCATCCGCCATATCGACTTGCTCGAGGCGCGCCTCGGCGTGAAATTGTTCCAGCGCCACGCGCGCGGTTACAGCGCGACCGAGGCGGGGCGCGACCTTCTCCAGGTCGCGCAGGCCACGGACGACCAGTTCTCGCAACTAGTCAATCGCATCCGGGGGCAGGGCGACGCGGTCTCGGGCGAGCTTGTCGTGACCTCGCTGCCGGCGCTGTCGAAGCGCATCACCGAGCTTCTGGTTCGGTTCCGCGAACGTCACCCTGAAGTGCTGGTCCGCTACATCACCGGCGAAAAGCTCCTCCGGCTCGAATATGGCGAGGCCCACGTCGCCATCCGCGCCGGCCGCAAGCCCGAAAACCCCGACAACGTGGTCCAGCCTTTCCTTGCGAAGGAAGTCGCCCTCTACGCCTCCGAAGGCTACATCCAGCGCCGTGGCCGACCCGTGTCCGACGACGACCTCGCGGGGCACGACTTCGTGGCGCAGGACAACCTGTCGTCGAACGCGCCGTTCCTGCGCTGGCTCGTCACCTCGGTGCCGCCCGAGCGCATCGTGTTCCGCGCGTCCGACTTCGGCCCGATGATCGAGGCGATCCGCCTCGGCGTCGGCATGGGCTTTCTGTCGGGATGGGAGGCAGGCGACGTGCCGGGCCTCGTTCAGGTCATTCCACCGCGACCCGAATGGACCTCGCCGTCGTGGATCGTGACCCATGTCGACCTGCACCGGACGACGAAGGTCCAGGCCTTCCTCGCTTTCCTCAAGGAAGAGGCGAAGGAGTGGTGACGTCCTCGTCATTGTCGGGTTCGGAAAACTGGCGCGTCAGGAAATCCTCGAAGGCGTCCAGGTCGACGGGCTCGAACTGACCGAAGCCCTGCATCCAGACGCTCGCGTCCTTCAGCGCCTGCGGCTCCAGCTTGCACCAGGTCAGTCGTCCTCGCCGCTCCTGGCTGATCAGCCCCGCGCGGGTCAGGACGCCCAGATGCTTGGATATCGCCGCCAGCGACATTTCGAAGGGGTCCGCAACGTCGGTCACCGCCATGTCATCCTCGAGGAGCATGGTCAGGATGCGGCGCCGGGTCGGATCGGCGAGCGCGTGGAAGATGCTGTCGAGAGCGGGCATGGCGGGGGATCTGACCCCTCGGGCTGTCCTTCGTCAATGGGTCAGGCGCCGAAACCTCAACCATACGGTTGAATATGCTTCAAGCCGCGACCTTTTGAACTTCGCACAGCTTTTTCGGATTTTACTGAGGCGTTTCAAAGAATTACGGCACAAGACCCTTGGTCCTGCGCCAGCTTGACTCGCGACCACCCTCTTTCTAGACATCGGCCAAGTTCTCATGGGGGACACGACGTCATGGCCGAGACCGATCAGGATCGGAAGGCCCGGATGGAGGCCCTCGAAGCCAAACTGGCCAGTAAGCGCGTCCCTGACGCGGCGAAGCGGCACCAGGAAGAACACTACAGCCAGCTCAACGTGGCATGGCGCATGGTGATCGAACTGGTGGCGGGGCTGGGGATCGGCTTCGGAGTGGGATTTGGGCTGGACACCCTCTTCGGCACCTTGCCGTGGTTTTTGGTGGTGTTCACGCTTCTGGGGTTCGCGGCGGGGGTGAAGACCATGCTCGCCAGCGCAAGGGAATTCACGCCGGGCGCACCCGGCGACAAGGAAGGGGACTGAGGTGGCGGAAGAAGTTCACGGCGCAGAAGGCGGCAGCAGCCTCTCGTTCCACCCGATGGACCAGTTCATCGTGCAGCCGCTCTTCGGGGACGGCCCGGTCAACGCCTTCACGATCACCAACGCCACCTTCTGGATGGCCCTCACCGTCGCCTGCATCGCCGCTCTGCTGGTGCTTGGCACGCGGGGCCGCGCGCTGATCCCGTCGCGCATCCAGTCCATCGCCGAACTCGCCTACGGCTTCGTCTACAAGATGGTCGAGGACGTGGCCGGCAAGGACGGGCTGAAGTACTTCCCCTACATCATGACGCTGTTCATGTTCATCGTGATGGCGAACTTCCTCGGCCTCCTGCCGATGGCCTTCACCACCACAAGCCACATCGCCGTCACCGCCGTCCTGGCGCTCGCGGTCTTCCTGACCGTCACCATCATCGGCTTCGTCAAGAATGGCGCTGCGTTCCTCGGCCTCTTCTGGGTCTCGTCGGCGCCCCTGGCGCTGCGGCCCATCCTCGCGGTGATCGAGCTGATCTCCTACTTCGTGCGGCCTCTCAGCCACTCGATCCGTCTTGCCGGCAACCTGATGGCCGGGCACGCGGTCATCAAGGTCTTCGCGACCTTCGCCGCCGTCACCGCCATCGCGCCGCTGTCGATCCTGGCCGTGGTCGCCATCTACGGCCTCGAGGTCCTTGTGGCCTTCATCCAGGCCTACGTCTTCACCATCCTGACCTGCGTCTACCTCAAGGATGCGCTGCATCCGTCGCACTAGTCGGGCCAACCAACAGTTTCAGACACACTTCCAACGTAAGGAGCATTCGACATGGAAGGCGATATCGCAAACATGGGTCAATTCATCGGTGCCGGCCTCGCCGCCATCGGTTCGGGCGCGGCCGCCATCGGTGTGGGCCACGTCGCCGGCAACTTCCTCGCCGGTGCCCTGCGCAACCCGTCGGCCGCCGCCGGCCAGACCGCCACGCTCTTCATCGGCATCGCCTTCGCCGAAGCGCTCGGGATCTTCTCGTTCCTCGTAGCACTTCTGCTGATGTTCGCCGTCTAAGCGCGCCTCGCCATCCTTACGTGCCGGGCCGCCCAAGGGGCCGCCCGGCTGGTCACAGGGTCTGAGGAGGTCGCCATGGCGACGGAAACACTAGCAGGCGAAGGCACGCTCGAAGCGGGCGCGCACGCCGCCGAAGCCGCACCGGGTCTGCCGCAACTCGACGTCAGCACCTTTGCCAACCAGATCTTCTGGTTGGTGGTGACGCTTGTCGTCATCTACTTCGTGCTGTCCCGCGTGGCGCTGCCCCGCATTGCCAGCGTTCTCGCCGAACGTCAGGGCACCATCACGAACGACATCGCCGCGGCCGAAGAACTGAAGAGCAAGGCTGCCGCGGCCGAGGCCGCCTATGAGAAGGCGCTCGCCGACGCTCGGACCGAAGCCGGGCGCATCGCCGCCGAGGCCAAGGCCGAGATGCAGGCCGATGTCGACGCCGCCATGGTCAAGGCCGACGCCGAGATCGCCGCGCGCACGTCCGAGGGCGAAGAGCGAATCGCCGAGATCCGCGAAGGCACCGCCGAAGCGGTACGCGAGGTCGCCCGCGACACCGCGCGCGCCGTCGTCGCCGCATTGGGCGTCGACGTGGACGACGCATCGGTCGATGCCGCCGTAGCAAACAACGTGAAGGGGTGACGCCATGAAGAGACTTCTCACCGTCGCGGCCCTCCTCTCGGCGAGCCCCGCCCTTGCGGCAACCAAGAACGTGTTCTCGGGCGAATTCTATTCGCTCGCCAACACCGACTTCATCGTCCTTGTGTCGTTCCTGCTATTCCTCGGCGTCCTCGTCTACTTCAAGGTGCCGTCCCGTCTGGCCGAGCTCCTCGACAAGCGCGCGGCCGGCATCAAATCCGAGCTCGAGGAAGCCCGCGCCCTCCGCGATGAGGCGCAGACCCTGCTGGCCAGCTACGAGCGCAAGCAGCGCGAAGTGCAGGAGCAGGCCGACCGCATCGTGGCCGCCGCCCGTGACAACGCCACCGAGGCCGCCGAACTGGCGAAGAAGGATCTGGCCGCCTCGATCGAACGCCGCGTCCAGTCCGCCCAGGGCCAGATCGCCTCGGCCGAAGCCGCCGCGATCAAGCAGGTCCGGGACGAAGCCGCGCGTATCGCCGTAAAGGCCGCAGGCG
Source organism: uncultured Alphaproteobacteria bacterium (assembly GCA_963779765.1). GTDB lineage: Bacteria > Pseudomonadota > Alphaproteobacteria > Rhodobacterales > Rhodobacteraceae > Silicimonas. The sequence goes on along the minus strand of CAVZZP010000002.1, from coordinate 1,174,854 downwards.
AGGTGATCCAGCAGAAGATGAGCGCCGACAAGGCTGCCTCGCTCATCGACGACGCCATAGGCGTGGTCAGGGCCAAGCTGCACTGACGCCGGCGCTCTGGACGTCTGAACAAGCCCGGACCTCGTGCCGGGCTTTTTCGTGCCCGTTTCCTAGACCTCAGGTTTATGCCTGTTTTCCTGAAGTTTAGACGCAGCTTACTTGGGTTTATTGCCCCACATCTCAACCTGTGGCGAATGGAGGAAGACCGGTTTCGTGGGGCAACTGGGTCATCGGCGCCGTGATGCGTCGCCAAACGGAAACGAGGAACCAGAGATGAACAGACTTTTAGCCACAGCAGCCGCCTCAGTCTTTTGGGTCGGCGCGGCTCACGCCGACGCCTTTACCGACCAGGTCGTGTCGCGATATCAGGACATGGGCTTCACCTTCGTCGAGGTGCAGGGCGGCCCCACGCAGGTCAAGGTCGAGGCCATCAAGGACAGCCAGAAGCTCGAGGTGATCTACGACCGCGCGACCGGCGCAATCCTGAAGCAGGAACAGGAACAGGCCGATGCCCGTGAAAGAAGCCGCACCGGCGTCCAGGTGCGCGAGCGCGGCCGCGATTTCGTAAGCGGCTCGAACGGCGTCGCAGGCGGTTCGACCAGCACGGACATCGGGGCGGCGAACGATGTCGTCGCTTCGCTCCGCGACCAGGGCTTCACCTTCTTCGAGGTCAAGAACGGTCCGACCCAGGTCAAGATCGAAGCCATCCGCGGCAACGAGAAGGTCGAGTTGATCATCGACCGCGCCACCGGGGCGATCCTCAAGCAGGAAACCGAATCCGCGGGCGACGACGCCGGCCGGACCGGAATGCAGGTCGATAGCCGCGACCGCGACTTCCTTCGTGACGGATCGCGACGATGACGACGACGACCGCAGCGGCCGCCGCGGCGGCGATGACGATGACGATGACGATGATGACGACGATGACGACGACGACCGCAGCGGACATGGCGGCGACGATGACGACGATGATGACCACGACGACGACCACGGTGGGTCGGACGACGACTGAACCCCAGCCCCCGATTCCTCAAGAATTGGGCTTCCCCGGCGGGCCTTGCAATTCACGCAAGGCCCGCCAATGGTGACTTGAAATGTTGAAACGTGCTTTTGTCCTGATCTACCTCGCACTTGCGATGACGGCCCCCGCGGCGGCTTCGCCGGACGAAGTCCGTGCCAGGATCGTCGCGGAACTGCGCCAGGAGGGTTACGCCGAGATAAGGGTCAGCCGGACCCTTCTGGGCCGGATGCGCTTTGTCGCCGTCACAGGCGACAGGCAGCGCGAAATCGTGGTCAACCCCGCCACGGGGCTGATCCTGCGGGATTACATCCGCTTCGAACGCTCCAGGGACGGCGGCTCATCCGGGAAGTCTTCTGGCGGCTCCTCCGGCAAGGGAAGCGGCGATGACGACGATGATTTTGATGACGATGATGATTTCGATGACAATGATGATTCCGACGACGACGACGACGACGACGATGACGACGATGATCGCGACGACGACGACAACGACAACAGCGGATCGGGCTCGTCGAATTCCGGCAAGGACTGACATCCCCCGCGGTGCGGAGCGCCGCGTGTGAACAACCGCTACGTCCTCGGCGTGGTGCTTGCGGTCCAGCTTGCCTGCGCCGCCTTCTTCGTTTCCGATATCCTCATCTCGATCCTGGGCCTGCCGATCGGCCCCATCGACTGGGCCTTCGTCGAACTGATCCAGATCGGCGCGGCCCTCGGCCTCGTCATCGGCGTCGTGGTCAGCTGGCTTGCCCTGCGCCAATCGCGCCGCCGCACCATCGCGGCCGAGGAGGCGCTTCGCCGCGCAAGAAGCGCCTTCCGCGATGTCTTGGCCGAGCGTTTCGAGGATTGGAGTTCTGACGGCCGCCGAGCGCGACGTTGCCCTTTTCGCGATCAAGGGCTTCTCGACGCAGGACATCGCCGGCTTTCGCGGGGTCAGCGAAGGCACGATCAAGGCGCAGACGAACGCCATTTACCGCAAGGCAGGCGTCAGCGGTCGGCCACAGCTTCTCAGCCTATTCATCGACGACTTGATCGAGGACGAACCGGCTCAGTCTTCGCTGGCGTGATGCATCAGCACATCCAGCGGGATGATGTCCAATGCCTTGGTATGCGTGGCGGCCAGATTGATACGCGGCGCCGCACCCTCGTCCGCAGCCTGAAGGAAGCGCGAGGCGCAGAGGCACCAGCGGTCGCCCGGTTTCAGCCCGGGAAACATGAATTCGGGCCGAGGCGTCGACAGGTCGTTGCCCACGTATTTCGAATAGGCCAGGAACTCGGCCGTCATCACGGCGCAAACGGTATGGCTTCCTGAATCCTCGCGACAGGTATTGCAGGCGCCATCCCGAAAAAAGCCTGTGATTGGCTCGGTCGAGCAGGGTTCCAGCGTCTCGCCGAGAACATTTATGGGTTCGTCTTTCTGCATGGTGCGCGCCCCCTTGAGCCACAGCTAGTCCTCATGGCCGGGGCTTCAACGCCGCCAGTCGATCCATCGGCCGTGAAAGTCGGCGCGTCCCATCTCGACAGTCTCGTCTTCGGGAAACTGTGTCAGCCACAGCCGGGCGCCGTTCTCGGCACCGTCCGTTTCCATCCCGATGCGAATGACAGGCGACGTTGCGGCCTTCATCGCGGCAAGTGCCCGCGCTGCCGTGTCCTCGGGAAAATACTGCCATGCGACGGTGTGATAAACGATGCGCCGCAGCCCGTTATGCTGGGTGGCCAGATGTTCCTCCAACCAGGCTCCCGCATCGGCGCGAACGATCCGCGCAGGCGTCGCGCGCGCGATCCCGATGGCTTCGCTCGTCCGCGCCAGGCGGTCGGTCTGGTCAGGCCAGAGATAGGCGAGGAGCCGCAAGCGCCCGGCCTCCGACTCCGGGTCGAGAGGCGCCACGTCGACGCCGACCCGCGACGCAACTGGCGGCAGATCGACCGGCGGTGCCTCGCCGATCCAGCGGGGCGACAGGACGACCCTCGACGCCGGATCGCCCAGAGAGCTGCCCTGCACGTCGAGACGGAACCTGTCGCAGCGCAGGTTCAACCCGCCGCTGCATCCCAGTTCGACAAGCTCGACCGGCTGGTCCGATCCCGCGCAAGCCAGCGCGAGGGCGGGCAGGATAGCGGCCGCGCGTCGCACCTCGTTCGTCTGGGGCGCGTGGTCCAGCCACTCCAGCAGGTGCGCCTCATGGCTTCGAAAGGCGGCCTCGACGGCGGACCACAACCGGTCGTCCGACACCTCGTGCGGCGGGTATTCCTCGACCAGCGCCAACCCTTGCAGCTTCAGCGCGTGCAGTCCCCCGGCCAGCCGCAACGGCACGCTGTCCGCATGGGGAGACGGGTCGCCCTGCCACCCCAGCACTCGGTCCGCGACACTTGTCCCTGACACGAGCCGCGCGCCGGAAAGCGCCATCAGACGCGCCATGAAGGGCGAGCCAAGCGCGGCGCAGGCGCGGGACTGCACGCCGAATGCCGCGCGGACGGTCATCGGAAGCGGTCCACCAGCCTCTGAAACGGAGTCTTCGCGTCGTCGGCGGGCGATGGTTCGGATACCTCCCTCGTCGCCTCTGCCGCCTTCGTCTCGGCCTTTGCCGTCGACGACCTCGGCGGGTTCAGGCGCAGCGCCACCGCGTTCTGGAACCGCCCCGCGTCACCCTCGGCCAGCGCGACCGCGCCGTCGGACACGCCGCGCAGAAGGTCGTCCAGCCAGTCCTCGTCCGCCTTGGGAAAGTCCCGCAGGACGTAGCCCGGCACGGCATCCTTGTGACCCGGATGTCCGACCCCCATCCGCACCCGGCGATAGGTATCTCCGACATGCGCGTGCAGGGACCGCAGACCGTTGTGTCCCGCGTGACCGCCGCCCTGCTTCACCCGCAGCTTGCCCGGAGCAAGGTCGATCTCGTCGTGAAAGACAACGACGTCTTCGGGTGTCAGCTTGTAGAACCGCATCGCCTCGCCGACGGACTGGCCCGAGTTGTTCATGAACGTCTCGGGCTTCAGCAGGACGACCTTGGCCGACCCCAGCCGTCCCTCGCTGACCTGTCCCTGGAACTTGGCGCGCCACGGCGCGAAACCGTGGTCCCCGGCGATGCGGTCCACCGCCATGAAGCCGATGTTGTGGCGATTGCGCGCGTACTTCGCACCCGGATTTCCGAGGCCGACAAAAAGCTGCATGGGCTCAGGTCCTTCCTTCAGGTGGACCCTAGCTCCCGGCCCCCCCGGCGGCAACGACCCCTGTCAGCGCCCGAAGCCCGCGAAGCTGCGGCGCTGGTCCGGACCGATGCCCAGCCACCCGCGCGTCACCGCCGCGATGTGTCGGACAAGCCGGACCCGCTGCGTCTCGCCCTCGAGCGCCGCGGTGATTGCGGCCGCGCCGACATAGGCTTCGAGGTCCGCCGAAACGGGTTGCGTCTCGGTCAGCGGAGTGCGCGTCCGCGCGTCGATCACCTGGACATCGTAGTGGATGTTGTGCACGGCACCCGGAGCACGAGCGACGGCCGCAGGCGTCACGCCGTGGAACCGACGGACGACTGCCGTGATGTAGACCGGCCGGTCGCCCCTCAACTCACGCGTTCCCTCGGTTATCCCTTCGTCGAGTAGGGCCGCGACCTGTGCCTTGCGGTCCCCGAAGGGCTCGCCGTGCCAGACGATGTCGGCACTGGGCGCATATGTGTTCGATTCCGACGCCGACAGGCTGTCCGGGACGACGACGATGACGTCGGCGACCCGCCACCCCCGAGAGTCTGCGGGGTCAATCCCCTCGTCGTAGGCCACCTGCCAGTTGCCCGAGCACCCGGCGAGCACCGCCATTGCCAATCCAAGGAACGCCAACCGACGCATCATCTCGTGCCTCATTCTGCTTTTGTCTTGCCTGCGGCGCGACATTCGCAGAATTTGGTTTTCAAAGCCACATCTAGTGCAGGTGCCGTGGCAAGCGCGCAACAGAACGCGTCAGAGTTGAGTCGAGGGTTACGGAGGAGAGCATGAAGTTGAGAAACGTAGCAGTCATGGCCATCGTCCTCGCGACGGCCGAACCGGCCCTCGCGGGAGCAATCGAAAACGCCTGTCTCAAGTCGCCGCGCGGCAGCAGCCAGCGCAGCCTCTGCGGCTGCATTCAGGATGCGGCCGACATAACCTTGACACCCTCGGACCAGCGTCTCGCCGCCAGCTTCTTCGCGAACCCCGATCGGGCGCAGCGCGTCCGGACCTCGGACCGCCGCTCGGACGAGTCGTTCTGGCAACGTTACCGCAACTTCGGCAACACGGCTCAGGTCTACTGCACCCGGTGATCCGGGGATGAAGATCCTGATCCTGACCGGCGCGGGCGTCTCGGCCGAAAGCGGCCTCGGCACCTTTCGCGACAAGGGCGGCGTCTGGACGAAATACGACCTCAGCGAGGTCGCCACGCCCGAAGGTTTCGCACGCGATCCGCAGAAGGTGATCGACTTCTACAACATGCGCCGGGCCAACGCCCGGGGCGCGCAGCCGAACGAAGCGCACGCTGCCCTCGCCCGTCTGCAGGCCGAATACACCCGGGGAGAAGTCGTCCTCGTCACTCAGAACGTCGACAGCCTGCACGAGGCGGCGGGCTCCGAGGCCCTTCACATGCACGGCGCCCACGGCGTTGCGCGTTGCGCGGCCTGCGACGCACGCTGGCCCGCGCCGCTTGTCATGTCTCTCGACGACGAATGCCCCGACTGCGGCCGGCCCGAGGCCCGCCCGGACGTCGTCTGGTTCGGCGAGGTTCCCCACCACCTGCCCCGGATCGCGGGCCACCTCCGCACCGCCGACCTCTTCGTCGCCATCGGCACCTCCGGCACCGTCTACCCCGCCGCCGGCTTCGTCGCCGAAGCACGAGCGCAGGGCGCGCGCACGGTCGAGATCAACCTCGAGCCATCCCAGGTCGCAGGCCAGTTCGACGAGGTGATCCTGGGGCCCGCAACAGAGACTGTGCCGGCCTGGGTGGAGCGGGTGTTGGGGGAGCGGTGAGGATGCAAGAGATGAATAACCTTACGAGCAAAGTTGGTTGGACATCGACATCGCCCAATTTGAAAAGCTCAGCCTCGCTCTCGAGGATCAGGTTGACCCGGGCATGGCTGAGATGTTCTCGGCACTGGAGTTCTTCCTAAGGCTCGTCCCTCTTCCACGGCAATCCGGCCTGCACCTCCGCATATGTCCAACGCTTGAGTTGCGGCGCTCGGCCATGGTGGACGAACAACACGGCTTCGAGCTTCGGGGCGTCCGGGAGTGGACCCAAGGGTGCGCCCAAGCCCGCAAGAAGATCATCCAGATGAGCGGGCGTGAACCGATCGCGGACGCGTTTTGCCTCGTAGCGGGACACGTCCTCGAATGGGTAGGGATCCCCGGCGGACCCGAATTTCCAGCCTCCTTCACGGGCGACATAGATGGATCGCCGATAATTGTTGATCCTCCCGCCACGCTCCGGACCCTCATAGGACGCGAAGATGGTCGCCGTGGACGACCTTGCGACCCGCAGGCCCGTACATCCGCTCGCCGCTGCCATCCGGGAGACTGGCAGGAATACATCCGATCCGATCAGGCCATTGGCGAAGTAACTGGTCCACGTGTTCCCGTTTGCAACGAGAAGAGTGCGGTCCAGCGCCATGCTCAGAGGCTCAAGGTGGAGAAAAACCTCTTCCGGACTCCCCTGAAGATCGAACCGGGACATGACATGGGGCACGTCCGCCCAGAACGCCGCGAATGCGGAGGCGGCTTTCTCCAAGGGCATCGCCAACAATCCATAGTCGTTGGTGGTCGGCGCAAAACGGTCCATGCCGAAGGATACCGTGAAATAGGTTTGACGAGGTATTTCTTAACGCCGCATCAACCTTTCTTACCGCACGCAGCCTCCGAGCCGCTCCCTGCCGCCGATGCCGCTTCATCCACCGACGCGATACCGACGCGATACCGACGCGATACAGAACCCTCCTTTTCCCACGAAGCCCCGAAAAACAAGGCGTTAACGCTGCCGCCTGCCCCCCGCAACAGCCCCACTCGAACGCTGCCTTAACGCCTGCGGCCCCTTGCCCCGCCCCAGCCGATCCCGTAACAGGCGCGCGAACGAAGCCCGGGCCGTCCCATGCCACTTCTCGTGATGAAATTCGGCGGCACCTCCGTCGCCACGCTCGACCGCATCCGTCGCGCCGCCAAGCGCGTCGGTCGCGAGGTCGCCAACGGCTACGACGTCATCGTCATCGTCTCTGCGATGTCCGGCAAGACCAACGAACTGGTGGGCTGGGTTGAGGAAACTTCCAAACTCTACGACGCCCGCGAGTACGACGCTGTTGTGTCGTCCGGAGAGCAAGTGACGGCTGGCCTGATGGCGCTGACGCTTCAGGAAATGGACGTGCCGGCACGATCCTGGCAGGGCTGGCAGGTGCCGCTGAAGACGACCAGCGCCCACAGCCAGGCGAGGATCGAGGAGATCCCGACCGACAACATCAACGCCCGTTTTGCCCAGGGAATGAAGGTCGCCGTCGTTGCCGGCTTCCAGGGCATCTCGCCCGAGGGCCGGATCACCACTCTTGGCCGAGGCGGGTCGGACACCACCGCCGTCGCCTTCGCCGCCGCCTTCGGCGCCGAGCGCTGCGACATCTACACCGACGTGGACGGCGTCTATACGACCGATCCGCGCATCACCTCGAAAGCCCGCAAGCTCGACAAGATCGCCTTCGAGGAAATGCTGGAACTGGCCTCGCTCGGTGCGAAGGTGCTCCAGACCCGCTCGGTCGAACTCGCCATGCGCTACAACGTGAAACTTCGCGTCCTGTCGAGTTTCGAGGACAACAACGAAAGTGCCGGCACACTGGTCTGCGCCGAGGAGGACATCATGGAATCGAACGTTGTCGCCGGGGTCGCCTTCAGTCGCGACGAGGCCAAGATGACGCTTCTGTCGGTCGCCGACCGCCCCGGCATCGCCGCCGCGATCTTCGGACCCCTGTCCGAGGCAGGGGTGAACGTCGACATGATCGTCCAGAACATCTCGGAGGAGGGTCGCACCGACATGACCTTCTCGCTGCCCGTCAACCAGGTCGCCCGTGCGAGGGCAGCGATGGAGAAGGTCAAGGCGTCGGACGAGGTGAACTACTCGGAACTGGTTACCGACGAGGACGTGGCCAAGGTGTCTGTCGTGGGCATCGGGATGCGCAGCCACGCCGGTGTCGCGGCCCAGATGTTCAAGGCGCTCCGCGACGAGGGGATCAACATCAAGGTCATCACGACGTCCGAGATCAAGATCTCGGTCCTGATCGACCGGAAGTACATGGAGTTGGCCGTGCAGGCGCTGCACGACACCTTCGGTCTGGACCGCGCTGCCTGATTTCGCCGCCTTCGGCGCCGACGCGCGAGGGGCTCTGCCCCTCGCGCTCCCCGGAGTAATTTTCGACAGAAGAAGACGGCCGACGGTGGCTACCTTTGCGAGACGCTCCACGCCGGATTGATCCAGGGCGTGCGGTCGTCCGGTGGCAGGCGCCGTCCCAGGATGTGATCCGCCACCTTCTCGCCCACCATCATGGCAGGCCCGTTGAGATTGCCGTTGGTGATGCGCGGAAAGATCGAGGTGTCCGCGACGCGCAGACCATCCACTCCGATGACCCGCGCCTCGGCGTCGACCACGGCACCCTTGTCCTCGGCCGATCCCATCCGGCAGGTGCCGCAGGGGTGATAGGCGCTTTCGGCATGATCCCGGACAAAGGCATCGAGCGCCTCGTCCGAGACGACTTCGGCCCCTGGGCGAAGCTCACGCTCGGTATAGGGCGCGAAGGCGGGCTGGTCGAAAATCTCGCGCGTCAGCCGGATCGCCTGGCGGAAGTCGATGCGGTCCTGCTCGGTCGACATGTAGTTGAACCGCAGGATCGGCGCGTCGGCCGGATCGCCTGATCGGAGCGTGACCGATCCGCGAGACGGCGACCGCATCGGCCCGACATGCGCCTGAAACCCGTGGCCGTCGGCAACGAACTTGCCGTCGTAGCGGACGGCGAGGGGAAGGAAATGGAACTGGATATCCGGGTATTCCACACCCGGCCGCGAGCGGATGAAGCCCGCGCTTTCGAAGTTGTTCGACGCGCCGGGGCCGGTTCGCGTGAGAAGCCAGCGGGCGCCGACATAGGCCTTCCCCAGGAGGTTCCAGTAGCGGTAGAGGGTCACCGGCTGGCTGGCCGCGACCTGAAAGTACACCTCGAGATGGTCCTGGAGGTTCGCGCCCACACCGGGACGGTCGGCCACGACCTGGATGCCGTGTTCCGCCAGGTGCGCCCCTGGCCCGATCCCCGACAGCATGAGCAGCTTGGGTGAGTTGAAGGCCGAGGCCGACACGATCACCTCGGCCCTCGCACGGACGTGGGTCACAGGAGACTGCGTCAGGTCGACGCCGGACGCGCGTCCGTCCTCGATCGTCACGCGAGAGGCGAGCCCCCGCACCAGCGTGCAGTTCGCGCGTCTGAGCGCCGGTTTCAGGTAGGCCGTCGCCGCCGACCAGCGCCGGCCCTTCCAGACCGTCTGCTCCATCGGGCCGAAGCCTTCCTGCTTCTCGCCATTGTAGTCGCCGGTCAGCTCATAGCCTGCCTGTCGCCCGGCCTCGACGAAGGCATGGTAGAGAGGGTTCGTGCGTCGCCCGCGAGTCACATGGATGGGGCCGTCCGTGCCGCGGAAGTCCGAGGCGTCGGGGCCGTGCCAGGTCTCCATCCGCTTGAAGTACGGCAAGACGTCCGCATGTGACCACCCAGATGCTCCCATCTGCGCCCATGTGTCGAAGTCCCGGGGGTGGCCGCGCACAAAGACCATGCCGTTGATCGAGGACGACCCGCCGATGACCTTGCCGCGAGGCGCGGCCAGTCGGCGGCCACCGAGACCTGGCTCGGGTTCGGTCTCATAGCCCCAGTTGTAGCGCGGCATGTTCATCGGGTAGGACAGCGCGCCGGGCATCTGGATCAGCGGGCCCGCATCCGAGCCGCCATGCTCGACGACGATCACCGACCGGCCCGCCTCGGTCAGCCGATAGGCCAGCGCACAGCCCGCGGAGCCCGCGCCGACGATGACGTAGTCCGCTTCCATCGACGGAAGGGTGCCGATGCTGCCGGTCATTCGCCCCTCGGGAATCGTTGGCCGGTCTCAAGGATGTTGAGATCCATGTGATTGCGCATGTAGCGTTCCGACGCTTTCTGAAGCGGCTGGAAGTCCCACGGGTAGTAGGCACCATTCCTGAGCGCCTCGTAGGTCACCAGACGCCTTGCCTGGCTCTCTCGCACTTCTTCGTCGAAGCGGGGAAGATCCCACCTCTCGGCTGCCATATGGCGAAAGCGGTCGAGCGTCGCGGCATGGGCCGGGTCGGCGGCGAGGTCTGACAACTCGTGGGGGTCTTCCGCAAGATGGAAAAGCTGCTCGGGGTCGGCGGGGCAGGCGGTGTACTTCCAGCCGTCCTGCACGAGACAGACCATAGGGGCGATCGAGGCTTCGGCGGCATACTCGATGGCGACGGGAGTCTCGGCGCGGCCTGCCTTGCGCCAACGGCACCAGGCTTTCGCCAGCCACCCAGGGCGCGACCTCGGCCATGTCGACTCCGGCCAGATCGCAGAGCGTCGGCGTCACGTCGATGGTCGAGACGGGCGTGTCCACGACACCGGGTTGAAGGTCCGGGGCGGCAACCATCAAGGGCACGCGCGAGGAACCCTCGTAGAAGTTCATCTTGTACCACAGTCCGCGCTCGCCAAGCATGTCGCCGTGGTCCGACACGAAGACGACGACGGCCTCCTGACGTGTCCGTTTTAGCACGTCCAGGATCGTGCCGATCTTCTCGTCTAGATAGCTGATGTTGGCGAAGTAGGCGCGGCGGGAGCGGCGCACGTCCTCCTCGGTCACGTCGTAGTTGTGCCAGTCGTTAGCGTCGAGGATGCGCTGTGCGTGGGGGTCGTGATCCTCGTAGGGGATCGGGCCGACCTCCGGCATCAGGTGCTCGCAGTCCTCGTAGAGGTCCCAGAACTTCCGCCGCGCGACATAAGGATCGTGGGGGTGGGTGAAACTGACCGTCAGGCACCATGGCCGCTCGTCGTGGCCCCGCGACAGATCGTAAAGCTTCTGCTCGGCGTTGAAGGCGACCTCGTCGTCGTACTCCATCTGGTTGGTGATCTCGGCCACGCCGGCTCCGGTGACCGAACCCATGTTGTGATACCACCAGTCGATGCGCTCGCCGGGTTTGCGATAGTCGGGGGTCCAGCCGAAATCGGCGGGGTAGATGTCCGTGGTCAGCCGCTCCTCGAAGCCGTGAAGCTGGTCGGGGCCGACGAAGTGCATCTTGCCCGAGAGACAGGTGGCATAGCCCGCACGGCGCAGGTGGTGGGCATAGGTCGGGATGTCCGAGCCGAACTCGGCGGCGTTGTCGTAGACGCGGGTCTGCGAGGGCAGGAGGCCCGACATGAAGCTCGCGCGGGCGGGCGCGCAAAGCGGGCTGCCGGTATACGCGTTACGGAAGCGCACTGACCGTTCGGCCAGCGCCTTGAGGTGCGGCGCGTGCAGCCACTCGGCAGGACCGTCCGGCCAAAGCGTGCCGTTCAACTGGTCGACCATGAGAATCAGGATGTTCGGACGGTTCATGCGGCACCTTTCAGTTCGAGAGCGAGGGCCGACAGCGCGGCGCGCGTTGCCGCTGCGCCGTCCGGCGTATCGGCGAGACTGTGGCGGAGGTAGAGACCATCGATCAGCGCCCCGATCCGCGTGGCCGAGGCCGAGGGGTCCTGCGCGCCGAGGCGGCGCAGGGCGTGGACGAGGTTCGACTGCAATCGGCGGCGGTAGACGCGCAGAAGGCGCGCGGCGTCCTCGGACGAGAGCGCCAGCAGGTAGAAGTTGACCCAGGCGGCCACGGTGTCGGGCTGAAAGTTCGAACGGGCGAAACTGGCGCGGATGACTGCCTCGACACGCGCGGCGGGGCCAGAAGCGGCGACAAGCCGGGACCGCACCTCTTCGGAATAGACCTTCAGCACGTGGCGCATTGCGGCCAGCAGGATATCGTCCTTGCCGCCGAAGTAGTGATGCGCGAGGCCCGAGGAGACGCCCGCGCGACGCGCGATTCCGCCCACGGTCACGTCGAGCGATCCCGCCTCTCCGATCTCGGCGATGGCCGCGTCGATGAGGGCGGCTCGTCTTACCGGTTCCATTCCAAGCTTCGGCATGTTTACCTTTGTGCAAGGCCCATGAAGGGCCGCAAGTATTCTTGATTGACTCGTCAGTCAATAAAACAGGGAGCCTGAAGATGCAACTCAAATCCGCCTTGTCCGCGCTTGCCATCGTGAGTGCGGTGCCCGCCCTAGCCGATTGCGACACCGTCACCTTCTCGGACGTGGGCTGGACCGACATCACCGCCACGACCGCCGCCGCTTCGGTCGTGATCGAGGCCTTGGGCTACGATACCGAAACCAAGGTCCTGTCGGTTCCGGTCACCTATGCCTCGCTCGCCGAGAAGGACATCGACGTGTTCCTGGGCAACTGGATGCCCACGATGGAAGCCGACATCGCCAAGTACCGCGACGCAGGCACCGTCGACACCGTACGCGCGAACTTGGAAGGTGCGAAATACACGCTGGCCGTCAACAAGGCGGCGGCCGATCTTGGTATCACCAGCTTTGCCGATATCGCTGCCCAAAGGGATGCGCTCGACGGCAAGATCTATGGCATCGAGCCGGGCAATGACGGCAACCGCCTCATTATGGACATGGTCGAGCAGGACGCCTTTGGGCTGTCGGGCTTCGAGGTCGTGGAAAGCTCGGAGCAGGGGATGCTCGCGCAGGTTTCACGCGCGGACGGACGTGACGAGCCCGTTGTGTTCCTCGGCTGGGAACCGCACCCGATGAACGCCAATTTCGACCTGACTTACCTCGAAGGCGGCGACGACTGGTTCGGTCCGAACCTGGGTGGCGCCACCGTTTTCACTAACACCTCGGCGGGGTACGCCACCGAGTGCCCCAACCTCGGGACGTTGCTGAACAACCTCGAATTCTCGCTCCAGATGGAAAACGAGATCATGGGTGCCATCCTCGACGACGGTAAGGATCCCGAAGCGGCGGCAACCGAGTGGCTGAAGGCCAACCCCGGCACGCTCGACGGCTGGCTCGCGGGCGTCACCACCAAGGACGGCGCCGAGGGTCTGGATGCCGTGAAGGGCGCGTTGGGGATTTAAGATAAGCGCGGGGGTTCCGCCCCCGCACTCACGGCGCAATTGGAGATGATTGAAGAGACCTGTTCAGGCCTCCTTCTTCATCAACGCCTCGTCCTTCTCCCTCGCCCGGACTGCGGCGGGGCGGGAGACGAGGCGGCCAGCGTAGGACGTGAAGCTGGGCTGCTCGGGGATCGTCTTGAACTGAAGCCCCCAGGCGATCTGCGCGCCAAGATACACGTCCGCCGCGGTGAATGTGTCGCCGAGAAGCCAGGTGCGCCCGTCCGAAAGATGCGCGTCAAGCGTACGGCACACCCGGCCGAGGCTGCCATAGCCCGTGCGCCCCCGCTCCATCGGATCAGAGGTCTTCCAGCCGAAGCTCTCGTTGACCACTGCGTGCTCGATCGGACCCGCAGCGAAAAAGAGCCAGCGGTAATAGGCCCCCCGATCCGGAGATGAGACATCTGGCGCCAGGCCGGCTTCGGGAAAGGCATCGGCGAGATAAGCGCATATCGCCGCCGCCTCGGTGACGACGACACCGCGATGCCGGATCGCGGGGACCTTGGCCATCGGATTGACCGCCTTGTAGGTTCCACCGTGCATGGCCGGGCCGAATTCGACGACGTGGGTGTCGTACGCGCAGCCTGTTTCCTCGAGCATCCATCGTGCGATCCGCCCCCGGGACATGGGGTTGGTGTAGAAGGCGAGGTCCGTCATCGTGTGGCTCCCTTTGCGTTGCTGGCGAGCCTATACGAGCGCCTGGAAATGGAAAGCGCGCGGGTGGGAGTCTCCCGCGCGCTTTCTCGCCTGCCTTATCTCTCCGGCAGGGCGTAGGCGATCTTCATGTCATCGGTCACCACGCCCGGCGGCTCCGAGATTTTTTCCATCATGTTGATCGAGATGTGCGGCCAGCGGATCAGGCCCTCGACACCGTCACGGCGTGGGAAGAAATCGAGGAAGATAAACTGCGCATAAGCGAGGATGAGCTTCGGTTTGCCGTCCAGACCTTCCTCGTCCAGCTCCATGATCCAGAAGATCGAGCGCATGAAGTTGGCGTCGGCCTGCCTCTCGATGAACGGAATGTTCACGATGCCCGCTTCCTTGAGGCTGGTGTCGAGCGCCAGCTCCGTCGTGCGAACGACGTTCGCCGGCATTCCCAGCCGCAGAAGCGCCATCGGATCAGCCGGCGAGAAGCCCGGGAAGGGCGTGCCGGCAAGGACTCCCTTGAACGGGTCCTGCGAGAAGGCGCGGTAGGGGAACAGGTACGCCGTCTCGTCGGTGGCCGCATCCACTGCCTCGGCAATGTCGCCTGCCACGACGCCCTCGGGTAAGCCGCTCATCAAGGGAACCTCGGGCGGGCCGTCGAATACGCGCGATGTTCCAAGCGCCGTGGCAGCGTTGCCATGCGGGATCGTGGCGAGCCGTCCAATGTCGATGCCATCGATACGCTGCTCCTTCATGTGAAGAAAGAAGCCCGGCTCGTGATGGATGGGCAACTCGGGCGGGCCTGCCACGTCGCTGTCGCCGATGTCGTCGGCCGCGATCTGGGCGATGGTCTGCTCGTAGTCCAGCGCCGCAACCTTCTGGTCCGCCTGCGCTGTCGTACCTTCGTTGGTGATGCCCCGATTGGGCACAGCCTCGTCGACCTTCGTGAAGGTCAGCACCTCGTTGTACTGGTTCATCAGCAGACGGAAGTTGCGAAACTGTCCCTGCTGCGCGAACGGCAGGGCGATCAGGTTCCAGCCGCGGCCGTCGAAGGGGCTGGCGGGAGCGCCTTCCAGCGTCCCCACACCTCGGAAGTTGCTGTCCATCCGGAATTCGGGCCGGACGTTCGCCCAGACCCCCGGAAGTTGCTTCAGAGGCCCGAGAGCCTCGTCGTTCATGCTCGCGAACCGGATCTTTCGGTTCTCGTAGACGGTGTTCCTGTTCATGTCCAACATCAGAAAAGTCCTTTCGTCGAAATGTCTCAGGCCTGAAAATTATGGCCAGGGGTCCGGGAAAAGAGCTTGGACCCGGGGTCGAAGGTAGCACACAGTGGCCCGCGAATTGCGGCAGGCGCCGGGGCATTCCCGGCCCGTTCACGTGCGGAGGCTTTGTTTTCACGGCGATGGAATGGGTGACAGACTGGAAGCTTCCCATTGGCAGATGGGCCGAGGCGGTCGTCGACTGGCTTCAGCGAAACGCCCAGGGCGTATTCGACGTGGCCGAGAGGGCGTTGGACGGGCTGATCGAAGGCGTGACCTTCGCGCTGGAAAGCCTGGGACCGCTGATCGTCACGCTGGTGTTCGTGGCGCTGACCTACCTGCTGCAACGCAGTTGGAAGAAATGCGTGATTGTCGGCCTCGGCATGCTGTTCATCGTCAATCAGGGCTATTGGGACCGCACGATCGAGACGCTGACGCTGATCCTCGTCTCCTGCATCGTGTGCATGGGGGTAGGCATTCCCGTAGGCATCCTCGCCGCCCGCCGGCAGTGGGTCTATGGTATCTTAGAGCCCGTTCTCGACCTGATGCAGACGCTGCCGACCTTTGTTTACCTGATCCCGGCCGTTATCTTCTTCGGCCTGGGCCAGGTGCCGGGCTTGATCGCGACGGTGATCTTCGCGATCCCCGCGCCGATCCGGCTGACCTACCTCGGCATCTCGACTGTGCCTGCGGCGCTGACCGAGGCCGCGACGGCTTTCGGCGCGACGCCCATGCAGCGCCTCTGGAAGGTCGAGATGCCATCCGCCTTTCCCCAGATCATGGTCGGCCTGAACCAGACGATCATGCTGTCGCTGTCGATGGTCGTGATCGCGACGCTCGTGGGTGCCGGAGGCCTTGGTCAGCCGGTCCTGAACGGCCTGAACCGAATGCAGCCCGACCTTGGGTTCGAGTCGGGTTTCGTCATCGTGGCTCTCGCCACCGTCCTTCGCGTCATGCTGGAGGTGCGGAAGCGATGAGCGCCGATACACCCGCCGTCACCTTCGACAACGTCTCGATCGTTTTCGGAGACAAGCCGGACCTTGCGATGCCCCTGATGGACGAGGGCCTCGGACGATCCGAGATCCAGCAGCGCACAGGGCAAGTCCTTGGTGTCCACGACTGCTCCTTGACGGTCGGAAAGGGCGAAATCCTCGTCCTCATGGGTTTGTCCGGGTCGGGGAAGTCAACGCTTCTTCGAGCGGTCAACGGGCTGAACCCGGTGGTTCGCGGTCGGGTTCTGGTCGAGGACGGGGACGCGCAGGTCGACATTACCCACGCCGACGCCGCCACGCTGCGCCACATGCGGCTTCGGCGCATCGCGATGGTGTTCCAGCAGTTCGGCCTCCTTCCGTGGCGGACCGTACGGGACAACGTGGGCCTGGGGCTGGAGCTTGGCGGTGAGACAAGCAAGGAGCGTCGCGGGCGCGTGGACGAGCAGCTGGCTCTCGTCGGCCTGTCCGACTGGGCGGAACGCAGGGTGGGCGAGCTGTCAGGCGGAATGCAGCAGCGCGTCGGTCTCGCCCGAGCCTTCGTGACCGAGGCGCCGATCCTTCTGATGGACGAACCCTTCTCTGCGCTCGACCCGCTGATCCGCACCCGGCTTCAGGATGAATTGCTGGAACTGCAGGGCAAGCTGCACCGGACCATCATCTTCGTCAGCCACGACCTCGACGAAGCCTTCAAGCTGGGCGACCGCATCGCGATCATGGAAGGCGGGCGCATCGTCCAGTGGGGCACGCCCCGCGACATCTATCAGCATCCCGCAAACGACTATGTCGCCGAATTCGTGCGCCACATGAATCCTCTCGGCGTGCTCTGCGCACGCGACGTGATGGAGCCCGCCGGCTCCGCTGCGCAGGGCACGATCGGAGCGGACGACGAAATCGACGACGTAATCCGGGCCGTTCTGGCGACCGGAGCGCCGGTGGCCGTGGTCGAGGACGGACAGCGCATTGGTCAAATCTCTCGCGAGAGTGTTCTCGCTCGTTTTCTGCCATCGGCCTGACCACTTAGCCGAAGGCGCGGGCAGCTCGGGAACGGCGGTGCCCGCTTCGGGTTTTCCGTTTCCACCCCGAACCCAGTTGTGGTCTATTCGGACCGGGCCGGGGCACGTCCCGAGGAGTCACGGCACGCTATGGCAGAGCAGACCGACACCGAAAGCCGGAAGCTTCTCAGGCGCCTGCGGGACACGCTGGCCGAAGACACGGCGGGTCAGGCGAGGCTGGACCATATCGTCGAGCTGATCGCCACCTCGATGCGGACCGAAGTCTGCTCGATCTACCTTTTCCGCGATCCCAAGACGCTTGAACTCTGCGCGACCGAAGGCCTTAAGTCCGAAGCCGTCCACAAGACGCGGATGAAACTGGGCGAGGGTCTTGTCGGTCGGGTTGCCCGAGATGGGCGCGTGGTCAATTCTGCCGATGCGCCCGCCGAACGCGGCTTCCGCTACATGCCCGAGACAGGGGAGGAGGTCTTTTCGTCCTTCTGCGGCGTCCCGATCCAGCGGCTCGGCACCAAGCTCGGGGTTCTCGTGGTCCAGTCGCGCGAGGCTCGCGCCTATTCGGAAGACGAGGTCTACGCCCTAGAGGTCGTGGCGATGGTGCTGGCCGAGATGACCGAACTCGGCGCTTTCGTAGGCGAAGGCGAAGCGCTGCGCGCCCTGCACACGACGCCCGTCATGTTTCGCGGCGGCATCGGCCAGGAAGGCGTTGCCGAGGGACACGTCTACCTGCACGAACCGCGCGTCGTGGTGACGAACCCCGTCGCCGACGACCCAGAAGCCGAGATGACGCGCCTGCATGCAGCCATCGACACGCTTCGTCTTTCCGTCGACGACATGCTCGAATCCGTGGGCGAGGATCCCGTCGACAAGGACCAGCGCGAGGTTCTCGAGGTCTACCGCATGTTCGCCCACTCGCGGTCATGGCTGAAACGCATGGAAGAGGACATCGCCGCCGGCCTATCGGCCGAGGCTGCCGTCGAGAAGGAGCAGTCTTCCGCGCGCCGCCGGCTGGGTGAGGCGGCCGACCACTACATGCGCGAGCGCCTTCAGGACCTCGATGACCTCTCCAACCGGCTTCTGCGCATCCTGACCGGGCAGGGCAGGGACACCGGCGCGGGCATCCCCGAGGATCCTATCCTCGTCGCCCGCAACATCGGTCCGGCCGAGCTTCTCGACTATGGTCGCGGCAAACTCAGGGGCATCATCCTGGAGCAGGGGTCGGTCGGCAGCCACGCGGCAATCGTCGCCCGGGCTTGGGCAATACCCCTGATTGTCCACACGGAAGGGCGGATTACCCAAGAGGCTCTGAACGGCGACCACATCATGGTCGATGGCGACCAGGGGGTCGTCCACTTGCGTCCCGACGCCGGCGTCGTCTCGGCGTTCCGCGACAAGATCGCCATGCAGGCGCAGGCGCAGGAACGCTATGCCGGGTTCCGCGGACTTCCCGCCGAGGCGAAGTGCGGTACCATCGTGTCGCTCCATATGAACGCCGGCCTGATCGCCGAGCTTCCTTCGCTGGAAAGCTCGGGGGCTGACGGCGTGGGGCTGTTCCGCACCGAGCTTCAGTTCCTCGCCCGGAACAAGGTCCCGAAACGGTCGGAATTAGCCGCGGTCTATTCTCGCGTTCTCGACGCGGCACAAGGCAAGCGCGTCGTCTTCCGAACGCTCGACATCGGCTCGGACAAGGTCCTCCCCTACATGAAGCGCGAGGAAGAGCCGAACCCGGCGCTGGGCTGGCGCGCAATCCGCGTCGGGCTCGACAAGGTCGGGGTCATGCGTATGCAGCTTCAGGCATTGCTGCGCGCTGCGAACGGGCGGCCCCTGACGGTCATGTTTCCCTTCATCGCTCAGTTCGACGAGTTCCGCATGGCGCGCCAGCACCTGCTCGACGAGGTCGAGCGAGAGCGAAAGCTGGGTCATCCCCTGCCCGAGAAACTCGAGATCGGAGCCATGCTCGAGACGCCGTCGATCGCCTTTGCGCCCCGTCAGTTCTTCGAGATGTGTGACTTCATCTCGATAGGCGGCAACGATCTGAAACAGTTCTTCTTCGCCGCCGACCGCGAGAACGAGCGCGTGCGCCGCCGCTACGACAGCCTGAACGTCAGCTACCTGACGTTCATCCAGCAGATCGTCGAACGCTGCAACGCCACCGGCACCCCCGTCAGCTTCTGCGGCGAGGACGCGGGCCGGCCGATCGAGGCGCTGTCTCTGACGGCTATGGGGCTTCGCTCGCTTTCAATGCGTCCCGCCTCCATCGGTCCGGTCAAGCATCTGATCCGTCGCGTCGATCTGTCGGATGCGCGCCGTATCATCGACGCCGCCCGTGAAAGCGGTGACCAGTCCGTTCGGGGCGCGGTGATGGAGTGGCTGAGGACCGTGAGTCCCTAGACCGTCCGGGTGAAGCGCCCCCAGTATCGGATCTGCATCATGAGACAGGCGCCTGCCAGTCCGACCGTCAGCCCAAGCCAGATACCCGTCGCCCCAAGGCCGAAGGTGAAGCCCATGAGGTAGCTGACCGGAAGCCCGACGAGCCAATAGCTGACGACGGCCATGATCATCGGCACGCGGGTGTCTTGGACACCGCGCAGCATCCCAAGGGCCATCACCTGCCCGGAGTTGACAAGCTGGAACAGGGCAGCCACGGCGAGCAGGCTTGCTCCCGCCGCAAGAATGGCGGGTCTTTGCGGATCCTCAGGATCGACGAAAAGGCCGACGAGCGGTACGGGGATCGTGAGGAACAGGATTATGGTCAGCCCGGCGAAGGTAAGCGACATTCCCATGGCGGCTATACTCGCGACCCGCAGCGTGTCGTGGTCGCCGACGCCCCAGTACCGCCCGCCGCGAACGGTGATTGCCTGGCTCAGGCCCATGTGCACCATAAAGGTCAGGCTGGCGATCTGAAGCGCGATGCCGTGCGCGGCGAGCTGGATCGTTCCCACCCAACCCATCATCGTGGTGGCGGCGGCGAATAGCCCGACCTCGGCGAAAGTCGTAAGTCCGATAGGCCAGCCAAGGCGGAACACCCTGGCAAAGTATTCGCGATCGATGCGATGAATGTTGCGGAACAGCTGATGGCTCGGTTGCGCCCGCACAGCATAGGCAGCCAGCAGCACGAACGCGATCAGGTTGCCGAGCAGCGACGCGATCCCTGCGCCCGAGATGCCCATTTCGGGGAAGCCCAGGTTCCCGAAGATCAGGAGCCAGTCGAAAACGAAGTTCAGGACCGCGCCGAAGATCGTAATGAACAGGATTGCCCGCGTCAGTTCGAGCGCGGAAAGGTAGCTCTTCAAAACGTTCACCAGAAGCGCCGGCGTCATCGCGAGGCCGAGCCAAATCATGTAAATTCCGCTGAGCCGCGCCACCTCGGGATCCTGGCCGATGGCGATGAAGATGGGCTCGGCGAAGATGAAGAAGGGCGTGACGATCAGCCCCCACAGCGCCGAAAGCCACAGGCCCATCCGCGTGATCCGGCGGACCTGCCGGTCGTCGCCCTGCGACAGGGCGGAGGCGATCATCGGCATGACAGCCCATCCGAAGCCCGAGCCCAAGACGAAAAGGTTGAACCAGATCGGGCCGGACAGCGACAACGCGGCGAGGGACGGGATGTCATACCAGCCCATCATCAGCGTGTCGGTCGTGACGATCGCCATCTGCGCCAAGTGGCTGCCCACAAGCGGAAGGCCGAGCCCCAGAAGGGCGCGGATCTGTTCGCCGGCGCGGGCCGGCGGCGCGGGATGGCTGTCCTGCTGCATGGCCGCCCTTTAGCCGCGCCGCCCCTGGCTCGGCAATCGAATTCGGTCAGGCGTATTCGACGACCTCGATTTCTATTCCATCGCCGTCGTGGAAGTAGAAGCGGCGTCCCGGCTCGTAGTTCGCGTGGCTATGAGGCTCGAACCCCTCGGCGCGCACACGCGTCTCGGTCGCATCCAGATCATCCACCACGACGGCCCAGTGGTTGAGTCCGCCTTTGGTGCGGTAGGTCTCGTCACTGGGGTCGCGCGATGGTTCGGAAAAACTGAAAAGGGCGACATAGGCGTCATCGGTCCCGCAATGGATCGTCCGGCCTGTCGTCATTCCCGGACCCTGCCAGCGCACACGCCAGCCAAAGACGCGGCCAAGCCAAGCGGCGGTCGCGGAGGGGATCCGAGACGGTGACATTGAGATGTTCGAGACGGGCCGTAGGCATTGGGAAGCTCCTGGTTTGAGTGACAGGAACGACTTCTAGGACCTCAAGCAAACTTGAGGTCAAGCGGAATTTCAGTCCCTGATCTCTTCCGGTGCCACGCCCCAGATCGACGTCTTTGCAACCCAGCCTTTGCTGCTCCCGGCGACAATCCGGCACCAGTCCAGCGAGCAGGCCCCAAGGCGGGCGATCACTCCCGCTTCGGCGCGCGCGTCGATCTGCGCGACGGCATCCGGCTTGTTCCGCAGCGCCACGAGGTCGTCCTCGACAATGACGTGGCGCACCCCGGACAGAAGCGAATAGTGCATCCATCCACCCTGGCCATCACGATCCTCGACGCGGCGCCAGTGACCGTGTTCACCTGTCACGACAAGGGGCATGTTGCGCCGCGTAAAAACCCAATCGATCCGGTGACTGAGCGACGGACCGCGCCGCGCGTTGCCTTCGTCGGCCTTCAGCGAGACGAACCGGGGCACCGGCAGGTTCGTGACTTTGCCACGCTCCTCTGCTGCTGCGGGCAGACAGAGGAGGGCGCACAGTAAGAGGGCGGCTGCCTGGCGGATCGTCATTCACCTGCTCGTTTCGGCGCACCCAGGAAAGGCGTCTTGTGCCGCGTACGGTTCCTTGACACTTTGCCAGCAAGCGCCGGACAAGGAAAGACACGAGGAGCCGCCCACATGCCCGACAAGCGCCTGAGTGTGGTCGTCACGCGACGCCTGCCAGAAGCTGTCGAGCGGCGGATGGCCGAGCTTTTTGATGTCACCCTGCGCTCCGACGACCGACCAATGCCGCGTGAGGCGCTGGCCTCGGCCATGCGCGACGCCGATGTCCTTGTGCCGACGTTGACCGACCCCCTGGACGCCGCGCTGCTGTCGCAGGCAGGGGAAAGGCTTAAGCTCATCGCGAACTTCGGCGCGGGCGTCGACCACATCGATGTGACCACGGCGCGCCAGCGCGGCATCCTCGTCTCGAATACGCCGGGCGTCGTCACCGAGGACACTGCCGACATGACGATGGCGCTGATCCTTTCAGTCACGCGTCGCCTGCCAGAAGGCATGGCCCTGATGCAGAAGGGCGAGTGGGACGGCTGGGCGCCGACGGCGTTTCTGGGTGGACGTCTGCGGGGACGCAGGCTGGGCGTTCTGGGCATGGGCCGCATCGGCCAGGCCGTGGCCCGCCGTGCCGCGGCCTTCGGCATGGAGGTCCATTATCACAACCGCCGCCGCCTTCGGCCCGAGGTGGAAGAGGACCTTGCAGCGACCTGGTGGGAGAGCCTGGACCAGATGGTGTCGCGCGTTGATATCGTCTCGATCAACTGTCCGCACACGCCGTCGACGTTTCACCTGCTGAACGCGCGCCGCCTCAAGCTGATGAAGCCGACCGCCGTCATCGTGAACACCTCCCGCGGGGAGGTGATCGACGAGAATGCGCTGACCCGGATGCTGCGCGCGGGCGAAATCGCAGGGGCAGGAACTCGACGTCTTCGAACATGGGACCGAGTTCAATCCGAGACTGCGTGAATTGCCGAATGTCGTGCTCCTGCCTCACATGGGATCGGCCACCGTGGAGGGCCGACTGGAGATGGGCGAGCGCGTCATCATCAATATCAAGACATTCGACGACGGGCACCGGCCGCCCGACCTCGTCGTCCCGGCAATGCTGTAGGGCGGATCACCTTTGCGCGCAGTGACACGCTTGGTCGCACTTTCTGCACTCGTCCTGGTCGGTGCCTGTGCGCGGCCCATGACCGTGGACGAGACACGCTTCGCCAAAGACCTCTTCGGACCAACTCTAAATACCTCGCGGGTGCGGGTGGCGCTTGGGCTGGGCATCACGCCCGCTCATCCATCGGTGGCGAAAGGATTTGTCGAGGTAAAAGCGACCGACAGGGCCTGCGTTCGGACACCGCAGCCGCGCGGCGCGCAGCCTCCTCAGGCCTTCGCGTTTCGCGACCGCGTGCATTTCGAAGGCGGTCTTTACTCCGGCGACATGGCGATGACCTGGCCGCGGGCACTGCGCATTCCCCACGCCCTCATCTTCGCGCACGAGCTGACCCACGTCTGGCAATGGCAGAACCGGGCCAAGACCGGCTACTCGGCGGCCCGCGCCGTCGCCGAGAGCTGGCGTATCGCCGACCCCTATTACGCCCCTCCCGGGACCGAGGACTTTTGGGCTTACGGGTTCGAACAGCAGGCGGCGCTGGTGGAGGACTTCGTGTGCTTCACGCTCGCAAATCCCGGCCACCCGCGCCGCCAAGAGTTACGCTCCATCCTCGCGCCGGTCTTCCCCGTCGATACCTTCGAAGCCGCGATCGGACGTTGATGCCGTGACGCCGGCGGAACGCAACGTCGCGCTCTATCCCTGGTTCAAGTTCTTCCAGAACTTGCTGTTCTGGCAGGCGACGTGGTTCCTGTTCTTCCAGTCTGAGCTCTCCGCCGCGGAGGCGATCCTGATCTACGTCTTCGCCGACCTCGCGACGACGGTGCTTGAAGTCCCATCTGGATACTTCTCGGACAGGATCGGGCGAAAGGTGACGCTGATCGTCTCGGCGCTGGCGGGCCTCGCGGCCGCGCTTCTCCAGTCCATCGGGACGGAATTCTGGGTCTTCGCGTTGGCGCAGGTGGCGCTTGGCATGCATTTCGCCTTCGCCTCCGGCACCGACAGCGCGCTGCTCTACGAGTTCGCTCGAGGAGACAGGCCGCGAGGCCGAGATAGAGGCGCAGGAGGTTCGCGCATGGCGCTTCACCTTCGCGGCACTCGCCCTTTCGGCGGTCACCGGTGGGGCAATGGCGCTTTGGGGTCTCCGAATGCCCTACTTCGCGACCGTGGCCGCCTTCGCGCTGACGCTCCTCGTCGTGCTGAGGTTCCGCGAACCCGTTCGCCGCGTCAGTACCGCCGACGAGTGGACCCGGCTCAACGACCTCTTCGCGTCGTTCCGTTCGCCGGTCATTGTCTGGCTCTTTGCCATCTCGCTGATGATGTACGGCTACAGCCATCTTCCGTTCATATTCGGCCAGCCGTTCATCCTTTCGGCACTTGACGGGCTTGGACTGTC
Source organism: uncultured Alphaproteobacteria bacterium (assembly GCA_963779765.1). Lineage (GTDB taxonomy): Bacteria > Pseudomonadota > Alphaproteobacteria > Rhodobacterales > Rhodobacteraceae > Silicimonas. Next base: position 1,150,436 of record CAVZZP010000002.1, on the reverse strand, counting down.
TGCCGAGGCGCCGCTCGTAAGTGGCTCGGTGACGACGGCGATGATGCTTCTCTCGCTCGCCGCGTCCTGGGTCGCTCCGGGGATCCGCCGCCGGATCGGCTTCGCGGGAATCCTGCTTCTGGCTTTCGCGATGCAGATCGTGCTGGTCGCCGGACTCGCCGCCACAGGCAGCGCGCTCGCAATCGGGCTCCTGCTCTTTCGAATGGTGCCGGACAGTTTCTCGACGCCATTTATCCGCGCCCGTATCCAGCCGCTCCTACGGGACGACGTCCGCGCGACCTTCCTGTCGCTGAAGAGCCTCGCCGGACGCCTGCTTTTCGCGGCCAGCCTCTGGCTCGCCTCCACGGGCGCATCCGACGTGGGCGCGATGAGCCACCGCGAGATTCGAGCGATCCTCCTCGCCTATGCTCTGGCAGGGCTCGTTGCGTTCGGTGCACTCATGCTGACGGCAAGGGGGCGCGGCATCTGAGCCGTCAGAACCACTGCCCCGGCTCCATCAGGCCCAAGTCCAGAAGCTGCTGGCTGTGCCACTCGAAAGGTGCCGAGTTGTGCCAGCGGAAGGTGTCGATGTCGAAGCGGCTCGCGGGATTGACGCGCAACGCTTTCGCTGTCCGGAAAGATACGATGGCCGCCGTCAGATTGTGGTGCCAGGGACAGGAATAGGTGTTCAGCTCGTCGTCCGACCAGGTGTGGTCGGGCCGAAGCGCAATGCCCTTCCTCGTCCGCACCAGTGCTATCCTGTCGATGCGGCGGCGGCTTTCGTCGATGTGCTCTTCGAATCGCCAGCGCAGTCCGCCATAGAAATCCAGCTGCCGTTCCTTCAGGCCGTCGTCCCGTTCGCGCGCCAGAGCGTAGTATCCGGACTTGTCGAGATGCGCGTCTGTCAACGAGACCGCATCGTCCGCCCGCCTCAGATCGGCTGCGTAGAGGTCGACGACGTAGGTCAACATCGAAAACCGCCGTTCCTCGGCGTGGAAGGCCAGCATCTCGCCCACGGCACGCGTCTCGCAGAAGGGGAAGAACAGGAACTCGGCGTTGTAGCAGTAATAGAACCACGTCTTTTCGGGCAGGCCCTTCACGAGTGCATTCACGGCCTCCACCGTCGCGCCGAGTTTCATGGTCGGATAATCGACGCGGAGCGCCAGCTCTTCGGCTTCGGCCTCAACCGTCAGTTCCGAAGGCGCAAGGAGGATCAGGGTTCGGAATCCCTGGCCCGCGTGGTGGCGCAGGGTCGCGGCGACCTCGACCTCGTCCTCGGCGATGACGACGGCGACCGGGCCTTTGGCCTTCTGAACGGCGTCATCTCTCATCAGGGCGTCGAGGCCCGAAAAGCGCATCTTTCCCCCCATCACCACCGCTTGTCCCGTCGCGCCGACTTTGTGTCATGCGGTCGCCGCCCTTGGCAAGAAGCCGGGCGGCGTGTAGGACGCTTGGCCTGACGGAAAGGGGTCTCCATGTCCGAGCCGAAGAAGCTGTTCATCAAGACCTACGGCTGCCAGATGAACGTCTACGACAGCGAACGCATGGCCGAAGCGCTTGCTGGTCAAGGCTATGTCCCGACAGACATCGCTGCCGACGCGGACATGATCCTTCTGAACACTTGCCATATCCGCGAGAAGGCTGCCGAGAAAGTTTATTCGGAACTTGGCCGCCTGCGCCCGCTGAAGGAGGCCAAGCCCGGGCTGAAGATCGGCGTCGCGGGTTGCGTGGCGCAAGCCGAGGGCGCCGAGATCATGGCGCGACAGCCCCTCGTCGACCTCGTCGTGGGACCGCAAAGCTATCACCGGCTCCCAGAGTTAGAGGCTCGCGCCGGGCAAGGGGCCAAGGCGCTCGACACCGACTTCCCCGAGGACGACAAGTTCGATCGTCTGAGCGCGCGGCCGAAATCGCCACGCGGGCCGACGGCCTTTCTCACAGTGCAGGAGGGCTGCGACAAGTTCTGCGCCTTCTGCGTCGTGCCTTATACCCGGGGCGCGGAAGTCTCGCGGGCGGCGGACCGGGTAATCTCCGAGGCGAGGGACCTGGTCGAACGAGGCGTGCGGGAGATCACGCTCCTCGGCCAGAACGTGAACGCCTATCACGGCCACGAGGCAGGCTTGGCGGGTCTCATACACGACTTGGCCCGGATCAACGGGCTGCACCGCATCCGCTACACTACCAGCCATCCGAACGATATGGACGACGCCTTGATCGCGGCCCATGCCGAGGTCGAGAAGCTCATGCCCTACCTCCACCTTCCCGTCCAGTCGGGGTCAGACCGTGTCCTGAAGTCGATGAACCGTAAACACACGGCCGACGACTACCTCCGGCTGATAGACCGGATCCGGGGGGCGCGACCGGACATGATGTTGTCGGGAGATTTCATCGTGGGATTTCCGGACGAGACGGATGCCGATTTTGCCGACACGCTCGCCCTGGTCGAGAGCGTCGGCTACGGGCAGGCGTACACCTTCAAGTATTCGTCACGTCCCGGAACACCTGCCGCGGAGCGCACTCAAGTGGCAGAAAACGTCAAGGACGAGAGGTTGCAGACGCTTCAGGCGCTGATCGGACGTCAGCAAAGGGCAGCACAGGACGCCATGGTCGGACGGACAGTGCGCGTTCTCTTCGAGAAGCCCGGGCGAATGGCAGGGCAAATGGTCGGAAAGTCCGAATATCTTCATGCAGTTCATGTGCAGACGACAGGCGTCGAACGCGGCGACATCCTGCCGGTGCGTATCGTGGCATCGGACAGTAACTCACTCAAAGGCGAGATTTGGACGCGCTCGGAAACCGGCGACACAGATTGACCGTCGAGGGGCCTTATTGGCGCTTCATCCGTGCATCATTTCCCTAGACGACGGGACGGCCCGGATATGGGAGAATTTCTATGGTAAACCGGCTTATCGCGAACGCTGCGGAAGCTGTCGGGATCTTTGCCCGATCCGAAGACGGAAACGTGACCATCGACTGGACGGTGCTGCTCGGCGGCCTGGTGGGATTGAGCTTGGCCGTCATGGCCCTGATCGGGGGAAGTGTCGTCGCGTTCTCGGATCGCGCAGAGGTCGAGTTGGGCTCGCGGGAAGTGGCGCAGTACTAGCCTCGTTTCTAGGCGATCTTCGCATGACATGCCCAGTTATGCGGGCGGATACTCGCAACATGTCGTGGAACTTTCACAGGCATGACCGAGATATCCTTGCAGACCCCTGCTTGCATATGCAGCATTGGGACACAAAGGCATCGACTTGGAGATCCGATATTTGGTCATAGGCGTCCTGACCCCGCACGTCCCCGCCACGCCAGCCGACGTCCTCGAGACGCGGCTTGAATTCCCAGATAACCGGCTGTTGATCGAGCTCTTCGGTGAGTTTAATCGCAACCTCGTCCAGATCGAGGAGGCGCTGTCGGTTCAGATCGTCCATCAGGGAAACCAGCTTGCAGTCTTCGGCGAGGCCGGAGCTATCGGACGCGCGGCCGAGGTTCTCCAGGCCCTGTACGAACGTCTGGAAGCGGGACGCGAGCTGACGTCCGGGGACATTGACGCCGAGATCCGAATGGGTGGCGCGCGCGTTGCGCCTGACGCCGAACCTGCGGGTCAGATGGAGCTCTTCAAGGGCGGTCGGGTCGAGATCAAGACACGCAAGAAGACCGTTGAACCCCGGACCGAGGCGCAGAAATCCTACGTTCGCGAGCTGTTCGCCAACGAGATGGCCTTCGGTATCGGCCCCGCCGGCACCGGCAAGACCTACCTCGCCGTGGCTGTAGGCGTGAACATGTTCATGGGCGGCCACGTCGACCGCATCGTTCTGTCTCGCCCCGCCGTCGAGGCCGGCGAGCGCCTCGGCTTCCTGCCGGGCGATATGAAGGACAAGATCGACCCATACATGCAGCCCCTTTACGACGCGCTGAACGATTTCCTGCCCGGCAAGCAGCTTCAGAAGCTGATCGAGGAGAAGCGGATCGAGATTGCGCCTCTTGCCTTCATGCGGGGGCGCACGCTGTCCAATGCCTTCGTCGTCCTCGACGAAGCGCAGAACGCGACGCAGATGCAGATGAAGATGTTCCTGACCCGTCTTGGCGAAGGCAGTCGAATGGTCATTACCGGCGACCGTACACAGGTCGACCTGCCTCGCGGCGTGACCTCGGGCCTGTCCGATGCGGAAAGGCTGTTGCAAGGGATCGAGCGGATTTCCTTCAATTACTTCACGGCGAAAGACGTGGTGCGTCACCCGCTGGTGGCGAAGATCATCGAGGCCTACGACCGCGAGGCTCCTGTCGGCTGAGGCTCAAGGGCAGCCGTCGCTGCGGGTCGCACCATCTGGCATGATGGTCCGGCAGAACATCACGTCCTTCAGACCGGCGGCGCGCATCACAGCGTCTGTCAGATCGGCGTCCGTCAAGTCTGCTTCCGTCAACACCGCGCCAGACAGATCAACCCCACGCAGAACCGCTCCTGTCAGGTCGGCGCGACTTAGGTTGGCGCCAGACAGCACCGCGGAGGTCAAGTCCGCGTTGGTCAGGTCCGCGTCGGTCAGGGTGGCTTGCGGCAGGGCAGCCGCCTTCATCGAAGCGCCGCGCAACGTTGCGCCGGACAGGATGGCCTGCCGGGCGTTGGCTCCGTCAAAAGTGATGCCGGTCATGTCTGCCCCTTCGAACCGCACGAAGGGCATGAAGGTGTCGCTCATGTCCGCGCCGGTCAGATCGGCTCCGTCGAAGACGGCGTAGGTCAGATAGGCATCCTTCAGGTTCGCCCCTGCGAGATCGGCTTCACGCAGATCGCAGTCGCGACACTGGTTCTCGGAAAGAAGACGTTCAACCGCCCCCGTCTCGGCTGCAAACGCAGGGAGGGCGAAGACCAGGTATGCGACCGAAAGTAAATGTCTCATGCCCAGATTATGTGCGCCGGCAGGCCCTCCGTCTGCCGCCACTTTGGTCCCAATTGTCAGCGGACAGAGGGAGCCGGACAGTTCGAGCTGGCAAATGGAGGAGATTACGCATGGCTTTCAAATCCAGAACGGCGGCTGCGGTCCTCTGTCTGGCGGCATCCGCTGCGACGGCGCAGCAGGAACCGGGCCGGGTCGGATCGGGTGCGCCCGAGGACGTCTTCATGGAGATCACCCAAGGCGAGGACGGCACCCCTGTGCTCTCGCCTGAGGAATTCACCTTGGCGCAAGGCGGCTATTATCGCTTCAACGTCGTCTGCCCCGAAGAGCTGACGTCCGAGACCGGCCTGCATTTCGAGGCGACCAAGCTTCTCGAGGACTCGCACATCCGGGTGCTGTCCGTCGGCGGCGTCGATATCGAGTTCTACACGCAGGGCCTGAGTTTCCGCGCCATCGAATGCGACGACGCTGGTTCGGCGCGGTTCAGCTTCCATCCGATGCGAACGGGCGTCTACGAGATCTACGTCCGCAACCAGGCCGTACCTCCGAAGGAAGCCTTCGGCCGAGTTGTCGTGGAGTGATCATCCGGACCCGATTAGAATGCCGGCCGCCAACACCAAGCGCCCCGCCCAGGACCACCTGGAAGGCGGCGCGGAAGAATGGCGTCTCCATATAGCGGTTCTGGATCCACGCTATGGCCCAGAGTTCGATGAAGACGACGATCAGGGCGATGGTGGTCGCGGTCCAAAAGTGCGGGATAAGATAGGGCAGTGCGTGGCCGAGACCGCCTACGGTGGTCATCACTCCCGACGCGATGCCACGCTTGAACGGCGAGCCCCGTCCTGAGATCTGGCCATCGTCCGAGGCAGCCTCGGTGAAGCCCATTGATATGCCGGCACCGATGGACGCCGCGAGGCCGACAAGAAACGTCGTCCAAGGGTTCTGTGTGGCGAAAGCGGTTGCGAAGATCGGCGCAAGGGTCGAGACCGATCCATCCATAAGGCCCGCAAGTCCTGGCTGCACCCAGGTCAGGACGAACTGACGATGCGCCGCGCGGCCTTCATCTTCTCGGGCGCCCGAGTCGAGGTGGGATTCCACCAACGCGTCCGCCTTGGCGGAATGGCCCGCCTCGGCAGCGGCCAAGTCACCCAGAAGCTTGCGCGTTTCGGCATCGGACGTCCGCGCGGCAGCCGCGCGATAAAAATTCTCGGCGTCGCGCTCCATGGTCTCGGCTTCTTCGCGGATGCGCTCGATGCCGAGGTTTTCGATCAGCCAGACGGGCCGGCGGGCGTAGTAACCCGAGACGTGCTCGCGGCGGATGAGAGGAATCGTCTCGCCGAACCGCTTGCGGTGCAGATCGATCAGCCGCTGGCGGTGGGTATCTTCTTCGACCGCCATGCCGTCGAAGATCGCCGCCGAGGCCGGAAATTCAGCGCGGAGGCGTTCGGCGTAGGTGCGGTAAATCCGTGAATCATCCTCCTCGGAAGAAATGGCGAGGGCCAGCACTTCCTGCTCGGAGAGGTCGGCGAAGCGGCGGCGGCTGGCAATGCCCGGGATCATGTCGACGACTTTCTTTAGAATGGTTCCAATGTAGAGAAGCTGCAGCGATGAGCAAGAGTGCGATGACGCCTCCGTGTGCGGAACTTGTAAAAACTGAACCGGACAGTTTATATTTCGGGAAGGCAGAATGAGGACGCCATGAACGCTCCCGACACCACGTTGAAGCAGGGCCGCAAGTGGGACCAGGTCCTGGACGGCGCGCGGACGGTTTTCTTACGTGATGGGTTCGAAGGCGCCAGCGTCGACGACATCGTCCGCGAGGCGGGCGTTTCGAAGGCGACGCTTTACAGTTATTTCCCCGACAAGCGGTTGCTGTTTCTCGAGGTAGCCAAGTGCGAATGCCAGGCGCAATCCGAGGACGCCGCTGCACGGATCTGCTGCAGCGGCGATTTTGCCGAAGGGCTTGCCGACGCCGCGGGCCGAATGGTGCGGTTCTTCGTGTCGGATGTAGGTCTTCAGGTTCACCGCATCGTGGTCGGCGAAAGCCAACGTTTTCCCGAAATCGGACGCGAGTTCTATGCTTCCGGTCCTGCGCAGGTGCGAGAGATCCTCAAGGATTTCCTGCGCAAGGGCGTAGAGGCCGGCACGTTGCGGATCGACGATCTCGACCTTGCCGCGGACCAGTTTGCCGAGCTTTGCAAGGCTGGCCTTCATTTGCCTATGGTTCTGGGTTTACGCGAGCGTCCGACGGACGACGAGATCGACCGCGTGGTGCTGAGCGCCGTCGACATGTTCCTCTGCAAGTACGGCGTGGCGGCGCGCGGGCAAGACGTCTGAGAGCTAGTTGAGCCCTGTGACGGGCGGAGCATCGGCCAGGATAGGGCGGCGCGTCTTGAGAGTCCGGCGCGCCTCTTCGATCAGACCGAGTTTCATCAGGACGTTGACGTAAGCCAATTCGACCAGGTCTCGCTGCGCGCGGCTGCCCCCGAAACGCTCTGCCTCGGGCAGGACCGGAACCAGTGTGTCGAGAGCGTCATTCCACCGGCCTCGAGCGATGTGAGCGAAAGCCTGCGAGACGGGCGCCACGAGGTCGCCCGCATAGCCCGTGCAGCTTTCGGAGAGGCGTGCGAGGCGGTCACCCTCGCCGGACATCGCGTGTGCGATGGCGGCGTGGAGGTCGGCGAAGCTCTGACCGGGGTTCGGAAAATACTGCGCAGCATATTCGCTTGCCACCCTCCATCGCGAAGGATCGACGACGTAGCCTGCAATCTCGGCGCGGTGAAGGATCGAGGCGGTATCGGTCAGGATGTTGATGGGCAGTCCTTTGGAGACACCTGGACCTACGGCTTCGTCGAAGATTGCCCACATGGCCGCCTCGTCCCCGTCATGGAGGGCCCAGAGGGCGAGATGCCAGTTGAGGTGACCGTGAAGAACGCTGCGATCGTCGTAGCCTTCGACCCACTCCGTCAGGTACTGCCGCCCCGCTGTCGTCTCGCCCCACTCGTAAAGCGCGTGCGACCTGAAATGCGCACCGTTTGCATTGCGCGGGTTCAGAGCGAGTGACCTTGCCATCAAAGCTTCCGACGCGTCGATCTGACCCGTCTCGCAGAGCGAGACCGCGTGAGTGGCCATCATCCACCAGTCCTCGCCATAGTGAGGCAGCAGGGACTCTGTGAAGGCCAGCAGCGACGCTTCATGTCCCATCTCTCCGGAAAAGGCGATGAGGCCGAAGACGCTGGCGCACATCTGGGCCAGAAGTACATCTCGGGGATGATCGGAAAGATGAGCGCGGATCGCGTGCAACGCCTTCGCGGACTGGCCCGAGAAGACAAGTTCGGTCGCTGCGATATGGTCGCGTTCGCGGCTCGTGACGTTGAAGGCCAGAGACCGGGCCGTTCTTGAGTGCGTCCTTGGCGTCGGACGTGCGACCCGCCGACATCAGCGCCCTCGCCAGACCAACGTGGCCCAGGGCGAATTGCGGGTCGGCAGCGACACAGTTCGAGAACGCGGCGAGCCCTTCGTGGTTCGCGCCGAGAAAAAGGCCGACCGCAAACTCATAGTGATCGCGCGCGTTCTCCGACTGGGTTGTCAGGATGTTTCCGTATCCATCCGCAAGGCTCATCGTCATCCCATTTCCGCGACGCGTCACCGGGAAAAGACGCGTCGCCGTCAGTCCACCCTTCGGACGTGGAGCTGGTTGCCGATCTTCCGCGTCTCGAAGCGGGCTAGCCCTTCGACCAGATCCGACAGTTTGCGCTTGCCATACGTGCGTGGGTCGAAGTCGGGGTTGTCGCGCGTGACGTATTGGCCGAGTTGGCCGAGCGCGTACCACTCGTCGTCGGCGTTGATCTTGTCCATCGCTTTCAGGATCAGCGGGATGGCCTGTGTCGGATTCTGCTTTGTCGACACAGGAGCAGTGGTACCCTTTTCGACCGGTGCCGGCTCATCGATGATGTTCTCGAGCAGGATGAAACGGTTGCAGACGTTGCGCAGGCTTTCGGGCGCCTTCGCTTCGCCGATGCCAATGACGTCGATCCCCTGCTCGCGGGCGCGGTTGGCGAGCGCGGTAAAGTCGCTGTCCGAAGAGACCAGAACGATTCCGTCGAAGCGCCCGGTGTGAAGAATGTCCATCGCATCGATCACGAGACCGATGTCGGACGCGTTCTTGCCCACTGTATTCGCAGTTTCCTGGTGAGCGACTAGGCCGAGATCGCGCACGGCCTTCGTCCAGTTGTTCAGGCGCCCGGACGACCAGTCCCCGTACACCCGGCGCAGCGCGGGCTCTCCGAAGGAGGTGATCTCCTTCAGAATCGCGCCCGCAAACCTGGCCGGGATGTTGTCCGCGTCGATGAGGACGGCGTAGAGGGGGCGGTCGCGATCGGCCATTACTTGGGCAGTTCGGCGGCGGTGCGGATGACCTTGCCCAGAAGGCCGTAGGCGATCGCCTCGTCGGTGTTCAGCCAGAAATCGCGTTCGGTATCATTGGCAATCTTCTCGGCCGTTTGACCGGTCGCTTCGGCGAAGATCTTGTGGAAACGCTCACGCATGATGCGAATCTGCTCGGCCTGAATCCACATGTCGGAGGCGGTGCCGCCGATGCCGCCACGGGGTTCGTGGAGGAGGAAGCGCGTGTTCGGCAGGCAGAAGCGGTTCTCTTTCTTGGCGCCCACGAAGATCAAAGCGCCTGCCGATGCGACCCAGCCCGAACCAACGGTGCGGACCGTCGGCTTGATGAACTGGATCATGTCGTGGACCATGTCGCCGGATTCGACGTGGCCGCCGGGCGATGAGATGAAAAGGTTGATCGGCGCGTCGGAATCCTCGGACAGAGCGATAAGCTGTGTGGTGATCTTGTGAGCCAGCTTGTCGTTGATCTCGCCTGTGATGAGGACGTTTCTGGACTTGAAGAACAGATCCGCTGCCTTGCCGCCGAGCTCGGGCTTGTCGTCGTTCTTTTTCTTGTCGTCATTGGCCATCGGGGCTGGCTCCGCTCGTTGTTTCGGGTTGTGGGGAATGTCGGGTCTCGGCTCCGGAATGGCAAGAGTGCATTGAGGATGCGTAACTTCAGAGAAAGCGGTGGAGGATGAGGGCGTCGACCCTCTCGCCCTCGGGTGTTCGGAAGGCGCGGGGGATGCGTCCGATCGTTTGGAAACCCGCCCTGGTCCAAGTATCGACGGCGCGTGTGTTGGAGGCGAGAACGAAGTTGAACTGCATCGCTTCGAAGCCGATCCGCCGGGCCTCGTCAAGCGAATGCGCGAGCATCGCCCGTGCAACGCCTCGACCTTCGGCGTGTCGCGCGGTGATGTAGCCGCAGTTGCAGACATGGCTTCCGCCGCCCTTCTGATTACGGCGGACGTAGTAGGTGCCGAGGGCAGTGCCGTCCGCCTCGGCGACGAAGGCGTATTCGGACATCCAGTAGGCCAGCGCCTCGTCGCGCGTAATGTCGCGGTCGATGGCATAAGTGTCGCCCGCGCGGAACACAGGCTCGAGCATCGACCAGATCGCGTCGCGGTCACTTGGCCTTGCCGGGCGAAGCGTTAGATCAGCCAAGAAGCATCTCTCGTCGCTTGGGATGTCGGCGCCGTGCATCATGGGTTACGCGCATTCGTTCGCATTTCCGTGCGGTCACTGGACTCCGCTTGACCCTGCGCGACCGGAAAGGCGAAATCAACACGACCCGTTCGAGGATACCCCAGATGACCCGACATGCCGTTACCGGCCTCTTCTTCGCCCTGCTTTTAACCGCCTGCACCGGCGCTCCGGCCTACGACAACGGTCCCGGTGTTGACGGAGGTTTCTCCAGCGGCGGTGGAAACCTTCCGGGCGCGGGTGGCGGAGCGAACGATCCCCTTGGCAGCCTTGGGGGCGTCGAGCTGTGCGATGCGCCCGACTACCGTCCTTACGTCGGCCAGCCCGTCGCGGCGACCACTTTCCCGACTGGGCCGAAATTCCGGGTCTATTCCGACACTGACGTAGTGACGCAGGAATATCTTCCCGACAGGACGAACGTCGTGTTTGGCGCGAAGAGCGGTACGATCCTCAGGGTGTTCTGCGGCTGAAGGTGCTCGGGGCCCGGAAGGCCGGGGAGGGGGATTTTTCGAACCTTCCGGACCCGTCGCACGGGTTCGACTTGAGGCATCTCTAGTCGCTTGACCAGTCCGGGACGTCGTCGAATTCGTGCGGTTCGCCGCCGAGCGCGGCTTTCGGCCTGCGGCTGGCGGGCTTCTGTGCGGAGTGGCGCCGATTTGCGTTAGCAGTCCATCAAAACGCTATTGCCTCCTTTCTCTCGACAGCGCGCGCAGGGGTGGTTAGGTTGGAACGAAACAGGAACATAGCTGCCCGCTGCTCCGATGTCCCAGAGACGTATCCTTTCTCTGTGGTTCCCCCGCCTTGCGGCCGAACGCTGGCTGCGCGAGGCGCGTGGCCTGCCGCCCGGCCCCTTTGCGGTCTCGGACGAGGTCGGGAACACCCAGGTGCTGACCTCGCTTTCGGGCGAGGCTCAGGCGGCGGGGCTGTTGCGCGGCCAGCCCTTGCGGGACGCGCGTGCCATGTGCCCCGAGCTGCAGACCCGGATCGCAAACCCGAGGCAGGAGGCGGATTTCCTTGCGGTGCTGCGCAGGTGGGCCGGGCAGTACAGTCCGTGGGTTTCGGAAGAACCGCCCGAGGGGCTTGTCGTTGACCTGACCGGCTGCGCGCATCTCTTCGGGGGCGAGGAGGCCTTGATGAACGAGATCGCCGGCGATTGCGCTGCCCTTGGGCTGACCGTCCGCATGGGAATCGCCGACACGGTCGGCGCGGCCTGGGCGCTGGCGCGGTTCTCGGACGGCGAGAGCGGCGCCGCAAGATCAGGAGATGATATCGCGCAAGAGGCGAGGGCGACGCGATCGCGCGCCGCCAAGCGACGTCATTGGGAGCGGGGCGATGCCGCCCCTGGAGCGCTTGCGTCTGGCAACAGGGCGGGACCGATCGCCCTGCCTGGACAGACCCGCACAGCGCTGGCGCCGTTGCCCGTCCTGGCACTGCGAATTGACGGAGATCTGGCCGCGATGCTGAACCGCCTGGGTCTGCGGCGCATCGAAGAGCTGGCCGGCCAACCCCGTGCGGCGCTGGCGCGTCGCTTTGGACGTGAACTCGTACGTCGTCTCGACCAGGCTCTTGGGGTGGAGCCCGAGCCGATAGGGCCGGCACGCCCTCCTGCGCATTTCGCCGTCCGCCTGACCTTGCCCGAGCCAATCGGTCTGGCCGACGACCTGCGGGCGGCCCTCGAGCGAATGCTGCCCGTTCTCAGCAACAGGCTTCGAAACGCAGGACAGGGCGCGCGACGGATCCGTCTGGAATGTCATCGCGCCGACCAGAGCATGGAGTGGGTCGAAGTGGGCCTGGCGCGGCCTTCATTCGAGACGGACCGGATTCGGCCGCTTCTGACGATGAAACTCGACGAGATCGATGCAGGCTTCGGGATCGACATGATCCGCCTCGTCGCCGCTTCGACCGAACCGGTGCACGCCCACCAGCACCGGGGGCATCTGGAGGCAGCAGCCGATGGAGCCGAGCGTCGGTCGGGCGGAGTCGAGATGGACGACCTTCTCGGGCGCATCGGAGCGCGGGTAGGATTGGAGACGATCACCCGACTTCATCCGGCCGACAGCCATATCCCCGAGAAGACCTCGATCCTGCTTGCGGCAGCGTGGTCAGAACCTTCGGGTTTGTGGCCAAGGCCGCGCGCGCCGCGTCCGCTGGAGATGTGGCGGCCCGAAATCGTTCAGGCAGACGAAAGTCCCGATCTTCCCGCATCGTTCCGGTGGCGAGGGCGGACGCTCGAGACGCGAGTAGCCCTCGGTCCCGAGAGGATCGCGCCGGAATGGTGGCTGGACGATCCGGATTGGCGGAGCGGTATCCGGGACTACTGGCGCGTGACGACACGGTCGGGCGAGCGCCTGTGGCTTTATTTTGCACACGGGGCGACGATGTCGCCGGGATGGTTCTGCCAAGGGAGTTTCTGCTGAACAGCCCACTTGAGTTCCTCAAAAGGAAAAGGGCGGGGAAGATCCCCGCCCTTTCTCGTGAGAACACGACCGCAGTATCAGTTAGCGGGCATGATCACCTTGTCGATGACGTGGATCACGCCGTTCGACGCCGCGATGTCCGGCGTCACGACGGTCGCGTCCTGGACCATAACGCCGTTGTCGAGATCGATCGTCACATCCGACCCCTGCACGGTCGTGGCTGTCATGTCGTCGGTCAGATCGGTGGACATCACGTTGCCCGGAACGACGTGGTAGGTCAGGATCGCGACGAGCTGATCCTTGTTCTCGGGCAGCAGCAGGTTCTCGACAGTCCCTTCGGGAAGGGCCGCGAAGGCCTCGTCCGTCGGCGCGAACACGGTGAACGGGCCTTCGCCCTTCAGCGTCTCGACAAGGCCGGCGGCCTCAACGGCGGCGACGAGAGTCGTGAAACTTCCGGCGTCGACGGCCGTGTCAACGATGTCCTTGTCCTGAGCGAAGGCCGGTGCCGCGAGAGCGGTGGTGGCCGCCAGTGCGATGAGAGTGCGGTGCATATGCGTCTCCTCTGTGCGTATTGCGAAGATGTCTGTGTGACATCGGGGCTACTACGGGCGTCTCACGCTGCTGGATCAGGAGTATTCCGGGCTGATCGCGCCTTGAAGGATCGGAACCGCGCGCTAAGCCGCCGTCTTCTGGCAACGCCACTGACAAAGGCGTGATACGGTGTGATCCCGCGTCATGTTTCAGTCGCAACGCTTTGCATGACTATGGCGTGAGACGGATTGCCCGAGGGGAAGGCCCGGCGCATCTTTGCAGGAACAGCTTGCGAGGAGACAGCATGGCACACCGGTACATCAGCGACCTCACCCGGGCGGACGTGACCCCGAAGGAGATGTGGCGGACACGCCGGCAGATCATGGCAGGCGCTGGCGCCGCAGCCTTGGGGCTGGCTGCAGGTCCGGCGCTCGCGAAGCTTGGGGCGGTCAAGACCGACTACGGTCAGGACCTCGAGCCGAACAGCTGGGACGACATCACGAGCTACAACAACTTCTATGAGTTCGGCACGGGCAAGGAAGATCCGGCCCGGAACTCGGGAGACATGGTGACGGACTTCTGGACGGTGAAAATCGACGGTCTTGTGGATGCTCCGGGCGACTACACGATGGCGCAGCTTCTCGACGGCATGACGATCGAAGAGCGCATCTATCGCTTCCGTTGTGTCGAGGCATGGTCGATGGTCGTGCCCTGGGCGGGTTTCGAACTTGCGGACCTTCTGAACAAGGTCGGCGTGATGCCCGAGGCGAAGTACGTCTCGTTTGAAACTGCCGTTATTCCCGACGTCATGGAGGGCGTCCGCTATCCAGTGCTCGACTGGCCCTACCGGGAAGGTCTGCGGCTGGACGAGGCGATGCATCCGCTGACGATCATGGCGACGGGGCTTTACGACGAACCGCTGCCGAACCAGAACGGCGCGCCGCTGCGGCTGGTCGTGCCATGGAAATATGGCTTCAAGTCCATCAAGTCGATCGTTCGGATCAGCCTTGTGGAAGAGGTGCCCGAAACAAGCTGGAACCTTTCGAATGCCCGCGAGTACGGCTTTTTCTCCAACGTCAATCCGCTTGTCGATCACCCTAGGTGGAGCCAGGCGACCGAACGGCGCATCGGCGGAGGGCTTTTCGCGCGCCGACAGGAGACGCTGATGTTCAACGGCTACGAGGCCGAGGTGGCGTCTCTGTACGATGGCATGGACCTCGCCGAGAACTACTGATGACCGCAGCGCAGCGCATCAACCTCCAGCTCAAGCGTGTCCCGGTCTGGCCGATTTATGTCGCGGGCGCTCTGGTGCCTTGCTGGTATCTCTATCTGGGCCTTACCGGGGGGCTCGGGGTCGATCCCGTCAAGGCTATGGAGCATGCCCTGGGCGAGAGGGCTCTGCAGCTTCTGATCGTCGTGCTGGCCGTAACGCCGCTGAGGGATGTCACTGGGGTCAGTCTCGTCAAGTTCAGGCGTGCGCTCGGGTTGGTGACGTTCTGGCTCGTCTCGTGCCACCTGGCCGTCTGGCTGATCCTCGACGTGCAGATCCTTTCGCAGATATGGGCGGACATCCTTAAGCGCCCCTACATCACCATCGGCATGCTCGCGTTCGTGCTGATGATCCCGGTCGCCGTCACGTCGAACAACCTGTCGATCCGCAAGCTTGGACCGAAGCGATGGAAGCGGCTGCACCAATTGACCTACGCCTGCGCCGCCTTGGGGGCGGTACACTTCGTCATGCTGGTGAAGGGTTTCCAGATCGAGCCTTTGGTGTACCTCGGTATAGTTCTCGCGCTTCTTGCGATGCGGCTGCCGCGTCCTGTGAAACGCGCCGTCGCATAATGTGACTTCCCCCGGCCAACCCGTCGCCTAATCTCCGGCGGATGGACAGGCAGGACGCGCCGCGGGCGACACTTCTCATCATGGCAATCTTCGTGCTTCAGCCCTTCGCCATTGGCGGATGGCTGGCACTGATCCCCGTCATCAAGGAAACCATCGGGCTGTCGAAGGGGCAGCTTGCCCTCGCGCTGATGGGGA